>NZ_CAXBFW010000005.1:0-188431 GCF_963975215.1 uncultured Gilvimarinus sp.
GTCACCCGTCACCCGTCACCCGTCACCCGTCACTATAATTAGTGAGCCACAGCGATTGGTAGGGCGCTAAGGTGACTTTTCCGTATAGATCGGAGATGGGCTGATCGCCAATCAAATCGAACCAGGTCTCGGTGCTGATTAAGTTTAAATCTGACAGGTTTACCTCTTGCGGCTGGTCACTTAGGTTGTAGATACAAAAAATGCTTTGTGTCCGGCGCATGCTCTGACGCCAAAAAGCAAAAATCTCTGGGCGTAAATGCAGCGTAAACTGGGTGGCGTTGGGGTGAAACGCCGGTTGATGTGAGCGCAGCCGGATAAGCCGGCGCAGCTCGTCAAAGACTCGTTGGCCGGGGCCGCCGGGTTCGTTAATACGGGCCTGTAAATCACTCAAGCTCCAGTTGCGGCGGTTGATCGAGCGGTTGTGGCCGGTGGCTTCGAGTTTGTCTTCGTCGTTGGGAGTGGCAAACAGCGTGTGAATATAAAACGCGGGAATCCCTTCGACGGCGAGCATAATACTTTGCGAGCAAATCAGACGTTCCACTTGCCACTTGTCGGTGCCGTTATAGGTGCCTTTAAAGGCGTCAAATAGGGCTATGTTGGCCTCGTAGGGTTTCTCAAAGCCCTCGGCGTCGGTGCGGGTTGATATGCGTCCACCAAACGATTCCAGCGTGCCCAGCATTTGTTTTAGTTCGTCGTCGTTTAGCAACCCCTCGGCGGGGCGCAAGCCAATACCGTCGTGGCTGGCGGTAAAGTTTAAATAAGTACAGCCCACCGGTGAGGGCGGCATGCTCATCATCCAGCTTTTTAAGTAGGTGCAATCGCCGGCGAGCAGCGCGTGAATAACCAGTGGCGGCAAACTAAAGTTATAAATAATATGCGCTTCGTTGCTGTTGCCAAAGTAAGTTAGGTTCTCGCGGTTAGGGACATTGGTTTCGCTAATGAGCAGCGCGTGGGCGTTTTTGTACTCGGTGAGCAGACGCACCAGCTTTACCACATCGTGGGTTTGCGGCAGGTGAATACAGTTGGTGCCCAGCTCCTTCCATAAAAACGCGACGGCATCCAGGCGAATCCACTGTGCGCCTTCGTCTAAATAGCGGCCGATGATGCGCACATACTCCAGCAGGACTTGCTCGTTGCGAAAGTCCACATCCACCTGGTCGTGGCTGAACGTACACCATACGTGTTTGATGCCCTCGGCGGTTTCGGTTTTGCGCAGCAACGGGCTGGTGCGCGGGCGCACTACGTTGCTTAAGTCGTAGTTGGGGTCGGCTTCAACAAAGTAACCCCGGCCCGGGTCTTTGCCGTACTGATAGTTGCGAAACCACAAGCTTTGACTGGAAACGTGATTAATGACCAGATCGGCCATTAGCTTAAAATCGTGTGACAGGGCGTTGATATCATCCCAGTCGCCCAACTCCGGGTCTACTTGGGTGTAGTCGATAACGGCAAAGCCATCGTCCGACGAGTGCGGGAAAAACGGTAAGACATGCACAGCACTAAACACATTTTGGAGCTTATCGTGCAAAAAGTTTTGCAGGGTATCGAGCGGTTTATGGCCGGCCTCGCGCACCGAGTTGCCGTAGGTAATCAGCAGGCTGTCTTTTTCTGACCAGAGCCGCTCGGGTGCGACAACGTCTTTATTTTGCCGGGGTCCAATGGCGTCGAGGCAGGCCTGGGTTAATGCCTGTGGGTCGCTGTTGGGGTAAAGAGTTTCGAGTAGCGAGTGAATTTTACAGTGCAGTTCATCGAGCGAGAGAAAGTCGGTTGTCATTGCTGCGGACCTTTTGCAGTACCGTGAATACGGGGCCTTAGACGCTTATTCTGGCAGGTCTTGTCGGCGTTAGCCGGTTGCTATCAGCCCCTTGTGATAATAGGTGCTGGCGCGCCTGTTTGCTACGCAAAAATAAGTGTGTGCCTGAGCAATGTAACGCAATTAATATGCCGGATTAGCGGCCAGTGAGTGGTAAGGCATGCGCAGCGCATTGTCGATGTGTGCAATACAGGTGGCGATAACCGTGTCTAATACCGGCTCTATGGATATCTCAATCACGTCGGGCTCGCCCAGCGGCGATTGCAGGCTGGCTAGCTGGCTGTCGAGCAGGCTGGTAGGCATAAAGTGGTCTTGCCTAAGGTTCATGCGTGCGGCAATGGTGTTTTTATCGCCGGCAAGAAAAACAAACAAACGGCGAAAGGGCAGTTGGCGCAACTGTTGGCGGTGATCCTGGCGCAGGCCCGAAAACGCTAAGGTGCAACTGGTGCCGTTGGCGGCACATTGGCTTAGGTATGCACTAATATTGCGCACCCAGGGGGCGCGTAATGCATCAGTGAGGGGCGTGCCTTGTGCCATAAGGGCTTTGGCTTCGTCACTGTGAAAGTCGTCGGCATCGAGATAGCGGTAACCGTAATGCTGCGCCAGAGCTTCGGCGACACTGGATTTGCCGGTGCCGGATACACCCATAACAATGAGTAAAACGGGTTGCTCCGCGCTTGGCATGGTGTTTCTCTCTTTATCCTGGTTATCTGGCCGCCTGCATCACGACTAAGTCGGTAGTTCATAACGGTCGTGCGCGCCGGGTTAAATACCCGGCGCAGGGTCGTAGGCTTATGATAGCGCAAACATTCGCCCTTGTGCTACCATGCTCGCTTTGAGCAAAAGTAAATTTTATTAGGGATTTGTTATGGCTGGGCGCACTCGTAACACTAAGTCAAAACGGGCGACGTTGGCCGATGTGGCAAAACTGTCTGGCGTTAGTGCCATTACGGTTTCGCGGGTGCTTAACCATCCCGATAAAGTCTCCGAAGAGCTATGTCACCGGGTGCGCGAGGCGATTGACACGCTCGGCTATATCCCCAACCAGTCGGCCAGCTCGCTGGCCTCGGCCCGCTCGCAGGTTATTGGGGTTGCTATCCCGTCGCTGTCAAACATTGTGTTTAACGATGTATTGCGCGGGATTTACGATGTGGCCGGTGCCAGCGGTTATAAAGTGCTGATGGTCGACACCCATTACTCTCCCATCGAAGAAGAAAACATGATTCGCACGCTGCTCAGTCAGTCACCCGAGGCGATGATCGTTACCGGTGGCGATCAAACCCGTGCCTGTCAGCGGATGCTTAGTTCGGCCGCGATTCCGGTGGTGCAGATGATGGAGATACTCGAGCAGCCGCTGGATATGAACATTGGTTTTTCGCACTTTCAGGCTGGGCTCGAGGTGGGTAATAAACTCAAGGAGTGCGGCTACCAGCGCATTGGGTTTATCGGCGCACGTATGGATACCCGAGTGCAGCAGCGTATGGCGGGTTTTAAAGAGGCGCTGCAAGAGCGCGATTTGTATGACTCCGAGCTGTTTACCACCACGCCGTCGCCATCGTCGATTGCCCTTGGCGGAGAGTTGCTGCGCGGTTTGCTCAGTACCTCCGGGGGCAAGATCGATGCGGTGTTTTGCTGTAACGATGACCTGGCGCTGGGGGCTTTGTTTGAATGCCAGCGAATGAATTTAAATGTACCTAAAGATATCGCCCTGTGCGGCTTTAACGACTTTGAAACGTCGGCGTTTGTAAACCCTTCGCTGTCCAGTGTGCACGTACCGCGCTATGAGATGGGTGTGCAGGCGGCGCAAATGATTTTAAATGTGCTCAAGGGCGCGCCCAATAACCCGGTACAGGTCGATATCGGCTTTGAGTTACGTATGCGTCAATCGACCCGTATGTCGAGTTTGTAGCACTCCTCTGGCATTACCTTATTGCGGCTGACCCGGGCCGATACTTACCTCGAGCTGATAGTGCTGGCCGGCCACTAAGCCCGTTATTGTCGAGCCGTTCTGGCGAACCCCATCAAGTAAAATAACGGTGCCGTTATGGGCTGTTGTGCGACGGTAGCTAACCGTTAAAGTGGCGCCGCGAAACTCGCGGGTCACGTGCGCCACCGGCCAATCGGCGGGCAACTGAGGGGCTACGGTCAAACCGTTTTTATCGCCTTTTAAGCCAAATAAACCTTCCAGCAGCGAACGATACACCCAGCTAACAGTACCGGTATTAAACAGCTGGCTGGAGCGCCCGGCGGTGCGTGGAAACTGATGGTAAGCGCCGCGATAGTAATTGGGGATATAAATAGGCATTTGGCCGCGCTGTTGTAGATCGTTTACATCGGGCCCCGGAATCATTTGCCGCAACAGTTTATACGCGCGATCCGTGTCGCCGATGGTGTACAGACTGTAGATATAAAAAATAGCCGCGTGGTTGTACACCGAGCCATTCTCGGCCGAGCCCGGGTGCTTTTGTGTCACCCGGCCCACATCTTCGCGCATGGCGGTAAAAGCGGGGGCGAGCATGGTAACGCCGTAAGGGGTTTCTAATTGCTCCTCGACGGCTTTAATCATTTTTGCGCGCTGATCTGCCGAGCAGGTGCCCGCCAATATGGCCCAGCTTTGTGGGTTGAGGAATATACGGCCCTCAGTATCTTTGCTAATGCCGAAGACTATATCGTCATCGGTAATGCCGCGACCGTACCAGTCACCATCCCACAAATGTGTGTTGACCGATGTGTTAATCTCATCGGCGCCGGCGCGAAAATCCTGCGGTGTGTCAATCGCATTTTGCTCGCAGATATCGGCCCAAAGGTTAAGGGCGTAGGCGGTGGCGACACTTAACCAGCCGGATACGCCTTTGCCCTTGTAGCCCACCATGTTCATGGGGTCGCACCAGTCGCCCTGAGCGATATAGGACAGACCGCGTTCGTCGCGCGAGCTTAGCAGCCAGCTCATGGCGCCGCTGATGCGCTCGGCTACGGTCAGGGTTTTGCCGTCTGAACCGACCACAGTTTCGTTTAGCAGATCAAAGTCACCGGTCTCATCTAAGTAGGCTTTTAAGCACACTGGCAGCCAGACACAGTGATCGGTGTGAGGCACTTGGTTGATGTATTTTAATTCGGCGTCTTCGTGCAACAGAATGCCGTCGGGCATGGCGCCCGAGCTTTCCTGTTGGCTCAGAGAATGTAAAAACGCGTGCCGGGCAATCTCGGGCTTGATGTAAGTCATGCCCATATTGTCTTGCAGGTAGTTGCGGGTTTGCGGGTCGGTGGTTAAGCGGTTAACGTCGCCGTGGTAATACACCTGTCGCGCCAGCCAATGGTTGACGAAATTATTCAGCCCGTGGTCGGGGGTGTCGATCTGCAGTACCCCCGCACCTTCATCGATGTAATTGTCGTAGTCCTCGCGCGCCTGATCAAAGCCCGCTTCGCTGAGGTACTGGTCGCGTATTTGTTTAATCTCGGCCTCGTCTTTGGCGGGGCCAAATGCAAAGCGGTAGCTTTGGCTTTGGCCGGATGCCAGGGCGATGCGATACTGCAGCGCCGCCAAAGGGGGCTCGTAGCGCGAGTCGTCGCAGGGCAATAAATCTTGTTGCAAGGCGTCGGGGTTGTGCAACCCGCCTTCGCCCTCAAAGGCTTCGCGCTGAACTTGCCAAGCGTCGGGTTTGCGCTCGGCCAGCAAATAGGTTTTGTCTTTAAAGTGTTGGTTTTTAAAGTAGTCCGGGTATTTTTGATAGGGGGTAACGCAGCTGGCGACTACCGCTTGCAGCTCGGGGTTGTACTCGGCGCTCTGGTTCATCCAGCTCATATAGCCCGGGGTAAAATAGGGGTAGAGGCTAATGTTACGCGCTTGTTCGCTGAGGTTTTTAACCGAAACGTCCCATAGTTCCACCACATCGTCTACCGGCAGCGCGAGGCGCAGATTAATTTCCACATTACCGCATTTAACCGTCCAGCGGATATCGCTTTTGCCGGGCGAAAAACAAAACTCGCTGTCGCGGTTGCGCACGGGCTCATAAGGGGCAGAGAAAATCTCGCCCGTGTCTTCGTCTTTTATATAAAAAAAGCGGCCCGGGTGGTGCGCGTAGTAAGGTTGCTCGGGCTGCATAAACGTCTTAGCCTCCAGATTGGGGGCGTAGGCGTATTTGGCAGGCTCGGGTTGCATAAACTGCGCGATGGCGTAACCGCGGCAGTTCATTTGGATCATCATTTTTTTATTCCACAAAAAACCGGCCGCACGAGGCATAAGGGTGGGGCTTTGCAGATGGTAGTGCTGGCCATTGGGGGCGGCAAAAAGCATGGCGGTTCCTCTGAGAATACTAAATAAAAAAGGGTGCCCTAGGGCACCCAAAGCACAACCCTCACGCCACTATTAGGGAGTGGCGGGGGTCTTGCGGTCAGCTAAGTCTTGCTGAATTTGCGCCATGGTGGCTTCATCCAGCGAGTAAAAACTTACAACGCCGGCGGCAATTAAAGCGACTGCGCCGGGCACAATGGTGAGCAGGACAACAATGCCCATTTGCGACGCATCATTTTGCGCCTGATTGGCGACATAACCGAGTGCGCCCAATGTCCAGCCGATAACGGCCGAGGCGATGGCGCCGCCCAATTTTTGCGAGAAGGTGGCCGCGGCAAATGTCATGGCGGTGGCGCGCCGGCCGGTTTTCCACTCGGTGTAATCGGCGGTATCGGCGTACATCGAAAAAGCCAGTGGCGACTTGGGGCCCAGGGCAAAACAGATGATGGTGTTGACCGCGAACATCAGCCAGATCATATCTTTGGGGATAAAAAAGAACAGAATAGACAGAATACCGACGATGCTCATCAGCAGTACCATTAATTGTTTTTTGCCCAGGTACATGGTCATCAGCGGCGTGCAGGCTGCGCCTATGGCCAGTGCAGCCGACTGTAAGCCTAAGTAGGGGCCAATTAACTCCGGACGCTCGACAAAGTACGTAAAGTAATATGCACCCGTGGCACCGCGTAAATAAATAGTGATCATAATAATCAGCGCCAGGCTAAACAAAATCAGCCAGGGCTTGTTATCAATCAGATCTTTAATGTCGCTGGTAAAGTGCGTTTGTTGGCCCTCGGGCGGGGTAATTCGCTCGCGGGTGGTGGCAAACACTACAACAAACAATACGGCGGCAACCACACCATAAAGGCCCATGGTTAACTGCCAGCCGAGCGCTTCGTTATCGCCGCCTAGCCATTTCACCATGTCGGGTGTCAACCAATTAACGATCATGGTGCCGACAAAGGCGCCGATAAAACGAAAGCTGATGAGGGTGGTGCGCTGCTGTGAATCGCCGGTCATAACGCCGGACAGTGCCGAGTAGGGAATGCTTAAAATGGTGTAGCACAGCATCATCAGCGTGTAAGTGGCGTAGGCCCAGATAAGTTTGCCGCCCTCGCTGATGTCCGGGATGGTGAAGGTCAAGATGGCAGCGCCGGCCATGGGTATGGCACCAAACAGCAGGTAGGGGCGAAACTTGCCCCAGCGCGAGCGGGTGCGGTCGGCGATGGCGGCCATCGCCGGGTCGGTAAAAGCGTCCACGATGCGGGTCAGCAGCATCATAGTGCCCACCGCCGCGGCCGAGATGCCAAACACGTCGGTGTAAAAAATCATCAGGTACGATGACCAGGTGGCCCAGAAAAAATTGAACCCCAGGTCACCGGCGCCAAAGCCGGCTTTCTCCCAAAAGCTGAGTTTGGCGGTGGACTGTTTGGCGTTAGGTGTTTGCTCGGTGGCGGTAATGCTCACAAGTGGCCTCGGTTTTTATTGTATGGTAGCGCTATCATATTGCCCTTTAGTAAAAAAATCTACCGTTGTGAGCGCAAAGAATCGTTAGTCGGGGGGTGGGTAGCGCGATCATGCACTCGCTTAGGGGAGGCAAGCTAGAGGCCTGGCGCCACAGCTTAAGTGCCTTAAAATTAGTCCGTGAAGGCAACGGCGCCGCAGCCGCCGCGAAGCGGCTGGGCGGGCGTATCAGTTGGTGGCCACTAGCCGCGATTAAGCGCTGCGCTTGAGGCGGCGCTTGGGCTTTTGTTCGGCTAATAGCGCCTCGTACTTGAGCCAGGCTTGCTCTACCGGGTTGGTGGGCGCGCTTTTTTGCGTAATGATCCGCACAGTGCGCATATCGTCCAATGTGGGGTTGAGTACTTCGTCGTTAAGCAGCGCGGTAATCAGCGAGCCGTGCTTTTTAAGCAGGCGGGTCTGAGCGCTGGTGAGTGCCTCTGGTTGCTTCAGGCTGCGGTGACCCTGAAACGGTTGCTTAAGGTAGTGCTCTCTCGGCAGCATGGCGATTAGTCCCTCTGTTGGTTGCCTGCCCAGAGTTATACGTCAGCTTTTTGAAGTTTATGTTGCAGTGCGGTGACGGTTTTGCGAAATAGCTGGAGGGAGAGCGTTTACGGAGGATGGGAGATTGAAAAGAGGAGCTGCGCCTTACGTTCTGCGTTTCGCTTGTTCCGTTTCCGGTACTTCCAGGCATAAAAAAACCGGCCGCAGCCGGTTTTTTACAAGCGATGAGCCTATTAGGCGGCCAAGGCTTTGATTTTGCTGTTCAGGCGGCTCTTGTGACGAGCGGCTTTATTCTTGTGAATAATGCCCTTATCAGCAATGCGATCAAGAACTGGCACAGCAGCGGCGAAGGCTGCTTTTGCTTGTTCTGCGTCACCTGCTTCGATGGCTGCGTCTACTTTCTTCAAGTAGGTACGCGCCATGGAGCGCAGGCTGGCGTTGTGCTTGCGAGCTTTTTCGTTCTGGCGTGCACGTTTTTTGGCTTGAGGTGAATTTGCCACCGTGTTGCTCCTATTAATTACTGTGTAACTGAAAATACTACGAATCTGAAAGACGCGGCATTTTACCTATTTTAAACGGCATGTCAATAGCTTAATTAGCCCAGTGTCTCTGGGCGCTTGGCCGACATTCCCGGGTTGTTGGCGGGAAGCTCGACCATAAAGCAGACGCCATTGGCGGTATTGTGCGCCCGCGCCCGGCCTTGATGGGCCCGGGCAATCAGCTCGACGATATAGAGCCCCAACCCCAGATGCACCCGGCTGTGGTGCGCGCTGTTGCCGCTGCCGCTGCGCAACGAGGTGAGGGAGTTAAACAGCCGCCCCTCCAGCTCGGCAGGCAACCCGGGCCCCTGATTGCGCACACTGAGGCGATAGCTTAGGCCCAGCTCGTCATCCTGACACAGTTGCAGCTGTAATTCGATGGCGGTGTCTGGCGGACCAAAATCGGTGGCATTGTCCACCAGTTTGTCCAGCAATTGCACCAGTAGCTCGGGGGCTACGACGCTCTGGTAGGCGCCGGCTGCGGCGGGGGCGACTGTTACGTTAAAACGATGGCCGGTGTAGGCGCTGCGATAGGCGGCGGCCATGTCGTTAAGCAGCTCGGCCAAGTCGATGGCCTCGGGCTCGCTGGCTTTAATACTCGCCTCGACCCGGTCGGCCTCACTCATGGCGGTAATAATCGCGCTCAGGCGCTCGCTGCCGAGGCGGGCCCGCTCAAGGTATACCGTTAGCGGCTCATCGGAGGCCCGCGGCGTGTCGATATTAGCGGCCATGTTATCAAGTGAGGAGCGCACAATGGCCAGTGGGGTGCGCAGCTCGTGAGAGAGCTTTCCGGTTAAGCTTTTTAAGTAGTCGGTATGACCGTGCACCTGAGTGAGCAGGTCGCGGTACTGGCGCGCAAGGTCGGCCAGCTCGTCGTTGAGGCGGTAGCGGGGCCAGTGTGTAAGCGCTTGAGTGAGTGGCAGCGATTGAGCCTCGTTGGCGGCGCGCGACAACCGCCGAATTCGCGCCGAGAGCCAGCTGGCGTAACCCACCAATACCAATATCAGCAGCGCGCCACTGATGGCACTGACCCAGGCCAGACGCTCCAGTGCCGTAACGCCCAGGCCTTGCCAGGGTTGCAGGCGCTGCTCGATGACCACCGCGCCTGCCAACTGTGACTCCACCGCGCCCGCGCTGGGCCAATCCAGATACAGGGGCGCCGCGACACTGGCGATATCGTCAGAGCCGTTGCGGTACCAGCGGTTAGCGGCCGTGCCGTTAAGCGCTGCCGTCGCCGGGCCTTGCTGTAAGCGCCCGCTGTGGCTTGGCTGCCAGGGGGGCAGGGTGTCGCGTTGGCCGGCAAAGTCTAATAGCCACTGCAGCAGCGGGTGGCGCTTGGGGCTGACGGAGGTAAGTTGGCCGGCTTGCGCTACTTGCCACCCCTGCCGGTCGGTGACCCACAAGCGCATGCCGGGGCGGGCAAATACCGTAAGGGCATCGCCAAGCGGGGGTTGTTGCTGAATTAAGCGGCCCTCGGTGCCGGGTAATACCCCGGCATCCGGGCCGCCCGCCACCTCGGCCCAGGGGCTGGCGGTGCCGGCGGCACGCAGCTTGGCGCCTGACTGCTGCGATATAGCGGATATGGCAAAGCCCTCGCTCGCCATGGCGAGCGGCATGCGTAGCTCTACCCGGTAACCCTCGGCGGTTTCGCGCCAAAAGCCGCGAATGCGGTAATCCGGGCGGCGCTGCCCCACAGAGTCGCGGTACACCGCCTCAATGCGTCCGGGAGCCTGTGCCCGAATGGCGTAGTAACGACTCCCCAGCGGGTGTTGTTGGTTGGCGATAATCAGGTGGTCGCCGCTGGCCAGGTGAGTGCTGCCACTGTGGTGAAAACGGCGCTCGGGGTCGGTGACCTCGGCTAATATAAATAAGCTGTCACCGTAAACACCCGTGGATAGCTGAAATTTAAGGCTATCGTCGGTTGTGGTATTTGCTTCATTGGTAAACAGCCGGGGTGTTAGCGCGAACATCTGCCAGTCTTGCGCGTAGCCATCCAACATGGGCGGTGATGCCAGCGTGTGGGCGTAGATTTCCAGGTCGGCATCGAGGCTGGCGCGGTTGCTTAGGTGGGCGTTATCCAGCAGGGCCGTGTCGGCCCCCAGGCGGGCGGCGACGGCCTCGGCGGTGGCGCTAAGGGCGCGAATTTGTCCCTCGCGCAGCAAGCGGTCAAACACTTGCAGGTACTGCCCCAGTGCCCACGGCAACACCAGGGCAATTAGGCTGATCAGGGCTAGTTGGCGACGTAGCTTCACGGCGCCTCGCGCCAGCGGTAGCCCATGCCGTAGGCCGTTTGTATCCGGTCAAACGTGTCGTCGAGCTGGTTAAACTTGCGCCGGATGCGCTTAATGTGCGAGGTGATGGTGTTGTCGTCCAGCACCACGTTGGCGGCATCCATCAGTTGTTGGCGATTTTTAACGTGCCCCGGATGCAGCGCCAGCGAGTGTAAAATCCAAAACTCGGTGACGGTTAAGTCGATAGCTTGCTCGCGCCAGTGCACACTCATGCGCGAGGTGTTAATGCGCAGCTCACCGCGGGTTAGGGTGTCGTCGGCGCGGGCGGGTTGGCGCAGAGCATCGATACGCCGAAACAGTGCACTGATGCGCGCCAGCATATGAGCCTGGCCGATGTCTTTGGTGAGGTAGTCATCGGCGCCCAGACGCAGCCCCGAGATCACATCAAACTCATCGCTGCGGGCGGTTAAAAATACAATCGGCAGCTCGGGCGCGCGGCTGCGCAGCTCGCGGCACAACTCAAAGCCACCCTCTACATCGTCACCCAGCCCAACATCAATGATGGCTAAATCCGGTAGTGACTGGCTAAAGGCTGCCATAGCACTGGGGCGATCTAAGTAGTGGTTAACGCGATAGCCAAGTCGCGTTAAGGCATCGCGATAGTTATCGGCGATGGCCTGTTCGTCTTCTACAATGGCAATGGTGCGGGCCATAGGTGTCTCGCAGTGTTGAGGCCCGCCGGTGCGGCAGGCTGCGGATAAACTATCGTGGCGAAAGATGGTATCTTAAAAGCCTAAGATAATACAAAAAGGGATAGGCTATGACTCAGGGGGGAACCTACTTGCACGCAAATACTCAGGCTTCTGGCAGTCTTTGGAAGCGTATAAAAAAACGTTGGGTGGGGTTGCTGTTTGGTTTGCCGTTTGCCGCCGTAGGTGTTTGTATGGCACTTTTTGGGGTGTGGCCTCAGTTTAGCGATTGGCAACAAATGAAGCAGTGGCAAGCGGTGCCGGCGCAATTGAGCCGGGCAGAATTAAAAGTCAGCCATGGCGACCACTCGACCACTTATAAGGCGACCGCGAGTTACCGCTACGAGTATCAGGGGCTAAGCTACAGTGGCCAGCGAGTATCTATTGATGATTCATTCGATAATATAGGCGACTTTAATTACAGCCTTGGCCGCAGGTTGGAGCGCGCCGCCGCCAGTAACAGCCCGGTAACGGCTTATGTGAATCCTGCCGAGCCTTCCAGCGCTGTGTTAAACCGCGACCTACGGCCGGAGATGATCGGTTTTGAAATGATCTTTGTGGTGCTGTTTGGCGGGGTGGGTATTGGCATCATTGCCTATTTATTGCTGGCGCCATTAGAGGAGCTGGCAAGTACATCGGCTCACAACAAACCCTGGCTGACTCGCCGGAGCTGGGCCAGCGCCACCATCAAAAGCAGCGGCAAAACCATCATGATTTTTGCCTGGTGTTTTGCCGTTTTTTGGAACTTGATTGCCATCCCCACCGGTATTAATTGCATCGCCGAGTTTTTAGACGGTAACACTGTGGCGTTGGTCGGTTTGCTGTTTCCGCTGGTGGGGGCGGGCCTGGTGTTTTGGGCGGTAACAGAGACGGCCAAGTGGCGCCGCTTTGGGCCGGCGCCGTTGCAGCTCGACCCTTACCCCGGCGCTATTGGCGGGCAGTTTGGCGGCACTATTGATGTAAAACTACCCTACGATCGGGCTCATGCTTTTAAAGTAACCCTGCAGTGCCTGGAGAGTTACTACACCGGCAGCGGCAAAGATCGCAAGCGCCGCGAAAACTGCGTTTGGCAGCGCGAGGGGTATGCCCATACCCAGCGCAGTAGCCACGGAACACTGTTAGAGCTTTTGTTTGATGTGGATGCCGGGCTGCCCGAGTCGGAGCCGGAGGCTAACCGCTATCACCTGTGGCGCTTACACGTTGTGGCCGAGCTAACCGGGGCCGACTTTGATCGCAGTTACGAGGTGCCGGTATTTGCTACCGGTGCAAGCGCGGTGCAAGTACGCAGCTCTAGTGAAAACCACGAGCAAGCTTTGCAAGAGCGCGAGCAATTGCTAAACAGCGCGCTGGATATTCAACAAATACCCGGCGGTATTGCGATGCATTACCCGGCGTTTAAAAGCGCTGGTGCTAAATTGGTGGGTATCATATTTGGCGCGGTTGCCTTTTTCGCCGGTTACTTTATCGATGCGGATTTTATGGGGCCGCTGTTTATGGGTATCGGCGCGGTGGTGGTACTGCCTTGTTTGTACTTTTTGCTAACCAGCCTTGATGTAACTTTTGGTCGCCAGCAATTGATTGCGCAGCGCAAACTATTGGGTATAAATTTGTCCAGTACGCGCGTGCCTCGCTCAGAGCTGACGCATTTAGACATTGCCGAGAGCTACTCCAGCCAGAGCGGTAACAGCCACGCCACTTTCTACAAAGTTCAAGCTCACCGGCGCAATGGCAGGCCCATCACTATAGGTTATAGTTTTAAAGGCGAGGCGGTAGCCAAACAGGCGCTGGAATCCATCAGTTTATTAACCGGAGTGCCCGAAGCATGAACCCAGGCGTTAGCTGGCCGTTATGGTTACTGTGTATTTTGCTCAATGCCGGCTGCGTGTCAGCCGACACCGCGGGGCAACCGCTAACGTTGCCCGACGGCTCGCGCTACAGCGGCGAATTACGCGATGGTTTGCTCAGCGGTGAAGGGCGGCTTGAGTGGCCTAACGGCGAAGTTTATGAGGGCGAGTTTGCTGAGGGGATGATGGATGGCGAGGGCACCCTGAGTATGGCGACGGGTGATACTTATCAGGGCGACTTTATCGCGGGGCGCTTTACCGGCGAGGGCATTTATACCGGTAGTGATGGGACGGAATATCAAGGTGAGTTTGTCGACTATGATTTTACCGGTGAGGGGCAGCTAACCACCGCCGATGGTGATATTTATATCGGTGATTTTACCGCGGGGGTAATTGACGGGCAGGGGACTTTTACCGGCGCCGATGGCAGTTACTACGCTGGTGAATTCGTCGACGGTGCCTACGAGGGCTACGGTATCTGGCACAACGATAAATGGCGCTACACCGGCGAATTTGCCATGGGCTACTTCGATGGTTTTGGCGAGCGGGTTGATGTGGCCAGCGGCGAGGTGATGGAAGCCGGCGAATGGGCCTACGGTCGCTTTCGTGGCGAGTCCCAATCAGAACAACAGCGTTGGGCGCGCAAGCAGCGGGTCGAGCAAGCTCTGTTTGATCAGCCGGCGGTATTACAAAAAGCACTGGATGCTGTGGCGGCGCACAACCCGCAGGCGATTGATCTGTACCCTGTAATTGTCGCCGGCGATGGCACGCAAGATGTGTTTACCCTTGAGGCAAAAACCGTTCAGACGTTGCTGGATACAGACTTTTCCAGCGCCGGCCGCTCACTGCTGTTGGGCAACCATCCAGATACCCTGGGCGAGGCGCCCTTGGCGAGCAACATATCCCTGCCTATAGCGTTGCAGTCGGTCAGCCAAAAGATGGACCCCGAGCAGGATATTTTATTGTTGTATCTGACGAGCCACGGCTCGAGCGATCATGAATTTTATCTGGCTACGCCGGGGCACGAGTTTTTGGGTTTGGCCGCCGGGGATTTGGCCCAAACCGTTAATAATTTAAACGTAAAGTGGAAGGTGATTATTATCTCGGCGTGTTATTCCGGCGGCTTTATAGAGTCGCTTAAAGCGCCGGAGCATTTAGTGATTACCGCCGCACGGGATGATCGCACCAGCTTTGGCTGCGGCGATGAAGACACCATGACCTATTTTGGCCGGGCCTACTTTGAACACGCACTGCCCACGGCCGATAGTTTTGAGTCCGCTTACACCCGTGCGCGCGAGTTAATTACCGAGTGGGAGAGCGAGGAGGATTTTACCCATTCCGAGCCGCAAATATACGCCGGCGACGCCATTGTCGAGTACTTGCCGCAGTGGTGGAGCGCCCAAAAGCGGTAGGTCTTTTGGGAGACAAAGTCGCCAAGTGTTTACCACCGAACCGATAAAACCAAAACCATTGGCGAGACGGGCGAATAGAAAGGGTGTTTTTTCCACATATCAAGGACACCCACAAACTTGACACGGGTTTTCTCCGTCATACCGGCCTTGAGCCGGTATCCAGTGGTTTTGTTGACTACGTAGTGCTTTGGATGCCATACGACTACATTGGTTGGTTACTGCTTTGTTTGCCCTCAGTCGCCGGGCGGGCGAATTACTTCTTGTTGTGCGACAAGAAGTAATCAATGCTGCTCCTGCGCGTCCATGCGCTCGCTGCATTAGTGCATCCATGCACGTCAAACGCACCCCGGCACCTCAGCCCTTCGGGTCCCCTCGCGTCCTGCCGGCAAGCTGAGCTTGCCGTCGTTCGGCTACGCGCAAAGCAGCGCTTTGCAATCGCTAGGCCTCATCCGGCCATTTTAGCGGGCCGCATCGACACGCCGCGGCCCAGGACGGCCTCTCTGCCTCCGGCATTCACCTTCTCCATGGCGTGGCGATGCTTGCGCAAATGCAGCCCAGGCTGCCCTCTCTGTCGCTTCGCGCCATTCACCTTGTCACTATTTGCTTACCCACTAAAATAGACCTCCGCTCGGCTGGCTGCAGGGGATTTAAAAGCGGTGCTTCGTAGTTGCTTATAAATCGAATTCACGATTCAAGACTTGATTTTTACCACAGTCGCTTGTTATGGCAGCTTCCCATAGGATGTGTCCAGAACGATGTTATAAATGCGATTGTTACGTTCAAAAATGACGGTTCTGGATTCGCCAGCTTTTATCGAGACTGGAACAGCGCCGACGTAGTATGGGTTTCCAGAAGACGTATCTTTGAGGGTAAACACTAGGTCAAACGTGTCATTTTTAGGAGGATCGATCTGAAACTTAACTTCATATTGATCAGGGAACTTAGAGGTGGATGTTCCAGGATAACTTAGTAGAACTGCATTTATGTATCTACTTTTCTCTGATCCGTCTGATGTTTCTTCGTTGATAGTGAGCTGAATCACCAGTCCGTCTTCTGCCGCTATTGTAGTACTCAGCAAAAGTAAAATCGTCGATATTATTATCTTCAATTTCTGACTCCCGTTTGGCCATGACACGCTTAAGCAGCACAAGCTTGACAGTGCCACATCCCTGAACCAAAGTAAATTTAAGGATTTCACAGCACCGGCGTTCAAGGAGGAGCCATGACTCAGCCACGCAAGCGCTTGATTTCTCTCGATGACACACCTTTTTACCACTGCGTCGCCCGCTGTGTCCGGCGGGAATTTTTGTGTGGTTCGGGAGAGGGGTACGATTTTGAGCATCGGCGGGGCTGGATTGTTCGTAGACTCAAACAACTGTAGTGGTCAACTAATTCCGGACAGTTTTTTTAGGTTCTCTTTGCTCTGCTGGTGGTGATAATCCATCATTGGCAATGTGAAACGGCATAGGCTGCAGTCATTTCGTTCCCCTTGAGCCGTTCCCCGTTCCTCAACTAATCCGAATTCTTCTTTCCATCCCGCCAACTCACATTCCGCGTGCGCTCTTCGCAGGCAAGCTGCATATGCAGCGCGGCTTTGCCCACAATGTGGGCGCTTACCGGGGCGGTAATAAACAAGAATAGGGCAATTAACAGCTCGTGCAAGCTAAGACCCTGGCCTTGATTTGAGAAAAAGATAATCGAGCCGACAATGACGCCGCCAACCCCCAAAGTGGTGGCTTTGGTGGGGCCGTGTAGACGCATAAAAAAATCTTGTAACCGCGCCAGGCCAATGGAGCCCACTAAGGCAAAGCAGGCGCCGGCAAACAGTAATACACTGATTAACACTTCTAAGGCAAAACTCATAACCGATCCTTACTCTGCTTTTTATTCAATGATGTCGCCGCGCAGTAAATACTTTGACAGCGCCACTGTGCCGACAAAACCCATTACCGCTACCAGTAATGCGGCCTCAAAATACAGGCTGTTGCGCTCGTGCATGCCAAACAGCACCAGCACCGCGATAGAGTTAATGTACATAGTGTCTAGCGCTAAAATGCGGTCGGGTAGTGAGGGGCCGATACACAGCCGCCAGAGGTTAAGCGCCAGCGCCAGCGCCACCATAAATAACGTGATTTGGATTACCGAGTCGAGCATTCGAATATCTCCTTTAGAGGCGCTTCATAGCGGCGTTTGATTGCGGCGATAGCCGCCTCTATATCGGTGACGTGCAGGCCGTGAACCAACAAATACCCCTCGTCCATTTGCAGGTCGACGGTGACGGTACCGGGTGTTAACGAAATGGTGTTGGCCAGCAAGGTAATGGTGAAGTCTTGTTTTAGTTCCAAAGGCACCTTCATAAAGGCCGGCTGCAGTTTTTGCCGCGAGCCTAAAATCAGTAACGCCACCTGCATGTTGGCAATAATAATGTCCCACAGCACCAGCCCCACAAACCGCGTTGCCAGCATGGGCGAGGAGAGCACCATCGATTGCGGCCAAAACGATTGCGTTAAGTAGGGAATCCCCCAGGCCAGTATGCCGCCCAGAATCCACTGCCCCGGACTAATGCTGTTGGCCATTAGTAACCACAGCAGCAGCATAAACAGGCTGAGCAGCTTGTGCGGGAACAACGTTTTTTTGTTTGCCACCTCAGTCATGGGCACCTCCGGCGTGAGCACCGCTTAGGGTTTCGTGGCTAAGCACCGCATCGATATACAGTGACGGGGTTAGGGTTTGTTGTGCCAGCGCCTGGGTAAAACGCACTACCGGGTCACCGGCCACGCTTAACACCAACGTTAAACTCAGCATACAAATTACCGCCAGTAGGGCGCCGCGATCGGCTTTGTCGGCTTTGGCGACGCGGTTTTCGGTGCGCCAAAATAAGGTGCTACCACTGCGGCTAAGGGCGGTGATCATGACAAAGCTTGCCAGCAGCAGTATCGCCCACAACCAAAAGGTTTGTTGGTCGGTTTGCGCGGCGCTTAAAATCATCAGCTTACCCACAAAACCCGACAGCGGCGGCATGCCGATAATGGCGGCGGCAGCGATAAAAAACAGCCCACCGAGTTTAACCGCCTGACGCACCGCCGGCCCGGTAATAATCCGATCGGCGGTGGCGCCGCGCTGGCGTACGATCACGTCGGCGAGTAAAAATAACGCGCCGCAAATCCAGGTGGAGTGCACCAAATAGTACAGGGTGGCGCTTAGGGCCTGAACATTGTTGAGGGCGATGCCCGCCAGTAAGGTGCCCACCGATACCACCACCAGATAGGCAATTTGCAGGCGCAGCTCGCGCGCCGCCAGTGCTCCGGTAGCGCCCAGCGCTAGTGTTACCAGCGCCAGTGGCCAGAGAAACGGCTGCGCGATATTGGCAAGCTCACCGGCCTCGCTGCCAAACACCAGCGAGTAGACACGGATGATGGCGTACAGGCCGATTTTGGTCATGATACAAAACATCGCCGCGACCGGTGCCGAGGCCGAGGCATAGGCTCGTGGCAGCCAAAAGTACAGAGGTACCATGGCCGCCTTTAGGCCAAACACCACCAGTAACAATAGCGCCCCGGCGGTAAGCAGTGGCGTTTGCTCAGGCGTGGCGTTAGCAACCTTCACGGCCATGTCGGCCATGTTTAGGGTGCCGGTCACACCGTACAAAATGGCCGCGGCTAACAAAAACAGGCTGGAGCCCGCCAAATTTAGCAGCACATAGTGCAGGCCCGATTTGATTCGGGCCGCGCCACCACCGTGCAGCAACAGCGTGTAAGAGGCGATCAGCAGCACTTCAAAAAACACAAACAGGTTAAACAAATCGCCGGTTAAAAACGCGCCGTTTACGCCCATTAACAAAAAGTGCACCACACTGTGCAGGCTGTCGGCGGGTTTATCGTTACCGCGCACGGCATACCACAAACTAAAAAAAGCCAGCACCACGGCGGTAAAGACCATCAGCGCGCTGAGCCGGTCGACCACCAGCACAATGCCAAAAGGCGGCGCCCAGTTGCCCAAAGCGTACACGGTTATCTCGCCACCGGCGGTGCCAATAACCAGAGCGGTAGCCACGGCTACCTGAGCGACGATACTTAAAAAACTGATGCTGCGCTGAATGGTCAGCGGCCGGCCGGTGCCGAGTAGCAATAAAATCCCGGTTAGCAGTGGGATTAAAACAGGAGCGATAGCCAAATGACTCACGATTTAACATCCTCCACGCTGATGCGACCGTCCACGTGATCGTTGCCGAGCTCGGCCCGGGCGCGCAGTGCCAGCACCAGCACAAAGGCGGTCATGGCAAAACTGATAACGATAGCCGTTAGTACCAGCGCTTGGGGGAGTGGGTCGGCGTATTGCTCGCCCACACCGATAATCGTGCTGCTGCCGGGGTTGAGCCGGCCGGAGATAAAAATAAACAGGTTCACGCCGTAGGTGAGCAGAGTTAATCCGAGAATAATCGGAAAAGTACGCCCGCGCAGCAGCAGGTAAACACCGCAGCTGGTGAGTACAGCAATGACAGTTGCCATTAAAATTTCCACTAGTCCTCTCCTTTGGTTAATTCTTGGCTGCTATAGGGCTTGCTGGTAGCCGGGCGAGGGGAGTGGCTGGTTTGCGCCAACTTACCCAGATGGGCAAGAATCAGCATGGTTGCACCGACCACTGTTGTGTATACGCCAATATCAAAGGCCATGGCCGAGGCGATTTCGATCTCGCCGATCAGCGGAATGGTAAAGTGGCCAAAGGTTGAGGTTAAAAACGGGTAGCCTAAAAACCAGCTGCCGATACCCGTGAGCGCGGCGATTAACACGCCGGATACTGCGACCCGGCGATAGCGCCAACGCAAACGCTCCTGCATCCAGGCGGTGCCCGAGGCAACGTACTGCAAAATCAGCGCGACGCTGGTGACCAGGCCGGCGATAAAGCCGCCCCCCGGCGCATTGTGGCCGCGCAAAAAGATAAACACCGAGACCAGCAGCGCCAGTGGCAACAGAATACGCGCCATAACCGCCAGAATAGGTGGGTGGGGCTCTTTGTCCCAGCGGCGGCCTTCGCCATCGGCCTGGGGCAGTGGCAGGTGCAGGCCGTTGAGCATGGCGTAAATGCCCACCGCGGCAATGGCCAGTACGGTAATCTCGCCCAGGGTGTCAAAACCCCGGAAGTCCACCAGAATCACGTTCACCACGTTGGCGCCGCCGCCACCGCTGACGCTGTTGGCGAGGTAGTAATCGGCAATCGAATCGAACGGTTGGGTAAGTAGCGCCAGCGTAATCAGGCCCATGCCAATACCGGCGGCACCGGCCAGCACGATATCGCGCGCGACGCGTTTATTGCCCGACTCGTTGGGGGTTAGCTGCGGCATAAAGTACAGCGCCAGCATCAGCAAAACGATGGTGACCACCTCGACCGACAGTTGCGTTAGCGCTAAATCCGGCGCCGAGTAACGGACAAAAATCAGCGAGACAATCAGCCCTACAACGCTCAGTAATAACAGCGCCGCCAAGCGGTTGTGGTGCAGCAACACCGTACCAAAGGCACCGATAATAAGAATAACGGCCCCCAGTAAGCTCACCGGCTCGATATCGCTTACCGCAATGGGGCCGAGCAATTGCGGCATATTCCACAGCGCGTAACCAATGGCGGCCACGGCGCTGGCAATTAATAGCGCCATGTAGCGTTGCAGCGAATTGTTTTGAATAAAGTCAGTAAAGCGCTGGGCGACCCGCACTGAAAACTGCACCCGGGACTCGAACACAATTTTTTCATCGTGGCGGAATTTGCGCTCGTAAAAAGCAAACAGGCCGGTGCGCTGGCTGTACATAATCAGCCCGCCGGCCATCGCCACCAGGCTCATAATCAGCGGCAGGTTAATACCGTGCCAGATGGCAATGTGGTACTCGGGCATTTGCTCGCCCAGTACCGCCAAACTGGCGGCCTCTAAAAATGGCGCTATCGTCAGGTTGGGCACAATACCCACCAAAAGGCACAAGCCCACCAATATCTCCACCGGCACGATCATGTAGCGCGGCGGCTCGTGGGGCGGAAACTTGGGCAAGTCGATCGGCTCACCGTTAAAAAATACATCGTGAATAAAGCGCACCGAGTAAGCCACCGAGAATACCCCGGCGAGGGTAGCCAGCAGCGGGAAGAGCCAGCTGAACATGCCCATAGACTCCAGGTGAAGCGCCTCTGAGAAGAACATCTCTTTACTTAAGAAGCCGTTAAGCAGCGGCACCCCGGCCATCGCCAGCGCCGCTACCATGGCCAGCAGCGCGGTGTGCGGCATGTACTTCCACATGCCGTTAATTTTGCGCATATCCCGGGTGCCGGTTTCGTGGTCGATAATACCGGCGGCCATAAACAGTGAGGCCTTAAAAGTGGCGTGGTTGATGATATGGAAAATACCGGCCACCACGGCCAGCTGGGTGCCAAAGCCAAACAGCATGGTAATCAGCCCCAGGTGGCTGATGGTGGAGTAGGCCAACAGGCCTTTTAGATCGTGTTTAAACAGCGCGTTGTAAGCGCCAAACAGCATGGTGGTCATGCCGGTAAAGGTGACGATATAAAACCACCAATCGGTGCCCGCCAGGGCCGGATACATCCGCGCCAGTAAAAACACCCCGGCTTTTACCATGGTGGCCGAGTGTAAATAAGCCGAGACCGGCGTGGGCGCACTCATGGCGTGGGGCAACCAAAACTGGAAGGGGAACTGCGCCGATTTTGTAAAGGCGCCCAGCAGTACCAGAATCAGAATAACCGGATAACTTGCGTGGGCGCGGATCTCATCGCCGGCGGCAAAAATGGCCCCCAGCTCAAAGCTGCCGACAATGCGCTCGATCAGCAGTGCGCCGGCAATTAGACATAGGCCGCCGGCACCGGTGACGGCCAGCGCCATGCGTGCGCCCTTGCGCGCGTCCGATTGATTAGACCAATAGCCAATCAGCAAAAAGGAGACGAGGCTGGTGATCTCCCAGAACACAATCAGCAACATTAAGTTATCTGACATAACGATGCCCAGCATCGCCATCATAAACAGTTGCAGCAGGGCGTAGAGTTTTGCCAGAGAGTCGCGTTGGGCCAGATAGTAACGGGCGTACAAAATAACCAGCAGGCCGATGCCGACAATCAAAAAGCCAAACATCAGGCCCAAACCATCGAGGCGCAAATTAAGGTTTAGCCCCAGTGAGGGCAGCCAGCTGGTTTGGCTGTAGAGCACTTCACCGCTAAACACGGTGGGCGCGCTACTGATTAACAGCCCCAGCGCAATTAAAGGGCCGATGGCGGCCGAGTAAGCGCACAGTGTGCGCCCCATGCGCTCGGTCATAAAGGGCACGGCGGCGCCAATCATGGGCAGCAGGATAATAGCTAATAACATCATGGTGTGAGAACACCCCAGTTGCTCGGCGCGGTGATTGACAGCGCCGGTATTAAATAATAATTAGATGACAATACTGGGTGAGCAGACCGGGGGATCGAGATAGTAAGGTTGGTAGCGTCTGCCCTGACGGCGGTGCGCATGCACGTGGGCCCCCGCCACAGCGAAGTGCCACAGATTAGCGCCTGTTTGTCGATTATCCTGATGTACTGCCATAAGCTCGCACGGATTATGTATGACTCAAATCGGCCTTAGTGTGCATGGAGAATCGACCGTGGTTTTACCTGCATGTTGGCATAACCAATCGCTCGATCTACGACAACTTTATACACAAAGTCGACTCTAAGTGCCAGCCCCGGAGCGCGTAAGCCACTGTTTCATTTACAGAGTTTTGCGTGCGGTGGATGCAAAAAGCGATAGCTTTAGGGTTCTTTACGGATCACCAGCTGAATGCTGCCCACCGCAAACCCCCATTTGCTTAGGCTGGAGTGGTTTATCACGGTCTGCTCGTCGACCCGCCACATCCAGTCATCGACCTTTAATTGCAGCTTGCGATCGTTGTAATCGACCTCCAGCACATAGTTAAGGTTAAGCGCGTTGCCGGCAGTTGTGCCGGTGCCCGTGCCGATAACGTCGCCGGCGGTGGCGTTAAAGGTGGTCTCTGAGGTGGGCGTCAGGGTCCAGGTGCGAAACTGGATTTCGCCGTCGTCAAACTCAAACCGCTCTTTTAAGGTGCCAATGCCGTTATCCCAGCTGGCATCGATGGTGGCATTAAAGTAGCGGGTGACCTCACCGCCACGATTTTTTAAGACGCCGTGAGCGCTTAGCTCCCCCTGAAAAAATTCCCGGGGCGCAAACGCGGGTTGATTGTTGAGGTACTGATCGATGTTGGGGCCGGCACAGCCGCTTAACGCGGCAATGCAGCCAAACAATAATGTGCTGGTAACTAATAGTCTTACGTGGCGGTATCGGCGCATGGGGTGTCTCCTGCGGTTGGTTTTACTGCAACAGGTACGCACCAAGCGCTAGAACAGATCGGTAAAAACCACCCCAAGGCCTAACGATTCGGTTTTGACGTTGTAGTCGATCAAGCTCGCGCCGTAGCCGTTAAAGTACTTTACATAACCCCGCACGGTGGGCCGCAGCGGAAAGCTCCAGCCAAGTTCCAGCGAGCCCTTGTCACTAAAGGGGCGGCGGGTCATCACATCAAAAATATGGTTGTTGTAACTGTAGGCGCCGCCGAGCTCATAGTGGCCGAGGTAGTCTTCAATATCCGGGTTGTCGTCATCCTCAAGGTCTTCGGGGATGCGATACCAGGGCGAGAAAGCCAGGGCCAGATTGCCGCGTTCAAAAATCGTCCGTGCCCGAATGCGGTTCCAGCTGCGCGACAGGCTGCCCGCCTGGCCGTTGGACTGGTGCACCAGACCCACTTGGTTAACAACATTCTGAAAGCCAAAAATCTCCCAGTCGCTGGTGGCGGAAAACAGCAGCTCGGGCTCGTGGTTGGTCTCGCGAAACGGGCGCGAGATATCGCCGTTGTAGGCCTGCCAAAACGAGTGGTTGGTGTAAGCGAGGTAGAGGTTGCCGTTGTCGTGCAGCAAATCTTGCGCAATCAATACCTTTAAGCTGATTTGAAAGTCAATTTCGGTATTTTGCAGATCCACCGGATCGCCCACCGCCTCAGTGAAGGGGGCGTCATTAGGGTGGTGAGTAAAGCTGGCCGGCAAAATATAGTTGCGGTTATGGGGCGTAAGGATAAAGCGATTGACGCTGGCGATGGACTCGACTTTCATTCGTGTGTCCAGCACCCCGATGTCCTGCTGCTGCAGTGTATTTGCCTGAGCTGGCTCCAGCAGAGGCTCACACGACTCCCGCAGCTGGGCAATGGTCATGTCGGGGGCGGCGTGTAAAACACGCTCGGTCAGGCACTGCTCCATGGACGGGTAGTGGGGTAACCCGGGGTTATCGCGCGTGCTTTGGGCGCAGGCGCTAGCGCCAAAAACAAAAGCGCAACTCGCGGCCCACAGGCGTTGCTGTTTTTTCATGCTGACTCATCCACTGACGCAAACCATAGGTGTTTATTGTGCCCGAGCCGGGCAAGCGGTGCTACCTATGGGCGCGCAGGCTGGGTCAGGGGCCGGCGCAGTCTTGCGCTGTTAGCGCTCTGGGGGCTGGCCGACTAGCCACTGATCCATATCCGCGTCGTGCCACTGGCTAATAAGGTCGACACCGTTGTCGACGATGGACAGGTAAACGTCGATGATATCGGTGGCCAGGTTATAAATACGGTTGCTGTCGGCGTTTTGTGCGCCTTCATGCAGGATGTCTGTCTCTACCATGTTGAGTAAAAACATCAGTTTTAGCTCATAGCTTTTAAGCTGACTTAAAAGGCCGATGTCTTGCTCTAAGATGCCCTCCAGGCGCTTGATCTGGTGGCGCAGCTTCTCGTTGTTAACCCGGGTGCACTGAATAACGTAGCGTAGCTTGCTGTCGTGATGGGCATCGACGAAGCCCGCCGCTGCCGAGTAAGTACCCAGTGCGCGGATACGGCCAATTTGTTCAACCACCGCCGGTAGCAGGCGGGTTGTAAAGTGCAGTACCTCCAGGTGCTTAAAGCGGCTTGGGTAACTGGCGGACTCGTTGTTGCTTTGTGGCTCGCCCAAAGCCTCGGCGCAGGGCTGCTCCATTTGCCGTGATAACCCGGCCAGCATGGCCAAAGATTGCTCAATTAAATGGCAGTGCAGCTCATAGTTATCAATAACGCTGTCTTCTTGCCAGTCGCGGCTGATGGTTACCCAGGCGCTGTTTAGGTTTTGCTGGTCGCGCTCGGTGAGCAACCCTTCGCTGGCCTGTGCCAGCGCCAGCAGCGCCAGAATACGGCGCTCCAGCTGGTGCTCCAGCTGGTAAAACTCTTCCTGAAACAGCTCATTGCCACCGAGCATACCCATGCTCATACCGCGATGGCGCTGGGCGGCTTTGATGGTGCGGTTGAGCTGCCTGATCAGGTTTAAGGCGTCTTGCCGGCGCCGGTAAAAATCATAAAATGCCGCGAAAGCGGCCGGCTCAGTGCTGGTTTGTGGTGCGGTGTGTGCGCTGGTTTGCCCGTTCATAGTGCTAGCCTGTCATCCTGTTGCGTGACCCCGAACAACAATTGCTCGCAGATCGCAAAAACATGGGTGTAAATGGTGCATAAATCGGCTCACAGACGAATATTGGAATTGTTAATGGCATTTATGCTTAGAGCACAGCAACAGCTATGCCAACTAGCTGGCTTATGGCGGCTTTCGATTTTATGGGCGTATTTGTCGGAGCGCGGTGAATAAAAGTGAAAAAAATGCGATATGGCGCAACTTTTTAATCGGTTATTGCGTCTATTGCGGCGCAATCATTCGATGCCCTCCGCTTTGCCCTGAACAAATTAGGGGCAGCCGTGTTGCCACGCGCCTGTTATTGGGTCATATGGCAAGGGGGAGGGCCTAGTGCTGTTGGACGAGCAACGTTGTATGATAGCGCAAACTTTTACGGGTGCCCCCCTGATGAGCCCCGCCGAGCATCTGATAAAAAACACAAAGATCGTGATTAAGGAGCAGGTCGTACATGTCTAACCCCGGGTTTTACGCGAGAAATAAACGCTGGATTTTACCGCTGGCCATACTACTGGCCGCCATTGTGATTGCCGTTGGCCTGGGCATGTTGCGTACCCCGCCACCGCAAAAAGAGGTGGGTAAAAGCGTGGCCTTGGTGGATGTGGCGCCTATTGATATGCAGCCTATTCAGTTGCAGGTGCTGTCCCGGGGCCTGGTGCAGCCTAAGTACACCACAGAGTTAGTGGCGCAGGTTAGTGGCGAGATAGTCGCGCTCGATGAGGCTTTTGTGCGCGGCGGCATCGTTAAAAAAGGCGAGGTGTTGGCACAAATTGACCCGACTAACTATGAGGTTCGCCTGGAAGAAGCCCGCGCGGGGCTGGCCAGTGCCACCGCCGCGTTAGAGCTAGAGCAAGCCCAGGGCGAAGTCGCGCGGGTTGAGTGGGAGGGGGTCAGCGAGCACCCCGCACCGGCACTGGGGCTGCGCAAACCGCAGTTAAAACAGGCACAGGCGCAAGTCGCCGCCTCGGAGGCCACCCTAAAACAGGCGCAAAAAGACCTTGAGCGTACCAAGATTGTCGCCCCTTACGATGCCCTGGTGGCCGAGCGCGCCATTAGCCTGGGCACCTTTGTCAATGTCGGCACCATGATGGGTAAAGTGATGGATGTGAGCAGTGCCGAGATCCGTTTGCCGGTTGCCAACAGTGAGTTGCAGTACTTAGTGGCCAATGGCGTTAACACATCGGTGTAGCTAAGCGGTGACTCTTTGGGTGGACGCTATAACTGGCAGGCATCCATTGTGCGCAATGAGGGGGTAATCGACGACGATACCCGCATGAGCTATTTGGTGGCGCGTGTGAATGACCCCTATAACCTGTCGGGTACGCAAACCGGGCAGCGACCGGATTTGGCCTTTGGCAGTTTTGTGGTGGCCCGTATTGAGGGGCGTAAGCTCGATGCGGCCGCACGTATCCCCCGCAGTTTAGTTAAAAACAATGAAGTGCCCGTTTACCACGACGGCAAGTTACAACTTAAGCCGGTCACGGTGCTGCGCCATATCGATGGCGAGAGCGTGGTGACCGAGGGTGTCGCCAGTGGTGATTTACTGGTGACTACCTCGCTCGAGTATCCGGTGGCCGGTATGGCGTTAGAGCGTTTTGATCAGCGCGTAGCTGATAAACCTGCGACAGACCCGGCGGTAGCACCCGCCGCCGTGGATGCGCCGCAGCAAGGAGAGCGGTAATGGAGCGCCCCGATGACACCCGCACAGGCCTGATTGCCTGGTTTACCCGCAATACGGTCGCGGCCAACTTGCTGATGATTTTTATTTTGCTGTTGGGCGTGGCCACCGCCATGACCATTCGCAAACAAATGTTTCCTCAGGTTGAGATCAATTGGCTCAATATTGATATTGCCTACCCGGGCGCTGCGCCGCAGGACGTCGAAGAGGCGATCACCGTTAAGCTGGAGGAATCGCTCGCCAGTATTCAGGGGTTAAAACGCGTTATCACCCGCTCGAATCGCGGCAGCGCCTCGGCCAATATCGAGGTGATGGAAGAGTACGATGCTCAGGAGGTGTTAGACGAAGTTAAGACGGCCGTCGACTCTATTTCGAGCTTTCCCGATGGCATGGAGCGACCGCGCATCAGCCGCGCCAAATATCGCCAGGAGGTCATGTACGTCAGTTTGTATGGCGATTTAAATAATTACGATTTAAAGCGCCTGGGCGAGCGTATTCACGACGAGCTGCGCGCGCTGGATGACGTGAGCATTGTCGATTACTACAGTGGCGCCAACTACGAAATTGCCATTGAAGTAAGCCGCGACAAACTCTACGAATACGGGTTTTCGTTTGAAGAGATTGCCGCCGCCGTGCGCAACTGGTCGACGAACCGCTCCGCCGGTCAGATACGGGCCAAAGAAGGCTTTATCTCGGTGCGGGTGGAAGATCAGGCCTACATCGGTGAAGAGTTTGAGCGCTTGCCGCTGCGCACCCGTGCCGACGGCACCAAAATTTTACTGGGCGATGTGGCTAAGGTTAGTGATGGCTTTGAAGAGGGCATCAACTACACCAAAATGAATGGCCACAATACCGTGACCTTTTTTGTCGGGGCTACCCGCGATCAAAGCATTGGCGATGTCGCCAGTATTGTCGATGAGTATATCGCCGAGCGCGCCCCCAGTTTGCCCAAAGGCGTCACCCTGGAGCCCTGGGTTGATTTAACCTACTACCTTGACGGCCGCCTGAACATGATGCTGAGCAATATGTTTTGGGGCGGCTTGCTGGTGTTTATTATTTTGGCGCTGTTTTTACGCCTTAAAGTCGCCGCCTGGGTGATGGTGGGCCTGCCGGTTAGCTTTTTGGGCGCCCTTATGTTGCTGCCCATGAGTTGGGTGGACGTGACTATTAATATCGGCAGTTTGTTCGCCTTTATTATGGTGCTGGGGGTGGTGGTAGACGATGCCATTGTGATCGGTGAAAGCGTCCACACCGAGGTCGAAGAAAAAGGCCGCGGGGTCGACAACGTGATTCGCGGGGCGCAAAAGGTGGCGATGCCCGCAACCTTTGGGGTGTTAACCACCTGTGCGGCGTTTTTCCCGATGTTACTCGAGACCGGGCCGCAGTCGGCGTTTCCGCGTTCGATTGGTTTTGTGGTGGTGTTTTGCCTGCTGTTCTCACTGGTGGAATCTAAATTAATTTTGCCGGCACATTTGGCCCATATGAAGCCGCTCGATCCCAACTCGCGCAACCCGATTACCCGGCTGCAAAATTTTATCGATCGGCACTTGCAGCACTTTATTAGCAACTACTATAAGCCGATGTTGCAGTGGTGCCTGGAGTGTCGCTATGCGGTTATGGCTATTTTTACCGGGGTGGTTTTTATTACCGCAGCGCTGTTTATCGGTGGCCAGGTAAGGTTTGTCAATCAACCGAAAATCCCCAACGATTTTATTCGCCTTAATCTGGAGATGAACGCCAGCGTTGCCGAGCAGGACACCATGGCGGCGATGCTTGATATCGAGACAATGGTGAAACGCATTGAGGCCGAAACCATCGATGAATTTAATCAACCGATGATCGACAATCTGTTTGTCTCCATGGAGGGACGCACGGAGGCGCGTATTGAGGTTAAGTTGGTTGATCCGGAAGACCGACCCATCGGTACCTTTGCGTTATCGGCCAAATGGCGTGAGCAAATGCCGGATATCACCGGCCTTAAGAGCCTTGAAATCGCCGATACCGTCATGGGCGGCGGCACCAACGATGGCGATGTGAGCTTTCGTATTATCGGCAACGATATTACGGCAATGCGCCAAGTGGCCAGCGAAGTGCGTGAGGCGATGGGCAGTATTGATGGCGTGTATGAAATTAATGACTCCGAGCAGGTGGGCGCGCAAGAGGCGCGGTTTAAGCTAAAGCCGCTGGCCGCGAGCATGGGCTTAACCACCGCCGAGGTGGCGGCACAGGCAAGCTACAGTTTGTACGGCATTGAGGCGCAGCGCATAGTGCGCAACAGCGAAGAAATAAGAGTCATGGTGCGCTACCCCGAGTCCGAGCGCAATGTGCTGGGCGCGGTTAACGATTTGCTGATCACCACGCCCGATGGCAGTAAAGTGCCGCTGATGGAGGTGGCCGACATTGAGCTGGTCGAAGGGGTGAATCAGGTTTATCGCGAAGATGGCCGGCGCACGATTACGATGTGGGCCTCGTTGGATTTTGCCAAAGTACAACCGCTGCAAGTGGCCAATGAATTGCGCGATGGTATTTTTGCCGATATCGCCGAGCGCTACCCCAACATTGAAATCGAAGAGGCGGGCAACCTAAAAGAAGAGCGCAGCAGCGTGGTGGACTTCTTTATTAACTTTGGCAAGATTTTATTACCCATTTATATCCTGTTGGCGTTGCCGCTGCGCTCTTACACTCAGCCTTTAATGATTATGTCGGTCATTCCTTTTGGCGTGATCGGCGCCATTTGGGGCCACGTGATTATGGGCTACGACATGAGCGGTTTATCGCTGTTTGGCATCTTCGCGGCAGTGGGTGTGGTGGTAAACGATTCGCTGGTAATGGTGGATTACGTCAATAAAGCGCGTGAGCGTGGCGAGACGTTATTTGATGCGGTGATGAACGGTGGGCAGCGCCGCTTTAGGGCGATTATTTTAACCTCGCTGACCACCTTTATCGGTTTGCTACCCATTATGTTTGAGAGTTCGCTGCAGGCGAAATTTGTGATCCCGATGGCGATCTCGTTGGGTTACGGTGTTTTGTGTGCGACGTTTGTGACGCTGGTATTGGTGCCGTGCCTGTATATGGTGATGGACGATGTGGGCCACTTCTTTTTACCCTATCGTCGCAAACACTCCGCGCCGGCTAAATTGTCACCCGGTCACAGTGAAAACTAAGTGACGCCGGCGCCGCTGTTGAGGTAGGGTAGAGAGGTTTTTAACCCACAACTCAGGAGCGTGTTATGAAGGTTGTAGCAATTAGTGGCAGCTTGCGCCAGGCGTCTTTTAACTCGGCATTGCTGGCGGCTGCACGGCCGTATTTTGCGGCTGAGGTAGAGTGGATCGAGGCCGATATCGCCTCGATCCCGCTGTACAATCAGGACATCGACGGCGATACCAAACCCGCACCGGTGGCGCTATTAATGGATCAAATAGCCGGCGCCGATGCGCTGGTGATTGCCACGCCGGAATACAACTATGGTATTCCCGGGCCGCTAAAAAACGCCATTGACTGGGCATCGCGCCCCGCCTACCGCTCGGTGCTCGCCCATATCCCCACCTTATTGATGAGCGCCTCCATGAGCCCGATGGGCGGCGTGCGCGCTCAGGGCCAGTTAAAACAAGTACTCGGTGGTACCTTAACACCGGTGTTTCCGTGCCCGGAGTTTGCGGTGGGCAGCGCCCAGGAGGTTTTTGAGGACGGCAAACTCACAGATGAGGCAACGGCGCAAAAACTGGAGCGCTTGGTGAAAGATTTTACCGCCTGGGTTGCCGCCGAAGTCGACTTTGAAGACTAGCGACATGCCCTAACCAAAACGGCTAGGGCACGGTTTAGAATCACGCAATACTTAAATTTAGGCCAGCTCGGCCAGTGCCCTGATTGCCAGTGCGGCGGCCGAGGTGCGGTTTTCGACACTAAGCTTTTTAAATACCTGCTCTAAGTGTTTGTTGACGGTGCGTGGGCTCATGTCCAGTATCTGGCCAATCTCGCGATTGGTTTTGCCATTGGCGATCCACAGTAGGACATCGGCCTCACGTTGCGTGACGGTAAATTTACGTCGCAGTACATCGGTGTTGGTTTCGTTGCTCGGGGTGTCAATTAGCCTTAGCAAATATTCGTGCTGATCCACCAAAGCCAAAAACTCCACGGTGAGCGGAGAGTCCAGGAAGTCTAGGTTGATCTTATGGCCAGGCTCCGGGTTGTGGTTAAACCAGCGAGTCAGGGCCTCGGTGAATTGTGCTTGACGAGCGCTCTGATTGCCTAAGGCGCTTGCCAGCTGCGGGTGCACGGCGGGTGTTGCCCATAGTGATTGACCCCGGGCATCGGTGGCAAATAAGTTTTGTCCCGCTAAATCGAGCGCGGCGCGGGCGCTGCGTGTCATGCGGGCGTTGGCTAAATGCACCTGCATGCGGGCCACCAATTCAGCGGCGTTAATGGGTTTGGTAATGTAATCGACCCCGCCCGATTTTAACCCCATGACGACGTGCTCGGTATCGCTTAACCCCGTCATAAAAATAATCGGTACATCCATTAATCGGGGGTTTTCTTTTAACGCCCGGCAGGTTTCAAAGCCGTCCATGTTGGGCATGATGGCATCCAGCAAAATAATATCCGGGGTGATGTTGCGGGTGATGGTAATTGCCTGCGCCCCCTCCAGCGCCACCAGCACGGTCATGTCGGCGTCCTCTAACACGTCGTTTAGCATACGGATACTGTCGATGGCATCATCGACCACAAGGGCGACGGTTTTACCGCTGTTAGCCGTGTTCATTGGGGGTTCCTTCTAAAAGCACAATAAGTTGATCAAATTGAAAGTGATTGGCCAGCTCGTTGGCCGCCGTAAAAAACGGGCGCTCGCACTGACCGGTACCCATCAGGTTATTTAAATACTGCGCAATGCCGGTTTTATGACCGATAAGGCTAAGCTCTTGCAGGTGTTGGCAGTGATTCTCGGCCGGCAGCGTGATCCCCTCAGCATGGGTTTGAGGACTATTGGGTGACGGTGTCTGAATAAGTGGGGTGCTGTCATGCAGCCACTGCACGTTGAGCAGGGCACCAATTTTATCCAGTAGCGCGCGAACGTTAATGGGTTTAACCAGATAAGCGTTGTGCGGTGCGGCGCCGGTGTTGATTGGTCGGTTCTCGCGGGCATCGGCCGATACCATAATGATGGGTGCACTCTGCCGCGCGTTGCGCAGTTGGTGTGCCAGCTCCCAGCCCGATAGCCCCGGCATGTTGACATCCAGCATGATGAGATCGGGGGATTGCTGCCCGGCGATTTGTTGTGCGCTTAACGCATTGTCGACAAATACTAAGTCAAAGTCGAGCGGCGTTAAAATAGCGTTTACCAGCTCACGGTGGCTGGCCTCGTCGTCCACCACCAGCAATTTTTTGCGGGGGCCGGCATAGCCGGTAATCTCTTGTGCGCTGTCGTCATGGGGCTCGGCTTCAGAGGGGTGAATACTCGACAGCATCAAAATAACCTTAAATTCGCTGCCAATACCCACGGTGCTGGTAAGGCTGATATCGCCGCCCATTATGTCGGTTAATAACCGGGTGATGGTTAGGCCAAGGCCGGTGCCGGCAATGGTGCTGCCGGGGCGTTTAACCCGCTCAAAGGGCCGGAAAATACGCTCGACGTTTTTCTCGGCAATGCCCTCGCCGGTATCGCTGATAATAAATTCCGCCACCTGACTGCGATAGCGTACCCGGAAGGTGATTTTACCTCGCTCGGTGTACTTAATGGCATTGGATAATAAATTAATCAGTATCTGGCGCAGGCGCTTTTCATCGGTTTTTACAAATTCGGGCAAGTGGCTGGCGCACACATACTCAAACGCTAGGCCCTTGGCTTCGGCCTCGGGGCGAAACATGTACACCAACTGCTCTAGCAGTTGCGGCAGGCGCACTTGCTCGGTGTGCAAATCCAGCTTGCCGGCCTCTATTTTTGATATATCCAGCAGCCCCTCAATAAGATCGCCCAGGTGTTCGCCGCTGCGCCGAATCACAGAGATAGCGTCGCGCTTGGGGGCGGCGATCTCGTGGTCTTTTTCCAGCAGCTGCGCGTAACCCAAAATCGCGTTTAGGGGCGATCTGAGTTCGTGACTAATGCCGGTGAGGTAACGGCTTTTGGCCTGGTTAGCGGCCTCAGCGGTTTCTTTGGCGCGCTGCAACTCCAGGTCGGTTTGTTCGTGCGCGACGATTTCTTCGGTTAGTAATCGGGTTTGACGCTGGGTTTCTTCTTGCGCAACGACGCGGCTCTCGTGCGCCAGGACAAACAACCAACTTACGATACCGGTGATAATCACCAGCAGAAAAAACACCTTCCATAACGTGGTGGCGGTGTTGGGCGTCGGGCTTTGAAAATAGATAAGCGACAGCAACAGCGCCGAAAACCCATTGATAATAAACAGCAAACCTAAAAAGTGACCAATGCGGGAGTTTAGGTTGGGAATAAAGCGCGCCGGTAAGAAGCGTGTAAACAGCGAACGTATCTGATCGCTGTAGCCCGCCCCTGGCTTACAGTAATCACCGCAGCGTGCATCAAGCGAGCAGCACAGCGAGCAAATATTACCGGCGTAGGCGGGGCAGTGACTAATGTCCTCGCGCTCAAAGCGGTGCTCACAGATACAGCAAATCGCGGTGCTTTGGTCGGGCCGGTCGAACTCGATATCGCTGGCAATCAGCTCCCGGGCAATGTAATAACGGCCACGGGTGAGCCAGGCAATAAAGGGCACACACACTAAAGCACAGCCAAGGGTGATGAAGTGAGACAGGGCCCGACAGGTGTCGCCAAACAAGCCGCTGTAGCTGAGCATACCGATTAAGGTTGCCAAAATCATCGAGCCGCAGCCAACGGGGTTAATGTCGTAGAGGTGGGCGCGCTTAAACTCAATGTGTTTGGGCGACAACCCCAATGGTTTGTTGATGGTTAAATCGGCCACCAGACAACCCACCCAGGCAACCGCGACAATGGCGTAAAAGCCCAGGGTTTGCTCCAGTGCCTGGTAAACCCCAAGCTCCATTAACAGCAGGGCGATGGCGACATTAAAAATAAGCCAGACCACCCGCCCTGGGTGCGAGTGGGTTAAACGCGAGAAAAAATTTGACCAGGCAATGGAGCCGGCGTAGGCGTTGGTGACGTTAATTTTTAATTGGCACAGCACGACAAAGATACCCGCTACCGCTAAGGCCACCTCAGGCGTGTCGGTAATATAGCCAAAGGCAATCATGTACATGCGGGTGGGGTCGGCGGCCTCGCTGGCGCTTACGCCATAGCTTAGAGCTAATACCGCGAGAAACGAGCCGGCCAGCATTTTAATAACGCCGATAACAATCCAACCCGGCCCCGCGGCCATGACGCACAGCCACCAGCGCTTGCCGGTGGCGGGGGTTGGCTCGGGCATAAAGCGCAGAAAGTCTACTTGCTCACCAATTTGTGCAATCAGCGCAAACATAACGGCACAGGCGGCGCCAAACAGAAGTAAATCAAACTGGCCGCTGGGGGCGGCGCTGGTGGTGTATTGCGTCCAGTCACTCACGGCGCTGGCGTCGGCGTAAATAATAAAGGCAAAGGGTAGCAGCTGTAAGGTTAGCCAAATGGGTTGGCTCCATACCTGAAACCGGCTGATAAAGGTAATACCGTAAACCACCAAGGGGATCACCAACAGCGCACTGACCAGATAGCCAATGGCAAGCGGTAGGCCAAACAGCAGTTTTAAGGCCATCGCCATAATAGCGGCCTCGAGAGCAAAAAATATAAAGGTAAACGAGGCGTAAATAAGCGAGGTAATGGTCGAGCCAATATAGCCAAAGCCCGCGCCGCGGGTTAAGAGATCAATATCCAGGCCGTACTTGGCTGCGTAGTAGCTGATGGGCGTGCCGGTAAGCAAGATAATCAAACCGACCGCAAAAATAGCCGCGATGGCGTTGGTAAAGCCGTAGTGCAGCGTGACAGTGCCGCCGATCGCTTCAAGGGCCAAAAAGGAAATAGCGCCAAGCGCGGTAATGGCTACCCGGCTGGTGCTCCAGCGACGGGCGCTCTTGGCGGTAAAACGCAGGGCGTAGTCTTCCAGTGTCTGGTTGGCAACCCACTGGTTGTAGTTGCGCCGCACCCGAAAAATGTGTTGCTTGGCCGTCATAAGCAGGAAGCCTCTAGCGCGACAATATTTTTTAATGGCAGCGGCTGCCGGCGCATGCTCGATGAGTTAGCGTTATTGTGCAGCGTGACGGCAATGTGGAACGGGTGTGTGTGATGTTGGTACAAAGTGCTGCCTCTATTGGGTGCACTTCGCTGTGCGGATATTCCTTTGTGGTGCATTCTCGGGGTTGGCCCGGGATTTGTCATCGCCTTTACGTGGGCTAACGGCCTGTTATTACCAGCCTTATTAATACAGTCAAAAGCCATACCAGTTGCACACGCTGCTGTGCATTTATTGTGTGCGCATGACCTTACGCCTGACGATCAACAAACCCTATGCGTCAAATGACGTAGCCCCATGGTGTGTTTGGCGAATAGTACCCGGAGGCGACTTTCCTGAGAATAAACATCGTAGGCACAGCGTGTCTGTTGCTGGGCTAACCCACTTCTGGGATAACCAATGAGGAAAGAACATGGGAACTTTAGATAACGCACAGTCAGCCGGCCTTGGGGGTCGACTGCCAAGCTTAATGAAAGGTATCGCCTCGGCCGTCGCCGGGGCGACGATGGTTTTGTCGGCGGTCGTTAATGCGGCGCCCGCGACCTCTGAGGTCAACACCACAGACCTGGCCGTGACTGATGATACGGTTACCGTCGGTATCCTGCATTCGGTAACGGGCACGATGGCGATCAGTGAGACTGGTTCAGTGCAGGCCGAGAAGTTGGCTATTGAACAAATCAACGCCATGGGCGGTGTGTTGGGTCGTAAAATTGAATATGTTCAAGAAGACGGTGCCAGCGACTGGCCAACCTTTGCTGAAAAATCCCGCAAACTGTTGCTGCAAGATAAAGTGGCCACCGTGTTTGGCTGCTGGACCTCGGCCTCGCGCAAAGCGGTACTGCCAGTATTTGAACAGTATAACGGCATGTTGTATTACCCCACCTTTTATGAAGGCTTAGAGCAATCGCCTAACGTTATTTACACCGGCCAGGAAGCGACACAGCAAATTCTTGCGGGTATTGACTGGGTAACCAAAGAGAAAGGCGCTAAAACCTTCTACTTGCTTGGCTCAGATTATATCTGGCCGCGTACCTCTAACAAGATTGCGCGTAAGCACATTGAAAAGCTAGGCTTAAAAGTGGTGGGTGAGGATTACTACCCGCTGGGTCACACTCAGTTCAACTCGATCATCAACAAGTTCAAACTGAAAAAGCCTGACGTGATTTTTGCCTCTGTGGTGGGTGGCTCTAACGTTGCCTTTTACAAGCAGCTTAAGGCCGCCGGGATCGACATGACCAAAGAGAAGCCTCTGGTGCTGACCATCTCGGTAACTGAAGATGAGATTCTGGGCATTGGCGGTGAGAATATTGAAGGTGCTTACGCCTCAATGAAGTACTTCCAAAGCTTGACCAACGACAACAACCAAGCGTTTGTTAAAGCCTTTAAAGAGCGTTGGGGCGACGACATTGTTATCGGTGACGTAACGCAAGCGGCCTATCTTGGCCCCTGGTTGTGGAAGGCCGCGGTTGAAAAAGCCGGTTCGTTCGATGTGGATAAAATCCGCGAAGCGTCCCCCGGTATTGAGCTAACCACGGCGCCAGAAGGTTATGTGAAGGTTCACCCAAATCACCACTTGTGGTCTAAAACCCGCATCGGTAACGCTAAAACCGATGGCCAGTATGAAATCGTGTACGAAACTGATGAGCTGATCGAGCCAGATCCGTTCCCAGAAGGTTACCAGTAAACCGCACTACCGGCCGCGCAAGCGGCCACCAGAACCCACTGCCTCAGGCGGTGGGTTCGTCCCTTTCGCAAGATGAAGTTTCTTTTGAGTTTTCTGCACGAGGATTGAGCGATGTTCGCCGATTACACGACCTCTGAGTTAATGTCGATATTTGCCATGCAGGGCTTTGCAGGATTAATTTTATTTTCTGTTTTTGTCCTTATGGCGTTGGGGCTGGCTATTATTTTTGGCCAGATGGGCGTTATCAATATGGCGCATGGCGAGTTTATGATCCTCGGTGCGTACATTACCTATTTAACCTCTAATGTGTTTGCCGACTATATACCCGACTTATTCGGGGCCTACTTTTTTGTCGCCATGATACTGGCGTTTATCGCCGCGGGCGCGTTGGGGATGCTAGTGGAGTGGGCGATGATTCGTCATTTGTACCACCGGCCACTGGATACCCTGTTGGCGACCTGGGGCTTGAGTCTAATTTTGCAGCAGTGCTACCGCACCATCTTTGGCGCTCGTGAAGTGGGCGTAACCTTACCCGATTGGCTGATGGGTTCCATTCAGTTAACGGACATTATTGAAGTGCCGATCAACGGTATTTTTGTAATGACGCTGGCGGTGGGTATCTCGGTAGCGATTGCGGCGCTTATGTATAAATCACGCTGGGGCATTCAGGTGCGCTCGGTGGTGCAAAATCGTCCTATGGCGGGCGCGGTGGGTATTAATACCGCACGCGTAGACCGCCTTACCTTTGGCTTAGGCTGTGGTATTGCCGGTGTTGCCGGTAGCGCATTCACCATGATTGGCTCAACCGGGCCGACCTCTGGCCAGTTGTATATCGTTGATACCTTCTTGGTTGTGGTGTTTGGTGGCGCGGCAAGTTTGCTGGGTACCATCGCTTCGGCTTTTACTATTTCGCAGGCGCAATCCACTATGGAGTTCTTCCTGAGCGGGTCAATGGCCAAAGTACTGACGCTGTTGTTTGTTGTCTTCATTCTGATGTTAAGACCACAAGGTCTTTTCTCACTGAAAGTGCGTCGCTAGGAGGGTTAGCGTATGTCTTATGCAGGTTTACGATCTCTGTTGCCCAAGAACGATCTCATCAATTTTGCGGTACTCGCGTTAATTTTGGTGGTGGTCTTACCCTTAAGCCTTGATATTTTTCGGCTGAATCTGGTGGGTAAATATCTTACTTACGCGTTTGTCGCGCTTGGTTTGGTCTTGTGTTGGGGCTATGGCGGCATTCTAAGTTTAGGTCAGGGGGTGTTTTTTGGTTTGGGCGGTTACGCCATGGCGATGTTTTTAAAGCTTGAGGCATCGTCGCCGGAAAACACCGCGATTCAGTCGACACCGGGTATTCCTGACTTTATGGACTGGAATCAGATAACCGAGCTGCCTTGGTTTTGGCAGCCGTTCCATAGTCTGACCTTTACCGTAATCGCCATTATTGTTATCCCGTCGATTTTTGCTTACATCATTGGTGTTGCCATGTTTAAGCGCCGGGTAGGTGGGGTGTACTTTGCCATTATTACCCAAGCCGTAGCCGCTATCTTGACGATTCTAATCATCGGCCAGCAGGGTTATACCGGTGGCGTTAACGGCATTACCGATTTACGCACGCTGTTTGGCTGGGATATTCGCACCAACGAGGCCAAATACGTCTTTTACTTTTTGTGTGTGTTTATGCTGTTTTTATGCCTTGGCGTTGCGCAGTTTGTACGCAAAAGTAAGTTGGGCCGTTTGCTGGTCGCCATGCGCGAGATGGAAGATCGGGTGCGCTTTTCCGGCTACGACGTGGCCAACTTTAAGATCTTTGTGTTTTGTTTGGGCTCGGCCTTTGCCGCTATCGGTGGCGCCATGTTTACCCTGCAGGTGGGCTTTATGTCACCGACCTTTGTGGGCATTGTGCCTTCGATTGAAATGGTGATCTTTTGTGCTGTGGGTGGCCGCCTGTCGATATTTGGCGCGGTATACGGGGCCCTGGTGGTGAACTGGGCCAAAACAACCTTCTCTGAGAGCTTCCCGGAGCTGTGGTTGTTTGCCATGGGCGCTTTGTTTATCGGGGTGGTTATGGCCTTCCCTAATGGTTTGGCTGGGCTCTACACCAAATACTGCGAGCCTAAAGTTAATCAGTTAATGGCGCGCTTTAGCCGTAAATCAGACGATACCTCAGCCGAGCTGACATCACAGATGAAAACCGAAGGGGGTAACCCATGAGTTCCAGTAACACAGATTTTGTGCTTGCGGTTGAAGGCTTAACGGTTTCATTTGATGGCTTTAAGGCGGTTAACGACCTGAGCTTTTACGTCGACAAAAATGAAATTCGCGTGATTGTCGGCCCCAATGGGGCGGGTAAAACTACTGTGCTGGATTTGGTGTGCGGGCGTACCAAGGCCACCGAAGGATCGATTAAGTTTCGCAATAAAGAACTTACCAAAATGAAGGAGCATCAGATTGTGCGTGCAGGGGTGGGGCGTAAGTTTCAGACCCCGTCGATTTACGGCGATTTAACCGTTTTTGAGAACCTGGAGATATCATTCCCCCGTGGTCGATCAGTGTTCGGTGCGCTGGCGTTTAAACGCGATGCCGAAGTCATTCAGCGAGTTAACGAGATCGCCGGAATGATCTTTTTGGATGACCTGTTGCACACCCGTGGCGATTTGCTTAGTCACGGGCAAAAGCAGTGGTTAGAGATTGGCATGTTGCTGATTCAAGACCCGGAGCTACTCATGTTGGATGAGCCGGTGGCCGGCATGTCGGTTTCCGAGCGACAAAAAACGGCCGAGCTGCTGCGCACCATCACCAAAGATCGCTCGGTGATTGTTATTGAGCACGATATGCAGTTTGTCGCCGAGATTGCCGACAAAGTGACCGTGTTGCATCAGGGCAAGATCTTAGCCGAGGGTTCGGCTGAGCATGTAAAACAAGATCCTAAAGTCATCGAAGTGTATTTGGGTCATTGAGGAGACAACCATGCTGAATGTATCTGATTATCGAGTCAGTTATGGCCAGAGCAATATTATTAGTGGGATGAACTTCTCGGTAGCGCCTAACGAAATTGTGGCCGTTATGGGGCGCAACGGGATGGGTAAAACCACCCTGATGAAATCTTTGATGGGGGTTATTCCGTCCGAGAGCGGTAGCGTGACACTGGAGGGCGCGGAAGTGTCCAAAATGAAAAGCTATCAGCGCGTTGAGGCTGGTTTTGGCTTTGTCCCTCAGGGGAGGATGATATTTTCCAGTATGACCGTTAAAGAAAATATCGAGACGGGCTTGACCACGACTAAATCGCGCAGCGTGCCGCGCGACCTTTACGATATGTTTCCGGTGTTGCTGGAAATGCGCAATCGTCGCGGCGGCAATTTGTCGGGCGGTCAGCAACAGCAGTTGGCCATTGCCCGCGCCCTTGCCAGTAACCCTAAGATGCTGCTCTTGGATGAGCCCACCGAAGGTATCCAGCCGTCCATTATCCGCGACATGGCCCGTACTCTTAAAGAAATTCGCGACCAGCGTGGCTTGTCGATTGTAGTGTCAGAGCAGGTGTTGAGTTTCGCCCTGGATATTGCCGATCGTATTTTGGTGATTGAAAAAGGTGAGATTGTCCACGAAGAGCTGAGATCCAGCGTGGATGAAGCGAAGGTCGCTTCATACCTGTCGGTGTAACTTTTAAGGTTCGTTTTGGTGTAACAGCTTTTGGGTTGTTACACCCGTTTTATAGGAGTCAACCATGCGTCACGGTGATATTTCCAGCAGTCCCGATACAGTCGGTGTTGCGGTGGTAAATTACAAAATGCCTCGGTTACATACCAAGGCTGAGGTGTTAGACAATGCCCGCAACATTGCCGATATGATTATCGGTATGAAAAAAGGTTTGCCGGGTATGGATTTGGTGGTATTCCCCGAATACAGCACCATGGGCATTATGTACGACAACGACGAGATGATGGCCACCGCAGCCACCATTCCCGGCGATGAGACCGCTATCTTCTCTGAGGCCTGCCGTCAGGCCGATACCTGGGGAGTGTTTTCACTCACCGGTGAACAGCACGAGGAGCATCCGAATAAGGCCCCTTACAACACCTTAGTGTTGATTAATAATCAGGGCGAGATTGTTCAAAAGTACCGTAAGTGCATCCCCTGGTGCCCCATTGAGGGTTGGTACCCCGGTGACAAAACCTATGTCACTGAGGGCCCTAAGGGCATGAAAATCAGTTTGATTATTTGTGACGATGGCAATTATCCAGAGATCTGGCGCGATTGTGCCATGAAAGGGGCCGAGTTGATTGTTCGCTGTCAGGGCTATATGTACCCCGCTAAAGAGCAGCAAGTGATGATGGCAAAATCGATGGCCTGGGCCAATAACTGCTATGTGGCGGTGGCCAACGCCTCGGGCTTTGATGGTGTGTATTCCTACTTTGGTCACTCGGCCCTTATCGGTTTTGATGGCCGCACGTTAGGCGAGTGCGGCGAAGAAGATATGGGCGTGCAGTACGCGCAATTATCGGTATCGCAAATCCGCGACGCGCGTAAAAACGATCAGTCGCAAAATCACTTGTTTAAATTACTGCATCGTGGTTATAGCGGTGTTTATAACTCGGGTGATGGCGATAAAGGTATCGCCGAGTGTCCGTTTGATTTTTACCGCAGTTGGGTTTTAGACGCTGAAAAAACCCAAGCCGATGTCGAGGCGCTGACACGCTCGACGATTGGTGTGGCCGATTGCCCCGTGGGTGATTTGCCGGTAGATGGAAAAGAGAAGTCGGCGGATTAACCGTTTAGCTTGCCGCAACTGGCCCTGGCTGTTGCGGTGTATTTTTAGAGTGTTGAGGTGGCCGTGCCTTTTATCAATGACATGCTGGCCGATCAAGAGCAATGCGCGCCTAAGCCGCCCGCGGAAGCCCGGCCCGCCGCTACCCGGTTAGGACAAACCCGGTTTCGATTTGACTTGCCTCAGGCCAAAAAACTCTTGCGTGAGCGCATTGTGGGTCAGCCCGAGGCGATGGCGGCGTTCGATAACGCGTTAGATGTTATCAAAGCCGATATTGCCGACCCCGATCGGCCGCTGTGGTCCGCGCTGTTGGCGGGCCCTACCGGCGTGGGTAAAACGGCTACGGTAAAAGCGCTGGCCGAGGCGCTAACGGGCAGGGCCGATAACTTTTGCCGTATCGATATGAATACCTTATCTCAGGCGCACTACAGTGCGGCTTTATCCGGTGCGCCGCCTGGGTATGTGGGCAGTAAAGAAGGGCACACATTATTTGATGCAGCGTTGGTGGCCGGTGATTACTCGACTCCCGGCATTGTGTTGTTTGATGAGATTGAGAAGGCCAGCCCAGAAGTGTTGCGCGCTTTATTAAACGTACTGGAAGACGGCCACCTGCGCTTAAGCGCAGGTGAAAAGACCATCGATTTTCGCAATACGCTATTGCTGATGACGAGCAATCTGGGCGGACGTCAGTTGAGCGCCTGGCTTAAGCGCTCGCGCTGGCGCCCCGGCGGTGGTGGCGCCGATTTACCTCCCAGAGTTCGTCGCAAAGTACACGAACACATTGAGGCGTTTTTTGACCCAGAGTTTATTAACCGGTTGGATCGGGTGCTTATTTACCGCCCTCTGGGGGACACTCATGCCCACAGTCTTTTAGAGCTAGAGCTCGCCCGTTTAAACCGCCGGCTTAATAAGAAAGGCTGGCGCCTTACGCTGACGGCGGAGGCCTATGAGAGGCTCGGTAAAAACGCCCTGGACAATCGCTACGGCGCACGCTCTGTCAGGCGGTTGGTGCGCGATGCTGTGGAGGCGCCCCTGGCGAGCTTTTTATTGCAGGCTAACACCGAGCCTTCTTCCTCTGAGTTGTCTTTGGCCGAGGGTCATTGGCAATCGGGCCGGCTTATTTTTCTCGCACGTTAAGGGTATTTTTAAAACCACGGCGCTGACCCCCGGCCAGCGCCGTGGTTATGCTGTCCACCGCCCACCGCCCACCGCCCACCGCCCACCGTCCACCGTCACCCCATATAAGCAATGCGTCAAATGACGTAGCTCACGGGCTATTTGTCGTATTGTCGATTGTGTCAGTGAACTCGATACTGAGGCCACATTCGCAGTCAGTCGCCATCGCGCCTTTGCTGCATTATTGCTGAGCTATTCAGGAGCCTAAGTCATGACAGAAACGATCGTCAAAATCGATTTATCCAAGTCGGCCTACGAGAACGACATGATTCACAACCGCTGGCATCCGGACATTCCGATGGTAGCTACGGTTAAGCCCGGCGACGATTTTATTATGGAGTGCTACGACTGGACCGGTGGCCAGATCGAAAACAACGACAATGCGGACGATGTGCGCGATGTTGATTTAACACAGGTTCACTTTTTGTCCGGCCCGGTAGGGGTTGAGGGCGCCGAGCCCGGCGATTTGCTGGTGGTAGATATTCTCGATATTGGCGCCTTTAAAGAAAGCCAGTGGGGATTTAACGGGTTTTTCTCTAAGCAAAATGGTGGCGGCTTTTTAACCGAGCACTTCCCTGAGGCGCAAAAATCTATCTGGGACTTTAACGGCATGTTTACCAAGTCGCGCCATATTCCCGGCGTCGAGTTTGCGGGTTTGATTCACCCGGGCTTAATTGGTTGTTTGCCATCAAAAGATTTGTTGGATACCTGGAACGAGCGCGAGCAGGGCCTGTATGACACCGAGCCCGAGCGTGTGCCGGCGCTGGCTACCTTGCCTTATGCAGATACCGCGCACATGGGCCGTATGCACGGTGACGAGGCCAAAGCGGCCGCGGCCGAAGGTGCCCGCACCGTGCCGCCGCGCGAGCACGGTGGTAACTGCGATATTAAAGATTTGTCGCGCGGCTCTAAAATTTACTTTCCCGTATACGTTAAAGGCGGTGGCCTGAGTGTGGGCGATTTGCACTTTAGTCAGGGTGACGGTGAAATTACTTTCTGCGGCGCTATCGAAATGGCCGGCTGGATTCATCTGCGGGTTAATCTGGTAAAGAACGGCATGGAGATGTACGGCGTTAAGAACCCGATCTTTAAGCCGAGCCCGATTACGCCGAAATACGATGACTACATTATCTTTGAAGGCATCTCGGTCGATGAGTACGGCGGTCAGCACTATCTGGATGTGCATGTGGCCTATCGCCAAGCGTGCCTTAACGCGATCGAGTTTTTAACCAAGTTTGGCTACAGCAAAGCCCAGAGTTATGCCATTTTGGGTTGTGCGCCAGTGCAGGGACACATCAGCGGGGTCGTGGATATCCCTAATGCCTGTGCCACCTTGTGGTTGCCCAACGATATTTTTGAGTTTGATATCAACCCCACCGCCGAGGGGCCGAAGAAAATGGTCGACGGTTCTGTCGATATTCCGCTGTCCAAAGATAAGGAGTAAGCCATGCCCGTTTACGACTATCGCTGCAGCGAGCACGGTGTGTTTAACGAGCTTGCCACTATGGACAAAAGCTCTGAGCCCGCCGCTTGCCCGCAGTGCGGCACCCTGTCAGGTCGCGTCATTATGATGTCGCCTAAGATTATGGATATGGCGCCGGGCAATCGCGAGGCTCATACCCGCAACGAGAAATCGCGGGACACGCCGGCTTTCTCTACCCCCGAATCGCGCGCCGAAGACAGAGCCCGCCGCGAGCATAAACACGGCAAAGGGTGCGGCTGCGGCGACAGTCCGATTCGTAAGTCGAAAGTGTTTTACACCCCCGATGGCAGCAAGATCTTTCCATCGGCCCGGCCCTGGATGATCAGCCATTAGCCGGGAGTAATGAGAGTGCTTGTTTGAGTACATGGAGTTTGAGGTTTGGGGAGCTTAGCTCCCCCTTTTTTTGCCTATAAAAAGCACTTAAGCGTTGAGCGGTTTGCCTGAGTTGCGCCGGAGTGTCTTTACATAAGCTTACATTGGCGGGTGATCTTTAATTCACTTTGGCGCGTAAAATCGCCGACCCTCCACTTCTGAACAGCTTATCGGTAGCTCAATATGACAGGTAGTTACAATTTAACGCTGGTATTTGCTTCATACTGCGTGGCGGTTATTGCCGCCTACACCGCGATTTACTTTGGTACCCGAATTTTTACTATGCACGATGGTGCCGGCCGCAAATTTTGGTTGGGCATGGGGGCTGTTTGTCTTGGCTCGGGCATTTGGTCGATGCACTTTGTGGGCATGAGTGCTTACACGATGCCCGCGGGTATGACCATGAGCTTTAGTGCGCCGCTGACGATTTTGTCCTGGATTCCCGCGGTACTGGCCTCGGCTTTGGCGCTGTATGTGATTACCCGGCCGACAGTCAGTGCCCTAAGTATTGTCGCCAGCGCGGTAATTATGGGCGCCGGTATTTGTGCCATGCACTACGGCGGAATGTACGCCATGCGTATGGACCCGCAAATTCAATACGATTCGCTAATTGTGGCTATCTCGGCTTTGATCGCGGTGGTGGCCTCGGGCGCGGCGTTGGTAATCTGTCGCCAAGTACGGGTAGTACCCGCTAAATATGCGATGGCGGTGAAGGTGGTTGCCGCGCTGGTAATGGGGGCGGCCATTTGCGGTATGCACTACACCGGGATGGCCGCTGCCAGTTACCCGATGCACGCCATGGCGGCTCACGACAATACGTTGCAGGGGCAGTGGATGGGTATACCCACCGCGATCGTCGCGAGCCTTGTGTTGCTATTGGCCCTGGTGGTTGCCTACCGCGATTTCAGGCAGGCCGAGCTAGAGCGCCGCAGCGCCGCTCAGGCGCACCATAAAGTCATGGAGAATGCGTTTGTGGATCAGGCCACCGGCCTTTCTAATCGCACACGCTTTGAGCAACAGCTGATGCAAAAGATAGCGGTAAGCGGTAACCGCTTTAGTGTGGTTTACATCGATATGAACGGCTATCGTGAGCTGAGTAATACTCTGGGAGAATCGGCGGCGCAAGAGATGGCGCAGGGATTTGCGACGGCGATAAGCGACGTACTTGGCCGTGGCTCGCAAGTGGCACGCTACAGCAGTGCAGGCTTTATTGCCATCGTCCCGCCACTTAATCAGAACGAGCTGGCGACGACTTTTACCCAACTTAAACGCGCACTGGCCGAGGTGCGTCACGCCGAGACTTATGGGCAGTGGTTACTGGGCTTTAGTCAGTACCCGGATTCGGCCAGCAATAGCCGCTTGCTGGTGCGCGAGGCACAAAAAACACGCTACAGCTCCGACCTTAACGCCGCCGCTTAATGGCGTGCGGTATTTGTCGTCTTAGCGGTTGCCGCTGGCGCCCTTAGGGCAATACTCAGGGTTTGTCGTCGGCCATAATCTCGATCATCTGGCCCATCAGCCTATGGATCGCGGCAAACTGTTCGGGGGTGCCGGCAATTGTCTCCGGAGGCTGCACAAAACGGCTGCCATCCAGCTCGGCACTGCAGTTGGCCAAAATCGCCCGGGCGGAGTCGGGGTTTGTTTCGACGTGAAACTGTAGCGCTAGCACCCGTTGGCCAATGGCAAACGCCTGTTGCTCGCACGCTTCGCTGCGGGCTAACTGAACCGCGCCCTGAGGCAGGGTAAAGGTGTCGCCGTGCCAGTGAAAAACGGTGGGGTTGTCGCTAAACAGTGAAGCATACATCGAGTGGCTGCTAATGCCCTGCAGCGGATGCCAGCCAATTTCACGGTGTTGCCCGGGTACCACGCGGGCCCCCAAAGCGCTGGCAATCAGCTGCGCGCCCAGGCAAATTCCCAGCACCCGTTTGTTGCCTGCGATAGCGTCGGCAATCAGCTGTTGCTCGGGGCCGAGCCAGGGGTGCTCGCGGGTGTCGCCAACACTCATGGGGCCGTCCATCACTACCAGCCAATCAAAATCGTCTGTTGCCGGTAGCGGGTCGCCGCGATAAAGGTGATGAGTGGTCACCTGAAAGCGGCGCGCGTTAAACTCATCGGCCATGCTGGCGATGTCTTCAAAGGGGACGTGCTGTAGAACACTGATACGCATAACAAGCTCCTTACCGCGAGAGGACGATCATAGTCGCCCGGGCGCGAGATTAACAAGCGTAGGCGCTGATTTTGCAGCCTCAGCCCTGCGCGCGTGGGCGGCACGAAAAGGGTTAATAGCCGCATAATCGTGTATACTCCGCCCACATTTTAATCAATAGGTGTTTTATTTTGATCGCAAAGCTGTTTAAGAAAATAGTCGGTGGCAGCAGCACACCGAAACAGGCCGATAACACCCGCCAAACGGCTGACTCATCCAGGCAGGCCGGTAGTCAAGCGCGCAAGTCGAGCAGCCGTGGCGACGCCCCCAAGGGCGCCGATAGCCGCGCCAAGCGCAGCACCAAGCCCGCCAACAAAAGCGCCGATAAATCACCCCAAGCGGCCAAAAGCTCCGCGCCCTCCAGGGGCAACGACACACCTAAAAGCACCTCAAGCTCTGGCGCGCCACGCAGCAAATCACGACGCCCGCCAAAGCAGCCGTGGGATATCTCGCAGTTTGCGGTGCCCGAGGTAGAAGGCAAGGTTCGCTTTCACGACTTTAATCTCGACAACGATTTGATGCACGCGATTGCCGATTTGGGATTTGAGTACTGCTCGCCGATTCAGGGGCAATCGCTACCGTTTGCCCTCAAAGGTCGCGATGTGGTGGGTAAAGCCCAGACGGGCACCGGTAAGACCGCGGCCTTTTTAACCGCCATTATTGAAGATCTGATTAAACACCCGCTCGAAGAGCAGCGCTACGCCGGTGAGGCGCGGGCGCTGGTGATTGCACCGACCCGCGAGCTGGTGATGCAGATTGCGGAAGACGCCGAGTTGCTGTGCAAGTACACCGATTTGCAAGTGCACACGCTGGTGGGCGGTATGGATTACGGCAAACAACAGCGCCGCTTAAACGATAGTTTGGTGGATATTTTGGTGGCCACGCCGGGGCGCTTGCTGGATTTTTGTCGCAACAAAGATGTGCATTTAGATCAGCTGGAAATCATGGTCATTGATGAAGCCGACCGTATGCTCGATATGGGATTTATCCCGCAAGTTCGGCAAATTGTGCGGCAGACACCGCGTCGCGAAGAGCGTCAGACGCTGTTCTTTTCGGCCACTTTTACCGATGAGGTGCACCGCTTGGTCGAGCAGTGGACCAACAACCCGGAGACGGTGGTGATTGAGCCCAAAAGTGTCGCCACGGATACCGTCACGCAGCATGTGTACCTGGCCAGCACCGATGAAAAATACACATTGCTTTACAACCTGATTCAGGATGACTCGGTAGAGAGCTTGATCGTGTTTGCCAATCGCCGGGACGAATGCCGCCGGCTGGAGGAGAAGCTCAAGCGCCACGGTATTAAGGTTGGATTATTGTCCGGCGAGATCGCGCAAAACAAACGTGTCTCCACCTTAAATGCCTTTAAAGACGGCACCATTAAAGTGTTGGTGGCAACGGATGTCGCCGGGCGGGGTATCCACATCGACGGTATCAGTCATGTGGTTAACTTTACTCTGCCTGAAGAGCCGGAAGACTATGTGCACCGAATTGGCCGCACAGGCCGTGCCGGCAACAGCGGCACCTCGATCAGCTTTGCCTGTGAAGACGATGCCTTTTTGCTGGAGCCCATCCAGACATTATTGGGGCGCGACTTGCGCTGCGAGCAGCCCCCCGAAGCGTTGCTGGCCGAAACCCCGCCCATGGCACCCGCGCCACGTCGCGCCCCCGGTGATCGCTCGTCGCGCGACGGTGGCCGAGGCAATAATCGTGGATCTGGCCGAGGCAATAATCGCGGCCCCCGAGGCGGTCAACGCTCGTCGCGCTGATCCTGTAACCCCTTTATGACGGCGAGCCGTGCTCGCCCCCAACCTTATGCATAGCGCTCGCTCGGCAATGTTGGTGTTACATTTGACGGTTGTGCTAATGGGCGCAACCGGCATTTTTGCGCGCGTGATTGATTTGCCCGCGTGGGAGATTACCGGTTACCGCACCGCCATTGCCGCGGCCGTGTTGTTTGCCTGGGTGCAGTGGCGCGAGGGCGCCGTGGGGCTCGATAGCGCCAGAGACTACGCCCGAATGCTGCTATTAGGGGTGCTGTTGGGGCTGCACTGGGTGACTTATTTTCACGCAATGCAGCTCTCCAGTGTGGCCATTGGTATGATTGCGCTGTTTGCCTACCCCGTTATGACGGTTTTTCTCGAACCTTTTTTTACCCGTATCCGGCTCAACTGGCGCGACCTGATAAGTGGTGTGTTAGTGCTGCTGGGTGTTTACCTGTTGGTGCCAGAGTTTGACCTGGCCAACAACACGACCCAGGGGGTGCTGTGGGGGCTGTTCTCGGCGCTGCTGTTTGCTCTGCGTAATATTTTACTGGGGCATTGGTTTAGCGAGGTGAGTGCGGCCCGCTCGCTGGCTTATCAAACGGCGGTTACTGCTCTGATGATCGCCCCGGCCCTGCTGTGGGTGGGCGAGCTGCCCCAGGTGGGGGACGTGGGGCTGGTACTGTTGTTGGGGGTACTGTTTACCGCTGTGGCGCACGCACTATTGGGTTATTCGCTGCGTTTTTTACGACCCAAGACGGTGGGCTTGGTCTCGTGCATGCAGCCGGTTTACGGTGTGTTATATGCGCTGCTGTTGCTTGGCAGTGTGCCGACTTTGGCAACCATTGTGGGCGGCTTGTTGGTGTCACTGGCGGCCTTTTACGAAACTTTGCAGGTGCGTCGATAGTTCCGTGTGAGCGGTGCTGCGCTGGCGTCTAATTTCTGTTAACGTTGCGCATTTGAGCAACCGGCCCGGGCTATGCAAAAGACAGGTACCGCTGCAGCCCATCCGTGGCTCGCGGCACTGCAACAATATCGCGACATCCGCCTGCTGTACGTCTTTTTACTGGGCTGCTCGTCTGGCTTTCCCTTCGTTTTAATTGGCTCTAACTTAACTGGCTGGCTGACCGATGCTGGCATCTCGCGTGCCGAGGTGGGGCTGGTTGGTGCGGTCTTTGTCGTGTACGCCATTAATTTTTTGTGGGCGCCGCTGCTCGACCGGGTAAAGCTGCCGTTTTTAACCCGCCGTCTGGGCTTGCGTCGCAGCTGGATCATCACCCTGCAAGGGCTCATGTTGCTGCTTATTTTAGGCGTCGTGGGAACCCAGCCCGAGGTCAGCCTGCTGTGGACTGGGGTATTGGCCTTGGGCATCGCTGTGTGCTCGTCGACCCACGATATCGCTATCGACGCCTACCGAATTGAGATTATCGGTGATGATGCTCCGCGTGTGCCCGCGGCCTCAGCCGTTAGTATCATCGGCTGGTGGACGGGCTATTCACTGCCGGGGTATCTGGCGTTTGCCAATGCCGATGCGATGGGGTGGTCCGGCGTTTACCTGTGGATGGCTTTGGTTATGGCGCTGCTGATGGGGTTTACTTTGCTGGTGCGCGAGCCCGTGACCGAGCGCGAGCAGCTACAAGCCGCCGCGCAATTGCGCTATGCCGGAGCGCTGCGTGCGGGCAGCAGCCAGCTCGAGCGCTTGCTGGTGTGGTTGAGCGTGACGGTAGTAGAGCCCTTTGCCGATTTCTTTCGTCGCAACGGTTGGCGTTTGGCGTTGTCGATACTGCTGTTTGTGTTTTTATTTAAAATTGGTGAGGCTTTTTTAGGGCGCATGTCCATCGTGTTTTATCGCGAGATTGGTTTCTCCAACGAGGATATTGCCCATTACTCTAAGCTGATCGGCTGGGGGCTTACGGTGGCCTTTACCCTGCTTGGCAGTACCATCAATATTCGCTACGGCATTGTGCGCGGCTTGTTTATTGGGGGTGTGGCGATGGCTGCCAGCAACTTAATGTTTGCCTGGATTGCCGTAACCGGCCCCAATGAAACCCTGTTTATGGCGGCCATCGTCGTCGATAACTTTTGCGCCGCCTTCTCGACCGTGGCGTTTGTGTCTTTGCTAACCTGGCTTACGGGGCGTGCGTTCTCGGGCGCGCAATACGCGCTGTTGGCTTCACTGGGCAACTTGGGGCGCACGACTCTGGCCTCGGGTAGCGGTGCGTTCGTCGATTGGTTGGGTGGTAACTGGGCGCTGTTTTTTGTATTAACAGCCCTGATGGTTATACCCGGTCTTGTTTTACTGTTAGTGATAGGACGGCAATTACAGCCGGGGGGAGAGACTCACTCGGCCAGCCAGCGGTAGTGGGCGAGGCGAATACGCTCTTGCTGGAAAACGACACCTTCGGTTTCCAGGCGGGCGCGTTGCTGTTTGGCGCCGTCGCCGCGCAATGACAATTTGCCAGTGGCGGCGACCACGCGATGCCAGGGTAGCTGAGTATCCTCCGGGAGGGCGCGCAGCCGGTTGCCAACCCAGCGTGCGGCACCGGGCCGTCCGGCCAGCGTGGCGAGTTGCCCGTAGGTGACAACCCGCCCGGCCGGAATGCGCGCCAGTACCGTGTACAGCGGCTCGGGTGGCGGATTGTGGGGTGGAGGCGTTTGCACGGATCGCATATAAATCCTTAAACGAAAGCAATTAGCCGATACACCGGCGTGTCTGTTTAGTGTAATGCGAGAGTGGTTACGAATGTGAAAAAACTGGGACTCATTGTACTTTTATTGCTTAAAGTCAGCGTGGCTCAGGCGGGTTTTGTCGAGTTGTTTAATGGCGACCGCCTTGAGGGGGACTTTGTTAAGCTCGACGGCGAGTCGTTGGTGTGGGCCAGCAGTAATTTTGGCGAGGTGAAAATCGCCCGCTCCAAGATCAAAAATATTAGTACCACAATGCCCATGAAGCTAAGCGGCAGTGCCACGCCCTGCCTGATTGACGGCATGAAACAGGAGTATTTATTTTACTCCTGTGGGGGCGACCCGGATCAGCGCAGTGTGCCCTTGGCCTCGCTCGATATCATGCTGCCGTTTGAGAGTCACATTGAGGGTGAATATACCTACCGGGGCAAATTTGGTTTGTCGGGCTTTTTTGCCGAGGGTAACGATGTTCGCAGCGATATAAAAATGAAAACTCAAATTGAATATCGCCGCAGTGAATTTCGTCATCATGGCAATTTTGAATACGCCAGCTATTCATCCGATAGAGAGGCGCCCGATGAGCTCTGGTTGGGGCGCTATACGCTGGATTGGTTTTTTCGGGAGCGTTGGTTCTGGACCAACGATGTATCGGTCGGGGCCGATGAGTCTCGCGGCGTTGAGCAGTACTACACTTTTGGTAGCGGTACCGGTTATCAGTTTTGGGAAAACTCCGATACCGCTTTATCCTTGACGGCCGGGTTGACGTATCTGAATGAGCAGTACGAGATACCCGAAGAGCCAGAGCCGGATTTTAGCGAGGTAAACGAACGATTCGCCCTGCGATTGGGAACTAACTTCCGCTATCTGTTGCCTTTTGGGGTATCGTTCTTTCATGAAAATGAAATTACCCGCTCATTGGAAGACAGCAGTGATTGGCGCCTGACCAGCGGCACCGGCTTTAGCACTTTGCTGGCCGGCGACTTGTACTCGGAGGTCAAGGTCGATTACAACGTGGATAACGAGCCCCAGCAGGACAAGCAGCGCGAGGATACCCGCTTAATGCTTGGGGTAAGTTATGATTGGTAGTCTATACCCTCACGCCGAGGCGTAAACTGGAGTTTTAATGCCGATATTCTTTCTTCTATTTATTGTTGTGCCATTACTGGAAATCGCCCTGTTTATTCAGGTGGGGGATCTTATTGGCGTTATGCCCACCGTGGCGCTGGTGGTGCTCACCGCCGTGTTCGGCGTATTGCTGTTGCGCTGGCAGGGGCTCGCTACCCTGATGCGTGCCCGCAACCGCATGCAGCAAGGGCAAGTGCCAGCGCAGGAGATGGTCGAGGGCATTATGCTCGCCTTTGCCGGCGCTATGCTGCTTACCCCTGGCTTTTTTACCGACACGGTGGGCTTTTTACTGTTGCTTCCGCCCTGCCGCAAGGCCTTGTTTGGCGCACTGGGGCGGCGCATTGTGGTGCAGGGTGGCCACATGGGGTCGCAGCAGGAGCCGCGCTCGTCGGGCCCGGGCGATGTCTACGACGGTGAGTTTCAGCGTACCGACGACGCCAAAAATGATCCGTCCCTGCCTAAAAAGTAATCAGTTTGGTGGGGTTTGGGTCGAATTCGCTTAAAACTTCCGCTTTTTTTGATTTTTTTCCCGCCCCGGCTATTGAAAACCCTAGCGGCCATCCCCACCTTTTGAGCAAGTTCGCAAGCGTATGGCCAATGCCCTGCGCAACAACCGAATTTTTGCCGGGTTCGGCAAGAGTCCGGGGTAACCCGGGTTAGACATTGTCGTTTTGACCTTTTTGTTACTACGCATTTAAACCTGCTAGTTGGAGATAGAAGTCCATGAATATTCGTCCGTTACACGATCGCGTTGTGGTTCGCCGCAAGGAAGAAGAGCAAACGACCGCTGGTGGTATTGTTTTGCCAGGCTCCGCCAAAGAAAAGCCCAATCAGGGTGAAGTAGTGGCGGTAGGTAATGGCCGCGTACTGGATAACGGTGACGTTCGTCCGGTTGACGTGAAAGTAGGTGACACTGTTGTGTTCGGCAAATACGCCGGCAGCGACACCATCGAGGTTGAAGGTGAAGAGTTGGTGATTTTGAGCGAAGGCGATATCAAAGCCGTTCTCGCTTAATCCCCGCCCCTTTTAGTGTTGTTGAACGATTTATTGCAAGGAATTGAATTATGTCTGCTAAAGAAGTGAAGTTTGGTGATAACGCCCGTCAGCGTATGGCAAAAGGCGTTAACATTTTGGCCGATGCCGTTAAAGCGACCTTGGGGCCCAAGGGCCGCAACGTTGTGCTGGAAAAATCTTTTGGCGCGCCGACCGTGACCAAAGATGGTGTTTCTGTGGCCAAAGAAATTAGCCTGGAAGACAAGTTTGAAAACATGGGCGCGCAGATGGTGAAAGAGGTTGCCTCTAAAGCCTCTGACGACGCCGGTGACGGCACCACTACCGCGACGGTATTAGCGCAATCGATTGTTAACGAAGGCCTTAAGTCAGTAGCGGCCGGCATGAACCCAATGGATCTGAAGCGCGGCATCGACAAAGCGGTAATCGCAGCGGTTGCTCACATTCAGTCTATTGCTCAGCCCTGTGATACCCCCAAAGCGATTGCTCAGGTGGGCACGATCTCGGCCAACAGTGACTCGCACATCGGTGACATTATCGCCGAAGCGATGGCTAAAGTCGGTAAAGAAGGTGTTATTACCGTTGAAGAGGGCACCAGCCTTGAGAACGAGCTGGACGTGGTTGAAGGTATGCAGTTTGACCGCGGTTATCTGTCGCCTTACTTCATTACCAACCAAGACAACATGATGGTTGAGCAGGACGCCCCTTACGTTCTGTTGGTTGACAAAAAAATCTCTAACATCCGCGAGTTGCTGCCAACTCTGGAAGCAGTAGCCAAATCGGGCAAGCCGTTAGTCATTGTGGCCGAAGACGTTGAAGGCGAAGCGCTGGCCACCTTGGTGGTAAACAACATGCGCGGCATTGTTAAAGTGTCTGCGTGTAAGGCGCCTGGTTTTGGTGATCGTCGCAAGGCTATGCTGCAAGATATCGCGGTACTGACTGGTGGCACCGTGATCAGCGAAGAAGTAGGCCTGGATCTGGAAAACGTTACTCTGGAGCACCTGGGTACCGCCAAGCGCGTCACCATGAGCAAAGAGAACACCACCATCGTTGACGGTGCCGGTGACGCTAAAGAGATTGAGTCTCGCGTTGCGCAAATCCGCACTCAGATCGAAGAAACCAGCTCCGATTACGATCGCGAAAAGCTGCAAGAGCGTGTTGCTAAGCTGGCGGGCGGTGTTGCCGTTATTAAAGTTGGCGCCGCTACCGAAATGGAAATGAAAGAGAAGAAAGCCCGTGTAGAAGATGCGTTGCACGCAACCCGCGCAGCGGTAGAAGAGGGCGTTGTACCCGGCGGTGGTACTGCCTTGTTGCGCGCCGTGGCTGCCATCATGGATCTGAAGGGTGACAACGAAGAGCAAGACGCGGGTATCGCTATTGCCCGTCGCGCCATGGAAGCGCCGCTGCGTCAGATCGTGACCAACGCCGGTGAAGAGGCCTCGGTTGTGGCCGATGTGGTTCGCAAAGGTGAAGGTAACTTCGGCTTTAATGCTGCCACCGGTGTGTACGGCGATATGCTGGAGATGGGTATTCTGGATCCGGCTAAAGTAACCCGTACCGCGTTGCAAGCGGCGGGCTCGGTTGCTGGCCTGATGATTACCACCGAAGCCATGGTAGCTGATAAGCCTGACGAAGGCGGTTCAGCTGGTGCCCCGGATATGGGTGGCATGGGCGGTATGGGTGGTATGGGTGGCATGATGTAAGCCCAACCCCAATAAAAGGCACCTACCTTGTAGGTGCCTTTGTTTTATGGGGCTATACTTTGGCCTCACAATTGCTTCATTACAACCAGCATCGGCATTAAGACCCGTCGATGACCAATCTTACAAATACCGGCTTGAACCGGTGTAGTATTTTCACTGGGTAACTTATTACCGAGTGGCTTTTTACCGTGTAACTTTTACCGTGTACCAAGGAGAACGTTATGGCTTTTGAATTACCGGAACTGCCCTACGCAAAAGATGCTCTGGCTCCTCATATCTCAGAGGAAACCTTAGATTTTCACTATGGTAAGCACCACAAAACCTACGTCGATAAGCTCAACGCTGCGGTACCTGGTACCGAGTTTGAAGGCAAGAGCCTGGAAGAAGTGGTTAAGACCTCCTCCGGTGGTGTGTTTAACAACGCCGCTCAAATTTGGAACCACACCTTTTACTGGCACTGCCTGAGCCCCAACGGTGGCGGTGCCGCTACCGGTGATGTGGCCAGCGCGATCGATGCCGCCTTCGGCTCGTTCGACAAATTTAAAGAAGAGTTTACCGCGCAAGCGGTGGGTAACTTCGGCTCTGGCTGGACTTGGTTGGTGAAAAAGGCCGACGGTTCTGTTGCCATTGTTAACACCTCTAATGCCGAAACCCCGTTGACCGACGACTCAGTGACTCCGCTGCTGACCGTTGATGTATGGGAGCACGCTTACTACATCGATTATCGCAACGCACGTCCTAAGTATATGGATGCGTTCTGGGCACTGGTTAACTGGGAATTTGTTAACGCCAACTTTGCCTAAGCTGTTGTAATATAGCGATATGGAGGCGGGTAGGGTTGGCGTTAGCTGATCCTTCCGTACCGCAAAAAAACGTCGGCAATGCCGGCGTTTTTTGTGCGCCGCCGGTTACTTCTTTTTTCGGGTCATAACTGTTATAACCGTTACCCAGTAACCGGTATGATCGCTTTAAGCGCTGCCACGACCCATTGAATTGCCGTATAGGACTATTATGGAACGCAAAGAGCCCACACTGGGGGGCGTTGTCCCCGACCGTGACGAACAGTTGCCCGATGACCAGCCAGCGCCGCGAACCTCTGCCAGCCGTGCCGGCAGCGGCGCTAAGCCAACTCCGCCACCCGCGCCAGAGTCGGGCAGTGGCCCGGGAAAGGTAGCCGTATTGGCATTGATTGTCGCTATCGCGGGTGTGGGTGGCAGTGGCTACTTGATGTGGCAATTAACCGAGTCGCAAAAGTCCCTGGCCGATGCCGAGCACCGCATCGCCGGGCTTGAAACTCGCCTTAATTTAAACTCCGATCAGTCCAGCCAAACGGTTGACGAAATTCAGGACAAGCTGGAGTGGGCTGATTCAGAGATTCGCAAATTGTGGGGTGTTTCGCAGGATACCAACCGCAAAAAAATCACCGCCAACGAAGATGCTTTAGCCGCCTTGAAAAAGCAGGTGAGCAGCGCCGAAAAAAGCGCAACGAACGCCAGTGCCAGCGCAGCCAGCGTGAAGAAAGAGCTGCAAGCGCAGCTCGATAAGTTAACCGCGCAGCTGACCCAGGCCAATAAGACAATGGCCAGGCTTGAATCGGCGCCTGACCGAATTGAAAGCCTCAGCCTTGATGTGCAGCGTGTCTCGCAGCAGCTGCCAGGTATGCGCGATTTGGCCGGCCGGGTTAAAACCAACGAAGAGGCCATTGCCGCCATCGATGCCTACCGCCGCAATATTAATAACGATATTCTGCAGCTTAAGCGGCAAATCAGTAACGCCAGTACCGGGGCCGTAACGGCGCCTTAGCTATTCGGGTTTTATCGCGCTGGCCACGCTCTGTGCACACAACGCGAGGCCAGCGCCCGCTACCTTAGTGAAAGTTTGGCCGTGTGGATCGGTTTAGTTTTAGCGCGGGGATTGGTGTAAAATTACGGGCAAAGATCAAACCCCAGAGATTTTGCTATGACTACCGTGATTAAAGAAGCCGATTTTATCGAGAGCGTCGCCGACGCTCTGCAGTTTATCTCTTACTACCATCCCGTCGATTTTATTCAGGCCGTGCATCAGGCTTACGAGCGCGAGGCAAACCCCGCTGCGAAAGACGCCATGGCGCAAATCTTAATCAACTCGCGCATGTGTGCCATGGGGCACCGTCCCATCTGCCAGGACACAGGTATTGTGACTGTGTTTGTGGAAGTGGGTATGGATGTGCAGTGGGAGGCCAGCCAGGGCTTGACCGATATGGTTAACGAAGGTGTGCGCCGCGCATACAACAACCCTGATAATGTATTGCGCGCCTCGATTCTTGAGGACCCTGATGGTGCGCGTAAAAACACCGGCGACAATACCCCTGCGGTGATTCACTACAACATTGTGCCGGGTAACACAGTCGACGTGCATGTGGCGGCAAAAGGCGGCGGCAGTGAGGCGAAAACTAAGTTTGCCATGCTTAATCCCTCCGACTCAGTCGTCGATTGGGTGCTGGATATGGTGCCAAAAATGGGCGCCGGCTGGTGTCCGCCGGGTATGTTGGGTATTGGGATTGGCGGCACGGCCGAAAAAGCCATGCTGCTGGCCAAAGAGGCGCTGCTGGACCCGGTGGATATCCAGGACTTGCAAGCGCGCGGCGCCGACAACCGCAGCGAAGAGCTGCGCCTTGAGTTGTACGATAAAGTAAACCGTTTAGGGATTGGTGCGCAGGGCCTTGGCGGCCTGACGACTGTACTGGACGTTAAGGTTAAAGATTACCCCACCCACGCGGCCAACAAAGCGGTAGCGATTATCCCCAACTGCGCCGCCACCCGGCACGCTCACTTTACCCTTAAGGGTGATGGGCCGGCGCTGCAAACGCCGCCGTCGCTGGACGATTGGCCGGAGATCAGCTGGGAGGTGTCCGATACGGTACGCCGCGTCAATCTGGATACAGTCACCGCTGAAGACGTTAAGCAGTGGCAGCCGGGCGACACCATTTTATTGTCGGGCAAAATGCTCACCGGGCGCGATGCGGCCCATAAAAAAATGACCGACATGCTCGCCAAAGGTGAACAACTGCCCGTGGATATGACCGGGCGCTTTATTTACTACGTGGGCCCTGTCGACCCGGTGCGCGACGAAGTGGTTGGCCCCGCCGGCCCTACCACGGCTACCCGCATGGATAAATTTACCCGCACCATGCTGGAAGAAACCGGCCTGTTGGGCATGATTGGTAAAGCTGAGCGCGGCCCCGTGGCGATTGAGGCCATCCGCGATAACGAGTCGGTGTACCTGATGGCGGTTGGTGGCGCGGCTTACTTAGTAGCCCAGGCTATTAAGTCGGCTAAGGTGCTGGGCTTCCCGGAGCTGGGCATGGAGGCTATTTACGAGTTTGATGTAAAAGATATGCCGGTTACGGTGGCTGTGGACAGCAAAGGTGAATCGGTGCACAAAACTGGCCCGCAAATGTGGCGCGCCAAAATCGAAGAAGGCGTGGTTAGCGTTAGCTAATAACGCTGCGTTACGTACCTTGCACCCGCTGGCGATACCTGCTGGCGATACCTGCTGGTGGTGCCTACTTGTGGTGTTAAGGTACGTGATTGCGCGGCATGGCTAGTGGTAGTTCACAGCTGGTAATCCGCAGGAACGTCTTGCCGTTTAATGTGTCGCAGTGAGTGTGAAGAGACGCTAACTAATCACCACACGATTGATAGGAGATTGACGATGTCTGCATTACACCAGCAAACCTGCGAAGCCTGTAGCGCCGATGCGCCGAAGCTCACCCAGGCCGAAATAGACCAGCACTTAACCGATGTGCCCAACTGGACGGTAAAAACGGTTGAGGGGATTCCGGTGTTAACCCGGGTGTTTGAATTTAAAAACTTTGCCGAGGCGCTAAGCTTTACCAATCAGGTGGGCGAGCTGGCCGAAGACGTTCAGCATCACCCCAAGCTTGTCACTGAGTATGGCAAAGTCACCGTAGATTGGTGGACTCACAAGATCAAAGGCTTGCACAAAAACGATTTTATTATGGCGGCTAAAACCAGCACACTGTAGCGTGCCTGGGTGGCGTTTGCGCCATTATTTAGCTTTGGTGGGTGTGGGCAATATACACACTGTTGCTTGCCTCAACTTGAGCAAACGGGTTGTAAAAACTCACCAACTCGCTCGTTACTTTGGCAAAAACACTTTCTAGCAGTGCTATAAATTGCGCGTCCGGTGGGTTTTGGCTCCACATGGCAAATACCCCCCCGGGCTTTATTTGCTGCGCCATGGCGCGCAGGTTGTCGCCGGTATAAAAGCCGGCGTTTTCGCTGTTAAGAAATTCGCTGGGGGAGTGGTCAATATCCAGCAGGATGGCGTCGAACAGGGCGCCTGGGGTGTCTGGGTCAAAGCCCAGCTCGGGCTTGGCTAATTCAAAAAAGCTACCCAGTATATAATGGCAGCGGGTGTCGTTATTCAGTGCTTCACCCACCGGCACTAAAGCCTTTTTGTGCCAATCAATGACCGGCGCGAGTGCCTCTACCACTAGCAACCTTGCGATGCGCGGATCTTTTAACGCCGCTTGCGCCGTGTAGCCCAACCCCAGCCCACCCACGACGACCTTAAGCTGTTGCCCGGGTGTGGCTGCAAGCCCTAAATCCGCCAGAGCCACTTCCGCATCGACGAATAAACTCGACATTAAAAACTCGTCGCCAAGTTTTACTTCGTAAATGTAATCGTCCCCGAGCGTTGGGATCAGTCGCCGACGCAGGGAAATTTCTCCCAGGTGTGTCGGTTGGCTGTCGAGCTCGGCAAAAAGGCGGGCCACGTCAAATCCTTGGGCAGCCCGTGGGCTACAGTGTTGTATTGTTAACCGCTGAAGAGCTTATACTAGGCGGTAGCGCTCGCTGATATCGTCCAGCCCCACAATGGGGTCCATCAGGTCGCGAATGATGCCGTCTTTAATGCTGTAGCACCAGCCGTGCAGGGTGAGCTCCTGACCACGCTTCCAGGCGTTTTGCACGATGTTGGTGTGCGCCACATTGGATACCTGTTGCACAACGTTTAGCTCACACAGCCGATCGATACGATCATCTTCATCACTGATGGACTCAAGCTCTTCGCGGTGGGCATAGTAAACATCGCGAATGTTGCGAATCCAGTAGTCGACGATACCGAACTGTTGATTTTGCATCGAGGACTTAACCCCGCCACAGCCGTAATGGCCGGTTACCATAATGTGCTTAACCTTTAGTACATCCACCGCAAACTGCATCACTGACATACAGTTTAGGTCGGTGTGAACCACAAGGTTGGCGACATTGCGATGCACAAACAAATCGCCCGGCATCAAATCGACGATCTGGTTGGCCGGCACCCGGCTATCGGAGCAGCCGATCCAGAGATATTCGGGAGATTGTTGCTGTGACAGTTTAGAAAAAAAATCAGGGTCTTCTGCTTTGATTTTTTCCGCCCAGCGGGCGTTGTTGGCAAAGAGTTCTTCCAGTTTGTTCATTGGGCCCCCTTAAGTTTTTAAGCGACGCCATTATATTTCAATGCGCCGCCAAAGTGTTACAGTTGGGCCATATTTGTTGCAAATACTATAAGGAGTCGCGGTGACAACCACAGCATCTGGGCAAAACACCTTTTATTGGCACGACTACGAAACCTGGGGCGAGGTGCCGGCGGTTGACCGACCCTCACAGTTTGCCGGGGTGCGCACCGATGCCAGTTTAAATGTGATTGGCGAGCCCTTAATGATGTACTGCCGCCCGCCCGAGGATTTGTTGCCCAAGCCCGAGGCGTGTCTGGTGACGGGTATTGCGCCGCAACAGGCACTGGCACAGGGTTTGCCCGAGGCCGAATTTATGGCAAAAATTGCCGCCGAGTTTGCCGTGGCGGGCACCTGTGGGGTGGGTTACAACTCCATTCGCTTTGATGACGAGGTCACCCGCTACGGTTTGTATCGCAATTTTTACGACCCTTACGAGCGCGAGTGGAAAGGCGGTAATTCGCGCTGGGATATTATCGACATGGTGCGTATGACCCGCGCCCTGCGCCCCGAGGGGATCGAGTGGTCCAATTACGACGACGGCACGCCGTGCTTTAAGCTTGAGGCGTTGACGGCCGCTAATAACTTGGAGCACGGCTCAGCGCACGATGCCTTGAGCGATGTGTACGCCACTATTGCGCTGGCGCAGCTTATCAAGCGCCGCCAGCCCAAATTGTTTGATTACGCCTACCGGCTGCGCAACAAGCGCTTTGCCGGGGGGATGATTGATATCGACAGTTTTAAGCCGCTGTTACATATCTCGTCGATGTTTCCGTCCAGCCAGGGCAACTGCGCACTGGTGTTGCCCCTGGCGTTTCACCCGCAAAACAAGAACAGCGTGATTGTCTATAACTTAAGCGCCGCGCCGGATGATTTGTTTGAGCTTGAGGCCGAGGCACTGGCCGAGCGGTTGTTTGTGCGCCGCGATGAGTTGCCCGAGGGGGTAGAGCGGTTGGCCTTAAAAGAGGTACACCTTAATAAATCGCCCATGTTGCTGGCGCCGGCGATGCTCGACGACGCGGCTGCCAAGCGGCTTGGTATCGATAAGGCTCAGGCCGAGACGCACTGGCGCCGCTTTGCCGACATGACACTGGTGGAGTCCACCGCACTGCGGGCCAAACTGGCAAAACTGTATCAGATGAGCCAGTTTGCCGAGCGTACCGACCCCGAGCAAAAGCTCTACGATGGCTTCTTAGACGATCACGATAAACGCTTGCTTGCGCTGGTGCGGCGCAGCAGTGGCGCCGAGCTCGCGGCCTCGGCGCTGGACTTTCACGATGACCGGCTGCCGGAAATCTTATGGCGTTACCGGGCGCGCAACTACCCCGATACTCTTTCACCTGAGGAGCGCCAGCGCTGGCGAGCCTTTTGCCTGCAGCGCCTGACGGACCCCGCGGCCGGTGCTGGCTTGGTTAAGCCGGAGTTTGATCAGCGAGTGAAGGCGTTGTTGGCCGACGATCAGTTGCCGACGGCGAAGCGACAGTTGCTGGCCCAGCTGCAAGAGTACGGCGATACACTGCTGTCAAATGCCGCCGAAGGCTAAAGAAAAGGCAAATATGGACGTTACTACTATATAAGAGGGCGATCTTGACGTGGGGTAACCCTGATTTTCGCCGCTAATAATAATGATTTTCAGCTAAGGTGGGTGTTTATGAGTCTGTCCCTAAGAAAAAAGATAAGTGGCTCGGCTGCGGTAGCCTTGATTGTGGTGGGGTCCGTTGTGGCTTGGCTGGCGTACTCCGCCGCCATGAGTCAAATGGAGCGCAGTATCCATAGTCAGGTTAACGGGATCTCCGGGACATTCTCGCAGTATGTGAGTAGCTGGTTTGCCAGTAAGGGGCGAGCTTTGGAGAGTTTTCCCGGTGAGGCGCTCCCCGAGGATTATGTAACCCACCTTAATCAGGTCAAGCGTGCGGCCGATGTCGATAACGTATTTCTCGGCTTTGAGGATGGCGGCTTGGTCAATGCCAAGCAGTTGGTGTTGCCGGAGGGTAACAACGATCCGCGCATCTGGAGCTGGTACATTAACGCCAAGAAATCTCCCAATCAAACTGTCGTCGAGGACCCGTCGGTCGCCTCGGCAACGGGAAAAAATGTGGTCTCACTGGGGCGTGTGGTGCGCGATGGCAGTGGCCAGGTTATTGGCGTAATCGGCGCCGATGTGGTGCTGGACAGCATTATCGAGCAGTTGCGCAGCATCGATTTACCCGGTGATGGCTCTATGTTTATCGCCAAGCGCAAAGGCACTGTGTTTGCCCATAGCGACCAGGCGCTACTCAATGCCGAGCTCACCTCCATATCCCCCGAGTTAACCGCCAATCACCTGGAGCAGTTAATCCGCCGTGATGAGCTGATTGATTTACTGGAGATTGACGGCGACACCTACCAATTATTTGCCGCCGAGGTGCCAGAGTCCGAGCTGGTGCTGGTGATGATGCTCAATCGCGATGCGCTGGTGGCGCCTGTGCTGGCAAGTCTAACGCAGCAGCTGTTGGTTATCTTGCTGTTGGTGGTTATCAGTATTGTGGCGCTGAGCTGGCTGATTGGCCGGTTGTTTCGGCCCTTGCACCGGGTGTCGGACGCCTTGAGTGAGATTGCCTCGGGCGGTGGAGACTTAACCCGCCGTCTACCCGTTACCTCAAACGATGAAGTCGCCTCGCTCGCTGCCAGCTTTAATCAGTTTGTCGAGCATATGCACGATTTGGTGGAGCATATTCGGCTGCAGGCAACGGAGCTGGATGAGAATGCCACGGCCACGGCGGGCCGGGCCAGTGACTCGGTGCGTGAAATGCTGCATCAGCGCGAGCAAATCGATAGCGTTACCCGGGCGATGAGCGAGATGACGAACGCCACGGGCGAGATTGCCCACCACGCGGAGAACACCGCCAACTCGGTACATGATGTTGTCTCTGGCGCCAAAGACGGCAAAAGGCAGGTGGATGTTACCACTCAGTCGATTAACGCGTTGGCGCAAAAATTGGAGCAGGCCGGCGGGGTTGTGGGCTCGCTGAATGAGCGGGTGCAAGAGATCAACGGGATCCTGGCAACGATTCAGGCAATTGCAGAGCAAACCAATCTGCTGGCACTTAATGCCGCTATTGAGGCGGCGCGGGCCGGAGATCAGGGGCGGGGTTTTGCCGTGGTGGCGGACGAGGTCAGAGTCTTGTCCCAGCGCACCCACGCCAGCACCGAAGAGATTCAGGGGATGATCAGTGCACTGCACGATACCTCAAAAGATGCCGTGACAATCATGGATGATAGCCGGGATCTGGCGGCTGGCAGCGTGGATAACGCCCACCATGCATCGCAGTCGCTGGTTACGATCAACGATGCCGTGGCGGCGATTAGCGCTATGGCGACCCAAATCGCCACTGCCGCAGAAGAGCAAAGCCATGTGGTGCAAGAGGTTATGCAAAACATGCAAACGATCTCGGATGTGGCCGAGCGCTCGCTGGAAGAAGCCGAGCAGGGTCAATCCCGGGCCAAGGTATTAAAAGAACATTCAGAGGCGCTTACTGACAAAGTCTCGACCTTCCGTCTATAGTTTTACCCTGTGAGCTGCGAGTGGGGTGAGGTTATCCACAGCGGTGTTACCCATGTGTTTATCTGTGTAATTGGGTGACATTGGAGTGGGAATTTCTCCAATTTGCGGGTACAATTTCGCCGCGCTGTGTAAGGCGTTTGTAAAACTGAACTGTTTAGCCAGTACGGCTAGCCAATTGCGGGAGTTTTCTATGTCATCCATCAAAAAAGTTGTATTGGCCTATTCTGGGGGGTTGGATACCTCGGTAATCGTGAAGTGGCTGCAAGAAACCTACAACTGTGAGGTGGTGACCTTCACGGCTGACATCGGTCAGGGTGAAGAGGTGGCTCCGGCTCGCGCCAAAGCCGAGGCGCTGGGTGTTAAAGAGATCTATATCGACGATCTGCGTGAAGAGTTTGTCCGCGACTTCGTCTTCCCCATGTTTCGCGCTAATACCATCTACGAAGGCGAGTATCTGTTAGGTACCTCTATCGCCCGCCCGCTGATTGCTAAACGCCTGATCGAGATCGCCAACGAAACCGGCGCCGATGCCATTTCGCACGGCGCCACCGGTAAAGGTAACGATCAGGTGCGTTTTGAGCTGGGTGCCTACGCCCTTAAGCCCGGTATTCAGGTGATTGCGCCCTGGCGCGAGTGGGACTTAACGTCTCGCGAAACCCTGATGGCTTACTGCGAAGAACACAATATTCCGGTGGATTTTTCCAGCAAAAAGAAAAAGTCACCTTACTCCATGGATGCCAACTTGCTGCATATCTCGTACGAGGGCGGCGTGCTGGAAGACCCCTGGACCGAAGCCGAAGAAGATATGTGGCGCTGGAGTGTGTCGCCGGAAAACGCGCCCGACGAGCCAACCTACGTTGACCTTACCTTTGAAAAAGGCGACATCGTTGCTATCGATGGCGAGCGCTTGTCTCCGGCCACGGTATTGGAAAAGCTCAACAAACTCGGTGGCGATAACGGCATCGGTCGCTTAGACATTGTAGAGAACCGCTACGTCGGCATGAAGTCACGCGGCTGTTACGAAACGCCCGGTGGCAGCATTATTTTGAAGGCCCACCGCGCCATTGAATCTATTACGCTCGACCGCGAAGTGGCGCACTTAAAAGACAGCCTAATGCCTAAATACGCCGAGATTATTTACAACGGCTACTGGTGGAGCCCTGAGCGCAAAATGCTGCAAACCGCCATCGACGAGTCTCAGGAGCCGGTTAACGGCGAGGTTCGCGTGAAACTTTATAAAGGTGCGGTGCACGTAGTGGGCCGCCGCTCGGCTGACAGCTTGTTTGATGAAAAAGTTGCCACGTTTGAAGACGATGCCGGCGCTTACGACCAAAAAGATGCCGAAGGCTTTATTAAGCTAAACGCTTTGCGCATGCGTATTGCCGCCAGTAAAGGTCGCAACCTGCTGTAAAATTAATGCACTGGCCCGCCTGTGGTGGGCCAGTGCATTACTGCAATGCCTTAATTTACCCGCGTTGTCATATGCAGTGCTAATGTTTGTACTATAGTTGATGCAAATCAATGTATAAGCACCGTTGGGTGCGTACCTTGCTCAGCACAACAGGCGCTAGTGGGTGAATACCTCACTTCTAATAATACTTATTTAATTAACTGTGTTTTGCCAAATATAGGGAAGATCCTATGAGTAGTAACCTAACAGCGGTGGGTGATCACCCGACTTACGACTATAAAGTCGTGCGTCAGTTCTCGATCATGACAATTGTCTGGGGTATTTTCGGCATGGGGGTCGGTGTGCTAATCGCTGCCCAGTTGTGCTGGCCTGAACTGAACAACTTGTTTCAACCCTTTACTCATTTTGGGCGTTTACGCCCGCTGCATACCAACGCGGTGATTTTTGCGTTTGGTGGCTGTGCCTTGATGGGCACCAGCTTTTATGTGGTACAGCGCACGTGTCAGGCCAAGCTCTGGGGCGGCTGGTTAGTGCCCTTTACCTTTTGGGGCTGGCAGCTAGTGATTGTCTTGGCAGCAATTACATTGCCATTGGGGCTTACCACTACAAAAGAGTATGCCGAGCTCGAGTGGCCCATCGATATCCTTATCACGCTGGTCTGGGTGTCTTACGCATTGGTGTTTTTTGGCACGATTGTTAAGCGCAAAACCTCACACATTTATGTAGCTAACTGGTTTTACGGTGGTTTTATTTTAACCATCGCGGTGTTGCACGTGGTTAACAGTGCTGCGATTCCGGTGAGCTTGTTTAAATCTTACTCGGCCTACGCCGGGGCCGCCGATGCCATGGTGCAGTGGTGGTACGGTCACAATGCCGTGGGTTTCTTTTTGACCGCCGGCTTTTTGGGCATGATGTATTACTTTGTGCCCAAGCAGGCGGGTCGTCCGGTTTACTCTTATCAGCTTTCTATTGTTCACTTCTGGGCGCTGATCTCTATCTATATTTGGGCGGGTGCGCACCACCTGCATTACTCTGCTCTGCCAGATTGGGCTCAGAGCCTGGGTATGGTGATGTCGCTGATTCTGCTGGCCCCCTCCTGGGGCGGCATGATCAACGGTATTATGACCCTGTCGGGCGCCTGGCATAAGCTGCGCACCGATCCAACCCTGCGCTTTTTAGTGGTGTCCTTGTCGTTTTACGGTATGTCGACCTTTGAAGGCCCCATGATGTCGATCAAAACGGTTAACGCCCTTAGCCACAACACCGACTGGACTATCGGCCACGTACACTCAGGCGCTTTGGGTTGGGTGGCGATGATCTCTATCGGTGCGGTGTATCACTTGCTGCCCATCTTGTTTGGCCGCAAAGAGATGTACAGCGTGAAGTGGGTAAACGTGCACTTTTGGCTGGCCACCATCGGCACCGTGCTTTACATCGCGGCCATGTGGGTTAACGGCATTATGCAGGGCTTGATGTGGCGCGCCTTTAACAGTGACGGCACTTTGACCTATAGCTTTATTGAGGCGGTACAGGCCAGCCACAATGGTTATGTGGTGCGCTTTATCGGTGGCGTCTTCTTCCTGTCTGGGATGCTTTTAATGGCCTATAACACCTACCGCACCGCGCAAGCACCGCGCGAGGTGGCGTCAGATAACAGCCCACAAGCGCAAGCGGTTTAAGGAGGCCAATAGATGAAAAACCACGATATCGTCGAGAAAAATATTGGTCTGATGACCGTATTGGTTATTGTAGCCATCAGTTTTGGTGGCTTGGTAGAGATTGTTCCGCAGTTCTTTTTGAAGGAAACCACAGAGCCGGTCGCCGGGCTTAAGCCGCTTGGCCCGCTCGAGCTGGAAGGGCGCGACATTTATATCCGCGAGGGTTGTCACGTCTGCCATACGCAAATGGTACGTCCGCTGCGCGCTGAAGTAGAGCGTTACGGCCATTACTCGGTGGCCGGTGAGAGTGTTTATGAGCATCCGTTTTTGTGGGGCTCTAAGCGCACCGGGCCAGACCTTGCCCGTGTCGGCGGCCGTTACTCGGACGACTGGCATAAAGTGCACCTGTTTAACCCGCGCATTGTTGTGCCAGAGTCAAACATGCCGGAATTCCCGTGGCTGTATGACAACAAGCTGGATGGCAAGCACACCGAAAACAAAATGCGTGCACTGCGTAAAGTTGGGGTTCCCTATACCGACGAAGACATCGAGGGCGCAGGCGATAAAGTTCGTGGCGTAACCGAAATGGACGCGATTGTGGCCTATTTGCAGCAATTGGGTACGCTGCTTAAGGAAAAACGCTAGTTATGGATAAGGGTACCTGGGGCGCCATCAGCACGGTTTTAGTCGCTATTGCATTTGCCGGCGTGTGTTGGTGGGCTTTTGCCCCCAGCCGCCGTAAACGTTTTGACGACGATGCCAATTTGCCCTTTGCCGACGAGCAGGACGACGGCGCCACACAACAAAAAGCAAAAGATAACACCCCATCGACCGATGATGTAGCAAGGCGGAATTGATTATGAGCATTTTTTGGAACCTTTGGATTATCGGCCTGACTTTGACCAACTTAGCTCTGCTTCTTTGGGTGTTGTTGGCCAACCGTAAGGTGGCGGTAAAGGACGATGAAGCGCCTGAGAACCGCACAACAGGACACGTGTACGACGGTATTGAAGAGTATGACAACCCGCTGCCCAGCTGGTGGTTTAAGATGTTTATTGCCACTTTTATCTTCGCCGCGGCTTACTTGGTTATTTATCCGGGGTTGGGTTCTTTTAAAGGCGTCGCCGGTTGGACCTCGCACAATCAGCTAGAGGCCAAGCAGCAAAAAGCCGAGGAGCTTTACTCCGAGCAATTTGGCAAATACAACGCTATGCCCATTGAGGATTTGGCCCGTGACTCAGATGCCATGAAAATGGGGTTGCGGTTGTTCTCCAACAACTGTGCGGTGTGCCATGGTGCGGACGGCGGTGGTAATTTTGGCTTTCCCAATCTGACCGACCACGATTGGTTGTACGGCGGCGAGCCGGCGACTATCAAGCAAACCATTACCGGTGGGCGCAAAGGGGTTATGCCGGCATGGGCACCTATTTTGGGTGAAGATGGTATTCACGAAACAGCCGAATACGTACTGAGCTTAAGCGGTCGTGAGCACGATGCCGAGCTTGCCAAAGCGGGCCAAAAACACTTTGAGCAAAACTGTGTGGCTTGTCATAGTGCCGATGGTAAGGGTATTCAGGCCATGGGTGCTCCTAACCTTACCGACGATATTTGGTTGTACGGTGGCGAGCCGCAAGATATTCGCCAAACCCTTCGCGAAGGGCGTAACGGCGTAATGCCGGCCCAGCAGGAGCTGTTAAAAGAAAGCCGTATTCACTTGCTGGCGGCTTACGTTTACAGCCTGTCACTGCCACTGGACGAGCAGTAATCAGTCATACCGGGGCGCCACCGCCCCGGTTCTCCCAATCTGGCGAAGACCGCCGAGTTTTGGGTAAAAGTCTCTCGCAATGAGGTGCTGCAGTGAGTAAAAAGTCATCGTCGTCCGAGCAATCCACGGACGAGCCTACCATTCGTTACGTCAATCTATACGAAGCCGAAGATAAAGTTTACACCCGCCGTATTACCGGCTTTTACCAAAAACTGCGTCGCTATACCGGGCTGCCGTTAATCGCGGGCTTCGCGCTTATGCCTTGGCTAACCATTGACGGCCGGCCGGCTATGTTGTTTGATTTGGCCGATCGCAAGTTTCATATTCTCTGGACAACCTTCTGGCCCCAAGATGGTATTTACCTCGCCTGGCTGTTGATTATTGCGGCCTTTGCCCTGTTTACCGTGACGGTGTTGGTGGGGCGAGTGTGGTGTGGCTTTACCTGTCCGCAAACGGTGTGGACTCAGATGTTTATCTGGGCCGAGTTTATCTGTCAGGGGGATCGCAACAAACGCATTAAGCTTGATGCAGCGCCCTGGAGCGTGAATAAAGTCATGCGTATTGGGGCCACTCATGCCATTTGGCTACTGATCGCGCTGGTTACCGCCCTCACGTTTGTCGGTTACTTTGTGCCCGTGCGCGAGTTGATTGGTGGTTTATTAAGCTTTGACAGCACTATCCCGGTGGTTTTTTGGGTGGGGTTTTTTACTGTGGCCACCTACACCAATGCCGGCTTTATGCGCCAGCAGGTGTGCAAGTACATGTGCCCCTACGCCCGCTTCCAGTCGGTGATGTATGACTCCGATACCCTAACCGTGTTTTACAACCACATTCGCGGTGAAAAACGCGGCCCCCGTAAAGCCGGAGAAGACTATAAAGCACAGGGCAAGGGCGATTGTATTGATTGCTCCTGGTGCGTTCAGGTCTGCCCGGTGGATATTGATATACGCGATGGCATTCAGGCCGAGTGTATCGATTGTGGCTTGTGTGTAGACGCCTGCAATACCGTGATGGATAAAATGGAATACCCTCGCGGGCTGATCAGTTTTACCACGGAAGATGCCATTAAAGAGGGGAAAACCCGCGTGCTACGGCCGCGTTTTATCGGTTATCTGGTGGTGCTGACCGTAATGATCAGTGTGTTTGTCGGCAATCTGGTACAGCGAACTCCACTGGGCTTAGAGATCCTCCGTGACCGCGGTGTGCGAATGTATAGAATCAGCGGTAAGGATGTGCAAAATGTCTACACCCTAAAGATTAACAACATGGATAATAAGCCCCACCGGTACGACATTAGCTTGAGTGGGGACTTTAATTACCGTCTGCAGGCGTATCGACCACTTGAGGTTGACCCGGGCGAGTTGCTGACCATCCCCGTGCGTGTTGCGGTGCCGCGGGATGAATTGACTGAGGTGAAATCTGAGATCGAGTTTACCCTTACGGCAAAGGACAACCCTACGCTCACAACCACCAACGATACGTCGTTTATTGGCCCGCAGCAGCGAGACTACTAGCGGCTAACGTGTAACCAACAGCAAGAGGCTTTATGACTACAGAGACGAACGTACCGCGCCCCTGGCAAAAAGAGCCTTGGTTTTGGTTTGTAATGACGCCTTTGATTGTCGTGGTGCTTGTGTCGAGCGTTACGGTCACCCTGGCGGTTAAGTTCGCCGACGACACGGTAATTGACAATTACTACAAAGAAGGCCGGATGATTAATCAGAGCCTTGAGCAAGACAAGCGCGCGTTGCAGTGGGGCCTAACCGCCGATATGAGCTGGCGGGCCGAGAGCGGCGAGTTGGTTGTTGCGCTGCACTCAGATACCATTCCGATGCCGGCGAGTTTGTCCGTGTGGCTCGATCACCCGTTCGATGAGCGACAGGACATGTTCTTAGTGTTAGAGCGTCGCGACGACTCGCACTTTAGTGCGCCACTGGTGGCACAGGATACACAGTGGTATGTCACGCTGGCGCCGGAGCAAGCCGAGGCCGAGCGAAGTGCAGCGCCCTGGCGCTTGCGTACCGACGTAAATTTTACCGAGCGCGCCGCGATAAAGCTCGCGCCTGCCGCGCTCTAACGTTTGCCTCCTGTGGCTGACACCACCGCGGAGCCGGTGCTTTGTTTTCACTGCGCCGAGCCCGTTCCCGCAGGCTCTGACTATTGGGTAGAAATAAACGGCGAGAACTGTGCCATGTGCTGCCCCGGTTGCCAGGCGGTGGCCAGTGCCATAGTCGATGGTGGTCTGACACGCTTTTATCAATACCGCACCGAGGCCAGCGAGCGCCCCGACCGGGCCGGGCAGTCAAGCTGGGACATTTACGATCTGGAGGATATCCAGCAGGACTTTGTGGTTCCGCTCGCCGATGGTACGGCGCAAGCCAACCTGTTACTCGAGGGCATCAGTTGCGCGGCCTGCAGCTGGCTTATAGAGACCCATCTGTCGCAGTTTGCCGGCGTTATACAGGTGCGGGTGAATGTCACCAGTTTTCGTACCCAGTTAACCTATAACCCTGAATTGGTGCCTCTGAGTAAGCTGCTGGCCGAATTGCACGCCATTGGTTATCGGCCGCGCCCCGCCACTGACGATCAGCAGCGGGCTCTGGAGGTGCGCGATAACCGGCTTGCTCTGGCACGCCTCGGGGTTGCCGGCTTTGGCATGATGCAGGCGGGTATGGTGGCGGTAGGCTTATACACCGGTGCCAGCGACGAGTGGCAAAGTTTGCTGCGCGGTTTAAGCATGTTACTGACCACGCCGGTGGTGTTGTTTAGCGCCTGGCCCTTTTTTCGTGCAGCCTGGCGCAGTTTAAAAGCCGGCCAGCTGGTGATGGATGTTCCGGTCGCGCTCGCCGTGGGGCTTGGCTATGGCGCCAGTTGCTGGGCGACGTTTACCGGCACCGGCGATGTGTACTTTGAATCCATCGCCATGTTTGTGTTTTTTTTGTTGGTCGGGCGTTACCTGGAGATGCGCGCACGCTATCGGCACCGAATTGGCGGGGCCAACATTGCCCAGTTGTTGCCGTCCGTGGCCAATCGTTGGGAAAGTGGTGAGTGGCGCCAGGTAGCTGCAAAATTGCTGCGCCCGGGGGACAGGATTCGCATCGCGGCGGGGGATACCTTTCCCGCCGATGGCGAGGTAGTGGCCGGAACATCTGGGGTGAATGAGGCGCTTCTGACCGGCGAGTCGGAGCCGGTGAAGAAAAGTACGGGCAGTTTCGTGATTGCCGGTAGTCAAAATAATGAAAGCCCGCTGGAGGTTCGCGTCAGCGCGATAGGCGGACAAACCCAACTGTCTGCTATCGAGCAGTTGGTGGCCCGGGCGCAGGCCGAAAAGCCGCCGCAAATGGCGCTGGCAGACCGCGTGGCCCGATACTTTATTGCCGCCGTGTTATTGGTGTGCACGGCGGTGTATATTGCCTGGAGTATGGTCGCGCCCGAGCGGGCGCTGTGGGTCGCCCTGTCTGTGCTGGTGGTGACTTGCCCCTGTGCACTCGCGCTGGCAATGCCCACCGCCATTACCGCCGCCACAGAGTACTTGCGCCGAACCGGGGTACTGATTACTCGCGGTCATGTGCTAGAGACGCTGACCAAAGTTAACCGCGTGGTGTTTGATAAAACCGGCACCCTCACGTATGGCCAGCTGCGCGTCGCCGAAGTTAAACCCTTGGCCCGTGATGTTGGCCGAGAGCAGTTGTTGGCGCTGTGTGCGGCGCTAGAGCAGGGCAGTAATCACCCTATTGCGCGGGCTTTTAACGACTACCCGCCAACTCAAGCGCTGCAAAACGTACAGCAGGAAACCGGCGGTGGCGTTAGCGGAACCATTGGCGCTGTGGAGTATCGCTTAGGCAACGTCGCCTTTGCAGCAGGCGGCGAAATCCCCGAGCTGCCCCCCGGGCCATACCTATGGTTGTTGCTTACCCAAGCGGAGCAGCCGCTGGCGTTTATTGGTCTGGCGGATCAATTGCGGGAGGAGGCGGCCCGGGTCGTGACATCCCTGATCGCCGGGGGCATCAAGGTTGAGCTGCTCAGTGGCGACACCCCGGCCAATACCGCGCGTTTAGCCGCCCAGGTGGGGATAACCCAGTACGAGGGCGGCGCCTCTCCCGCAGCCAAGCTGGCGCGCTTGCAACAGCGGCAGGCTCAGGGCGATGTAACGCTGATGGTGGGCGACGGTATCAACGATGTGCCGACCCTCTCCGGGGCGGATGTATCCATTGCCATGTCGGGCGCTTCGGATTTGGCCCGCACTCATGCCGATTGTTTGCTGCTACAAGATCACTTACAACCGTTGCTGCTCTGCCTGAGCCGGGCGCGCTCGACTCAGCGCGTGATACGGCAAAACCTTACTCTGTCGCTTGTGTACAATAGTCTGGCGCTGCCCCTTGCCGCGCTAGGCTTGGTGCCGCCCTGGGCGGCGGCGCTAGGGATGACGGCCAGCTCGCTACTGGTGGTGTTTAATGCTCTGCGGTTAACGCGCTGACGATTTACAGGAGACCAGTGTGGACAGCTTGTATTTTCTTATTCCCATCGCGCTGGTATTTGTGGTTATCGCGATACGCCTATTGTTTTGGGCCATTAACTCCGGCCAGTACGATAACCTGGATACTGAAGCACACCGCATCCTGTTTGATGACGACGCCCCAGAGGCGACCGATAAGAACGCGCCGCCCGCGGACTCTGAGCAAACAGCAGATGAGGCCGCTCAGCCCGTGACGCGGTCGGCGCGGGCGAAAGACGCACCCCATGATTGACTTAACGGCACTGGCCGCCGGCCTGTTACTGGGCTTTTTTAGCAGTACCCATTGCCTGGGGATGTGTGGCGGTATTATGGGGGCGCTCACCATGGCGGTAGAAGCCCCGTCTAAGCTGCGCTCGGGGGCCATTGTGGTCTGCTACAACCTTGGCCGGCTCACCAGTTACACCCTGATGGGGGCGGTGGCAGGGGCTTTGGGCGAAACCGTCTATGCTCTGGGGGCTGCCACGGTACTGCGTGTTATCGCGGCTCTATTACTGCTGGCCATGGCGCTGTATCTCGCCGGTTGGTGGCGTGGGCTGTTAAAGCTTGAGGCACTTGGCCGGTATTTATGGCGTTATCTGCAGCCTATCGGGCGCGCTCTGTTACCGGTGCGTGGGCCCGTTCCGGCACTGGGGCTAGGCTTTATTTGGGGCTGGTTACCGTGTGGCTTGGTGTACAGTGCATTGGGTTACGCGATGACGCAACCTGCGGCATCGGGCGGGGCACTGTTTATGCTTGCGTTTGGTGCGGGTACGTTGCCCGCGGTTTTGTTAGCGGCGTTTGCCACAGGACGAGTGCGGCGCTGGGCGCAGCAGCGCAGTTTGCGTCTGGCGGGCGCACTATTGTTGCTGGTTTTTGCCGGTTGGACGCTTTATGGCGCTGTTGGCCCGGGGCACGCTAACCATCAGCACTCTGATCATCATCAGCATTCTAACCATTCGCACCTACCGGGTGCAGACTCGTCCCAGCAGCCCGCCAGGAGCGGCGATGCCCCGACCGATGAAGGCCATGCTCCGGCGGGCGCGAGCGACCACTCTGGCCATCAACATCACTAAAATGTTGTGCAAGTTGAGCCCATCGTTACACTTTTATATGGTGCGGAATCGAGTTCGTGGTAACCTTGGCTGCGATAGGCAATGATTAAGTGGAGTACCCGTGATAACACTAAAAACACGGGGTGTACAAGGCGTTCGCGCAGGTATTGATCGAATTTTGTATGGTAAAACCTATAGGTTGCAAAAGCTTGAGATTAACCCACAGACAACGTCGGGGGGGGCAGATAGGTATTTATCGTGCCGTGCGCTGGTGTTGGCTGCCATTAACGCTTGTGTCGTTACTGCTTCTTCCGCTGCATGCGCTGGCAAAAGACAGCGAGCTGGATCGACAGCTTCGCGAGCTTGAGCAGAGTGTGCCCGAGGGCTGTCAGCTGCTCGATATCCGTGAAACCATTCGCAAGCGTTTTACCGGTAGCCGTCTAAGTACTCAAGATATCGAGTCGCTGGATGGCATGACGATTCGTTCGATCGGCTTTTTACAGGTCGGTGTTTTCGATGAAGATAACCCCGATGAAAACAATAGTCTCTATCGCTTTTTAAACAAAATTCACTTTAATACTAAAGAGTATGTGGTCGCGCCCCAGTTGTTGTTCGAGGCGGGGCAAGCGCTTGAGCCAAATGTCATTTTAGAAACCGAGCGTATCTTGCGAACGCGGGATTACTTCTCGATGGCCTTTGTTGTTCCTTATGTGGTGTGTGAGGGACAGGTCGATTTGGTGGTAGTCACGCGTGATAGCTGGTCGCTTGAAATAGATGCGTCGTTTAGCCGCAGTGGCGGCGATTCATCCACTGGGTTTGGCATCAGTGACGACAATATTTTTGGTACGGGTAATGGCTTTTCGGTTGGCTACGAGCAAGATGCCGAGCGCCGCGGTATGAGCTACACCTTTAGAACAGACCATGTTTTAAACTCCCGCGTGTCGACCCGGCTGTCTTACGCCGATAAATCCGATGGCGAAAACGTGATCGCGGAACTCGCTCTACCTTTTTATTCGCGCTCGTCGCGTTGGGCGGGCGGTATTGCTCACCGTGATATTGGCGAGGACGAAATCATTCGCGTCAAGGGCGATGAGGTCAACCGTTTTCGTCATGAAACCTTATACCAGGAGGTCTTTGTTGGCCGCCTGCTGCACACGGCGAAATATTCCACTCAGCGGCTTTTGCTGGGGGCGACCAACGAAGAGGATACCTTTTACGCAACGGAAGATACCTTTTTGGGGATCCCCGAAGAGCGCGGTGCCAAATACCCCTGGGTTGAATATCAATACCTGGAAGATCGTTACGCCGTGTATCGTAACCTCAACCAGATCCAGCGCACCGAAGACGTGGCCATGGGCATTACCTTTGGCTTTCGCCTGGGCTATGGCAAAGCAGAGCCGGGTAAGCACGGCGATGTGATTCGCTATATCGGTAACTATCAGCACATCATTGGTGTCGGAGACGATCACCTGCTAAGCCTTGAGCTGGGCGTGGATGGCCGCGACCACATGGATTCAAATGGCCAGGACAGCGCCGTTTGGCGCAGTAAAGTGGCCTACAACATTATGCAGAATGTCGAAAATCGCTGGTACGCCAGCCTGAGCTACGATGCCGGCCAGGATCTGGAGCAGTACGAAGAGCTTACCGTGGGCGGGATCGTTGGTATGCGCGGCTACCCCACCGATTTTCAGCGCGGACAAAAGCGTATGATCGCGACCATCGAGCGGCGCTACTACTCCGACTGGCACTGGTTTAACCTTGTGCGGGTTGGCGCCGTAGGCTTTATCGAGGCGGGTAAAGCGTGGGATGGCCCGATCTCAGACAATAATAACGTGCTCGCCGATGTGGGCTTTGGGCTGCGCTTCAGCTCCAGTAAAGTACGCGTTGGCAATGTGGTGCACGTTGATATCGCCACGCCGCTGGTTGATAAAGACGGAATTGATGAGTACCAGCTACTGATTAAAGCTAAAAAGCAATTTTAGACTGCCGTGGCGTTGCTCCCGCTGAGTCAATCCTGGCGGGGCAAGCCATTAGGTTATTCCCAGAGGCCCTATGCGATTGCTACATACCATGCTCCGAGTGGGCGATTTAGACGCGTCTTTAACCTTTTACACGCAGGTGCTGGGTATGCGGTTACTGCGTCGGGAAGAGTTTCCGGCGGGGCGCTTTACTCTGGCGTTTGTCGGCTACGGTGACGAGCAGGATACCACGGTGCTGGAGCTTACCCACAACTGGGATACACCGCACTATGACTTAGGGGATGGTTATGGCCATATCGCCATTGGTGTTGACGATGTGTACCAAACCTGCGAGCTTATTCGCGCGGCCGGTGGCAAAGTAATACGCGAGCCCGGCCCGATGAAGCACGGCTCGACCATACTGGCGTTTGTGCAAGATCCGGATGGTTATAAAATTGAGCTGCTGGGCGTCTGATTTGTACAACGTTTACGACAGGGGGTTAACATGGGTAAGTCATGGTTATGGGGCGCACTGCTAGCGCTCGGTTTACAGGCAACGGCCCAGGCCGCAGAAGAACCCGGCTTTAGCTCGCAAAAACTCGCTGGCGGATTGTACGTCTTATCGGGGCAGGGTGGTTTTACCGGCGGTAATATCCTGATTAGCACGGGCGCTGACGGCACCGTGATGATTGACGATTCTATGCCGCCGCATCTGAATAAGTTACGCGCCGCGATTGCTGAGATCAGCGACGCGGAAATTGCGTTTATTATCAATACTCACGTGCATGATGACCACACCGGCAACAATGCGGCGTTTGCCTCTGAGGGCGCGTACGTTGTTGCTCACGACAAAATGCGCGATCGCTTAGCGCTTGATAAAACACGGACTGCCGATGCGCTACCCGTTATCACTTTAAATGACCAAATGAGCTTTTATGTAAATGATCTGCCCGTCCGGGTGTTTCATTTAAGTCACGCTCACACCGACGGTGATCTGGCCATCGAGTTTCCTACCCTTAACGTTATTCATACCGGCGATGTGCTCTTCAATGGAATGTTTCCGTTCATCGATCTCGACAGCGGCGGCAGCGTTGAGGGCTATATTGCCGCCCAGCAGCGGTTGTTAGAAAAAGTAAATGACGATACGGTGATTGTCCCCGGACACGGCGCTCTGGCGAGTAAAGCCGACTTACTGCGAGCGAACAAGATGTTGCTCGATGCCCGGCAAAAAGTGGCCAAGCGCATCGCTCAGGGTGACACGGAAGCTGAGATACTGGCCGCGAATCCGCTGGCCAGTTATCACGAGCAGTGGAATTGGGAGTTTATCACCACCGAGAAGATGACCCGAACGTTATACCGCGACCTGACGGAACATCGTCATGCTCACGGCGGCAAGGCGGGTAAGGCTCAGGCTGAGTCGCATCATTAACATTGGCGATGACCAATACAATGGTTACTGTGGGCACAATGTCGGGTGACCATCGCACGCAAAAAACAGCAAAATACGAGTAAAAGGGAAGCAAAATGAAAAAGTTTTTAGGATTAATACTGTTGGTTTTGGCTTACGTTGGCTTGAGTTACTACTCGGGTATGGTCGGTGAGCAATATATTAACGATCAGGTAGAGCTAAGCCGGGCTCAGGCAAGCAATGCCAATGTGACACTTGATGTTACGCAGTACGAGCGCGGGATATTTCAAAGTAACTTTGATTTTAGTGCCAAGGCAAATACCGAGCAGTTTGCGATTGATTCGGTCACCATTGACGCTAAAGCCCAGGTGTTTCACGGCCCAATTATTTTTGCTGATGGTATTAAATTTGGTTGGTTTTACGCCCGTACAGATAACACCATAACCACCAGCGATACCGAGCTAAACACCTTGTTGGGAGGTGTTTTGCCGCAGGGGTTGGGGCGTTTGAACCTGTTGGGTGAGTACGGTGGTAGTTACGATGCCAACTGGCGCACCGAGGTCATTGAGTTTATTGATGAAGATGGGCAGGTTCACGTCGACGGCGTGGACGTTCACAGTGAGGGGCGGTTTGATTCGCTCGATAGCCAATCGACTATTATCATTGGTGCAATTAACGCAAGCCATAGCGATGGCACTGAGATTGGCGTTACTCCTATACACGCTAATGTCGATATGGAGTTTATTGCACCGCAAGTGCCGCTGTCCTCTGGCAAGCTGCAGTTTGATGCGTTAACGCTTAAGTCGCCGGAGGGGATGACAACCGCCATCCGCAACATAGAGGTTATGCAGCGCCAGCGCCTGGAAAACGAAAAGGTCGACACCAAAGTGCGGATGAGTGCCGAGCAGGTTGAGGGCATGATGCCGATGTCTAACCTTTATTATGAGTTGGAGTTAAACCAAGTTACCCAAGAGGCGATGGCAACCTGGGCCGAGCTTTCCCCTAAGTTGCAAAGCGAAGAGGATTACGCTACCTACGAGCAAGAGATTCGCAGTGCCTTGACCCAATTACTGCACAAAGATTTAGTCATTTTGATGAGCAGTGGCGGTGAAGCCATGAACGGTTATGTCAACACCAAAATGGACTTGCACTATGTCCCGCCGGGCAATGGCCGCAGTCTCGCCAGTGTGACTGAGGTAGAAGATTATTTGCGTTTGGTGAAAGGCAGTGGGCAGGTAGTGATCTCTAAGGAGATCATGACGGGCACGCCTTTGATTATGCTGTTGGCGCCTTACATGGATACCTACATTGTGCAGCAAGGCGATGAATACGTGCTTAATGCGCGTTTAAACGACGGTAAACTGTGGCTGGGGGATACCCCCATCGAGTTGGCGCCTATGATTAATAGCTATCTGGCAGCACCTGCGCCGACACCTTAATCGTTACCAAGCCGGGTGTTTTCAGTAGTTTACATAGGGCAACAAGGGTTTTCATTGGGGGGATTACTCTATAAGGGTAGTAATTGACACTAAGTTAATGAAGCCTTTGGAGAGACACCATGAACAAGACATTGACCACTATCTTACTGAGCTCGGCACTGGCACTGAGCAGCGCCGCTTATGCCGGTCATGGCCCGCGCGATATGATGGGCCCCGGTGTACTGCTGAGTGAGCGTATTGCCGAGCGACTGGAATTGACCGACGAGCAACAACTGCAAATTAGCGAGCGGATTGAGCTGTACCGCAGCGAGTACCCCAAGGGCGAGGGGCGCGAGGCGTTTGCCGGGCACCGCGAGGCGATGAAAGCCTTGATGGAGCAGGAAACGTTTGACGAAACCGCGGCCCGCGCGCTATTAAGTGAAGGCACCGAACGGCGTTTGGTACAGATGAAGTTGCGTCACGATCTGGCGCAAATACTGACCGATGAGCAGCGCGAGTCACTGGAGCAAATGCAACGGCGCCGCGGCGAAAAACACCGTAAAGGCCGCGATACAGAGCGCTCTCGCTGGTAAAGCAGTCATTGCACAACAAACCTCAGGCGGCGCCCAAAGCGTCGCTTTTTTTATGGTTTTTAGTTGAGCTGATAATTAACGAGCGCGTTGGGCGGGGTGTTTTATCCGGGGTAGCTTAGCGTAAAACACAGGCCGCCAGTGTCGGCCCGGGCAACGCTCAGTTTTGCTTTTTGCGCTTCGGCCGCCGCTTGCGCAATGGCCAGCCCCAAACCGATATTGCCCTGATGCCCGCGGGCGGGGTCGCCGCGATAAAAGGGTTCAAACAAGTGCTCCAGGCGCTCATCGCTCACGCCTGGGCCGTTGTCGGAGATTGACAGCTGCCATTGCCCCGGTTGACCCTCAAGCCGCACGTTAATCGTGCCCGCGTAGCGACAGGCGTTAGACAGCAGGTTGTCCAGCACCCGCTGTAACAGCTGCGGTTTAATATTGGTCATCAGCTGCGTTGGGCCCTGGTAAATTAGCTGCTTGCCATCGGTTTGAAAGCGCCAGTCATCCATCGCTTGCTGCACCTGCACCGCCATATCGATGTATTGATCTTGCTCGCGGTAGACCGAGCCCTCCAGACGCGACAGGGTTAACACCTGATCGACCAGATGCTCTAAGGTTTCACATTCTTTTTCGATACGTTCGATATAGGTGTTACTGCCCTGATCGGCAAGTAGCCCTGCGGCGAGTTTAAGCCGTGTCAGCGGTGAGCGAAGCTCGTGTGAGACATCGGCCAATAGGCGTTGTTGGGTGGCGATCGAGGCCTGTAGCTTTTCGGCCATCAGATTAAAGTCGTTACCCAGCTGGCCTAACTCGCCACTGCCCGCATCCACACGGGTGGCTAAATGTCCGTCGCCAAACAATCGCGCGGCATCAGAGAGTTGTCGAATAGGCCGGCTAAGCCAGCGCGCCAAAATAACCGATAGCAACAGCACTAAAGTCATCGAGGCAATTAACCGCCAGTGGGGCGAGTCCCGCAGCACTTGCCGCCAGATGGGCACCGGGCGCGGTGGCATAATCCACACCGCCAATAATTGGCGATCTTTGGTGTTTACTAAAAAGGGGCCGATGGCAACCAGGCCACGACCGAGTGCCAGCGTGTAGAGAGCGTCTTTATCGGCAAGTTCGGCCAAGCGCCAGTGCATCCGGTCACGCTCAAGCGGGGCGCGGGTTACCGGGTCATAAAACGCCATTCCGTGGCGGTTGCGCCCTTTGAGTAATCGCTCTGACGGGCGATTCTCATAGCGTTGCAGCGAGCGCTGATGTTTGTTTAATGCCGCTAGCTCATGTTTGTTGGGCTGGTGCAGTTCATCGTGTTGCTCGAGGTAGCGGCCGAGAAAAAAATTGGCGACCAGCAGTAACGTGAGCGACAACCAAAACCATAAAAACAATCGCCCGGTAAAACCGCTGAGTATCGCGGGTTTCACGGGGCCTGGACCAGCAGCTGGTAGCCCGAGCCGCGCACGGTTTTAATGCAGGCGGCGGGGTCGATTGCGGTCATCTTTTTGCGGATATGAGAGATGTGAATGTCCACATGTCGGTCAAAGGGTTGTAGGCGTCTGCCAAATGCCTCGCGCGAGATAACGTCTTTATCAACCAGCTCCCCGGCGCGTTCAAATAAAATATTCAGCACACGAAATTCGGCGGCCGTTAAGTCAAGCCGCTGGTCGTGGTAGTGAGCTTCAAAGGATTCTGGCCGCATGGCTAGCGCACCAACCCGGTTGTTGGGCTGCGGCTGTAGGCGACGTAATATGGCTTGGATTCGCGCCACCAGCTCGCGGTGAGAGAACGGCTTGCCGACATAATCATCCGCGCCTAGTTCCAGCCCCAGCACCCGGTCGATTTCGTCACCGCGCGCGGTGAGCATTAGTACCGGTACGTGCGACTCTTTGCGCAACGCCCGGAGCACGTCAAAGCCGTTTTGGCCGGGCAGCATGACATCAAGCAATACCAGATCTGGCTGCTCGCTCAGGGTGGTTTCGAGCCCGCTGGTGCCGTTGTGACTGGTAATAACGCTAAAGCCGTTATCGCGCAAATAATCACCCAGCAACTCACAAAGGGTTTCATCGTCATCTATGATATGGATACTGGTCATGGCTCTATTGTAGGCTAAGCGCCGGCTGGCTCACGGCAATTTACGTTAGTTTACGCCAAAAAAACGGGGCCTAAGCCCCGTTGTCTGCACAGTGCATAAAGCGTGTTTAAGCCGCCTCTGACTCCTGTGTAACCGGCGCGTCGGCGTGTACATCCACTTGCGGGAACGGGATAGTGATGCCGTTTTCGTCAAACGCCAGTTTGATGTTCTCGATCAGGTCAAATTTAAGGGGCCAATAATCGCCGGTTTTAACCCAGGGGCGTACCACAAAGTTAACGCTGCTATCGGCTAATTCAGAGACGGCAATTGTGGGCGCTGGATCGGCTAAAACGCGCTCGTCGGCGTTAACCACCCGCTCCATAATCTCTTTGGCCTTTTTGATGTCGTCATCGTAACTAATACCAAATACCAGATCGAGACGGCGGGTGGGGAGCTTAGAGTAATTGGTGATGTTGTCGTTATAGATCTGGCCGTTGGGGACGATGATCTCACGGTTGTCGGGGGTGTGCAGGGTGGTGGTAAAAATGCTGATGGTTTTTACCACGCCGGCAGTACCACCGGCCTCAACATAGTCACCGGCCGTGAATGGACGAAACACCAGCAACAAAAAGCCCGAGGCAAAATTTTGCAGCGAGCCTTGCAGCGCCAAACCGATAGCTAAACCCGCGGCACCGATTAAGGCAATCATTGAGGTCGTGTCGACACCGAGCTGGTCAAGTGCGGCAATAATAACGATCAGCAGTAGCAATGCGTTGGCGATTGCCTTCAGGAAGTCGACTAAGATGTTATCGAGTTTGGTTCTGCCAAGTACTTTGCCCAGCAGGTTGACCAGTATTTTTACAATGATTTTACCGATGATAAAAATCAGCAGTGCAGTAACGATGTTGATGGCCCACGGAATCGCATGGGTGTGGACAAAAGTCATGACATCGTCTTGGTTAAACTCAAACATAATGCTTCCCTCAATGTTGATTGCTTTAGCTGGTGCCTTAGCCAGAATAGTTGGATGCCAAGGTTGGCGCAGAACTGTGTCAAGGCTGTGACGAGTGGCGCAGCCGTTAGGGCCTTCCGTCACAACAGGCGATATCAAGTGACGACAGACCCTGGAGCCTTAAATGATTATTGCCATTAAATAGAGGTAGTGCAACTCTTAGAGGTCTAAGCGTTGCACATAAGATGGTTACAGTCGGTTAGGCAATGGTGCCAGTGGTGCGGACGCGTTTACTGCCCTTAACCGGCTTTTCTTTGCGGGCGGCGGCGCGCTGGGCTTGATGATGATCAATAATATTTTTTAGGGCAATCAAAAAGCCCGTCACAATAAAAGCGCCTGGGGGTAAAATCGCCACTAAAAAGCCGGGGTAATTGGCAAACAGAGTCAGCGTCCAATCGCGCGCGGCCTCGCCAAACAACAGGTGCATATTGGCAAATAGGGTGCCACTGCCTAAAATCTCGCGAATCGCCCCGACCGTCAGGAGTACCAAGGTAAAGCCAAGGCCCATCATCAGGCCGTCGATGGCCGAGGGTAGCACCGGGTTTTTGCTGGCAAAGGCATCGGCCCGGCCCAGAATCGCGCAGTTGGTCACGATCAGCGGAATAAAAATCCCCAAAATGGTGTAAAGCTCATAGGTGTAGGCCTGCATCAGCAGCTCGATGCAGGTAGTGAGCGAGGCGATAATCATCACAAACGCCGGCAGGCGCACGGCATCGCTGACGGTTTTACGAATCAGCGATACGGCAATATTGGAGCTGGTGAGCACCATCATGGTGGCAAGGCCCAGCCCCAGCGCATTGACCACCGAGCCGGATACGGCCAGCAGTGGGCACAGGCCCAGTAGTTGTACCAGAGCGGGGTTGTTGGTCCATAGCCCCTTTTTACTGATTGTTTGCCATTCGGCTGTATTACTCATTTGGCTCATCCACCTTTTGCGGCGTATTCACATCGGTGCGATCCGGAATTTCAAACAACAGGGTGCGCTTTGCCTGCACTTGTTGCAAGACCCGCTTAATTTGCCCGGTAACGGCGCGCGGGGTAATGGTCGCCCCGGTAAACTGATCAAAGGCGCCGCCGTCTTTTTTAACGGCCCAGCGCTCGGGTGCCGGGTCGGTCAATGACTTACCGTCAAAGCCTAAAATCCAGTCGCTTTTGTTGGTGTCGACTTTATCGCCCAGCCCCGGTGTTTCTTTGTGTACTAATGCGCGAGCGCCGGCAACAGTGCCGTCGCGGTTCACCCCAACCAAAAGGCGGATCGCACCGCTGTATCCGTCGGGCGCTACCGCCGGTACGATCACCGCAATGACTTTGCCGTCTTTGCGGGCGCGATAAATGGGCTCTGACACTTTCAGCCCCAGCGCCGGCAACATATCTGCCGGGGCGGGAATCGTGTCGTTTAGCATATCGTTATCAACGCGATCGGCGCTGACCAACTCGTACAGAGCGCTCTCAGCGGCGCGTCGCTCGGCATCGGCAATACGGTCGCGGGTGCTGACGTTGGTGACCGCCAGCACGCCGGCGGTCACCAGGGCAAATACCCCAAGTAGAATACTGTTTTTACTGATGGATGCACCCAGCATTAGAGATCAGCCTTTTTCGTTGCGCGTTGACTTTTTTTATGGCCGTACGTACGTGGCACCGTGTAGTAATCGATAAAGGGCGCGGCAAAGTTCATCAGCAGAACGGCAAACGCCACAGCGTCTGGGTAGTTACCCCAAATACGAATTACATAAATCAACACACCGATGCTGGCGCCATAAATTAAACGGCCGCGGTTACTGACCGCCGAGCTGACCGGGTCGGTGACGATAAAAAACGCCCCGAGCATAGTGGCCCCGGAGAACAAGTGAAACAGCACCGAGCCGCCGCTGTTGGAGCTGCCGCCGTCGTAAAAAATGATGGCCATCAGCGCCAGCGCCGCCAGCATGCTTACCGGCGCGTGCCAGGTAAAAATACGGCGATACAACAGGTAGGCGCCACCGGCTAAAAAGGCCAGGTTGACCCACTCCCAGCCCGCGCCGGCAAAACTGCCTGCGGCCAGCACCGGATCTTGCAGGTAGACGCCGTCGAGCATCAGTGAGCTATTTTGCTTTACGGTATCCAGTGGCGTGGCCGCGGTGTAACCATCGATTGAGCTGCCGGCCCAAATTTGTTTCAGGGCCTCTAATACGCCAGGGGTGTGACCGCCGATATCCGACGGCGCCGCCCACTGGCTCATTTGCAGCGGAAACGAAATCAGCAAAATAACGTACGCCACCATGGCGGGGTTAAAGGGGTTAAAACCCATGCCGCCATAGAGCTGTTTGGCCAGCACAATGGCACAAAAGCTACCCACCACGACTAACCACCAGGGGCAGTAAGGCGGCAGTGCCAGGCCGAGCAATACACCGGTAACCAGAGCGCTGCAATCGCGCAGGTAAAACAACACCCGCCGGCCGCGCACAGCCATCACCGCCGCCTCAAAGCCCATGCAGACGGCACTTGCCAGCAATACGTTGTGCAGTGTGCCAATGCCAAAAAAGTAGGTGAGCACAGCCAGTCCGGGCAGCGTTGCCATAACCACGGTGCGCATAACCTGACCGGTGCCTAGGGCCCGGTGTGTATGCGGTGATGTGATACGTGTCAGTGCCATGGTGTGTTCCGTCAGTTAAGGGCTATGCTTGCTCGTTTTGCTGGGCCAGTTGTTCGCGGGTAGCGGCCAGCTTCACCTCGAGTTTTTCGACACCGGCTTTAAAGGCGTCGATGTTTTCATCGTTTTCCGCCTCGGCCTTGCTCAGGCGGGCGCGGGATTTTTCCAGCCGCGCCTCGAGCGAGTCCACTTGGTTGCGCAGTTTGTCGGCCGCGCTCATGGTGCTCATGGCCGCCGCCCGGGCTTTGGCCTTTTCGATGGCGCTGCTCGCGGCATCGGCGGTGGCACCGCCCGAGGTATCGGAGGTGGCCGGGTCTCTCGGGGTGGGTTCGGCCACGCTCGAGGGGGTTAGCTCGTCCAGCTCTTTTTGTGTGCTGGCGATTTTTTCTTTCAGCTTGCTTACGCCTTGCTCCAGCGCGTCGGCCTTATCCGAGTCTTGCTCGCGCGCCTCGCGGGCTTTTTCTTCGGCTTTGGCTAAACGCTTGTAGAGCGACTCCAGTGACGAGCGCAGCTTGTCTTCGGGTGCCATGGCAACTTTGGCTTTGGCTCGCTCAATGGCGGCGCTCACCGGGTCGTCCGCCGCCGCTTTAGCGGGGGCGGGTTTGTCGGTTGGCGCCGGCTGGGCGCTGGTGGCCGCGCCCAACGAAGCCAGCTTATCTTGTGCGGCTTTCAGCTTAACGTCGGCCTGCTTGATACGCGCCTGTTGTTTCTCCCGCTGTTCGTCGGTGGCATCTTCCAGCGGCTTTTGCGCTTGTTTTAAGCTGTCTTCGGCCGCGGCTACTAGGCGCTCGAGCTTGGCGCGCTGTTTTTCGTCAGCGGCGGGTGCCGGAGCCGGAGCAGTTTTTGCGTCACCGCTAGCGGCTTTTTGTTCGGCGAGCTTCTTTTTCGCCTCTTCGGCGGCTTTTTTACGGGCCAGGCGCTTGGCTTCTTTTTCGGCTTCTTCTTTGGCGATGCGCTCTTTGCGAAACTCAAAGCGGCGCCGTGAGCGGTCGGACTTTTCTTTGTCGATGCGATGCTGACGAATCTCGCCTTTGGCTGCGCGATAGTATTGCACCAGCGGAATGTGGCTGGGGCAGACAAACGAGCAGGCGCCGCATTCGATGCAGTCGAATAGGTTGTGCGCCTCGAGCTTTTCCAGATCTTCGCTTTGGGCGTACCAAAATAGCTGCTGCGGCAGTAGGTCGGCCGGGCACGCCTCGGCGCACATACCGCAGCGAATACACGCCTGGGCGGGCGAGGGCGGCGGCAGCTCTTTGCGTGTCGGGGCCAAAATACAGTTGGTGGTTTTTACCAGCGGCACTGAGGTGTCGGGCAAAGAGAAGCCCATCATGGGGCCGCCCATTACTAACCGCGAGGCTTTTTTCTCGTTAAAGCCGTGTTGCTCCAGCACAAACCGAATCGGCGTGCCGAGTAAGACCTCGACGTTGCGCTGGGTATCGAGCGCCTCGCCCACTACCGTAGTAATTCGCTTAACCAGTGGCTCGCCAAACCGCACGGCGCGGTACACTGCCGCAGTGGTCCCCACATTTTGGCAGACAATACCAATGCTGGCGGGAATTTGGCCCGCCGGTACTTCGCGCCCGGTAAGAATTTGAATCAGCTGTTTCTCGCCACCTGACGGGTACTTGGTGGGAAAGCTCACCACCTCAATGGCGGTGCCTTTGGCCGCTTCACGCAGGCTTGATATCGCCTCTGGCTTGTTGTCCTCTACGCCTATGACAACACGGCCGGGCTCACCCAGCAACTTACTTAAAATTTGTGTGCCGGCAATAACTTCATCGGCCCGATTTTGCATCAGAATGTCGTCGGCGGTGATGTAAGGCTCGCATTCGGTACCGTTTATTATCAGGGTATCGATGGGCTGGTTGGCACGCGGGTTTAACTTTACCGCGGTGGGAAACCCAGCCCCGCCCAGGCCGGCGATACCCGCTGCCCGCACCCGTGCCAGCAAGGCCGTTTTATCCAGGTTTTGGTAGTCGGGCGCCTCATCGAGCGGTTGCCAGTTGTCTTTGCCATCGGTGTCTAAAATAATGCAGGTGTCGGTCATACCCGAGGGGTGCGGCACCACGTGTTCGACAATCGCGGCAACCGTGCCCGAGGTGGGCGCGTGTACATGGGCACTAAAAACGCCGTCGGCCTCGGCCAGCAGTTCGCCGCCTAACACCGCTTGCCCTACCTCGACTAACACTTTGGCGGGCGCACCTATATGCTGATTGAGCGGCAAAATTAACTGTGGCGCTATCGCCAGCGGCGTTAATGGCTCAATCAGAGACTGTGCTTTGTTTTCTGGCGGGTGAACGCCACCGGGAATATCCCAGACTTTAATTAACTGCGTCATTAGGCGGCTTCACCTGTCTTGCGTTGCGTGTGGCCGCGACCGGTATCGGTGGCAATTAAATCGGCGGCTTGCTCGTGGCTTGCCGCTGGCAGCTCCCAGCTCCAGTCGCGAATGCCAGACGCAACCGGGATCATATCGATACAATCTACCGGGCAGGGCTCTACGCACAGGTCGCAACCGGTGCACTCGTCGACAATAACCGTGTGCATTTGCTTCGCTGCGCCTAAAATTGCGTCCATCGGGCAGGCTTGAATGCACTTGGTGCAACCAATGCACTCGTCTTCTCGAATAAAGGCTACCGTAGGCACCTCGGACTCTTCGCCGTGCTCTTCGTCTAGCGTGGGCGCCTCGACGTCGAGTAGGTCGGCCAGCTCGTTAATGGTGGTTTGGCCGCCGGGTGGGCACTTGTTGATGGCATCGCCGTTGGCAATCGCTTGAGCGTAGGGCTTGCAGCCAGGGTAGCCACACTGGCCGCACTGCGTTTGTGGCAGCAGTGTGTCGATTTGCTCGACCAGCGGGTCGCCCTCCACTTTAAAGCGGACGGCGGCGTAGCCCAGCAGCGCGCCAAAAACGAGCGCGAGCCCGATCAGGGCGATCAGCGCCGAGGCAATTGGGTGTTGTGCAATAGTCTCAAACATAGATAGCAACGCGGTGGATTAAACCAAACCGCCGAACCCCATAAAGGCGAGCGACATTAAGCCTGCGGTAATCATGCCGATAGCGGCGCCTTTAAAAGGCAGGGGCACATCGGCGACCGCCAGGCGCTCGCGCATAGCGGAAAATAAAATCAGCACCAGTGAAAAGCCCAGTGCAGCGCCAAACCCAAATAGGGTGGACTCCATAAAATTGTGGGCCTTTTGGGTGTTTTGTAGGGCGACACCTAATACGGCGCAGTTAGTGGTAATCAGCGGTAAAAATACCCCCAATACGCGGTACAGCAGCGGGCTGGTTTTTTCGATAAACATTTTGGCCAGCTGCACCACCACCGCGATCACCAGGATAAAGCTGATGGTGCGCATGTATTCCAGCCCCAGAGGTTGCAATACCCAGGTGGCAATTAAGTAGCTGCATATCGAGGCCAGCGTCAGCACGAAGGTGGTGGCACTTGCCATGCCGATGGCGGTTTCCAGTTTGTTGGAAACCCCCATAAACGGACACAACCCCAGAAACTGAACCAACACAAAGTTGTTCACCAGGATTGCGCTGAGCAAGATAACCGCAAGTTCGGTCACACTGTTCACCTCAAGTTGTCCGCAGGCCAGCGTCCACTGGCACTAAAGGCGCATTATCCGTGATGCGCCCCTTGCGATTCAATATAAAACCCATTCTCAATTAGGTTGATTGGGCATATGCTTATAAATAGTTAGTGGAGTACGGGTTACGGAAAACGGATCAGAGCTTGAGGCCTCTTGCATGCCTTGTGTCGCTCCCCGTTCTCCGTTCCCCCTCCCTTTACATCACCCGTTGGCCAGGCTCGGAGCCGCTGTCGGGCTCCAGCAGGTAAATCTCGCTGCCACCGGGGCCGGCGGCCAGCACCATGCCTTCCGACAGGCCAAACTTCATTTTACGGGGCTTGAGGTTGGCGACCATGACGGTCAACCGACCTTCGAGATCTTCTGGCTGATAGGCCGCTTTAATACCCGAAAACACATTGCGGGTTTCGCCGCCCAGATCCAGCGTTAGCTGCAGTAGTTTATCGGCACCCTCGACATGCTGCGCTTTAACGATGCGCGCTACCCGTAAATCCACTTTGGCAAAATCGCCAAACTCGATTTCATCGGCGATGGGCTCGTCCGCCAGTGGGCCGGTGGCGGCGGGCTTGGCTTGCGCGGCGGCCTCTTCTTTACTGGCTTCAACCATGGCGTCTACCTTGTCTTTGTCGATGCGTTGCAACAGTGGCTTAAAGGCATTAATGGTGCCGGTGCGATACGCAGGTGTATCGTTCCAGTCGAGGGTTTCGCCTAAAAACGCTTCGGCGCGCCCGGCAAGCTCGGGTAATACCGGCTTAAGGTAGATCATCAGGGCTCGGAACATATTGATGCCCAAGCTGCAGACGCTTTGCACTTCTTGCTCGCGGCCAGGCTCTTTCGCCATGGCCCAGGGGGCGGCCGCGGCAATGTACTCATTGGCGGCATCGGCCAGCGCCATAATCTCGCGCATGGCCTTGGAAAAATTGCGTGCCTCGTAGTGCCCGGCGATGCTCTCGCTGGCCGTCACAAACCGCTGCCACAGCTCGGTATCGGCAGGGGTAGCGCTGAGCTCGCCACCGGCTTTACTGACAAACTTAGCGGTGCGGCTGGCGATATTTACCACCTTGCCCACCAAATCCGAGTTTACCCGCTGGACAAAATCGTCCAGGTTTAAATCCAGGTCGTCGACATTGGCGGTGAGCTTGGCGGCAAAGTAATAGCGCAAATACTCCGGGTCCAGATGTTTTAAGTAGGTCTGGCCGTTAATAAAGGTGCCGCGCGACTTAGACATCTTTTTGCCATTAACGGTGACAAAGCCGTGCACGTTTACTTTGGTGGGCGTGCGCATATCGGCCGAGTGCAACATGGCGGGCCAAAACAGAGCGTGGAAGTTAACGATGTCTTTACCAATAAAGTGGTGCACCTCGGCGGTGGAGTCTTTGTGCCAGTACTCCTGCCAGTCGATGCCGTTTTGCTCGGCAAAGTTCTTTAAGCTCGCGATGTAGCCGATAGGGGCATCCAGCCACACGTAAAAGTACTTATTGGGGTGGCCCGGAATTTCAAAGCCAAAATAGGGCGCATCGCGCGAGATATCCCACTCTTGTAAATCGGCGTCGAGCCACTCGGCCACTTTGTTGGCCACTTCATCTTGCAGGTGACCGGCGCGGGTCCACTGTTTTAAAAACTCGGAAAACTCCGGCAACTTAAAGAAAAAGTGCTCCGACTCTTTAGGCACCGGGGTGGCGCCGGTGAGTACCGATACCGGGTTGATTAAGTCCATGGGGGCGTAAGTCGCGCCACAGGCTTCGCAGTTGTCGCCGTACTGGTCGTCGGTTTTACACTTGGGGCAGGTACCTTTAATGTAGCGGTCGGCCAAAAACAGCTGTTTCTCTGGGTCAAACGCCTGCACGATTGAGCGCTGGGCAATATGGCCGTTGGCCTCAAGCTTGGTGTAGATCTGCTCGGCCAGCTCGCGGTTTTCGGGCGAGTGGGTGCTGTAGTAATTGTCGTGCGCGATCAGAAAGCCTTTAGAAACCTCAAGGTGCGCCGCGTGCATATTTTTAATGTGCTCTTCGGGGCTAATACCTTGCTCTTCGGCCTTAAGGGTAATCGCGGTGCCGTGGGCGTCGTCGGCACAAAAGTAATGGCACTCGTGACCGCGCAGGTTTTGAAACCTCACCCAGATATCGGTTTGGATCTGCTCCATAATATGGCCCAGGTGCAGCTCGCCATTGGCGTAAGGCAGCGCGCTGGTGACCATAATCTTGCGGCGTGTGCTCATAGTCTCGACGTTTACTCTCGTTAGTGGCTGTGGTGCGCGGCCAATGAGCCGCGCAAGGCCAGTCGCACGGCGGCAACGGGCGCAAAAATGGAGCGGCACTATACCATTTTCATGCTGTTTTTGCTCGGCGTTTCAGGGCTTTAGCGTTGGGTTTTGGTTTCTGTGGTTGGATTTTGCAACTGTGCCCCCACCAATAGGGCAACAATTTCTTTCAGGGCGCTTGCCAGAGGTTACCCACACTATGACTGATCAGACCGAAATTGCACATGTACTCGGCGCTATCGTCGACCCCTACAATGGCGCCAGCCTTGAAAGTTTAGGCGCAATTCAGTCGGTGTCGGTGACGGGCGGAAAAGTAAATGTTGCCATCGAGCTGGGCTACCCGGCGGCCCGCGACGAGCGTTTGGCGCAGTTGGTGCAGCAGGCGCTGTTAGAACTGGACGGGGTCGAGGCGGTGGATCTCGATTTAAGCTGGAGGGTGACAGCGCATCCGGCGGCCAACTCTGCTCAGGCGGTACCGGGCGTTAAAAATATTATCGCTGTGGCCTCGGGCAAAGGCGGGGTCGGTAAATCCACAACCGCTGCTAATATAGCCCTGGCGCTTGCCGCCGAAGGTGCCCGGGTTGGGGTGTTGGATGCTGACATCTATGGCCCAAGCCAGCCGCAAATGCTGGGCGTGGGGCAGCGCCGGCCGCAAATAATTGGCGAGGGCAAGGCGCAGCAAATGCTGCCCATCGAGGCCCACGGTTTGCAAACTATCTCAATGGGGTATCTGGTTACCGAGCAAACCCCGATGGTGTGGCGTGGGCCGATGGTCAGCGGTGCGCTAAAGCAACTGCTGACACAAACCCGCTGGGATGAGCTGGATTACCTGATTATCGATATGCCCCCCGGCACTGGTGATATTGCCTTGACGCTATCGCAAAGTGTGCCGGTCACCGGAGCGGTTATTGTTACAACGCCGCAGGATATTGCGCTGCTTGATGCCATTAAAGGCATTGAGATGTTTCGCAAGGTGCATGTGCCGGTACTGGGTGTGGTGGAGAACATGGCCACCCATGTGTGCAGTAACTGTGGTCACGAAGAGGCGATTTTTGGTGCGGGAGGCGGTGAGCGCATTGCAAAAGAGTACGACACCCAGTTGCTGGGTTCGCTGCCGTTGTCGTTAGACGTTCGTCAGCAAGCTGACGGCGGCGCGCCCTCCGTAGTGGCCGAGCCGGATGGCAAGCCGGCGCAGGCTTACCGGGCTATCGCTTTGTCACTGGCTGCTCGCCTGTGGCGTGTTGCTACCCAGGCAGCACCCGCTACGGTGTTTAATCAGGTGGACGACTAGCTGTCAAAATAAACACAAAGCAAACTTATAGAAATATAAAATATTCTTTTATATTTCTATAAGTGCTTAATTGAAGTTGAAATAAAATTAGCCTTGTATATTTCGTTATGTGATTAAAAGTTTGTTTCTTTGTGATTTTCAGCACGTCGATTACTTTAACGGTGCATTTTTGGCACGTTAAGTAACGTTTTGCCCTGATTGAGTGCTTGTTAGTAAGTAACATTCGTTATACTCCTTGTTGAAACTAAATAACCCCTGTGATTATATTCAGACGTCCCTGAGGTATAGGGAGCCTGATGCGGTCGCACGCCGATGGGGTGTGTGATTGAGATGCTCAGGCTTGCAACGTTTTACGCCGCGCGGGTGACGGCTGTGCCAGACAACGTTGTCTGTCGTGTTCGATTAGGGCGAACGATGGAAAGTAGCAGAAAGGATTTTAGTCATGCGCCGGGGTAAAGCACCCGTTAGTGATAATGTTAAAGAGGGTATTACGGATGAATGCAAAATGGTTAAGTCAAAAAGCTTTTAAAGGTATGTTGATTGGTTGCGTTACGGTAGCCAGCTTAAGCGCCACCTCGATGGTAAGCGCTCACGGTACCATCACCTCACCCGCTAGCCGTATTTGGAACTGTAAGTCAGAGGGGGCCGAAACATTGACCTCTGCGGCATGTCAGGCGGCAAAAGCCGAAAGTGGCACTCAGCAGTTCTACGATTGGAACGGTATCCGTCAGGGCGCTGCCGGCGGTAATCATACCTCGGTAGTGCCAAACGGTGAGTTGTGCTCCGGTGGTGATCCGGGCACATTTGGTGGTATGGATCTGGCGCGTACCGACTGGGTTGCTACCGATGTTGGTGGCTCGCAAACCTTTAGCTGGTACAACTCGGCGGCTCACGCTACTGATTATTATCGCTACTACATTACCAAGCCAGGCTACGATCCAACTCAGCCTTTGGGTTGGGATGACCTTGAGCTAATGCTGGAAACACCACCCGAGGCGGCTGAGCACTATCCGTCGCACCTGGTTAACTTGCCAGCTCGCAATGGTCGTCACGTGGTTTACGCCGTATGGCAGCGCTCGGACAGCCCGGAAGCTTTCTACGCTTGTGTGGATGTGAAGTTTGATAACGGCGGTGGCAACTCAAGCTCGTCGACCAGCTCAAGCTCTTCTTCTGTGTCGTCTAGCAGCTCGTCTTCAAGCTCACAAACCGGCAATACCTGTGTTGGTATTCCAAACTGGGGCACCGGCGATACTTACACCCAAGGCGATCAAGTGCGTTACAACGATAGCCGCTTTGAAGCCAAGTGGTGGACTCGCGGTGACGTACCGACCGAGCACGATGCTCAGTGGGACGTGTGGATCAATCAGGGTTCTTGCGAGAACTAATAGCGCAACCCGAAATAACACGGATGTAATAAAAAGCCGCTCCTTCGGGGGCGGCTTTTTTGTGTCTGACGGTTATTGATGAGTGCGCGTTAGCGCGCGCGCCGCTCCAGTGGTAAAGCGCAACCATTACCGCGTAGTATGAAGACTCTTCTGTAAGCTAATTAGGGCGGTGCGAGCATGATAAAGGACAACAATGGTCTGGCCGGACGCACAGGGTTGCTGCGATTTTTATTATGGCTTGGTTTGGTGTGCTCCGGAGTTAGTTGGGCCGAGGCTCCGGCGCAAGAGTTTGGCCAACGGGAGGACGCTAAACTCGATAGTGCCGGGCGTGTTATCGAACCGTCGGCGCCGTCGCAAGATGCCGAGATACAATCCCGCCTCAGGGCTATTTTGTCCAGTTCTGAGCAGTTTACGGATTTGGAGGTTCGGGCTGACAATGGTTTGGTGTTTTTACACGGCACCAGTACCAAGCCGGATTTTGTTGATTGGGCGAGCGAGGTTGCCAAAAACATCGATGGTGTTGTGGCTGTGGTTAACAATATATCGGTGGCCCCGACCGATTACTTAAGTGGCGCCACCTTAACGGCTGAGTTCTCTAAGGTGTGGCGGCAGTTTGTACAGGCGCTTCCGTTATTGCTGGCGGCAGTTATTACGTTTCTGTTTTTCTTTTTTATCTCGCGCCCGGTGGCGGCATTCTTGGTTCGCCCGGTAGGGTTTATGACGGACAGCTCGTTATTGCGGGTGGTTATGCGGCGGCTTGTGGCCGTTTTTATATTACTGCTAGGCTTTTATTTCTTTTTGCGTATCGCCGGGTTAACGCAATTTGCTCTGGCGTTAATGAGCGGCACAGGCTTGCTGGGTTTAGTGGTTGGCTTTGCGTTTCGCGATATTGCCGAGAATTTTATCGCCAGTTTGCTGTTAAGCGTGCAGCGACCGTTTCGTTTGGGCGAGGTGATCGATGTCACAGGGTTTCGCGGAGTTGTGCAAAAGGTGACAACACGGGGGACGACGCTAGTGGATTTTGATGGCAACCACATTCAAATCCCTAATGCGATTATTTATAAGAGTGTGATTCAGAACTTCTCGGCCAACCCTAATGTTCGTGGCAGTTTTGATATAGGCGTTGGCTACGATGCCAATGTGCGCTTTGCTCAGGAAACCGCGATGGCGTTAATGCTCGAGCACCCGGCGGTGTTGAGTGACCCCGAGCCCCAGGTGCTAATTGATAGTTTGGGCTCGTCGACCATTAACCTGAAGATTTATTTTTGGGTGGACGCTGCCGAGTACAGTGTTATTAAGGTGGCCTCGGCGCTGATGCGGCAGGTGGTTCGTGCCTTTGAGGCGGCGCAGGTATCCATGCCGGATGACGCGCGGGAAATCATCTTCCCTCAGGGCGTGCCCTGGGTGGGCCCGGAAGGTGATGCCGTGCCGCCACCGGAGGCATCGGAGGGCACCGCTCGGGTGCCCCAGCAGGCTATCGCACCGGAGGCTAAGACCGCAGACGCCGGCAGGTTATTGGATGATCTGGCGAGCGATACCGACGATATTCAACAGCAAGCCCGCCGCTCCCGTGACCCGGAAGGCGGCGCCAATATTATTTAACTCGCGCGCCACGGGTTATTGCTGGGCAAATGGGTTGTCTGTATCGGCGTAATTGATAAGGTTGATATCGCCGCGGCGAAAGCGTTTTTGAACCTCGGGCGATAGCAGCATGTCGAGCTCAGTGGCGCGGTGCTGCGAGACCAATGGCGCCATATCGGCGGTGTTCATAATCGGATTGTTTAAATCGATCAGTGCCTGCATCTCGGGGTTGGGGCGTGCGGCGTGCAAAATGACAACATTCACCTTGCTGGCATCCAGCTCGTTATCTAGGTGCGCTAAAAAGGTGTCCGCTTTTTCTTCGATGGGCACGTCAAACATGGTGCTGTATGCCTCACCCATGCGCATTGACATTCGCAGCTGGTATTTTTGGGCAAGTTCGGTCACCACCTTAACCATCTCATCCGTGGCCAGTGCGGTACGCATATGGTAATCGACATACGCAATCGGCAAGCCTGTGTCGATGGCGCGCTTAATCTGCGCTTCTAGCTCCAGCCTGACCTCATCAAGGTTAATATCCTGCGCCAAAAACTCAGCGGTGGATGGGTAAAAGTAGCCGGTATCGTTGATTAGGCTTGGCACCTCGTTGCGCCCGGCGATGGGCCCCCAGCGGTAATGGCGCCACTCGGCGTTAAGGGTGAGGTGCACGCCCACCGAAATCTGAGGGTTCGCCCGTAAAATCTCTACGGCCTCCTGATACCAGGGGGTGGTGAACATGACCGAAGCGGCAAACGGGATCTTTAAGTCGGCAATATCCTGTAGGCCTTGATTGGTGGCGTGGGTCATACCGATGTCGTCCACCCGAAGAATCAGTTTGGCGGGTTCGTCGGCCATGGCGTGGGCGCTAAGCGCCGATGCAGCCAATGCTATGGCTAAGGCACCAGTGGCTGCTAGCCATGTGTGTAATGCGCGAGTGAGTAGCTTCATGCCGGCGGCTCCGTTGTTATCGTGTCGGTATTGTGAATAAGCGGCTACGCTGAGTATTGAACCGTGGGACAACGTTGTCAATCGGAGTTTGGTAAAGTACTGTTGGCTGGGACCTTGCGTTAATTGGGAGGCGTAAAGTCGCAGGCTATAGGCGCCTTGCGAGTGACGCTCCCAATATGAGACAAAAACCGCTATTATGCGCGCCGGAATCACATTGCAATGAAAGGGGGTCACAATGAGTATCAAGTCCGATAAGTGGATGCGCCGTATGGTCGAGCAGCAGGGCATGATCGAGCCGTTTGAGCCGGGGCAGGTACGTTACGGGCCCGACCAGCAACGCATTGTGTCCTACGGCACCTCTAGCTATGGTTACGACGTACGCTGCGCCGATGAGTTTAAAATTTTTACCAACGTCTACTCGTCGGTGGTCGACCCCAAGAACTTTGATGAAAACAGCTTCGTCGATGTGAAGAGCGATGTGTGTATTATCCCGCCCAACTCCTTTGCGCTCGCGCGCACCGTCGAGTACTTTCGCATACCGCGCTCCGTGTTGACGGTTTGCCTGGGTAAGTCGACTTACGCTCGCTGCGGCATCATCGTCAATGTCACTCCACTTGAGCCCGAGTGGGAGGGTCATGTGACTCTGGAATTCTCCAATACCACACCACTGCCCGCCAAAATTTACGCCAATGAAGGCGTGGCTCAAATGTTGTTTTTTGAGTCCGACGAAGAGTGTGAGACGAGCTATCGCGATCGCGGTGGTAAGTATCAAGGTCAGCGCGGTGTTACCTTGCCAAGGACATAAGTCCTTGGTGGGTTTTTAGTGTGTTGAAAAATTATTTACAAATCTAAACTTTTTCGCATCCCTCCCGAAACTTTCTGTTTTTATAGACGTCCTATAGCTTGTTCATAGAGTGCACACATTGATGTGTATTTTATCTGGAGGCTTTGCTACAGGACGTTACCGTTCGTTCCTCCCGCTTACTGATTTTTAGTACATCAAATTTAACGAATTTCCGCGCTTGATAACGCGGCACGGCTTCGGCTGGCCTGCGATTAGGGCCTGCTTGAATGATTAATAAAAAGCGGTTTAAGCCGCACTTAATTTGGGGTGCCATTTTTAAGGAGTTTTTATGCGCATTACCGTAGGACTAATAGCATCCGTTGGTTTTTTAACGTCGGTGCAAGCTTTAGCCGAGACCTATCAGTGGGAGGTCGAGGGTGGATATCGCAGTAGCGAAGAGTCAGCGCCGTATTTTTATGGCAGGGATCGTGACGCCTATAGCGTGTCAGCTAAGTATTATTTTTCGCCCGTCTCTACCGTTGGCCGGCCACTGGCCGAAGCGGCATTTTTAGCGCGAGCCAGCAGTCTTAATCTTCTGATGGATCACCACAAAGACACGTTTGATCAAACCTATTGTTCCAGTGAGGGGGATTGTACGACCATTAAGAGCGACGACTCTGAGAGTGGATTGGGTGTGGGTTTTGAGTATTACGTGCCCGATAGTATTTTTTATTTTGCGGGGCAGGTTAAGCAAAATCACCGGGATATGAATACTTATTATACGAATGGTGAGCGTGAGTGGTATGGCTCCCAAAACAGTAACCGGACATCATGGGCTGCGGCCGTGGGTGTGACGCCGGTGGACGGGTGGTTAATTGCCGCCAGAATCGGCGAGCAGAACGACTTTAATGGCAGCGAAGAAACCATTGAAACCAAGTATGTTTTACCGCTGGGTGAAAACGCACTCAAATTAACGGCTGCTTACTATGTGGATGGCTATGACTACCGCCACCGCGACTGGGAAGCCGGCGCTGATTATTTCTTTACTCCCTCGTTTAGTATCGGCGGCACCTACGCCGATGGTGACAGCTACGGCGTGCGGGCCGAGAAGTTCTTTACTGAGTCTTTTAGCGTGTCGGCGGAATACGAAGATGGTGATTACGAAGAATCCTTTGGGGTTTCGTTAAAAGCGCGTTTTTAATCGCATTTTTTGCAATCGCTACTTTAGTAAACAGCGCTGGGTGGGTACACTAGCGCTGTTATTTTGGGCAGCCCAAGCCTAGGTGCACGACTCAATAAAAACAAAAGTCCAGAGGTGTATCAGCCTTTATGGAGAGCGTTTAACTTACGACAAGGAGTTTGTATGAAACGAGTATTCTATGGCGCGTTACTCAGCGCTGTTAGCCTGTCTGCGATGGCAGATCCCTATAGTTATCAAGTAGAAGTCGGTGGTAATTATGAGTATGTCGATGGCGGCTTGTTTGATAAAGACGATAGCTTTGGTGCCTTTGGTACTTATTATTTTTCTCCGGTACAGCTAGAACAGCACGCTTACGGCGAGGCGGCGTTTCTGGAGCGCGCGAGCTTTGTGACATTGTATGCCGGATACTCTGATAACTCTCGCGATTCTGCGCCTTGCGCGATATGTACCGGTGCATTGGCCAATGAAGAGCGTCAGCACTACGCCGTGACGGTAGGCGGTTATATTGCCAATACTATACTTTATAGCTCTGCTACCTACGCCTACCGACACTTTGAGGCAGAATATACGGATGATAGGATTTATTCCGACTCAAGAACAACCTGGTCTGCCGAGCTAGGTGTGGCACCGCTGGAAGGGTGGCTTCTTACTACTGGCTTCTCAGAGTATGCGGCATTATTTGAGCACGGCTGGAATGTGAGCAGTAAATACGTGGGCGAGTTGGATAATGGGCGTTCCTACAATGTAGAGGGCACTTATAGCGACATTGATAATGGCCCGAGCAGCTGGACAGTGGGTGGAGATTTTTACTTTACGCGAGCGTTCAGCATTGGTGGCACTCTAGGCGAGCACGATTATTATACGTTGCGCAGTCGATGGTTTGTTACTCCCGATGTTAGCTTGAGCTTAAAGATGGTGAATTCTGAAGAGCTGGGGTACGTTTATTATGAAGAGCCAAATTATTACACACTGGAGCTGACCGGGCGCTTTTAAGTCACGCTTGAATATAATTTGAGCATCAAAAAAGCCGGCGATATCGCCGGCTTTTTTGTGCGTGTAAGCTTTGCTGCGTTACCGGGTAATCCGCGCAAACTCATCAAAGTAGGTCGGGAAGGTCTTAGACGTACACTTGGGGTCGTTAATGACAATTTCGGCATCGCCAAAACTTGCCAATGAAAAACACATCGCCATGCGGTGGTCGTTGTAGGTATCGATAGCCGCGGCTGTTAGCTGCTCGGGTGGTTCGATGTAAATATAGTCCTCGCCTTCATCGACGGTGGCGCCTACTTTGCGCAGCTCGGTGGCCATGGCTGACAAGCGATCCGTCTCTTTAACGCGCCAGTTGTAGATGTTGCGAATACGGGTTGGCCCCTTGGCAAACAGTGCGGCGGTGGCGATGGTCATGGCGGCATCGGGAATATGGTTTAAATCCACATCGACACCTTTAAGGCTGCCGGTGCCGGTAACCTCAATCCACATGTCCGAGTAAGTCACCTCGGCGCCCATTTGCTTCAGTACCTCGGCGAATTTTGCATCGCCCTGAATGCTGGCGCTGCCGGTGCCGTGCACTTTGACCGGGCCGCCGCCGATAGCGGCAGCGGCTAAAAAGTACGAGGCCGATGAGGCGTCGCCCTCTACCATAATCTCGCCGGGCGATTGATAGGTTTGTTTGCCGCTGACGTTAAAGCTTTGGTAATTGTTATTGGCAACCGTGACACCGAATTTCGCCATGGTGTCGAGGGTAATATCGATGTAAGGCTTGGAGACCAACTCGCCGTCGACCTTAATGACCGTATCGCCATTCAGCAGCGGCGCTACCATCAGCAGTGCGGTAAGGTATTGGCTTGAGATATTGCCCTTGATGCTGACCTCGCCACCGGCCAGTGCTTTACCTTTAATGAGCAGCGGCGGGAAGCCATCGTCTTGCTGGTAGCTAATGTCGGCGCCCAGTTGGCGCAGTGCGTCTATCAGATCGCCAATCGGGCGCTCGTACATGCGCGGCTCACCGGTAATGGTAAATTCGCCGGCGCTGGCGGCCAGGGCCGCGGTGAGCGGGCGCACCGCCGTGCCGGCGTTGCCCAGGTATAAAATCGCGGCCTCGTCGATGGCAAACGTGCCGCCCTTACCGGTAAGGGTACAAGTTTGTTTATCGGCGCTTAACTGGTAATCCACCCCTAGCGCGGTAAGCGCTGTGAGCATATGGCTGACATCGTCACTGTCGAGCAAATTGGTAATGGTGGTTTGACCCTTGGCCAGCGCGGCCAACAACAGGATGCGGTTGGATAGGCTTTTGGAGCCCGGCAGGGTCACTTCGCCCCGAGCGGAGGTAACGGGTGGTAGGGTCAAGGTTTCCATAAATAGCCGGCTCGCGTCAGAAAAAGGCGATATTTTACCGGAAACCGCCTACTTTGCGCTACGGGCAGGGGCGAATCATTCGCCCCGCGCGAGGCCTGCTGTTTTGCTACTCAAAGTCATATTTAAGCGGCAGTTGCTCGCGGATACTGTCCAGTACCCGCATGATGCCCAGTGTCTCGCCCAGAGGGATAATGGGGCTCTCAATCTCGCCGGCGCGGATACAGCGGGCCGCTTCGCGCACCTGAAAGATAAAGCCATTATCGGCGTTGGTGTGAGTATGCTCTTTTTGTTCAGCCCACTCGCGCCCATCCAGGCTGCGCATTGAGAAGGTGCCTGAGGATTGAAAGTTGGGGTAATCAATTCGGCCAGTTTCGCCAAATAAACTCACCTCTTGCCCCAGCAGTAAATTAAAACTGGTGTTGATCGTGGCGATACAACCGGAGGGAAAGACCAGCTGGTAAGAGGCAATTTCATCGACGCCGGTATCGCTAAAGTGGCAGTGACTGTGGATACTGCGAGGCAGCTCGCCCAACCAGTAGCACAGCATACTGATGGGGTAGATGCCCATGTCCAGTGTCACGCCGCCGGCGAGCTTAGGGTCGATTAAACGCGGCAAGTAGTGGTCGGGGGCGATACCGCCGAAGTTAACATTGGCAATTTTAACCTGGCCGATACAGCCTCTGTGCAGCGCGTCGCGCAGCGCCACCATCGAGGGTAAAAAACGGGTCCAGATCGCCTCCATTAAAAAGACACTGTGGCGCCGGGCGCAATCGATGAGAACCTGTGCTTGTGCTGCATTAACCGTAAAGGGCTTTTCGATGACCACATGTTTGCCGTGGGCCAGCGCGAGCAGGGCGTTATCGGCGTGAAAGTTGTGGGTCGTGGCAATGTAGATCACATCAATGTCGTCGCGAGATACCAGCCGGGCGTAAGTTTCACTCTCAATGCGATGCTGCTCGGCAAAGGCCTGCGCTCGCTCGGGGGATTTAGAGGCGATGGCCACTAGCTCGTTGTCGGGCTCAAGCGTTATGGCTTCGGCCATTTTATGGGCAATAATGCCGGCACCAATAATGCCCCAGCGAATAGATTGGTTGGACACAGGATCTCCCTATTGTAGTGTGATGTTGGCCGACGCATCGACCCTAAGCGCAGCAAAGCGTGGCGTAATTTAGCTCAGGAGTAAATATGAGTGATGCAAAGATAGCTCAGTTGAGCAGTAAAGAAGTGTATAAAAACCATTGGTTGCGGGTGCGTGAAGACCGTGTTCGCCGCCCCAGTGGCGCTGAGGGCGTTTACGGCGTGGTCGAGAAACCCGACTTTGCCGTGGTCGCAGCGATTGAAGACGGTCATATCTATTTAGTGCAACAGTATCGCTACACCGTGGGGGAGCGTTTTTGGGAGATGCCTCAAGGCGCATGGGAGCAAAACCCCGACGCGGATCCGGCGTTGTTGGCCGCCGGTGAGTTGCGCGAGGAGACGGGTTTGGTGGCCGATAAAATGACTCAGCTGGGCTATCAATATTTGGCATATGGTTTTTGTGATCAGGGTTATCATATTTATTTGGCCGAGCAGCTCACCCAGCTCGAGCGCAAACTGGATGCTGAGGAAGAGGATTTAGTGGTGCAACGCTTTAGCTTGCAGCAAATGCATCAGATGATTCTGGAGGGGGAGATACGCGATGCCACCACGGTTAACGCCTATGGCTGGTTACACTGGCGAGGTTACCTGACGTAGTTTCTGGCGGGCCTCAAGCCCTGTGCCCGATTGCAAGTGGGGTGGGGTGGTCTATAGTTTTATGGCGGACGTATAGAAATCAGTCTAAGTCATCCTACGCTTGGGGGCACCCTCAGAAATAAGCCACCGGTTTGCGCCGTCTCTCTAATACTGCGCAAACCAAGTGGCAGCGCAACACCGATCACGGAATCATTCACTGACCAGATGAGATCGAACAATGAAATTTCCGCCAGAGCGCAGCTACACGATAACAAGCCTGTCACTGGTAGCCGTGGGGCTGTGCTTGTCGCCCTGGTGTGCAGCCCAGTCCGAGGAGGATGCCGCCGCCGATCCGGCCAGTAACCTGCTGTCGGCGGGGGTGTGGGGTACCTACCAGTATTTACCCGATGACCCGGCAAATAAAAACAGTGGTGGTGAGTTTACCGGTGAGGCGCTGATTTTATACGCCGATGGCGATGCCGGAGACACAGGAAGCTGGCTCTACTCGGCTGAGTTTCGCGCCGGCCCCGGTAGCTTTACTGACCCGGCGAACAACTCCACCGGTGACGAATTCACCCTGCATAAGGCTTGGGTGGGCTGGCAGTTGGGGCAAAACAACACGGTGCGAGTGGGTAAGTCGCAAGTGCCCTTTGGCTGGAAGACCAGCAATTTCTGGCCCGGCGATATCCTGCTGGCAGGCTATGGCGACCAGATGGATGTCGGCGTAAAGTTAACCGGTGGCGCCTATAATTTGCATTATGACGCCGCGTACTACCACGCCGACGACTGGGGTAGCACCAGTACCGACACGGTGGATGACAACGGCCACTGGGGTAGCTCCACGACCTACCGCAAAGTCAAAACCTGGGTTGGGAACGTCTCTTATGCGCTGACGGAGCAGCACGCGATTGGCGTGTCGCTGCAGAGCGGAAAATTGCAGGATTTAACCGGTGACCCCAGTCGCCCTGTGACCGGAAGCCACGAGGCGGCTGTGGTGTATTACGAGGGAGTGCTGGGTGACTTTTTCTCTAAGGCGTCTTACATAGCCGCCTCGCGTGACTTGCCCGAAAGTTACGCAACCAGCGCCCAGTTACCCTCTAGCATCAAAAACCAGCGGCTCGCGGCAGAGGTGGGCTACAACATCGGCCCATGGGCAATTTATCTTGATGCATCGGCGGCAGAGCCAGACACCCAGGGCAGTAACGCCAGTAGCATTAAAGCGTTGGCACCGGGCGTCCGGTACGACTATGGCCCGGGCTGGGTCTATTTAGAGTATCTCAATCAAGATGGCTACATTGACCGCAATGGTCAGGTCGGCGAGGGTGACTTTGAAGCGCTGTACTTATCGTTAGACTTTTATTTGTAAATTAATAATTCATCGTTTGTGAATGGGGGAGTTATGGCGTCTGAAGACGTGTCAGAACGCGCAAAAGAATCGTGGATAAAAATAAACCCGCCGGTCTTTTTTGGTGCCGGCGGTTTGTGTTTGTTATTTGTGTTGTTTGCGGTGCTTGTGCCGGACACGGCCGAAACCTTGTTTGGGGCGGTGCAAGGCTGGGTCATTCACTCGGCCGGCTGGTTTTATATTTTGGCGGTAGCGCTTTTTTTGCTCTTTGTGGTGATCTTAGCCTTCTCTGACTTTGGCCGTATCAAGCTTGGCCCGGATCACAGCGAGCCGGATTACAGCTATGCGTCGTGGTTTGCCATGCTGTTTTCCGCAGGCATGGGTATTGGCCTGATGTTTTTTGGCGTGGCCGAGCCGGTGATGCACACCATGAGCCCACCCGTGGGTGACCCTGCAACAGCCGAGGCCGCCCGCGAGGCGATGCGCATCACCTTCTTCCACTGGGGTGTTCACGCGTGGGCGATCTACGCGGTGGTGGCTTTGTCACTGGCGTACTTTGCGTTTCGGCACAACCTTCCGCTAACGATTCGCTCGGCGCTTTACCCGCTGATCGGCGACAGAATTTACGGGCCTATTGGCCATGCCGTGGATATTTTTGCAGTGCTTGGCACCTTGTTTGGGGTGGCGACATCGCTGGGCTTTGGCGTCATGCAAGTGAATGCCGGGCTGAACTACTTGTTTGATATTCCCATTGGTACCGGCATACAAATTTTGCTGATTGCCATTATTACGGTATTTGCCACTATCTCTGTGGTGCTTGGTCTTGACGGTGGTATTCGTCGCGTGTCCGAGCTCAACCTTATTCTTGCGGTCGTGTTGTTAGTGTTTGTTATTGTCGCAGGGCCTACGGTTTATTTATTGCAAACCTATGTGCAAAACATTGGCTATTATCTGTCACGTATCGTCGATACCACTTTCAATTTATACGCCTATGAACCAACCGGCTGGATTGGCGGCTGGACGCTATTCTATTGGGGGTGGTGGATCGCCTGGTCACCGTTTGTGGGGATGTTTATCGCGCGGGTGTCACGCGGCCGCACGATTCGTGAGTTTGTGATTGGCGTACTGATGGTGCCGGTGGGTTTCACCTTTTTGTGGATGACCTTCTTTGGCAATACAGCTATTCACATGATTATCGATCAGGGGATGACGCAACTGGCCGATGCGGTAGCGGCAGACACCTCGGTGGCGTTATTTCAGTTTTTTGAGCTGCTACCTTTTTCAACTATTGCCTCGTTGTTGGCAACGGTGCTGGTAATTACTTTTTTTGTGACCAGCTCCGACTCCGGCTCGCTGGTGGTGGATATGCTTACCTCTGGCGGCGAGGGCGATGATACGCCTGTGTGGCAGAGAATCTTCTGGTCGGTTGCCGAGGGCTTTATCGCAGCGGCGCTGCTGCTCGCGGGTGGGCTGCAAGCCCTGCAAACCGCCACCATCGCCAGCGCACTGCCGTTTACCTTTGTTATGTTGCTGATGTGCTGGGGGTTACTGCGTGCGCTGCGGCTGGAGATCGTGAAGCGCACCAGCTTGCGCGATGCGATGTTGGCGCCTCGGGTTGCCCACAACCCGGTGAGTTGGGAAAAGCGCTTGTCGCGCATTGTACGCAACCCTAAACGCGATGAGGTGCTTGCCTTTTTAGAGTCCACGGTAAACTCGGCCATGGCGCGAGTGGCCGAGGAGCTGGGCAAAAAAGAAATACGCGCTCAGGTGGAGAGTGATGAGAATGACCGTGTCTGGCTGACAGTCTACCACGGCGATGAAGCCGACTTTTTTTACTCGGTTCATGTGCGTCCCTATACTCCGCCGTCCTTCTCGATGCGAGACACACGCGCTAATCGCGGTGAAAAACTGCGTTACTTCCGCGCCGAGGTCTATCTCAAGGAGGGTGGTCAGGATTATGATGTTATGGGCTGGAGCGAGGAGCAGGTGATTGCCGATGTGCTCGATCAGTATGAAAAGCATATGCATTACCTGGACGCTGTTCGTTAATGGCGCCGCGCCCTGATTAACCCACTGTCATCTTTAAGGAAGCGTGTGTGCAGCAAGAGTTAGTGATTGTCCTAATCACCTGGGCGGCGGGTGTCACCGCATTAGTGGGTGGCCTGGCCGCTCGTTTTGAAACCTTCCGGGAAAGCGTCGCTAAACAGGAGTTTATTCACGCCATCGTGGCTTTTGGTGGCGGGGCTTTGTTGGCGGCCGTCGCTTTTGCCTTGGCGCCCCATGGCATGGAAACGCTGTCGCCACTGGTGCTGGCCATTAGTTTCTGTGCCGGGGCATTACTCTTTTGCGGCCTGGATGCCTTTTTGGCCAAACGCGGGGGTACTTTTTCTCAGTTTTTGGCTATGTTGATGGACTTTATTCCCGAGGCGCTATCGCTGGGGGCTATTTTTGCCGGAAACCGACAAATGGGGTTAGTGCTGGCGGCGTTTATCGGGATGCAAAATTTACCCGAGGGATTTAACGCGTTTCGCGAACTGAAAAAAAGCGGTGTGTCCGGGGCCGTGATATTGTGGGTCTTTTTGGGGGTTAGCTTTTTAGGGCCAGCCGCCGCGTTAGTGGGCTATTATTTTTTACAGGGTCGCGAAGAGGTCACGGCCATTGTGATGACGTTTGCCGCCGGCGGTATTTTGTATCTTATTTTTCAGGATATCGCGCCGCAAGCGACCATGCGCCGTCACTGGACACCGCCCCTGGGCGCGATTTTAGGCTTTTTAGTGGGTATGTTAGGTACGGTTGTTATTGCCTAGAGCAGATGCTTTGTTGGGCGATAATGGCCTGGGAGCTACCATGGCGATTAAAGCAGTCTTCTTTGATTTGTCGGGCGTTATCTACGATGGTGATACTCTGTTGCCGGGCGCGCTAGAGACACTGGCACACCTTCGCGAGCAACGTTACACGCTGCGTTTTGTTACTAATACCGCCACTAAGTCGCGTGCACAGATATTAACGAAACTCCAGAGTCTTGGTGTTCAATTGTCTTCCGCCGAATTGTTTACCGCACCCGACGCCGCCCAGGCCTTTGTGCGCCAGCACGAGTTAACCCCCTTCGCCTTGGTTCACCCGAGTATTGCGCCCTTGTTTGACAGCCCGGTTGAGCCAAACTGTGTTGTGCTGGGTGATGCCCGTGAAGCCCTTAATTATCGCAACCTTAATACAGCGTTTCGCCTGTTGCTTAAGGGGTGCCCTTTGTTGGTGATTGGCGATAATAAATATTTTCGCGAGGACGGCGAGCTCAGCCTCGATGCGGGGCCCTTTGCCCATGCGCTGCAGTGGGCGGCCGGCTGCGAGGCGCGCGTGTTTGGTAAGCCCAGTGTCGACTTTTTTAATCAGGTGGTGGCTACCACACACTACAGCGCGCGGCAGTGCTTAATGGTGGGTGACGATGTTCTGGGGGATGTCGGTGGCGCGCGCGATGCAGGGCTTGAGTCGGTGCTGGTTGGTACGGGTAAGTACCGCCGTGGCGATGAAGATGCTTTGACGCCAGCGGCCACTTTGATACCGACAGTCGCAGAGGTTACAACGCTGCTGTAACATAAACGTCTTTTATCCGAGACGTAATCTATGCGCATTGCCATGGTTGGGCTTGGGGATATTGCCCAAAAAGCCTATTTACCCGTAGTCGCACGACACCGTGCTGTTTCACCGATACTCTGTACCCGCAACACCGGCGTGCTGCAGCGTCTGGCGGGGCAGTATCGCGTGAGCGAGACTTATACCCACTACGATCAGCTGTTAGCCGCTAAGCCAGACGCGGTGATGATTCACGCTAGCACCGAAAGTCACTATTACCTTGCCCGTGCGGCGCTGGAACAGGGCATCGGGGTGTTTGTCGATAAGCCTATTAGCTATCAGCTAGCCGAGGCAGAGGCCTTAGTCGAGCTGGCTAAACACAGCAATACGCCGTTGTTTTGCGGCTTTAACCGGCGCTATGCACCTTTGTATCAGGCCCCTCTTGCGACGGCCCCCATACATTTACACTACCAAAAAAATCGTTATAACCTGCCGGATGATGCCCGGGTTTTTATTTACGACGATTTTATCCATGTGTTGGATTTTGTGCGGCAAGCGGCGGGTGTACAACAGGTGGCCGGGATCGAGCTGCAGGTGAGTGCCTATACGCCGCAAAATAAGCTCGGTAGCGTGAACGTCAGTTTTACCGGTCAGGGCGGCAGGTACTTTAGTGCGGCCATGAACCGCCTGAGCGGCCAGGCCCGTGAGCGCCTAGAGTACAGTAGCTTAAATGAAAGTTGGCAAATTGATAATGTCGCTAGCGGCATTCATTACCGTGAGAATCAAGCCTTTACGCTAGGCTTTAGCGACTGGGATGATACTTTGTACAAGCGCGGCTTTGTGGATATGTTTGAGGCATTTGTTGCTATGCTACAGCGCGGCGACGCTGATGCCCCGTACCTGGACGGCGTATTGGCAAGCCATCAATTGTGCGAGCGAGTGCTGCAGCGCCTATAGTGCCCTGCGCTCGCGGTTTATTCGCCAGCGCAGGGTGCAGGCTTTGGCATGCTAAGGTTTTTTTCAAGCCCGCTAGTAGGACATTAGGTTATCTGGCTCCGAGCGGTCCTCCACTTTAAGCTTTAATTCAAGGCCGCCATCTTTTACCGAGCTTTGCTCTCCGATAATAACACTGAGCTTGGGCTCTATTGTACGCCCGGCTGCGGTTAATTGTGTCTCGGCAAAGGCCGTATTATCGTTGTCGGAGGTAATCGTCAGGCTAAGCTCGTAGCCCTCGTCACCGCCGCTTCTGGTGACGCCTTTTTTACCGTTTGCCAACAGCATTGAGGGGGTCCCCAGTACCTCGCCGTCTGAAATGACGGTGGCCGAGACCAGGTAATCATTGGCCGCCTGAGCGTTAAAAACAACGCTGAGCAAGATGGCTGTGAGTAAAAATCCGGTTATCGTCGATCTATCCATGAGCGCTCCCGTGGGTTGAGGTCAGTTTTACCAGCTGCCCATCAAACCCAGACAGAGTTTGATGGTGGCAGCATTGAGTATATCGATAAAAAACGCACCGACCAAAGGTACGATTAAAAAAGCCTTGGGAGATGGCCCGTAGCGGTGGGCGGTAGCATCCATATTAGCGATGGCGACGGGCGTCGCCCCGAGCCCAAGGCCGGCAAACCCTGATGAAATAACCGCGGCATCATAGTTGCTTCCCATTACCTTGAAGACCACGTAAATAGAAAATAACGTCATCGCCAACGTTTGGATCAGCAGAACAAAAATGATCGGGGTAAAACTGTTGGCCAGTGACCACAGCTGTAAACTCATTAAGCTCATGCCTAAAAACAGGCTTAGGGACACCTCGCCAAACTTTGCGACGATCGCGTTGCTGACGGGTATTCTCAGATGGTCGGCGCCGTTGGTGAGTAGGATGCCGACAAACATGGCGGTTAAAAAGCCCGGCAGCAATATGTCCCGCTTTGACAGCAGCTGATTGGCCAGCTCGCCCAGCTGCACGCACAGCGCTAACATTAAAATAACGCCCAGCACCGAACCGAGGCTCCAGGGTTTGTGGTCGATTTCGGCTATCTCGGTTTCAATGTCATGCTGCTCCTGCGCATCGATTAGAGTGGGGGATAGCTGGTATTTCTCAATCAGCCACTTGGCGATGGGTGAGCCGATAATACCGCCGGCCACCAGGCCAAAGGTGGCAAAAGTGATACCGATAGCGCCAGCCTCAAAAAGCCCCGCGGCCTCGGCCTCGGCGCCCCAGGCAATGGCGGTACCGTGTCCGCCCGCCAGCGATACACTGCCGGCCATAAGCCCATAACCTAAGTGCACATCCAGCAGTGCGGCAAGGCTTACGCCGATAATATCCTGCAGCAGTAAAAACACGGCGGCAATCGCCACCAACTTAGCCAGTGCCCGCCCGCCGCTGGCTAGCGTGCTAAGTTTGGCGCTAAGGCCAATGGTGGAGAAAAACACCAGCAGTAAGAAATCTCGTATTTGCATATCAAACAGCAGCTGAATACCGCCGGCAAAGTACAACAGGGCCGTAAGCGTACTAAACGTAATGCCGCCGGTTACCGAGGGCGGAATGTTACTGTTGCCCAGAACGCGCAACCGCTGGTTGAGGTAGAGCCCGAGATAAAGCACCAAAATACAGATGATTAAGGTGGGAATGGGCGGTAATGTCAGTGTCGTCATAGCGTCCCTTGCGTTGCTGAGCCCAAACGGCTAGCCGGCTCTGGCCGGTAAACCTGATTATAGCGATATCGCCACGGGATGAAACATTTAGTGCTGCCTGCACGGGCTATAAGGAGGTAGCCTTACGCTACTGACAACGTCCAAACGGGGAGCTACATCAACCTCTGATGGACAACCACCTGTAAGAGAAACCGGCGAGTGATATGCATTTTCGCAATCCCCGCGCGGCGAATAGCTTAGTTGCCACACAGCAGTGGCGAAGCGATAGACATTGTCATCTTTGCTCGATTAAGCTCGGGTATTTAATGCGTTGATAAGATCGTTCAAGGACTGATTATGTTTATAGTATGCCCCCGTACCTGTCGTCATCTGACGCTACTGCTCGCTTGTGTGTTTGCCCCTCTGGTGTGGGGGCATGGCTCTGATGAACACCGCCACGATGGCGCGGCTGAGAGTACTGGGGATATAGTTCAAATCCATGCCAGCGACCTGGTGAACCCCTGGACGCATTTAAAATTTAACAACAACCCGGATGATTTTCAGTTTGCCATCGTTACCGATCGCACGGGTGGGTTACGCCCCGGAGTGTTCTCGGAGGCGGTGGATAAGCTCAACCTGCTGCAGCCCGAGTTTGTCGTTAGTGTGGGTGATTTAATTGAAGGTTATACCGAAGACCGCGCGCAGCTTGCCACCGAGTGGAACGAGTTTGACTCTATGGTTAAGCGCCTGGCCATGCCGTTTTTTTATCTGCCCGGTAATCACGATTACACCAACGAGGTTATGGCCGAGGTATGGCGCGAGCGCTACGGCGCCAGCTACTACCACTTTGTCTATCGCGATGTACTGTTTGTTATGCTCAACTCCAACGATGGTGGTAGCACTCACACTATGTCGGGTGAGCAAATAAAATGGCTAAAAGGCGTGTTAGCCGATAACCCCGAACCAAAATGGACGCTGGTGTTTACCCACGCCCCGCTGTGGGATCGCGACAACCAAGACCGTTGGAGCGAAGTAGAGGCGCTGCTCGAAGCGCGCCAGTACACCGTGTTTGCCGGCCATCACCATCGCTACGTCAAAACTGAGCGCAAAGGGCATAAGTATTTTACCCTGGCCACCACGGGCGGCATTAGCAGTATGCGCGGCACCCGCTTTGGCGAGTTTGATCATTTGGTGTGGGTCACTATGAGTGAACAGGGCCCGATTATCGCCAACTTGATGCTCGATGGCATATGGGACGAAGACGTGCGCACGGCGGCCATGCGCGATAATCAAACTAATATGATCGATAAAGGCCGGCTAGCGATGCCGGCGCTGCTGCACCGCGGCAACTTTACCGAGGGCAGCGCCGAGATGCGTTTTACCAACGACTCCGATTTACCCTTTACCGTTAGCACCAGCGCGCGCAGCAACTCGGGCTTTAGTGTGGTTAATGGGGCGAAACACAGCCTTACGGTGCCGCCGAATGAGGTGCGTACTTTACCACTTACCCTAAAAAGCATAGAGCCTGCTACCGGCAACCACGCGGCGGCCGAGATCGAATGGCAACTTGAGTATCTTGAAGACGGTAAACCCATCACCTACAGCGGCAGCCGAACACTGGCGCTCAGTCGCGAATACCCGATTGCTGTGCTTAACGACCTCGAGATAGACGGTAAGCTCGGCGAGTGGGCCGGCCAGACGTTTTTTAGCGCCGCTGATAACCAGTACTTTCAGGCTGAAAACTGGAGCGGTTTAAGCGATGCCGACTTTAGCTGGTCCGTGGCCGAAGGCGATCAGCACCTGGTGATTGCGCTTAAAGTGGAGGACGATCAGCTGGTACGCAACGACAGCCAAAATGTCTGGAGCCAGGATGCGATGCTTATTACTCTGGATGCGCGGCCCAAAGCGCGCCGTTTACTTAAGCAAACCTATGATAACCGCGTGCCGGGCGAGCGCTATATGGTGCTACAGCCCACCGCGCAAGGCTTTGTCAGCGATCTAAAAGGTGAGCCTAAAGTGCCCGATAGCGTGCGGCAGCGTGTGGTGTTGACGGATACCGGTTACACCGCCGAGATTGCCATTCCTTTTAGCGAGCTCGATGCGGACCATGGCAGCGAGTGGGACGGGGCGCGGCTTAATGTGCTGTTGCGCGATGTCGACCCCGGCGAGCCCGGCATGGTAGGGCGCGAGTGGTTGTCGGCCTGGGGCTATGAGTCGACGGTGGCCGGCAGCGGCAGTTTTTACCGGGATAAATAGGCCAAAGCGCCTATAAATCGCGCCCTGTCGGTGTAGGCATCCGGGCTGACAGGGTGGGCGGGCTCACCATAGATGAAATTTTCTCTCAATAGCCTATAATACCGGCCCGTCCAGACGTGGTAATGCCTTAACGCCCTAACCGTCATTCCCGTCTTGGTCCTCTGGCTAGCGCAACTCTTGCCAGCCTTGCGAGAACCCGGCTGCGTCCTCAACCTTGGGCGCCGGTTAGGGGTTCTGCGAGGTTCGCCGCCTTAGCCGGATCAATTACCTCACTGACAGGCGGTGCGGCAACCCCGCTTAAGCCTGCAAACTACGGAGAAATAAAGTGAAAGCACCCGTTCGAGTTACCGTCACCGGCGCCGCTGGTCAAATCAGCTATTCCCTGTTGTTCCGCATCGCCTCTGGCGCCATGTTGGGCGAAGACCAACCGGTTATTCTGCAATTGCTGGAAATCACTCCTGCGCTGGAAGCCCTAAAAGGCGTCGCTATGGAGCTGGACGACTGCGCTTTCCCGCTGCTGGCCGGTATGGTTTGCACCGACGATCCAAACGTTGCCTTTAAAGACAGCGATTACGCGTTGCTGGTAGGCGCCCGCCCGCGCGGACCGGGTATGGAGCGTAAAGATCTGCTCTCTGCCAACGCCGCTATCTTCTCGGTACAAGGCAAGGCGATCAACGATCACGCCTCACGCGATATTAAAGTGCTGGTAGTGGGCAACCCTGCTAACACCAACGCTCTGATCGCGCAGCGCAACGCACCGGACATTAACCCCCGTCAGTTCACCGCTATGATGCGTCTGGATCACAACCGTGCCCTGACTCAGCTGGCACAAAAAACCGGCAAAACCATCACAGACGTTAAAAATCTGGTGGTATGGGGTAATCACTCGGCCACTCAGTACCCGGACGTTCACCACGCGACTGTGGCCGGTGAAGACGCTATGAGCCTGATCGATCAAAGCTGGTACGAGAACGACTTTATCCCGACCGTACAGCAGCGCGGCGCGGCGATTATTAAAGCCCGTGGGGCGTCTTCTGCTGCATCTGCGGCTAACGCGGCAATCGATCACATGCGCTCCTGGGCGCTGGGTTCTCTTGAGGGCGATTGGGTCAGCATGGGCGTATACAGCGATGGCAGCTACGGCATCGAAGAAGGCCTGATCTACTCGTTCCCATGCGTTTGCAAAAACGGCGACTGGGAAATCGTGCAAGGCGTAGAGAACAACGAGTTCTCGAAAGGCCGTATGCAGGCTACCGAGCAAGAGTTGCGCGAAGAGCGTGACGCGGTTGCCGACTTGCTGCCATAAGCGGTAACAAGCACGTTAAAAAGCCCGCCTGAGGTTGCTCAGGCGGGCTTTTTTGTTTTTACGGCGGCTCCGCGAGGGTCACTCGCCCTGAGGGCGGTCTGAATAGTAAGTGCGGCCATTTTCATCGGTGTGGCGATAAATGGTTTTGCCCGACTCATCCACCGTGCCATCGCTTTCGTCGGCGTCCTCAATTCGGTATTCACTGTCGGCTTGCACCTGGCCCAGGGTACTGGCGCCTTCGACAAATATAATCTCTGCCAGCTGATTCACCTTGGGGTTCATCAACAGCGGGAGCTTATTCTCGGCCTGAACCTGACGCTGAAATTCCGGATCTTGCAAAATCGCTTTAACCCGTGGGTCGTCTTTTTTAATTTGATACTGCTGCCAGCCAATGGCGATTTTTTTAGCCGTCTCGCGGGCGTCGTTGCGGTTGTCGATGTCCATCCCGGCATCGTGCATTAAGCGGCGTAGGTCTTCGTCCTCCATTAGGCGCCTAAACGCCGGTATGCGCATCAGCTCGTCCACCTCGCCTTGCTGCATCAGCCGTTGCGCGCGTGGGTCTTCTATCAGCTGGCGCATATCGGGGTTGTTGCTCACCCGGGCAACCCGATCGAGGCTTTCTACCGGCGTGGCAACCATCGACTCGGTAATACGCACGGCATTGTCACTCTTACCCGAGAGCGCTACTAAACCACCGGCCGACTTACTGATCAGTGCGCGGGCGGCATCGTCTACCGGGGTCGCGGCCTGGGAGGGTTGATCTTTTTTCAGGTTTTGCGCGGCATCATAGACGCCAAATAAATACACCAGCAGCAAGCCCACCAAGGCGCCAGCCAACGCGCCCACCGCGGCGCCCCCTAGGCGCGATAGCGGGCCGGGGGCGTCTTCCCCCTGAGAGGGGGTGAGTTTCACCAGGATCCAAAACACCAGGCGAATGGCCACCAGTACGGCAAAAAACAGCGCCAGAGACCCGGCAATGTAAGCGGCAATACCGTCCAGCGGGGTGTGCAGCTTGACCTGCTCGGCAACGTCTTTACTGTAATAAAAGGTGGCGGCGTAGGCGCCTGCCAATGAAACGATGCGTGCCAGTGACCCCCAAAAGCCATTAAAATATCCGCGAATGGCAAAAAATGCCGTGGCGATGCCAAAGATTACGGCTGATACACCCATAGGTTTGTCCAGTTCATTGTCGTTATAGAAGCGAGAATCTTATCTCACGCCAACCCAGTGTTCCAGACAATGGCACGAAAAGCCCGGCGCGCTATCACCCCGAAACTGTTAAGAGACACAATATGAATCATTACCGCTGCCCCAGCTGCCACGCACCGCTTGAGCGTACCGGTGCAACCTACCGCTGTGCGGCAAACCACAGCTTTGATATTGCCCGCAAAGGCTATGTCAATTTGTTGTTGGCGCATCAAATGAGCTCGAAGCAGCCGGGGGACAATAAAATGATGATTAACGCCCGGCGCGAGTTTTTGTCTCAGGGGTTTTATCAACCGTTGGCTGACCGCCTGCAACAGTTGTGTGGCGAGCACAAGGTGCAGCGGTTGTTGGATGCCGGCTGTGGCGAGGGCTATTACGCAGAGTGTATTGCCGGGCAGGGGGTTAGCGTGGCGGGGGTGGATATCTCTAAAGAGGGCATACAAGCCGCTTGCCGGCGCAGCAAACGTATTGACTGGTGTATTGCCAGTGTCGCGGAATTGCCCTATATGGATGAGGTGTTCGATGCGGTGCTGTCGGTGTTTTGCTTTGTCGATGAGGCCGAGTTTAGCCGTGTACTGCAGTCCGGGGGGGTGGTCATTTTTGTCGGCCCCGGGGAGGATCACTTGCCCCGGTTACGTGCCGCGCTATACGACGAGGTTCGGCCTTACCGCAGCGCCAAGCAAGAGGACTATTTTGCCGGGCTAAACCTGGTGAGTCAGGAGCGTTTGCGCTTTGCTATCACCGTTGACGGTAGCGAGCAGATCGCCAACCTGCTAAAAATGACCCCGCATTACTGGAGCTCTAGCCCGTCCCAGCAGGCTTCGCTGCTGGCGCTAACGCAATTACACGATACGGTCGATATGAGCATTCAGGTGTACCGTAAGAGCTAAAACACATATTGCGGCGTGCTTTTTGTCCATTATGTGTATAATGGCGCCAGTGTTAACAGGCCCTCATAGATCAACGAAAAAAATGACCAGCGTGGGCTACGCTTTAATCATTGCCGGTTAAGCCCGGTAACGACCTTGGGGGCGTTATGTAGTTCAACAACGATGGCTGACAGCCTCTTCAGCTTTAATAGGCTGTTAATCGGGTGCCCCGGCCCGCTTACTGCCGCGCCTCAGGTGGTCAGGCTCGCGCTTAGCGTCTTATTTTTTTAGTTTTGTAAAACCCTCTTGCCGAGCTCGCTCGGCTTTTTTGTGCCCGGCGTTTGTGGTGAGCCGCTGTGTATGACGAGCAGTCCTATTAACTAATGTAAAGCGCCCTTGAGTTACCGCCAGCGAGTCGCCATTTAATGTGCACAGTTAATCATCAGGAGAAGATTATGTCGGTTGCTATTGCTTTACCTCAGCCGGGGCTGGGGACGTTTCGGTTACAGGATGATGTGGTGATTGCGTCGGTTAAGTCGGCGCTGGAGCTGGGGTATCGTCATATCGATACGGCGGCAATGTATGACAATGAGGCCGCCGTGGGCCGTGCCATCCGCGAGAGCCAGATACCGCGCGAAGAAATTTTCGTTACCACCAAAATCTGGTTTGACCGGCTGCGGGGCGATGATGCTATTGCCGCTTTGCGTGAGAGTTTGGCGAAACTTGAATTGGATTACGTCGACCTGGCGCTTATCCACTGGCCCTCACCTAATGGTGAAGTGCCCATGGCCGAGTATCTGGGCGCGCTGGATAAAGCTCGCGAGATGGGCTTGACCCGTGCGATCGGCGTATCCAACTTTACCATTGCGCAGATTGACGAGGCGTTGAGCTTGCCCGCAGGTAAGCACATAGTGACCAATCAAATTGAGGTCCACCCGCTGTTGGCTAACACTAAACTGGTGCAGCACTGTCAATCTAAGGGGCTACAGGTTACCGGTTATATGCCGCTCGCGGTCGGTAAAGTGATGGATGAGCCTGTATTGCAGGATATTGCCGCTAACCACAAGGCGACTGCCGCGCAAGTAGCTTTGGCTTGGGTGGCCAGTAAAAACATCATCGTCATTCCCTCATCCACCAAGCCGGCCCATCAAAAAGCCAATCTGGAGGCTCTGGAGCTGTCCCTCAGCGCTGATGATATCGCCCGCATCGATCAGCTGGATCGCGGCGAGCGGGTGGCCAACCCGCCATTCTCACCCGCGTGGGATCAGTGATCGCGCAGCGCGCGAATCAAGCCCCGTTTATCCAGCGTCGAGCGGCCGCTAATATCTAGCTCGGCCGCCCGCTGGTAAAGCTCTTTTTTAGTCCATTGCTCATAGGGCGGGGCATGCCCGCCCCGCACGCCTGTGCGGTGGCGCGGTGCGTTGGCAATGCGTGCCGCTTTCTCTTTGCTCGCCCCCTCACGGCGCAGGGCTTGATACTGTTCATCGTCTTTAATGCTTGGGCCGTAATCTTTAGTCGCCATAGTGCTTCTCCCGTTAGCGTTCAGTGTGGTCGCTGATCACAATTAGGGCGATGCATAATTCCTTCCAGATTTTTTGTGCGCTGTTACTTATCTGCGGCTAAGATTATTGCCAGTTCACGGTTTTAGACGGGGCTGTGATTTTATGATTTACACATTTGTGCAAAATTTTCATATCCATTGTGCTCACAGTAGGTAAATCAATGATACTTAATTGCGTCAGAATGCATCCAAAGGCAGCCTTGCCCTCGTACTGCATACAAAGCCACAATCGCGATCAACCAAAACATAATAGCTGCGGGAGACCCCATGGAATCGGATCATATAAAGTTGCTTAGCGCGACGGCAACGGGTGACAAACAGGCATTTGCCGAACTGTACCAAAGCACATCGGGGCGTTTGTACGCGGTGTGCTTACAGCTGTTGCAGCGCAAGGACCTTGCCGAAGAAGCTATGCAAGAAGCCTACGTAAGGGTGTGGCACAACGCCTGCGACTATCACAGTGATAAGGGGTCGGTGCTTGTCTGGATGGTGAGTATTGCCCGCTACCGGGCTTTGGATATTTTGCGCTCGGCGGCTTACAAGCGTGAGCGCGGTGACCTGGACCATGAACAGAGTACCGACCATACCCCAGAGGTCTCGCTGTTTGATGCGCGCGAACGAGCGCATATCGACGAGTGCATGGACACGCTGGACGAAGCGCAACGGCAAACGATACAGCTGGCGTATTTTCGCGGTTTAACGCATTCGGAGCTGTGCGTGCATACCGGGTCGCCGTTGGGATCGATCAAAAGCTGGATACGTCGCGGACTACAAACATTAAAGAGGTGCCTTGAGCGATGAACTATCTTACCGAAGAGCGAAAAAACGGCCTGTCAGCCGAGTATGTACTGGGCACTTTGCACGGTGCGGCGCGTTTGCGTTATCAGGGGCTGCTCATCGCACACCGGCCCATGCGTCAGGCGCTGTGGCGCTGGGAGCGGCATTTAAACGCTTTGGGAGCGGCACTGCCCGAGCGTCAACCGGCTCCGGGTGTATGGCATGCTATTCAGCGACGTCTTGGCTTTGAGCAAAACACGGGCGCCAAGGTTAGCCCATTATCGGGCAGGCAACGTCGTCCAGCCATGGTGTGGCCCTGGTTGGCCAGCGCCGCGAGTATTGTCGCAGTGGCTCTTGCCGTTACCCTATGGTGGGGGCAGGTGGGGGTGCCCAGCGTGCCATCGCAAGTGGCGGTGATTCAGGGTACTCAGTCGGAGGCGCTATGGTTGGTCGAACTCACAGAGACGGATATACGGGTGCAGGCCACCGACCAGTTTAGCCCGGTATCAGGTAAAGATTACGAGTTGTGGTTAGTGGCGGCCGACGGTCGTGCGCCGGTCTCGCTGGGGTTGCTGCCCAAAGATGGTCAACTTACCCTGGCCCGCAATCAGCTGTTTGATCAGGTGCAAGTGGCGGCGCTGGCGGTCAGTTTAGAGCCGTTAGGCGGCTCGCCCAGCGGCTCTCCGAGCCAGGTTCTGTACACGTCGCAGTTGGTAACACTCTAACGGCGCTGTGCATTAAAAGCTTTTTGTTGCGAGCATCGTCGCTATTAAAAGCGCCCCACGTATCAATGATGTAACGTGAGGCGCTAAGGGACGGTAGCTCGCAAAATTTTTATAATCCGTAATCCGTAATCCGTAATCCGTAATCCGTAATCCGTAATCCGTAATCCGCTCTCTACTTAATGATTTCGATTCGAAATGTTAAAATCCAAAGCACCGCATTAATGTTATTAAAAACCTAAAATAATTTTTACAGGCAGTTTTTTTAGAAAAACTTCGAGGTTTTTTAAAAAAAAGGCATCCAATAGCTGATCTCATCCGTTAGGACAGTGACGTTCATGAAATTTAAGGAGAAGATCATGCAAAAGTATAAATTAACCTGTGCCATTGCCGCGATTTGCGGCAGCTTAGCAATGGGTGCCAGCGCCTCGAGTCACCGTGAGGCTCCCAACATCACCCGAATGCCCACCGTAGATTCGACTGACTTTTACGCTTTTAACAGCTATGAAGCAGGGCGTGGCGACTATGTCACCATTATTGCTAACTACATCCCACTGCAAGACGCCTACGGCGGCCCAAACTATTTTGCGATGGACCCTGCCGCGGTTTACAGCATTCATGTGGATAACGACGGCGATGCGGTAGAAGACATTACCTTTCAATTTCGCTTCTCATCCATGCTGCCAGCTGATGGTGAAGGCGTTGCACTAGAGGTCGGCGCCGAAGGTGAGAAAAAATCCATCGCGGTACCGCTTAAAAACGTCGGTGGTATCTCAGCCGGCAACGAGGCCAATGCCAACTTTTCTGAGCACTACTCTGTAACCATGGTTAGCGGTGATCGTCGTACCGGTACGGCCATGGAGCTGGAAGAGGCCAACGGTGGTGGTGCCATGTTTAGCAAGCCGCTCGATTACATCGGTAACAAAACCTTTGGCTCGGAAGACGGTTACGCTGAGTACGCCGACAGCTTTGTGCATGAAGTCGCCTTGCCTGGCTGCGATATGAACGCCCGGGTGTTTGTCGGTCAACGTAAAGATCCCTTCACCGTTAATCTCGGTAAAACCTTTGACTTGGTTAACTACGTTCCGGTTGAAGGTGACAGTGCCGCCGGTGCCGGTGATGGCGGTGGTTTTCCCGGCGGTATTACTCAGTCGATGGAAAACGATGACCTGCGTTGGAAAAACGTTACGGCGCTCGCCATCGAAGTGCCCAAAAGCTGTGTTACCGGCTCGGGTAATGGTGTAATCGGTAGTTGGACAAGCGCCAGCTTGCCGCAAGCGCGCATTCTTAACCCCATGGCTGATTTCGACAAGCCTGAAGTTAACGGCGGCGCGCTAACGCAAGTGTCGCGTCTGGGTAGCCCACTGGTTAATGAGTTAGTGATTGGCCTAAAAGACAAAGATACCTTCTCGGCCAGCGAGCCAAAAGACGATGGTCAGTTTGCCGATTATGTCACGCACCCAAGCTTGCCAGAGCTGTTAAACATCTTGTTTAAAGATGCGGTGAATCAAACGCTGGATACTGATTTTGCGACTCTGGCGCCAACAAACTTCCCTCGGTTAGATTTAGTCACGGCCTTTTTGACCGGTTTTGAAGGCGTTAACCAGCAGGCTACGGTTACCCCCTCTGAGATGCTGCGTTTAAACACGGGCATTGCGGCAGTGCCGGCCGATCAGCAATCGGCTTTTGGTGTGGCAGGTGATGACTTAGCGGGCTTCCCCAACGGCCGTCGCCCTGGTGATGACGTGGTGGATATCGCGCTGCGGGTGGTCATGGGCCGCTTGTGTCATCCAATACCCGTTGCCGGTGAGGATACTGATCTTGGCCTTTGTGCGCCGGAAGATGCCGTGGTAGGTACGGTGCCATTTACCGATGGCGCCCCGCTTAATGCTGGCATGATGGACGCTTCATTCCCCTATCTGGCCGACCCCATCGCCGGGTCTGAGTAAGGAGGACACTATGAACAGCATTACACGCACCGCATTAATTGCGCTGACCGGTAGCCTGCTGTTGGCCGGCTGTGGCAGCGACGATGACGACGATTATAACCCCGAGCCTATGCCTGAGCCGGAGAACCAGGCGCCGATGGCAGAGACGGGAAACTTTACCACCGAGGCCGACACTGTGCTGACGGATAGGTTGTCAGCCACTGACGCCGATGGCGATGCACTGAGCTTTATGGTGATGAACGAGCCGAGCAATGGTGAGGTAATGGTCGAGGCTGACGGCAGTTTTATGTACACGCCGGCAGCCACCTTTACCGGTACCGACAGCTTTAGCTTTACCGCATCTGATGGTGAAGCCACCTCGGGTGCGGCGGAGGTAAGTATTACTATCGAGGCTATGCAGGTTTCGTTTAGTACTTACAGTCGCTCGGTGTTTAACCAGCAGGCAATGGACGAGCCTTTGCCGGTTAATGGTCGCGAGTTTGAGCAAGACGTTACGCAAGACAACGCCTATGACGACTTGATACAAGCCGCTGACTAAAGGATGTGATTGCTCTGCTCCGGGCCCATAACGCCCGGAGTAGGGCTTACGGAGATCATACATGCAATATAAAAATCACATGGCAATCTTGTTACGGTTGGTGTCATCTGCATGCAGTTTGCTGCTGTTAAGTGCGGCGCTACCGTTAAATGCTGCACCTTATACGCCCACCGATAGCGATGAAGTGCTGGCCAACTGGGGCGAAGCTGTTGATCGAATAAATGCCCCATTAAAAATACCAGAAGTAAATAAAGCTACCACCACATTGGCACTAACAAGAGCGGCCGAACAATTAGCCGGTGCCGGTAAGCCGGGGCAAAGCTACCGCTATCAATTGGCCGAGCGCTCTTTGGCCTCGCTGGCCAATCAACTGCCGGATAATCGTGCGCAGCGGCAACAGTACCGGTTGCTACACGCCAATGTGTTGCAACACAGCCACCGCTTTAAAGAAGCGTTGCAAGAGCTGGACACCCTGTTTGATCAGGCACCCAACCATGTTGCCGGTCGCCTGATGGCGGCGCGAATTAACCTTGTGATGGGGCAGCCTCAGTTTGCCCGGGAACACTGTCTGGCCCTGTTAGGCCAAACCGATTTATTAACCGCAGCCGGCTGCTCGCTGGAGGCGCGTTCTTATATTGACTCAGAGCAGGGCGGATCACTGCAAGACAGTTACCGCGAGCTGAGCGCGTTAATCCAACGCGAAGGCGTGCCTAATGACGAAAGAGGCCCGTGGCTGGCACAAGTATTGGCCGATATGGCCACCCGCCTCGACCAACCGGCGCAAGCCGCTGAATGGCTGAGTAATTTTAACCCTCGAATCAGTACCAACTACTTAGCGCAGTGGGCCGATACCCAGCTGACACTGGGTAATAACGCCGAGGTGTTGCAAACTCTGGCCCCGGTGGTTGAGGCGACCGGGGTGGTGGACGATGCCTTGTTACTGCGTTTAGCCATTGCCGAAAAAGCGATGACACCAGCGAGTGCTGCCGCTAACGAAAAGCGCGGCGAACAGCCGCAAAGCTTACAGGGGGCAACCAACGCTTCGGCATTACGCTGGCAGGCATTGATGCAGGCTCGTGTCGCACTGCGTGAAGCGCGGGGCGACCGAGAGCACGCCGCACAAATGGCGCGTTACTATTTAGATTTACAGCCCAATGCTGCACGTGCGCTGCACTGGGCAACGTTAAACACGCTGAGCTCGCGTGAGTATACCGACAACGAACTGCTGCGACGCGCTGAACAATTGGCCGGCGGCGCGCCCATTACTCAAAGCGAGGGTTGATTGTGCGAATTGTATTAACACTGCTTTTTTTATTGTTAAGCTCACACGCGTTTGCCCATCAAATCAGTACCGGTTATCTCACGCTGCAGCCACTTGATGAACGCGCCGGCACCTATCGCGGTGAGCTGCAATGGCGCCTGTTTGACCTGGAGCGTGCTGTCGGGCTCGATACGAATCGCGATGGCGCATTAACCTGGGGCGAAGTGCAGGCGGGCGATAAATCGGTTACCTCTCTGGCGCTACAGGCCTTTACGGTCAGTACCCGTGAAGGGGCCTGCGACGTTAATGTGCTACCCAAGTGGCAAATCGATAAGCATTACAATGAGGCTTATGTGTGGCTGCCTTTACAAGTGCAGTGTGAGTCGGCGGCGCCACTACAGATAACCTATAAAGGATTGTTTGATGTCGATCCCGATCATAAATTGCTGCTAAATCTGGTTTCCCCGGATCAAGGCGCCGCTTTAAGCCGGGTGCTTAGTGAGCGCTCTCCCACCGTCGAGTTAACCGTAACCGATGGTCAGTGGCCAGGCTTTGTCGAGTATGTGTATCAGGGCGTTGTCCATATTTTAATTGGCCTGGACCATATTTTATTTTTACTGTGTTTACTGCTCGGTTGCGTACTGGTTAGGCGTCACGATTATGGCCGTGCACCCCGCTGGGAGGGGCAGCACTCAAAGCGCGTTATACTGTGGCAGACGTTGGGCATCGTCACCGCCTTTACTCTGGCGCACTCTATTACCTTAACCGCGACCGCCTTGGACTTGATCAGTTTACCGAGCCGCTGGGTCGAGGTAAGCATTGCCGCTACGGTAATTTTGGCTGCATTAAATAATGTTGTGCCCATCGTGTTACGCCTTGGCTGGATAACGTTTGGCTTTGGGTTATTGCACGGCATGGGCTTTGCCGGAGTGTTGGGCGAGCTTGGCTTGCCACCTAACGGCCGGTTTATGGCGGTGCTGGGTTTTAACCTCGGTGTCGAGATAGGCCAGCTGGCGATTATCCTGGTGGTGTTGCCGCTATTAATGTGGGTGCGCAATTGCCGTTGGTACTGGCGCTTTGCTATGCCCGCAGGCTCGTTGATAATTGCTTTAGTGGGGGCAAACTGGTTGCTTGAGCGGCTTTAAGTGGTCGCAGGCAGAGCGTTTGTTTGCCATTAACTGGTAATCATAGGGTCTGTTTGATAAAGTCCTGAAGGTTATTTGATGAATACAACAGGATTCGAGACCTTCTCTTACACATGTATCGACGGCTTTTACAGTTATTGATGTTCGTTATTCTGGCGCAGTCTACTTTGGCGGCGGCAGACGCGCATGTGCTGCACGAGGTATCCGGTGAAGCGTCCCATCAACATCTGGTAGGTGATGGCGATGCAGACGCGCACGCTCTACGCCACTGGGTGAGCCGGGCACCAGCGACGAGCCAAGCTGTCATCATCACTGCTGTCATGGCCACAATTTTAAATACCTTAATGAATCTCTGGCTCTGCCCGGCATTGCCCTCGAGCTTATCGTAGGGTGGGGGTACAGCGCCCACTATGTTCCGCCGTTGGTAGCCCCTGAGTTTCGCCCTCCCATCGTTTAATCCTCTGATTGTTTAATGCTACGTTTTGCGTATCGCCCATGGCGATGCGCCTGTTAATCAGTGGATATTACTATGAAATTTTATGCGATATTGCTGCTGGCATTGATGGCCAGCGGTGCGACGGCTAGCGCTCGCGCGTTAACCTTTGAGCAAACCTGGCAAAAAGTCTTGCAACAACACCCGTTAGTAAGTGCCGCTAACAATAGGTTAGCGGCGGCCGATTTTAAGCGCGCGAAGGCGGGCTTACGCCCTAACCCCAGACTGATATTTGAGGCTGAAAACCTCTATGGCTCGGGCGAGTATGAGCGCGCGGGGCAGGCCGAGACGGCTGTGATGGCCGAGCAAACTTTTGAGCGCGGTGGCAAACGTGCCGCCAGAAGCCGCTTGTCAGAGCAACAATTGGCGGGGCAACAGTTAGAGTCCCGGCGGCAATTGCGCTTGTTGCGTCAAGAAGTGCGCCGCCAATTTAACCGGGTGTTACTGGCACAAGAGCGGTTGCAGCTTACCCAAACTCAGCAACAGCTCGCTAGTCAGAACACGCAAACGGTAGCCCGCTTGCACGAGGCGGGCGCCGCCACCTCCGATGATTTGGCTCGCGCTCGGTTACAGTTGCAAAGCACAGAGCTGGAGCTCACCCGCATGCGCCAGCAGCGGCTTAATGCATCGCAACAACTGGCGGCTCTGTGGGGTGATATGTACCACACCGATGTGATCGAGGCCGAGGGCCCCCTGTTGTTTATCAACGAGCCCTTAACCATCAACCAAGCGTTAGCGCCGCTCGACTCTGGGATTGATCAAAAAATTGCCGAGCAACACATTCGCGCGCAGCAAGCTGAGGTGAACCTCGAAAAAGCCAACGCCAAAGTCGATGTCACGGTGGCCGCCGGAGTTCGCCGTTTTAGCGCCTCCGATGAATACGCCTTTACCGTGGGTGCCAGCGTCCCGCTGCAGATTTTTAATAATAATCAGGCCGGTATCAATGGTGCTTACGCCCAAATGCGGGCTGCGCAACAAGACGCCGACTATGTAAAGCGTCAAGTCAGCGCGCAAGTATTGGCGGCATTTCGCCGCTGGCAACAGGCCGATCAGGCTTTGACTACGCTCGAGGCCGACATCTTGCCGGCGGCTGAAAACGTACTAAGCGCAACCCGTAAAGCCTACGAGCGGGGCAGCTACAGTTACTTGCAAGTGCTGGATGCGCAGGACTCTCTGCTGCGCGCGCAGCGACAACGGCTTGACTTACGTGCCGATGCCGCCGATGCCATGACCCTTCTGGAGCGCTATATCGAACCGCTCGATCCGATAGCCGCTTTATCGGCCACCACTATTGCTCAGCCGGAGGCAACCCCATGATCCGTTTATTATGCTCGGTATTAATAATCTTTATTCCCGTGATCGCTATGGCGGCCGGGGCTCATGACGAGCACGAACACCCGCAAGAAAGCGCGAGTGAAAAACACGCTGACAACGGCATTAGCTTGCCCCTTGGCGTGTTTGACGAGCTGGGTGGCAAACTGGCAACGGCCGCGGCCGGGCGCATTCGCGAGGAGCGCACGTTGCCCGCCGAGGTGCGTTTAAACGCAGAGGCCGTCGCCCATGTAACGCCGCGCTTTGCCGCGCAAATTACCCAGGTCAATGCCAGCACTGGCGATACGGTGAAGGCGGGGCAAGTGCTGGCGCGGGCGGAAAACTCCGACACACTGGCAAGCTTTGAGCTTAAGTCGCTGATCGATGGCGTGGTGATAAACCACCACGTAACGTTGGGCGAGCACCTTCAGCCTACCGATACCGCCTATGTCATAGCCGATTTAAACCGTCTTTGGCTGGATATCGCCCTCTACCCAAAACAACTGGCAAAGGTTCATACCGGTATGGCCGTGCGCTTGACCACCGAGTTTGGCGGCGAGCCACTTGAGGCGACGATCGATTATGTGGCGCCATTGGTTAATGAGGCGACGCGTACGGGGTTGGCACGGGTATTTTTACCCAACCCAGACGGGCGCTGGAAGCCGGGTATGTTTGTCACGGCCCACCTAACACTGTCGGATGTTGCGGTTGCGATACGCGTACCGCAAACGGCGGTGATCGACCTAAAAGGGCAAGCGGTGGTGTTTGTGCGAGAGCAGAGCCATTGGCGAGCACAGCCGGTAAAGCTGGGCCGCCGTGATAGTGAGTACGTCGAGCTTGTTGCGGGGTTATCCGCCGGGCAGCAATACGCTGCCGCCGGCGGATTCTTTTTAAAAGCTCAATTAGAAAAAGACGAGCTTGAATCCGGCCATCATCACTAACCCGCGGAGGCGTTATGCGATCAATACTAGAAAGTGCGCTTAATAACCGCGTATTGGTGATGTTGCTGTCACTGGCGGTTTTGTTGAGTGGTTATTTTGCTTACCGCCACCTGGCGGTGGATGCCTACCCGGATATCTCGCCGGCATTAGTGCAGGTGTTTGTGGAAACCGAGGGGCTGGCACCCGAGGAGGTAGAAAAGTATGTAACTTACCCCATTGAAAGTGCCATGAATGGTTTGCCGGAGCTTGATCATGTGCGCTCGGTATCCAATTTTGGTTTGTCGGTGGTGAATATTTACTTTAACGACAACACCGATATTTATTTTGCCCGCCAGCTTGTGGCCGAGCGCTTACAGCAAGCGCGCAATCAAATTCCAGCGGGGTTTGGTGATCCGGTGATGGGCCCGATCAGTACCGGTTTAGGGCAAATATTATTTTATGTGTTGGAGGACACCAGCGGAAACTTCAGTGAAGTAGAGCTGCGTGAGATTCAGGACTGGATCGTTAAGTTTAACTTACAAACGGTGCCCGGCGTTACCGAGGTGCTCTCAATTGGCGGCGAGGTAAAACAGTTTCAGGTACAGCTCGACCCGCTGGCGTTAGTGCGGTTTGATGTCTCTTTACCTGAGGTGAAAGCTCGCATCGAGACCAATAACGCCAATGCCGGCGCGCAGTTTTTAGTTAAAAATGACGAGCAGTATTTAATACGTTCGGTGGGGCTCGCGCGCAACCTGGACGATATCGGCAAGATTGTGGTGAAAACCATTGATGGCACGCCCGTGTATTTAGAGCAACTGGGCGAGTTGGTCATCGGCGGGGAAATTCGCCGTGGCCTAACCACCAAAGATGGCAAAGGCGAAGTCGTTGTTGGCATGGTGTTAAAACTGCTCGGCAGCAATACCGCCGAGGTGATCGACGCGGTTAAAACCGAGCTTAACAACATCAACGCCAATTTGCCCAAGGGTGTTACCGTCGCCCCGTATTACGATCAAGCGCAATTGGTGCGAGCGGCGCTTACCACGGTAACCAGCGCCTTGATACAGGGCGTGGTCTTGGTCGTGCTGGTGCTGGTGGCCTTTATGCGCGGCGTGCGCTCGAGCTTAGTGGTGGCTTTATCGATACCCTTCTCAGTGGCGGTGGCGTTAATTGCAATGCCGTGGCTCGGGATTTCGGCTAATTTAATGTCGCTAGGGGGGCTGGCGATTGCCATTGGCTTGATGGTCGATGGCGCGGTAGTGGTGGTCGAGCAAATCGATCAGCAGTTAAAAAGCGGCGCGCAAGAGTCGCGCCGGCAGTTGGTGCTTGGCGCCTGCGACGCTGTGGCCCGGCCAATTTTATTTGCGATTAGCATTATTATTATTGTGTTTTTACCGCTGTTTAGCTTACAGGGGGTCGAGGGCGCGACCTTTAAACCGCTGGCTTATACCCTGGCTTTAGCGATGGCGGGCTCGTTGATTTACGCTTTACTGATAGCGCCGGTCGCCGCTTTTTGTGGATGAAAAAAACTAACGCTCGCGGCAAGGATAGCGTTCAATCGCGAGGGAAAGTTCGCACAGGGTACGAGCGTATGGTTGGGTTTGTGGTGCAAAGGCGGCCACTTGCGGTGGGTATCGCAGTATTGATGTTGGCGCTGGGGGCGGTGATTGCGCCGCGCTTAGGCTCTGAGTTTGTGCCGCGCTTTAACGAGGGCGATTTGCTGATTCGCGCCACTATGTCGCCGTCCATCTCGCTCGAAAAAGCTCGTGCCTCTATGCTGTTGTTTGAAAAGCAACTGCTGGAGCGCTTCCCCGAGGTGACGCAAGTGGTAACCCGTGTGGGTCGGGGCGAGGTCGGTGCTCATGCCGACCCTGTGAATAACGCCGAGATATTTGTGGCCTTAAAACCGCACAGTGAATGGCAAAGTGCTCAGTCGCTAGACGGTTTGTACCGCGCCATGAGTGAATCGTTTGCCGATTTTCCGGGCGCTAAGTTTAACTTTACCCAGCCGATTGCCGCGGCTGTGGATGAGTTGTTAACCGGCACCAAGGCCGAATTAGCCGCCAAACTGTTTGGCGATGACCTGGCGGTTCTGGACGATAAAGCGCAACAAATCGCCCAGGTGTTGCGTGGTATTCGCGGCGCCCAGGATGTGCAAAAAGATCAAATAGCGGGCACCGGGCAACTTAAAGTTACCCTCAATCGCGAGCAGATCGCCCGCTACGGGCTTAATGTGAGCGATGTGCAAGATACCATCGCTTTGGCGGTGGGCGGCGCTAAAGCCGGGCAGGTGTTTGAGGGCGTGCGCCGCTTTGATATTTACCTGCGTTTGAATAAAGCGGCGCGGGACAGCGCCGAGGCGATCGAGCAGTTAACTGTGCGCACGGAGGCCGGTATGCAGGTGCCGCTACAGGAGCTAGCCGCGGTGGAGTATGTCACCGGGCCACGGCAAATTACCCGCGAAAACAGCCAGCGCTTTATTACGGTGCAGGCCAATATTCGCGAGCGGGATATCGGCTCGTTTGTGCAAGAGGCGAATGCCGCCATTGCCCGCGAGGTGGATTTACCTCCGGGGTACTTTGTAAAATGGGGCGGCCAGTTTGAGCTGCAGCAAAAAGCCAACCAGCGCTTGCTGATTGTCGTACCCATTACCCTGGCTCTGGTGTTGCTGATGTTGTATATCAATTTTGGCTCGCTGCCGAATGCGCTGCTTATTATGCTCAATATCCCTTTGGCGCTGGTGGGTGGCATTGTCGCGCTGTGGTTGGCGGGGCTGAGCTTATCGGTGCCGGCCTCGGTGGGTTTTATCGCGCTGTTTGGTATTGCGCTGGAAAACGCCCTGGTGTTGGTGAGTTACCTAAACGAGCAAGTGCGTCAGGGGGTGCCCGTGGCCCGCGCCTGTGTCAGGGCCGCCAGTGCGCGGTTACGGCCGGTATTGATGACTGCGGTGACCACCGCTTTGGGGCTTATTCCGCTGTTGTTTGCCGGCGGTACGGGCAGCGAGGTACAGCGCCCCTTGGCCACCGTGGTAGTGGGGGGCTTGGTTAGCGCGACTGTCTTAACCCTGTTGGTTATCCCGGCGCTGTACCCCTGGTTTATGGCTGACAAAGAAAAATCAAGCCACCGGGCGTAAAGGAGTGCAAGTTTGGCGCTGCGAGGCTAAACGTGGCGCCTAACATTGCTATACTGCCTATGTCTTAAGCGTTATGAGCTTGCTATGAACACCAATATTCAAAGTATTTCTCAGGGGTTGTTGCTGTTTTGGCTAACACCAACTCAGCGGTTTGCCTTGGGTACGTTTAAAATTAAAGAGATCGTTCCTTTCACGCCAATCCGGCCCATGCCGGAGTCTGCTCATGCCGTTCTGGGGGCTGCCAATATCCGCGGTGCCACCTTGCCGGTGGTTGATTTGGCGGCTGCTATGGGCGGTAAAAGCCTGTCTGATGAAGACCAGCGCAGCGGTTTTATTATTGTCTCCGACTGCCAGCGTAAACGCGTGGGGTTTTTGGTCCGTAAACTCGATCGTATCGTTCAGGTGCAAGGTAAAGATATCGAGCCACCGCCGCGTCAGCTGGGTAAGAGCGCTTATTTAACCGGCGTTACCCGGGTAGACGACACCCTGGTGCAACTGGTGGATGTTGAGCGTATTTTTGCCAACTTTGATATCGCCACAGCCACGCCACCGGCCGACGATTTAGCCGCACAAGCCTCGGCGCTAAAAGCATTAAATATTTTAGTGGTTGATGATTCATCAGTGGCGCGCAAACAGTTGGGCGATGCGCTACAGGCGCTGGGGGTTGCGTTTCGGATTACCGACGATGGCCGCGAGGCGCTAGAGATGATGCAGGCCGACGCGCGCAATGGCCGGCCGGTAGATTTGCTGGTGAGCGATATCGAGATGCCGGGGTTGGATGGCTATGAACTGTCGTTTGCCGTGCGCGATGACCCTGCATTGGCGGGGGCTTACCTGATTTTGCACACCTCGATCTCCAGCGAGATTAGCGTCAGTCAGGCGCATCAGGTGGGGGCGGATGAAGCCCTTACTAAGTTTGATGTGAATGAGCTGATTAGCGCGATGCTGCGGGCGGTTAAGTAGCATAAGGTTAGTAAGCTTGTAGTTTGTCCTGTGCATTAATCCCGCGTTGGTTTATCAAGTACCAACGCCTCGAGTATTGCAATGTCGTCGGCTAGTGGCAGCTCATGTTTGGCCAATGCTAGCGCCCGGTGCGACTGAGCTCGCGCGAATTTAGCAAAATCATCGCCATTGCTCGCCAGTGCGGCTAACGCTTTTTGCAGGCGAATTTGCACTTCTATCAGGCCGGCTCCATCGCGGGCGATAGGGCTGAAAAAATCCACAAACAATTCTTCCAGTTCGATACGCGGTACATAAACAGCGGAATACGGCACTTCAATATTGCTCACATCCTCAGGTGTCACCTGCCACTGGCTAATTAATCGTACCCCACGGCCCAGCACTTCGATGGCGGTGCCTGGGTCGTTAATGCCGGGTGAGAGCGCGCGCGAGGCGATTTCCGCCATGACGAGCAGGCCAAAGCGCGGGTCCTGATCAAATGAGCGAGTATCGCCAATGGTAATGGCCTTCACCAAGGTGCTTGTAGTCTCCTCCCGTTCGGGGCGCGAGATGTACATCAGCGCTTGGTGCGGATGAACAAACTTGCCCGGCAGACAGACGATATACACCTGGGCCTCGTGCTCAGTGGCCCAGTGGTTGAGTGCCTGCATATCAATGTGTTGCACATAGCCGGTGTTGTCGGGGTATATCGGATGACTGTTTTGGGGGATATCCGTTAGGTCATCCAATCGTTGCCCATCTAACCAAGGGTGCTCCCCGCGCCGTTTGATCGCCGCGCTGGCAGCACTTTCGACTCGGTCGGCAATTTCACTCACCCGCCCCAGGCGAGCCAAATGGTTAATCCAGAGCAAGATGGTGCCTACAATTAACACCACCACCGCAATGGTCACCAAAAATAGAATCACTCGCCCCTGATCGCCGTATAGCCCTGTGCTCAGTGCGATGATCCCCACTAAGGAATAGACAAACGAGCCGACAAAAGTGGCCAGAGCGTTTTGCGTGGTGGAATCTTCCAGTAACAGGCGCGTCGCACGGGGGGTGAGGTTGTTGGCTGCCGCGCTGTGGGCCGACACCATCACGCTAAGCGAGAAGGTGGTAACCGCCAGCATACTGGAGGCGAGAATCGAGAGAATCTTATCAACCGCCTCGGCGCCAATTAAGCCCGAGATGGACTCTGGGATAAAACCTTTTAAGGCGATGGCCATGAGCGCCGTGACTACCGCGAGAATAGCAAAGGCCAGAGTTCGCATCCACAAGGCGCGGCTTAGCATTAAAAATTTCCAGCCGAGTTTGGTTAGCATGGTGAACTCCGGTTCTGTGGTATTAAGGCTTAGGTCATACCGGGGCGCCCCGATTTGTATGACTAATGGCTTTTGTTTGCTAGAATCGCTGCCTGAACAATAACAGCATAAGTGGATGATGTTTATGGAAAAATATAAAAAAGCACTGGCTCAGTGTGTCCGATGTGTAATCTTTTTGGTCTTTGCACACGCCTCTAGCGCTGCCGAAGGCGATCAGCCAGTCGCCACACCCCCCATTGATCAGGTGGTTTCAGCGTACGGCCCCATGTCGGAAACTCAGCAAATTGCTCTGTCAGCCGATGGCACACGGGTGGCGTTTCGCAAGCTGACCGCCGAGCGCGATATGGTGATTGTCTACTCGCTAACCGAAAATAAAATGCTCACAGGGCTTAATGTTGAGGACATCAACCCCAGCGGTTTACGTTTTTTGGATGCACAGCATCTGGTGTTGTGGGCGTCGGACCATGGGCGCATTAGTAATCGGTATCGCGGCTCCTTTGATTTAAGTACCGCTTTTGTATTCGATGTCGACAGTGGCGATTTAGAGCGTTTGCTACGTCCCGGTGACGTGATTGCCGAGTACGCCACCCGGCTGGGGCGAATGGTTGGGGCGTCCAGCGATAATCAGTATCTCTATATGCCAGCGCCTGTACCAGAGTCTAAAAATGACCGCAGCCCCGATTTATCGCTGTTGCGGGTGAATCTTGATTCGCCGCGCAAGCCGCGTCAAATCGTCAAAGGTAGTTACGACACGCTCGACTATTTTATAGACGGTAACGGTAATGTGCTGGCGCAAACGGTTTACGATAATGAGACGAATCTGTTTGAGGTTAAGGTGCCGCGTGATGGCGACTGGGAGACTGTATATTCGCGCGAAACGGAGACCTTGGACGACGTTAGTTTTAGCGGCGTGACACCGGATTTACAATCCTTGGTGCTGCTCAAAACGGATCAGAACACGGGCCGGGTTGCTTACTACACCTTATCGCTGAGTGATGGCTCAATCTCAGAAAAACTCGTCGGTCGCGATGACGCCGATGTGGGCGGGTTAGTGACCAATTTTAACCGTATTGTGGAGGGTGTCTGGTATTCTGGTTTTACGCCCGAGTATCAGTTGTTTGACGCAAAGAGACAGGCTCACTTAGATAAAATAACCGCTCAGTTTCCTGGCCGTTATGTCATGTTGAGCGACACGACCCCCGATTGGCGTCACTTAATTGTGTGGGTATCCGGCGATGACACCTCCGGCGCCTATTATCTCGCCTCCGATGGAGAAAAACTGCGGTATTTGACCAGTAGCCGTCCCCGGGTGAGTGCCGATATGGTACAGCCCGTCGTCGAGCACAGTTTTAAGGCGCGCGATGGCCTGACGATCCCGACGCTGCTGACCTTACCCTTGGCCCATGCGGATAATCCGCGCCGGTTGCCTACGATTATTTTCCCCCATGGCGGCCCGGCGTCTTACGATCGAAAAACGTTTGATTGGATGGCGCAGGCGTTTGCGGCGCGGGGCTACCTCGTGGTTCAGCCGCAGTTTCGTGGCTCTACAGGGTTTGGCGCCAAGCATTACCAGGCCGGATGGGGCGAGTGGGGCCGTAAAATGCAAGATGACCTAACCGACGCGGTGGAGTACTTCGCCAAGGGCGGTCTGGCTGACGCTGATCGGGTCTGTATTGTCGGGGCAAGCTACGGCGGCTATGCGGCGCTCGCTGGCGCGGCCTACACGCCAGAGTTGTATCGCTGTGCGGTGTCTATTAATGGCGTCTCAGACGTGGAGGGGTTGATCGACGATCGTCGCTCCTACGGTCAGGATAATAGCTGGGTGGTGTCTTACTTTGAGCGCTCAATGTTTAACGGTGAGTATTCAAAAGAAGATTTAAAAGCGATATCTCCTATTTATGCGGTTGATAAAATCAAGGCGCCGGTACTGTTGATTCATGGTGAAAATGACACGGTGGTGCCAAAAGCGCAGTCAACAGAGATGGAAGACGCGCTTGAGGATGCCAACAAACCAGTCACTTTTATCGAGTTGGACGAAGATAGCCACTATTTGGAGAGTAATGAAACTCGTCAGCAAACGCTAAAAGCGATTTTGGAGTTCGTTGATCCTCACCTATCGGGTAGCTGATAAAATATGCTTGGCTTTCTACGGGCATATTTTCGGCCATTTTATTGATGGCTAGCCAGTAACGCTCAGCCTAACTAGTACTGCAAGTAGGCCCCGCTCTCAGCGGGGCCTTAACAGGCTTATTTAGCGCTGTACTTTAAGGTAACAAACTGACCCTCTTTTAAATCTGAGGTTTCAGCGCCGTCGTGTAAACCAGAAATCGCCACGGCCTCTGGCAAATCAATTACCCTTGGCGCGCCGCCGTCGGCGGGGCGTATCAAGGCAATATTCTGTTCTAAGTTCACCTCTAAGATCTCAGCTTTCACCACCGTTTGCGGTTTGGTAATTTTGTTGAGTTTTAATTTTACGTTTTGTCCTACCTCAACCGATGCCATGTCGGTGGACTTACGTCCATCCAGGTCGATTTTTGGCGTGCCGGTAAAACCATAAGTTACCAGCTCGCCGGTTTTATCGGTCAGCACGGTCAGGCTATTGGTTTCGTAGTCCACCGACTGAACAACACCTTTCAGTGTGACGTCGGCGGCCAGAGCAACGCTGCTAGCCGTAAGTGCCAGGCCCGCAATCAGCGATGAAACAGTAGTACGTGCAGTAAAAATAGACATATTCAAATCCTCTAAGCTGTCTAAGTCATTTCAGTTAATAAACGCTGTACAAGGTGAGTGGGCAAATCTCAGCCTTATTGCTGTACGCGAACCTTTGTTAACGATGTGTCGTCCGCGTAGGAAACATATTACTGATACTTTCTATCTTTTTGTTACCTAAAGTTACTAATTTTTATATCAATTGTTTATTTAAATCTAAATACCCTGATTTTTATTCTATAAGGAAATTAAAACGCGTTGTTATGGTGCGTTATCTTAAGTTGTGCTTATTTTTAGGGTGATTGCGTGGTAATTAGTAACATTATTTTGGTGCGCATGGGCTTGGCGCTGCCCTTAAATGTGGCGAGCCTGATAGGCGTGTTTAATGGGCAGAGTGGTCGGAGAATAGGGGCAGGTAATGAGGTTGGAGGCAGGGCTTACTGTTTTGCTTAGCGCGGAGGATTGGCGATGGGGTGATTGTGGCCGGGTAAACAAGTGGGCCTCGTGTGAGGCCCACAGAAGCATTATTGTGGCGCGTACTTAAAGGTCACCTGTTGGCCGGCCTCTAAATCTTCGATGCCGGCACCCTTATGCAGTCCAGAAACGCGAATGGCGTCTGGCAGGGCGATAGTGCGAGGTGCGCCGCCATCGGCAGGGCGGATCAGGGCAATATTCTGCTGTAGGTTCACTTCCAAAATCTCACCTTCAATAATACGGCTTTTGGCTTGTTCGGGCTCAATTCTGGAAAGCTTCAAAGTAACGTTTTGGCCAGGCTGTAAGCTGGACATGTCGCGTACCGCGCGACCGCCTAAACGTACTTTCGGGGCATCGGGAAAACGATAAGTCAGTTTTTCGCCGGTTTCGTCCGCGATAATAGAAACGCTTTTATTGGCTAAGTCCACAGACTCGATAACACCGGGTACTTTTTTGTTGGCAGCGCTGGCGCCTGCGGCGATGGTCAGTGTAAGGCCAGCAATAATGGTTTGTAGGGTCGAGCGGTTAGTGAAATTGAACATGGTTGGTTACCTCGTATCAGTCAACGCTAAATCAGCTTAAAGAGGGGATCACCCTCGGAGTAAAGCAAGCGTTATCACCTGCTCGATGCCTATTTTACATATCAAGGTTACACATATGTTACGACGGGTAACGAATGTGTGAATTTTTTGAAATTGGCGTTAATTTCGATAAATTGCTGTTTTTATATGGATAAATTGTTTTTCTTAGCAAAGAGAATCCCCCTTCTTGTGATGCCTGTAACGCAAGGTAACGATTCATGCGGCATCCTCGTCGCATGGTCTACCCATTGAGCCAAAGCGTTAACTGCGCGCTATGTTGGTAAAAATAATGAAACGCCTCTTGCCATATCTAAATTTTACGATTAGCCTGATACCAACTATCACAAAAGATTAATATAAAAGTTACCGGATAACATTGGTGGTATGGAGGCTGACACTGGAATTGGGTGTGTTTGCCTAAGCAAGCACAAAAAAGTAGTACATGGGGGAGATCGTATTTTGAACCGGTTTAGTTTTAAGCGCAGTGCGCTTGCAGTAAACGTAGCGCTGGTTGTCAGTGGTATGTCGTTAAGTGGAGTTGCAGCGGCGCAACAAAATCTTGATGAAGCGCCTATTGAAGAGGTAACCGTTGTGGGTGTGGCGGCAAGCCAGACACGCAACTTAGATCAAAAGCGCTTTAATGTCGGGGTGAGTGACACTATCACCGCCGAAGACATTGGTAAGCTTCCCGATACAACCATCGCCGATACGTTACAGCGTGTTCCCGGTGTGCAAATTCGCCGCTCGGCGGGTGAGGGGTCGACCATTAACGTGCGCGGCATGCCGCAAGTGACCGCGCTTATGAATGGCGAGCAATTTTTAAGTGCGGGATCAATCACCACCGTACAGCCAGATTTTACCGATATACCTGCATCGCTAATCTCGGGTATTACCGTACACAAAGCACCCACAGCATCACTGCTGGCTGGCGGTGTGTCCGGCACCCTGGATTTAAAAACTATTCGCCCGTTTGATCTTGACAGTGGGGTAACTCTGGCAGGCAATGCCGAGTTGGCCCAGGGCAGCGAGTCTAAGGGCGATGATGGCAAAGTGTCGGCATTTGCCGGCTTTAACGGCGATGATTATGGCTTGGTGGTAACCGCTACGTACGATCAAAAAACCATGGCGAATTATCGCAATGGCACCATCCTGAACGGGATGGAGTTAATTGGTGAAGATATTCGCGATCAGCGCGATTTTAATGGCGATGGCGACAACAACGATACCTTTTTGTCGCAGCGTTTTTACGGCGTAATGGATCGCGGCACCGAGCGCGACCGCTTTGGTTTAAGCGCGAGCTTCCAGGCTAATATTACCGATAGCTTGGAGTTTATCGCCGATGTGTTTTACACCGAGATGGAAGACGCCGACCGCAAGCAGGGCATGATGATCGACAGTGCGCGCGGCAACAACTGGGCCTACTCCGATCAGTTTGACGAGCGCTTAGCCGGCCCCCTGGGTGGCTCTATTTATACCGTCAATCGGGCCGAGCTGCAGGTGCGTCGCGTTAGCTCCTACGCCGAGTCTTTGACCAATGATCGCGATTCTACCAATGCGAATCTACAGCTTAATTATGAGGGCGAGGGGCCGTGGAGTGGTTCTTTGCGTTACCTGCACGGTGATGCCGGACGCTCGCACACCGAGAATGTGGCACACGGTTACCTAACCAGTGGTGCGCAGCACGGCCTATTGCGCAACGATGGCTCGGGCGCCGAGCCGGCTAACCCAAGGGGTTATGGCCCTGGCGATGCACTGGTGCAATTTGATCGCACAGGCGATTATATTTCGCTGCAGTTTGAGCCGGGCTTTGGCTCTGATATTAATCAGTACAATTTAGTGTCGACCTACTCAGAAAATAACTTCCAGGAAGATGCCACCCTTGATGTACTGCGTGCCGACGCTAAGTACAGCTTTAGCAGCAGTGATATCGCCAGTATCGATTTCGGTTTGCGTCAAGGTAAGCGTGACGTCACCCGGCAGACGCATATTCTTGTTGCGCCCTTTACCACTGGCGACTATTCCGCCGATGTTATGTGGAAGGATTCAGGTGCATCGCTGGGTGATACCAATGGCGACGGTGAAAACAGTGTTGCCGGTGGCGATATGACTCTGGGGAGCACCAACTATTACAGCGACATGCCACAGGGTTGGGTAAACGAAGTTAGCGACTTTGGGCCGGGCAGCGTGCCGGGCACCTTCTACTTTATTAACCCCGAGGTGATGGACGATAACATCGGCTTTCAAAACGCCATTTACCCGGGCAATAAAAAATTGGTTCAGCCCTCGCGCTCGTATCAAGTCGAGGAGCAAACGCAAACGGCTTATGTGCAAATGAACCTGGAAGGCGATATCGCCGGGTTAAGTTATGTCGGTAACCTTGGCGCTCAGTATGTTAAAACTGAGCTGGATATCCTGCAGAACATAATCGGTGGTGATCGTCCTTGTTCGCTGTGTACGGCATCAAATAAAATTGGCGAAGAAACCATATCGCGCAGCTACGATGACTTTTTGCCGGCGGCCAACTTTGCCCTCGATATCACCGAAGATTTAATTTTGCGTGCCGGTTACGCCAAAACCCTGACTAACCTTGATATCGATGATTTGGCGGGCGGCTTAAGTGTCGGGCGCAGCCGCGCGGGGGATGTACTGGGCGATCAGCTAGGGGTTAGCCCCGATCTACTGGTGGCAATCAACGGTACCCAAAATGGCAACCCGCAGCTAGAGCCCTGGCGCTCGGACAACTATAACCTGTCGCTGGAGTGGTACTTTGACGATTCTAGCCTGCTAAGCGTGGGCGCTTTTTACATGGATATCGAATCGTTTATCGAGCAAGGCACTATTACCAAAGGCTTGCCTGATGCCGACGGGGTGATTCGTCGTGAGTTGCCGGTGACCACCGATATTAATGGTGAAGGCGGCAGCATCGAAGGGTTAGAGTTTGCCTATCAGCAAGCTTTTGATTCTTTGCCCGGCATTTGGGGCGGCTTAGGGGCGAGCTTTAACTTTACCTACGCGCCCAGCGATAGCTCCAACGTCGATGTTTATGGCGACGAGTTGCCGATTCAGGATAACTCTGAAAAATCCGGTAACGCTGTGCTCTGGTACGACGATTACGGTTGGCAGTTCCGTATTGCGGCTAACTACCGCAGTGACCGGCTCGACCGTTTAGCCGATGCCATGGGCGAAGGAGTTGTCCCCATCTGGACGGATTCGACGGTTTACGTTGACCTGTCGGCCAGCTACGACATTAACGATTACGTCAGTGTCTATGTACAGGGCAGTAATATTACCGACGAGTTTGAAAACCAGTACGCCCAGTGGGATGACTATGTCATTACCCAAAACGTCTATGAAAGCCGCTGGTCGGTAGGTGTGCGCGGGCGCTTTTAAACGCCTGTTTTGGTTTTGCTAAGTTTTACTTTCGCCTAGTTTCCCAGGCGTATCCTCTTGGCCCCGATGCTTGCATTGGGGCCTTTTTTTTAGCTTTTGCTCGAGCTGCTTCCCCCCAGGCGCCGGCTACTGAGTCTGTTACACTGTAAGCCATTGCAACTGCCTAAACGCTTATGGTTATGACGCATTCGACAACCGCTAATCCTTCTAAAATAGGGCCGCCGGTTTGGTGGAGCCCAGAGCTGCTGCCCTGGCGTTTGCTGCATCGGTTTCTCGATCAGCTCGAGGCGGGCCGCCGCCCTTATATAAAAGTTACGCCTAAAACTGTCCCCGAGTTGTACGATTTTCAGGGGCAAGATGTTGAGTTTTTGTGGGCGCTGCTGGATGACCTCGACCGCCAATACCACATGCTGACCATCAAACGGGCGCGGGTTGCACCCCAGCAAGAGCCTTACGACAACGCGCAAATTTACTTTTTACCCGATAAAGAGCCCGTGGCGCGCCAGTGGTTAAATCGGCCCGCACTCGACCCCTACGCCATAACCTGGGCGCACGAATTGCAGAGAGTGTCCGATAAGTTTGAAGACGCCGGCGATGCTCTTAAGAACCGCCACATTCGCGCCAAGGGTATGTCGGCGGCGCAAGTGGTGCGCGCCTTTGCCCGTATCGGTGACGAGCTGCAACAGCCTATGTCGCTAAGGGCACTGTCGGCCCGCTGTTTTGCCGGAGACTCTAAATTTTTAGAGCCGCACGAGTCGCTGGTGCGTGCCCTTTACCCGGCGCTATCGCAGCAGCTACAGGTGCGCCCGGTTATGTTGGTGGTGCATCTCGGTCAGCCACTCACGCACTTATTGTTTGTCGAAAACCAAGACACTTTTTTAATGCTGGCAGAGGCTAACTTGCCCGGCATTACGGTGATTTACAGCGCCGGCTTTCGCGCCAGCGCGGCGCGAGTGCGTGAGCCGGGCCAAGCGGTATTTTCCTTTCTTAATCCCCAGGCCGATATCGCAGGCTTTAAACAAGCGTGGTTTGGCGGCGAGGCTCGCTCGCTGCGGGTAAGCTTTTGGGGAGACTTAGATTATGCCGGGCTGGCAATTTTAAAAGCGCTGCGCCAAAGCTTTACCCAGCTGCAGGCGTGGCGCCCAGGGTATGAGCCATTATTGCAGCGGTTAAATAGCGGGCTGGGGCACACTCAGGCGTCGGGCGTTAAAAACCCGCAACCCGACCCGGGCGTAACCGGCTGTGAGTATGCCGATACGGTATTATTGCCGGCCATTAGGCGCGAGCAGAGTTACGCCGACCAAGAGGCGGTAACTCTGTCTGACTTACTCTTCGATTAATTCAATATGCCTATATAGGTATTATATGGCTTAATATATGCCTTTATAAGTATATATATTTTGCTCGCCCCGGGCTTTTGTGATACGCTGTTCGCTTACTTATTAACCAGCATGCATTCTGGGCGCGAGGTTTTTATGCCGGGTACCGATTATCAGTTGGGCATCGACGAGGATGCCAAACGGGCCTTTGAGATCTTTGCCAGCAACCTTAAACAGGCGCGCAAAGCGCGAGGCTGGACGATACAAGAGGCCGCTGCGCGCGCGCTATTATCGGTTAATGCCTATCGGGCGGCCGAGGCTGGCAACCTGGGTACCGCCGCCGGCGTGTACCTTGCCGCGCTAAACGCCATGAACTTAGCCGATGCCGTGGCCGATTTAGCCGCGCCACATCGCGATGATGTAGGCCGGCAAATTCAGCAGGCTAATGCCAGGTTGCGCGAGCGCTAATGGCTTACCAGTCAGCTTATGTATTTGCCCGCCTGGCCAATGGTGAGCGCCGCTTGGCCGGCACCATCACCTGCGAGCCACCGCTGGCTGAATTTGTCTACCGCAAAGAGTGGTTGGCCGAGCCCGCAGCCTACCCGCTAGACCCGGTCAACTTACCGTTGGTTAACCGCACATTTCGCACCCAAAACCCCAAGGGCACTTTTGGTGTATTTACCGATGCCGGGCCCGATGACTGGGGTACGCGCATTATGCTGATGCACCACAACAGCAGCCCGCAAAATGAAGTAGAGCGGTTGCTGCGCACCAGTGGCGGCGGGGTAGGGTTGCTGGAGTTTAGTTTGTCGCGCAGTTATCCGCGTACCCCCACCGATTTGCCCGGCATTGAGCTGCTTGATGAATTAGCAGCCGTTGCGCAAAAGGTTCAGGAGCGCGAGCCCCTTACGCCAGAGCAGCTCGCATTAATTGAGCCGGGTTCATCCATGGGGGGCGCGCGCCCTAAAGTGGTGGTCACCGATGGCGCCAGCCAGTGGTTGGTGAAGTTCTCGCGCGAGCAGGATTTACTGAACATCCCCGCGCTGGAGTATTTAACCATGACGTTATTGCGCGAGGCGGGTATCCGTGTGCCTGCAATTGCCTTGCGCGAACTGGGGGCGGGGCGCAGCGCGTTTTTGATCGAGCGGTTTGATCGTATGGCCGGCCAGCCTCTACATTTTGTTTCGGCCAACAGCCTGTTTAACACCTCTCGGCTGCGCCGTGTGCGCGACTCGCGTAAAAACCCTTATAGCTACGTAAACCTCGCGACTATTTTGCGCAAGCATTCGGCCGAGCCGGTCACCGATTGTCGCGAACTCTTTACCCGCATGGTATGCAATATTTTGCTGGGCAATACCGACGATCACGCCCGCAACCATGCCATGGTCTACTCGGTTAGTGCCAGGCAGTGGCGTTTATCACCGGTGTACGATGTGCTGCCCACCTTGGGTGGGGTGCGCGGTCATCAGGCTATGGGCGTGGGCACGTTTGGCGCCGATGCCACGCTGGAAAACGCCCGCTCGCTGTGCAAGCTGTTTTATTTTAATGCCGCCGAAGCGCAGCGCGAAATAGACAGGTTGCACGGGTTAATCGCCACTTTACCCGAGCGTGCTGTTAAGGCGGGCATGGCCGCCGGCGAGGTTCATATGCTGCAAGGCGTTTTAAACGTTAACGCCTAACCTGCTGCGGATTTGTGTCATTCGTCTTACCGCTTGGCTTATATCGTCTAAACTTATGTAAAGCTTGTCACGCCTGCGTATCCGCGTTATCTCCCTTGGCGCTATTATCACCGTATAAAACTGTGATGGCTTCGCGATCTTTTGATGTGACACTTTTTGTTGCTTGATTCGCCCCTTGTAATAGTAAGCCGGTAACCTCACCTAAGTGCTTATTGGCAGCTCTTCTTTCATCGTAAAATGTTTTCGAGGTTTGTTATGTCCCAGTCAGCATCAAACAATCGTCAGCTACTGCTGGCGTCTCGTCCTGAAGGCCGCCCAACGGCCAAAAATTTTAAGCTCAATGAACAGCCGTTGCCAGCGCCTGCCGACGGGCAAGTCCTGTTACGCACGGTGTTTTTATCCATCGACCCCTATATGCGGGGGCGTATGAGCGACGCCGAATCTTACGCCGCCCCGGTGGCGTTGGGCGACGTGATGGTGGGCGGCACCGTGTCTCGGGTAGTGAGCTCTAAGCTTGACGGCTTTAACGAGGGCGACTGGGTAGTGGGCTTTACCGGCTGGCAGGATTACGCCCTATCCGGCGGTGACGGCCTGATGAAACTCCCTGACAGTCTTACCGAGCCTTCCTATGCGCTGGGCATTTTGGGGATGCCGGGTTTTACCGCCTATATGGGCTTACTGGATATCGGCAAACCCCAGGCCGGCGAAACCGTTGTGGTTGCTGCGGCCACCGGCCCGGTGGGGGCAACCGTGGGGCAGATTGCCAAAATCAAAGGAGCCCGAGCCGTGGGCGTAGCAGGGGGCGCCGAAAAATGCCGCTACGCTGTCGAGACGTTAGGCTTTGATGCGTGCATCGATCACAAAGCGCCAGATTTTGCCGAGCAATTACAAGCCGCTTGCGGCGATGGTATCGATGTCTATTTTGAAAACGTCGGCGGTAAAGTGTTTGACGCGGTACTGCCGCTGCTTAATACCGGCGCCCGTATCCCACTGTGCGGCATGGTGTCTATGTACAACAGCACAGGCTTACCTGATGGGCCTGATCGTTTGCCGCTGCTGATGGGTACACTGCTTAAAAAGCGTGTTTCGGTAAAAGGCTTTATCGTGTTTGACGATTACGGCCCCGAAATGCCCCAGTTTATGAAAGAAATGAGTCAATGGTTAAGCGAGGGCAAGATCCAGTATCGCGAGCAGCTTGTAGAAGGCTTAGAGCAAGCGCCCCAGGCGCTGTCGGATGTGCTTGATGGAAACAATTTTGGCAAGCTTGTGGTGCGTGTCGGTCCAGACGAGTTGAGCTAAGTCAGTAATTTATTAAGCTATGAGGTTAGTATGAAAGTATTAATGGTTTTAACATCGCACGATCAATTAGGTGATACAGGCAATAAAACCGGTTTTTGGGCGGGGCCTGCCTACACTGTGTGAGCTACCTCTGTTGAAACTAAATAGCTCTCAATTAAGGCGCGAAGAGAGCAGTTTGGTTATTCCAAATAAACGATGAGCAACGCAGAGTGAGAGCTATTAAGTTTCAACCTGAAAGGCTGGAGCCATTATTCCGACCAGCTGCGTTTCGGCTCGCTAAGATAGAGGAACTATCCCGCACTCGCAGCGCCTTGCTGGGCGAAAAAATGGCAGCCTGCAGAGGCAGCTCACACAGTGTAGGCAGGCCCCAAGTTTACCGCGCCTTACTACACCTTTTTAGGTGCGGGCGCCGAGGTTACCCTGGCGTCCCCCAAAGGCGGGCAGCCGCCCCTAGACCCTAAAAGTGATGACCCCGACGGCCAGACCGAGTCGACCAAACGCTACGCGGACGATACTAATGCGCAACAAGCATTGGCAAACACTAAAGTTTTGGCTGAGGTAAATGCAGACGAGTTCGATGCCGTATTTTACCCCGGCGGCCACGGCCCTCTATGGGATTTAGCGCAAAGCGATAAATCGGTCGAGTTAATTGAGTCCTTTGCTAAGGCCAATAAGCCTCATGGCTTTGTGTGTCATGCGCCAGCTGTACTGCGTGATGTTAAAGGTTCCAGCGGTGCGCCTTTAGTGCAGTGTAAAAAGGTAACCGGCTTTAGTAACAGTGAAGAAGAGGGCGTAGGGCTTACCGAGGTAGTGCCGTTTTTGCTGGAGGATATGCTAAAGGAGAAGGGTGCCACTTATCAAAAGGGCGATGATTGGCAGAGCTACTCGGTTATTGATGGTGCGCTCGTTACGGGCCAAAACCCCGCCTCCTCAGAGCAGGCCGCAAAAGATCTTTTGAGCCTGTTGGGTTAGTTCACCTCACCTTTACTCCACATTGGGAATAAATTTTTCCCGCTCTGGTTTTGCTCTAAATATGGCGCTGATTTCTCAGCGCCATGTCATTCTGATAGTCTAATAGCGTCTTTAAATTACTACGCGACGAGACTTCTATGCCGCCACTTTCCATTTTTCAGGCCGCTCTGGCCGCTCTGATTATACTCTTCACCTTATTCGATGCTTTTGTAACGATTCTAAGCCTGCGAGGTGGCGGGCCTGCCACATCTCTCATCTCCCGCAAGTTATGGCAGTTGATGTTGTTTTATCACCGTATTAAACCGTCGCATAAATTCCTCGCCGCGAGCGGACCACTGCTGATGATTGTTATTGTAGCCTTCTGGTATGGCATGCTGTATCTCGGGTGGTTTTTGCTGTTTCAGTCGGCCGAGGCTAATATCGTTAACAGCAATACGCTTACCGCGGCCAGCAACCTGGATAAACTCTATTTTACTGGCGTAACGCTCAGTGGCCTTGGCTACGGCGATGTCACCGCTAATCACTTTCCCTGGACGTTACTGAGCACCTTAGCGGTAAGCACCGGAACCTTGTTAACGTCTCTGGGGCTTTCGTACATCATCGCGGTTGTTCCGGTTGCACTCGAGAAACGTCAGCTTGCCACTCAAATCAACTCGGTCGTGGATGACCGAGGTGGCATTGTTGAGCGCTTAGATGATAAAGCGAGCGTCGATTTCGTTTGGCAGAAGCTGTTTGATATTCAGTTAAACGGCATGAAGTTTTCCACTAAGTACGGGGCCTATCCGGTAGTGGCCTATTTTCACTCATCGCAGCAAGACAGCGCGTTTTCAGTTGCTTACTTAAAAGCGGCGGATATTTTATTTTACATTGCCAATCATCCGAACAGCGCGTTAAGGCCAACCCCTGTAGCCGTAGAGACCGTAAAAAACCTCATTTTTGCTCACTCAGAGAACTTAAGGCATGTTGTCGCGGATGAATCCACCGGCCTTGAACGCTGGCCCGATCGCTACCAGCCAATATCCAGTCTCCCACAGGGCGATTCCGGGCTTTTTAGTTGGGAAGAGTATAAGCAACTACGGGGCTTATTAGTCACCGCCTGCCTTTACGATGGTTGGTAGGCATTCTTCCTATGGCAATGAGATTGTTAATGATCATTCTATATTCGTCGTCGGGGCTGTAAATAATTCATAGGATTGTGGCCTTTACGCTAACAACGTCGATTACTGGTGCCACTTATTGTCACGCCTTCGCGCTAGAGCCCGTCGTTAACGGGCTTTGGCTGTCTCATCCCTTTTTGGCACGGCTTCTGCAACTAGCAGGCTGTTGAAAAACGTTTTCGAGGCAGTCAATGCAAGGCGAAATCGGGCGAAAAAGCGGAGTTTATGGTTTATAAATGAGCACTTTTAGCCCGGCTTCAACGCTGCAGTGACCACGCAGATAGTTTTTCGGGAGTCTGCTAGCCGTATACCTTGATTTAATTAGGCCAAGAGGAATTGTTATGTCTATTTACACTTATTTGAAGAAAGATCACGAAAAAATCAAAGACTTGATGGACAAAATTAAAGTTTTGGGCCCCGACGAGTCTGCAGAGCGAAGCGATCTATTCAATCAGCTAAAAGCAACCATCATTGTTCACAGTAAGGCCGAAGAAAAAGCCTTTTACGACCCGCTTAAAAATCACTCCAAAACCGAAGACGAAGTCGAGCACGGTGAAGAAGAGCACCAAGAGGCTGAGCAGCTGCTATCAGAGCTGACCAACTCAGATCTAACTGGCTCTGCTTGGTTTCAGAAGTTTTTATCCCTTAAAGAAAGCCTTGAACATCATATCGACGAGGAAGAAAACGAGGTCTTCTTTGATGCTAAGAAAGTTCTGGATGGCGAGCAAGCCGACTTTATGGAGACGGCAATGCGCAACGAGAAGCAGCGTCAGGTTACCGACCAATCTATTGAAAAACGTCCTCACATCTAAGCGGGAGGCTAGTCATGGGTGATAAACCATCTTCGTTTGCGCATCAACATCAATCTCACCAACCCGGTGATGAGCGTAAGATGCAGCCACAGCCCGAGTCGTTTATGAAGGACTATAAAGCCGCTGGCAAGCTCAGCGGCAAGATCGCGCTTGTGAGTGGCGGTGACAGCGGTATAGGCCGCGCGGTTTGTATCGGCTTTGCCAAAGAGGGCGCGAATGTCGCGTTTATTTACAAGGATGAAGACGCCGATGCAGAAATCACCTGTGAGCATATTCGCAAGGCCGGCGCAAAGGCTTTGGCGATAAAGGGAGACATCGCCAGCGCCGATTTTTGCCGCGACAGTCTGCGCAAGACAGTTACTGAGTTTGGCGGATTGAACGTTTTGGTTAACAACGCCGCAGAGCAGCATGTGCAAGAGGACATCACGGATATCTCTGAGGCGCAGCTTCGCCGAACCTTCGATACCAATATCTTTGGTACGTTCTTTTTGACTCAGGCCGCCATGGAGCACTTGGGCGACGGTGACAGTATTATCAATACCACCTCCATTGTCGCCTATCGCGGCAAGTCAGTCTTGTTGGACTACGCCGCCACTAAAGGCGCGCTAGTAGCCCTGACGCGATCCTTGGCCGGCAGTTTAACCGAGCGCAATATCCGGGTAAACGCAGTGGCGCCCGGCCCGATCTGGACGCCACTCATACCCGCGTCTTTTAGTGCCGACGACGTTGAGAATTTCGGTGCTGGTTCCCCAATGGGGCGAGCTGGTCAGCCGGATGAAGTCGCGCCTAGCTATATATTCTTAGCATCAGACGATGCGAGTTATATGACCGGGCAAGTGCTGCACCCAAACGGCGGTACCGTGATAGGTGGGTAGTGTCTAGGTGATGGCCAATGTCTAGGTGATGCGTGCTTGACCAAGGTTTATTTCTCTAGATCTTAGAGGAGACCCATATGGAACTCGTTAGAATAGAAACGCCAAAAATCTCTCATTATGCTTATGTACTAGCCGACGGCGGCGAGGCGGTGGTGGTAGACCCGCGGCGAGACGTGGATGCTTATCTACAAGCCGTACAGTCGTTAGGCGCCCGTATTAAATATGTCATGGTCACCCACCGGCAGGAGGACTTTGTGCTCGGCTCCACCCATTTGGCGCAGGTCACCGGGGCCGAAATTATCACAGGTGATCATGAGCTATTCGGGCCTGGAACCCAGCGGCTGGCCGAAGGGGAGTGCGTTAGTGTTGGTGATATAACGCTTAAGGTGCTGCACACACCAGGGCATACCCCCGAGAGCTGCTCTTACGCGATATTTACTCCACAGAACAAAGACAGTGCCTGGGGCGTATTTACCGGCGATACGCTGTTCTTTGGTACTACCGGTCGAACTGATTTACCGGATGCTGAGAAATCCATAGAAAACGCCGGCCTTCTGTACGACTCCGTGCACAGCAAAATTGCTGACTTGGGTGATACAGCCTTGATACTTCCGGCCCACGGGCCCGGTTCGGTGTGCGGCAGTGGTATGGCCCACAGGCCGTCGTCGACGTTGGGCGACGAGAAACAATACAACGACGTCTTTACGCTAAATCGTGACGAGTTTTCACGCAAAAAGGGAGGCGAAAACCTTCCGCGTCCCCCGTATTTTGAGCACATGGAAAAAGTTAATCTGGATGGTGGGATGACGCCACGCGTACCGTTTTCGACGCCATTGCTCGATGTGCATACTATTGCCAAAGCGCAGAGTGAATCACTGTTGCTGGATTGCCGCGAGCCTGAAGGGTTTGCCGGTGGCCACGTATCGGGCAGCTTTAGCGTTTGGTTAGGTGGAATGCCCGTATTTGGTGGTTGGGTCGCTGATAAGCAATCCACTGTGTATTTGGTATCGGACCGCGATCAGGACGTTGAAGAGGCGGCGTTACATTTGAGTCGTATCGGTATCGATGGCGTTGCCGGAGGGTTATCAGGTGGCTTTAGTTCATGGCGGAGCTCAGGCCAGCCCATTGAAACCTCCGGCGTTATAACCCCGTTGGAGGTTAATCAAGCTGGCAGCTCTTTACAGGTGCTTGATGTGCGGGAGCTGGATGAATTTTCTGGCGGGCATATTCCCGGCGCTAAGCACATGTTTGTTGGTCACCTTCAAGAGCACCTTAATGACCTCGGGCTCCACCCCGAAATGCCCGTGGCGGTAACCTGTGGCGTAGGGCATCGGGCCGGTGTTGCTGTCAGTATTTTACTTCGGGCGGGATTTCAGGATGTCAGAAACGTTCTCGGCGGTATGAGCGCCTGGAAGAAACTAGACTTGCCCCTTGATCGTGATTAATAGTTCATCGGTTCTTTCGTAATCGTCGAAGCATAACGCGCAACGCCCTACAAATTGCATGCTCGGGCCAAACCTCTTTTATGGCTTCGAGCGGCCCCGTTGCATCCGTTAAATGTGGGTGGTCGTAAAACAGGCGCTATTAACCCATAAATAGGAGATAAAAGAATTGTTTAGACAGTCCTCCCCAAAAGCACCCGAAGGTTGGAGTAAGCTGCGTTGGTACGGGCCTGGTTTGCTTTGGATGCTCTCTGCAGTAGGTACCGGCTCTATATTGTTCACCCCTAGAGTCGCGGCCGTTTATGAATACCAACTATTTTGGCTGCTGCTTTTGGTGGTCTTCTTTATGTGGGTCATGATCCGGGAGATGGCGAGGTTCTCCATTGTTACCGGTCAGACGATGCTCGAGGGGCTTAGTACTCTAAAGGGGCCTGCTAATTGGGCGGTCTGGTTTATATTTGTCCCGCAACTGCTGGCAGCAAGTGTGGGTATCGCCGGTTTAGCCGGTGTGGTGGGCAGTGCTTTGCAAAGTATTCTGCCCGGTGGCGCCAGCCTATATGCATGCTTGTTAATCGTGTTGAGTACCGTGTTTATCGCCAGCGGACAATATTCGGTGATCGAGCGCTTCAGCCGGGTTATGGCGCTGCTGTTGATGATTATGGTAATCGTCGCTGCGGTGGTTGTATCGCCCAATGTGAGTGATGTAGTGTCCGGGATGAAACCCAGCTGGCCCAGCGATCCAGATTTATACATTATTCTCCCCTGGGTCGGGACGATCCTCGCAGGCTCCATGGGTATATTGTGGTTTGGCTACTGGACAGCCACCCGGGGCTTTGGTGGCGGTATCGAGAGCCCCGATGAGGACGACGAATGCGAGCATTCAGCAAGCTCGGAGGACGCCAACCGACCAGATGAGGCAGCCCGTCAGGAGCGAGCGCAAGGTTGGATAAAAGTTATGACCGGTGCCGCCACTCTGGGTGTCATTGGTGGGCTGGTGGTTATCACCTCTTTTTTAATACTTGGCGCCGAACTGCTAGCCCCAGAGGGCAAGGTTCCCAAAGGGGCCGGCGTAGCGGTAGACCTTACGGGCTTGTTTTCTGATGTGTGGGGTAGTGTGGGCGAGTATCTCCTGTTAGCGGCTATTGTCATTGCACTCGGCGGGAGTGTACTGGCCAATCAAGACGGCTGGGGTCGCAGCTTCGCTGATATTACCTTGATTCTAACGCGCAAACAGCGAAACTCCGGCGAACTTAATAAAGCCTTGATGGCTGCAAAACGCGCGGCCGGGAAACTTGGCTTTGCACTGTTTAAGCGCCGCCACTTAAAACGTATTTTTGTTATAACCATCACCGGTCTGGTGCCGATTGCTATTGTTTTGGCCTTTAAAAACCCCGTTAAGGTTATGTCGGCCTCTGGCATTATTGCGGCGATGCATACACCCTTTATTGCCTTATCTGCACTGTATGTAAACCGCACTCGTTTGCCAAAAACGTTACAGCCAAGCTTAATGGTTACCATTTTTATGGTTGCAGCAGGTATATTCTATTTGGGTTTTGCAGGTGTGTATTTGTGGGATTTATTGCTGAATTCTCAATAGCGTAGAAGATAATTAGCATTGGACATGGATTTACTGTTAATAGCGATAAACCCTTTGACTGGCTCTCAACGTATATTTGCCGGAGGACAGAGGTCGCCGTCCGCGGCCTGGCCATTCCTTTTGTCTATGGATTGTGGTGTGGCTATAGTTTTTGGCAGATGATGTCACCCTCGAAAGCTGTAACACAAGCGTAGACCACTCTTTACTTATTTTGGGAAACCTGATAAATAATTGTCTGATTGTTTATCGGGTGAGCCTTGGCTAAGGAGAAGGTAATGGTGGAGGCAGTAGGAGTGTTGAAAAACGTTGGCAATATTGATAAGGACAAGCTCCTTGAAATTGAAGCCCAGCTTAAAGAAAAAGGGTTTGATAAGGCTTCGAAAATTTCGAAAAACGATAAATATCGTTATGCCATAACTTCTCAAGTTAGCCGGCAAGGCGACGCGAGAACCACTCAATATACTATTCAGTGGATTGAGTAGCATAAGAATATGGCTGTAAGGTCGTACGCTTATTTTTATGCCGGCAGCCCATCTTTTGACGCGCTGCCGGCATAAAAGTCCAACCATCGAAATATTTATAACGTAATTTCTGCTTTTAGCCAGCCCGACTCTCGCTTATCAAACTCTTTATAAGCGTCGATAATCGAAGGCATATCCTCGTCTTTAGTTAACACACCAGCTGTATCCAGTGCTCCAGAGCGAACCAGGGGGATCAGTAAAGGAATGTACTTGCGGTGTGGGCAGTTGCCCATGCGAATCGTTAAGTTACGGTTCATTGCTAAGCCGATAGGAAACGTCTCGAAGTTAGGTGGGTAGACCCCAATAATTGATAGCGTCCCAGCCTTTGCTAGAGAGTTGATAGCCCACCGTATTGCCTGTGACGGGGCGTCGCCAGGCTGCCAAAGCTCTCCATCAGGATTCTGCTCTGGGGCCGCTTCTTTTTGCTCTCGTTCAAAATCGCTATTCTCGTCTCCGTGGTTATGAGGGCATTTAGCGTCCACACCAACGGCGTCGATGGCGCTGTCGGTACCTATGCCGCCGGTTAGCTCGAGGATCTTTTCAACAGGGTCTTCTTTTTCGTAATTAATCACCTCTGCACCTTGACGCCGAGCGGCCTCCAGCCTATCTGGCCGAGAGGATACGGCAAATATACGTCCCGCTTGCATAGCTTTAGCAGAGGCAATAGCCAGTTGCCCGACAGGCCCACAGCCAAAGATAGTAACGCTGTGGCCCGGTTTGATGTTTGCCATATCAGCGCCAAAATACGCGGTCGGGAAAATGTCGGAGAGTAGAATCGCCTGATCGTCAGTAATATCATCGGGCAGCTTGTATAGATTTACTGAGGCGAATGGCACACGGGCCTTTTCGGCTTGAAGCCCGTCGAAGGGCCCGGTTTGCTCTGGTCCTCCGTAAAAAGAAGTCCCCGATTGCGCTCCGTGAGGGTTAGCGTTGTCGCATTGCGAGTAATAACCCGCTCGACAATATGAGCAATAGCCGCAGGCGATAGTGGATGGAATGACGACCCGGTCACCGACCGACAAATTCCGAACATCCTCGCCAATCTCTTCAATGACGCCTACGCCTTCATGACCTAAAATTGTGCCTTTCTTTAGGCCAGGTACCGTACCCCGTACAAAGTGAAGGTCGGTGCCACAAATAGCGCTGGCGGTGATTTTGACAATGGCGTCAGTCGAATTTTTTAGGGTTGGTTCTGGTCTGTCTTCCAGGCGTATGTCGCCGACTCCGTGAAAAACTACAGCTTTCATGTTGATCTCCTAACGGTTGGTTTCAAGGGTTGTCCGGCTGTCTGCTTTAACGCAATTCAATCTATGTGTTTTGCGCCAGCTTGGTTGTCGTATCTCGATATTCGTATCGACGTGATCACCACATGCGGGTCGAAAATAATGTGGTCGTTAAACAACGTTATCGATAGCGATTAAGTTTTATCGCTCACCTCCAAACGTCTTTGACTCTATCCATTTTCTTAGTATTTGAAGGTGGCTTCTTTTCTCAGAGGCGATTTTCCCAATTTTTGCCGACAGGGTTGTTAGGCCAGCATTGTTACATTGAGTTTGTAGTAGACCGTCTTCAAATTCACTGATAAGTTCGGCGGTGTATATTGACTTTAGAGCTCGGAGATAGCTAACGTTATGATGTTCTATCCCTTGTAGTAGGTCTTCCGGGACTACAGGGGAGGGGAATAAAAAGCTCTGAAAGGGCGTGTCTGCCGGGGCGAGTTCAGCAATTTCTTTGGTTAGAATGGAGGCGTGTTCAATGCACTCTTTTCTCATTCTTAGAGCCTGCTCAAAGAACTGAATGTCCGATTCTGATGCATCTTCTATTTCATCACTATGGCCATAAATGGAGAATATTTCGTACATCTTGATAACGGCACTCTCAGAGGATAGCCTCTCAGATAGTCTGTTTAACAAAGGTAATATATTTTTCAGGGTTGGGTCGGGTGGCGATTTCCGGGTTTCTTTGCGAAGGGTTTTGTCGTAATTTTTACTTTTAACCAATTCAATGTTAGCTGCTGAATTATGAGGTTTTGTTTTCTCATGTTTCTGGCTAATGTGGCCACTATTATCAACATTACCTGATCTGGAGTTAGTGATGATATCATTTGAAGTTAACATCGTTGTCACCCTATTTTCGCTTTGTGCCTGACAAAGGCTGGCTAAAGGTCGCGGTATCAGCTTGATTCATCTTTCAATATCTTCGGCTGCGATTGCGTGGATCTTACAGTCGAGTGTTTGACGGCTGGGTTCCCCTGTCGGCTCTAGCGGGGGTGCCTTGGCTGGAAAACACTCGACCGTTTTAGTGATCAGTGGTGATCTGACCTAACCACGCCATATGGCGCCGAGAGTTATCAAGGCCTTTTTGCAGAACTGTCTGGATGGGCTCTGCATGGCCAATGACAAAAGATCTTTGGTAACGCTTCTCGCATATTTTTTCACTCTCACCAAGAGCCCTTAGTAAAGCCTGATCGCTTTGAGTCCTTGCGAAAGCAACCTTTTGTATTGAGAGTGACCTGCTCTTGCTTGACTTTTTGTGAGGTGTTCCACCTTCATTTACAATCGTTTTTCGAAGTAGTACTGAGTGAAGCTTGTAATCAGTTAAATGTTGCGATAGGCGGAGCTTAGCCTGTTCGTCTTCTATACTTTTTAGGGCTGTTCGGTAGGCGATAATTGCTTGACGATCCATGTCGAGTAGGTCGTTCATCTCGTCGATTACCTGAGTTGGTTCCATTAATATCATGGCTTTTACCTATGGCTAATGTTTGTCGGTTAAGCGACCATGCCTAAGCAGGCATCAATGCAGTCCCGGCATGCTTGAGCGCACTTCTGGCAGTGGTCATGATCATGGCGTTCGCACTCCTCTGCGCACAGTTTGCAAATGTCCGCACAGAGTTCACAGACGGCGTCGGCAGCTTCGCTGTTTCTTGCCATATAGCTAGTGGCTAACCTACAAATGGCGGCACAGTCAATGTCTAGTCGTATGCAGCGTTCGAGGTCTACGCTAGTTCCGCCCTGAAGGCATTCCGTGGCGCAGTGCTCGCAAGCAAAAGCACAATCGTTGCACGCGTTAATACATGCTGAAATTTTATCGCTATTCATATCTAGCTCCTGACAGAACGGTGTGTTTTATGCCCAGTTAGTTACGTCTTTTAGGATTTCACCCGTGATGGATGGGTTGATGTGCTGCGCCACATCGCCAATGCTAATTACGCCGACAAAGCGTTTGTCGGTGTTGACGACCGGAAGGCGACGGACCTGCTGGCTCCCCATAATCTGAGCGACTTCTTCCAGGGGCTGATCTTCGTTGCAATAAAAAAGTTCGTCGCTGTATATCTCTTTTACGTGGGTGCTCTCGGCATCTTTGCCCTCGCTGGTGGCGCGCAACACAATATCTCTGTCTGTTAGGGTGCCCTGGAGTCGATCATTCTCGCCGACGGGCAGGAATCCCATTTTTTCGTTCGCCATTGTTTTTGCGGCTTCTTTTATCGTTGTTGACGGGGTGACTAGGGCTGGATCTTTGCTCATGACGTCTCTTACCTGCATGGTTCTCTCCTTAGCTTTGGTGTGTGAGTGCCTTGGGCACGCTACACTCCCGGAGCAATCGATATGCCAAAAATAGATTGGTTATATTCGTTTCGGTTTTCGTCGAATTTTATGATTATTCTATTTTCTTATAAAAATTAGAAAGATAAATTTTACATGTCATCTCAATCATCGCGTAGTCGGAATGAAGCGTATCGATGCGTTTTTCTTGTTTTTAATTTGTAATCCTTGCAATAGGTTGTGAAAGCTTTAGCGCTAAATGATGTGTTTAGAGCTTTTAGGCCATTACAAAAAATTGCGGTTTTTAAAAAATTTTCTGGCTTATGGTTGGTGTGTGATAAAAGTCACGGAACATTTTTTGCAACGTGTTTTTATGTTGTTGGGTTAATCATATTCTGGAGAGTGTTTATGAGTAGTAAACCGTGCAGAGTTGAATCTTTCGAGTCAGAGCCCCCGAACAGCTCTTGCTCTGATCATCTGTTATTTGAGAGTTTTTCACGAGACTATCGCCCAGAAGGCAGGTTGCATGGGATGGTCGCGTTAATCAACGCGGCAGACCCTGGTATAGCTAAGGACGTGAGTTTTTCTTTGAGCCAGGAGGGGGCTAGCGTGGTGCTCGTTTTTGGGGAGAAGGATCTTCCAGCTAATACGAGCAATGAATCTTATTGCAATGTTGGCGTGAAAGTTTTGAATATGAGTGCCGACCTGGGTGTCACACTTTGTTGCCGAGCCGCTGTTGAGCGGACCATAGCCGAGTTCGGTAAGTTAGACATTTTAATCAATATTGCGGCGGGCTCTGAGGCTAAAAGTTCACTTTCAACGATCTCTGAAGAGCGGCTAAGGCTCACGTTTGATGAAAATGTATTTAGTGCGCTGTTTCTCGCTCAAGCGGCAAGCAAATATATGGAGGGCGGTGGCGCTATTGTAAATATCTCCTCTTTCGATAGCGACAGCCAGGATCTTGGTTTTTTGGACTACACCATGACTCATGAAGCCCTATCGGCTCTAACCCGTACGTTGTCAGCCAACTTGCTTGACCAAAGTGTTCGGGTCAATGGGCTAATGGTCAGGCGTAATGTTTCTCAGGGTTCTGAGGGCGTGATTCCAGCCTCTGGTATCGTTTCGAGGGGCAACTCTGACGGCTTTGACAGGGGGGCAACGTCGTCCTGCGGCTCGTCTGGTTATGTTTTTTTAGCCTCGAATGCCTCATCCCCGTTAACGGGAAAAACCTTTTTGCTCCGCTAGCATCGATACGCGAGAGCCAGCACTTGTAGACGTGATGTGGCCATGTGTTAGCCAAGTGGTACGGCTTATGCGAAGGCTGCCACGGGTCACAACCGTTTAGGGGTGTTTTTCTGCGCGGGCAAACCAGCGCCAGCCCAAATAAAAGGCGGCTGAGAAGTAGGGTATGCCCCCAAGTACCCACATCAATAAACCGGCTAGCTGCTGATGATGCACTGGCCGGTTTTCTCCGTACCAAGATACCTCTGAAAAAGTCAGCAACGCCCCTAAAAACCCTGTGTGCATAAGCGTGACCAATAGTGCGAGCAGTGCCGGTGGCGTGTTTTTGTGTTGGCTGCGCAGCACCGACCACCAGAACACACCGGCGCTGACTAAAAAACACAGGTGCTCGAACAGGTGCCACCATAAATTTTCCAGCGCAAGCACGTACAGTACCGGTGTATGCCACAGCCAAATGATGGCGCCGTGAATCAGCGTGGCGAGCATGGGCTGCCTGGCAACTAATAGTAGCGGTTTAAATACCAGGCCGGTTAACGTGGGTTGCAGTGCATACCATTGCGGTAGGGGCCGGGCGATAACCCAAAGGGGCGCTATGACGGTCATCATCAACATATGCTGCACCATGTGCGCCGCGGCGTTGGTTTCGGCCCAGTCATCAAGCGGGCCAAATAAGGTGATAACGCTCAGCGCATTGGCGAGGTTAAACAGCCACCAGTCCCGTTTGCCGGGGCGCTGTTTTAAACAGCCAAGCCAATAACTGACCCAAACAGCGGCCAATAGCACGGCGCCGGTAAGTACCGCGCTTTGGCCAGGGTCGGTTAAAGGGTTGTGGGCGGCGGCCAGCGCTGGCCAGAGCATAAGCCCTACACCAACCATAGTTATGTGAAGCAAGCGGGTTAAATACATGGTGTTAATAAAACCAAAGGCAGGCCGTTTATAAGGGTTGCCAATGCGGCCACCCCATAGACAGATACGGCCACATAGTTAATAAATTGCGGCGTCGACGGTGCATTTACCTGTTGATTATTTACCTGTTGATTATTTTCCTGTCGATTATCTTCTTGTTGATTTTTTGTCGGTGCATCAGGCCGTGTTTTTTTAACCAACTGGATAATACGCCAGCCGCGCCGGGCTTGGGTAAGTAACCCTGCGGTCACCATGAGTGTAAGCGCAAGTAGCGCGATGATAACCCAGTTAGCCGCGCTAGTGTGTGGCTCCGGTGCAGCGTACTCGCAACTGATGGATAAGCCGGCGTAGAGCACAACAAAATACAGCGCCCACGTTATTAACCCTAAGATTAACTGTATTGGATGAAAGGGCGATAGCATTAGGCTAAATTCCACATTTTTGGCAACAAAATGACAACCGCATATATCAGCCAAAAAGTACCGGTGGTGTATACCCACCAACGCTGTACCACGTTTGGCTCGTAGGGCGCGTGTATGCCGACGTAATTTTTACCCATGCGCAGCGCCTGCAGCGCTGTCATTACCACGGCTAACGCGCTGTGCAATATTTGGTACAGCAGCATAACGGTTATAACGGCATCGTGAGCGGTATTTTGCGGCGTAAGATTTGAGCTTTGCCACATGCCAATTAGCAGCAATAGGTGGATTAAACCTAACCCGGATATGCCCCACAACTGCGGTTGCAGGTGCGTGGTGATATCGCGGCGCAAGCGTTTGATCACCCGATTAAACCAAACAAGTGCGACTGTTAAGAACACCCCTGAGCTAAGCAGCCCCAGCCAGTGCACCGGGGGGGTATCTGGCACCTGCCAGTTGGGGGCCACCGTCCACAAATACAGCCAGCCAAACAGCAGCGATAAAAACAGCGAGCCGTTGGCCAGCAAGGTGACTTTCATGCCCCACAGGCCGGGGCCATCGTGGGTGCGTGAGTGCAGCGGTGGGTCGCCCTCAACCACTTGCGCATTGGGTGCCGCGCGCGGGTGTGCGCCATTCTCCCACGACCAGCGCAATAAAAAGCCGGTGCTGACCAGTGCCATAACAATAGCCACCCAATAAAACTTACTGAGCAGGCAGATACACAGGCCGGCGGTGGCCAGCGCCGCAAAAAACGGTAACCAGCTGTTGCCGGGTAAGTGGATGATCTCGCGGATTTTTCCGGTAAGCGGATCGGTACCCCAGGTTTCCCGGCGGCCGTGATCAATCGTCGCCAACCCGTGATGGCCGTGCTCTATGGTGGTTTGCAAGTCGGGGTTGTCCCACAGCGGGTGGCGGCTGGTGCACTCTGGCAAAGTGGCAAAGTTATAGGCGCTGGGGGGGAGCGACGTGCTCCATTCCAGAGTGTCGGCGTTCCACGGGTTGCGCTTGGCGCGCTCGCCAAAACGAAAGTGCAAGATAATATCGAGCAAACAAGTGGCGACCCCGGCGGCCATAATAAAACTGCCCACCGATGAGATCATATTGGGCAAATCCCAGCCTAAATTGGCCTCGTAGGTGTAAATACGCCGTGGCATACCCAGCAAGCCGGTTACGTGCATAATAATAAAGGTGACGTTAAAGCCAATAAATATCAGCCAAAACCCCCAGCGCGCCAGTGAGCGGTTGGGCATACGGCCAGAAAAGTGCGGTAGCCAATAATAAATGCCCGCCATAAGCGGGAAGAACATGCCCCCCACCAACACAAAGTGAAAGTGCGCCACCACAAAGTGGGTGTCGTGCACCTGCCAGTCAAACGGCACAAGCGCGAGCATAACGCCGGTTAAACCGCCAGCCACAAAAATAAACAAAAAGCCAAGCGCCCAAAGCATCGGGGGCTCGTAAACCGGGCGGCCATTCCAGAGCGTGGCGATCCAGGCAAACACCTGAATCGCAGTGGGGATGGCCACCATCATACTGGCCGCCGAGAAAAACGCCTGCGCCAAGTGCGGGATGCCCACGGTAAACATATGGTGGACCCACAAGCCAAAGCTGATAAAGCCGGTGGTGATAATCGCCATTACCACCCAGCGGTAACCGGCAATGGGCCGCTGGCAAAATACCGGTAAAATGGTCGATATCATTCCGGCGGCGGGCAAAAACAGAATGTAAACCTCGGGGTGCCCAAACAGCCAGAACAAATGCTGCCACAGGATGGGGTCACCGCCGCGCGCTACATCAAAAAAGGGCATGCCGGCCGCTCTCTCAAGCTCCAGCAAAATACTGCCTAAAATCAGCGGCGGAAAACCAAATACAATCATCAGCGCCATGGCGAGGATGTACCAAACAAACAGCGGCATATGCTGTAAACCCATGCCCTTAGTGCGGGTGCGCATGATCGATACCACAAGCTCAACACCGGCCGATACGGCCGATATCTCGACAAAGGTAATACCCAGCAGCCAAAAGTCTGAACCCGGCCCTGGTGCATAAACGGCGCTGCTTAAAGGCGTGTACATAAACCAGCCGGCGGCGGGGGCGATTTCCATTACCAAGCTTGAGGTAAGAATAATGCCGCCAAACAAGTAGCACCAATAGCCAAAAGCGCTCAGGCGCGGAAACACTAAGTCCCGCGCGCCAATCATTTTGGGGATTAAATAAATCGCAAACCCTTCCATCACCGGCACGGCAAACAGAAACATCATAATGGTGCCGTGCATGGTAAAGACTTGGTTGTAAATCTCGGGCGTCAGTAAGTCGTGCCCCGGCAGCGCCAGCTGAGTGCGAATCAGCATGGCAAGCAAGCCGCCAATTAAAAAGAACACGCCACCGGTGATTAAAAAGCGCAGGCCAATCGTCGTGTGGTTGACGATCGTCAAGGCTAATAAGCCGCGCGGGTTGCCCCAGACTTTGTCAAACTGATGGTGAAAGTCTTCGGCCGCTTGTGGGTCGTTACTGTTCAATCTAAAGTCTCCAGCCAAGTGGCAATGGCGTCTTGTTGCTCGGGCGTTATGTCTGAGTGGAGCGGGGTGCTTTCGCGTTGTAGCCACGTGGGGTGAGTGTTAAGCCACTGGGCAATGCTTACCTGCGCACCACCGCGTGGGCTGGCCCCCATTAGCCGCCGTGCCCCGACGTTGCTTAGATCGGGCGCGCCAGTACCTTGAGTAACGCCTTTTACCCGGTGGCACTCGCCGCAGTGCGTGGTAAAGGCTTGTGCGGCACTTTGGTGCTCGGGCGCGACCACGATGTCTTGCTGCTGGCGCTGCTGCCAGGCGGCATAGTCGCTTTTGCTTAACACCTTAACCTGAAACACCATGTGTGCATGCCCGGTGCCGCAAAACTCGGCGCATTGCCCGCGCATGGTGCCCACCTCACTTGCCCGCAGGCGTATGCGGTTGGCGCGGCCGGGCACCACATCAATTTTACCGCCTAATCGCGGCACCCAAAACGCGTGAATCACGTTGTCACTGTAAACCTTTACCTCTATGGGGGTATCGACTGGTATGGTCAGCTCGTTGGCGGTAACCACCTCGGTGTTGGGGTAGCGAAATTCCCACCACCAGCGGTGCGCGTGCACATTAATGTGTAGCGGCTCGGTGGTTTCGTCCGCTAGGGTAAGAACATGCTGCCCGGCGGGAATCCCCGCGCCCAGTAGTACAATGATGGTAATTAATGGCAGAATGATGCCGCCGCCTATAATCCAACGGTTGGTCGAGCGGATCGCATCGGCAGGGCTTACCTTGGCGTGTTTGCGTTGCATGGCGTACAGCCATAAACCCAGCACCACAAACAGCACCAGTGTAAAAAAGCCAAACATGCCCCACCAAAGCCAGGCAATTACCTCGGCGGCTGGGCCTGCTGGGTCAAGCGCCGATTGCGGGCCGCTACAGCCGGTTAACGCGGCGGCAAACGCTACTGATAACCCTTTTTTTATGGCCTTTGGCTCAGGATACAATTTATGCCGCATTCGCCCATCCCCAGCCGCACGGCTATTGCCGGCCACCCCATTCACCCCATGCTGATTCACTTTCCGGTGGCCGCGCTGATGGCGTTGGTGGCCACAGACTTTGCCTATATTGCTACCGCCGATGCGTTTTGGGCCCGCGCCAGCTTGTGGTTGGCCGGCGTTGGCGCCTTGGGCGGTTGGGGCGCTGGCCTGATTGGCCTGATCGACTTGGTATCGGTAAAGCAAATCCGGCGCCTTATTACCGCCTGGAGCCACGCGCTGGTCGCGGTAATGGCGCTGTCTATCGTTACCCTTAATTGGCTGCTGCGCTACCAAGATATGCTGGCCTGGGTTAGCCCGTGGGGCGTTACCTTGTCGGTGGTAACAGCCTTGCTGATCGCTTTGGCGGGTATCCTCGGCGGGCAGCTGGTGTACGAACACGGTGTGGGTGTCGATACCGACGCTTGAGTCAGGCGCTCCCATACGCGTACACATAGGCATACACATAGGTGTAGTCATGCTATAGCTCCTGCAGGGGCTTGGCTAACACCAGCCAGGTAGTTGCCGTCATGGTGGCGCCCAGCAGCAGCGCGATGAGATAGGCGTATGCTTTTACCCGCTGCACCTTGCCTCGCTCGGTTTTAGCAATCAGCAGCCCCGTTAAAAGGTGCAACACTACCAATAGCGTCACAAGCATTAACTTAACCATCAGCCACACATCCCAAATACCGTAGCGGTAAAAAACCAGCGTGCCGGCAATTATGGCGGTTAGCGCTGCGGGCGTGGCAATCCGGGTATACACCAAGCGCGGTAATGCTAAGTAATTGGCACTGTGGGCCGGCTGGGTTACTGTGTTTGCACCGCCGGTTCGGCCAACAAGTAAACCCGGTAAATACAGCAAAGTCCCGCACCAGCACAGTAAGGCGGCAATGTGGAACATAAGTAACCAGGGCATGAAGGTCTTCGTCCTTGCGTTGGAGTTAAAAGCGCTTGCGGTGACACCTAATGTCTCTTGGCTAGTGTCAATATTTTCGCCCTAAAGCGCAAGTGCCGCGCGCCGTAAGCCACGCCCCAGCGGCAAAAAGCACGACTGATTAACGCCATTTATGGTGCGTTGTGATGCTGAAGAGTGGGTGCTGTGAGTCGTTTATTGTTGAACAGGGTGAGAAGGCTAGTTTAGTGAGGATAGACGTTTGCTGTGGCCAAGCTGCAGTGGCGAGCACAACGCTCGGGGCTGACCCGCTCAACCAAGGGCGAAGGTGGGAGTAAATTCAAAGGTAGGGCCCTTTGAGCAACAAGCTCACTGGTCTTCGTTTGCCCAAGCGCCATACTTTAACTGTTTGAAATATAAGCAACTTTTTTGGGCGTCGAGTGTATAAAAGACCCCGTGGGGGTCTCGTTAAACACGATGGCTTTGTTTCCACAGTGACAAAACGTAGAAATGGATGCGCTAACCTCTTGAACTTGATATGATTTTTCGAAAATAAACGGAGCAAAAGAGGTGGGGTTTGGCGTTGTATAAACGAAATTCCGCCTAATAACCTGTTATGCAGCGCTGATTAACACAGGAAGTTGGCTCTATGGATGAAGAAATGCTGCCTCCATGGCTTCAGTATCCGAAAATACCGTTGGGGTCTATGGGTTGGCGTATGGGGCCTGGCGAAGAATACTGGTATCAGTTCGTTGACTGGTACGGCAGGCTTAATGCGGGAGAAAGAGAAGGGTACAAGGCGCGCTACCCCAAGCCAGAAAGTTGGAAGGTGTTTTGGCCATACATCCCTGAAAAGCTTGAGGCCTATCTTGGAACTAACGCATAACAAGCCGCTGTTGCCGGACAATTTTTCCACCGCTGCGCGGATCCAAAATTGCCGCAAAGCTCCGCGTTATGCCTCAATTGGAGTAATAGATGGAATTTAAGTCAATACTAGGAAGAGTGAACGGAATTAGCACTCCTATATTTGGTGTTTCATGGAGCCCTGAAAATACTGAGAAAGATAAAGCTAGGAGGCTTATTACTTTTCTAGAGGATAGAAGAGTTCTCTTCTATGAAGAAGAGAGGGAAGGCGCAGATTTTTGTAGGCAATCTGTAGAGCTAATTCGAGAGAAAATAACAGATTTTTTGCAGGATTTTGAAACTGATAAAGATATTGTGAAAGCCATTAGAAAATTCAGAAGTGCGTGCCGGGCTTTCTGCAATGAAGTCGGAGCTATAAACTTCAATAATGAGCCAGTCCCAGTTCAGCGGTCGATCCTTAATGCGGAGCTTGCGAAATTACGAAAAATAGCTGGTGTCACAATTGGCTCTCTTGCTATTTCTTACGGTCTGGATGTGGAAGATGAATTGGCTTCTATCATCCCATTTAAAGTGGCATAACAGACTGTTAGGCTCAAATATGAAAATTTTAGCTATAGCTACTTTTTTACTATCACCAGTCTTAGTTTTGGCTGCAACTCCAGACGAAGAAGGTCAGGCGTTGAGAACTTCCATACCAGTACAGATTTATATGGGAACTTGCGTCGTGGGTCGTGCCAATCCTGGAGCAGTTGGTAGTCAAGCTTTAGAAATGGGATTCTCAATCGCCTCAAATGAACAGGCAACTAGATATTTGAGCGGTAATGAAGGACAAGCTTGGTATATGAATAGCCCACAGGGTGAATTTGGGATTACAGTATTAAACAATAGTCTCTGCTCTGTGTTTATACATCAAGGTGATCCTCACGAACTACAAGCCAGCATGGAAGCATGGTTGCCGCCACAAAATAGTGGTTTTAGCTATACCAAAGAAATGACCTCACAATCAGCCAGCTTATCAACATATATGTATAAAATATTTCGTGATAACCAACTGATGGAGCAATGGACAATAACCACAAATGCACAGCCTAATACAGGTATGTCAGCAATCATGTCATATGATGGGCCATGAGCCTAACTAGTGTGTCATGTCGCACGCTGGAAATCGCGCGCTGGGACGGCTTACACTTCGTTCCAGCCGCCCCATACACAGGCGTTAGGTTTCCGAGTTCCCCATAAACTAAGAAGGCGAAATGATTCTATCAAAGTATGCAATCGAAGCTATGGGCTACGAAGAGTTCCCAGAGACTGACCTGATAGAGGTTCACTTTGGCATTCTTAAAGCCTATTCGATACGTGGAATGGTTTTTGAGCAGTCATGCGAAGAAAAAATCTCTGGCGTTGTATCCCTTTCGGAGCGTTGTACTATCGCAATCGCTCAGTCTATTAATGAAGCCTCGAAATTGTTAACTGAAGATATTTTTGCCGATGATGAGGAAGAATGGATTTCCGATAAAAAGGCTAATCCACCATTTCTTCTAATCTATTTTAAAGAAAGAGTGCCACGAGGCTTGCGAGGCGGATATAGAAGAGAAAAGGACGGCTATATTTACACTTATGATGCGTTTCCTGAAAGTAAGACAGAAATAAGGGAGTGGGAATCGGATGTTCTACCTGGGATCGTAACTGCGTTAACAGTGAAGCTGTCAACACTTGAAAGACAAATAAAGTTTATACCCTTAGAGCGCAGTATTTTTGGTAAAACCAATGACGGTATTACGCTATTTGACTTAAAGGTTACCGGAAGTTCTAGTGCATATATATCCTGTCCAAAAAGCATAGACAAGATTAATTCATCTCTAGAAAGTGCTAGAAGTTTACTACCTGTTTTAACTAAAGATGTGTGTAGAAATTTCTATGAGGCTCTTAATGAGCCTGATAGGATGAAACAGTTTCTCGGATACTTTCAATTCATTGAAAGATATACGCATAGCACCTATAAATCATTGAATTACAATGATAATGCGAAAGCAACGTTCAATGTGCCTGGGCGAATTAATGAGTCCGCTACTAAGTTTTTTGAAAGGATATTTACTGATTCTAAAAATCTATCTCAACGGTTTCATTGGTGTGCAATAATTGTTTGGAAAAACATCGAAGAAAATGACGTGAATTATTTTCTTGAGCTAAAAAAGGTTCGTGACAGGCTAAGTCACGGTGAGCATGTTGAAGAATCGGAGCTGCCGGTAGGAAGAGCAAAAAAATTGGCTTTAAAGCTACTCGGTGCAGACCAAACCTAACAAATAAAAGCGCGCGGACCTGGTGAAGCTGTCACCTTTTTTGCTTGCTCAAAAAAACCGACAACTTCACCAGGTCGGTGTTTTAGGTGTTATGCAAGAAGGAGGTAAAGTTGGATTTTCCACCAATAGATATTAGTAAGGTGCCTGTATATACAAAGCTTGAAGTAGCTGAGCTCCAGCTTGAACGTGCGTTAAATTTACTATTAGAAGAAGCTGATTATATTTCTTCTATAACTTTAGCAGGGGCAAGCGAAGAAATATTAGGTAAGCTCTTGAATGAGCAAGGGCAAGAGGGCGATTTGGAGGGTTTTGTTAATGCTTGCGTACAGCTTGGGCGTGATGAATTCCAAGAAGATTGGCCTAAAAGGGAGTTCGTTTCAATGGCTAACTATTTTCGAAATGGATTGAAGCATTACACCGATGGCGATTCTATCAGTGTACCTGAAGAAGCGGCCGTAGAGATTTTGAATAGAGCAATAAACAACTATTGGAAACTTACGTCCAAAGAAACAGAGTTAATTAAAAGGTTCATGGGAAAATACAGTTTAATGTAAAAATGCATAATCGGGTAAGGACGGGTATTTAGCCCGTTCTCCCCACTACACATCTTCTTGAGCCGTTATACGTAAAGGAGTACAAATGAACATCGTTACCCCCCCCGATTATCGTCGGAGAAAATGAGGCATTCGAACAAGATGTCCTTGGTCGAAGTAATTTTGGCCAATCTCTATTGAACTTAGTGTCTCAGTCAAGCGATGAGCTTGTTATTTCTCTCGATGGAAAGTGGGGTGAAGGAAAGACTACGTTTGTAAAAATGTGGCAAGGTATGCTCAACCAGGCGGAGGTTCCTAGTATCTATATTGATGCTTTTGCAAACGACTATATAGATGATGCATTTATTGCTGTTGCTAGTGCAATTACTACATATATTGAAGAGGATTCTGTAAGCCCAGACGATGAAAAGTCAAGGGAGTTTAGTGAAAAGGCAAAGCGAGTTGGGGTCCAGTTATTATCTTGGACTGCTAAAGTCGGAATTAAAGCGGCCACATTGGGTGCAATAAAAGATAGTGACATAGAAGAATTAAAAGATATTCAGTCCGATGTAGCTAAAGGGTTATCTACAGTCGTAGGAGATTTTGTTGGTGAAAGGCTGGCTTCACACAAGCAAGATGTAGAGCAGCTTCAATCATTTAAAAACTTGCTGTCGGAAATGCCGAGCCTTCTTAGTCCTAAGGGTGACAAGCCGTTCATAATAATTATCGATGAGCTGGATCGTTGTAAACCTACTTACGCCGTAGAGCTAATCGAGAAAGTTAAACATCTATTTTCAGTGAGGAATATTGTATTTGTACTCGTCATGCATAGAAAGCAGCTTGAAGAAGCTGTCAAGTGTGTTTACGGAGAAAACATAGATGCGCACACCTACCTTCAAAAATTCATTAACATAGAAACTACAATTCCTAAGAAAATTGGTGACCGTCACGATAACGACATCAATCAGTACAATAGAAAGCTTTTCGACCTGCATAAAATGGAAACGTGGGGAGATGAGCGTAATTTAGTGGACTCCTTGGAAGTGCTTGCGATGCACTTTAATTTGACATTGCGCCAACTTGAGAGGGTCTATACAAATCTTGCTGTTTTTTACGCGTCTTCATCAGAGAATCAACTTAGGCTTGTTCCAGTAATTTCTTTTCTAGCCGTTATAAAAGTAGTTGATCCATCCGTGTATGAGGCTCTTTTACATCAAAAAATAACCTACGAGGAACTTTGCCAGAAGGCGAGTCTGCCTGAGCATGACCAAGAAAATAGAAGCTTGACAAAGCTTCAGTTTTTAACAATGTGGCTTAAGTTCTCGCTTATAACGGATGAGCAATTTCAACAGCTGGATGAAAATGATCGAATAAGAAGTTTCGGCCAATCATTGTGGCAGTACAATGTAGAGCGAGAGCGACTAATGCCTATCTTTATCCAAAAATTAAGTATGTTTACTGTTGCATAGAAACGGATAATAAACGACACGTTGTTGGACTGCTTTTCCGCTGCGCTCTAAACCAGCCGTAAATGCCAGCGTTGTCGAAGTGCTCAAAAAACAGTAACTAATCAGACTGTTAAGCGCAACTAAAGCCCTCCGCTAAGGAGGGCTGCCAATCTTACAGCGTAATCCTTTTCTCTTCATCAGACGATTCAATCGCCGCGCGTACAATGGCGATATCACGCATACCTTCTTCGCCCGGCACGATTACCGGCGAATCATTAATAATCGCCAGGGCGTCGTCGTCCATCTGTTTGGCTTGCTGGTTGGCGAGGTATTTATCGAGGTTTTTGCCATCGCTGGTGGTGCCTTGCACACCGCTGTATTCCGACATGGGCTTAAGTTGATACCAGCCGTTTTCGGCGTTTACCCGCAACTGGTTACCCGATTGCACCACCGAGGTCATACACTCGGCGACGATATCGTTGGGAAACTCCAGCGTTAAGTGAGTGGTGTTGTCCACCTCGGTAAACTTGGGGTGATCGAACGAGCGGGTTGCTGTAACGGCAATGGGCTCTAGCCCCGTGGCGTAGCGCGCGCCGTTGATGGCGTACACACCCATGTCGTACAGGGCGCCGCCGCCCATGTGTTTTTGCATGCGCCAGTTGTCGGCGGGTAAGCCGTTACCGCCGTAGGCTGCCTGGGTGTTAACGGTACGGATAGCGCCGTAAGGCAGGTCGCGGGCGTATTGCATCACGGTTTGGGTGTTGGGCTCGTGTTGCATGCGGTAACCCACCGATAATTTCACTTTATTTTTGCGACAGGCATCGATAATGCTTTGGCACTCTTCGGTGTTGAGGGCCATGGGTTTTTCACACCACACGTGCTTGCCGGTGTTGGCGGCGATAACCGCGTATTTTTTGTGTAACCCGGTGGGCACCACGATATACACAACGTCGATCTCGGGGTTGTTGGCGATCTCGTGCATGGTGTCGTAGTTGTAGACGTTGGCGTCTTTAATGCCGTACTTTTCTTGCCACACGGGGATCTTGTCGGGGCTACCGGTTACAATGCCTTTAAGCTCGCAGTGCTCGGTGAGTTGTAGGGCCGGCGCCAGTAAGTCGCGGCTGTAATAGCCAAGCCCCACAAGCGCTACGCCGAGCTTTTTGCCGCCGCTTGCTGCCAGCACCTGTCGCCCGGCACCAACACTGAGTAAAGTGGCCCCCATGCCCATTTGCTGTAGTAGGCGGCGCCGTGATGTTAGGTAGTTGCTCATAGCCAGTCCCTCGATCAATGGTTTTAGATAGTAGCTATTGCAGCAGGGCTGGCGCTTGCCCGCAATGACCTTTACATAGGTTAATATTTAAACGGTGACATAGAGCAAAGCCGCTGTTGTTTTAGAAAGCGCCAATAATTGACAAACCCCCGCGCGCACCGTAAATTGCGCGCCACGATAGCAGGTGCCTACTGCCACCCTAACCGGTGGGCTGAGTAGGTTAAACGGGAAGTCCGGTAATCCGGCGCTGCCCCCGCAACGGTGATCAGAGCATGTGCCAGGCACACTCTGTAAGCCCGATACCGGCCTGGATCGAACCGTGATGGAGCGGAGGGCTACCATCTGGCAATACGACTTCCCACGCTTTGCGTGCCGCATTGCTATTCCTCCCTCGATCCCAAGCCAATATCGACTTAGGGGTTGAACCTTGAACAAGCTTATTCTTAGCGCGGCTATTAGCGCCGCTACTGCTGCGCCTGTCGCCGCACAAACCGTCAATCAGAACACCAATCAGAGCCAGGCACTGCTGCCCACGCTGGAAACCATCGTGGTGGTCAGCTCGCGCCAGCCCGAGGCTATGCGCCAGGTGGCAACGTCCGTATCGGTACTGGATGAAGCGCAAATTAAAGCCCGTGGTTTTACCGCGCTGGCCGATGTGTTGCGCAGCATGCCATCGGTGTCGGTGACTAACGCCGGCGGTATGGGTAAAGCCAGCTCGATTCGGGTACGGGGTGAGTCGGGTTATCGCACCATGGTGCGGGTAGATGGGGTGGATGTTACCGACCCTACCGGCACCCAGGCCAGTGCGCAAATTCAGCATATTTTAAGCGCCGATGTGGGTAAGGTAGAGCTGTTGCGCGGCCCGCAGGGTTTGATGTACGGCGCCGATGCCGGTGGTGTACTGAATATCTCTACCGAGAGCGCGAGCGACGATACCGAGCTTAAGCTTGCCGCCGAGGGCGGTAGTTTTAACAGCCAGCGTTACAACGCCAGCTTAGGTGGCGCCAGCGATACTCTGGATTACTTTGTGGCGGCCTCTTACGCCGAGACTGACGGCTTTAATACCAGCCTGGACGACACCGAGCTGCGCGATGACGATGGCTACGACAATACTACCTTGCACGGCCGGGTAGGCTGGAACGTGACTCAGGCGCTGCGCTTAGAGGCGGTGGTGCGCGATACCGACGCCACTAATGAGTTTGACCGCTGCGGCTGGCCTTACGCGGACGATTGCGTGGGTGATTTTGATCAGACGAATACCCGCGTAAGTGCCTCGTACAATACCGAGCACCTTCGCAATGAACTGGCTTACTCTAATACCGATGTAGCCCGCAAAAACTACGCCTCGGGTGAGGTGTCTTACGATACCGAAGGCGAGATTCAAAAACTGGAGTGGCTTGGTAGCGCCGAGCTGAATGAGGTGCACACGCTGGCCTATGGCCTTGAGCAGCGCGAAGATACCGTGCGCGATATGAGCCGCGACCAGTGGGGCGCCTACGCCGAGTACCAGGGGCACTACGGTAAAGGCTTATACGTTACCGCTGGCGCCCGCCATGACGATAGCGATGACTTTGGCGATTACGATACCTACCGCGTTAGCGCGGCTTACGTGTTACAGCTGGCCGCCGGCTCGTTAAAGTTTAAATCGAGCTACGGCACCGGGTTTCGCGCCCCAAGCTTGTTTGAGATCGACTACAATCGCCAGCTGGATAACCCGGATTTAGCACCCTTAACACCCGAAGAGAGCGAAGGCGTCGACGCAGGCGTTGAGTTTTTTGCCAATAATGGCCTTCACTTAGAGCTGGTGTACTTTGATCAAAGCATTGAGCGCGAGATTGACTGGGATTCTGGCTACGTGCAAACCGCCGGCACCAGTACCTCTGAGGGTGTCGAGCTGATCGTCGATGCCCCCCTGGCCGATTGGTTAGTACTAAACGCTAACTACACCTATACCGACGCAACAACCGCAGAAGACGCCGTGCGCGCTCGACAGCCAAAAGACATGGCGAACGTGGGCCTTACCTTTTTGCCTGGCAGTGACCTGCAAGTGTCGGTTAACCTGCGCACAGCCGGCGGCACAAAAGATCGCTACGGCGACGCCATCGCTAATTACCAAGTGCTGGACGCCAGTGTGCGCTACGCGCTTAGCCCGGCGCTTACCTTGTACTTGCGGGGCGAAAACTTAAGCGATGAAGACTACGTCGAGGTACCCGGTTACCGCACGGCAGGTGCTTCGGGTTATGCTGGGGTGGAGGTTACTTTTTAGCGATAATGTTAGGGCCCGTAACGGGGTTAGTGTTGTGGGCAAGGCTATTTAATGTTGTGTGCTTGATAGTTGTACACACATAAATAGCTGCCGCTAACGCGGATTTTTTATAAGCTCGCATCGCCGAGCGTGGCGAGTGACTTTTCTTTGTTTGGCCAAAGCAAAGTAACCAAAAGAAAGGCCACCCCGGCACCTCAGCCCTGCGGGTTCCCTCGCTCCGGCCGATTTTAGGGGGCCGCATCGACACGCCGTCCATGGCGTGGCGATGCTTGCGCACGCATCCATGCGTGCTTACCCCCTAAAATAGGCCTACGCTCGGCTGGTCGCAGGGGAGCTAAAAGCGGCACTTCGTAGCAAGGTGTGCAAGCAGCTCGAAGCTTAAAATTTAATGCAAAATTACAATTGGAGGCCAAATGAGCAACGATAAAGAACAGCGCCATAAAGAGGCGATGAAAAAGCAAAAGGCTAAAGTCGATGCCAATATCGCCGCCGCCGATGAAGAGCGCGGTGTGGCTATTTTGCTTACCGGCAACGGCAAAGGTAAATCCAGCTCGGCGTTTGGCATGGTGATGCGCGCGCTGGGCTACGATCACACTGTGGGCGTTGTGCAGTTTATTAAAGGCGCGCAGTTATCGGGCGAAGAGTTGTATGTAAAAAATAAGTGCCCCGAGGTAACCCTCTACCAAATGGGCACAGGCTTTACCTGGAACACGCAAGATCGCAGTGGCGATATTGCCGCCGCTGAAGAAACCTGGGCCCAGGCCGAGGCCATGCTGCAAGACGAGCGTTACGACTTGGTGGTGTTGGATGAGCTGACCTATATGATCGGCTATAAATACCTGGACGAGCAAAAAATTCTGGATGCCATTAAAAATCGCCCGCGCGAGCAAAGCGTGGTGGTAACCGGCCGTGGCGGCGGTAGCGCGCTGCAAGAGCTGGTGGATACCGTGGCTGAGATAAAAGATATAAAACACGCGTTTCGCGCCGGTGTTAAAGCGCGCCAAGGCGTGGATTATTAATTTGTAATACGGGCGTTACTATGCGCGCACTTATGGTTCAGGGCACCACCTCGGACGCTGGCAAAAGCACGCTGGTGGCGGGCCTTGCGCGCCTGTTACAGCGCCGTGGTATTGCCGTAGCGCCGTTTAAGCCGCAAAACATGGCGTTAAACAGCGCGGTTACGGAAGATGGCGGTGAGATCGGTCGCGCCCAGGCGCTGCAAGCGCAGGCCGCGGGGCTTGTGCCTCACACCGATATGAACCCGGTACTGCTTAAGCCTTCATCCGATACCGGTGCCCAGGTGATTATTCAGGGTAGGGCGCTGGGTAATATGCAGGCGCTGGATTACCACGCCTACAAAGCCACCGCCAAGGCGGCTGTGTTGGAATCTTTTACCCGGTTATCGAATCAATACCAGTGTGTATTGGTTGAAGGCGCCGGCAGCCCCGCCGAAATTAACTTGCGCGAAAACGACATCGCCAATATGGGCTTTGCCGAGGCTGTCGATTGCCCGGTTATTATTATTGCCGACATCGACAAAGGCGGCGTGTTTGCGCATTTAGTGGGTACGTTAGCGCTACTCTCGCCCAGTGAGCAAGCCTTGGTTAAAGGCTTTGTGATTAACCGCTTTCGCGGCGATATCGCCTTGCTGCAACCGGGCCTCGATTGGTTAGAGCAACGCACCGGCAAACCCGTGCTTGGGGTTGTACCTTATTTGCACGATTTATACTTAGACGCTGAAGACGCCATTAGCACCGCTCAGGTAAAAGGCGAGCAACAACTGAATGTGGTAGTGCCGGTACTGCCGCGCATTAGCAATCACACCGATTTTGATCCGCTGCGTTTACACCCATCGGTAAACCTGCAATTTGTGTCCGTGCGCGACGAGTTGCCTCCGTGCGATTTAGTGATTTTACCCGGCAGTAAAAACGTGCGCGCGGATTTACAACAGCTGCAGCTAAATAACTGGCAAACCAAGCTCGATAAGCACCTGCGTTATGGCGGTAAATTACTGGGTATTTGCGGTGGTTTACAAATGCTGGGCAAGCGCATTGATGACTCTATGGGCGTCGAAGATACCGCCGGTAGCATCGATGGTTTTGGCTATTGCGATTACGTGACGGAGCTAACCGGCCAAAAGTCGCTGTTAAATGTACAGGGCAGTTTTAGTTTAAATGGCGCCGGTGAGGCATCGGCGCGCACGGGGCGCTTTAGCGGTTATGAAATTCACTGTGGTAACAGCTATGGGCCGGCGTTTGATTCGCCCGCCAGTGTTACTCGCCATGCGCCTTTTACCATTGCCCCCGATACGCTCGACGGCCAACCAAGGCCCGAAGGCGTGGTCAGTGACGACGGGCAAATCTTAGCGACTTATATCCACGGTTTATTTGACGCCCCCGAGGCGTTGAGCGCGCTGCTACATTGGGCCGGGCTCGATCGTGAAGCCAATACCGACTTTGATTTACAAACGCACCGGGAGGCTCAGTTAAATCGGCTGGCCGACACTCTGGAGCAGCATCTGAGTGATACATGGCTTAGCGAGCTTATGGCCGGTGGCGAGACAGCTGCGCCATGAGCCTGGCCAAACGCACGGCACCGCGATTCGCGTGGCTTACATTGAGCGGGCTGTTGGCGTTAAGCTTTTTAGTGGCAATTGCCTTTGGCTCGGTAGATTTATCCATCCTTGACGTTGTTCGCGCGCTTACCGGCCAAACCCTGGAGGGTTATGGCGCGGCTATCGTGCATTCGATTCGTTTGCCCCGCGCCTTGCTGGCGGCATCGGTTGGGGCGATTCTAGCCATTAGCGGCGCTTACTTGCAGGGGTTGTTTCGCAACCCGCTGGCCGACCCATCGTTAATTGGTGTTACCGCCGGCGCCTCCGTCGGCGCGAGCGTGGCCATTGTGTTTGGTGCCGGTGGGCTTGGGTTTGTCAGTGGTTTATCGCTTGTCTCGCTGGGGGCGTTTGGCGGTGGGTTACTGGCGGTGTGGTTAGTGTACAAGGTGTCCTCATCGATTAACGGCACATCGGTGGCTACTATGCTACTGATGGGGATCGCCGTCAGTGCGCTGGCCGCGAGCCTGACCGGTTTAATGGATTACTTTGCCGATAACGAAATGCTGCGCCGGCTAAGTTTATGGCGCATGGGCGGGCTCGATGGTGCCAACTATTGGCGCGCGGGAATCGCAACGGCGGTACTTTTAGTTATGCTACTTAGCATGGGCGGTTTTTCCCGCGCGCTTAATACGCTTTTACTGGGCGAATCTCAGGCGCGGCATTTAGGGGTCGATGTCGAGCGTTTAAAAACCCGCTTGATTATTTTGGTCGCCGCCGGCGTCGGCGTGTCGGTGGCCATGGCCGGCAGCATTGCCTTTGTCGGTTTAGTGGTGCCGCACATTGTCCGCTTGTGGGTGGGCCCAGATCACCGTTTGTTGTTGCCGTTATCCGCCTTAGGCGGCGCCAGTTTATTGCTGTTGGCCGATACCTTTGCCCGGGTGGTAATCGCGCCCACCGAATTGCCGGTTGGCTTGGTTACCGCTATTTTGGGCGCGCCATTTTTTATCTCACTGTTAAAAAGTAGGCGGGATTTACAGTGAATAACAATAACCAAAAAGCTTCGGCTATGGGCGTGCTGGCTATCGAGAACCTGTCGGTGAGCATTGCCTCGCGTACGCTGATTAACAACATTAATCTTGCCGTCGACGCCGGCGAGGTGCTGTGCGTTATTGGCCCCAATGGCGCGGGTAAAACCACTTTACTGCGCACCATTGGGCAGGATTTAACCCCGGACACCGGCCGTATAACCTTTGCCCAGCAGCCGCTATCGCTTATGGCACCCAGAGCCCGCGCCCGCCAGCTTGCCGTTCTCACCCAGCACAATCCGCTAACGTTTGCCTTTACCGGACGCGAGGTGGTGGCGCTTGGGCGCACGCCGCACAGTACAGGAGTGGTTATCGATGACGACATTTGCCAGGCCGCCATGGCGGCGCTGGACGTTACTCATTTAGCGCAGCGTTTGTATCCGTCATTATCGGGCGGCGAGCAGCAGCGTATTCAGCTGGCGCGGGTGCTGGCGCAAATTTGGCGCGCAGAAGATGCCAGTGCGCGCTTACTGTTATTAGATGAGCCGGTCACCAGTTTAGATATCGGCCATCAACACCAGCTTATGCAAGCGGTGAGGGCGTTTGCCCGCACCGATGTGGCGGTGGTAATGACGGTGCACGACATGACATTGGCAGGTGCTTTTGCCGACCGTATCATCGCACTTAAAAACGGCGAATGTGTCGCCGAGGGCAGCCCGCACCAAGTGCTTACGGAATCGTTAATAAGCCATGTGTTCGACACCCCGGTAAGTGTTATTAATCATCCGCAAACCGGTAAGCCTGTGGTGCTGGGCGCGACCGGGACGGGAGCCAAACTATGAGGCAATTAATTCTTGGCGGCGCCCGCAGTGGCAAAAGCCGTATCGCCCAGGAGCGTGCCGAAGCGTGGCGCGAGCAAACCGGTGGTGCGCTGTATTATTTAGCCACGGCCAGTGCCGGCGACGATGAAATGCGCGCGCGTATTAATCAGCACCGCGCCGATCGCGATAGCCGCTGGCAAACCCTTGAAGAACCAATCGCGTTGGCCGCCACGCTTAAACAGTATCGCGATCAGCCCGTGTGCATTTTGGTGGATTGCTTAACCCTGTGGATTAGCAATTGTTTGCACCAAAATGTGTGGCAACAAGAGCGCGATGCGCTGCTCGCGGAAATAGATGCTCAAGTGGCCATGGGCAGCGCGCTTACGCTTATTTTGGTGAGCAATGAGGTTGGCTCCGGCGTAGTGCCCCTGGGGCAACTGTCGCGCGAGTTTGTCGATGCCTCTGGTTGGTTGCATCAAGCCTTGGCCGCGCGTTTTAACACTGTCACTTTGGTGGTGGCAGGTTTACCTCTTTCTTTAAAGTGAAGTTATGACTAACGAATTTTTACCCGAATGGCTAGCTCGCTCCATCACGGCGCCCGATGCCAACGCCCAGGCCGAGGCACGCGCGCATCAGGCACAGTTGACTAAGCCGGCCGGCTCATTGGGGCGATTGGAACAACTGGCCATAACCTTTGCCGGTTATCAGGGCCGCAGCAAGCCGCAACTCGATAATATTGTCGTGCGCGTGTTTGCCGCCGATCACGGTATTGCCGCACGCGGCACTTCGGCTTACCCGCAAGAGGTAACCGCGCAAATGCTGGCTAATTTTTGCCACGGTGGCGCGGCGATATCGGTGTTGGCCAGCCAGCTAAACGCCGATTTTCGTGCGGTGAATTTAGGTTGTGTCGCGCCCGTTGCACCTCATAAAAACCTGATCGATTACGCAATTGCCCCCGCTACCGCCGATTTTTCACAGGCGCCGGCGATGACGGCGGAGCAACTTAATAAAGCGTTGGATGCTGGATTCTCGCAAGCTCAGACCGGTGATTTGTTTATCGGCGGCGAGATGGGTATTGGCAATACCACCTCGGCGGCGGCTTTGTTGGCGGCCTTGTTTCAGTTGGCGCCAGAGGCGATTACCGGTAAAGGGACGGGCATTGATGACGCCACCTTAACCCGTAAAACCCAGCTGATCGCGACCGCGCTTGGTTATCATCGTGAGCATCTGACGCACCCGGCGGCGATACTACAGCGCCTGGGCGGTTTTGAAATCGCGGCGCTGGTGGGCGCCTATATTGGCAGTGCGCAGCGGGGCGTACCGGTGTTGGTCGACGGTTTTATTAGCACCGCGGCGGCGGCCATTGCCGTGGCCTTGCAGCCGGCACTTGCCCCTTGGTTGTTGTACGCGCATTTATCCAACGAGGCTGGCCATAAATTGGCGCTTGATAAACTTAGCGCCACGCCTCTGTTAACGCTGGATATGCGATTGGGCGAAGGCAGTGGTGCGGCGCTTGCCGCTGGTGTAATTCGTCAGGCACTGGCGTTGCACAATCAAATGGCGACTTTTACCGATGCCGGTGTGAGCCATGCAGATTGATTTGCTGCGCCACGGTGAGTGCGAGGGCGGGGCGATTTTTCGCGGCTCGCTGGATGTGCCGCTTACCGATAAAGGCTGGCAACAAATGCAAAACGGTTTGGCTGAGTTAAACAGCGGGTGGGATGCCATTGTTAGCTCGCCGCTATTGCGTTGTAGCCAGTTTGCGACAGCCGTCGCCGATCAAGCTGGCCTGCCGCTGCAACAAGAGCCCGACTTGCGCGAAATTTGTTTTGGTCAGTGGGAGGGACAGAGAGTCGAGCGTATTTGGCGCGAGCAAACCGAGCTGTGCAATCAGTGGAGCCGCGCGCCCGATAGGGTTACGCCGCCGGAGGGCGAACCGTTTGTGCAGTTTCGTGCACGCGTATTGCGCGCCGTTGCCGCGCTTGCACAGCGTTATGCACAGCAGCGTTTGTTGTTGGTAACTCACGGCGGGGTGATTAAGCTGTTGTTAACCGAGGCGTTAAACACGGGCGCGGCGGGTATGATGCAACTTGATGTAGGCTACGGTTTTTCGGGCTCACTGTTGGTTAGTGGCGAGACCTTAACCCTTAAAGAGCCTCTAAAACTCACAGCCAGGCAGTAATGTATGTCGCGCAATAACTTCGAGACCATCACCCAGGCAATGCTCTACGCATTGATGTTTTTAACCCGCTTGCCCGTTGGCCGCTGGCTGACAACCGCTGACGAGCAAACTGCTGCGCGCGCGGTGTACTGTTATCCGTTGGTGGGTGCTGTGATTGGTGTATTGCTCGCGCTGGCCGCTTTTGGCTTGCAGCCACTGGGCCCGTCCCTTAGCGCAGCGCTGGTGTTGGTATTGTGGGTGGCGGTGACGGGTGCGCTGCATCTTGATGGCTTGGCCGATTGTATGGATGCCTACTACGCCGGCCACAAGTGTGGCGACGCGGAGCAGCGGCGCGAAAAGATTTTACAGGTAATGCACGATCCCGCGTGTGGCGCTATTGCGTTAGTGTCGCTGGTGTTATTGCTATTGGTTAAGTGGGCGGCGCTGTCGGCTTTATTTACTCTTTTTGCTCATCAATCGCTTGTTTCTGTGACGTCGGTTTTAGCCGCTGTTATCGTTACGCCAGTGCTGGCCCGCACCATCATTTTACCCTTTATGATGTTAAATGGTTACGCCCGTCGCGAGGGTACCGTACCCGCCGCGAGTGATAAAAACGCGCGACGTTATTGGTCGGTTGCTGTTTTGGTATTCGCCCTGTGCGCGCTGAGTATCGGTTTTTTTGTCACGGCGGTTTTATTACTGGCGTTAGTACTGTTAATGCTGTTTTGGGCGCGGCTGTGGCAGCGGCAAATTGGCGGCTATACCGGCGACTGTTTAGGGGCGTTGGTGGAGCTGAGTGAGGCGCTGGTGTTAATCACGTTGGTAGCGCTATGGTAACCGCGTGGGCGTTACTTGCCGGTGTGTTGCTGGATTACCGCCTGGGTGAAGTTAAGCGGTTTCACCCGCTGGTGGGGTTTGGCTATTGCGCCAATTGGCTCGAGCGCCGTTTAAACACAAAGGGCAGCGGTAGCCGCACTGTGGGGTTGCTAGCACTGTTGTTGTTACTGCTGCCCGCTATGGCTGTAAGTGTTTGGTTGTGGTGGGCGCTGCTAGCCCATGCCTCTTGGCTGGCGTTTATAGCGGGCGCGGTAGGTTTGTATTTTACCCTAGGGTGGCGCAGTTTAACCGAGCATGTAACAGCGGTACAAAGGGCGCTGGATGCTGACGATTTACCCGCAGCACGTATTGCCGTGGCTCGCATTGTCAGTCGCGATTGCGAGCAAGCCGATGCGCTACAGGTGCGCCGTGCGGCCATTGAATCGTTGCTTGAAAACAGCGCCGATGCGGTTGTGGCGCCACTGTTTTGGTTTGCCGTGGCGGGGCTGCCGGGCGCTGTTGTTTACCGTTTAAGTAATACCCTAGATGCGATGTGGGGTTACAAAAGTGATCGTTTTTATCACTTTGGTTGGGCCGCCGCGCGCTGGGACGACGTGTTAAATTTTTTGCCGGCGCGTTTAACCGCGCTGGCGTTTGCCGCCATGGGTGATGCCTTAGGTGCCTTTAAAAGCTGGCGCACCAGTGCCTGCCACTGGTCAAGCCCCAATGCCGGCCCGGTTATTTGCGCCGGCGCCGGAGCACTGCAGCTAAGCCTTGGGGGCGGAGCGTCTTATCATCAACGCTGGTGCGACAAACCCGCAACCCTTGGTGAACTGCCAGAGGGGGATGCGATTGCCCGAGCGTTAGCATTAGTGCACCGCGCGCTGATTTTATTGGTGGTTATCTGTATGTTGCTTTCCGTTTTACTTGCTGGGGTTTTAGTTGCTGGGGCATTGGTTGCTGGGGTACTGGTGGGTGGTGTCAGGCAATGATGTTTAGTGATTTCTCGTCCGAGTTACTGCACGGTGGTGATTTAACCTACGCCAGTGCCGTGTTTGGTGAACCCGATGAGCCCTGGCAAGATCTATCCACCGGCATTAGCCCGTGGGGTTATCGGGCGGTTAATATCCCCTCTGACATTTGGCGCGATTTACCCGGCAGTAACCGGCCCTTGTGCGAGGCGGCGGCGGAATATTATCAAACGCAACCTGAGTTTGTTGTGCCATTGCCCGGCAGCCAGTTTGCCATCGGGCAAGTGCCCCGGTTACTCGCGCCGGCGACGGTTGCGTTACCCGCCATTGGCTACGCCGAGCACGCCAAAGCGTGGCAGCAAGCGGGCCATCAGGCGGTGTTTTATGGCTCTATTGCCCAGCTGCACAGTTTGGTCGAGCAGGGCACCGTTCACCATGCGGTGGTGATTAACCCCAACAATCCCACCGCAGAGCTCTGCCCGCTTAATACGCTCGAGTTTTTGCATTCATCTTTGCCGGGTGTTGTGTTGGTCGATGAGGCCTTTATCGATGCGCTGGCGTTACCTAGTGCCGCGCACTTGTTGCCCCACTGCCCGCGTTTATGTGTGCTGCGTTCGCTAGGTAAATTTTTTGGCTTAGCGGGCATTCGCCTGGGCTTTTTGCTCAGTAGCGGTGAGCTATTCGGGCAAATGCAGCAGGTGCTTGGCCCATGGGCCGTGAGCCACCCGGCCCAATGGATGGGCGAGCGCGCACTAAACGACAAAGCCTGGCAGCTGGCACATAAGCTGCGCTTGCGCGATGCGCAGCAGCAGTTGCAAACCATTTTGCAAGGCTTTGCGCGCGAGCGCTATACCATCGCCAGCGGTGGCTTGTTTGTCACATTGCGCGGCTCCTGGAGTACCTTAATGACGTTGCATCAGGGGTTGGCTGAGCAGGGCATTTATACCCGCTGGTGTCACTGGCCAGAGCCCGTCGAATCACGGGTGGCGGTGGCGAACAAAGCCGTGAGTCACCCGAGCTTGAACACCAGCAAGCCTGCCTGGTTGCGAATTGGCTTACCGGAAGACGGTGGCATTCGTATCGCGCGTGCTTTAAACAGCCTTGAGGATTAGGAGATTTTTGTGAGATTAAAAAGCCGTTATTATCCGCGAGCTTTGCGGCCGGTTTTACGCATCGTAACCTTGTTAATTATTGGCGCGCTTACAGGCGTAGCTGCGGTTGCTGAGCCCATTGAGGTTACTGACGCACGCGGCAAGCTTATTCGCCTAGCGGCGCCGGCCGAGCGCATAATCGCGCTAGCGCCACATCTGGTTGAGAACGCTTACAGCGCCGGTGCCGGTGACAAGCTGGTGGCAGCTGTGAGTTACAGCGACTACCCCCCAGAGGCAAAAGAGTTACCCGAGGTAGGCACCTACAAAACCGTTAGCCTGGAAGCCGTATTGGCCCTTAAGCCCGATTTAGTGCTGGCATGGTCATCGGGCAATGGTTTGAATGCGGCCGCTCAGTTAGAGCGCTTAGGGCTAACGGTGTATGTCGATGAGCCGCGCACGCTGGACGATATCGCGCGCGAAGTCACCACCATTGGGCGCTTGGCCGGTACCTCGCCAGTGGCTGATAAAGCGGCTGACGCCTGGCTTGCGCGATTGCACAATTTGCGCGAGTCGCACATAAATGTGCAACCATTATCGGTGTTTTATCAGGTGTGGAACCAGCCGCTGCAAACCTTAAATGGTGAACATTTGGTCAGCGATGTTATTCGCTTATGCGGCGGGCGCAACGCCTTTGCCGATGCGGTTTCGCTGGCGCCTAAAATTAATGTCGAGTCGGTGCTGGGGCGCGACCCGGATGTGATTGTTGCCAGCGGTATGGGTGAGGAGCGCCCGGAGTGGCTGGATGAGTGGAAACAGTATCCGGCCCTAAATGCGGTGGCAAACAATCATCTGTTTTTTGTCCCGCCGGATATTATTCAGCGGCATACGTTTCGTATTCTCGACGGTGCCGAGCTGATGTGCCAGATGTTAGACCAAGTGCGCCAGGACACTGTTGCTGACCATTGATACACGTTAAGGTAGTCCTCAGGTAAAGAACACTTAATCTGGCCGGGGCTTGCAAAACGTAGGTAGTTTTCAACACTTGGCTAATCAATTAAGAGGTGAGCATGACAGACGAGTATGTACCCCCAAAAGTGTGGACGATGGACGGCGAAAATGGCGGCACCTGGGGCAAGTTAAACCGACCGGTGGCTGGCTCCACCTTCGAGCGCACCCTGGCTCGCGGCGATCAGCCACTGCAGCTGCACTCGTTGGCAACGCCCAACGGGCAAAAAGTCACCATTATGCTGGAAGAGCTGCTAGCGCTGGGCGAAGCGGGTGCCGAGTACGACGCCTACTTGATTGATATCGGTGAGGGTGATCAATTCTCGTCGGGTTTTGTCAATATCAACCCCAACTCTAAAATCCCGGCGCTGCTCGATTGCTCACACGATAAACCGGTACGGGTGTTTGAATCGGGGGCGATTTTGTTGTATTTGGCTGAAAAATTTGGCCGTTTTTTACCCTCGGAGCTAACCGCACGCACCGAGGCGCTTAACTGGTTGTTTTGGTTGCAGGGCTCGGCGCCTTATTTAGGCGGTGGTTTTGGCCACTTTTATGCGTATGCCCCGGCCAAATTTGAATACCCCATAAACCGTTTTACCATGGAAACCAAGCGGCAGCTGGATGTGCTTAATTGGCGCCTGGCTAATAACCGTTACCTGGCCGGTGACGATTATACGATTGCGGACATGGCCACCTGGCCCTGGTACGGCTGCCTGGTGTTGGGCGAGTTGTACGACGACGCGGCCGAGTTTTTAGACGTGGCAAGTTACGGCAACGTTAAACGCTGGGCGCAGGAGATTCTTGAGCGCCAAGCGGTGCAGCGCGGGCGTATTGTTAACCGCACCTGGGGCGAGCGCTGGGAGCAGCTGCCCGAGCGGCACTCGGCGGCCGACATCGACGATGTATTAGCGCTCAAAAAAGCAGATTAAACTTATGACTAAAACGACAGCGGTGCATTTAATGGTATGGCTGGTACTGCTCGCCTCGTGCAGTACCAGCGCGCGTGAGATTACCTTAACGGTTGGGCAAGAGTATGAAGTGCCCGACGATAAGGTCTGGGTTATTAAGTCCACGGCCCCGGCCCCTTGTAATATTTGTACCGCTGACGTTTACATCAGCGGAGAGGTAAGCAACGTAGAAATAGCCGGTGTTATTATGCACGGTGATTTTGATTTCTCTATCACTGACGAGCATCACCAAGAGGTGATACTTTATGGCGGTACTCACGTGTCCGTAGGCGATAGCCGCCAGACGCTAGTGGTAGAAGAGCGGCCAAAGGAGTAACTCAAGCTGCTCGCTTTACTCCCGTTTTTAAAATTTTTAGCAGGCCTTGGCCATGACAAATGTCTTACCCTTTAAACGCCCCAGCCCAAAACAAAAGCACAAAGGTAAAACCCTGTGCAAAAGCGGTTTTCATAAATGGAAGGTAGTCACCGCGCAACAGTTTGACGTAAAGCAGGGCAAGCTGGTGACAAAGTCTAAGTGCGAGCGCTGTGGCGAAGAGAAAGTGGAGGTGAGGTGAGTTAACGTCAGACGTCAGACGTCGGACGTCTGACGTCTGACGCAAAAAGCAGAGCAACCGTCTTGCTTTTGTTGCTCTGCTTTTGCCTTACTCCACCGCCAAAGCTCGAATCACATCAGCGGATACCGCTTCGTCAAAGATTACCAACTCATCGACCAGCCCCTCGTAGGGGGTATCCCAGTAGTTAACGCCGATCGCAAACTGGCCGCTGGCATCGGTAAATACATTGGGGAAGCCGGTGCCGGTAAACACTTGCTCGCCATTGAGATACAAGGTCAGAGCGCCTGCATCCACCACTGCGGCAAAGTGGCTCCATTCGCCGGCGGCGATCTGGGTGCTGGTGTCGCCGTCAAACCAGGATTCGCCAGACCAGAGCATGGTGTTGCCGGCATCGCCTGGGCCGAAGGGCACCACGCTTATCCAGCTGTTGGTTGCCTGAGCGCCAAAAAACGCTGGCGTAAACTGGTTGAGCGAGGTTGGGTTAAGCCACAGGGCGAAGCTGTAGCGACTGCCGTCGATCAGACCATCGGCCAAGCGCACACCGCCGGTACCGTCCAGGCTTAGGGCCATACCGCTTTTACCGCTGACGTAACTTACATTACCACCGGTATTGTCGATAAGGTTTCCGGTAATGCTGCCCGCGGCAAAGCTGCCGGCCACATCGTCCAGATGCTCGTCAAAGCTGTAGCGCGCTACCGGCTCAGAGGGCGCCAGAGACCTAACAGTGGCATCGAAGGTTTTACTCGCCGATTCGCCGTCCAGAGTTAGCGTCGCGGTCAGGGTTACTGAACCGTCAATGGATTGCGGTTGCGTGACTACTGCGGTGTTGCCGTCAATGCCGATCAAGCTGGCGTCCGAGGTGCTCCACTCAATCGCCGCAGCGTAAGGGCCGGTGGCGGGTAGAGTGAAGTTAGACTGAACGCCGCTCAAATCACCCAAATCCAGCAAGTCCACCGCCGAGCCCAGCAGCTCGCTGGCCGGTTGCAGGTCGATATCCAGAGCGCGAATCTCGCCGCCGGTGAGCGCCGCATCGTAGATGTTGAGCTCATCGATCAGGCCGGTGTAGGGCGCATCCCAGTAGTTAACGCCCAGGGCAAATAGGCCTTCGTTCCAGGTGAAGAAATCGGTGAGATTACCCCCGGAGAACTTCTCTTCGCCGTCAATAAAGACAGACACGGTGCCGCGATCCACACTAAACGCCATGTGAGACCACTCGTTGGCGGGAATTAACTCGCCACTGCTGGCATCCAGCCAGGCTTCGCTGCCGCTCCAGAGCATGGTGTTGTTGTCCCAGCTCTCGGGCAGAAAGCTAATCCACTGATCGGACACCAGAGCGCCATCGTCGTTGCTGTACTCGTTAATCGCACCGAAAAAGGCGGTACTGAACTGATTAATCACCGTGGGGTTCACCCACATGGATACGGTGTACTCGTAGTTATCGATCAGGCTGTTGGGCAGGCGCACGCCGGTAAAGCCGTCCAGCATCAATGCCTGGCCGGCTTGGCCGGCGGCATAGCCCACGGTGCCGGCATTGTGGATACGGTCACCGGTGCCCACACCGTCGGCTTTGTTGCCCAGCTCGTCGGCCAGGTCGTTTTCAAAGCCGTAGTGAGCGGTGCGGTTGTAGGCCATACGCTGGGGCACGGTCACGGTAAAGCTGCGCTCGCTCTCCATGCCTTTGCGGGTGATGGTGGCGGTTAGGTTAACGCTGGCATCGCCTTCGCCCACATTAGGGCGCATGACGTCGCCACCGGCGCTAATCACCTTGGCGTTGTCGCTGCTCCAGCTAATGCTGGCGCCGCGTGCGCCGGCGGTGGGCAAAGCAATCTGGTTGCCTTTAAACATCTCGGGCAGTACCAGGTCGTCGGCAATGGCGTCCATAATCTCGCCATCGCTCTTGGCGGGCAACTGAATACCCCACAGCGAGGCGCCTTGCTCAGACAGAGCAGTAAAGGTCGGAATCAGCGCTTGCAGACGCGGATCCCACTGCCAGGCGGCGTTGCCTTCAAACACGGTTCCGTCTTCCAAGGTAATGGTAATGCGCTCGGGCTGATCGGCGTAGAGCGTGTAGCGGCCGTTTACTTCACCGATGATGCTGCCATCGGCGTTGAAGGTGGCGGCTTGCGACAGGTGCGCTTCACGGTTGATGTCTTTGCCGTGGTTGATGATTTGAAAGTCGCCGACAATATCCTGGTAGTCGACAAGGTTGTCGCCTTCAATGGGCGCGTAGCGCTGAGGTGAGGCCACCAGCCAGCCGTCGTTGTTTACCCACATTTCGTGCACGCGAATAGCGTGGCCTTCTCCGCGATTGGGGAAGCGGGTGTGAGTAATCAGATAGTGCTTGCCGGTTTCGTCGTCGTAGTAGGCCGAGTTATGGCCGGGGGCCAGATAGCCGCGCGATTCACTATCAGAACCTGCCAGCGACTGAAAGATAAAGCCGCCCATCATTTTGTTGCCGTAGGGCGCAATGGCGTCCCAGCCGCCGCGTGCGTTGGCGACGTCGTTACCGGCGGCGTCCATATAAGGGCCGTCGGGAGTGCGCGAGCGAGCCACACGGATGTTATAGCCGTCGGCCGCCTCGTAGCCACCAAAGGAGGTAAACAGATAGTAGTAATCCGACTCGGGGCTGTAGTAAATAAAACTGCCCTCGATGGAGCTGTGGTCACCGCCGATAATATGCGTGCCGTAGCCCTGGCCGGGTTCGGGCATGCCGGTGGTTTCGTCCATTTTTAGCACGAAAATACCGCCCGAGTAGGAGCCGTAAGACATCCACAACTGGCCGTCTTTATCAAAGAAGGCGGTGGGGTCGATCACGTTGGGGTGGACAAAGGCATCGAAGCTTTCCAAGTCGCCCACGCCGTAGTCGCCTTGCATCTGCTCATCGGTCTGCCCCGAATAGAGGAAAATGCCCTGGTCCTCGTAGGGGCCTTCCACGTTATCGGAAACCGCCACGCCCAGATAGGAGTGAGGCGCGTTGCAAAGCCCTTCCTCGCTTTCCGGGTTCGCGCAGTGGTTGTAATAGAAATAATAGCGCCCATCGGCCAAGCGGATAATATCCGAAGCCCAAGAGCCCACATGACCTCCGGTCCACTCAATGCCTTCGGCAATCTCTGTGGCGTAGGTGTTAAACAGAGGGTTGGCGTCGTCAACGCCATTGGCAACCAGCTCCCAGTTCACCAAGTCGGTACTTTTGGCAAAGCCCAAATGTGAGCCAACAACATAAAAAGTGCCGTCTTCGGCGCGAATCACCGATGGGTCGTGCACGGCGATATCGTTGTAGCTGACGAGGGTTGGGTCGATGGCGGGGTTATCAAACACCTCCAGAGCCACCGAGCTGGATGAAGAGCCAACGCTGGAAGAGCTCGATGAGCTGGACGAAGAATTGGAGCCGCCGTCTGAGCCACCGCCGCCGCAACCTGCCAGCGTCAATACACTCACCGCCAGAGCGAGAGACCGAATAGCCATATTATTACCTCTGTTATGTTTTTATTTAGTGTACGTAAGATCAAAATAAATAGTAATACAATATTAATATATAGGCAGTTAGGGCAGTTTATCGCGGTAAAAATGGCGGTGATGGATTTTTTGGGGATAGTGGTAGGCAGTTTTAGGGGATAAGGTATGACAAAAAAGGGGCGCCAAGCGCCCCTTTTGATTCCTGTCGTTAGGCGACGGTTATGGCGAAACCAGATCGCTGATGACGGTTGCGTCGACCGCTTCGTTATAAATAACCAGCTCGTCAATCAAACCGTAGAAGGGAACATCCCAGTAGTTAACGCCCAGTGCAAAGCTATTGCCGCTGGCGGCGAACACGCTCGGGAAGCCTGTGGCATTAAACACTTGGGTACCATTTAGGTACAAAGTAACGGAGCCATTGTCGACTACGGCGGCAAAGTGGGTCCACTGGCCCGGAATAATCTGAGTGCCGGTGTCGCCATCAAACCAGTTGGTGCCCGACCACAACATGGTGTTGCCCGCATCGCCTGGGCCCACGGGTACCAAGCTAAACCAGCTGTCGGTTGAACTTGCGCCAAAAAAGGCCGGGGTGAATGCCGTGAGGCTGGTGGGGTTTAACCATAAGCCAAACGAGTAGCGGTTGCCGGTAATCAAGTCGTTGGGCAGTAAAACCCCGCTGCTACCGTCCAGGCTAATAGCCGAGCCTACTTGGCCGGGGGCATAGCTTAAATTGCCTCCGGCCTCACCCAGTAACATACCGTTTGTCATGCCCGCCGCAAAGTTACCCGCGTCGTCATCGAGGTGGTCGTTAAAGCTGTAGTGCGCCACGGGGGTAGGGGGCGCCAGCGAGTCGACCGTGGCGATAAACGCCTTGCTGGTGGTTTGTCCGTCCAGCGTTATGGTTGCGGTTAAGGTGACGTCGGTATCGTAAAGCTCGGGGCGCTGCACCACGGCGGTATTGCCTTCAATACGAATCAAGCTGGCGTCTGAGGAGCTCCAGCTAACGACCGAGGCAAAAGGCCCGGAGGCGGGCAGGGTAAAGTTATCTTGCACACCGTTTAAATCGCCCAGGCTTAAGATGTCGGCGGCCGAGGTTAACAGCTCACTGGTGGCTTTTGCCTCGATATCCAGCACTTGTATTTCTTCCGCGCTGAGTGCCGCGTCGTACACATTGAGCTCGTCAATAAGGCCACTGTAAGGCGTGTCCCAAAAATTGACCCCTAAGCTAAACTCGCCTTCTTGCTCACTGAAAAAGTCAGTCAGTGATGCGCCGGTATATTTAGCGTCGCCATCAATATAGACAGTGACGGTACCGTGATCGACGCTAAAGGCCAGGTGGCTCCAGGTGTTGGCCGGAATCAGTTCGCCGGTGGTGGCATCTACCCACGCCTGCGCGCCACTCCACAGCATGGTGTTGTCGTCCCAGCCTTGCGGTTGCAAGCTAATCCACTGATCGGATGCCCCCGCGCCATTGGGTAGCCCGCCAAAAAACACCGTTGCCATCGGCGTGATAACCGTGGGGTTAACCCACAGAGATACCGTGTACTCGTAGTTATCAATTAAGCCGTTGGGCAGTTGTACGCCGTTGCTGCCATCTAATAACAGCGCTTGGCCCTGCTGGCCGGCAGCATAGGCAACCGTGCCCAGGGTGTTTGCCCGGTCGGCTGTTGCCTGACCGTCACTGTAGCGGCCGGTGCTGTCAGTTAAGTCGTCTTCAAATTTAAATTGCGCTAAGCGGTTAAAGGCGGAACGCTCTTGTACCGTAATTGTGAAAAATTTCTGGCTCTGTACGCCATCGCGCTCAATGGTCGCGGTCAGGCTAACCGTAGCGTCACCCTCGCCATCGTTGGGGCGGGTAACGGCGCCAGTGGTACTGATCACGGCCGGGTTGTCGCTCTCCCAGCTGATGCTGGCACCGCGCGCACCCTCAAGCGGCAAGGCAAGCTTGCTACCTTTAAAGCTGGTGGGCATTGTCAGAGCGTCATCAATGGCGTCGATGATTTCGCCATTGATTTTGCTTTGCAGTTGTATCCCCCAAAGTGACACGCCGGTATCGGACATAGCACTGAAGGTGGGTATTAACTGATTAAGGCGCGGATCCCACTGCCAGGCGGCGACACCGTCAAACACTTCACCGCCGTCAAGGCTGATGGTGATGCGCTCGGGCTGCTCGGGGTAGAGCGTGTAGCTGCCGGTTACATCGCCACTGATGGTGCCGTCGTCGTTAAAGTGCGCATCTACTGACTCATGGGCGATGCGGTTAATATCTTTCTGATGATTAACAATCTGGAAGTCACCCACAATATCGGCGTAGTCGACGATATTCTCGCCCTCGATGGGGGCGTAACGCTGGGGTGAAGCTACCAGCCAGCCGTCGCTGTTAAGCCACATCTCGTGCACGCGAATGGCATGTCCTTCGCCGCGGTTGGGGAAGCGGGTGTGAGTAATCAGGTAGTGCTTGCCAGTGGCTTCGTCGTAGTAGGCCGAGTTATGGCCGGGGGCCAAATAACCGCGAGCCTCGGCATCAGAGCCTGGGTACGAGCCAAAGGTAAAGCCGCCCATTAATTTAGTGCCGTAAGGGGCAATGTTGTCCCAGCTGCCGCGGGCGTTAGCCACGTCGTTGCCGGCTGCATCTAAATAAGGGCCGTCGGGTGTGCGCGAACGGGCCACGCGAATGTTGTACCCCTCGGCTGCCACGTAGCCGCCAAATGAGACAAACATATAGTAGTAATCGGACTCGGGGCTGTAGATGACAAAGCTGCCTTCAATCTGGCTGTGATTGCCGCCGATGATGTGCGTGCCATAGCCCTGATCGGGCTCGGGCTTGCCGGTGGTTTCGTCCATTTTTAGCACGAAAATACCGCCCGAGTAGGAGCCGTA
>NZ_CAXBFW010000006.1:0-173232 GCF_963975215.1 uncultured Gilvimarinus sp.
CGCCGCCCGCCACTGACGTGAACATTCACCATCCAGACCCCTAACTCCGAAGCAGCGCGTACGGCTTTGGCCGTGGTATTGGGTATATCGTGAAATTTTAGATCGAGAAAGACGTCAAACCCCAAGCTCATCAATTGCTCCACCAAGTGTGGACCGCAAGCGGTAAACAGCTCTTTACCCACCTTAAGCCGGCACAACTGTGGGGATAACTGATGCGCGACTCTCAGACAGTCGTCTGCATTGCTGTAATCCATTGCCACGACGATTCGAGGCCCCTGATGTGTGTGACTGGCATTCGACCCGGCTTGTGACATATCTCCCCCATAGTACGCGGTAACCGACAAGGCGCCGCCTGAGCGATATTAAAACAAACTTCGGGGAGTTTCGCAGCAATCGTGAAGGGATATTATAAACAAGACAAAAAAGCGGACGCTTACTGTACAGCAGCAGCCATATCAGCCATCGAATCAGCCCTGCCGGTAACCCAAAAACGCATGATACACCGCAAACAGCTGCTTGCGGTGCGGCTTAAAGCAATAAGCTTTGGCGCCTACAAAACAACCTTCTTGCGAATGTCATTTAAAGTTGCCTCGCCGATGCCTTTTACCTGGAGCAGCTCATCGACACTATCGAAGGGGCCGTTTTGCTCTCGCCAAGCAATGATCGCTTGCGCCTTAGACTCACCAATGCCTTTTAGCTCCGACAGCGCTTGCACATCCGCCGTGTTGATATTAATCGGCGCGCTAACGCTTGCCTCCGTATCGGGGCCGGCGGCAAAGGCATTTAAAGGTGCAAAAACGGTGACGGCAACAGCAATGACAAAACTACAAAATAGACGTTTCATAAGAAATCTCCATATTTGAATAAAAGCGCGGTACCTGCGCACTTTCAGGTTAGGCACTAACCAAACGATTCGCAATGAAGACATCGCTGAAAATAGCGTAAGAGATTTCTCACAATTTTTGACGACAAAAAAAAAGAGGAGCAAGCTCCTCTTTTTAACACACGTTGAACGCTTAGCTTACTTTAACAGCGAGCCTATATCGCGCGCATTCCAGTGTGGAAAATGCTTACGGATCAACGCGTTCAACTCTACTTCAAACGCACTGTAGTTCGCGGAGCCAGATGCATCAGCGCCACCGCTGGAACTCAGCCCCTCAATAACCATACCGGCCCCCACAGTGATATTGGTCAGGCGATCGATAACAATAAACGCACCAGTTGCGCGGTTGTGCTGATAGTTATCAACGATCACCTCCTGGCTAAGCGACAAATTTGCAACGGAAATATCGTTAAGCTCAAGCGTCTCGGTTGGATGATGCTCTTGAGTATTTACATCGATTTGATAATCCAACCCATCAAAATGGCCACTGACAACCCGACTGGCAAATTTAAACAAATACTCACCGCCAATCTTGCCGGCGCTTGCATTCATCCAAACCACATGAGCTTTGAGTTTGTTGGTTTGCTTAACATCGTCACGCTCAAGCACCAGCATATCGCCTCGGCTCACATCGATCTCATCGTTCAGCGTCAAGGTAACCGCTTGCCCGGCAAACGCTTCATCTAAGTTATTATCGTAGGTGACAATGGATTTTACCGTACTGCTGTTGCCACCGGGCAACACCTTGACAGCATCCCCTACTTTTACAACGCCCGAGGCTATGGTCCCGCAAAACCCGCGAAAATCGAGGTTGGGCCGATTGACATACTGTACCGGAAAACGAAAGTCATCGAAGTTCATATCGGCGGTCACCGGAACTGACTCAAGAATCTCCATTAACGTTGGGCCGGTGTACCAAGCCGAGCGCTCCGATGGGTTAACAACGTTATCGCCATCGAGCGCCGAGATTGGCACAAACTGTACATCCTGCATGCCTAACTTTTGTGCAAACGCCAAATAGTCAGACTTAATTTTGATAAACGCCTGCTCATCAAAGTCCAACAAATCCATTTTGTTAACCGCAACGACTATATTTTTGACGCCCAGCAACGAGGCGATATAGCTGTGGCGGCGAGTCTGAGTCACCACACCGTAGCGCGCATCAATAAGAATAACGGCCAAATCACAAGTCGAGGCACCGGTTGCCATATTGCGGGTGTACTGCTCGTGCCCCGGGGTATCGGCAATAATAAATTTGCGCTTGGCGGTCGAGAAATAGCGGTAGGCCACATCAATGGTAATGCCCTGCTCACGTTCGGCCTGCAGGCCATCGACCAAAAGAGCTAAATCGATGGTGTTACCGGTGGTGCCGTGCTTGGTGCTGTCGGAGCGAACCGCATCCAACTGATCTTCATAGATCATTTTTGAGTCGTGCAACAAGCGGCCGATCAAGGTACTTTTGCCGTCGTCGACGCTGCCGCAAGTCAACAGGCGGAGTAATTCTTTGCGCTCGTGCTGAGCGAGATACTCATCAATATCGTTAGCGATAAGTTCTGATTGATGGGACATAAACTTTTAGCCTTTGGCGTTTTCGGTGCCTAACAAATTGGCGGCGCCTGGCGCCACCGATTCAATGCAATTGCGTAAAGCGATTAATTAGAAATAGCCTTCTTGCTTTTTCTTTTCCATCGAGCCGGAGCTGTCATGGTCAATCACTCGCCCTTGGCGCTCGGATGTAGTGGTCAGCAACATTTCCTGAATAATATCAGTTAGGGTCGCCGCCTCTGACTCTACCGCGCCGGTGAGCGGGTAGCAGCCCAGCGTGCGGAAACGTACCATTTTTTCCTGTATTTCCTCGCCGGGCTCCAGTGGCATACGGTCGTCATCCACCATAATTAGGGTGCCATCACGTTCAACCACAGGGCGTTTAGCGGCAAAGTACAATGGCACAATAGGGATGCCTTCTAGGTGAATATATTGCCAAATATCCAGCTCCGTCCAATTAGACAAAGGGAACACACGAATGCTCTCGCCTTTATCAACACGGCCGTTATAAATATTCCACAGCTCGGGGCGCTGATTTTTGGGATCCCAGCGATGGTTGCGGTCGCGGAAGGAGTAAACACGTTCTTTGGCGCGAGATTTTTCTTCATCCCGACGCGCACCGCCAAAAGCGGCATCAAACTTATACTTGTTTAAGGCCTGCTTCAGCGACTGGGTCTTCATGATATCGGTGTGCTTGGCGCTGCCGTGAGTAAACGGGCCAACACCCATATCCACGCCTTCCTGATTGATGTGCACCAAAAGATCCCAACCGAGGTCTTTAATACGCTGGTCGCGAAACTCGATCATCTCGCGAAACTTCCAGGTGGTGTCTACGTGCAGCAAAGGAAATGGCGGTTTACCCGGTGCGAAGGCCTTCATGGCCAAATGCATCATTACCGCGGAATCCTTACCTACCGAGTAGAGCATAACAGGGTTATCAAACTCAGCCGCGACTTCGCGGATGATATGAATACTTTCAGCTTCAAGCTGTTTTAGGTGCGTCTGTGTGTATTGCTCGGACATGCCACTCACAATTTGTTGGTCAATTTGGAGCCGACCCAGTGTCGGCGGCGCGTATTATAGGTGAACTGGAGAAATTTCACTAATTCACCCCAGCGGCCACCGTGCGAGAGCAACGGTAGCGGTTTTCCTGCTCTTTGTTAACTATCAATTACTTCTATGGATATGCCCAATTGTTTGGCATGCGCGACAAACCCCGGAAAGGACGATGCGATACACTCGGCGCCATTCACCATTACAGTGCCCGAGGCACGTAAACCCGCTAACGCCAAGGCCATGGCCACCCGGTGATCACCGGCCGAATCAACCTCGCCTCCGCTCAAGGCTGCCCCGCAGATGCTTAACCCATCCGCGCGTGTAGTAACAGGAACTCCAAGCGCGATTAAACCCTGCGCCATATTGGCGAGCCGATCACTCTCTTTCACCCTTAGCTCGGCAGCCCCCGAGAGCTCAGTGGTGCCCGAGGCGCAGGCCGCCGCGACAAACAGAGCAGGAAACTCATCGATGGCGCGCGAAACCAGCTCGGTAGGGATAACAACCCCCGTTAACGGCGCATAGCGAACCCGGATATCCGCTACCGGCTCGCCACCAGCGGTTGCCGGGTTTAGCAGCTCGATATCAGCGCCCATCTGACGCAAAATATCCAGCGCCCCGGTACGCGAGGGATTAACCCCCACATGCTCAAGCAGAATATCTGAGCCCGGGGTAATACTGGCGGCCACCATAAAAAACGCGGCGGACGAGAAATCGCCGGGTACATCTACCTGACACGCCGTCAGCTCACTACCGCCGTGTACCGTAAGCCAGCCATCCGGGGTTTGCTCTAAGGTACAACCAAATCCCCCGAGCATGCGCTCGGTATGGTCGCGGGTTATCTGACTCTCTTTTACCCGGGTAATCCCCTTGGCGTAGAGCCCCGCAAGTAGCAAGCAAGACTTGACCTGCGCGCTAGCCATTGGCACTTGGTAATCGATAGCGTTAAACCCCTGCGCCGGACTAAACGCTAAAGGCAGCTGGCCAGACTCTGACTCAATAACCGCGCCCATCGCTGTTAACGGCTCGATAACACGCCCCATGGGCCGCGCCGAGAGCGATGCATCGCCGGTGATGGTTGAGGCAAACTTCTGGGCCGCGAGTATGCCGGATAATAACCGGGCGCTGGTACCAGCATTACCCAAATACAAGGGCTTGTGAGGCGCTTTTAAACCACGCAAACCCACGCCATATACCGTTACTCGCCCTTCGGTTGGGCCCTCGATCACCACGCCCATATCGCGAAACGCCTGCAGAGTTGCGAGCGAATCTTCGCTCTCGAGCAGACCGGTAATTTCGGTGGTGCCATTGGCGAGCGAGCCGAGCATAATGGCGCGGTGAGAGATAGATTTGTCGCCCGGCACGCGCAGGCGCCCGGTAAGTCCGGATGAGTGCTTCACCCGTAGTTTTGCCGGCGCCACTGCGGCCGAGTCCTGCAATGCGCGGCCTGCCAGCATACGCGTAAAATGATCGCGAGCGGCTTTGGCGCGGGTAAACACCCCGAGCAAATACTCGCCGTCTTCGCGCTCTATGCCGTCGCGCAAGCGCAGCAAGTTATCGACGAATTTATCCAACGAATGCAGCACAGCGCTACGATTGGCCCGCATAATATCGTGCCACATTACCGGGTCGCTGGAGGCGATTCGGGTAAAATCGCGAAAGCCGCCCGCGGCATAACGAAAAATATTGGGGTTGCCGATATCATGAGCCAGAGTATCGACCAGCGAATAGGCAATGGCGTGAGGCAAATGGCTGGTAGCACCCAACACCTCATCGTGCTCGGCCACCGTCATGGTTAACACTTCGGCGCCAAGGGTTTGCCACAATGTGGTTACCCTCGCCAGATGCTGTTCACCGGTCGAAGCTTCGGGGGTTAATATCACACGGTGCTTTTGGTACAGCGAGGGGTTGGCTGCCGCCACACCGCTTTGTTCGGAGCCGGCAATCGGATGCCCCAGCACCAGATTAACCGGCACCTCGCCAAACACATTAATAGCGGCCTCGCGCACACTGCCCTTCACACTAGCGCCATCGGTAATGGTAACTTCAGCGCTGACCTGCGCTTGAATATCCCGCAACACAGACTCGATCGCCAAGGTGGGCACGGCCACAAAAACAACATCGCCCGCGCCTAACTCTGGGGCAACATCACTTAGGTTAAGGTAAGCTCGATCAACGACGCCGCGCTCAAGCGCTACGTCGATGGTTTCTTGGTTACGGACAATTCCAATTGCCTCGCGACAACCGTTTTGCTGACGCAAGCCCGCACTAACACTGCCACCAATAAGCCCCAGCCCAATGACGACTAACTTACCAACCGCTGGCTGATTAAACTCAGGCTCTGACACTGCCGACATCCTTACAATACGGCTTTAGGGTAAGAACCCAGGATTTTTAAATCGCTCACACGAGACGACACCTCATCTAATGTGGTGCGAATGACGGGGTCATCAATATGCCCGGTAAAATCCACAAAAAACACATAGGTCCAAACGCCCGAGCGTGAAGGGCGAGTCTCGACCCTCGTCAGGTCAATATCGTGAGCATGAAACGGAGCCAATAAATTGTGCAGCGCCCCCGGTTGGTTGCGCATAGCAATCAGCAGAGAGGTTTTATCGATACCGCTGGCGGGCACATCCTGCGTACCGATAATCAAAAAGCGGGTGCTGTTGTCGGGCTGATCTTCAATTTTTTCCGCCACAATCTGTAAGTCGTACAACTCTGCCGCCCGTTCTGGCGCAATAGCGGCTGCATTCCATTCGCCTTTTAAGCGGCGCGCAGCCTCGGCATTGCTGGATACTGCGATGCGCTCGGCCTTGGGGTAGTGTGCGTCCAGCCACTTGCGACACTGGGCAAGCGATTGACCGTGAGAGTAAATACGTGAAATGCTTTTAACGTCGGTAACAGAAGACACCATCAAATTATGATGCACCCGCAACTCCACCTCACCACAAATTTTAAGGTTAGAGCCCATAAAATTATCGAGAGTGTGGCTTACCACCCCCTCGGTGGAGTTCTCTACCGGAACCACACCGTAATTAACCGCGCCGGCTTCAACTTCACGGAACACCTCATCAATGGCCGAAAACGGCATAGCCACCGCCGAAGCACCAAAATGCTTAAGCGCGGCCTGCTGAGTAAAGGTTCCCTCAGGGCCTAAATAAGCCACTTTAATTGGGCGCTCCAAAGCCAGGCAGGCCGACATGATTTCGCGAAACAGGCGTGCCATTTCTTCGTCGCTTAGCGGACCTTGGTTGCGCTCCATGGCTTTGCGCAACACCTGAGCCTCGCGCTCGGGGCGATAGAATAAAACATCGTCCGAGCCGCTGGCCGATTTAACCTCGGCAACTTTTTGCGCACAGCGAGCGCGCTCAGATATCAGCTCGCCAATAGACGCATCAATTTCATCAATGCGATCGCGCAGCGCCAGCAATTGCTCGCGCTCGGTATTGGTATCGCTCATAGCGCCCTATTCCTCGGTTGCCGACTCGCCCGATGCATCACCCAGTACCTCGAGATCTTCATCTTCGGTTTCTTCGATGCGCGCAAGGCCACTCATATGCTCGCCTTCACGCAGTTTAATCAGGCGCACGCCTTGGGTATTACGGCTTAACACGGAGACCTCATCAACACGGGTGCGTACTAACGTGCCCTGGTCGGAGATCAGCATCAGCTCCTCGCCATCCAATACTTGCACGGCACCGACCAGTGCCCCGTTGCGCTCGCTGGCGGTCATAGCAATAACGCCCTGACCGCCGCGGCCTTTAGCCGGAAACTCTTCGACGTCGGTACGCTTGCCATAACCATTTTCACTAACGGTAAGCACTTTGCCATTCTCAACAGGCACCACCATACCGATCACGGAGTTGTCCTCGGCCATTCGAATGCCCCGCACACCGCGACTGATACGGCCCATGCTGCGCACAGCAGATTCGTTAAAGCGTGCCGCTTTACCGTTAGAGGCAAACAAAATAATGTCGCGCTCGCCATTGGTAATCGCGGTGTATACCAAGCTATCGCCTTCATCCAGCGCGATTGCACGCAAACCTACACTGCGCGGACGCGAGAACTGATCCAGCGGCGTCTTTTTAACCGTGCCGTTTTGAGTTGCCATAAACACAAAGTGATCGGCATCAAACTCTTTGACTGGCAGGATAGAGGTAACGCGCTCGCCCTCTTCCAACGGCATAAGGTTCACCACCGGACGACCGCGCGACTGACGACCGGCCACCGGAATTTGGTACACCTTCAGCCAATACACTTTGCCCGCGCTGGTAAAGCACAAAATCGTATCGTGGGTGCTGGCAATTAACAGATGCTCCACAAAGTCTTCGTCTTTAACGGCCGTTGCCGATTTACCCATGCCACCGCGTTTTTGCGCCTGGTAATCGGCCAGTGGCTGGCTTTTGGCGTAACCACCGTGAGACAGCGTAACGACTCGCTGCTCTTCATTAATTAAATCTTCTTCGGTCAAATCCAGCGTCGAAGCGGTAATTTCGGTGCGACGCTCATCGCCGTAATCTTTAACAATAAGCTCCAGCTCTTCGCGGATCACTTCCATTAAGCGGGCAAAGTTGCCCAGAATTTCTAAGTACTCGGCAATTTGCAAAAGCTTTTCGTTGTACTCGGCCAGCAGCTTGTCGTGCTCCATGCCGGTCAAACGGTGCAGGCGCAACTCCAAAATAGCCTGGGCCTGTGCCGGCGACAGGTAGTACTTGCCATCGCGCAAGCCAAAGGTCTCGGGTAAGTCTTCCGGGCGGCAGGCATCTTCGCCGGCGCGCTCTAAAAACGGCGCCATCTCGGCGGCATCCCAGCCGCGGGCGATTAAGCCCTCTTTGGCCTCAGCCGGCGATGGCGAGCTTTTAATCAGCTCAATCACATCATCGATATTGGCAATCGCCACAGCCAAACCTTCAAGGATATGACCGCGCTCGCGCGCCTTGCGCAGCAAATAAACGGTGCGGCGCGTTACCACTTCGCGGCGATGGCGTACAAACGCCTCCAGCAACTCTTTAAGGTTAAGCACTTTGGGCTGGCCATCCACCAGCGCCACAATGTTGATACCAAACACATTTTGCAGCTGAGTTTGGGTGTAGAGGTTATTGAGCAGCACCTCGCCCGACTCATTGCGTTTAACCTCAATCACAATGCGCAGGCCGTCTTTATCAGACTCGTCGCGCAGCTCGCTGATGCCTTCGATTTTTTTCTCTTTTACCAGCTCGGCAATACGCTCAATCAGGCGCGCTTTGTTAAGCTGGTAAGGAATTTCGTGAATAATAATGGTCTCGCGACCCGTTTTATTGTTGACCTCAACCTCGGCTTTAGCGCGAATATAAATACGCCCGCGACCGGTGCGGTAGGCCTGCAAAATACCCGCGCGGCCATTAATAATCGCCCCTGTGGGGAAGTCTGGCCCGGGGATAATTTCCATTAGCTCATCAATGCTAATGTCTTCGTTATCAATTAACGCCAGGCACCCTTTTACAACCTCAGTTAAGTTGTGCGGCGGAATATTAGTCGCCATACCTACGGCGATACCCGATGAGCCGTTCACCAACAGGTTGGGCACACGGGTGGGCAATACATCGGGGATTTGCTCAGTGCCGTCGTAATTGGGAACAAAATCGACGGTTTCTTTATCGAGGTCGGCAAGCAGTTCGTGGGAGATTTTGGCCATGCGGATTTCGGTATAACGCATCGCGGCGGCGTTATCACCATCGACCGAACCGAAGTTACCCTGACCATCGACCAGCATGTAGCGCAGCGAAAATGGCTGCGCCATACGAACGATGGTGTCGTACACAGCCGAGTCACCATGGGGGTGATATTTACCGATCACATCACCGACCACTCGGGCCGACTTTTTGTAAGCCTTGTTCCAATCGTTATTCAGCTCGCTCATGGCGAACAATACACGCCGGTGAACAGGCTTTAAGCCATCTCGCGCATCGGGGAGTGCTCGCCCCACGATCACGCTCATGGCGTAGTCCAGATAAGATTGCTTCAGCTCATCTTCAATACTGACGGGTAATACTTCTTTCGCTAAATCGCCCATGGATTAACGCTTTCCTTATTGTGTTGACTGCTGTCAGAGCCGGGGTGGCGCCCGCGACACACATATCCCCCGCGAGAGTGCTTCGCGCGGACGTAAAAGGCGTAATATTACCATAAAATCAGACGTATAGGTGCCTACCGCTGCCACATAATCGCCGCCAGGCCTCACGCCAAAACCCGCGTTTGAGTTATACTCGCGCCGACCGCCCTTATGGGCCCGTCAGGATGTTGCCGTCGTTCAGGAGCCACTATGCCCAACCAGCAAGTCATTCGGTTAATGATCAAAGCCCGCTGGATCGTGCCGATCGTTCCCGCCGGGCGCGTATACGAAGACTGCGCCCTGATCATCAACGGTCAACAGATCGTGGCAATACTGCCTATCGCCGCGGCCGAAAAGCGCTATCGCGCCGAGCAAACCGTCAGCCTTGAGCGCCACGTCCTGATGCCTGGCCTTATCAACACCCACGGCCACGCGGCTATGTCTTTGCTGCGCGGCTTCGCCGATGATCACCCCCTCGACACCTGGCTAAACGACCACATCTGGCCCGCCGAAGCGCGTCTGGTGGATGGGGAGTTCGTACGCGACGGCACAGAGCTTGCGCTTGCCGAAATGATTAAATCGGGCACCAGCTGTTTCGCCGACATGTACTTTTACCCCGAGCAGGCGGCTCAGGTAACGCGCCGCGCCCACATGCGCGCGCAAATTGCCTTCCCCGTATTGGATTTTGCCACCAATTGGGGCGAGGGGCCGGATGACTACATCAACAAAGGCTTGGCGCTCCACGACGAATACCGCGCCGACGACCTAATCCGCATTGCCTTTGGTCCTCACGCGCCCTATACGGTCTCCGATGAGCCCCTCAAGCGGATCGCGGTACTGGCCCAGGAGCTGGAAGCCCCAATTCATATTCACCTGCACGAGAGCGCCAAAGAAGTCACAGACTCGCTTGAGCAGCACGGCAAGCGGCCCATCGAGCGGCTGCACGAACTGGGTGTCCTGTCGCCACTGGCGCAGTGTGTACACATGACACAGGTTAACGACAGCGATCTCGAGGCCCTCGCCAGCAGCGGCAGCCACGTCATCCACTGCCCCGAATCCAACCTCAAACTCGCCAGCGGCTTTAGTCCGGTCGCAAAACTTGCGGCGGCCGGCGTAAACGTCGCCCTTGGCACCGATGGTGCGGCCAGCAATAATGATTTATCGATGCTGGGCGAGCTGCACACAGCGGCCCTACTGGCCAAAGCCGTCGCAGGCGATGCCAGTGCACTAAGTGCGCACCAGGCGTTACAGATGGCGACGCTCAATGGCGCGCGCGCACTGGGCATTGATGACATTACCGGCTCACTCGAACCCGGCAAAGCAGCCGATATTGTCGCCTTTGAACTGGACGAGCTGCGCGCCGAGCCCAATTACGACATCGCCGCGACGCTGGTGTACAACAACCGGGCAATCAAAGCGTCGCATTTGTGGGTGGCAGGCAAAGCACTGTTGTTATCGGGCCACCTGCAAACGCTCAACGAGCGGGATATCGCCGCTAAAGCACGCCACTGGGCCAAAAAAGTCCGCCACTCCGGCAACCCAAGCTGACTATTGGAGCACTTATGACGCAGCACACAACCGAAGCCAGCCAAGGCCAGAGCCCACTGAACGCAGACGAGGCGGAAATAGCCAAATTTGAACAACTGGCCGATAAATGGTGGGACTTAGAGGGCGAGTTTCAGCCACTGCACGGCATGAACCCACTGCGCGCCAACTACATCGATCAGTATTCGCCGGTCGCTGAGCGCGAGGTGCTGGATGTTGGCTGCGGTGGCGGTATTTTGGCCGAAGCACTGGCCCAGCGCGGCGCCCAGGTCACCGGCATTGACATGGGCGAGGCGCCCCTGGCTGTCGCCCGTGCCCACGCCGCCGAAAGCGCCCTGCAAATTCACTATCAACAATGCACCGCCGAGCAGCTAGCGGCCGAACAGTCCGGGCGCTACGACATCGTAACCTGCCTGGAGATGCTGGAGCACGTGCCCGATCCGGCCTCCGTTATTGCCGCCTGTGCCAGCCTGGTAAAACCCGGCGGCAGCGTCTACTTTTCCACCATCAACCGCACCCCTAAAGCCTGGGGGCTTGCCGTGGTGGGGGCCGAGTACATTCTGGGGCTACTGCCTAAAGGCACACACGATTATCAAAAATTTATTCGCCCCTCGGAGCTTGCCAGCTATGCGCGACGCGCTAATTTAGACCTGGAAGACATCTCCGGGATCCGTTACAACCCTCTGAGCAAGCGCTTTTCGCTCGCCCCCCGGGATGTAGACGTCAACTATATTGTGCGCACCACTAAAGCTGGCTAACGCGCCTAAACCTTATCCTGGAGACACCGTGAGCCCTACCTCGCTGCCTATCCGCGCTATTGTCTTTGATCTCGACGGCACCTTACTTGATACTGCCGGCGACTTTATTGTGGTACTTAACAAGCTGCGCCACGAGCATAATCTTGACCCGCTGCCCGACAACACTATCCGGCGCACGGTATCAAACGGGGCTCGCGCCCTGATTGAACTAGGGTTTAACTGTACCGAGGGCGAGCCGGGGTTCGGGGAACTGCGCGAGCGCTTGCTGGAGCTGTATATGCAGCATATCGCCGTCTACACCCAGCCCTTTAACGGTATTGTGGAACTGCTGCACGACCTTAAACGCAGCGGTATCGACTGGGGCATCGCCACCAACAAGCCAGAGCTCTACACTGAGGCGCTGCTAGAGCGAATGGCCCTCAAGCCGGCACCCGACATCGTCATCTGCCCCGACAATGTCACCCACCGTAAGCCAGACCCGGAATCATTATTACTGGCCGCACGCCACTTTGAGTGCGAGCCGAGCCAAATCATTTATCTCGGCGATCATATCCGCGATATCGAGTGCGGCCGCCGCGCCGGCGCCGTCACCATCGGCTGCGGCTACGGCTATATTGCAGAGGACGACGACCCCAGCCAGTGGCAGGCCGACTATACCGTCAACCACAGCCTCGAGCTGGCGCCACTGATTGCCCAACTTATCCAAGAGCGACACACAACAGGTTAACCCCATGCAACAGCACATAAACACGCTACCAAACGGCTACCAGCCCGGCAGTGATTTACTGTCGGACAAGATTATTTTAGTAACCGGTGCCGGAGACGGTATCGGGCGCACCGCGGCCGAAACCTACGCCGCACACGGTGCCACCGTTGTTTTGCTTGGCCGAACCATGAGTAAGCTCGAGCAGGTATACGACGCCATCGAGGCCGCCGGCCACAGCCAGCCGGCGATTTACCCAATGAACCTGGAAGGAGCGGTAGAGAAAGACTATCGCGATATGTGTGACACCCTCAACGAGGAGTTTGGCCGGCTTGATGGTGTACTGCATAACGCTTCCGAGCTGGGTGATCGCACCGCCATCCGGGATTACGCCGCCGACACCTGGCAGCGCCTGATGCAGGTCAACGTCAACGCCCCTTTTATGATGACTCAGGCGCTACTGCCACTGCTGGAAAAACCCGAACACGCCTCGATCGTTTTTACCGGATCGAGCGTTGGCCGCCAGGGGCGCGCCTTCTGGGGAGCTTACGCGGCCAGCAAGGCCGCACAAGAGAACATGATGCAAACTCTGGCCGATGAGCTCGAGGGAGTAACGGGAATTCGCGCCAACAGTATTAACCCAGGCGCCACTCGCACAGCCATGCGTGCCGCCGCTTACCCGGCCGAAAACCCTACCGAGCTTAAAACTCCGCAGGCTTTGATGCCGCTGTATCTGTATTTAATGGGGAAGGATAGTATAGAAACTAACGGGCAACTTTTTAACGCCCAATAACCGCTGGCAGGCGCCTTAGGGGCGCCGCCGACAAAAAGCCCTAGCATTGCACCAGATCTTAAGGCTGTTTTTTATGTCGCAGTGCATCCAGCAGCGAGGCCTCGGCACGAGACAGGCCGCAGCGATTTGCCACCTCATCACGGTCAACCCCAAGGGACAACAAGTGGCTGGCCTCAGAGTAAGGTTTAAGGCGGCTGTCGCCGCCCGAGGTATCAACCGGGGTGTTTTTACGCGACTCCATGGCCATAATGCGCTGCCCCATGCCCACTGCGCCACTTTGTAGCAGCGCCAGCTCACGCTCTAGCCGCGCCAGCGCCTGACGGCTTTGCTGGGTGGCCCGATTGCCCTGGCGCACAGCCATAACGGCCACCAATAAAGCGAGTATCGCCACACCCACAGCGGCCGCGAGCGCGATAACAACCCCAGCGGGAACGTCGGCAAGTGCGCCCATAATCAGCCCTGCAACAGGTTAAATATCATCCAGCTCAACCCACTCTTCGTCGGTTAGCAGCTTATTCAACTCGATCAGAATCAACAATTCATCGTTTTTATGACAAACGCCCTGGATAAATTTTGCGCTCTCTTCGTTACCCACGTTAGGCGCCGTTTCGATCTCGGATTGACGAAGATAAACCACTTCGGCAACACTATCGACCAAAATACCGATGACATGGTTGTCCGTTTCGATGATCACGATTCGGGTGTTATCGGTTAACTCCCCGGCTGGCAGGGCAAAGCGGTGACGGGTGTCGATAACCGTAACCACATTACCACGCAAATTAATGATGCCCAGCACATAGGCCGGCGCACCAGGCACAGGGGCAATCTCCGAGTAACGCAACACCTCTTGCACCTGCATTACGTTAATGCCATAGGTTTCACCATCCAGACGGAAGGTTACCCACTGCAGTATTGCATCGTCAGCGTTTTTTTGTTGATTGGCATTATTTGCCATGCTTGATCCTCGCACAAAATTATTAGGTGCTAATACTTGCTTGCACCGATTGCCCCTTGGCCAGAGGCTACGTCAGCCACGGCGTGTGTAAGGTTATCGGCCACAACTGTATTTTCTTCAGTGTAAGCCAAAACCCCGCAGGTTTTGCACTCTTATTACACGCTCACCGCTAAAACCCGGCAGCGCCGCGCGTGTTATTTGCGGCTGTTACGGTCGGCGTCGGTCAAGAGCTTAGCCATCATCGGTATATCCAATAATGCGCACATGTGCTCTTTTACCGTCCCGGCTAGCCATGGCCTTTTCGAGCGAGAGCTGCGCCATTTAACATCATCGGGGTTCAGCCGCATCGGCTGCTCGACGTTATCGACCGCTAGCCCCCAGGGCACCCCACTGATAGACACCACATATTGGGCGGACTCGACAAACGCCGGATCATATCGCTCGGGCATGACAAACTTGGCGGTATTAACGGTGCGCACCTTGCCGGACGGGGTTGGCTGTAGCCCCATAAACCAATCCGCCTGACCGAACAGTGGGGTCAACTCGTCGGTGAGCGGCTGAATTTGCCCCAGCGCAATCAAGGGCACGGCCAAGGTTAAGCCGCTAACGGTAAACAATAAAACCTCGAACGACTCCTGCGCCCAAACGGGCCGACCATTGCTGTGCCACTGCAAGGCCTGATCGAGCACAGACGACGGCTCGGCAACTGGCTGCAACACATCGGCCGGCACCTCGTGAGTGATGGGCGCTTTAGGCTTAAGCGCTGCCGGCTCTGGCGCTGTCGTTGCCTCAGAATGCGCTTGCCCGCTCGCCTCGGGCTCAGACATGTGCTGGGTCAGTGATGCCCGGGCGCTATAAAGTAACTGCTGCAATTGATCGCGACGCACGTCACTGTCGAGCACATCCAGCGGCGCCGCAACCGCCTGCTCCGCCTCTCGCCCGGACGCAGCAGGCGGTTGCGACGCTGCGGGCTCGGCAGTACCCGGCGCTTCACTCAAAAGCTCGTCAAAGTAGTCTTGCAGCAGGTCGTTTACACTATTGGCGCTCACACTCCACCCCCGATTACCGCCCCTTGAGTGTCGCCTTGCGCAACATTCTGCTCGCGTTTTTTCAGCCACTTATAGAGCGAGCGATAAGCCTCAACCCCGCGGCTTTCAGGTTCGTAAAGGCTCGGCGGGACGCCGACTTTACTGGCATCGCGCAGCTTAGTATCCACCGGAATTTTACCAGCCCAGGTATGCTCTGGGTGATCGAACCGAATGGTGCGCAGAGTGCTGACCGATGCCTGTGTGCGGCGGTCAAATAGAGCCGGCAGTATCGTGTACTCGAGCTTTTGGCGCCGGGACTTAGCCATCATATTTAAGGTATTAACCATCCGCTCCAGGCCCTTCAGGGCAAGAAACTCTGTTTGCACGGGTATTAGCAACTCATCACAAGCGGCCAACGCATTAACCATTAATACGCCCAACAAGGGCGGTGTGTCGATAATAACCAGATCATAGTCATCGGCTAACAGCGCCAGGGCACGTTTAACCACTAAACCCAAGCCATCGGGGCCCAGTGCGCGACGTTCCAAAGTCGCCAAAGACGTGGCCGCTGGCAAAACATCAAGATTCGGGTAGTCCGTCGCGAAAATCAAAGATTTTACAAACCCCGCACCCTCGCCAAGGCGCTCGCGCTGAGAAAACAGCGTATAGGCGCTGCGCGTTAAAGTGTCGGGATCTTGACGAAAATAGCTGGTCAGAGAACCATGGGGATCCAGATCGAGCAGCAAAACGCGTTTGTGCTCGGCGGCTAAGCCCCCAAGCGTAACGCTGGTGGTGGTTTTACCCACACCACCTTTTTGATTGGCCACTGTCCAGACTCTCACAACACTCTTCTCATCAAAAGTTAACTCAAATGCCAAGCGTCAATTTAGCGTTAGCAGATCCCGGTATTTACATCCTTCAGCAAAGTTCATGCCCTGCTGCCTGCGCCAAACAGGTTTTGCTAGTTGCCGTTATTAACACGGGGCAAATCCGGATCACTGCTATAGAGCAGTTCCCCATCATCCAATTCGACGGGCTCAACACTACTCTCAGCAGCCGTCGGCTCGCGCTCTTGTGCCGGAGTCGGTTTAACCGCCTGCGGCCGAACCCGCTGATCCCGCGCAATCATAATGGCCACCCGGCGATTTTGCATGCGACCCTGTTCGGTGGCGTTTGACGCAACCGGTTGGTACTCGCCATAGCCCACAGCCGCCAATCTGGCAGGCGCCACGCCATCGTCAATAAGCCACTTGACAATGGCCGCCGCACGCGCTGATGACAACTCCCAGTTGCTGGGGTAGCGCCCGGTTTGAATCGGCACGTTATCGGTAAACCCCTCGATTTGCACCGGATTGTTAACCTTGGCAATGATCTGGGCTACCCGGGTAAAAATCTCCCCGGCCGTAGCACTCACCTCGGCGCTGCCCGACGAAAATAAAATGCTATCGCGCAGCTCGACCTGCAACCACATCTCATTGCTGGAGACCTGCATAAGCTGCTCATCAATCAGGCCCGAAAACTCGTTTTTAAACGCTTGCTCCAAGTGCGGTAAATTACCGGCATCAGGTGCCGCAACCGGCGGCGGAATCGGTAATGGTGACACCTCCCCTTTGGCTGCAGCGGGTGTCCGTGTACGCGAGTCAAATGCATCGGTCAGTGTGGATGAAAGTACCCGATACTTACTTTCATTCACCTGAGATATGGAATACATCACCACAAAAAAAGCAAACAGCAACGTAATAAAATCGGCGTAACTCACCAACCAGCGCTCGTGATTAACGCTCAACTCGCGGTTGCGGCGTCTAGGCATAAGCAGACCTATTTATCGAGATAACCACTTAACCGAACCTCGATCGCACGCGGGTTTTCGCCATTGGCGATACCTAACACACCCTCGATAAACATTTCGCCATAACGTATTTCACGGTCGACGCACATACGCAATTTGTTAGCGATAGGAAGAAAAAATAAATTGGCCAGTGCCACCCCGTAGATGGTGGCAACAAATGCTACCGCGATGCCGGGGCCTAGCTGTTCAGGATCGGCCAAATTGCGCATAACATGAATAAGCCCCATAACGGCCCCGAGAATTCCCACCGTCGGCGCATAGCCACCCATACTCTCGTAAAACTTAACCGCGTCCAGATGATTTTGCTCGGCGAGTATCAAGTCGCCCTCCATGACCCGGCGGATAGTATCTGGCTCGTTGCCATCCACCAGTAACGCCAGCGCTTTTTGCGCAACCGGGTCCGCCTCGCTATCAATCAAACGCTCTAACCCAAGCAGCCCCTCTTTGCGAGCGGTTAATGACCATTCAGTAATTTTATTGACGCCTTGCTGATAGTCAAATTCCGGGGGGCGAAACACCCAGCGAATCATACGCAGTGAACGAATCAAACACTCTTTAGGTGTTTGTAGCATGGCGGCACCCGCGGTGCCACCAAGCACGATAAACGCCGCCGGAAAATTTGCCAGCGATGATAAGGTACCGCCCTCGATAAAGTTGCCGCCAATAATGACCGCAAACCCCATCAACACGCCAATAATACTTAAAACATCCACTAGCGCACCTCGGCGGCCAAGGCGGGGCCTATCTCTTTCAGACTTAACACACGATCGGTTAAGTTCTCACGCGCAACCGCCATCGGCATACCGTAAATCACGCAACTGTCTTTATCTTGCGACCATATTTGAGCGCCGCGCTGCTTTAATAAACCGGCACCTTTGCAGCCGTCTGAGCCCATACCGGTGAGCACTACACCCAACACGCGATCGGCATAAGCATTGGCCGCTGCGCCAAAGGTAATGTCGAGGCTCGGCTTATAATTTACCCGCTCGTCATCGGGCAAAATTTTAACCACTCCGCGCCGGTCAATCATCATTTGCTTCCCACCCGGGGCCAACAAGGCAAGACCGGGCTTAACCAAATCACCGTCGACGGCTTCACGAACTTCAATGGCGCACTGCTTATTAAGTCGCTCGGCAAATGCCCGGGTAAAATTTTCCGGCATATGCTGAACCAATAAAATTGGCACCGAGAAACCCGCGGGTAAACTCGCCAGCACCTCCATAAGCGCGACCGGGCCACCAGTAGAGGCCCCCACCACCACCAAACTAGGCTTGGCGCCACTGGGGCGAGACCGCGGCTTTAGCTGCGCAGGGCTGGGCTGACGAGTAAAGTCTATATCTTGAGGGCGCTTCGGTTCGGGAGCTTTTGCCACAGACGGCGCCCCACTTTTGGCGCCAGCCGCCAAGGTCAGCAACCGCTCGTGTAACTTTTGCGTTAAGACAATAGAGTTACGCGAGACCTCCGCAAAATCTTTTGGTAAAAAGTCTACCGCACCGGCCGCCAGGGCATCGAGGGTAATTCTAGCCCCTTCGTAGGTAAGTGAGGAGAACATCAAGATGGGAACCGGGCGCTCGGCCATAATCGTGCGCACTGCGGTAACGCCGTCCATGACCGGCATTTCAAAGTCCATGGTGATCACGTCGGGCTTCAGCGAACTGGCCAAACTTACGCCTTGCTGGCCATTACTCGCCACGCCAACAACCTCGAGCCCGGGATGCTGGCTGATAATTTGTTTAAGACGAGTCTGAAAAAATTGCGAATCGTCTACGATCAACACCCGTACGGGCATGGGAGTACTCCACTAAAATGGCTGTTCAACTTGTACGTCTGGAGGACGCCCGCGACCGACCCCAGACGCTACGAGTTAGAATAATGTGCAAGCAGGCTTGGCACGTCGAGTATCAAGGCGATGGTGCCGTCGCCCGTGATAGTGGCACCGGCCATACCCGGGGTGCCCTGAAGCATCTTACCCAGCGGCTTAATCACGACTTCTTCCTGACCAATAAGCTGGTCGACGACAAAACCAATTCGACGGGTGCCAACAGTGACGATCACCACATGCCCTTCTTCCATCGAGCGGGCATCCACCCTTTCACCTTTAATCAGCCAGTTTTTTAAATAAAAGATAGGTATCGCCTGATCACGAACAGCGACACACTCCTGGCCGTCCACCACATGGGACTTGCGCAGATTCATATGGAAGATTTCATTCACGCTCACCAGAGGCAAAGCAAACGTCTGGTTAGCCAGCATAATCATCAGCGTCGGCATAATGGCAAGCGTAAGCGGCACTTTGATGTTAATGCGTGTGCCCTTACCCATGGTCGATTCGATTTCGATCGAGCCGTTTAACTGGTTGATTTTGGTTTTTACCACATCCATGCCGACGCCACGGCCAGACACATCCGAGATCTCAACTTTGGTCGAGAAGCCGGGTGCAAAAATCAAATCAAATGCTTCGGCATCGGTTAAACGCTGTACCGCATCTTCATCAAACAAGCCTTTGTTAACAGCGATTTTACGCAGCTTATCCGGGTCCATACCGGCGCCATCGTCGGTAATCGACAGCAAGATATGATCCCCTTCCTGCTCGGCGGCTAAAATAACGCTACCTTGGCGAGCCTTGCCGCTCGCTTCACGAACTTCCGGCAATTCAATACCGTGGTCCACTGAGTTGCGCACCAGGTGGACCAGCGGGTCGGCAAGTGCTTCTACTAAGTTTTTATCCAGGTCGGTTTCTTCGCCAACCAACTCGAGATTAATTTCCTTTTTAAGGCTGCGCGCCAAATCTCGCACTACCCGAGGAAAGCGGCCAAACACCTTTTTGATAGGCTGCATTCGGGTTTTCATCACCGACGTCTGCAGATCGGCCGTCACCACATCAAGGTTGGCGACCGCTTTACTTAACGCCTCATCTTGCGCGCTATCACCCAGCCGAACCAGACGGTTTCGCACCAAGACCAGCTCGCCCACCATGTTCATAATTTCATCGAGCCGCTGAGTATCAACCCGCACTGTGGTTTCGCCTTGCACGGCATTTTTTCCGCCCGCCTCTGGCGCCTGAGGCTTAGGCGCGGCGCTTAACGTTGGCTGAACCGCAGAGGGGGCTTTGGCTGCAGAGCCCTCATTCGCTATCGCCTCTGGCTCTGGCGCACGTGCTGCCGGCTTATCGAGTTCCGGCGCAGGCTCGTTAACCGATTTCTCGGCCGCGTTACTCGCACTCACTGCAGGGGGCTTACCCTTGCCGTGCAGTTCATCGAGCAGCGCCTCAAACTCGTCATCGGAGATCTCATCGCCGCTTGTGGCAGGGGTACCCGCTTGGGGGCTTGGTTCAGACTCAGAGGCGGCCACGGTCGGCGCCTTACCCTTACCGTGCAGCTCATCGAGTAACGCTTCAAACTCATCGTCACTGATTTGATCACTACCGGGTTGTTTTGTCGCAAGATCACTGTCGGCTATCACACCGGGGCCCTGACCTTTGCCATGCAACTGGTCGAGCAGCGCGTCAAACTCGTCTTCCGACATTTCATCGCTGTTTGAGCTTGACCGGCCGGCGCCTACACTGGCATTACCTGAGGCCGCCGCGCTGGGCGTTTGCGCGGGCTCGGCCTGCAAAGCATCCAGTAGGTTTTCAAATTCGTCATCCGTGATGTCACTTCCAGCGCGAATCATCGCGCCAGAGTTGCCCGTTGGTGCCGGTGTGACGACGTTTGATGGCTGCGCCGGTGTTTCGGCGGCAGACGCAGGCGCCTGTAAATCTTCGCAGGCCACTAAGCGCTCAAGCGTTGCAATCAGCTCCGGGGCCGGAGCGTTAAGCGGCTGCCCCTGCGAGACGTTATCAAACTGCTGATTAATAACATCGAGCGCTTCCAGCACCACATCCATTAGCTCGGGGGTGACCGATCGCTTACCGTTGCGCAGAATATCAAACAAGTTTTCAGTGACGTGACAGCACTCGACCATTTCGGTCAGCTGTAAAAACCCAGCACCGCCTTTAACGGTGTGAAAGCCACGGAAGATCGCATTGAGAAGATCGGCATCATTCGGCTGACGCTCGAGCTGCACCAGTTGCTCAGAGAGATTTTCAAGTATTTCACCGGCCTCTACTAAAAAGTCCTGGAGAATTTCCTCGTCGTCACCAAACCCCATTTATGAAACCCTCAAAAGCCGAGACTGGAAAGCAAGTCGTCCACATCATCTTGACTGGAAACCACATCATTTTTACTGGTATCTATTTGTGGGCCTTCGCCGTTGGAGCGATCAACCACACGCGTTCTACCTTCGTTATCGGCTTCAACTTGCAAACCTGTAATTTCTTCGACCTGGCCGGCAATACGCACCAGGCTCACCAGATCTTGCTCGACTTCGGCAATAAGCCCCATGACTCGCTTCAACACCTGGCCGGTTAAATCCTGAAACCCCTGTTCCAGGATAATTTCTTGTAGGTTGCGCCCTAACAGCTCGGTGCCCGAGTCCATTTGAATTAAAAAGTCATCCATGCGCGAGTAGAGCGAGCGAAACTCTTCAGCGTTCATGTCGCCATCTTTTAAGCGCACCCATTCGCTGCGCAATGACTTTGCCTCTTGCCCCAGGTTCATGGCAATAGGCGCGGCCTCTTCCACCATGTCCATGGTTTTGTCAGCCGCTTTTTGCGTTAGCTCAATAACGTACTTTAATCGATCAGAGGCGTCGCGGATTTCCGATGATTCGATGGAGGGAGGCTCGCCATCAAGGTCGCCTTCAACATTGAAATTGACGATGGCACTGTGTAAGCCACGGGTCAGTCGACCCACGGATTGATACAGGTGCTGATTGCGTGATTCGGTGATTGACTCGATTAAGCGGGAGGCTGCATCAAAGTCATTGCCCTGTAGCTTTTCTACCAGCAGACCGGCACTTTCTTTAATCTCTTGGACAAAAAATTGATTGTCCCTTTCCTGGATATCAGAAGTCATCGCTGTGCCTTATTGTTGACAACGACGCGGCGGTAACTTAACCGACACGTTCGAAGATTTTTTCGATCTTTTCTTTCAAGGCCGCAGCCGTAAAAGGTTTCACCACATACCCATTAACACCGGCTTGAGCCGCCTCCACGATCTGATCGCGTTTTGCTTCGGCAGTAACCATTAGCACCGGCAATGAGCCGAGCTTTTCATCGCCACGCACCGCGCGCAGCAGCTCAATGCCACTCATTCCGGGCATGTTCCAGTCGGTGATTAAAAAATCAAACCCACCACTTTTTAGCATCGGCAAGGCTGTAACACCGTCGTCCGCCTCGTGGGTGTTGGCGAAACCTAAATCGCGCAACAGGTTTTTAATGATCCGTCGCATTGTCGAAAAGTCATCGACAATGAGAATCTTCATGTTTTTATCCAATGCGTCCTCCGTCTACCCGCGCGGGAGTGTGTGTAACTCAAATTCGATGGTACGCCGAGCGAGCTGCGTTAGCGTAAACGCCTGCGCTCAACCTCTGCGAGCCGAGAAATTACTGGGATTTTACCCATTGGTCAATCTAATCGACCCCAATCCGATAGCTTGGCACGCAACCGTGCTGCCGCCTGAGAGTGTATCTGGCTAACCCGCGACTCGCTAACGCCTAATATTTGACCAATCTCTTTAAGGTTTAACTCTTGGTCGTAATAGAGCGCCAACACCATCTTTTCTCGCTCCGGTAATAGGGTTATCGCCTGCGCGAGCGATTGCTTTAGGCTTGATGAGGTAAAAGTTTCCTGGGGATTGGCAAATTCACTGGTCGAGGCGATATCCACGGCGCTGGCGTCGTCATCAAAGGTCTCTTCGTAGCTAAACAGCCGGCTGGCATTGGTATCGTTTAAAATACTGTAGTACTCGTCGAGGTCGACCCCAAGCTCGTCCGCCACTTCGGCATCTTCGGCATCGCGCCCTTCGCGCCCCTCCACCCGGCTAATCGCTTCGGCAACCCGCCGGCTGTTGCGGTGTACTGAGCGTGGCGCCCAATCGCCGCGGCGCATTTCATCAACCATTGCACCACGAATGCGGATACCGGCGTATGTCTCAAAACTAGCGCCTTTGGTGCCATCGTACTTCTGCGAGGCCTCAAGTAAACCGATCATGCCGGCCTGAATCAAATCATCGAGCTGCACACTGGCGGGCATTCGCACCATCATATGATGGGCTATACGCTTAACAAGGTCCGCATACTCTTCCACACGTATCTGTTTACCCTGCTCTTTTGTCTGTGTGTACATAGCTAACCCACTTGCCGCGTTCATGGTTTAATACTCCGGGGCTGTTACCTGCAACAGCCGCTCGACAAAAAACTCTAATCGCCCGCTAGGCCCGACCGGCAAAGGCCAGGTATCCACCTTGTCGGCCAGTAGGCGAATGGCTTGCGCCGCCTTAGAGTGAGGCGCGTACTCCAGCAACGCCTGCTGGCGCTGGACAGCCTTGCGCACAGACTCATCAAAGGGCACCGCCCCCACATATTGTAAGGCCACATCTAAAAAGCGTTCGCAGACACCCGCGAGTTTGTTAAACAACAGCTGCCCTTCAGAGGCGGTGCGGGTCATATTAGCCACTACCCGAAACCGCTGAACATCGTACTCTTTATTTAAAAGCTTAATAAGCGCGTAGGCATCAGTGATAGACGAGGGCTCATCGCACACCACAACCATCACCTCATTGGCGGCGCGCGCAAAGCTCACCACCGCATCAGAGATACCCGCTGCGGTATCGATAATCAACACATCCAGTTGCTGGCTTAGCTCGCTAAAGGCGGTAATCAGCCCCGCGTGTTCGGCCTCGCTCAAATGCGCCATACGCTGTAAACCCGACGCGGCCGGTACAATTTTTATACCGCCCGGGCCGCTAAGCAGCACCTCGGATAACGAGTGAGTGCCAGCCAATACGTCGGCCAGGGTGTGACTGGGAGTTAAACCCAGCAGAACATCGACGTTGGCCAATCCTAGGTCAGCGTCCATCAGTACAACCCGACGGCGCAGCTGCGCCAGCGCGAGGCTAAGATTGACCGATATATTGCTTTTTCCGACACCGCCTTTACCACCACTAACCGCGATGACTTGCACTGGGCGAGCTTGGCTCATGTTATTCATCTCTTTATAAATCTAGACCATGCCGGCAACGCCGGCCGCCCTTATTAGGCAAATACTCATGCAAAGCCGCTAGCCGCGCGCTTGCATACTCTGTTGATTTTGTTGCGCCAACTGCAGCGCTTTAGCCACCAATTGATGCCCCCGCGCAGGCGCAATATCCGCCGGTATATCTTGCCCGTCGGTCGTATAGGCAATCGGTAATTTTGCGCCAATCGCGCAACTCAGGGCCTCCCCCAGGCTCGAGGTTTCATCGAGCTTGGTTAAAATACACCCGGCCAAACGCGCCGCACTGTAGGCGTGACGCGACGCCTGCAGCATCTGCATCTGGCTGTTCGCCGGCAACACCAACAAGCTGTTAATTTTAGCGATATCGGCCAGTTGCGCCATTTGCTGTTTTAGCTCCGGAGCGCCGTGGCGCATTCCGGGCGTATCAATCAATACCAGTTCGCAACGGCGTAGCGAGCGCAACACACTCGACAGTGAGTTATTGTCATCGACCACCCGCACGGGCACCTGCAAAATAGCGGCGAGCGAGCGCAACTGATCGTGCCCGGCTAAACGGTATGTATCCGTGGTAACCAGCGCGACTTTATCGGCGCCATGCTCAAGTACATAGCGCGCCGCAAGCTTAGCGATTGTGGTGGTTTTACCCGCCCCCGTTGGCCCCACTAAGGCAAATACACCACCGTTCGCGGTTACATCCTGCTCCAGCACCGGCACAGCTTTGGCTACGCGCGCCATCGCCTCGGGCCAGGCTTTGCCCATTACCCGGCTTTTAAAGGGCTGCTGTAACAGCGGCTGACAGATATCGGCACTAAACCCCATGCGCTCAAAGCGACGCGTTAAACTTGTCACCTGAGCATTGTTTGGGCCAGACGGAGTCGCACCAAGGCGGCTAAGCTGCTCCTCTAACAACTCTCGCATCTGAGCAATTTCTTCGTGCAGCTGGCCAATTTCATCGCGATCGTTGGCGGCTTTAGCCGTGATGGCTGGCGCCTCGTCCAGTAAGCCGTAACGCTCGGCCGCCGACTGCGGCCCAGCGCTGACAGGGGCAATCTCGGGCGCGGTGTCACGGCGAGCAATACCCGCATTGATCACTTGATTGCTCCCGAGAAACTCATCGGCCGATTCAGCCGCTTGTTGTCTGGCGATGCGCTGACGACTGGCCAACGCAATTTCATCGTGTATTTCACGGGCGCTGAGGGCCGCCTTGTCACCACCGACACCGGCAAATACACCCGCATCAGAGCCGGCAGCCGGTGCGGCCGCTTGCCCGGATGGCGCACTCGCCGTATCCGTTTGCGCGGCACTGGTGAGAATCTCCACCCCTTCGCGCACCCGGCGGCTGGACAAAATGATGGCGTCTGAGCCCAGCTCTTGTCGCACCAACTCTAAGGCGCGGCGCATATCTGTCGCAACAAAACGTTTTACTTGCATGTTTGACCCTCTTCCCGCACTCAGCGGTCGGCGTTAACCGACGCCTCAATCGAAATCTGTTTGTTATCTGGTATCTCTGTGTAAGCCAGTACCGGCATATCCGGCAAGCTGTGGCGACAAAAGCGTGCGAGCATTGGGCGCAGCGGCGCGGCCACTAATAACACCGCTGATTTACCGGCCATCTCTTGCTTTTGTGCCGCCTCTTGCAGGGAGCGTTGCAGTTTTTCCGCCAGTGCCGGCTCGACATACGCGCCATCTTCAACGCCGGCTTTTTGTGCTTGCACAACCGTACCCAGCAATAACTGTTCCAGCTCTGGGCTCAGGGTGATAACCGGTACGCTGGGCGCCGTCCCGACTATGTTCTGGACGATTTGCCGGCCCAGCGCCGCGCGCGCCGCGGCGGTTAAAGCGGCGGGATCTTGACTCTTACCGGGGTTAGCCGCCAATGCTTCGGCGATTGAACGCATATCGCGAATAGCCACCTTCTCGCGCAACAGGTTTTGCAGCACTTTAAGCAGCGCGTTAAGGCTGAGGGTATTGGGCACCAGCTCTTCGACCAATTTTGGCGATGACTTCGCCAGCATATCCAACAGTTGCTGTACGTCCTCGTGACCCAGCAGTTCGTGCACATGCTGCTGCAGTATCTGATTGAGATGTGTTGCCACCACGGTGCTGGCATCCACTACGGTATAACCAAGGGTTTGCGCTTGCTCTTTTTGTGAGCTGGCTATCCATATGGCATCTAAGCCAAAGGCCGGGTCCTGGGTTTTAATACCGTCTAAATCGCCAAACACCTGGCCCGGGTTAATCGCCAGTTCGCGGTCGGGGTGAATTTCGGCCTCGGCTGCGGTAACCCCCATCAAGGTAATGCGATAACCGTTGGGCACTAACTCTAGGTTGTCGCGAATGTGCACCGTCGGCACCAAAAAGCCCATGTCCTGTGACAACTTTTTACGCACGCCTTTAATGCGACCAAGCAGCGCCCCACCCTGGCTTTTATCCACCAGCGGGATTAATCGATAGCCCACCTCGAGCCCAATAATATCCACCGGCTGAACATCGTCCCAATTAAGCTCGACCGCTGGCTCGCCAGCCGGCAAAGCTGTGTGCGGCTGGGAAATTTGCGCCTGACTGCCAGATTGTTGCGGCGCATTGGGCGCGCGGTGCTGTTGATTTTTAGGGATGTAATCTTCGTCCATGGCCTCGGGCTGGCCTTTGCGCCAGTGAATAAAATAAGCCAGAGCGCCACAGATAATCGCCAACCCCAAAAAGGCGACATGGGGCATACCGGGAATCGCCCCCATAATAAACAAAATCGCAGCGGCAATAAGCAATGCCTTAGGCGAGTCGAACATCTGGGTCATCACCTGCGCGCGCATATCCTGCGAGCTGTTTACCCGGGTCACCAAAATCGCCGTGGCTGTCGACAACAACAGCGAGGGGATTTGCGCGACCAAGCCATCACCGATGGTGAGCAGAACGTATTTTTCCAGCGCGTCAGAAAACTCCAGGCTGTGCTGCACCATCCCGATACCAATACCGCCGATGATGTTAATGGCCAAAATCAAAATGCCGGCGATAGCGTCACCGCGTACAAACTTGCTGGCACCGTCCATTGCCCCGTAAAAATCGGCCTCACTGGCCACGTCTTCACGGCGCCGGCGGGCTTCTTCCTGGTCGATTAACCCCGCGTTTAAGTCCGCATCAATGGCCATCTGCTTACCGGGCATCGCATCCAGGGTAAAGCGCGCGCTTACTTCAGAGATCCGGCCGGCACCTTTCGTTACCACGACAAAGTTAATGATCATGAGAATCAAAAACACCACCAAACCAACCGCGTAGTTACCGCCGATCACCACCTCACCAAACGCCTGAATCACTTTACCGGCGGCGTCGCCCCCCTCGTGACCGTTTAATAGCACCACGCGGGTTGAGGCCACGTTAAGCGCAAGGCGCATCAGGGTGGCCACCAGCAAAATCGTCGGGAAAGCCGCAAAGTCCAACGGCCGCATGGCGTAGATGCCAACCAACAAAACGACGATGGACAGTGCGATATTGAACGAGAAGAACGCATCCAGCATAAACGCTGGCACGGGGAGAATCATCATGCCAAGCAGCATGATCAAAAGTACCGGAATACCTATGTTGCCCTGCCCCATACCGCGCAGCTGCAACAAGGCATTTTTGCCGTTTTCTTTATTAAAGTGTGCGAGTGAAATGGCCATGTGTACGGTTTTTTGACGCCCCCAGTGAGTTACCCGGTGACTATCGCAAGAACTGTACCTGTTTTAGCGTTTTAGAAAATTTTTATTCAACAGAGCGCGAACGATTAGTCATAGCGTAAATCGCGAGGAACATCGACCCGGGGGTATGGCGGGCGCTCCCCTCTGCCGCGGCGGTAGTTACGCAGACCAAACACATAGGCCAATACCTGAGCCACCGCCACATACAAGCCGGTGGGTATGGTCTCATCAATCTCCGTCGTGTGGAAAATCGAGCGCGCCAGCACTGGCGACTCGATAATTTCCACGCCGTGGGCTTTGGCAACCTCGCGGATTTTTAACGCAATTTGATCTCCCCCCTTGGCCAACATTACCGGGGTCGCCATTTTTTCCGGGTCGTATTTTAAGGCCACGGCATAGTGCGTTGGGTTGGTAATCACCACATCGGCGTCCGGCACCTGCGCCATCATCCGCCGCTGGGCCATCTCGCGTTGCAACTGGCGAATACGGCCTTTTACCTCGGGTTTACCTTCACTGTCTTTGTGTTCGTCCTTTACTTCCTGGCGCGACATCTTAAGTTTTTTACTGTGATCCATTATCTGAAATGGCACATCAATCAAGGCAATTAAAATGGTCACCGCGGCCATTAAAATAGTGGTAATGCCGCTAATTTCGAGTGACTCAACCACCCCGGTACGGGTCTCTTGTCCGGCAAGCTGTAGAATATCTTGCTGCCATACTTTTAATGCAAACAGCGCCGCGATCATCACTGTGGCCACTTTGCCCAGCGATTTGGCCAGCTCGACCAAGGCCTTGAACGAGAACATACGCTTAAGGCCGGCACCAGGGTTCATTCGGCTAAATTTGGGCGCCATCGCTTTGGCACTTAACAGCCAACCGCCAAGCGCAATCGGCCCCACCACCGAGGCGATCAACAATAAAATAAACAGTGGGATAAGCGAGAATAAGCCCTCGGCAAACGAACTTACCAGGTGAGCAAACATCGCCTGTGTATCAAACACCTCGACCCGGCTTATGCTAAAATTATTTTTAGTTAAGTCCATCATGCTGCCGGCAATGGCTTGACCGAACGTGTACAAACCGATGGTGCCGGCGAGTAAAATAAAGGTGGTGGTCAGGTCTCGCGACCGGGGAATCTGGCCATCTTCCCGCGCTTTTTCGAGTTTTCGCGGGGTGGCCTCTTCGGTTTTTTCCTGACTGCTGTCTCCGCCCTCGGCCATTAAGGTAACCTCAACAGTTGCTCGGCAAACACAGCCGCCGCATCAAACACATAGGTAAAGTACGGCAAAAAAGCCACCAAGCTAACCCACATGAAAATCAAACCAAAAATAAGCGCGACGGGAAAACCCACGGTAAACACGTTAATTTGCGGTGCCGAGCGATTCATAATGCCAAAAGCCATATTAATCACCAGCAAGGCGGTAAACAGTGGCAACACAAAAACCAAAGCCGCACTAAACATCCACGAGCCCATGCCGGCGATCATGGCGAACTCTTGATAGCCAATGCCGGTGCCAATAGGGATGCTGGAAAAACTGCGAACGATTAAATCGATAACCAGCAAATGACCGTTAAATATAGTAAATAAAACCGTCGAAAGTAACAGGTAAAACTGCGACAACACAGTCACTGAAATACCATTACTGGGGTCGTTCATTGACGCAAAACCCAGCCCCATTTTCATGGCGACCAACTGACCGGAGAGCACAAAAATGTGCAATACCACCTGAAAACTAAAGCCGAGGGCGAGACCGACCAGCACCTCTTGCAAAACCCGCAGCATGGCAGGCAGGCCCAGCAACTCGATAACCGGCGCCGGCGCCAACATCGGGCTAACCAGAGCGGTAACCACCAGGGCCAATACCAAACGGATTCTGGCGGGTACAGTGCGCGCGCCAATAACCGGCACGGCCATAAACATGGCGCCAATACGAATAAAGGGCCATAAATATTGCCCAATAAATTGATAAAGCATCGTCTCGCTGAGTACGATAGGCTCCATCTTGTTACCCAATCAACTGCGGTATAGCGTTGAACAAACGATTAAATAAATCGCTTAGGCGTATGACCATCCAATGGCCTGCGATCATGATAGTAATCAGCATCACAATCAAACGCGGCAAAAAGCTTAGGGTTTGCTCGTTAATTTGAGTAGCTGCCTGAAACATACTGACAACCAAACCGACAATCAAACTCGGACCGACGATAACCAACACCATAAGAATGGTCAGGTAAAGCCCGTCGGCAAATAAGCTCAGAGCAATCTCTGGAGTCATAACGTCCCCCTACACCCCAAAACTGGCGGCCAGGGTGCCGATGATCATGGCCCACCCATCAACCAAAACAAACAACATGATTTTAAAGGGCAGCGACACAATCAGTGGCGACAGCATCATCATCCCCATCGCCATAAGCACGCTGGCCACAACAATATCGATCACCAAAAACGGGATAAAAATGATAAAGCCAATCTGAAACGCCGTTTTAAGCTCGCTGGTGACAAAGGCCGGCACTAAAATTGAAAACGGTGTGTCCTGTGGTGTGGCAATGGGCTCATTGCCGGCAATGCCGACAAATAAGGCAATATCACTCTCGCGAGTTTGCGCCAACATAAAGCTGTGAAACGGCTGAGCGGCCGATGCCAGAGCCTGCTGGGCATTAATTTGACCATTAATATAAGGCTGCAGCGCATCGGCGTTGGCCTGCTCGAATACCGGCTTCATAATAAACAGAGTTAAAAACAGCGACAGGCCAATCAAGATCTGATTGGAGGGCGACTGCTGTAACCCCAACGCTTGCCGCAGTATGGCAAACACTATAATAATTCGGGTAAACGAGGTCACCATCATCAGCAACGCAGGCAAAAACGTCAGCAGCGTCATGATGCCAAGAATTTGCAGAGTTACCGAATACTCCTCCGTACCGTCGGGCTGAGTCGTAACGGTAAAAGCCGGCAAACCGGGAATCGCCGGCAGCGCGCTACCGGCGATGTCGCTTGACTGCGGCTGACTGGACTGTGCCGGAGCCGGCTCTAACGTGTCGTTATTCTGCGCATACGCCGGAAGACTGCTGATTAAGAGCACACAAAACAACACCAGCCACTGCCGCAATCGCACCTTTAAAGTCGATTGTAATGTCAATAAATTAACGGCCATTTTGTGTCTCGCGGCTTGCCTTAACGTCGCCCTGCCCGGGAAACCCACCAGACTTACCTTTCATAATACTCATTAATTTTTGACTAAACTCGGAGCTTTGGGTACCGTCGGCGGCAATAACCGGCTCAGCAAACACATGCAGCTGATTGATCGTTTGCGCGGTAACCCCAAGTAAAATTTGCGTGCCTGCGACATCGACAACCAGCAACCGCTCGCGTGTTCCAAGCGCCAAGGTTGCCACCACTTTCATATCGCTAGAGCGGGCCCATCCGGTTGCACCGGCGCGCCGGGCAAACCACGCCAGCCCCAGTATCAGCGCGACAATACCCAGTAAGCCCAACAACACCGACAGCAGTGTATCGGCCCCGACCGGAGCAACCGCTGCCTGAGTTTCGGCCCCTTTGGTGGCGGCTTGAGCCAGTGTTGTCAAACCAAGCCACGCACATAACGCGACAGTGAGAAAAAGTAACCGGCTCACGTTTAACGCAACTTTTTAATACGTTCAGACGGGCTGATAACATCGGTCATACGAATACCAAATTTCTCGTTAACCACCACCACTTCACCGTGAGCAATGAGCGTACCGTTTACTTTTACATCCAGGGGTTCACCCGCCAGGCGATCAAGTTCAATAACCGAGCCCTGATTCAGTTGCAGCAAGTTGCGGATGGTAATCGCGGTACTGCCCACCTCCATAGAAATGCTCACAGGAATATCCAAAATTAAATCGAGCTCGGGGCCAAGTTCCCGCGGTGACCCTTCACTTTCCAGCTCGTCCAAGGCCAGCGCATTACTCTCTTGCGCCGCGCCCGCATCGTCTACGATGTCATCTACGGCTTGCTGCTCTTCCATAGCGGCCGCCCATTCATCGGCCATTGCCTGCTGGTCTAACTCTTCGCTGCCAACGTTTTCATCATCATTTGCCATTGGGGCCTCCTTCGGCAGCGCTAATATTGTGTGCGCTACTGTGATCAATAAATTCTTTTATTTTTAACGCCAGATTACCTTTGTGCTGCCCGAGCTGAGTGCGAAATACCGGCACGCCATTAGCGGTAAGCACATGGTGCGGTGGAAACTCGATGGGAATCACATCCCCTACATCCAGATCGACAATATCCCGCAAGGTAATTTCACGGTTAACGACTTCACACTCGAGACCAACCTTGGCCGACAACACATCTTCGCGCAAGGCTTTAACCCAGCGGTCGTCTTGCTCGTCAGAGTCGCTTTGCAAGCCGGCATCCAGGACCTCGCGAATAGGCTCGATCATCGAATAGGGAATGGTTAAGTGCAGATCACCACCTCCTCCGTCGAGCTCGATATGAAAGGTACTTACCACAACGACTTCACTGGGGCTGACAATGTTGGCGAGCGAGGGATTGACTTCCGAGTTGATGTACTCAAACTCGATTGGCATTACCGCCTTCCAGGCCTCGCCCAAATCGACAAATACCTGATTCAGCACCATTTGTACAACGCGCAACTCGGTTGGGGTGAACTCGCGCCCTTCAATTTTGGCGTGACGGCCGTCACCGCCAAAAAAATTATCCACCAATTTAAACACCAGGCGAGCATCTAAAATAACCAGAGCCGTGCCCCGCAGCGGGCGAAACTTAACCATGTTTAAACTGGTGGGAACATACAGGGTATGAACATACTCGCCGAATTTTTGAATCTGAATGCCGCCAATAGAAACATCCGCCGTACGCCGCAACATATTAAACATACTAATCCGGGTATAGCGGGCAAAGCGCTCGTTAATCATTTCCAGCGTCGGCATGCGACCGCGAACAATGCGGTCCTGACTGGTGAGATCGTAAGATCGTACCGCGCCCGGCTCTAAGTCAGTCTCGGTGTCGATATCACCTTCATCGACGCCGTGCAACAGCGCATCAATTTCGTCTTGTGTCAGTAAGTCTTGCACGTCGGCCCGCCTCTATTGCAGCACTAAGTTGGTAAACAACACTTGTTCGATCACCGGTTGTCCGGTTTCCGCTTCCAGCACCTGTTGCACGGTATTTAACGCCTGCTGGCGCAGTAGCTCTTTACCTTCGGGGGTTTGCAGTTCGGCATAAATTTGCCCGCGCAATAAAATGACCAGAGCATTGCGAATGGCCGGCATGTGCAGCTCGATATCCTTAACGGCGCTGTTATTTCGCAGCATTAAATTCATCTCGACTTGCATATAACGCTGCCGGCCCCGCACCTCAAAGCTGGTAATAAATTCAGGTTTTAGCGGAAAATAAATAGCGGCCTCGCGCGCGGGCTGTTCGGTGGCCTCGCTGGTTTCCGTATCAGTCTCTGCCTCAGAAGCATCCGATATTATCCATAGGGTCACGGCAACCGAGCCCACTACCAGCAGCAAAAGAATTGCCAGCGCGATAATCAGCTTTTTTTTACGGCCCGGTTTACTGCCGCCCTCTTCTTGCTCGCCGTCTTCCCCGTTGTTTTCTAGCTCGTCTTCCGCCATGTCAAATATCCGTCGTCTGCGTTGTTCTGCTGGGGTATCAGCAATAGACGTGCCATACAGACATTAGCACCTGCCCCAAACACAAGCGCAGGGAGAAAACGGCCTAAAAAGGAGGAAAAGCGAGAATTTACAGCGTGGAGCCTATTGGCGGTGAGCGAGAACTCGCCACCCGCCAATAGGCCTATGTGGGGCTAGGCGTAGTGGTCAACCAACGATATGGAGCCTTGCTGCAGGCTAGAGGTGACGTCATTAAGGCCATCGTCTGCGCTCTCAGAGCTGGCCGTTCGGGAGGCGCCAGCGCCGCCGGAGTCTCGCTCACCGGTACCCCGCGAGTCAGAGTCGGCAAACGACTGCTCGTCCGAGACGTCGACATCGACACTGCTCATGCCCTGTTCAGTTAGCATCTCACGCAACCGCGCCGAGTGCTGATCGAGAGCCTCGCGCACCACCGGTTGCGCACTGCTAAAACTGACATGTGCCTGATCGTTTTGTATGGTCACCCGCACATGAATGCTGCCAAGGTCAGGCGGGTCCAGCCGCATGTCGGCGCTGGTGATATTTTGCCGCGCCATCCAAATCACTTTTTGCCCCACCGCATCGCCCCAACCACTTTGATTAAAACCAGGCAGCACTGAGGCGGCCACACGAGGGGCGGCCTGTGCGGCGGGTGTGCGATTTGCCAAACCAAGCGACTCAGTCAGTGCCGTAATACTGCCGGCCGTGGGCTTATCAACCGGCTCGGCACGCCCAGCCAACAGATTGTGCAGTTTGGCGGTCTCCAGTAAAGCGCCCCGCTCGCGCTGCCCGTCAAGGCTTAACGGCGTTTGCTGGGCCACATGCAATTGGCCGCCGGGCAACGGCGCCTGCCCCGACTCCGGATTGACCATCGCGCCACTGCCCTCTTTAGCCAGGCTGGCGCCAGGAGGCTGCCCAGCGGCGGGGCTAATGCTGCTCAGCATCTGCTTGAGGTTACTTTGGACACTTTCCAGGCGGGCGGTCAAAGACGCTAAGTCGGCCCCCTTAGTCTCGCTTTTGATTTGCCCGCTGAGCCAGGCGGCTAGCTCCGGCGGTACTTGCCCGGCCTGCTGCGCTTGCTCGACCTTCGCCAACAGTGACTCTACCCCCTCTCCAGCGGCGGCCTGATCGGTAAGCGATTGCATCAGTGCCAAGAGTTGCTCGCGCCGCTGTGGGTCCAGACGCTCAAGTATGGCCTGTAGCGATTCATCGCTAATACCGGCATCGCTTTGCTCGGCAAGCTCATCCAACACTTTGGCCTGCTGGGCCGGCTCCAGCGCCTCGACTGCCTCTCGCTGAGCGGGCTCTAAGCGCTCTAGAGTTTCCCGCTGCCGGGCGCTCAGGCGCTCCTGGGATTGCGCTTTGCCGGCGCGTGTCTGCTCAAGCTGCTGGGTGCGCGCGCGCGCGTCAAAATTTGTCGTATTGCGGTTATCGTTTACCGCTGGGCGCTCGGTGTTATCGGGGCCGGTATTGGGCCGCGCCGCAGGCTCGGGTCGGCTACTGCGCTGATCGCGATAAGCGGTATTTAACGAATCGCTAAACAGCTTGGCATCTCGCGTCGCATCGGTGCGGGCCTGACTCGATTGGACGCCAGTTTGCGGCCGTAACAGCATACTCAGAAGAGAGGGTTCATTCGTTGCCATGTGTGCTCCTGTAGACCATGGGCGGCAAGCACTTGCCGCTTGCGAACAACATCTTTAATAACAGGAGGGATATAGCAAACACAGTGCCAAGGTGGATTGGCAGATTGGCAAACAAGCAACTTGCAGAATTAAGGCAAAACCATACGCCACTTGACGCTGGTCGTAAAAAGTACGGCGGGCGTGCCGGTTAGCGTTTATCGCCCCGGCCGTTTGATGCTATTGATAAATAATAAGCTGATGGCGCACCTGAGCAAATTCTCCCTGCAGTGTCACCAGAGTAGTCTCCAGCCCCGTCAGTTGGTTGTTGGCCGCCGCCTGCTCTATATGCTGGCAGTGTGCCACCAGAGTCTGCGCACCGATATTACTGCAGCTGCCTTTAAAGCTGTGAGCCGCGCGGCGCAAAGCCTCGCCATCGCCACTGGCAAGGGCTTTTTGCATAGCGCTTAGGCGGTCTTCCGAGTCGTTAAGGTAGGTCTCGATCAGGCGGCCAAAGTCATCCTCCATCACCTCCTGTAATGTGAGTAATGTATCGTGATCGATTAACTGCCTATCGCTCATGGCCTCTCCCTACTCGTCGGCTAAATCCTTAGCACCACTTTTAAACCTTTTCCCTTGGCGCATCAAGTGGTTATAGACCGGCAAAATGCGATCTAGTCATCATTGTGCCAGCAATAGGTCGCGGCAACGACATTACCCGCACCGCGTACCTCTAGTGAATCACACAAAGACTCAATCATTTTGAGCCCGCGGCCACTGTACTCATTGCCGGTAGGTTCGGGGCGGGCAGCCGGGTCAAAGCCATTACCACTGTCGGCCACAACAATCGCCAGCGAGCCGCCCTCGATATCCGTGCTGTGGGCCAAATCAATTTTGACATAGCCCTCGCTTATGGCTTTGGTGCGCTCACGGCGCAGCTGATAATAGTGTTCAAACCCGTCCGGGTCGTCTTTAATCGACGAATCCAGCCCGAGCACGCCGTGCTCGAGCGCATTGGTATAGAGCTCGGAGATAATGGTATACAAGGTGCCGCTGTGATTGCGTAACCCGGGCACCTCAAGCAGTACACTTAACAGCAGCGGCAGCGGGTCAAACATCGCAAAACTCGAGGGTTTGACCTCAAAACTCAGGCTCCACTCGGCCAGCTGCGATTGCGCGTTTGCCTGCTCTGTACCCGGCGTAACGTAAGTCGAGCTAACCGGTGCCATCAGCAGCTCTATCAACGACAAATCATCGCTTCGCTGCCCCTGCCCGACAAAGGTTTTTACCCGTTGCAGTAATTCGTCAAACAGCGCCGGAACCTCTGTGTTTTGGGCAAAGGCGGCCAGTAAGCGCTCTTCGCCAAACATGTCGCCCTCGGCATTGCGCGCCTCATGGATACCGTCAGACCACAGGTACAGCCGCTCGCCATGCTCCATGCTGATAAGCGCCGGATCGGCTTTAAACTTTTTATTACTCAGTACTCCCAGCGGCAAATGGGTCGATTTAATTTGCTCGACACTGCCATCGCGGCGGTACACGTAGGCGGCGGGTAAGCCACCGTTCCAGATACGTACGGTATTTTTCCGAAAGTTCATCTCCACCATCGCCGCGCAACAAAACAGCCCGACGGGTAAAATACTTTTTAGCTTACCGTTAATTTCGGCGAGGATGTCGGACATGGCAAAGCCTTTGTCCACCATACCGTAAAACGTCGTTGCCAGCGGCATGGCCCCGATGGCCGCCGGCAAACCGTGGCCGGTAAAATCCCCCAGCAACACCATTAAGTTACCCGCCGGCGTGGTTGAGGCCACCATCACATCGCCATTAAATACCGCCAACGGCGACAGGTAGTAACGCAAGTGTTCGGTATCAACATGGCCGCTGCTGGTAATATTGTCGAACACTTGTTTTGCAACGGTTTGCTCTTGCAAAAAATGCTCATTGTGCTGGGCGATCTGATCGCGCTGCTCTAACATCGTACGCTGCATCGAGCGCATGCGAAAAAACGACTTTACTTTGGCTTGTAAAATAACCGGGTTGTAGGGCTTGGATAAAAAGTCATCCCCGCCCGCCTCCAGGCATTTAACCAGCGAGTCGGTATCGGTCAGCGAGGTGAGAAAAATAATAGGAACCAGCTCTTCGCCGGCCAAAGACTTAATGTGTCGCGCCGCCTCAAAGCCATCGAGCCGCGGCATTAGCGCATCAAGTAAAACAATATCCGGGCGCTCGTCGCGAAAGCAGGCCACGGCTTGTTCACCATCAGCCGCGCTTAGCACCCGGTGACCGTGCTTGCGCAATATGGCCTCTAAAATCGTGCGGTCGGTGGCGGTGTCATCGGCAACTAGCACCGTAATCAAGCGCTCGTCTTTTTTAGCAGGCTCCATGTGTTATTGGATGGTAAAGAGCTGTTCGAAATTCGAGATGCTTAATATTCGCTTAACATCGCTACTGGCGTTAATGATGCTAATATCAGCCGCATCGCCACCGGCGTAATCGCGCAGCAACAGCAACATACCCAGCGCCGAACTATCGAGGTACGCGGTATCTGACATATCGATAATAAAACGATCGGGTTTTGCCGGAAGCGTCTCGTAACTGCTGCGAAAATCCTGATGGGCACTAAAATCAAAACGCCCTTTGATGACAATGGTCAGTTCGCTGCCGTCACTGGTTACCGTCGACGTAACTGTCATAACTCGCCTCACTTATTTACCTGTTGTTCCCCCCGATAACGAGGTGGATATTCCTTGGTGGCTCGCGCGATAGGCACGCCCGCGAGCCCAGTGCCTAGAGAATAGACTATTTTTACGATCAACAATAGCGGCTTTAACCGTAGGGAGGCGATTGCCGGTTGAGGCTCGACAGCTCATCGAGCTCTTTTTGCAGCTTGCGCTCGAGTTCGGTGTTTTCGCCAAGGCGCAGCCGCTCGATTAACGACTCCAGTGATTTGCGCTTATGGCGCTTAATCTGCCAGTGCTGTAACACTTTTTCACACTGCTCGGCGGCATTGGCAAGCTTCTGGTGCTGCTCATCGATGGCACCGGCCAGCCGGCCAATAAAATCACTGTAGCGCATCATATCCTGTACTGTGTGGCAGGCCGAGCTATCGCCATATTCATCCAGGTAACTGTGGCGATACTGCTGCAACTGTTCCAGCTGTGCCCGCTCTGCGGCCAGTTGCTGCTGGTATTGTGCGAGATAACCGGCGGCCTCTTGCTCCTGGTGCTCGGCCACTCTAAGTACTACCTTTAGCCGCTCTGAGCGCGGTTTAGCCATTTACCGGCCCGCCCGTGCGTCCATGTTCGGCCGCCAGAGGGCTCGGACGTGACGCCTGTGTCTTAGTCTGTAACAAATCGGCCAAACCTTTGTGCGCCTCGCCTAAGCTTACCGCCTGAGTTAACGATTGCTGAACAAACTGGCGCAACCTGGGAAACTTTTCGATGGCCTCATCGGTTTGTGGGTCTGAGCCGGCGTTATAGGCGCCAATCGCCACCAGATCGCGGTTTTGCTCGTATTTCGCCAGCAACTGTTTAAATTTTTGCATTTGCGATAAATGGTTGGCCGAGACAATTTGCGGCATCGCCCGGCTGATGGATGCCTCGACATCGATCGCGGGGTAAACCCCCTCCTCGGCGAGCTGGCGGGACAGCACAATATGGCCATCGAGAATCGCCCGGGACGCATCGGCAATCGGGTCTTGCAGGTCGTCACCCTCGGTTAACACGGTGTAAAACGCCGTAATAGAGCCCTCGCCTTCAGCGGCGTTACCGGCGCGCTCTACCAACTCGGGGATTCGCGCAAACACCGAGGGCGGATAACCTTTGGTCGCCGGCGGCTCGCCAATAGCGAGCGAAATCTCTCGCTGGGCCTGAGCAAAGCGGGTGAGAGAATCCATCAACAGCAGAACATTTAAGCCCTGATCGCGATAGTACTCGGCAATACGACTGCACAGTTGGGCGGCGCGCAACCGCATCAAAGGGGCGTCATCCGCCGGCGATGCCACCACCACGGCACGGGCCATGCCCTCTGGCCCCAAAATATGATCGATAAACTCTTTTACCTCGCGGCCGCGCTCACCCACCAGCCCCACCACCACGACATCGGCCGTCGTGTATTTGGTCATCATGCCCATCAAAACACTTTTACCGACGCCGCTGCCGGCAAACAGCCCCATGCGCTGACCACGGCCCACAGTAACCAGCCCATTAATCGCGCGAATACCAACATCCAGTGGCTCGTGGATAGGGTGACGCTTCAGCGGGTTAATATCGCTCGGGGCAAAATCGAGAAAATCACCGCCTTGCAGCGCGCCCTTACCATCGAGCGGCTGCCCGAGGCCATTAAGCACCCGCCCTAACGTTTGCAAACCAATGCGCATGGCCTGGCTGTGCGCCAGAGGAATGACACGCGCGCCCGGCTCTAACCCTTCGACCCGTTTGACCGGCATCAAAAAAACACTTTTACCCGAAAACCCCACCACCTCGGCCTCGACCCGGCGGCCGTCGCGAGACAAGAGCACGCACTGACGCCCCACGGACAAATTAAGCCCGACCGCCTCGAGCGTGAGCCCCACCGAACGAATCAAGCGACCCTCGGCCTCAGGCACCACTGGTACCGGATCTGGCAGATAGGGGCGCAACCTGTACCACAAGTCGCGGCGCTCAGACACCTGGCTCGCCCTCGTCATCAAAATCTGGCGGTACCACGGATTGATCGGTATTGTCCCCGGAGGCCTCTGCGCCCTTAGGCACTTCGCTCTGGTTTCCCCGCGGAAGCTCCCGTGCCAGTAACTGCTCGTCACTGGTGGTTTCATCCAAATCTTGACGCTGTACAAAGCGCTCCAGCGTTTCTTCCAGGCGGCGCTCAACGGTAAAATCAACCAGGCTATCGGCGGTATTTACACGCACACCGCCGGCGCTAATGCCGGGGTCAACCCGCAATGTCCAGTCGTGACCATGCTCTTGGGCGTAGCGCTGCACGCAGTCGTGATCGGCAAGGTTTAAATGCAAGGTCACATTGTTACCGGGGCTTGGCAGCGCGGCAATCGATTGCTGTACCAAAGGCAGAATATCCACAGGCTGCGTGAGTAAATCGCGGCCAACCACCGCACGACTTATCCGTTCGATCATCGTAAGCAAAAGTACTTCGAGTTTTTCATCTTGTGTATCGACAGGCTCTTTTAACGCCTGCACTAAACTGGCAAACGTTTGCTGCTCAATCGTGAGCAACTGGCGGATATCCTCCCCGCCGCGCTCCTGACCTTGGCGGTAGCCGTCGTCGTAGCCTTGCTGCTGGCCTTTTTCAAACCCCTGATTAAAGCCCTCTTGCTCGGCCTCGTGAACGATTTCAGACATTTGCTCGGCGGTTAAACCACTGGCCGTTAAGCCGTCGATCTCGACATCTTCAATGGTTTCACCGGCCTGGGCACCCGGGCCCCGGGCGCCTTTCTCGGGCTCGCTTGCATTACTCACTTTAGCGCTGCCACCCACGGCGGGCACCGCCCAGGACTGCCACTCCGAGGTTTGGCTGGCGGGAATACGGTTGGGGTTGGTTCTCGGTTTATCGACCATGAAGGCGCTCCGTTATAGGCTGCGGTACTATAGCAGCTGCTCGCCGCTGCCCCCGAGCACGATCTCACCGGCATCGGCCATGCGCCGAGCAATGGTAAGAATTTCTTTTTGCGCCGACTCCACCTCGGAAATACGAACCGGGCCTTTCACTTCCAAATCATCGCGTAGCAATTCGGCGGCACGCTTAGACATATTTTTAAATATTTTATCCTGTAGCGTAGCATCGGCCCCTTTAAGGGCAACGATCAACACCTCGGACGACACTTCGCGCAACAACATTTGAATGCCGCGGTCGTCGACGTCTTTTAGGTTTTCGAAGACAAACATCAGATCCTGAATCTGGTTGCCCATATCTTCATCAACCTCTTTAATCGAGTCCATCAGCTCGGTCTCGATGCTGCCGTCGAGGTGATTCATAATTTCGGCCGCCACTTTATAGCCTCCCATGGCTTTGTTTTGCGAACCGGTTTTACCCGAGAACTGTTTCTCGAGAATATCGTTAAGCTCTTGCAAAGCGCTGGGCTGCACCATATCGAGCGAGGCCACCCGCATCATAATGTCGGTACGAACTTTTTCGGTAAAGTAGCCTAAAATTTCGGCCGACTGATCGGCATCGAGATAGGCAATCACAATTGCCTGGATTTGCGGGTGCTCATTGCGAATAATATCGGCCACCGAGCGCGGATCCATCCACTTTAGGGTATCAAGGCCGGTGGTATTACCGCCAAGTAAAATTCGGTCGACCAGTGAGCTCGCTTTATCTTCGCCCAGCGCGGTGATTAACATATTGCGAATATAACTGTCGGAGCCCATGCCCAGCCCCGTCAAGGTACGGGCCTCTTCAAGAAAGTTTTGCATGACTTGCTGCACATCACTTTGCTGAACGTTGGTGAGGGTCGCCATAGCGGCGCCAATACGCTGTACCTCTTTGGGGCCCATGTGTTTTAGCACTTCGGCCGCGTCCTGCTCACCTAATGACATCAACAAAACGGCCGCCTGATCGACAGGGCTCATTTGTGTAGTGGTTACTGTTTTTTGTTCAGCCACAATCGTTTACTCGTCTTTGTTAATCCAGGATTTAACCACTTGTGCCACCCGGCCAGGGTCTTCGGCCACCAAACCTTTAATCGCACTCAACTGCTGCTCGTAGCCCTCCTCCGGCCCGGGCAAAGCCACGGCGCCCCCGGTCAATGTCACAGAGTCGGCCGACATGTCGCCCCCCAAACCGGCCGCTTCAAGCGCGGCCAGCTGGCGGGCCTCTTCTTCTTCGGCCGAGCGCGAACCCGAGCGGGCAATGGTTTTTAGTACCGGGCGCAACAAGCCAAAAATTAACGCCATCACCAACAAGAAACCAACCAGCGGTTTAATGTAAGGCGTGAGCCAGCTTTGCTGCCACCAAGGCACTTCTAAGGCGCCAGTATCAATGGGTTCGCGCTCAATAAAGGGCGAGTTAATGACATTGACACTGTCGCCTCGCGCGGCCGAAAACCCTACTGCGTCGCGTACTAGCGTGGTAAAACGCTCAAGCTCGGCATCGCTCCAGGGCTCGCTTAGAGCTTCACCATCGGCATTAACCGCGCGCTTATTATCCAGTACTACCGCGACACTTAAACGTTCGATATTGCCCTGCTGCCGGCGGGTATAGCTAATCTTACGGTCAACTTCATAATTGCGTGTTACGTTCTCGCGGCTATGTTGTGGCTGTGCCGCCTCGGTGCCAGCGAGGTTTGGGTTTACCTGTTGCGGCACTTCGCCATCCACAGGAGGCTGGTTGGTCAGCGCGCCGGGAATGCCTCCAATAGAGGTATCACCTATACGCGTTTCTGTTTGACTTTGCTCGCTGCGCAACACTGGCTCGGCATCATCAAAAGCCTCTTCGGCCTGCTCGATTGCCGTAAAATCAACATCGGCACTCACCTCGGCGTGAAAATTACCCGCACCGACTACCGGCGCTAAAATACTGTCGACGCGGCTGGCAAGTTTGTCCTCCAGGTTGATCGTGTATTGACGCTGTTTATCGGCCAAAATCAACGCTGGCGACTCCTCCCCGACCGACAATAAATTGCCGTACTGATCTACCACGGTAACGTCTTGATTGTTTAATTCGCTGATGCTTGAGGCCACCATGTTGGCGATGGCTTTCACTTGCTTGGGGTCAATATCACGCCCCGGGAACAGCTCTAAAAAAACCGAGGCGCTGGGCTTTCTGGCATCGCGGACAAACACAGAACGCTTGGGAATGGCCAGGTGCACCCGCGCCGAACGCACTGAGTTAATACTGGTGATGGTGCGGGCAAGCTCCCCTTCCAGGCTGCGCTGATAGCGCGCGCTCTCGATAAACTGGCTGGTGCCCAAAGCCTGCTCTTGTTCCAACAGCTCAAAGCCTACCGATTGATTTTGCCCAATGCCCACCTCGGCCAATTTTAAACGCGCCGTGTGAATATTGTCGCTGGTCACCAGCAAAGCGCCGGTTGAGGGCTCAATTTTATAGGGGATTTGGTTTTGCTCTAAAATCGACACGACCTCGCCCGAGTCCAGTCGGTCGAGACTGCCATACAGGGGCCGATACTCTTCGCCCTGGCTCCAGAGCACAATGTAAAAGCCGATGGCAACCGAGGCGGCCAAACCCAGCATCAAACCAATCTGGCGCAATAGCGATAAACCGCCAAATCCTTCAATTAAATCGTTGCCGCGGGCCATTTTACCCGGCGCTTCATCGGCCATTGTCGCGGTATCTGTCTGTGCCATAAGCTTGTAACCCAATCCCTACTATTAAATAGGCATGTTCATGATGTCGCGGTAGGCTTCTACCAGTTTATTGCGCACCTGCACGGCGGCCTCAAAAGACACGCTGGCTTTTTGCGAGGCAATCATCACATCGGTGATGTCGACGTTGGCTTCGCCGCGCTGATAGGCCTCGGCTTTGGCGCCGGCCTGACTTTGCAAGTCGTTTACTTTATTAACAGCGTCGCTCATCACCTCAGAAAAGCCCGGCACTTTAGTGCCCGCCTGCACCTCACCTGGGCGGCTTGGGCGGTTTACATCGGCTAGTGCTTCTGGCTTCTGAAAGGCGTTGGTTTGCGCTTTTAGCGCTCGCATCTCGGTCAGTAAATTACTGATATCCACCCGGTTGCTCATGCTTATACTCGCTATTGGGGTTGATGAACCGGCGACAAGTTTTTGGCGTTTTTCCTAATTTGTCGCGTTTACATCCAATAGTGCACAAACTGGGCCAAAACCATATTTTACGATTGCGGCCCGCTCACGGCCCACCACAAAAAACGGCCGCACGAGTTTCCCCGGCGGCCGAGATTAGGCACCGTAGCGCTTTAACAATCGAGCGCAAAACCCTCGTCTTTAAATCGCGCCAGCTTATAGCGTAAAGTTCGGGCACTAATCCCCAAACGTACGGCGGTATTTTTGCGGCTGCCGCGCTCGGCCCGCAGGGCCTCGGCGATAATTTCAAACTCGTGGCGGCGCAAGTCGCTACCCAGCTCGGCGGGCCCGGGCGCTGCGGCAGCGTCAATGGGGGGCGGCGCAACAACCGAGGTAGCAGGCTCGGCCGCACTAATCGCCAATGCGGCATCGGGCTCATCCAGCAAGCTGGGTTTATCGCTGTAGCTGGAGCTGTTGTGTAAACCTAAATCCGCGGCGCCGATGTAGTTCCCCGCCTGCAATATCAAAGCGCGCTGCATAATATTATCCAGCTCGCGCACATTGCCCGGCCAGCGATAGGCCAACAGCGCCTGCTTGGCGGAAGCATCGAGCACCACGCGGCCGCGTTTTTGCTTGCGGGCGTGACGCTCGAGCAGTTTAGTGGCGAGCGGCACAATATCTTCAATGCGATCGCGCAGTGGCGCCCACTCCAGCGGTAAAACGCTGAGGCGAAAGTACAAATCTTCACGAAAACGACCGGCGACCACCTCGGCGCGCATATTGCGGTTTGAGGTGGCAATCACCCGCACATCGAGCGAGATGGTTTTGCGCCCGCCAACCCGCTCTACCTCACGCTCTTGCAGTACCCGCAATAATTTGGCTTGCAGGCCGACATCCATTTCCGAGAGCTCATCGAGTAACAAAGTGCCGCCATTGGCTTGCTCAAATTTACCGGGGGCGCTGGTGTGCGCGCCGGTATAAGCGCCCTTTTCATGGCCAAACAACGTGGCCTCGAGCATGTTTTCGGGTATTGCCGCGCAATTAATGGCCACAAAAGGTTTATCGCGACGGGGCGAGTGATCATGGACATAGCGCGCCAGCACCTCTTTACCGGTGCCAGACTCACCGATAATCAACACCGTGGACTCCGATTGCGCAACCCGCTGGGCTAACTGCAGCAACTGCTTGCTGCCGGGCGCTTCGGCCACCGGCTGATCACTAAGCGCCACCACCCCACCGACGTGGCGGGCAACCGACTCGAGCAGGGCCTCGGGCTCAAAGGGTTTCACAAGATAATCCACCGCCCCCTCTTTAATGGCCGAGACCGAGTCGGCAATACTGGCATAGGCCGTAACCAGCAGTACCGGAATATGCGGGTATTCGGTTTTCACTTGTTTGAGCAGGTCATAACCGCTCATCACGCCCATATTGACGTCCGAGACAATCATCGCCACCTCGGCGCCATTTTTTAACTGGCCGATGGCGGACTCGGCACTGTCGGCCTCGACCACAGAGTAATCAGCCAGCATCAAGGTATCGACTAACGCCTCGCGCAGGCTGGGGTCATCCTCGACCACCATAATGGCGGGCGCGCAGCTCTGAGTGAGCGAAGTGGCTGGGTTTGACATAACAAAATCTCCGCAGGAGTTTAATCCGTAGTGTTAAGAGCGGGCGCTATTGCCGGCAGCAGCATAAGTGCCTCGGCACCCTCACCCTTCGTAGAACGCAAATTAAATCGCCCACCGTGAGCGCGGGCAACGGCTTGAACCACCGCCAACCCCAAACCCGTACCTTGAGCTTTGGTGGTCACAAACAGCTCGCCCAAGCTGGGCAGTAATTCCGCATCAATACCGGGGCCGTGGTCACGCACCTCTATCGCCAACCAGTGTTCGCCCGCCACGTACTGAGCGCTCATGGTGATATCGATCCGCGCCGCGCGCCCCGACGCCTGAATGGCATTATTCACTAGGTTCAGTAACGCGCTTACCAGGGCATCGCGGTTGCACGATAGGCCGTACTCGCCGCCACTGACATTCCAGTTAACCGTGCTTTGTGACGTCATTACCGGCACTTCCATGGCCTCGGCTAATTCGGTCTGCAAGTCGCGAACAAGCAGTTGATCGCTAATCGGCAGCTCACCTTTCACAAACAGCAACATATCCTGTACTTGCCGCTCCATATGGTTCAGGCGGTTGGATACTTTTTCGGCAAACTGACGGCGCTGCTCGAGGGGCAGTTGCTCTTTGCGCAAATGGCCGCAGTAGAGCATCGCAGCTGAAAGCGGTGTACGAATTTGATGTGCCAGCGCCGACACCATTTGCCCCAGCGCCGACAGCCGCTCGTGCTTACTAAGCTCGCTTTGTAAACGGCGCGTCTCGGTTTGATCGGTCAGTAAAATAATTTGCCCGTCACTGCCCTGGTTGCGGGTAGCCAGGCTGATACGCCGGCCGTCACGCAGCGAAATTTCATGGCCGTCATCCTGCCGAGGCGCAAATGAGCGCTCGATAACATCGCGCCAAAGCTCTCCCTCCAGTGGCTCACCCAGCAATTCGATTGCCGCCGGATTGCAATCGCGCACCCGGCCTTTACTGTCCAATACCACCACGCCACCGGGCAACACATTTAACAGGCTCTCCAGCCGGTTGGCGATACGCTCTTTTTCGGCCAGCTCTTCGAGCCGCTGCTGTGTGACTTCTGTCAGTTCCTCGTTTAAGTCTGCTACCCGCTGCTCCAGTGCCCGATAAGAACTGGTCAGTTGATCCGACATTTGCGAGAACAACTCAAACGCATCGGCCAACGCCGCGGCTTTATCCGGGGTATTAGCGGCGTTTTGATTCAGCTGATCAATTTTTAGAATGTCGGCTTTGGCCGTCATAACAGTACCTTTATGGCTCAGTTCACGCCCCTATAGGGGTAACCAGGCAACGGAAATCCATCGTTATTGCGTTGTTATAACGGGTAACTGCAAGCTCAATGCCAACAAATATTATTATTAAATATCAAAGACTTAGAGAAAATAAAAACCGAGGGGAGTCAAATCTTTGGCAGCCAACTCAAAACTTGAGTGGTAAAAAAACAAAGCGGCCGCCGCATTGCAGGGCGCGCAAGCGGGACCTACAGGGCCGGCGGGACCGACCCGTTTAGTTTAGCGCTGGAGGTCGTATTTACGCATTTTTTCCACCAGCGTGGTGCGGCGGATAGCGAGCTTATCGGCCGCACGGGCTACCACGCCGCCGCAATCGTTCAGCGCCTGCTGAATCAAATCGCGCTCGAGGTTGGTTAAATACTCTCGCAAATCAATGCCCTGCTCTGGCAGTAACGCGGTGTCGTTTAGGCTAACCACCGCCGCACCATGGCCGGGCTCTTCTTCCAGCGTGAAAGATTCATCTTCGACATCAATATGCCGGTACTTAGGGGGTAAGTCTTGCACGCCAACCACACCATAGGGGTGCATAATGGCCATACGCTCGACCAAATTGGCAAGCTCGCGAATATTGCCGGACCAGGCGTGTTGGCACAGCGACAAAATAGCCGCCGAGTTAAAACGAATAGAACCGCGTTTTTCACTCTCCATGCGGGACACCAGCTCGTTGATCAACAGAGGGATATCCTCCGCGCGCTCTTTAAGCGACGGAAGCTCGATAGGAAACACATTGAGGCGATAATAAAGATCCTCGCGAAAACTGCCCTCTGCAATCATTGACTCAAGATCGCGGTGAGTAGCGGCAATAATGCGAACATTGGTGGCAACCGTACGATTACTGCCCACTCTCTCGTAGCACTTCTCTTGCAGCACCCGCAGAATTTTAACCTGCATATTCAGCGGCATATCACCAATTTCATCTAAAAACAGGGTGCCGCCTTCGGCCAGTTCAAAGCGCCCGGCCCGGGACGAGATAGCACCGGTAAAGGCGCCTTTTTCGTGGCCAAACAACTCACTCTCGAGCAGCTCGGCAGGTATGGCGCCACAGTTGACCGGGACAAACGGGCTTTCCCGGCGAGCCGAATGATAATGCAAATTGCGGGCAACCACCTCTTTGCCGGTGCCCGATTCACCGGTGATCAATACCGACACCTCTTTGTCGGCCACCTGAGTCATCATCTCGCGTACGGTTTGCACCTCGCGGCTGGTGCCCACCAAAGAGCGGAATAAGTGTACCGGTCGGCGCTGGGCGCGTTGCCGGTTTTGCTCCTGGGCATCGGAATACAACCGGGCACGGTGCAATATATCGATTAGCGAGGTGTAATTCAGTGGGCTGGCGACGGCCCCCACCACTTTAATTCGCAACTTGGGTAAAAACTGCTCGATACTTGGCAGGTAAGCACTGCTAAGCAGCGCCACAGCGGTCTTATCATTCCAGTGCTCTAACCGCTCAAGCAGCGACTCGCCCCAAATACGGCACTGCTCGCCCACCATTACCAGCAGGCACTCTTTGGCCTGTTGCTCATCCTCCAGAGTCTCCTCCAATTGGTCAGAAGAGATGAGTACCGCGTCCTCCTCTAAAAATGCAAATATCGTGGCTAATTGGTTGCGACTGTTTTCATTATCGTCAATAACTAAAATTTTATGGTGTCGACACATACCGGACCTTAAAGCAGCCGATCTATGGGTTAAATACAAGAAACCGCAAAGACCAAAGAACGTAAAAATACCTAGTAACACTATAGATAGCGGTTTTATTCCGGATAGTCAAACATTTGACGCGTTGATTTGCAAAAGCAAATAAATCAAGGGGTTAAGCGACTTTTAAATGCGGATGATTAACAATTAAAAAGCCCCTAGCGCGACTTTTGGCGTTAGGGGCTTAGCGGGCTGTGCGGGGCGGCGGCTAACAGACTTGCGCGGGGCGAGCGCTGCATTCACGGAGCAATTCAGCGTACATTTGCTTTAAATCGAGCATTGTGTGCAGCAGTGCACCAGGCTGCTCCCGGTGCAGCTCGATCAGCTTATCAAGCACTACCGTACAAGTATCATCTAGCTGGCGCACGCGGGTGTAATTGCCGTTGCTTAGAGCCTCGCGCATATCCCCCTGCAGCTGCTGCAGCTGGGCAATACCATCGGTGCCCGCTAAGCTCGGGGCGTTAAGCAATCTCACAAATAAGCTCCGGCGGCGGCCGCCTGTTTGTCGAGCATTTGATCCCAGCCTGACTTCACATCACCAAGCAGTTTCGCGCACTCGTCGAGCTTTGCCACATCATTACTTTGGTTCGCCTGAATCAGAGTGCGAATAACATAATCGTACAGTGCGTCTAAGTTGGCGGTAAGCTCGCCCCCTTCAGTATCGCTCAAGCTGCCCTGCAGGCCTTGCACAATGGCAACCGCTTTGCTGATACGCTCTGACTTTTGCACTAAACTGCCGCGCGCCAATGAGCCCTTGGCCTGGGCAATACGCTCCAGGGCACCTTCAAAGAGCATTTGAATCAAACGATGAGGCGATGCATCCACCACGCTCGACTGAACATTAACTTGCTGGTAGTTCTGAATGGCGCTGTAAGAATTCATAAATAGGTCTCGACCGCTAACTCAGATTATCGTTAAGGCGTTAACGCCTGGGTTATTTAGCTTTCGGCAACCGGGCGCGAAACTTTACCCATAATTGCCAATTTTTTGCTCGCCGCCGCCGCGCCATAAAGCGTAAAAAAGCCCGCACCACGATCGCGGCACGGGCTTTTGGAGCGGCTTTTACTCGCTTTACTGACCGCTATTTAGGCGCGGTAAAAGGCAGCCTGTCGTTGAGCCCTTCCAGAAAGGTTTGCGTGTTGTTTAAATTATTAACGATCAGCTCCATCGCCAAAAACTGACTCTCGAGCCGGGCGCGATAGGCATCGGAGCGGCGCTCGACATCGCTGCGGTCATCCTCAATCTCAGTGCGCTCGTCTTCAAACTTGGACTCTCGCTCGGCGATCAGCCCTTTGCTGTCTAAAAAGCTATTAATCAGGCTCGACATTCCACCGGCAAAACCACGGGAGAAGTTCACGTTGGCACTGGTGGCGCCGTCTTTAACAATAAACTGTAGGCCCTCGGCCGCCGTGTTAATAGCCGGCAGTAAAACGTTGCCGTAACCAAACGCGGTTTCGCCGTTGACCGTCCCGGCCACATCAACCCCCACCGTGCCGGTCGCCACTTGTAAGCCTAAATCGCCTGCGTCAGCGCCCACGGTTTTAATAGCGACACTGCTGTCGTGGCCGTAACTGTCCGAGCCAAACTGCAGTGCGCCACCTACAACGTCAACCTCGATTGAGACACCGGCCTGCTGCACCGAGCTGTCGAGGTTAATCAGCGATTGAATTTCGACCGCCACGTCCTCTAGCGAGTTGTAAACGACGCCGTCGGGCAGCGTGATATCGGCCACTACACCATCAACCGCAATGCTAAAACTGTAATCTTTACCGGTGGTATCGAGCGGAAAGCCGCCGGCGGGTGCATTCGCCGTTAGCGAGCCTTTAGTGGCCTGCTGAGTAATAACAACTTCATAGTCCCCGGGGGTGGTGGCACCACTAAAACTTGCCACCTCAATTTTGTTGTCATCCGAGCTTACCTGTGGCGTAAACAGCGCTTTGACTAAGTCGTAGTTTTCGCCCATGGCCGCCTGAAAGTTAGTATTGGGGCGATCCGGATCTTCATTAATTTCGAGGGTGCCATCCAGACGGGTTTGAATACCCAGGTTAGCGAGGTTGGTAAAGCCCGCGCCAATACCCGGCACGGCTGCGCCTAAAAAGCTGCGCACCGAATCAACCATATTATTGGCCAGCGAGTCACTGCGCAGCGAACCATACTCTTCGGTTTCTTCGTTATAGCCCACCAGTTTCTCGGTCTCACCCAAAAAGGTGTTGTAAGCGGCCACAAAGTCGCGAATGGCGGTTTCCGCCAGGGTGCGATCGGCGCTAATCGAGATGCTCACCGACTCGCTGGTCGAGGCACTAAAAATATCAAACTCAAGCCCCTGAATCACATCGGTAATATTATTGCTATCGCGCTCTACCTGCAGGCCGTTAACACGCAGACGGGCATTGAGCCCCTCTTGCTGCTGGGTGAGCGACTGGCCAGACTCGGCAAAGGCAAAATCGCCGAGCCCGGGCACAACACCGTCCTCGGCAACGCTGATTTCCAGCTCGTTGCTGGCACCACTGGGGCTGGTTAACAGTAAGCGGTACTGGCCGCCATCGCTGACCACAGAGGCCTGAACGCCTATGTCGGCGTCGTTGATGGCGTCGCGCAGCCCCTCGAGCGTGTTGTTGGTCTCATCGATGGTAATACTGGCGCCGGTCTTTTCGGCATCTACCGTAAAGGCATCCAACGCCCCGTTCCAGGCACCAAAACGCAGGGTGAGTTCGCCGGTGCCAATTTCCGCGTCGGCGCTGGCGTAGCCACCACTGCTGAGTGATTGCGATTGAGCCACCTGCTCGACTTTAATTTGGTAATTTCCGGCCGCGGCGCTTGAGTCAAGCTTGGTCAGCGCCAGCAGTGAGGTATCGGGAATCGACACCGCCTTGGCGTCAAAGGTGTCGGCGCTGCTGAGCTGAGCGATAGAAGCTTCGAGCTCTGACATGGCGCTGCGCAGCATACCGTAATCGGATATTTGCGCGTCCAGCAGGGTCTCGCGGCTATCCAACCGCTGCTGCTGGGGCAAATCGTTGATCTCGACCAAATCGTTGATCAGCTGCGAGCTGTTAATGCCCGAGCCAGAACCAATGGTGTTGATGATATCGTTGCCAATCGTCGCCATAACCGCCCGCCAAAGTGAGTACTTTAATAGCCAAATATCTGTACTGGTCTCTCGCTATCGGCCACCAAAGGCTAAACTTTAGCCACTCAGTTCACAAAACCCGAGCACAAAAAAGGGGGCCCCAAATAGGTACCCCCTCATCGGTCTGTTCAGGCCAGTAAATTAAGCTTGGGCAGACAATAGCTGTACCGGTTCATCGGCATTCAATTGGCGGGCCAACTTTACGAAAATCTCGTCAGGAATCTGGCGTATCACCTCTTGCGTGGCGCTATCCACGACTCTCACTATGGTGTCACCCGTGTCACTGTCGTAGCTGAACTGTAAATCGCGCTGGGTAGACTGAATAAACTCATTCATATGAGCCACAGCCTCTTGGACACTACTTTGAAAGTCTGCTTCCTTTTGAGCCTCGCGCGAAGCCGATTTTGACGTCTCGGTGATTGCCGGCGGCAACTCCTTGCCGTCTCTACTGGCTTCGCGGTTGGCGGGTGCTGATGAAGCCGTCACCGGGGAAACGGGAACCAAATGCCCCGCGGCGGTTGCGTTCACTTCATTCATAGCTTAACCCTCAAGCAAAAAATCCCGCCGGTTACCCGGCGGGATGATTCGGACTTACTGCAGCAGCGACAGTACCTGCTGCGGACGAGAGTTGGCCTGAGCCAGCATTGCCGTAGCGGCCTGTTGCAGCACCTGAGAACGGCTGAGGTTTGCAGTCTCGGCCGCGAAGTCCGCATCGGTAATCCGCGAGCGGGCCGCTGCAGTCTTCTCACTTACGTTAGACAGGTTGGACACAGTAAAGTCTAAGCGGTTGTTAACCGCACCCAAATCAGCGCGGGTTTCACCTACCTGGTCGATCGCACGGTCGAGAATGCCAATGGCTTTCTGCGCGCCTTCCTGAGTGGTGATATCGATGTTAGCAACGCTATCGCCTACGGTGGTGGCGGTATTAACGTTCTGGAGACCTGTGTTTACCGAGGTAGCCGCACCACTCAATTCGATTGACATTTCAGTGCCGTCGACTGAGTTTAATACCAGCGCGCCGGTATCAACAGAAGCTACAACTCCTGTTTGATCAGATATTTCGTTAATCGCATCAGCAATGCCTTGAGCACCATCAGCTGTTACAGTCGCTCCAACACTTACATCATTTATTTTGATATCACCTTCAGCTAGATCCGCTGCAGTTAACGCCTGACCCGTGATATCACCTGCTTCGGAACGAGCATCGATACCTAAAACCCCAGCGTCTGCGGCGGCGTCATACGCAACAGTAACACCGCTATCGTCCGTAGAGGACAATGTGAGGCTTGCACTGGTACTAGCCGCAATTGCGCCTGTAGACGTATTTGTACCGCCGGTATACCCAACTGTAATCGAAGCGCCGCCCTCGTTAGCCAATACTAAACGACCATCGTCATTCAGGCTTGCCTCGATAGTTCCGCCAGACTCAGAGTTAATCTTCGCAACCAACTCATCCATACTGCCGGTGTCGCGGATTTGGAAAGTTGAGGTTGAACCGTCACCATTAACAACACTAAGGTTTAGTGAGTCAGTGCCGCGAATAACCCCATCGCCCTCAGAGGTAGCAACTGCCTCAGTAACGGCATCAGCCTGAACATTAGACACACCCGAATTAATCACATCACGCAACTCATCCATTGTGGTAGCGCCTTCCAAGTCAGTGTCGCTTAAGGCCTGCCCATTAATAGTGACACTCGCGCCTGCCAATGCTATTAAAGGTGCGGACCCATCACCTGTACCAGCCAGAGTAAGCTCACTACCAACAATATCACCACCAGCACCGCCACCCAGCTTGTCAACCGCGAAAGAGCCAACAGTGATTTCGATGGTTTGGTTTTGCTCAGAGCCTACTTGCAGAGAAGTCTCTTGCAGGCTGCCGTCCAGAAGATTTTTACCGTTAAAGGTAGTCTCTTCGGCGATACGGCTAAGTTCAGATTTCAGCTGCTGGGCTTCAGCGTCCAGACGGCTGCGGTCAGAGTCAGAGTAGATGCCGTTAGCAGACTGTACCGACAGCTCGCGCATACGCTGCAGCATGTTGGTGGCTTCTTGCAGGGCACCTTCAGCGGTTTGAATCATGGATACGCCGTCGTTAGCGTTACGTACTGCCTGGTCCAGACCGCGAATTTGCGAGGTCATACGGTTGGCAATGGCGAGGCCGGCGGCATCGTCTTTGGCCGAGTTAATGCGGTTACCGGACGACAGACGTTCGGTGGCTTGATCGAGCGAATTGCCTGATTGTAACAGCTGGCGCTGTGTATTCAGGGAGGCAACGTTGGTATTAATTACTAGAGCCATGAGTAATCTCCTAAGTTTTATTCCTGTTCACAGTCTTGCCAGCTGTGATCAGCCGATGATGAAGTTGCGTGTTTGCAGCACTTCTGTGTAGGTTATCGTCCGGAGGTTTGATTGCTTTAGGCTTTTTTTAACTCAGGCGCCAATAAATATATAATTCCTATACTTTACAGGCACTTAGAGGTTCAATCTGACTGTAGATAATGGCTAAGCAACGGTAGCTACAACGCGTCAGAGCAGCGAACTCAACCCTGTTAGGGTGTAAGCTCAGAGCTGTTTTACAGATGGTAGGCTGTGAGGATTAAAACACGGCGGGATACTGGCAATACTAGGGCTTGTTGTAAGCGGCTAAGGCTTTACGGGCACTGCGATCTTTGGCGAGCTCACCCAGAGTGGCACTTTTACTTAGCTCTGCCACAGTTAATATTTGATCGTTCAATTCACGCAGTTGCTGCAGCTTTTCACTAATTATCGCGGAATCTTGCTCGGATAAAGGCAGCATGCCGGTCACCTCGGCGTCGATACGTTGCAGCAGTGCGTCGCGCTGGCGAAACTGCCGCTCAAAATCCTGCCAGCGTTCAGCGCGAGCCAGCTGTAGCAGCTCGTGCGAGGCTTTAATCGCCAGCGAGAACTGCCGTGCCAGGGCGCTATCGTCTGCCGTACCGGAGGTTGAATCGTCAGCCATAAAAGTCTCAAAGTCGATCGGGTTATACAGCCGCGTCGCAGCCGTTTACTAAAAGCCCGTGTTACAAATAATTAAACAACGTCAGCTTACTGACCTTGGCAAAACTTTGTTGCGCCGCGCTTAGCACCAACTCTTGCATTTGCAGCCGGGTGGTGGCCTCAGCGTAATCCAAATCTTGCAGTGAGCCCAGTACCTCTTGGGTGTAGAGCGCACTATCGGCATTAAGGTTCTTAGTCGACTCCAGAGTATTTAACCGCGCGCCCACCTCGGCCTGAACCTCGCCAATGCGGGTAACAGCATTATTTAAGGTGCCAAGGGTTTTATCGATAACCCCGGAGAGTTCGGCATCGGTCACATTAGCCGCGTTTAGCATCGCATCACGAAAATTAGTCAGCGTCTGCATGATGCTCGACTCTTCGGGCTTAATATTAAGCGCCAGAGTATCTCCGTCGGCTAAACTCATGCTGATACCCGCAATTTCGATGGGGGCCGTATTCGGCTGCGAGGCAGGAATAGGCGGCACGGAATTGCCGTTGTTATCCGTAACCGATATCACACCGCCCGCCACGCTTATCTTAAGCGTGCCAGGCACCATCTGATCCAGCGCGTCCTGATCGGCCACCGTAAAACCAGTGACTTCACTGGTTGCCGTCAAATCATAGGCACTAAACGTATTATGGGACGTACTAATGCCTTCAAATATCTTGCGCCCCGGGTCGCTCGCCTGAATAGTGACACTCTCGGACACTTGCAGTGATACCGAGCCGTCATCGCCCTGGTAGGCAACCGCCCCGCCCTGCTCGGCATAGGCGGGCTGAGCACTCTGATAACCGGCAAAAATATGCTGCCCCGAAGAGTCTTTCGTGTTTTGTAAATTGAGCAACTCTTTAATGCGGCTGTCGACCTCGGCCGCCATCATTTTATATTCTGAGGGCGTTAAGGTTGCCGTATTACCTGCGCTTACCGCGAGCTCTTGCATGCCCTGCACCAGCGAGGTAATGCTATCGAGAGCGACCTCTTCAAGCGACAGCTTGTTTTCGGCCACATCGATGTTTTTGTTAAATTGCTCCAGCCGCGCCAACTGCTGGGTTAACTGCATAATTTGCGTGGCCGCCACCGGGTCGTCGGCGGGCGTTAAAACACGCTGGCCCGACGCCATTTGCGAGTTGGTTTTGTTAATAGCCGCCTGCGCATCGCGCATACCAATGTTGGCGATGGTATAGATTTGTGATGTTGATACTCGCATATGCTGTACCTAATGCCCTTAAGGTGCCCTTTATTCAGCCGCGATCACTATCCGCGCGACAGTCACATTAAAAAGCGTTTAACAATGTGTCAAAAACGTCGCGCGCGATGGAGATGACCTGCGAATTGGCATTGTAGGCTTGCTCAAACTTAATCAATTTAGCCGCCTCTTCATCGAGGTTTACCCCAGAGATACTGTCACGCAAAGACTGGGTTTGCTCCAGAACACTGCGCGCCGCATCGGTATTCATACGTGCCAAATTGGCTTTGGCGCCCACCTGCTCAACCATTTGGCCGTAAGCGTCGGACAAACTTAAGCCGCCGGCCATCGTTATAGCCGTTTCCAACCCCGCCATTTTAAGCGCGGTGCGGTTATCGTTAGCCGCATTGTCATTAAAGCTAATGGTAAAGCTATCGCCCGGAGCCGGATTACCTTGAATGTTTATTTCATAACTCTCGGCGCCCGCAACGGCCGCAAACTCCGGGTAAATTGGCTCGCCCGGTGTGTAGGCGTGCGTTACGCCAGGTTCAAGCTCATTGCCTGCGCTATCCACAAAGCGGTATTCGTCGGTGGCGATAAACTCAATGGTGACTGGCGCCCCTGCGAGCGGACCAACGTTGGGGGTATCAGGCCCCAAGCCGCGAATCACGTTGCCAGCACTAATAACACCAGAGCCGGCATTACCCGCCGCGGCCTCTGTGCGCACCGGGGAGGCCAACGCCAAGTCCCGCGGGGTTAACTCGTTAACCGCAATGTTACTGGCATTAACCGCCAGATTAGTGTCTAACCTAAAGCTGTCACCCGCCGCACCAGTTATATCAAAGGTGATGCCGTCCAGGGTCAAAGACTGCGGTGGCGCTCCGGCAAAGCTCGTCACCTCACCATCATCAAGGCGGGTAATATTGACCTGACCGGCGACGATATCCACCTGATAATCACTGTCCATTAAATCACCGGCATCGGTAACTTCTACCGTTAAGCTGCCACCACCGGCCACACTGGTCACATCACCGGCACTGACCGGTGAGAACAGGTTTTCACCGAATTCACTGTTTAGGTCGATCCCCTGAGCTTGCAAGCTGTTCATTTCAAAAGAGACAACCGCCGCAAGCTTGCCCAACTGGGCTTGGGCGGGCTCAAGTACACTGGCATTAAACTGCAGTAAGCCACCTAACTTTCCGCCGGAGAGTTGCTCGCTGATGTTGGTGGCGCCTGCGGTGGTACCCAAAAATACGTCGCCGGAGCCATTGCTGCTAACCGATGCGGTGTTGCTGCCCACGACCAGCGGCTGACCATTGCCGATATAGACATTCATATCACCGCCGTCTTGCTGCACGATATTAACCGCCACAAGCTCTGACAACTGACGCAGCGCTTCATCTCGCTTGTCCAGCAAATCGTTTGGCTCCGCGCCGTTGGCGCCACGCAACTGCACAATGGTTTTATTCAGCTCGGCAATGTTCTCCGCCAGGCCATTGATTTGCCCGGTAACAACATTAATCTCACTCTCGATACCGTTTTCAATAACGGCAAAGCGGTCGTACAAGTTGTTAAAGCGCGAAGCCAACCCTTTGGCCTGGTCGATCACCAACTGCCTCGCCGGCGTTGAAGACGGGTCATCGGCCGCACTTTGCAACGCGGCAAAAAAGCTTTCAAAGCCACCGGATAATCCGGTGTTTGAATTGGCCAACAGGCTATCAATTTTACCGATGTTAAGGTTGAAGGTATCAAGCTGATTAAAGGTCGCGGTATCAAGGCGCAGCTGGGTCAAAATAAACTGATCCACTGTGCGCGATACCGACTCTGTGCTGACGCCATTGCCTAAGTAACCTGCGCTGCCCACGTTTTGTGGTGGCCGGGTACCAAAAGATACATCCTGCCGGCTATACCCCTGAGTATTGGCATTGGCGATATTGTTACCGGCGGTGCGCAGCGCGTTTTGACTTGCTTGCAAACCCGATATTGCATTGGAGAGTAATCCAGCCATTATTGGTTACCTACGTGTTGTTGGTAGGCGGCCAAAGCGCTGCTACCGGCAAAATCTTCTCGTTGCATAATGGCTTTTAATTTATTCGCATACTCTGGGTCGGTGGCGTAACCGGCCTGCTGCAACTGCTCCACATAGGCATCGGCGTTTTGCCCCTGGGCCAACGCGTTTTGGTAACGCGGCTTTTGCATCAGGGCAATATAATCTGAGAAGCTCTCTTGCAGCGAACCATAACGCCGAAACGCCGCGTCAATACTTTGCACCTCGCCATTTGTGTACTCGGTAGTCTTAACCGTCACAGTATCACCGCTCCAGCTTTTACCCGCTTTAATGTTAAACAAGTTAAAACTGCTGCCGGCGTCATCGCGCACCAAGTGTTTGCCCCAACCGGTCTCCAGCGCCGCCTGAGCCATTAACGCCTGGGGCGCGACGCCCAAGGTTTGTGCCGCCCAGTTAGCATAGGGCTTTATCGCATCGATAAAGCCGGCGGCACCAGTAGCCACCACAGGTGCATCAGAGGTCGTTTTTGAGGCGCCCGGCTGACCCGCCAACGGCTCCGCTGGTTCAGCCGCATCGGCAACACGCTGGCTAACGCGGCGCGGATCAAACTGCAGCGCTTGTTGTTGCACTAACGCATCGAGCGACGAAACATCGGTACCCTTATTGTTGCTATCATTGAGTAAATACTGGCCATAAGTTTTTAGTAACTGTTGGTATAACGTGTCCGCCAAACCCATGCCGCGGCCCTTGCTCAGCTCCAGCGACCATTGCTGATCGAGCATATCGCTGTAAAACTGAGTTTCAGAGCTGTTCATGTAGTTGCCTTCACCAAAAGACTCGGAGGCAGCACGCATACTCTTTAGCATTTGTTGCACAAACAAAGACTCAAACTGACGCGCCATTTGACGCAGCGCCTCTGGGTCTTTGTCGCGCCCCATTTTTTTAACCGCCTCAAGCCCCTGACCATTCAGAAACGTATCCTGGGCAATGCTGGCACTTGCTTTTGTATCGAAGCCGTTCATTAAATCACCAGTAGTTCTGCTTTAAGCGCGCCCGACTGTTTTAGCGCCTCGAGTATCGCCATTAAATCCGATGGCGATGCCCCCACGTTATTCACCGAGCGAACAATATCTTCCAGGGTTGAACCGGGTGCAAACTTAAACATCGGGTTCGCTTCTTCTTCGACATCAATGGTGCTATTGGGGGTAATAGCCGTCTGCCCCTGAGAGAAGGCTCCGGGCTGACTCACATCGTAATCTTCCGAGATCGACACCGTTAAGTTACCGTGAGTAATGGCCACCGGTGACACTCTTACATGCTGACCGACCACAATGGTGCCAGTGCGTGAATTGATCACCACGCGCGCGGCTTCTTCACCGGGTTTAACTTCAATGTTTTCCAGCAGCGCCATAAAGTCCACCCGGTGCGCGGGATCTTGCGGGGCTTTAACCGCTACCGAGACCGCGTCGATGGCGGCCGCCACTTCGGGGCCCAGCATGTCATTAATGGCCGTCGCCAAACGGTTGGCGGTGGTAAAATCGGCGCGGTTTAAATTAAACACAATCGGTTGATTGCTATTAAAGTTGTTAGGTACGCTGCGCTCTACCGTGGCGCCATTGGGTATGCGCCCTACGCTGGGTACATTGACGGTTATATTGGAGCCATCGTTAGCGTCCACCCCAAAGCCCCCCACCACCAAGCTGCCCTGAGCGACTGCATAAGTATTGCCGTCAATACCTTTTAGTTTTGACATCAGCAAGGTGCCGCCGCGCAAACTTTTGGCGTTACTGACCGACGATACCGTAATGTCGATCGCCTGCCCGGGCTTAGCAAAGGCGGGAAGATCGGCGTGAATCATTACCGCAGCAACGTTTTTCATTTGCATGCGCGTACCCTCGGGTACATTGATGCCAAACTGCTTCAACATATTGCCAAACGATTGCGTGGTGAATGGGCTTTGGGTGGTCTGGTCGCCCGTACCATCTAGCCCCACCACCAGGCCATAGCCGATAAGTTGGTTAGAGCGCACCCCTGCCACCGAGGCAAGATCTTTAACCCGGGCGGCGTTGGCCCAGGCACCCAGTAATGATGTGGCCAGTAAAGTGGTTAACAGTAAACCTGTGAGTGTTTTCATACCGCCCCCTTAGAACGGCCAATAGGCGCTGTTAAAAAAGCGCGACATCCAACCCATCGATTGCGAGTTGGCAAGCTCACCGGTACCGCTGTAAGAAATTTGAGCGTTGGCAAGTTTGGTGGAAGACACGGTGTTTTGGCGTGAGATATCGTCGGGCCGCAAAATACCGCTAATGCGAATAAACTCATCACCACGATTAAGCGTCATCCACTTTTCACCGCGTACAATAAGGTTGCCGTTGGGTAATACCTCGGCGACGGTGACGGCAATTGAGCCACTCAGGCTGTTGCTTTGATCGGCCCCGGCATCGCCGTTAAACTCACGCTCCTGACTGATATTGGTATCAAAGGGTGCACCGTTTAAGGTGGGCGTCATGCCCAAAATAGTGCCAGCGGGCAAACTGGTCGAGCTGTCTTTGCTGACATTAACGCCAGAGCTTTTGCTGGAGACGGTCCGCTCGGTGAGCACAATGGTAATAATATCGCCCACGTTGCGCGCTTTGGAGTCGGTAAACAGGCTCATGCTGCGATCGTGGTACAGCGAGCCACTGGTTTGCACAGGCTCTTGGTAAGTGGCTGAAACCACTGGCGCGTAGTGCGGGTCGCCCGGTTGTGGCGGAGCGTACGAGGCGCAGCCGCTTAACCACAGAGCGGCTATCCCCCACAGACTCACGACTTTTTTATTACCCATCATGGTGTTCACCTATTTGCCAACCCCGTTACAGTGTTTGCGTAATGTATTGCAGCATTTGGTCGGCGGTTGACACGACTTTTGAGTTCAGCTCGTACGCCCGCTGCGTGCTGATCATGTCGACCATCTCTTGTACGATCTCAACGTTGGAGCTCTCGAGCATGCCCTGCTGCAAGCTGCCCATACCATTCTCAGAGGGGGCGCCAATCAGCGGGTTACCGCTGGCAACCGACTCGACAAATAAATTGCCACCAATCGCTTGCAGCCCAGCGGGGTTGATGAAATCCGCTAACAAGATATCGCCCAACTGCTGCGGGTCGACCTCGCCATCGACGTAGGCGTTAACCACACCGTCCTGGCTAATGGTAATGTTGCTGGCATTTTCGGGGACGTTAATCGCCGGCTCCAGAAGGTGGCCATCGGCATTTACCAACTGCCCCTCGCCATTAATTTGCAACTGACCATTGCGGGTATAAGCCACGGAACCGTCGGGCCGCAAAATTTGTAAAAAGCCGCGCCCGTTAATAGCGACATCCAACGCCTGATCGGTGACCTCAAGGTTACCTTCGGTAAACTGCTTTTGCGTGCCCACTACCCGCACACCGGTACCCAATTGCAAACCCGACGGCAGTTCGGTGTCTTGCGTCGATTGCGCACCCGGCTGACGCTGAGTTTGGTACAACAAATCTTCAAAGGTCACCCGGTCGCGCTTAAAGCCCACGGTGCCGACGTTGGCCAGGTTGTTGGATATGGTGGTCAGCTGTTTGTCCTGCGCCGTAAGGCCGGTTTTACTGACATAAAGTGCCGCGTGCATGGCGTTATCCTCTAGTCGTTAACGAACGGATCAAGACATCTGTAACAGACGTGCTGAGCTTTCGGAGTTTTGTTCAAAGGTTTTCATCAGCTTGACTTGCATTTCATACTGGCGAGACAAACTTAAAATATCGGTAAAAGCATCCACGGCACTGACGTTGCTGCCCTCTAGTGCGCCCGATGTCACACGCACCTCGGCATCGGCCACTAAATCAGCGCCGTTAAGGGCGCGAAACAAACCGTCTGCCGATTTCTCCAGCGAACCGTACTCAGGCTTAACCAGTTTTAAGCGGTCGACCTCAACTAGAGTCTCGGGGCCTTCGCCCTGGCCCTGGATAGAGATAGTGCCATCTTCACCAATACTGATTTGCGTGGTGGGCGGCAGTGCAATCGGGCCGTTGTTGCCCATCACCGGCAACCCACCGGCGCCGCGTAAAATGCCATTGGCATCGAGCGTTAAATTACCCGCGCGGGTGTAAGCCTCACCACCGGTCGGTGACTGAACCGCCAAAAAGCCATCGCCCTCGATCGCCACATCCAGCTCGCGCCCGGTTTGCTGAATGGGACCCGGCGTAAAATCTGAGGCGGGAGATTCCGTCATGGCGTAGGCGCGGGTGGGCTGGCCATCGCCGTAATACACACCCATACTGCGGGCCACGGCAAAGTCCGCACGAAAGCCCGTGGTATTAATGTTGGCCATGTTATTCGCATGGCTCGCCTGCGCGATCATGTTGTGCTTGGCACCGGTCATTGCGATATAGAGAGCTTTATCCACAACAGACTCCGTTGGTTTATTGGCAGTTATGCGTCGTTACGGTGGTTATTGCAACCGCTGTGCCAACACCGACACCCGCGTCATACGTGGGCTGCGAAGCAACTGTTCAAAAAGTTAATAACCAGACACAAAAAAGCGGCAAACCGCTTCCGCCGTTTGCCGCCGCTTATCAAGCCGGTTTTGCGCCGCCTGGCGCTACCCGTTAGCGCAGATTAATAATGGTTTGCGTGGTTTGGTTAGCCGTCTCAATAGTTTTTGAGTTTGCCTGGAAGTTGCGCTGAGCAATAATCAAGTTCACCAACTGCTCCGACAAATCAACGTTAGATTCCTCCAGTGCGCCGGCCTGAATATCGCCAAAAGAGGCCGAGCCCGGCGCTCCGACAATCAACTCACCACTGTCGGCGGTCTGAGCCCACAAGGTGGAGCCAACAGGCTTTAGCGCCTCCAGGTTGTTAAAGCTGGCCAGCGCCACCTGGCCAATGGTTTGTGCCTCGCCGTTGGTAAAACGGGCAAAGATTAAGCCCTGCTCATCGATGTCGATACCGGCTAAGCGCCCGGTGGTGTAACCATCCTGGCTAAGAGCTTCTACTGAAAAACCACTGCCATACTGCGTGGAATTGGCGTAGTCAATTTCAATGTCCGCAGGAGCAGCCCCATTACCCGGATCATAAGATAACGCGAATGAGGTCGGCACCAAAACTCCATTGGCGTCTTCCGTTGTTATAGCCCCGTTTTCGTCAAAAGAGATCGCAATGGGATCTGCAGGGGCAGCTAAGTCTTCCCCATCCACCTGAGGATAAACATCCCACGTATTATCACCAGTTTTTACAAAATACTGCGACAAGGTATGGCTATTACCTAAGCTATCGTAAACAGTCGCCGATGTGGCATTATTGTAAGTGGCGGGATCGCTCGGATCGAACTCAGCAGGATCAAGTGCTGCCTCTCTAGCATCTAAGTTGAAAGAAAGATCCAACTCGGTAGTCGCCTTAGGCGCTTGGTTCTCCACATCCACACGTAAATCTTCAAGAATACCGCCCACATTGCCTTCGTCGTCGGCGATAAAGCCCTGCAAATTGGAGCCGGTGTTGTTGACGATATAACCGTCTTTATCCAAACCAAAGGTTCCGTCGCGACCGTAGAGCTTGTCACCGGCGTTATCGAGAATAAACATCCCCGCACCATTAATCGCCAAATCCAGCTGGTTTTCGGTAAAGTTCAGGTTACCCTGACTAAATTGCTGACGAATTTTTTGCAGGTTTACCCCGGCGCCCGGCGTGTTAGAGCCACTGCCAAGCAATGAGCTGGCGTACACGTCGCCAAACTCGGCACGAGAATTTTTAAAGCCGGTGGTGCTGGCATTGGCAATGTTATTGCCGGTCACCTTTAGATCAGTATTGGCGGCCCGAATGCCGCTCAGAGCAGTGTTAAAAGGCATCGTACGCTTCTCCTGTTAATGCAGACCGCCATCGGCATGCAATTTTAATTAGTTAAACTGTTTAATATCAGCGATATTAACCGCGCCGACACCGGCAAGGTTTAGGATGATGCCGCCGTTTTCGGCGAGCGTCACACTGTTAACATTGGCGCTAAGCGAGGTGGCTATAGATTCCGTCTTACCGTCAACGGTGGCATTTACCTCAAACGTATAATCACCCGGGGCAAACGGCTCTTCACCTGCGGTCCAATTAGTCAGCTCGCCATCGACCTCCATATACTGGCCATCAAAACGGAACACTGTCTCGCCCGCTTCGCGAGCCCCCAGCGGTATTTGTCCGACTAAGGCGCCGCTGCTATCGTAAATACTAACCTGGGTATTGGGGCTGCTTTGCGGCAGATTGACCGAACCAGAAATAATCCCGCCCTCGGCTAAATAGGTCGTGTCCGTAGGTACTGTTACCGAGCGCCCTACCAGCGACGAAGCCTGCAGCGCCTGGTTAGACATAAAGTTGCCGCTAAAATCTTCAAAGCTGGTGTTTAACCGCTCGAGCCCTTCAACCGAACTAAACTGTGCCAGCTGCGCGATAAACTCGGTGTTATCCTGCGGGCTCAGCGGGTCCTGGTTGTTCATTTGGGTAATCATCAGCTCCAAAAAAGCCGACTGCCCCAACTCGTTGCTTTTGGTTTCAGGCTCTTTATTGTTAATACTCAAATTGCTCAGGACATTTCCCGCCGAGCTTGTCTCATTCACCGTGGTCATGGCTTTATCCTTACTGTCCGAGCGTGATGACGCGTTGCGCCATCTGTTTGGCTGCGTTCATTACCTCGACGTTCACCTGAAACGAGCGCGAGGCAGAAATCATGTTGGTCATCTCTTCCACCACATTAACGTTGGGGTAGTACACGTAGCCGTCTTCATCGGCGAGTGGATGAGTGGGCTCGTGGCGCTGCTCATAGGGCGCATCGCTCTCTACCACACCCAACACTTGTACTCCGGCGCTGGCAGCCTGCGCATTACCGTCGATAGGTTCGGCGCCAAAGGCCATCGCCTCGCGGGCCATAGCGGCAAACACCGGCTGACGCGAGCGATACACATCGCCGGCACTGGACGAGGCCGACTGGGCGTTAGCTAAATTACTGGCCGTGGTGTTGAGACGTAGGCTCTGGGCGTTCATGCCCGAACCTGCTACGTCAAAAATGTTTCCAATCGCCATGGGTTATCTCCGCTGCCTTAACTGGTTACTGCCGCTTACTGTCCGCTGATCGCGCTGGACAAGCCTTTAAATTTTTTGTTAAGCATCATAAAGCTGGCCTGAAAATCCAGGGCGTTTTTCATAAACGCCGCGTGCTCAACCTGCCCTTCTACTGTGTTTCCGTCTACCGAGCTTTGGTGCGGGACACGAAACCCCAAAGAGACATCGCCCGAGGCTGAGGCGCCCCCGGCCAAGTGGCCGGCGTGGGTTTTGTTTACCGCGACATCAAAGTGGCGCTCGGCCGCTGAGTATTGACGTGCAAGCTCTGCCTTAAAGTCCATATCCCGCGCTTTAAACCCAGGAGTATCGGCGTTGGCCAGGTTGTTAGCCAGCACCTCTGCGCGACGGGCCCGCAACTGCAATGCCGGCTCGTGGATACCCAGTGCTTCTGAAAAAGAAATTGCCATTTTCGTTTGCTCGCAGTGCGTGATAAATATCGTTGCAAGCGTTATTGCACACCCCGTGCCAAAAACAACAAAACACCCTAACCCATTGTTATTGTTATATTATTTATAAAGAGTAAAGAGAACTTACAACCGAGCAAGGCACACCAGACGTTAAAAGCGGCAAGGCATTTCCGCCCGGATTGCCGCTTAATAGCGAGAGAATAGTGGGTAATGAGGCAGCGCCTGAGTGACGCTTAATGGGGGAAGAGACAAGCGGCCGTAGCCGGCCGACTAGAGGGCGCGATACAAAATGCCGGGCTCGCAACGCACCATCTCAAACAAGTGCGAGGCGCCCGCCACCCCTTCCGAAGAGCCCAAAAATACAACACCTCCGGGCTTTAGGCAGGCGTGGATTTTTTCCAAAATCCGCTTTTTAAGCTCGGCATCAAAGTAAATCAAGACATTGCGGCAAAACACCACATCAAAACGCCCCAGCGCCGTGTACGAGTCCAACAAATTAAGTGCCCGAAACTCAATACACTCGCGCAATTTAGGCTTTACCTGCCAGCGGTTGTCGTCGAGCGGATCAAAGTACATATCGCGGCGCTCTTGCGACAAGCCCCGCATCACCGACAGCCGGTCATAAATACCCTGGCGCGCTTGCTCGAGTACGATAGACGACAGGTCAGTAGCCACGATTTGCACCGGGCGCGCCAGCGCACCCATGGCGCGGCGGCGGTACTCCTCCAGCACCATACTTAACGAGTATGGCTCTTGCCCCGAGGAGCAGGCAGCGGACCAAATCCGTATCGGGCCAAACATACGGTTAGCCGGCAGCATAAGCTCGGGTAAAATCTTGGCTTTAAGGTATTCAAACGGGTACGAGTCGCGAAACCAGAAAGTTTCATTCGTTGTCATCACATCGATCACCTGATCCCTCAGGCGGCGATTGCTGTTATTTTTAAGGACGCCAACCAACTCGGTAAACGAGTGCAGGCCGTGCTCTTCCAGAAGACGCCGCACCCGGTTGGTCACCAGGTACTGCTTGTTTTCACCCAGTGAAATGCCACAGGCGTCCTGTAAAAACTGACGAAAGTGATCAAACTCTGCCTGAGCCAGCGCTCCGCCTGGCGCGGTACGTTCGACTGTCATATTCGCCCTTATGTCATCTGCCAGAACTTCAACCAAACTATAGATATAACATTAACTACGGCTGGCAGTTTATTGATTTTATTCAGACTCACCAAGTAAATCTTCACCCGAGATCGACAGCACCCGATCGTTTACCCGCTTGGCGAGCTCATCCGGGTGAAATTTGGCCAAAAAGTCATCGGCGCCCACCTTTTTAACCATCGCCGCGTTAAATACACCGCTTAGCGAGGTGTGCAACACCACAAACATCTTGTTTAACGAGCTGTTAGCGCGCAGCTCTGCGGTAAAGGTGTAACCGTCCATTTCGGGCATTTCGATGTCCGAAATAATCATAATCAGCTCTTCCAGCGGGTTTAACCCCTGCTCCAGCATACCCAGCAGGTATTCCATCGCTTCCCGGCCATCCTTTTTAAGGGTAGTACGGATTCCCATAGATTCGACTACTCGCTGAATTTGTTTGCGGGCAATATTCGAATCATCTACGATCAACACGTGCTTTTGTACCACGCGCTCGCCAATCCCGTCGGCGACCACTCCGGCGCTGATTTGCTCATTGGCCGGCGCCACCTCCGCGAGGATTTTTTCAACATCCACAATCTCAACCAACTTATCCTCGACCTCGGTAACCGCGGTCAGGTAGTGGTCTTTACCGGCGCCGGTTGGTGGTGGGTGAATATCGCTCCAGTTCATATTGACGATACGCTCCACCCCGCTGACCAAAAAGCCCTGCTGGGTGCGATTGTACTCGGTAATAATCACAAAGCATTCGGCCAGGTTATCGAGCGGCTTGCGGCCGATCGCGAGATTCATATCCAAAATAGGGATGGTGCCGCCCCGAATATGGGCGACGCCGCGCACGACGGAACTGCGCCCCGGAATCTCATTCAGCGGCGGGCACTGCAGCACCTCTTTAACTTTAAACACGTTAATACCGTACAGTTGCTGACCGCGAAGCCGAAACAGTAACAGCTCCAATCGGTTTTGCCCGACTAACTGGGTTCTTTGATTAACACTATCCAATACCCCGGCCATAGCCATCTCTCCAAACAGCGCACTACAAGCTTTGCGCCTTTATTATCAATAAGTTATACGGAAAACTTAAACTAAACCTAAGAAAAGTCAGCCCTTTTAATTCCGGTCACAATCGGTTTACCGCCGGCACGGTCTTTGCTCTAACAGCGTTATATCTATGTTAACGGCTGATTTTTGACACACTTTAATATCCCAGCCCAAATATAGCTTACAAGACACTTGTGGTGCCGGCGGATACCTTGCCGGCCACAGCAACTAACCGGAAGCAGAGCTCATGACCCAACGGCGCAGCCGCCTTACGCTTACAGTAACAGTCGCCCTCGCAGTGCTGCTGGCGGCCGGTGCGAGAGCGGCCGAGCGGCACGAGCTGGATGATCTCACAAGCGCCACGAAGCATTTTCTGCAAGAGCATTACGCACTGCAGGACGAATCGGCGGCGACTGAGGTGTCCGTCGACCCGCTCGACCCGCGCTTGCGCCTAACGCAGTGCCCTTTGCCACTGACGTTTCAGGTGCGGGATCTGGGCGATAAAGGCGGCGCGGTCAGCGTTAAAGCCCAGTGCGAAGGAGAGCAACCCTGGTCACTCTATGTAAGCGCGCAGGTGGATATTCACCGGGAGGTGTTGGTTGCCTCAGTCACCCTAAACCGCGGCGCACTGATCGATGAGTCCGTTATTCGCTACCAGCGCTTTAATACCAGCAACTTGCGTCAGGGCTACCTGATCTCTAAGAGCCAGGTGCTCGGGCAACAGCTAAAACGACCGCTACAGGCCGGCGAGCCCTTGCGCAGTAGTGTGCTAGAGCAGCCACTGGCGGTTGAGCGCGGCGACATTGTGACTCTGGAGTCGACTAACGGCTCGATTACTGTCGCGACTCAGGCCGAGGCCCTGGCAAGCGGGCGCGTGGGCGAGCAAATACGGGTGCGCAACACCAGCTCAGAACGCGTCATCCGCGCCAATGTGTTAGCCAAAGGCCGGGTTGGCGCCAATTTTTAGACGCTTTATAGGTCGATGTGAAGCAATTCACAAAAAAGTGACAAAAAACACTAAAGTTGTACGCTTGCTTGCCGAAAGCGGATGTAGACGAGTTGCATGTATCGCTTTGGCGATGCGGGGTAACGTGTTTTGGCAAACACCGGTGCGACACCGGAATCAGGCAACGTTGGGAACATATTATGGTTGTTATTGATACTTCAAACACAGTAAAAACAAACACTCCAAACAGCAGCAGAGCTGCGGGCACCGCGGGTAATACTCGCGCCGACAAAGCGCCGGAGCAAGCCGCCAGCCAGGCAGGCGACGACAGCGTGGCGCTAAGCCCCGAGGCGCAAAACATTGGCCGCTTACGCGAGGCAATCGATAACGCCTCTGGCGTAGATAGCGAACGGGTAAGCGCTATTAAGCAGGCAATCGCCGAGGGTCGGTTTGAAATCAACCCCGAGCGCTTAGCCGAGGCCATGCTCGCGCAAGACGAACTGCTGAGTTAATAACCGCGGCGCCCGAGTCCATTTGCCTGAGCTCGGGCGCCGCATTTACCTCAACATATACGCTGAGGTGACGGGCTTGCGCCCGGGTTTTGTTAAAACGTTTGCCCTTACACCGTCTACCGAGGTTCACCATGTCTGCCAATCCACAACTGGTACGTGAAATGCTCAACCGTGACTTGCACGCCGCTCAGCGCCTGCAGGTTTTGCTTACCCAAGAGCGCGAATTGCTGCAACAACGCGATCACGAAGCCTTAACCGCGCTTATCCGTGAAAAAAACGACCACCTCGCCTTGCTCGAAGGTCACGCCAAAGAGCGCGCCGCCCTGCTGCAAGCGCTGCAAATCGACGGCAGCGGGTCGAGCTGGGAAACGTTTCTTGCCAGTGACGAGCCATTAAGCCAACTGATTCCGCTGTGGCAACAGCTACAACAAGAGGTGCGCCAGTGCCACGATTTAAACAACCACAACGGTAAGCTGGTGGCCCGCTCGCAACAAACGCTAAAACAACTGCTCGACTTAGTGCGCGGCAAAAGCCAGGGCGGCGGTCTGTACGATGCCAGCGGCAGCGCTGCTAATAATGCCTCCAGCAACACGTTGACCCGGGCGTAACATTAAATACCGCTAAAAACCCCCACTCCCTTGGCTTCTCGCGGCAAAGTTTTTACAATGACGCCTCGCTCAATTGGGGCGAGCATCGCCCCGGTAGCTCAGTTGGATAGAGCAGCCGCCTCCTAAGCGGCAGGTCGGACGTTCAAATCGTCTCCGGGGCGCCATTTATTACGGCGTGGCCAGGGCTCTGTTGTCACGATTTGATCGGCAAATTTTTAGTCACAATGGGCTGCCCTCATACCGTGACGACAGGCCCAGGCACACAATGAACCTTATTCTGCTATTTGGCGACGACTTCGACCCCCAGGGCCATGCGGTACTGCGCGATTCTCGCCGGCTAGAGCATATCCTTAAAATACACCGAGCCGGGCTGGGCGACACATTGCGTGTCGCTCAGGTAGAGGGTTTGATGGGCACCGGTACAATCATCGACATCAATACCGGCAGTATCACCTTAGAGGTTCACCTGACGCAGCAGCCGCCGCCGCCGTCCAATATTCACATGATACTGGGCTTGCCTCGCCCGCCCATGCTCAAGCGCACCCTGCAAACCATTGCCGCGCTGGGCGTAAAACAACTGACGTTACTGCAAAGCGCCCGGGTCGAGAAAAGCTACTGGCAGTCTCCACAATTGCACCCCGAAAAAATTCACGCCGAGTTATTGTTGGGGCTTGAGCAAGGCTGTGACACCCGATTTCCGGTGATTCACTGGGCAAAACGCTTTAGACCTTTTGTCGAAGATGAACTTCCTAAGCTGATGCAAACTCACGATGCGTTGCTGGCACACCCCTATGTGACCACACCCTGCCCCACAGAAACCAACCGACCAACACTGTTAGCTATTGGCCCGGAGGGCGGCTTTATCGACAACGAAATTGCTATGCTAACGAAGGCGGGGTTTCAGGGCGTAACCCTGGGCGAGCGTATAATGCGGGTAGAAACTGTGGTGCCCTATCTGCTGGGTCGTCTCGGCGGTTAAGGCCTTAAGAACTCGCTAAACGCCTCCTCCGCAACCGCTGGGCTAAAATAAAACCCCTGATAACTATGGCAGTGGTATTCACGTAAAATTTCGAGCTGCTCGGGGGTTTCAACCCCCTCGGCCACTACCGTTAGATCAAGCAGTCGCGCCATAGTAATAATGGTTTCCACCAATACCCGGTCACTGCGGTCACAACTTAAATCACGGATAAAGCTTTTATCAATTTTAAGGGTGGAGACCGGCAGGCGCTTTAAGTAACTGATCGAGGAATAACCCGTCCCAAAATCATCCAGCGAGAAGCTTACATGATGCTCGGCCAAGGCGGTCATGGTGGCAATCGCGTCATCCACGCGCTGAATAATAATGCCCTCTGTCACCTCGATATCCAATGCACCGCGGGGCACATTGTACCGCTGCAAAGTGTTAACCACATCCTGCACAAAGCTTGCATCGCGAAACTGGCGCGGGCTAATATTCACGCTTAGGGTCATACCGGGGTGCCACAAACCCTGTTTACTCCAGTGCGCCAAACACTTACAGGCCTGCTCAATAACCCACTGCCCCACCTCGATAATTAACCCCGAGGTTTCCAGTACCGGAATAAACTCCATCGGTGGTATAGCGCCTTTGTGCGGGTGCTGCCAGCGCAGCAATGCCTCGGCACCAATCACCCGGCCGGATTCGATGTCCAGTTTTGGCTGGTAATGCAGAGCAAACTGTTGTTGCTCGAGCGCCCGGTGCAGGTCTCCTTCCATCACCAATTGCGCACTCACCCTATCGGCCATTTCTTCGTTAAAAAACTCAATAGCGTCACGCCCGCGCTCTTTAACATGGTACATGGCGGTATCGGCATAACGCAGCAGTTCGTGCACGACATTGTTTTTATCGGGATACACCACCACCCCTACGCTGCAGGTAACACGCAGCTCCATTTGCTCGTGCACGATAGGCTGCGAGACAATCGCGCGAATTTTTTCGCTAACCTCACCCGCTTTTAGTCCCGCCACCTGCAGCTCCCGATCGAGCACCGTAAGCACAACGATAAACTCATCGCCACTTAAGCGCGCTACCAGATCTTCTTCACGCACAGCCATTTTTAGTCGGCGAGCGATCTCCTGCAACACCAGATCTCCCACCGGGTGCCCCAGTGAATCGTTAATGTTTTTAAATTTATCCAGGTCGATAAACAACACCGCGCCGTAATACCCATGACGTACCGCTCGCCGCACTTCATGCTCTAGCCGCTCAACCAACTGCAAGCGATTGGGCAAGCTGGTCAAGGCATCATGATGAGCCATGTATTGCATTTCTTCCTGGGCGTTTTTGCGCTCGGTGACATCAACCGACAACACAAGCGATACCACTTCGTCGTAGTAATCGAGCGGAATCATATGAGTTTGCAAAAATAGTTGATTACCATCGGCACCGATAAAGCTCTCTTCCACCACATCGAGCTCTTCACGGTTGTCGATCACCCGGGCATCGTTGGCGAGCACCAAATCTATGTCACTCACCGAGTGCTTCAGCAAACTGCGCACATGTATGCGGCACATCTCTTCTGGGCTATAACCTAACGCATCGGCCAACGCCCGGTTGGCAAAGCGGTAGTAGCCTTGTTTATTGCGGGCACCAATCAGTACCGGCAGGCTGTCTACAATCTGACGCAAATGTTCTTCACTTTTACGCAGCGCCAGCTCGACTGCACGGCGCTTCGCCAACGACAGCTCCACCACGTCTAACAGCTGATTGGTATTGCTGATCACACTGGCGAGCTCGTCTTTGCGCTCTTCTGCTAACGGGGTCAATCGGCGTACGCCAGGCTGATCGGGGTTGATTTCATTAATCTCGTGGGACAGGCGCGCCAGAGGCTTTGTTAACTTGACGTAAAAGGCGATAAACAGCAGCGCCACCAACACCAGGTTGCGCAGCACGCCCACCAACAGGTTAAGCTCGGAGCGACTGTAAAAGCCGGACAGCGCCTGGCGCTTATCGACCCGAAAAGAAATCTCACCGGTCGATTGCTGGTTATAACCCGGCACCGCCAGCTGAGAGGTATAGGCGAGAACATCATTATCGACAATTTTAACCAGCCAGCCGGAGCTGTTCACCACGGGCGGGCGGCGGGCTTCGGCCAGGACGTGGCCGCGCTCATCGCGAATCGCGACTTCATAGATAAAATCGTAACTCAGCAGGCCGTTAACCACCTCAATGGCAAGGTCGTCGTCCAGTGTGTGAACGGCTCGTGCCGCTGGCGGGCTGGCAACTTCAATCACCCGCTCGACGAGATTCTCAAACTCCTGCGACTGATTTTGATAATCGACATACACCTGAATCAGGTTCATCGAAAAACTCAGCACAAAAACCAGTATGATCCCAATTTTTGCCAGCTGGAATGAAATGCCTTCAGAGAACGTCGGCCCTTTATTGCGCATGAGTTGATGATTCCACAGCAGGGTCTGTCATAACCAATCTTACGGCGATTGCGTCATTATTATGGCTTCGTAAAACATTACCAGCGGGACTCATGATAAGGCTTATCAAGCGCCTCGGCGACAGCTTGATGAGTAATCTTACCCTGATGCACATTAACGCCGCGAGCGAGCCATGGATCGTGCTTAAGCGCCGCCAAACCACCCGATGCCAGTGCCTGCACGTATGGCAGTGTCGCATGAGACAATGCCAATGTCGATGTTCGCGCCACGGCACTAGGGATGTTGGCCACACAATAGTGCAGTGTTTCCCCCACATGGTATGTCGGGTGCTCATGCGTGGTTGGGCGTGAGGTGGCAAAACAACCGCCCTGATCGATGGCCACATCCACCACTACACTGCCCGGCTGCATCGCTAAAATATCGTCGCGCTCCAGTAAACGCGGTGCACTCGCGCCCGGAATCAACACGGCCCCGATCAACAAATCGGCGCTAAGCGCGAGTCGGACCATACTATCGTGGGTGGCAAACACGGCATCAATGGCGCCGCGAAATACATCATCCAGCTGACGCAGCCGCGGCAACGAGGTGTCCATTACCGTCACGCGAGCACCCAGCCCCACCGCCATCCGCGCGGCTTGGTAGCCAACAACGCCACCGCCGATAATCACAACATTAGCCGGCGCAACACCGGGAACGCCCCCCAGCAACACCCCGCGGCCACCGCGAACAGATTCGAGGTGATAGCATCCCGCCTGCACCGCCAGCCGGCCGGCGACCTCCGACATTGGCGCCAGTAAGGGCAGCTCTCCCCGACCGGAACCCACGGTTTCATAGCCAATGGCGGTAGCACCCGAGCGCAACAGATGATCGGCCAAATCGGGCACTGCCGCCAGATGTAAAAACGTAAACAGGATTTGCCCGGCCCGCAGCTGATCGCACTCGGATGCCTGCGGCTCTTTGACTTTGATTATCAACTCGGCAGTACTAAAAACGGCGTGCGCGGACTCAACCACGTGCGCCCCCGCTTGCCGGTAGGCCGCATCGTTAAAACCACTGCCCACACCGCAGCCGGCCTGTACCGTAACCTCATGACCGTCGCGGGTTAACTCCGACACCGCGGCGGGCGTCAGGCCGACACGAAGCTCGTCGTGTTTAATTTCGGTGGGTACGCCAATTTTCATCGCGACTCTCCTTGCTCTGCTCGTATTACATCACCGGATACAGTATCAGTATAGATCAGGGCAGGCGCCTGTCTGTTGCGCGAATGTCACAAACAGGCACTAGCGACAGGCGGGTTAAAGCTCGACGGCCTGAATCGTATTGGCGGGTTTGGACTCGCCGGCATTAGGGGTAAGCGCCAGAAAATCAAATAAATTTCGGTCGGCAAGCTGTGATGGAGCAACGTTACAAATGGCCGAAAAAATGGTCTCTAAGCGGCCGGGGTGCGATTGCTCCCAGGTGTTAAGCATCTCTTTAATCACCTGGCGCTGCAGGTTCTCTTGCGAGCCGCATAAATTACAGGGAATAATCGGAAACTCTCGCATCTCGGCAAAAGCCGCTAAATCTTTCTCTTTGCAATACGCCATCGGCCGAATCAACACATTGCGGCCATTATCGGCCAACAGTTTAGGCGGCATCGCTTTAAGCTTACCGCCGTAAAACATATTAAGAAACAATGTTTCGATAATATCGTCGCGGTGATGACCAAGCGCAATTTTAGTTGCCCCTATTTCATCCGCAAAACTGTACAAAGTGCCACGTCGCAAGCGCGAACAGAGCCCGCAAGTCGTCTTGCCCTCCGGCACCAGCTCTTTCACAATGCTGTAGGTGTCTTTTTCGACGACGTGATACTCAACACCCAGCTTTTCAAGGTAGGCAGGCAGCACATGCTCGGGAAACCCCGGCTGCTTTTGGTCCATATTAACCGCCACCAAATCAAACTTGATGGGCGCGGTTTTTTGTAAACCCAGCAATACATCCAGCATACCGTAGGAGTCTTTACCACCCGACAGGCACACCATCACCTTATCGCCTTCGCTGATCATATCGAAGTCGGCAATGGCCGTGCCGACCTGGCGGCGCAGGCGCTTTTGCAGTTTATTAAACTCAAGCTTTTGCTTGCGCTCAGGCGTCGCCTGTGGCTCAGCCTTAGGCTTTCCGGGGTAGATGGATACCAAATCACTCATACATAAAACCTGCACTATTAACTCGGGTGCTGTCGCCGACCAAGCGCTTATCGATTGTCAAAGTCGCACCCACGATCATGGGGCGCCATTGTACGGATTTTAAACATAAGTGCGAAGCCTTTTGCCGCCGGGCGGCAGGCCTTTGCCGATTTTTCTTTGCGGCTCGCCCTGTCGGGCGTTAAGCCGTCCCGCAGCCCCCGAATACCGCGGACAAGCATTCCGTATCGCTCTGGCACACGGATTGCTAAATCCACACCACGAGCAACACTATCGGCGCTGTGATGCGCCCTGGCACAGGAAGACACCGTGAAGCACACCTTTTGGCGCGAGCTTATGCGCCCGCTTATGACCCTCGGCCGGACACCCAACACGCCCCTCACCGAGTGGCCCCCTGCCCGCACCCAAGCCAGCCAGCACTGCATAGACGCCCTTAACCAGTGGCTGACAAGCCGGCGTATACTGAGTGTTGGCAACGCTCAGTATCAGGGGCAAAGCCTTATTTTGGCGCTCGACAGCAAGCGCGACATCCTTTGGCTCGACGATATATTCCCCGCACCCGAGCGGCTCGAACAAGGCGATACTCTGCAAGTTAGCCTGCGTCAGGGGTTTGAGCACTGCTATTTTACAGCGAGCGTGATTACTGTCGTCCACAGACCCGCAGGCCGTATGATTGCACTGCCAATGCCCAGTGAAATCCATCGCGCCCCGCGGCGGCGCCACCGTCGCTTTTGCCTGCCTGGGCCGGCGCTCACGGTCAGAGTCCGCGCCTCCGGCCACAGCGCCGAAACCGCACAGGTTATTAATATCAGCGCTGGCGGAATACGCATTGCGATCAACGGTAATGCCCTCGCCGCCTATCGCCCGGGCACGGCTTTGCCTTTTTGTCGCTTTGCGCTAGGCCCCGATATTATGGTTGGCTGCCGCGCCACGGTAAAAGCTGCCACGCTCGACAAAAATGCCGGGCGCCGCACTCAAGTTAGCCTTGCCTTCGCCGATATCCCCTTAGGGCAACGCCAACAAATCGATGCCTACCTGCACAAGCTAGAGGCATTGCAGGGGCTCCCTCAGGTCCCTGCCAGCGCCTAACACACCAGACAATGAGCTGTACTTCGGAGTTAAGGAATGCGCAACAACGGGCATGTCACGGGGCGGGAAGTCCCGGTTCAAGCCGGCGATGAGATCGTCTCGTCTACCGACACACAGGGTAAAATTCAATTCTGTAACGACACTTTTTGCCAGATCTCAGGCTATGAGCGCGATGAATTAATTGCGCAACATCACAATATTCTGCGCCACCCGGATATGCCGCCAGAGGCCTTTGCCATGCTTTGGCAAGCCCTTAAGCAGCGCAAAGCCTGGATGGGGATTATTAAAAACCGCTGCAAAAATGGCGACCATTACTGGGTCAGCGCCTATGTCACCCCCGTCGGAAAACGCGGTACGGTAAGTGGCTACGAGTCGGTGCGCGTGCAGGCCGACCGGGCGGTAATCAGCCGCGCCGAAAACGCCTACAAACGCTTACAGAGCGGCAAACCTGCCTGCCCGCCCTTAAAGGCATTTTATCAGCGCGGCCAAACCGGCATAGGCTTGACCCTAGCACTGCTATTAACAAGCGCGGTCTACTGCTTCACCAATCAGCAAAGCGGGCTGGGCTATGCCGTGGCCGGCGGTCTTTCTATTGCGCTTGGGTTGTTGGCGCAGTGGAGTCACCAACTAACCTTGCGCGGCGCACTTGAGCGTGCCCGGGCAAATCATCACGATCCGGTAGCGGCCTATATTTATACCGGCCGGGCCGACGCTGTGGGTGAGATTGAACTCGCTAACCTCGCATTAGCCGCGCGCTTAGGTACCGCGCTGGGCCGTTTTCAGGAGTCTGCCGCAACCCTTAAAGGTCAGGCCGATACCGCCCAAACCCAAGCGCAGGCCACTTTTCAGCGTATGGCCGAGCAGCAAAGCCAAACCGCCAGTGTGGCCCACGCCATGAGCCAAATGTCTCAGGCCGTACAAGAAGTGGCACAGGGCGCCAGTGAAACCTCCAACACCACAAGCGACGCTATCAAAGAGGTCGAGCGTGGCAACGAAGTGATCAGCCACGCCAATAGCGCCATCAATGAACTCTCTGCCACGGTCAATGCGCTTAACAATGTACTGGCAAGGCTCACGGAAGGCAGCGGCAAAATTGCCAGTGTCGCGGATGTGATTCGCGCCGTGGCCGAGCAAACCAACCTGCTCGCTCTCAACGCCGCCATCGAGGCCGCCCGCGCCGGCGAGCAAGGCCGTGGTTTTGCCGTGGTGGCCGATGAAGTGCGCACCCTGGCGCAGCGTACCCAGCGCTCCACCGAGGATATTCAGGCCATTATTGGCGAACTCTCGGAGAGTACTCAACTGGCCGGCGACAACATGGCCCAGTGTCAATCACTGGTGGATCGCAGTGTCAGCGAGATGGTCAATGTCAGCGACGCCCTCGCCGCGATTACCAGCGCCGTAAGCGCCATCGATTCACTGTCGCATCAAATTGCCGCCGCCGCCGAAGAGCAGTCGGCTACCGCCAGTGACATCGACAACAATACCCGCGCTATTACGCAAATTGCCGACGAGACCCGAGCGGATATCGATGCCTCAAGCCGCGCCAATCAGGAAATGGCCGAGCTTGCCGCCGATCAATTTGACCTGGTACAACGCTTTGGCTAAGTAAGCCTGCGCCGCACTCTTTGGCAAGCTCATGACTTGCCAAAGAGCGGTAAAACCCGTAGTTTTGGCCGCCTTTATACACAGATTTGAGGGGCTACCTATGGCGCTTAGCAACGATGAAATTTTGGCCGGTGACCGCGCTCACGTCTGGCACCCCTACTCATCTTTTTTAACACCCTCGCCAACCTATGCCGTGCGTAAAGCGCACGGTGTGACCATCACTCTGGCCGATGGCCGCGAGTTAATCGATGGCATGTCGTCCTGGTGGAGCGTGCTGCACGGCTACAACCACCCGCGAATGAATGCCGCGCTCGTCGCTCAATCTGAGCAGGTGAGCCATGTGATGTTTGGCGGGCTAACGCACGAGCCGGCGGTGACTTTGTGCCAAAAACTGGTCGAGCTAACCCCACCGGGGCTCAATAAAGTGTTTCTCTCGGATTCGGGCTCCGTTAGTGTCGAAGTCGCCATGAAAATGGCCCTGCAATATTGGCACTCGCAGGGCCGGCCAGAAAAACATCAGTTTTTAGCCTTAAAAAAGGGCTACCACGGCGATACCTTTGGCGCCATGAGTGTGTGCGACCCCGTCACCGGCATGCATCACCTGTTTAGCGATAATTTGATACGCCAGCGTTTTGCCGAGCCCCCCGCCAGTGATTTTTACGGTGAGTTCGACCCCGCCGATCTCGACAGCGTCAAGCAGCACCTGGCCCATCAGCACCAGATTGCCGCCTTAATACTCGAGCCTATTGTGCAAGGCACCGGCGGTATGCGCTTTTACTCGCCTGAGTATTTACGCCAGCTGCGTGAGCTGTGCGATCAGCATGAGGTATTATTGATTGCCGATGAAATTGCCACCGGGTTTGGCCGCACCGGTAAACTATTCGCCTGCGAACACGCCGGCATAAGCCCGGATATTTTATGCCTTGGAAAAACCCTGACCGGTGGTTACATGACCCTGGCCGCCACTTTATGCAATGACAAAATCAGTGACGGTATTTGCCGCGGTGAAGCCGGCGTGTTTATGCACGGCCCCACGTTTATGGGCAACCCCTTGGCGTGTGCCATGGCCAACACCAGTATCGACTTACTGCTGGAAAACAACTGGCAGCAACAAGTGGCAGGATTAGAAGCGGGTTTAATTCAGGGGCTGGCGCCCTGCCGGGCATTGCCTGCCGTGGCCGATGTGCGGGTACTGGGCGGTATCGGCGTGGTGGAGTTACACGAGCCGCAATCACTGGATGTGCTGCAGCCGATGTTTGTCGCCGAGGGTATTTGGGTGCGCCCGTTTGGCAAGCTGGTGTATGTGATGCCCCCCTACGTGATGTCGGCCGATGACTTGGCCACGCTCACCCGGGGTATATACAACGTTGTGTCGAAACTAAAATAAAAGCCGGTGCCAGGCTGTCGCGAACAAACCCCGGCACCGCCTGGCACATCAAAGCGCGGCTTACACCATCGCCTTTAAGCCAACCGCCTGGCGCAGTTGCTCCATCAAGGGCTTGCTGTACTGCCGCGCTTTTGCCGCGCCTTGCTGCAATATCTCTTCGATATCGGCAGGCCGCGCCATTAAGTCTTCATAGGCCTCGCGCGCATCGCCGAGCTGCTCATTCACTAGCTCAAACAACTGCCGCTTGGCCTCACCCCAGGCGATACCCTCGGCAAATTGCGTGCGCATCTGCTCGGTTTGTTCGACGCTGGCAAAAGCCTCCCAAATTTGAAACACCGTTGAGGTATCCGCATCTTTCGGCTCACCCGGCTCTAACAAATTGGTTTTGATTTTGTTGATGTGCTTTTTAAGCTGCTTCTCGGGTAAAAATAACGGGATGGTGTTGTTGTAGCTTTTGCTCATTTTGCGCCCATCCAGGCCCTGTAATACGGCTACCTTATCATCCACCTGAGCCTGCGGCAGTACAAAATGCTCACCATAGTGGTGATTAAAACGCCCGGCAATGTCGCGCGCCATCTCGACGTGCTGTATTTGATCTTTACCCACAGGCACCACATTGGCGTTAAACATTAAAATATCCGCCGCCATCAACACCGGGTAACCATAAAGCCCCATGGTCACGCCATAGTCCGGATCTTCACCCGCCTCTTCGTTGGCCGCCACCGCCGCCTTATAGGCGTGCGCGCGATTCATCAAGCCTTTTGCCGCCATGCAGCTAAGCAGCCAACACAGCTCGGGAATTTCCGGGATATCCGACTGACGATAAAACACCGCTTTGTCAGTATCGAGGCCAAGGGCCAGCCAGGTTGCCGCGATTTCGCGACGCGATTGCTCGATCCGGGCCGCGTCATCGCACTTAATAAGCGCATGGTAGTCGGCTAAAAAATAAAACGATTGCAATTCGGGATCCTGGCTTGCCGCAATAGCAGGCCGGATGGCGCCAACATAATTGCCTAAATGAGGCGTGCCGGTGGTGGTAATGCCCGTTAAAACACGTTGTTTGCTCATGGAGTACTCTTTTATTTCGAATCACTTGCGGCTTTTAAGGGCGCCTATGATACAGGTTCACTTAAAGCCTGTGTAGCGCCGTTAAATCGAGCAGTAAGCGGCGGTACTGATCGCCACCGCGAGCCCACTGTAGGCGGGACAAATCCACCGGCGCGGCGCGCGATGCCGGATCGAGACGCGCGACGATAGCATCGGCAAACGCCGTGGCATCTGCCTCAAGCTCCCCTGTGACCGGATAACAGGCGGCCGCACCAAACCATTCGGGGTAAGCTTGACGGGCCGGCACCACCGGCGTGGCCCCGGCGGCCACCGCCTCAAGTACCGATAAACCCTGAAAGTCGTGATCCGCGCTCGATAGCACAATGTCACTCAGTGCCAATAACTCGCGGTAGTGCTCGGCGGGTAGATAACCCCACTGCCCCAGTGCGCCCGCCTCACGCAACAGATCCCGTATCGCGGTAAACTCGGTCGGAATCTGACGAAACGACTGACCCACCACATGCAACACAAACGGCAGTTTGCCGTTAAAGCGCGTAAGCAAACACTCTAGCGCTCGCAACAGCAAGGCGGGGTTTTTGTCGTACTCCCAGCGGTGATTCCAGATCAGTTGCACCCGGCCATCGTCGTTGACAGGTCTAGCCGGTAATTCAAAACAACGGTCTTCCAACAATACGGGGATTATTCGGGTGCGCTCACGCAGTGCGCTAACAAGCCCGCCCGGAACCAGATCGGGCAAGCGGCGCAGCAACTGTTCAGCGCCGGCAAAAAAAGAGTCGCGGTTAAAGGCGGTATTAAAGACTAACTGATCGGCACACAAGGCGCTGTATAGCGTAACGATTTGCGGTTCGACCGAGGCGTGAGCGCGATGGCTTTTGGGGTAGGCAAACTGATTTTCATGAAAGTAGAGCGCGGTTGGCAATTGCGCGAGCGCCGGCACCATACCCCGCAGCGCCGAGAGATCCACCATGCTGGTGGCAATCAGCGCGTGATAAGAGCCTGTAAGCGACTCGCGATGTAAGCCGGCAAAACTTAAACTGTTACCGCGAATGCGCCAGCTAAAGTGCCGTGGCGGCAAGGCGATTTGAGTAAAGTTAAAATCGTCCAGGTAACGCGCAAGGCCCTGGCGCCAACGCTGATGGCTGGCGGCATCGTAACCCGATAACAGTAAAACCCGATCACTCAAACGCTCTGGCCTAAACGCAGTGGACGGCAATAAAAAAGTTCCAGCACGTGCTTTAAGGCAAACGCATCATCACTGCCAGCCAGCTCCCTGATCGAGTGCATGGCAAAGGTCGGCACGCCGATATCGATAGTGCGAACACCCACCTCGGCGGAGGTAATAGGCCCAATCGTGCTGCCGCATTCCATATCGCTGCGCGAGACAAAACTCTGCACCGCAACCCCCGCCTCTTGGCACAACAGCCGAAACATTCCGCTGGTTTCACTGTTAGTGGCGTAGCGCTGATTGGCGTTTACTTTAATAACCGGCCCGGCATTTAGCACCGGTCCGTGCTGCGCGTCGTGTTTGGCGGTAAAGTTGGGGTGTATACCGTGAGCATTATCCGCCGAAATCATAATCGAGCGATCCAAGGTGCGCATACGCTCGCTGACATCGGGAAGCAACCGCTGTAAAAACTGATCGAGCATCGGGCCTTTTGCGCCACACGCTGAGGCGCTACCCACCTCTTCGTGATCGTTACACACCAGTAAACGGTGTTGATTACCATCGGCGGCGAGCAGCGCCTGCAAGCCCACATAGCAGCTGAGCAAGTTGTCGAGCCGTGCGCTGGCGATAAACTCGCGTTTTACTCCGACAAGAGCCGGTGCCTGCGTATCGTACAAGCACAATTCAAAGTCGAGAATATCCCCGGCCGCTATAGCGGCGGTACCGCTGCCGTGTTGTTTAAGTTGCTCGGCCAATAGCTGTGCAAACCCCGAAGTATCATCACCGCTCTCGGCCAACATCAACACCGGCACAATATCTTGCTGCGGGTTAATCGAGCGATTGCGGTTTGCCTCGCGATCTAAGTGAATCGCTAAACTCGGCACCACCGCTACCGGCGCCTTAAAATCCACCAAACAGCTGCACGGCTCAGAGCTCGCATCTTTATAAGTGACCCGGCCGGCAATCGACAAATCCCGGTCAAACCAGGTATTGAGCAATGCCCCGCCATAAACTTCGACCCCTAGCTGATGATAACCCGCACTTTTTATATCGGCCTGAGGTTTAACTTTTAAACAGGGGCTATCGGTGTGGGCGCCCACCATGCGAATGCCCGTCTCTGCAAAAGCCTCGCCGGCGTGGACAAACGCTAATATAGAAGAGTCGTTACGGGTAACAAAATAGCGCCCGCCTACTTCCAGTTGCCAGTGATCTGACTCATAGAGCCGTTCAAAACCGGCCTCGGATAATCGCCGGGCCATCTCGTCCGTCGCATGAAACGGCGTCGGGCTGGCGGCGATAAACTGCAGTAAATCCTGATTAAAGTCGTTTTTTAAAGAGGCACTTGTCATTGTGGACCCGAGAGTTGTGGTTCAAAAAAGGTATCATAAAAGCTAAAGGGCAAACCTTATCGTCGTTATTGCGGTTCAGCCGAGCGAATGCGCTGACGCTTTTGCCAGGAGATCTCATTGCGCAAATATACCGGTTGCACCTGGTCGACCGCCATTGCGCCACCGGCCGCCAACTGCATAGCGCCAAGACGGACAATATCCTGCGCGTGTGGATACACATCCACAACAAAGTCTGCACCGAGAGCGGCCAATGACGCGTACTGCCAACCACTGCCAACACCGGTAAAAGGCCGCTGCCCGGTTAACAAATTAACCGGGGCATCCGGTGCTGTTACACGGTCAGGGCACAGCGCCGTGGGAATTTGTGAGCGGCTCGGGCAATCGTACAACCCCCAATAGATCTCGCCCATACGCGCATCAAGTGCACTCAAGATGCACCGGGCGGGTGGTAGCTGTTCATCAAAGGCCCGACCATAGGCCATCGCCATCAGGGTTGAAACCGGCAATACCGGCAAATCGGCGCCAAATGCCAACCCCTGCACAACGCCCATACCAATACGCAATCCGGTGAACGAGCCAGGCCCTGCGCCAAAGGCAATCGCGTCGAGGTTGTTAACGCTCTCGCCCACTTCGGCAAGGAGCTCAGCCACCATAGGTAGCGCGCGCTGGGTATGGCTTTTGGCGGCAAGCTCAAACCGCTCAAGAATCAGGTCGCCGTCACAATAGGCTACCGAGCAGGCGTCACTTGAGGTATCTAGCGCGAGTAGTTTGGCCATAGAATCATCATAGGAATACGAATAAGGCGTTATTTTGACAGATTGTCGCCATTAGCCTCAACAACCTTAGCGCTTTATTAGGTCTGTTAACAAAAAAGCCCTCTACTGCTGGCAGCGAGGGCTTTTTTGTTCGACTCGGTGTCGCTAACTGGACTTAGGCCTTTTTAGGCGGGCGTCCACGTCGGGTTGCCGCCTTTTTGCGTTTTGCCGGCGCCTTGCGGGTACTGGTTTTAGCTTTTACGGCCGTCACAGAGGCGGCTTTAGGCTTTGCCTTGGTTTTGCGCTTGGTTTTGGTCTTAGCTTTTGCTTTGGCAGCTTCTTTCTTTTCTAAGGCTTTAATTTTAGCTTTGGCCTTTTTCTCGGCAACCTTAGCCTTAGCCTGCATTTTTTTGGCGGCGGCTTTGACTTTTTTAGAGTCGGCGCTGGCGCGAGCCTTTAACCACTTCGCCTCAAACGCCGCTTTGGCCTTGGCCAAATCTTCCGAGGCTGAATTCGCCAGACGCGCTTCGACCTCGGCAATTTTCGCTTTGCTGGTTTCCTGTAGGGATCTTACCGCGGCCAGAGATTTCTCTTTGGCTAAACGCGTCTTTTGTTCGGCTAGCTTTACCCGCAGCGTTCGCGCTTTTTCGGCCGCGCGTGTTGCCGCCCCCGAGGCGGCTTTGGCAGAGCGCTTATCACCCGCTTTCGCACTTTTACTGGCTTTTGCCCGGGCCGCCGTTGCTTTAGCACGAGCCGCATCAACTTTTTTGGTTTGTTCATCGAGCTGCGCCTGAGCCTTATCGACCGCGAGCTGGACTTTAGCGACCGCCGGATCAACCGCACTTACCGGGGATTTACGGGTGGGTGTTTTACGTTTAGCAGGCGCTTTACGTGCCGCTTTTTTCGCAACTTTTTTCGCAACTCTAGCCATGAGATATCTCCCAAATGTTATTTCTCGTACGCATCAAAAAATGCCGTTGTATCGGTGCGCGCCGCAGGCGCACGACAAATACTATTTAAAAAACGCACACTTTGCACGTTTGCAGCTCACTTTTAGCAAAAAACAATCAATAATATAGTCGAAAAATTATTAAACCGGCAAAAAAGTAACAACTGCGGCGTATTTTTTAGTTTTTAAATAAAGTTTCTGTTGTTTGAACAAGCTCGACTAAGCAACGTCTCAGCGCAAAATGTCATCCATGTAAAAATCCCACGCTAAAAACACAAAACAAACGCCGCTATCGTTAAAAATACAACGCCTCTTCACGTTACCAACCTCGCTACCAGAGCATTGTCGCCCCTGGAGTTACGTCTTTGGCAACAAATCATCGCGCTAAAACGAGTGAGTAAAAGAATGGTTTAAACCCATTAGGCCGGTTAAACATCCACTGCCGAACCTAAGATTAAACGACTTTTAAAGACCGTTAGCGTCGCGCGCATACCTCAAAATAACCCACGATTAGAAAGTTCAGACAATAAAAAAGGCCCCGAAGGACCTTTTTAGGTGTTGCCTGCAGGACAAAGCCGCTTAATTAATCGGCCAGCACTGAAAACAACTGGCTGCGGATACTGTCAACACTGCCAACGCCCGCTACCCGGGTAAAGCGTGGGACGTCACCGCCTTTAGCCTCTAAAGCTTTATAAAATTCGACCAGCGGTTTGGTTTGCTCGTGGTAGACAGACAAGCGCTTGCGCACGGTTTCTTCTTTGTCGTCTTCACGCTGCACAAGAGTTTCCGAGGTTTCATCATCCAAACCGGGATTTTTAGGCGGGTTGTGCTCGACATGATAAACCCGGCCAGAGGCTTCATGTACCCGACGACCGCTAAGACGGGCGACAATTTCTTCATCGGCAACGTCAATTTCAATGACATGATCGATATTGATGCCGGCATCAAGCAGCGCCTCGGCCTGTGGGATAGTGCGAGGAAAACCATCAAACAAAAAGCCTTTTTCGCAGTCATCGGCGGTAATACGCTCTTTAACCAAAGCGATAATAAGATCATCCGGCACCAAGCCGCCGGCGGCCATAATATCTTTGGCCTGTAAGCCCAGAGGTGTGCCCGCTTTAACCGCCGCGCGCAACATATCGCCGGTAGAGATTTGCGGAATCCCGAACTTATCCATGATCATTTTTGCCTGAGTGCCTTTACCTGCACCCGGTGCCCCCAATAATATGACCTTCATTTACAATCACTCCTCAGTATAAATTAGTCGACCTATCAGGCCTGAGCGGTCATCTGGCGCTTTTAATCGCCTTGGTACGACTTAGTGCCGTCCTGTACCGCCGTCATTGTTGCCTTACCGTTCTCGCCAAGCGAACCATTAACGCCTATGAGCGGTCTGCCTCAGTAAGCAAATTCGAATAAATATTGTGCAGAAAAAAGGCGATACGATACACCGCTGCCAACACAATCACAAGGCAGGGCCGATCTTGAGGCATAAGCCATTGTTTCATATACCCATTGTGGCTATATTAGTAGTAAGCCCTGCGCACTTGCGGCGACTCAAGCGGTTACTGCGCACGGCTAACAAGCGCAGGCGCAACCAGATCGCACCTGCTATTGACCGATCGGCAACGGAAGAGGTAACGGATATGAAGCCCAGCGAATTACTAGGCCATTGGGAAAAAACTGCCAGCGGCGAAATGACCCGCTCCGCCTATCACGTAGCTTTGCCTCTGGAGGATGCCGCCAAGCTGGAGGCTCTGCAGCAGATGTACCCCAAGCGCAGCATCGAGCAACTGATTGGCGATTTATTAAGCGCAGCACTGTACGAGTTAGAAGAGTCTATGCCTTATGTAAAAGGCACCAATGTGGTCGCGCACGATGAGATGGGTGACGAGATCTACGAAGACACCGGCCCCACCAGCCGATTTTTAGAGCTTACCCAAAGTAAATTGAAAGCGCTAAAAGACGCCGGCTAGCCGACGCCTGGCCCAACCCGCTGTCTCAGGCGTCTTTATCGGCGTACTGACCGCCCTCTTCATAAATAACTTCACTGACAATCTGTGCCGGTGTTTTACCCCGACAATCAATGGTGATGTCAGCGTGGCGCTGGTACAGAGGTAAACGCTCGGCGTAAATATCACTCAGACCATGGGCCGTTGGGCTGGCGATTCCGCGGGTCGAAAAGTTATCGACCCGCGCCTCGACGCCGGCCAGATCCAGGTCAAGAAAGATCACCTGACCAAGTGACTTAAGCAGCCCCATCGCCGCCTCGCTATACACCACACTACCACCAGTGGCGATCACATGGCGATCGCACTCGAGCGAGAGTACTGTGGCCTCTTCAAGCTCGCGTAGGTGGCTGTAATCTACGTCGTAAACAATATCCTGCAGGGTTTTACCGGCGTGAGTCTGGATCAGCAAATCGGTATCGACAAACTCTCGCGCCAACTCTTTAGCCAGCAGCACACCGACCGTGCTTTTACCCACACCTGGCATACCAATCAAAATAATACTCTCACCGTGAACCGTCACATTAACTCCTGCGCTTGGGGTTGAGGATAGCAGGCTGTTGTAAAACCCCTTGCATGCTCAGCGTGGTCTGAAGCGTGCAGCTGCTGTGCATTGTCTCGACGAACAGGGTGGCTCCCTTTACTAGAGACAAGGCGCGGCAGATGTGCGCTTCAGACCACGCCCTACGGGGTTTTCAACAGCCTGCTAAACCTTAAAGTTTCCTACCAGCTGGCGCAAGTTGTCAGACAGAGTGCTGAGCTCGGCACTGGCCTCTGCCGTTTTGCTGGCGCCGCCTGAAGTATTCATCGCCAGCTCATTAATTTCCACTAAATTCTTATCAATTTCGGCCGTTACCGAGCTCTGCTCTTCAGCCGCCGTGGCAATTTGAATCGCCATATTGGTAATAGCGCCCACCGCTTCGCTAATGCTAGCCAGCGACTCACCGCCATCGTTGGCCGACTCGACCGCCTCGCCAGTCATCTCATTGGCGTGCGCCATCGCCTGCACAGCCCCCTGAACCCCGGTTTGCAACTGCGCTAACATTTGCTGAATATCTTCGGTGGACTCCTGTGTGCGGCTCGCTAGGGTCCGCACTTCATCGGCCACCACGGCAAAGCCCCGGCCCTGATCGCCAGCCCTGGCAGCCTCAATCGCCGCGTTTAGGGCCAGCAGGTTTGTTTGTTCGGCCACACCGCGAATCACATCAATCACCGAGGTCACATTTTTGGCTTCGTTCTCCAGCTTGCCCATTACCGTTGCGGTCTCGTTAATGCGGGCCGACAGTTCCTCGACCCGGCTGACCGCGGTACGGATACGGCCCTGGCCGATCTCGGTGACATTGCTGGCATTTTTGGCACTTTCGGCGGTTTCATTGGTGTTTTGCGCCACCTCTTGAATGGCCATTGTTAACTCGTTAACCGCCGTGACCACCATGGTAATGGCGTGACACTGCTCATCGGCCGCTTTTTGACTACTGCTGGAAACCTCAAGCAACAAATTGGCCGATACCGCCACCTCTTCGGTATTACTGCGAATCTGACCGATCAGCGCCTGCAGCTTATCCATAAAGCGGTTTACATGACCGGCCAATTCACCCAGCTCGTCGCGGCTGCTGGCATCGAGGCGAATGGTTAAATCGCCATCCCCCTCAGCAATATTATGGATTCGTGCCCCGATAGCTTTAAGCGGGCGGATAACCATCATGGGTAAAAACAGTACCGCAGCAACAGCAACGATCAGACAAATAACGGCAATAATAATTAGCGTCCCGGATATGAAGGTCGCATCGGCTTCGATTTGTCGGGTAAATTCATCCACATGGGTTAAGCGCCGCTCACCGACAACATCTAAATGTGTGCGTACGGCCTCAAAGTAGCTATAGCTTTGTTCAAAGCCTGCCTGCTCGGCGGCATCGATCGCCATGGGGTCGCCCAGGCTCGCCTGCTGGATGAGGTTGCGGCTATACTGATACCAGGTATCGTACAGCCGTAAAAACTCATCGTGCTCTGCCTGAGTGCTGGTATTGGATATCTCCAATGATTTCAGAAAACGCGATTTAGCCTGGGCCGCGTTCTCTTCAAACTCCGCCTGTAGCGCCGCTGTGCTCGCACCACTCACACCACTGATAAACATGGTGCGCTCGGCCGTTAAAGCCTGATAAAGATCACGGTCGGCCTGCAACAGCAATTGCAGCTCTTGTAGGTTAGTTTTGGCGATGGTGTTGGCATGAGATGACAGCTGGTTTGCCGAGTGCACCGAGTACAGGCTCGAGTACAAAAAAAGCGCAGCCAATAGCAGCAGGGGTAAGGTAAGCTTCCAGCGAAAGCTCATATTATTGAACCAGGCAAACATAAGGCGTCCCTCTCAAGACCTTGGCGGCACAAAACGGTGCCACCTGATTATTTTATTATCGGCAGAGATGGCCGAAACTTTAACTAGCCCGAGGCCCAGAGCGCGCTAGCGATGCAGTTTTAGGCTGACTTTTACAACCTTGGCCTCCTGCATTTCCAGCACAATAAATTCGACATTGCCCAGGCGTACCCGGTCACCCACCACCGGCTGTTTGTACTTTTTATAAATGTAGCGCCCAATACTCCAGTTGGCCATGTCCTCGGGCACAGCAAAGTTATACAGCATCCCTAAATCGGCCAGCTTCGCCCTTGCGGTAAACACAAACTCGCCAAAAAATGCCTGTGCATTAAGCCGGTCGGGCTCGAGCTCGCCCACCAAGACTTTATCCAGCGCTTTCAGGGCGTCGGGGCGGGCCAGCAAATACACATGATCTCCCGCCAACAAAGTCGGCACCTTTTGCAGCGGAACCGGCTCTTCGTCGCGCATGATGCACAGTAACTGGGTTTGGTCCGGGAGCGGCAAGTTATTTGAATCCATTTTTAACGACGGTGAATCCTGCGACAGCTTATAACCCACAAACTCAAAGCCTGCCTGCCCCGGCACGCCCAGCTCAACCCGCTGCACCCGGGCCGAGCTAGTGGGTACATCCAGCTTTAACCAACGCGCCAACGGGGCGACCGTCCAGCCTTGCAACACCAGCGAGATCAGTACAATAAAAAAGGCGATATTAAAAAAGAACGGCCAGCTCTCGAGCCCGGCGAGCCACGGAAACATCGCCAGCACAATCGGCACGGCGCCGCGCAGGCCAACCCAGGATATAAATAACGTCTCGCGCCAGGAAAACTGAAAGGGCAAAAGTGAAAGCGTTACCGCCAGCGGACGGGCGATAAAGATCAAAAACAACCCGACCAGCAGCGCACTAGAGGCATAGGTTACCAACTCGCTGGGGGTGACCAGCAGCCCCAACATCAAAAACAGGCTGATTTGGGCAAGCCAGGCGATGCCATCGTGAAAGCGCTGGATGTTGTACAGGCCACGGGATACCCGGTTGCCGACCATCAGGCCGGCCAGATACACCGCTAAAAAGCCACTTGAGTGTAACACCGCGGCCACACCAAAAATCGAGATACCGCCAAACAAAGCCAGTAACGGATACAGCCCTGGACTCAGCGCCAGCTTGGTAACACCCCACGCCAACACACGCCCGCCGGCAAGCCCCACGGCCGCGCCAACGCCCATCTGCCAGACAAAGGCCAGCAACATCGAAGCGTGAAAGCCAGTTTCGCCCAGCCGAATAAACTCAACCACCGTGATGGTTAAAAAGATGGCCATCGGATCATTCAGACCCGACTCAATCTCCAGGGTCGCCCCCACCCTGGCCTTCAGCGCCAGGCCTTGCATATTCAGCACCGAGAAGACCGCAGCGGCATCTGTGGAGCCGACAATAGCGCCAATCAGCATACCTTCGACCCAGGACAAATCCAGCATCCAGGCGGCAAACGCGCCGCAAACAGCGGCCGTCACCACAACACCAAACGACGCTAACACCAAAGCTGGCCGCAGCCCTACCCTAAAGTTGGTGATATCGGTGCGCAAACCGCCATCGAACAAAATAACCGCCAGGGCAATAGTCCCCAAAAACAGCGCTGACTGCACGTCATCGTAGGTGATTTTGCCAATACCATCTTCACCGCCCAGCATGCCGACCAGCAAAAACACCAATAACAGCGGCATCCCTACTCGCGGAGAGAGTGCGCTGGCCAGGATACTGATCAAAAACAGAACAGCACCAAGTAATATCAACTGATTAAGTACATCCATAAAAGTAATAATACACCAACTTGACAGAGTTAAAGCGCTAGCGGCTTAAAATATCTAACTGCCAAGCGCAGCCAGCGCAATCAGATAATTCCTGTTATCATGCGCCCTATTCTCATGCCCAGAACAAGTTGTTATACATGCTCAGTAAAGACGCTATTTCTCAGCTTTCGCAGTTAAAGTCATCCATCGTCGCCGACAAAATCTACGCCGAGGGGCTCGTCCGCCCCACAGCCAAACGGTTTGGTTTTGTCCGGCTGGACGACGGTCGTGACGCCTTTTTAAATCCCGATCAGATGTTGCGCGTACTACCGGGCGACCGGGTTAAAGTCAGCCTGACTGAAAACAACAAAAAACAGTTGGAGGCAACCCTAGAGAGCTTGCTGGATACGCCGCTCAAACGATTTGTCGGCCGCTATGTGCGCAAAGGGCCGGCGCATTTTGTCGAGCCCGATTTACCGCCGTTTAACCGCTGGCTATTTATCCCACCGCAAGAGCGCACCAACTGCGCCGAGGGTGATCTGGTCGCCTGCGAGCTGGTACGACACCCGTTTAAGCACGACGGCAAAGCACAGATACGGGTCATTAATCGCATTGGCCGGCCCGACGAAATTGGCATTGAGGGCCGCTACATTGCCGCTAAATTCGATCTGCCCAGCGAGTGGAGCGACGCGGCACAGGAGCAGAGCCAAAATATCAACATCGCGAGCCTCAGCGATAGCGACCGCGTTGATTTAACCGAGCTGCCTCTGGTAACCATCGACTCCGAGTTTACCCGGGACATGGACGACGCCGTGCACGCCGAGCGCAACGGCGAAGGCTGGAAACTCACCACGGCCATCGCCGATCCAAGTGCGTTTATTCAGTATGATTCGCCGCTGGACCAAACCGCCCGCACCCGCGGTAGCACGCTGTATTTACTGGGCTACCCGATCACCATGCTGCCTACCGAGCTATCCCACGATACCTTCTCGTTGATTCCCGACGAGATCCGGCCAGCGCTTGTGTGTACGCTGAGCATTGATAGCAGCGGCAAAATAACCGACTACCGTTTTCAACAAGCGTTAATTAAATCGCACCACAAGCTTAACTATCAGGCCGTGAGCGATTTACTCGAGGGCAAGGCCGAGGGCGATGACAGCTATGCCAACCTCCCGGAGGCCGTGCGCAATAGCCTGGCGGCACTGCAAGAATGCGCCAGCGCCCGCTTAAATTATCGCCGCGAGCACGCACTGGTTATGGAAGATCGCGCCGATTATCAGTACTGGCTGAACGATCAAAAGAAAATTGACCGCATTGAAAAGCGCCATCGCAACAGCGCACAAAAAATCGTCGAAGAAGCCATGTTGGCCACTAACATCTGCGCCGGCCGCCTGTTTAAAGACAACCCCAACACCGGGCTCTACTCAGGGCATATTGGGTTCAGGCCCGAGCGCCTCGAAGATGCAAAACAACTGACCGCCGAACACCTGCCCGAGCTTGCCGAGTCTGACCTGGCAAAGCTTGCGAATTTTCAGGCACTGTTTAAGCACTTGCGCAGCAATGCACCGCAAAACCCCGAGCTCAATGTATTGCTCTCTTTATTACAGCGGTTGCAACAAGCCGGCAGCTTAAGCGCCGAGCACCAAAGCCACTTTGGTCTGGGTTTTGACGCCTACGCAACGGTCACATCGCCGATTCGCCGCTATCAGGATTTATTTAACCACTACGCCCTCAAGGCAATACTGAACGAGAACAAGCCACCGGTCGCCCCTGGGGAGCTGGCCGAACAACAACAGCAAATTCTGATTCGGGGCCGCCAGGCCAGCCGGCAACTGGAGCACTGGCTGTTGTGCCAATACTTATCCGAGCAGCAAGTGGGCACTGTCCACTTCGGCAGCGTTACCGGCGTCAGCCCTAACGGCATTAATGTCCGGCTAGATGACATCGGCTGCGATGGCTTTGTGCAGCTATCGGAAAAAGGCAAGCCGCGACCTAAATTTGACAGCCGCCGCTTACAGCTAACAACCGAGACCAAAAACTACACTCTGGACGAGACCATAGCCGTAAAAATATCAGCGGTTGATGTCAACGCCCGACGCATCAGTTTAGAGCTGGTTGATCAGGCGGTTGCCGAGCGTTTGCAGGCGTTTGAAACCGACGAGTAAAACGCAACCGGAGCGTTTAAGCGGAGACCAATAATGCCCCAGTATTGGCTGTTTAAGTCAGAGCCGGATTGTTTTAGCATAGACGACCTGGCACAGGAGAGCGGACAAACAGCCCGCTGGGATGGCGTACGCAATTTTCAGGCACGTAACTTTTTACGCGATCAGGTAAAGGTTGGCGACCTGGTGTTTTTCTATCACAGCCGCTGCAAAGCTATTGGCATTGCCGGTACCGCCGAAGTAACGGGCGGCGCCTATCCCGACCCGCAACAATTTGACCCTCAAAGCCCCTACTTTGATCCCAAAGCCGAGCCGGACGCCCCTCGCTGGTTTTGCGTTGATCTAACCCTTAGGCAAAAATTCGCGCACATCATCACCCTCGAGCAAATAAAACATATCCAAGAGCTCGACAACATGATGTTGCGCAAGCAGGGGCGCTTATCGATACAGCCAGTCACAAGCCGCGAGTGGCAAGTGATTAGCCAACTGGCGACGTAACACAACATTACTGAACAAAAAAATGCCGGCGAGTGCCGGCATTTTTATGGTATCGCTCGGCCTAGGGCTCCGGGTTCCAACCGGCCCCGCCATTGTAACCGGCAAATACCGACGCCCGATCTAAATAAGCTGCCGCTTCACCGCTCGATAAAACATAGCCCGACTGTCGCGCTGATAAATCCAGTGGATTGCCATTTAAGTCGGTACTGCCAAACTCCTTCCAACCCGATTGCGCATTCGCCAGCTCCGGGTTTGGTGCCGGCTGGCTGTTTACGCCCTCACCGGCCCAACCGATATCGGCGATATGAGCATCCATTTGGCAATTTACAAACGTGACGTTATCGTAGTTTTCGGCTTTGCCGCCGCTGCGCGCCAAATAACTTGTGCCATCGGCTATCACGTTGCCAGTAGGCCCTGCACCACGGGTTAGCCGCGAGTTTAAAAAGACAAAACCCGGGTCGGTGATGTTTTCGGTACGAGCCTGCAAAATATACCCATCACTGGAGCCTTTGGAATCGCCCAGCGAGCGAATTTCACTGTTTTCAAACAGCGATGCCACACTGTAACCCCAAATAAAATCGACATTACCGGCGACCAAAGTGTTGTAAAACCAAGTGTAGCCTTTAAGCAGCAACGTATCTTGCTCACTGATAAACGAGGAGTTTTTAGCAATCAGGCGATAGCTGCTGTTAAAGTAAATCGTCTCGGCCTGGTTCGAGGCGTTATCCACACGAACATGATCATTTTTAAGAGTAATGCCATCTAACACCAGGTTATCGACACCCTCGACCAAAAACACACTGCGTCCACCGGCCGGAGTACCTGGCCCCGGCGGCGCGCTTGAGCCAGAACCGCCGTTGAGAGACTCGTAGTTATCGTAATGAATAACCACTTTGTCGGCGCCCGCGCCACTTAAGGTTACGTTGTTTTTACCGCGTAAAAACAGCATCTCGTGGTAGTCACCCTCGCTGATGGTAACGGTTGCCGCATCGTCTTTTGCCACACTGGACATCATATAATTTAACGCCCCTTGTACCGTGCGAAAGTCCGCGGCACCATCGTCATCAACCGTAACCTCACTGCCGGTAGGCGCCGCCGCTTGCGTGCTAAAGCTCCAGTTGGCGTTATCACCTAAACCGGTAAACGCAACGCCGTTTAACTCTGTACCTGTCACCACACCATCACCGATGGCAACGTAATAATCAGTGCCGTACTCCAGCAAGCCATTGTGGGGTTTTATGTGCAATGTATTGCCCTCCACGGTAAACGGCGAGTAGTACACACTGCGCACGCGGTCTTGTCCGGCATAACCAAGGCTATCGACTTCCGTACCCAGGTTGATAACATCGACTAACGCATTGTCGCTTGCGCGAAAAATACGTACCGAGCCAATATCACCCAATGTAGGTACAGCATCAAAGGTAATGGCCAGCGCGTCATCGATATGAACCTCCGTCGCGCCACTGGCTGGGTATAGCTGACCACTCAAATCACCGTACTCAGTGTTCGGCATGGTGAAGCCTTCGGCAACCGCCACATCGATACGGCGCGTAATGCTCGGGTCTGAGCCGCTGGTAAAGGTGACCGTAGCATCGCCTTTTGCCAAAGGCGTTAGCGATACCTGAGTACCATCCACTGCGACGGCGACAACCGCCGGGTCGGAGCTCTCAACACTAAAAGTATCCGCTGTGGTACCGTCATTTTGCAGTGCCGCTACCGTTACCACCAACGGCGCATTACCGGCTTCAACCTCCCAGCTTGGATCGGCATAATCAAGGGTTAACTGCACGGGCTTAACGGCCGGGTCACCCACTTTAATATCGTCAATCTCAAACGAGCGGTTGTAGGTATAAAGCCCTATTAGCCCCTTGTCGGCGTAGTCGGCATCTTGTGTTGTGCCAAGCTGCTCACCGTTTAGGTAAACCGATAAACTCTCGCCAATCATCTCAAAGCGCACCGTGTACCACACGCCATCGGTCTCGCCCGCCTCGCCGAGCAAAATAGGTTTGCTCGCTTGCACGGGGCGTGAGATAGCGCCATCGACACTTCTGGCAACCTCTACCTTGGTGCTGCTAGAGGAATTTTGCACATTTAAACCACCGGCGTGCCAATTACCCGGGCTTTGATAGCGCGCCATCAGGTACAAAAACTTGCTGGCGGTATTGCTGTTTTGCCGCGGGCGAATGCGCGCCTCGACAAAGTAATCGGCGCCTGGCACATCGGCAAACGCCTCAGGGGTGACCAGCAATAGTTCGCCATCGACTTTATTCGGGCCGGCGGTAGCGGCCGTATAGCGCAGTATGTTATTGCCGTTATCGTCCAAAATATCAAACGTACCGGTTGCACCACTGGTGTTATCCGGGCTGGCCAATACATCCCAGTTAGCCAACTCACCGCTGGCAAAATCATCACAAAAATACAAACCGGTTTCCGGGCACACAAAAGGCCCACCTACCGGCACTTCCGGTTCGGGTTCGGGTTCGGGTTCGGGTTCGGGTTCGGGTTCGGGAGTTTGCCCAGAGCCGGTATCACCGGGAATATTAATAACGATGGGATCATCGTCGTCGCTGTCGCTGCCACAACCGGCGAGCACGCCCAATAACACGGCCGCCGATAATAGATAGCCAGTTTTCATCTCTCGTTCCTTTTATTATTAATTATGTCTTCGCGCTCCGCGCACCTTAAGGCTGTTTGCCCAAAACAGGTCAAACATCAACCTTACCAATATGAATATTGGCCCGACCAACCATAACACCACCAACTTACCAAACTCAATAGTATGATATTTAAACCCGTCTCCCTAAAGGCCCATACGGCCCACAAACAATTGACAAACATACTTGTAAAAGCTACAAAATCAAAAGGTTACAATGATCACTTGTTAATCAACCTTAAGCGAAAACCTCGATTTTTGTGACTCACCCCACGTAAATTTGCCTCTTATTAGCACTTGGCCGCGCTATTGCTTTACACCTGCCAGCTCTAATTCTTTTATCGCGATAGACATTATCAGGAGTAGAAAAAAATGGCCTTACCACTTAACACCACTCAACTTACACTCGCCGCTGTGGCCTTTTCGATGGCAGGTGTTGCCAACGCCGACCGTGGCGCCGCACTAAAAGACACTTACATCAGCTATAACCACGTCGGCTTGCAGTACGTCGAGCAGGATTTAGACGACTACGATTGCAACCAGGACGGTCTGCGTGCTTACGGCAATCTGGATATTGATGGCAACTGGTTCGGTGTGGGGTCGGTGACCGACCTTAGTGGCAACAAGGGCTGCGGCTCTACCACCCTATCGGCCGGGGCCGGTTATCGCACCGCGTTTAGCCCCAGTTTTGACTTATACGGCTCTCTTAGCCTCGAGCATACCTCGCCCGATCATGGCGACAGCGATACCGGGCTCATCGCCGCCGCGGGTTTACGGGGGATTGTCTACAACAATATTGAAGGTAAGGCCGAAATTGCCCACCACACCGCCTTCAACGACACCACCGCCCTTAACTTAGGCGCCAACTACTGGTTTAGCCCCACCCTTGCCGCTACGCTCGATACCTCACTGAGCGATGAGGGCAACTCCATTGCCGCTGGCGCGCGGATGAACTTTTAATCGCCACATCCGCAAGGCAGAGCCCAGCAAGCTCTGCCTGCTTTATTTTGATAGACACGTTACAATCGCTTTTTTTGCTTAAAGGCGATTTGTTATGGCGCATATTGGCCGCTACGCGACCCTCCCCATCGTTAAACTGGTAGATTTTGGCGCATATCTTGATGCCGGTGAGCTGGACACCATACTGCTCCCCAAACGATACCTCACCGATGAAATGACCATCGGCAGCGAGGTAAACGTCTTTTTATACCTCGACTCAAACGACATTCCCGTCGCCACCACTATTAAGCCGTTTACTCAGGTCGGTGAGACAGCGCTGCTCAAAGTGGTCGACGTCAATGATGCCGGAGCGTTTTTAGACTGGGGGCTGCCTAAGCATTTGCTCGTGCCGTTTAAAGAGCAACACAAACGCTTCGAGATCGGCCAGTCCTATGTTGTGACACTTTATTTAGACCCCTACTCCCAGCGTATCGTGGGCTCCTCTCGCCTAAGCAGGCACCTAGAGGAAGACGGCCGCCAGCTAAGCGTGGGCGACAAAGTCGAGTTATTGATTTGCGGCAAAAGCGATATGGGATTTAAAGCCGTTATTAATCAGCGCTATTTGGGGCTGGTGTTTCGTGACGATGCCTTTAAGCCGCTGCGCTATGGGCAGCAAACCGACGGCTACATTAAAGGGGTTCGTTCTGACGGAAAAATTGATCTGTCGTTGCAACCGCTTGGCGATAAAGGCCGTGACCGCTTACAACAAAAAATCCTCGATCACCTAAAACAAGCCGGTGGCCGCTCGCCGCTAAACGACAGAGCCGACCCGGCAGAAATCGTAAAACAGTTTGGCGTCAGCAAAGGCGCCTATAAAAAAGCACTTGGCGCGCTGTATAAACAACGGGCCATTACCATTAGCCCGGATGACATCAGCTTAAATAATTAAGCGGCGTTTATGGGTAGCTCGCCACATCATTTCTGATGCGCTAAAGCTAAATCCGCCTGGCATCGCGTAATACGCTGCTAGGCGCTACTGTAGCGGTTGTGTTTACCTTCGAGCATCCTCGGGGCGGATGGCTTTATCGCCAAAACCTGCACCAAAGCAACCATCGTCACAGCGCTAATCGCGCGGGCGTCTTATATGCCCGTGTCGCCGGGCGGGCGAGTCTCTTTTCTGTTTGGCCAGAAAAGAAACCAAAAGAGGCCACCCCGGCATCTCAGCCCTGCGGGTTCCCTCGCTTCAGCCGATTTTAGAGGGCCGCATTGACAGGCCGCGGCCCAGGCCGGTCTCTCTGCCTCCGGCATTCACCTTCTCCATGGCGTGGCGATGCTTGCGCAAACGTCCTTTTTGCTTACCCACTAAAATAGGCCTACGCTCGGCTGGCTGCAGGGGATCTAAAAACGGTTCTTCGTAGCTGGTTACCGGCACCAATCGAGGAAACTGTAACCAAAAGTCAAAGACCTGAGCCTTGCCTGTACTTGCCTTTCTGCTTGCCTTTCGCAAACCAAGATACAAGTTTACTGAATGGCACTTGAAGTGGAGATCAGTAAACTGTCCCCATAATTCGGTATTTAATGGCTTGGCTATGAATTTGATTTGTCATTGAAACCACCTTTCGATAACTCTTGGATTTGATTTGACATACCAACGAATAAGCAATGCCACGCTCAAGTACAAAATGGCGAGTAGCGACGCCCCACCAAGCTCCAGATTTTTGAATGCTTCTTGTGGATAGATCACTGCGGTAGCTACGAAGCAAAATCCGATGTACATCGACCAGAAAGCGACCTTCTGATTCTTGCTCATGACCTAAATCCCCCTTGTATTCATAACGCTTCAAGAAAGGGTGCCGCTTTGCGGTGTCCCGCTTGCTTGATTTTCTAAATCTTTGGTGAATATGGCGCTGCCTTCATTATTTTTCTTTGTATTAAAGAAGTTCTGATGAGGGAAAATTTTGTATTTGAGTACTACTACGTAAATTAACAGACTTGCACTAATTGCGACACCCACAAGGACTCCTACTGGATCTGCCTCATACTCTTTGAGGGTGTCTAGAATACCCTTGAGCAAGAAGAAGCAAAGTATGAGATACCCTATAGCTCGCTTTTTATAAATACAGCAGATAACCGCAGCTGGAATCAATAAGGCAAAAGCCACCACTCCATATATCGCCGCTTGAGGGAGCTCTGAAATCCTTGATGAAGCTCCCAACACACTCAGTAGAACCATTATCGAATAGATGCCGATAAGTATATTGTTGGCCCCACTGTATTTTTCAGATTCTTCAATATCTGGGTACATTGCCAAATATTTTGACACCCTTTTCGGGTTTAAGCCTTCTTCGGTAGCTTGTTCAAAAACATCCTTTTTGTTTTTACCTTCCTTTAGAAGACGCTTTACGATTTTCATCGAAACTCCTTGTAGATTAACGCCCAGCACCGGGGCCCCGTGTAGCGGAAGCGACTTGCGGTAAAGTGAGTGCAGCGAACCACAAGTTGCCGGAACGTAGCGGGGTCCCTTGCTGCTGATTGTTATGCATTTTTACCCCGATGAATCTCTAATAATTTGGAGTTCATTTTTACATTATTCTCAGCAGATTCGTTTTCGTAATGAGCGAAGAAAACCGCATTTTCGATATTAAGTTCAAAATCATTCTGAGTTATAGCAAGATGATGTAACTGCTCAAGCACCACCTCACTTTTTATTTTGTAGATCCCCCCTGACCACCCATGATTTCCTAAAGTCATGCTAAAAGAATCACTCGCGATATCGTAGTGAGCATAGCAAATATATGCTCCAGGGTCGCTAGGTGACGGGTAGCAGGTATCATAGATCTCGAATTTCACATCAGTATCTTTAAGCTCTCGCAAAATATCTGCGACACCTTCTTTATTAAGATATTTTCGGAGGTGAATATTTTTCATTGTCATCTCATTGGTCATTGAATGTATAACAGCTTTTTAGTGTGCGAGTTGAAAAATGCGCCCGGCAACCTATCATTCCCAGACATATTCCAGAAAAATATTTTAACCCCTTGTAAAACATACCCTTTTCTAATTTTGGCGTACTTTTAATGGTGTCAAATTACGCTTGAACACGCAGTTAATGGCAACCTATCTCCGGTAGAGATTGATTTAAGAGAAGGCAGAAAGCATCTGATTGAAACGGAAAAAATCGGCATTTCTGACAGTTCCGTGTCCAGGGAAAGTGCGCTTGGCGCTTATATTTACCGTAGAATATTATGCCAAAGCGGTAAACGCAACTATCAACTCAAGCCAGCTACGGAGTGCCGGTTTCAAATCCCCTGCAGCTAGCCGAGTGGAGGCCTATTTTAGAGGGTAAGCAAACAGGACGTTTGCGCAAGCATCGCCACGCCAAGGAAGGCGTGTCGAGGCGGCCCGCTAAAATCGGCTGGAGCGAGGGAACCCGTTAGGGCTGAGATGCCGGGGTGGCCTCTTTTGGTGACTTTTCTGGCCAAACAGAAAAGTCACTCGCCCGCCCGGCGACTGAGGGCACACAAGGCAGTAGTCAACCAATGTAATCATATGGCACCAAAGCACTTCACAGCCAACATAGCCACTGGATACCGTCTCAAGGCCGGTATGACGATGTAGCTTAGTCCGCCACAAAACAGTATTCACCAATGCCATCGAATGGCAGCAAACCACTACGTAAGTAACCAAGCCACACGAAAATTCCGGGACACCCACACATTAAAATCCCGACTGCCTCAACTCCGGGCGAGAATCGATTAAAGAGCGCGGTTTGCCGTCATCGCGTGTTTCCACGCTTGGCAGTTCCGTTCACTGGATACCCGGTCGTGGCCGGGTATGACGACTTGAAGATGTGGATGATAGAGCCGGGAGCTGCTGAGACAGTTCACTTAATTTGAAGATAATCACGCGGCCCTATAACTCACCTAATGAAGACACTAGAACTGTGGATATTACCGTACTCGAGTAAAGCGAAAATTTTATCAGCGCCGAATAAATTCGGCGTACACCTCAATCGCTACCTGATCTACCACGGCGGGAATATACTTATCCAAACCAAAGTCAGAGCGTTTAAAACTAAGCTCGGCCTCAAAACCTATTAGGTAGTCACCGGTTAAACGATTGGTTGTGGCGCCATTGATTGTGACGTAGAGCTCGGCCGGCCGCGTTGCGCCACGAAACAACAAGTCACCCCGAAAGATAAGACGGTTATCGCTTTGCCGGGCACGGCCCTTTGACTCGAACCGGGCCTCGGGGTAACGTTCGGCGCACAACCAGTCGCAGCTTTTTAAGGTATCGGCAAAATCCGGCCGGTTTACATCCAGCGAACGCATATCGACACTGGCGCGAATTTGACTCGCCGCCGGGTCTTCAGGTTGGTAATCAAGCTCGGCGCTAGCATGGTTAAAGCGCCCCACAAACTGGGAAACACCCAGGTGAGAAACTTTGAAGAGAACGGTGGTGTGATGCGGGTCGAGGGTATAGTTACCCTGCTTTAAAGCCTTTAAGTCGGTTTCAACATCGCCTGACAACAATGCCCCGCAGCCACTAAAAAGTAGCAGCGAGGCGAATAAAAGAATAACGCGCAGGTGCGCGTTATTCCCACTCAATAGTTGCCGGCGGCTTGCTCGATACATCGTAGGTTACCCGGGAGACACCCGAGATCTCGTTGATGATGCGGTTGGAGACTTTCTCCAGCAGCTCGTAGGGCAAGTGCGCCCAGCGGGCCGTCATAAAGTCGATGGTTTCTACCGCGCGCAGGGCAATTACCCACTCGTAGCGGCGGCCATCGCCAACCACGCCCACGGATTTAACCGGTAGGAATACCGCAAACGCCTGGCTGGTTTTGTGGTACCAATCGGCATTGTGCAGCTCTTGAATAAAAATCGCATCGGCTTCGCGCAAAATATCGGCGTACTCTTTTTTCACTTCCCCCAAAATACGCACCCCAAGGCCCGGTCCCGGGAATGGGTGGCGATACACCATGTCGTAAGGCAAGCCCAGCTCTAAGCCGATGGCCCGCACTTCATCTTTAAACAGCTCGCGCAGTGGCTCGACCAGCTCCAGCGCCATATCATCGGGCAAACCGCCCACATTGTGGTGCGATTTAATAACGTGGGCTTTACCGGTTTTGGCGGCGGCCGACTCGATTACATCGGGGTAGATGGTGCCCTGGGCCAACCACTTAACATCGCGGATTTTGGTGGCCTCTTCATCAAACACCTCGATAAAGGTGTTGCCGATAATTTTGCGTTTTTTCTCAGGGTCATTTTCGCCGCCTAAGCGCGTTAAAAATAACTCTTCGCGGTCGGCGCGAATCACTTTAACGCCCATGTTTTTCGCAAACATGTCCATCACCTGATCGCCTTCGGCTTTGCGCAGCAGGCCGTTATCGACAAACACACAGGTTAATTGATCGCCAATCGCTTTGTGCAGCAAAGCCGCCACCACCGATGAGTCCACCCCACCGGACAAACCCAGCAGTACTTTATCGGTACCCACTTGGTCGCGAATCTTAACCAAAGCATCGTCGACGATATTGGCGGGTGTCCACAGTGCGTCGCAGCCGCAAAGCTTTAACACAAAGTGCTCAAAGATTCGTTTGCCTTGCAGGGTGTGGGTCACCTCTGGGTGAAACTGCAAACCGTAAAAGTCTTTTTCGTCGCAGTACATGCCGGCAATGGGGCAAGACGGGGTCGAGGCCATCACTTTAAAGCCCTCGGGCAGCGAGATCACTTTATCGCCGTGGCTCATCCATACATCAAGCAAGGCATTGCCGTCGGCATCTACGTGGTCTTTGATGTCGTCTATCAAGGGGCCGTTGCTATCAATTTTAACCTGCGCGTAACCAAACTCCTGAATCGCCGAGCCCTGCACCGAGCCACCTAACTGCTCGGCCATGGTTTGCATCCCGTAGCAAATACCCAACACCGGCACGCCTAAGGTAAAGACTACCTCTGGCGCCCGGGGCGAGTTAGCCACGGTAACCGACTCCGGGCCACCGGCCAAGATAATACCGCTGGGGTCAAACTCGCGAATTTCTTCTTCGCTCATGTCGTAGGCGCGGATAATGGAGTAAACCCCCACCTCACGCACACGGCGAGCTATCAACTGGGTATATTGAGAGCCAAAATCGAGAATAAGAATACGCTGAGCGTGAATATCCTGAGTCATAGGGTTTCCGCAAACAGTTAGAGGTTGGTAAAAATGAAAAACCCCCGCACACCGTGGCAGGGGTTTGAGGCTGTTGTTAGATCAGATTAGCGGCCACTAATAGGATAGTTGGGCGCCTCTTTGGTGATCTGCACATCGTGTACGTGGCTCTCGCCCATACCCGCCGACGTTACCCGCACAAACTTAGGTCGGGTGCGCATTTCATCAATATTCTGACTACCGGTATAACCCATCGCCGAGCGCAATCCGCCCATCATCTGATGGACAATAACATGCAGCGGGCCTTTATAAGGCACGCGACCTTCAATGCCCTCTGGCACTAATTTTTCAGCACCGGCACTGGCATCCTGAAAGTAGCGATCCGACGAGCCCTGGGTTTGCGCCATGGCACCCAACGAGCCCATGCCGCGGTAGGCTTTATAGGTACGCCCCTGAAACAATTCGACTTCGCCCGGCGCCTCTTCGGTGCCGGCAAACATAGAGCCCATCATCACGCAGTGAGCGCCGGCGACAATGGCCTTGGCCAAATCACCGCTAAAGCGTACGCCACCGTCGGCAATAACCGGTACATCGGTATCTTTTAGCGCTGCCACGACATTCGCAATCGCCGACACTTGTGGCACACCCACACCACTGACAATGCGAGTGGTACAGATAGAGCCCGGGCCAATGCCAACCTTAACGGCATCGGCGCCCGCCTCGACCAAAGCCTTGGCGGCTTCGGCGGTCGCGATGTTACCGCCGATCACTTGCACGTCTGGGTACTGCTGCTTGATAGCGCGTACGCCATCGAGCACATTTTTTGAATGCCCGTGAGCGGTATCCACCACCAACACATCAACCCCGGCGTCGACCAGTGCTTTTACCCGCACGGCAGTATCGGCGCTGGTGCCTACGCTCGCGCCAACACGCAAACGCCCTTCGGGATCTTTACTGGCACTGGGGTACTGTTCTGCTTTATTGATGTCTTTAACGGTAATCATACCGCACAGCTCGAACTTATCGTTGACGATAAGCACTTTCTCTATACGGTGTTTGTGCAGCAACACGCGAATATCCGCCGCCGAGGTCCCCTCAAGGGCCGTCACCAGCTTGGCTTTGGGCGTCATGATACTGGCTACCGTGGCATCGAGGTTTGCCTCAAAGCGGACATCGCGGCGGGTTACGATACCCACCAGGTTTCCATCTTCCAGTACTGGCACACCCGAAATATTGTGCGCCTGCGTTAATTGCAGCAGCTCGTTAATGGTCGAGCTGGCCTCAATGGTGATAGGGTCTTTCACCACACCGGCTTCGTATTTTTTAACCGCACGCACTTGCTGTGCCTGCTTTTCAATCGACATGCTTTTGTGGATGATGCCTATACCGCCTTCCTGGGCGATGGCAATAGCCAGGCGAGCTTCGGTAACGGTATCCATTGCCGACGAGATCAGCGGGATATTCAGCGCAATGCTGCGGGTTAGGCGTGTTTTTAACGACACATCCTTAGGGGTAACCTCGGAGTAACCGGGCACCAGCAAAACATCGTCAAACGTAAGTGCCTCTTCAGCGATTCGCAACATAGCTATCCAACCTTTGCGCCAATAGAAAATAAGCGCGGTATTATACACTTTTTATTGCCCTCCAGTAAACCAGAGCAAACCGCCGCACGGCGCCCTAACCGACTGATATTCTTTTATTTTTGCCGCTTACAACAAGACAGTCTAAAAAGTGTCAGGCCGCGCTTTAAAAACGCCAAACTAACCCAGCTTTGTTACAATCGCCCCATGAAGATTACCGCACCCAATAACGCCGAAGAAAATGGCCGCACGATCTACAGCGTTTCGACGCTCAATCGCCTCAGCCGCCAGCTTCTTGAGACCCACCTACCCCTGATCTGGATCGAGGGCGAGATCTCCAACTTTGCCCGACCCAGCTCGGGCCACTGGTACTTCACCCTAAAAGACGACGCCGCTCAGGTACGCTGCGCCATGTTTAAAAACCGCAGCGCCAATTTGCGCTTTACCCCCAAACAGGGTGAGCAAGTGTTGCTGCGGGCAAAAGTAAGCCTGTACGAGGGCCGCGGCGACTATCAGCTGATCGCCGAGCACATGGAGCCCGCCGGCCACGGCGCCCTGCAACGCGCCTACGAGCTACTCAAAACAAAACTCGCCGCCGAGGGCCTGTTTGAGCCAGAGCGCAAACAACCACTGCCCGAGCTGCCACACCACATCGGGGTCATCACCTCGCCCACCGGCGCGGCGATTCGCGACGTTTTGGCGGTGCTGCGGCGGCGCTATCCGGCGGTGCCGGTGACGGTCATTCCGGTGCCGGTACAGGGGACAGAGGCTGCACCGGCGATTGTAAAGGCGCTGACACTGGCCGCGCGCAGTGAGCGCTTTGATGTTTTACTGCTGACCCGCGGCGGCGGCTCGCTGGAGGATTTATGGCCCTTTAATGACGAGCGTGTCGCCCGGGCGATAGCCCACTGCCCGATCCCCATTATCAGCGCCGTCGGCCACGAGGTGGATGTAACGATTGCCGACTTTGTCGCCGATGTGCGCGCCGCCACACCTTCGGCCGCGGCCGAGCTGGTGGTGCCCGATATGGCCGAGCAGCTAGAGCGCTTACAAGTACGTGAGCGTCATCTGGGGCAAACCATTCAGCGCCGGCTGTTACGTCTGAGCGATCAACTGGCGCATCTGCAAAAGCGCCTGCGTCACCCGGGCGACAACCTGCGCCAGCAGGCGCAACGGCTCGATCAATTAGAGCTGCGCCTGAAACGCGCCATCAAGCAACAACTAAACGATAAACGCCTGCGTCTTAACAATTTACAAACGCGCCAAACAGACCCGCGCCGCGCGCTGCTGCAGCTAAAAGAGCAACTCCAGCGCAGTCGCACCGGGCTTATTCAACAGTGGAGCCTTTACCAGCAGCGTACTCGCCAGCGCCTCGGCGAAAATGCCCGGCTCCTTCACAGTGTTAGCCCACTCGGCACCTTAGAGCGCGGCTACGCTCTGGTTACCGCACCCAACGGCGAGATCGTGCGCCACAGCCGTCAGGTAAAAGCCGGCGACAAAGTCACCGCCAAGCTCGCCCACGGCGAGCTGCAGTGTGAAGTGCTTGAGCGTTAACGCACGGGCGCGTGATTGCAGCCCGGCGCCAAACCCATTATATTAGGCGCTCTTGTCGGGGTGCCTCGGCCTGTTGTTAATACAGGTACGGAGGCTGAGATCGGTCCGTCCGAACCCGTGGAACCTGAACAGGCTGATACCTGCGGAGGGAACAAGTAACGCACCTGGTGCGCCCTCCCCAGCCTCAACCAATATCGAGGCACCGTGAATCCTACTCCCACTGCTCACGTCGCGATTGCCGGCGCGGGTTTACTCGGCCGCTTAACCGCGTGGCGTTTGGCCTGCACTGGTTATAACGTCGACTTATACGAGGCCGGCTCGCTCACCCAATCCCCCTCGGCGGCTATATCCGCGGCCGGTATGTTGTCGCCGTTAAGCGAGGCTGTGGTATCCGATTATCAGGTGTATCGCATGGGGCTGCACAGCCTCACACTCTGGCCCCGGTGGCTTCAGGTGTTAGGGCCGCAGGCGCCCGGCCACTTTCACCGCCACGGCAGCCTGGTGGTGGCGCACCCGCAGGACGACAGCGAACTGATCCAATTTGAAGCCGACTTAACCCGTGTTGTCGGCCCCCGCAGCGAGCTGGTGCGCCACTTAAACGCAGAGCAGCTGAACGCCCTTGAGCCCGATTTAAACCCGCACTTTAAGCGCGCACTATTGTTAGAAAACGAGGCCCACCTCGACAACCGTGAGTTAATGCACAACTTGTTGGATTATCTGCGCGACTGTGATGCCGTTAAGCTGTTCGAGCACACAAGGGTGAACCTTGAGCCACACACGGTGATTCAGGTAAACACCAACCAACGGCACGGCTACGATTGGGTGATCGACTGCCGTGGCTTTGGCGCCAAAACTCAGCAACCGGCTTTGCGCGGCGTGCGCGGTGAAACCCTGCACGTTCAAACCAGCGAGGTAAAACTGCAGCGCCCGGTGCGCCTTATGCATCCGCGCTACCAGCTGTACATAGTGCCTAAACCCAGCCAGCGTTACATCATCGGCGCCACGCAAATTGAAAGCGAAGACACCTCGCCGATCAGTCTGCAATCGTCTCTGGAATTATCGAGTGCGCTTTACACCTTAGCGCCGGCCTTTGCCGAATCCAGAATCGTCGAGAGCGATAGCAATTTACGCCCAGCCTATATGAACAACTTACCCAAGGTTGAGTTTGACCACGGTATTATTCGCGCCAATGGCCTGTATCGCCACGGCTACCTATTGGCCCCGACCATTACCGAACTCGTGCTAACCGCGTTTGGTCAACCCGCAACCAGCGACGAGTTTTTACCCTTTGTATACGATCATCGCACCCCGCAAAACAAGGTGAATGTATGAGCTCTGCCAGCATAGAAATTTTTTTAAACGGCACCCGCTGTGAACTACCACCAGCCACTTCGTTAAGTGAAGCCATAAACCAATGGCAAACACAAAACAGCGTTGGCGAAAAGTTTGCCGCGGCTATCAACGGCGAGTTTGTACCTCGCTCGCAGCACAGCAGCACACTGCTAGCCAGTGGCGACCTTGTCGATATCGTGCAACCAGTTGGAGGTGGTTAAGTATGAGCCAAACAAGCAAGATTGCAGACCCATTAACCCTGTACGGTGAGCACTTTACCAGCCGTTTTTTATTGGGCACCGCCCTGTACGATTCGCCACAATTAATGCGCGACGCCATTGTCAGCTCGCGCTGCGATATTGTGACGCTGGGGTTGCGCCGGCAAAACCCCGCACAAGGCGACGGCGACAGCATCTGGCAGTACATTCGCGACAGCGGCTGCAAATTATTGCCCAACACCGCCGGCTGCAAAACCGCCAAAGAAGCCATCAACCTGGCGTTAATGTCACGTGAGATGTTTGATACCCCGTGGATAAAACTCGAAGTGGTGGGTGACGATTACAACCTGCAGCCCGACTCTTTTGCACTCATCGAGGCCGCTGCCGAACTCATAAGCCAAGGGTTTAAGGTGCTGCCCTATTGCACCGAAGATCTTATTGTGTGCCAGCGGCTGCTGGATGTTGGCTGCCAGGTTCTGATGCCCTGGGGCTCGCCCATCGGCACCGGCCAGGGCCTGCTAAATCGCTACCACCTAAACGCGTTGCGGCAACGGTTTGATGCGCCGTTAATTGTCGATGCGGGCCTTGGTGCGCCATCGCAGGCCACCGAGGCAATGGAGATGGGCTTTGACGGAATTTTATTAAATACCGCGGTCGCCAAAGCCGGCAATCCGCCGTTGATGGCGCAGGCCTTTGCCAACGCGATTGATGCCGGCCGCGATGCCTTTAACGCCGGTTTAATGCAAAAACGCCAAACCGCCAGCCCCAGCACACCCACTATCGGCCAACCGTTTTGGCACCAACAAAAATAATTTACAGCGCTAGCAGCGCGCGCCACAAAAACAAGCTGGCAATACCAACCGGCAAACTGTAACCCACCAATGACGCCGCTAAACGCGGCGCCAGGTTATAGCGCATCGCCAACGCACCGGCCGAAATCATGGCCGGCATGCCCGCCTCTAACACCACCACGGTCAGTGCCATCCCATCACCACCCAGCAGTGTTGCCACAGCCCATGCCAGCAAAGGTTTAATCAGCAACAACACCGCCAAACCAAAACCAAATATTACAATATGGTGGCGCTCCAGCTGTAAATGCCAAGAGATACCCACTGCCACCATCACCACCGGTACCAACGACTGCGCCCCAACGTGCAACACGCCAGACAGCGCCGCCGGGTACGGCAGGTTAAACGCAAGCACGACAATGGCGAGCAACAAACTGAGAAACGGCGGAAAGGTAATAATCTTGCGGGCAATCAGCGTGGCAGAACTTTGCGCACCGCCAAAGCCCGCGGCGATGATAATGCCAAAGGTATTCAGCGCGAGGAAGGTGCCAAACTGATCGTATAAAATCGCGTACCCCACGCCATCCTTACCCACCAGGGCATTGATCAGCGGGATACCGACAAAACCGGTGTTACCTAAAGGCAGCAGCAACAGCAAACATCCGGTCACCGGTGTAGACCACTTGGCAAGCCGCGCAACCTGCCAAACAATAAGTGCCGTCAGCGTCATAACCACCCACGCTGTTGCCACTGGCAACAAGGCCCGGGCGTCGAGTGTCAGACGGGGCATTTCGTAGAGAATCAAACAAGGTAACGCCACGTTGATCACGTAGGCGTTTAAGCGGGCGGCAGCTCGGTCACCGGCGAGGCGGCTAAACTGTAAAACCAGCCCCAACGCGAGCGTCAGGGCAATCACAATAAAAGGGTTCACAGCAGCACCGGGTAAAACTTAACTGCCTTTGCGGGGCGAGCGCCTAATGCGCGAGCTGCGAGGTGCAGAGGGGTTGGACTTTTTACGATCGGAAAATGGGTTATCACCGGATTTAAACTCTACCCGCACCGGAGTACCGCGCAACTTTAACGCCGTGCGAAAGGTTTTTTCCAGGTAGCGAACATAGTGTGCTGGCACCTTAGCGGTTTGATTACCGTGAATTATAATAACCGGCGGGTTGCTGCCACCGGCGTGGGCATAACGCAATTTAATCCGGCGCCCGTTCACCAGCGGTGGCTGGTGCTCACTGACCGCATCCTGCAACACCTGCGTTAAAAAGCTGGTAGAGAGCTTATCGGTCGCCGAGTTGTAAGCCTGCTCGATGGATTTATATAAGTTGCCTACCCCGGTGCCGTGCAGCGCCGAGATAAAATGAATATTGGCAAAATCAATAAACCGCAAACGACGCTCGAGCTCATTTTTAACATACTGCTTGTGGCTGTCTTCCAGGCCATCCCACTTATTTAAGGCCACCACCAGAGCGCGCCCGGCATCGATAACCGAGCCCAGCAAATGCAAATCCTGATCGACCACACCTTCGCTGGCGTCCATCACTAAAATAACCACATTGGCGTCGTCGATCGCCTGCAGAGTTTTGACGATTGAAAATTTCTCGATGGTTTCCGAGACGTTTTTGCGACGCCGTACCCCGGCCGTATCGATAATGGTATAGGGTTTATCAAAGCGCTCGTATTGAATATACACACTGTCGCGGGTGGTGCCGGGCAAATCGTAAACGACCACCCTATCCTCACCCAACATACGGTTCACCAGAGTGGACTTACCCACATTGGGGCGCCCCACTATCGCCATTTTGATGCCGGTAGACGTGGCAATCGAGCTTGGCTCTTCCTCTTCTGGCAGCTCGTCAAAAACCGACTCCATCAGGCTTTTAACACCGCGGCCGTGAGTGGCTGTGGTGGCAAACACCTCGCCAATGCCCAACTCGTAAAACTGCGAGGCGACCATATCCGGGTCCATCCCGTCGATTTTATTGGCCACCAAAAAGGTTTTTTTGCCGTGTGCCCGCAAGTGCTTGGCGATGGCAAAGTCACCACTGGTTACGCCGTCGCGGCTGGAGACCATAAACAGCACCACATCGGCCTCTTCGATCGCCTGCAGCGACTGCTGCGCCATGGCTGAGTCAATGCCGGCTTCTTCGCCTGTGATCCCGCCGGTATCAATCACCATAAAGCGGCGATCGTCAAACTTACCCTCGCCGTATTTACGGTCGCGTGTCAGTCCCTCGTAGTTAGCCACGATGGCATCGCGCGAGCGCGTAAGGCGGTTAAACATGGTGGACTTGCCCACATTGGGTCGTCCGACAAGGGCGATGACTGGAATCATAGTTTTGGATCTTGTGTCTGGGGTGCGGCCCCGTAAGGCCGCAGGGGTATGGATACGATCAGTCTTGTTCGATCGCGTAGGCCGCCAGTGTACCATCATTGGCCAAAATATAGAGCAGTTCGCCATCGCTCCACAAAGGTACGCGAACACCAGAGCCATCAATACGCTCGCGGGCGGCAAAGGTGCCGTCCGCACGATTTAAAAAGTGCACATAGCCCTCTTCATCGGCCACCACCACATAGTCACCCAGTACAGCGGGGCCGGTTACCTGGCGGCGCAGCATTAACTCGTTGCTCCACAGCTCAGAGCCACTGCCAGCGTTGTAGGCCACCACAGCGCTATTGTCTTTAGTGATGTAAAGAGCATCGCTGCCCAAACCGATCTCTTGGTAACTGGACGAATCAACGGCCCACAAAGGACGCCCATTAGAGCGCGTCACCGCCATCAAGCGGCCCTGGTAACCACTGATGTACAAAATACCGTCGCGCAATATCGGGGAAGCCTGAATGTCGACCATTTTTTCCAGGTCCGAGCGACCTTTGGGCATGGCCACCCGCTGCTCCCACAATATCAAACCGTTTTGCGGATTAAACGCCATCAGCCGGCCATTGGCAAAGCCCGCGTAGACGGCTGCGGCTGTAATAACCGGTGCCGGGCGACCGCGTAACGTTAGCTTGGGCGGCGGGTTGTCGTAAAACCACATGACCTCGCCGTTGCTGGCATCCAGTACCGTCAGGCGGCCATCCAGCGTTTGCGCGGCGACAATGCTTTCGTCGCCACTGGGAACCGACATCACTTCACCGCTTAGCTGTGTGCGCCACAGCTCGGTACCATCAGCGATGTTCAAGGCAAGCACTTCGCCCTCATCGGTACCCAGCAGTAATTGATCATTACCCAGACCGACGCCGCCGGCCAAAATGGTATCCAGGTCTTTGCGCCACAACACTTTACCGGTGAGGCGATTTAACGCGTAGACCTCACCTTCGTAGTCAGCGGCGTATAAGGTGTCGCCGTCGATAACCGGGGTGATACGGGTATAGCCGTCACCCTGGCCATCACCAATACCGCGATGCCAGACCCGGTCGATCTCCACGGTGGGTTCAAAATCAACCAGTTCCATAGGCTCGGTGCCGTCTTCTTTGCTGAACAGCGAGCAGCCAGACAGGCCAGCCAGCAGACACAGCAGCGCTAGGTATCTCATGCAGAAGGCTCCTCGGCGTTGTTGGCCGATTTGAGATTATCGATTTTCATTTGCAGCACCACCCGGCGCTGTTGTTGCTCGGCGCCCACTTTTTCAATGGCGCTTTGGTAAGCCGTTAAGGCCGCAGCACTGTCACCGTTTTGCCGTAAAATATCACCGCGCACCTCGGCCTGCTCGGCGGCAAAGCCGTTAGCGGGCTGGTTGGCAACCAGAGTCAAGGCGTCATCAAACTTACCCTCGGCAGCTAATACACGCGCCAAACGCAAGCGTGCCACCTCTTGCAGGGCTGGATTGTCGTGATTATCCAGCACCCAGTTAAGCTGCTCTTTAGCGGCATCTAAATTGCCGCTCCTAACCCCTGCCTGTGCCGCGTAAAGCGCCCCCTGGGCCGCGTATACACTGCCACTATCGGTTTCTTTAATTTGCTCAGCCAAGTGCTTAATGGTCGCGGTTTGCGCATCCTGGTCGTCACCGGCTTCACTGGCCGTGGTTACCAGCTGGTCGTAATAACCAGACGCCGTCTCGGCTTTGGCCTGCTGCTGCCCCTGCCAGAAGTTCCAGCCAAAATAACCGCCGGTAGCCACTAGCACACTGATGATCACAGTCGAGCCGTACTCTTTCCAGAGGCGCTTTAAATTTTCTAGTTGTTCTTCTTCGGTCAGATGATCGCTCACGAATTACTCCTAACGGGTCAGTCTTATGTTCTGTCTAAGGTCAAAATCCGCCTGCACGTTAGGGCGACGGACAATATTCTTTAAGTGCCGCGGTCAGCTCTGTGCGCGCCAGGCTTTGCTGCGGTTTGTCTTCCCGGAGGTACTTTACCACGACACAATCACTGGCCGCTTCATCTTCCCCCAAAATCAACGCCACCGATGCGCCGCTTTTATCGGCCTTTTTGAGCTGGCTTTTAAAACTGCCGCCGCCACAGTGCATTTGCAGGCGCAAACCCGGCAGCTGCGTGCGCAGTGATTGAGCCAGGGTTAAAGCGCTGGCCTGTACATCCCCTACCGCGACTAAGTACACATCCAGGGTGTTTGCGGCCTCGGCGGGCACAACGTCCTGCTGCTGTAGCAGCAATACCAAGCGCTCCAGCCCCATCGCAAAGCCCACCGCCGGCGTTGGCTTACCGCCTAACTGTTCTATCAGGTTGTCGTAACGGCCGCCGGCACACACGGCGCTCTGAGCACCCAACTTGTCGGTCACCCACTCAAACGCGGTGCGACCGTAGTAGTCCAGGCCGCGCACCAAGCGGGGGTTAACCCGGTATGGGACAGCAGCGGCATCCAACAGTTGCTTTAACGTTTCAAAATGCGCTTTTGACTCTTCATCTAAGTAATCGAGTAGCGAGGGGCCACCGTCCAGCAGCGCCTGAGTGGCAGCCACTTTACTGTCCAGAATACGCAGCGGGTTGCTATCCAGTCGGCGCTGGCTGTCTTCATCCAGAGCCTCTTTGTGGCCGCTAAGGTACGCCACCAGGGCCTCGCGAAATTCACTGCGGGCGGCATCGCTGCCCAGCGAGTTAATCTCAAGCGTTACGCAGTCGTCGAGTTTTAGGGCCTGAAACAAGCTGTGGCTTAACAGCAGCAATTCGGCGTCAATATCCGGGCCCTGCAGGCCATAGGTTTCGATACCAATTTGATGAAACTGACGGTAGCGACCTTTTTGCGGACGCTCGTAGCGAAACATAGGCCCCATGTACCACAGGCGCTGGGTTTGGTTGTACAGCAAACCGTGCTGCTCGCAGGCGCGCACGCAGCTTGCCGTGCCCTCTGGGCGCAAGGTTACGCTCTCGCCGCTGCGATCTTCAAAGGTGTACATTTCTTTTTCGACAATGTCGGTCACTTCACCGATGGAGCGTTTAAACAGGTGGGTTTGCTCCATAATCGGAAAGCGTATCTCACGGTAGCCAAAACGCGCCAACGTTTGGGTTACGGTTTTTTCCAGATATTGCCATGTGGCGATGTCGTCGGGGAGCAGATCGTTCATACCCCGAATTGCCTGAATCTTTTTCAATGTTCTGCCTTACGTCCGTCTAGGAGTGATTCCCGGTAGCGCCGCAGCGCCGCTGTTAACTTTTGGCGATAATGTTTTTTTCTGCCTTTAACTTTTCTTCGGCCTTGGCGCGAATTAAACGCTCGAGGCTATCCACTAAGTTTTCATTACTAAATTTAGTACTGGGCTGGCCATCAACGTAGACCAAATTACTGGGTGAGCCACCCGCCAAACCAAGGTCGGCCTCTTTGGCTTCCCCGGGGCCGTTCACCACACAGCCAATAACCGCCACGTCGAGCGGTACCGTGATGTCTTCGACCCGCATCTCTAACTCATTCATGGTTTTAATCACGTCAAAGTTCTGCCGCGAGCAGCTGGGGCAAGCGATAAAATTTACGCCTTTACTGCGCAATTTTAAGCTGCGCAGTAAATCCCAGCCGACTTTTACCTCTTCGACCGGGTCGGCGGCGAGCGAAATACGAATGGTGTCGCCGATGCCATCGAGCAACAGCGCCCCCAAACCAACGGCGGACTTAACCGTGCCCGAGCGCAAGCCGCCGGCTTCGGTAATGCCCAAATGCAACGGCTGATCAATTTTACTGGCCAGCTGTCGATACGCGCCCACAGCCATAAAAACATCCGAGGCTTTTACACTGACCTTAAAGTCTGGGAAGTTTAATTTATCGAGAATATCCACATGACGCATGGCTGACTCGACCAACGCCTCGGGCGTCGGTTCGCCGTATTTTTTCTGGATCTCTTTTTCCAGCGAGCCGGCATTAACGCCGATACGGATCGGGATGCCTAAGTCGCGCGCTTTATCAACCACCGCGCGAATACGTTTATCGCGGCCGATATTACCGGGATTGATGCGCAGACAGTCGACGCCTAAGTCGGCCACTTTTAACGCGATGCGATAATCAAAGTGGATATCGGCAACCAGCGGCACGCTCACTTGCTTGCGAATTTCACCAAAGGCGTCAGCGGCCTCCAGAGTGGGCACCGACACTCGCACAATATCGGCGCCAGCGCTATGAATGCGGTTGACCTGCTCCACCGTTGCCGCCACGTCATGGGTATCGGTGTTGGTCATACTTTGCACCGCAATCGGGGCGTCGCCACCCACCGGCACATTGCCCACCATAATTTGACGGGACTTACGACGCTTAATGGGGGATTCGCTATGCATAATCGCCTCTAGATCTCGCTATAAACGTCAAACCGAACCACTTTGTCGGCACCACCGGTATCGGGCACGGCGACTTCATCGCCGTTCAACGCAATCTCGACGCCTGCAGGATTGCCGAGCTTAACATTAAACGGGGCAACGCCGTGCAGCGTAATACTGCTGTCTTCGCGCTGTAAATCAGCGGCCAATGAGTCACCGTTTGAGTCCAGCACTTCCAGCCAGCACTCGTTATCAAAGCGCAGCACCAGTTCATCTAAAATCGTGCCGTCGGCCGAGCTGGTTGTGCCAATCGACATATCACTCACAACCGCCGCCGGCTCTTGCGCCTCGGTGGCCGGGGTAACGCCTTGATCAGTCTCGTCCTGAACCGAATCGCTGGGTAAAACGAGCGATTCCGCCGGAGCCTCTGGCGCGTTAGCTTCAGAAGTAGCGGCCGCAAGCTCAATAGCCGGCGTGTAATCAGCGCTAGCGTTATCCGCATTGGTACTATCACCCTCTGCCGCAACAGCCAGGTTGGCCGAATTTGTCGCAGAGGTGGGCTCAGTAGAAGGGGGAGTCTCACGCTGGGCAACAGCCTCGCCCGGCGCTGAATTAACGTACCAGTACACGCCCCCCAGCAGTGCCAACAACACCAGAATCAAAACCAAACGCGCCGGCCACACAGAGCGGCCCGCCGACATTTTTACATTGAGGGATTCGTTGGGCGCCACAGGCTCTTCGGTGATTGCGAAATTAGCTTCGTATTCACGCACCAAGGCTTCACCATCCAGCCCCAAGTATTTACCGTAGCTGCGTAAATAGCCACGGGTGAACACAGCCGAGAATAACTTTTCGTATTGATCACTCTCCAGGGCAACAATCTTATCCAACTGGATATTTAACGCGCTTGCAACTTGCTCACGGGATTTATTTTGACGCTCGCGCTCAAGCGCCAGCTTGCCGCCGGGGCCGGGGGTTGCTTGTGATTGGGGGTCTAACTCATCAGACATAAATAACTCGTCAGCTATTGCTCTTGTATTAATTGCTTGTATTCAAGGTACTCGCTGGAATACGGGTATTTGTTTTTCAACACCATGGCGTAACTGGCTTCGCGATCTTTATTGCCAAAAATCCGCTCGAGCTTAATACCCAGCAATAAGGTTTGCGGCGCCGGCCGGGCAATTTGACTGTAAGCATCAAGGTAGCGTTTAGCCGACGCGTAATCACCCTCGGCAAAATGCAGCTCTGCCAGCTCGTACTTAACCACTGGCAAGCCCGCATTAATACGGTTGGCGCGCTCAAATGCCGCCATTGCTTTTTCAGGCTCTTGCAACTCTAACGCTGTGCGCCCGAGGTTAACCATCACCTCGGCACGATTGTCGTAGTCCAGCGCTTCCGAGGCAATTTCAAACTGTTCGTAGGCCTCTTTATATCGCTCACGGGAATACAAAAACGCACCATAGTTATTGCGGGCGCGGGTGTAGTGGCTGTCAATTCGCAACGTTTTTTTAAAGTACTCTTCCGCCAGTTTTGGCTCGCCCTCAAGCTGATACAGCATGGCCATAGCAAAAGTAGCGTCAACTGAGTTGCTGTCAATTTCAAAAGCTCGGCGCAAATGGTGGCGCGCTGACTCACGGTTTTTGCTTTCGATATACTTAAGCGCCAGCTCTACATGACTACTGAGTGCTTTTTCTTCATCAACCGAGTATTTCGAATCCGGCACGGTACTAACACAGCCGGCCAGCGCCAGCGCGCACACCAGAGTACCCAATAGCGCCAGCAAGCGCTGCAGCGACATCCGGGCGCCGAACCGCTTGTGTAGGGTTGGCACACTTGTGTTTGCAACCCGCGTACTCTGTACTTGTGTTCTCAGCATAAGCGCCCCTTTTTGTTATTTACGATTATTCACCGGATTTCTTGTGCCTGTTACTGGCTAATAATTGTTACCGGCTCGTCTTTGACAAAATTTGCCCGATACCGCTCTGAGCGCTTGGTTAGATCATTAACCGTACCCGCCAACTGGCCGCAGGCAGCCTCGATATCGTCACCGCGAGTGGTACGCACGGTGGTGATAAAGCCCTCTTGCATTAAGATGTCCTGAAACCGTCGCAAAGCGTTGTTGCTAACGCGCTTATAGTTGGACAAATTAAACGGGTTAAACGGAATCAAATTAATTTTTACCGGCACATCGCGCAGCAGCTCGGCCAGCTCGCGGGCGTGCTCGGGGCGATCATTAACATGATCGATCAAGGTGTATTCAATGGTAATTTTGCGATGGGTGTCAGGCAGGCCATCGATGTAGCGCTTCGCCGAATCCAGCAACATGGCAATAGGGTACTTGCGGTTAATAGGCACCAGCTCATTGCGCAGCGCATCGTTAGGCGCGTGCAGCGAGATCGCAAGACATGCATCGGTAAATTCACCCAGGCGATCCAACTGTGGCACCACACCCGAGGTGCTCAAGGTAACCCGGCGCTTCGAGATGCCGTAGGCATTGTCGTGCATCATCAGGTTCATCGAGTCGACCACGTTATCGAAGTTCATCAGAGGCTCGCCCATGCCCATCATCACCACGTTGGTGACTTTGCGCGGGCCGCCGGCAGTCAACTGGCCAAAAGATTTAGCTGCAATCCAGACCTGACCGATAATTTCAGCCGCGGTAAGATCGCGATTAAAACCCTGCTTACCCGTCGCGCAAAAACTGCAGTCGAGCGAGCAACCCACTTGCGATGAGACACACAAAGTACCGCGCTCGCCCTCGGGGATAAACACCGTCTCGACCACACTGCCGCCGGTTACCCGAATCAAAAACTTGCGGGTGCCGTCGACCGAGTCGAGCTGTTGCAGCACTTCGGGCGCCACAATCTCACAGTGTTGTTTAAGCTTTTCACGTAGCGCTTTGCTGATGTTGGTCATCTCATCAAAGTCGTCAACACCGAGTTGGTGAACCCACTTAAGCACCTGCGCGGCGCGAAAGCGTTTTTCGCCCATCGACTCAAAAAAGGCCACCAGTTTGGCCTCGGGCAACCCTAACAGGTTGACCTTGGCGGTGGTTGGGGTGTTGATCTCTACGTCTGCTACTGCCATAACCTTACCTGCGCTTAATCAGCGCGAATGAATTTCCTCGGCGGAAAAAAAGTACGCCACTTCGCGCTTAGCAGACTCTGGTGAATCAGAGCCATGCACCGCGTTGGCGCTAACCGCCGTGGCAAAATCGGCACGAATTGTACCGGGTGCGGCGTCATCCGGGTTGGTGGCTCCCATCAGCTCGCGGTTCAGGGCTATGGCATTCTCGCCTTCCAACACCTGTACACAGACCGGGCCAGACACCATAAATTCCACCAACGAGGGGAAGAATGGGCGCTCCTGGTGCTCGGCGTAAAAACCCTCGGCTTGCTTTTGTGTCAGCTGAATCATTTTCAGCGCGGCAATGCGCAGGCCGGCCTCTTCAAAGCGCTGAATGATCGCACCAATATGGTTATCAGCCACCGCATCGGGCTTAATAATGGACAATGTCCGCTCTACCGCCATGTGTTACTCCGTTATATTCGCTTTACGGGGCAAACCCGCCCCTCTAATACCCAAAACCCGCGGATTATACGCGGGTTTTGGGTCATTTTATATCAATAACTAACCCCTTTTCAGGGCTTGAGTCGCCATTTTACCGGCTGACTGTTTACCTGCCCCACCCTAGCCTCAGTGCGCCGCAGCCGCGATTTGCTGAATGCGCTGCACCATCGACTTGAGGCCGTTGCCCCGGGTCGCGCTCAGATGGTTAAGCAAATTAAGCTCGGCAAAATAGCCATCGATATCAAACGCCTGAATTTCAGCGGGTGTTTTACCGTTATAGGCGGCCAACACCACGGCCAACAGCCCTTTTACGATAAACGCATCGCTATCGGCGGCAAAAAACAGCTGATTGCCGCGCTGCTCGCTCACCAACCACACCTGGCTTTGACAGCCACGCACCAAAAACGCCTCTGTTTTGTACACATCGTCCAGCTCGGGCAACTCTTTGCCCAGGTCAATGATGTATTTGTAGCGCTCCTCCCAGCCATCAAAGAAGCCCAGAGTGTCGATAATATCGGCGCTGGTTATTTCTGTACCAAATTCACTCATTGTTATACCTAACTCACACACCGCCACGGCAGTGACGCCAAAATCAAAAAAACATGCCTGTCTCGAGCTGCGCTTCTTCGCTCATCATGTCGCGGCTCCAGGGCGGGTCGAACACCAGCTCAACCTCAACCTCCTGCACATTGGGCACCTTGCCCACGCGATACTCTACATCGCCCACCAACACCGGCCCCATACCACAGGCGGGCGCCGTCAAGGTCATGGTGATGCCCACGTGAGCACGAGTCTGATCGATATCCAGCGCGTAAATCAGCCCTAAATTAACCAAATCTACCGGGATTTCCGGGTCGAACACCGACTTTAGCGCCTCCCACACCTGGGTATCACTAATCTGGCCATCGCCGGCGTCGACAAAATTCAGCGCTTCGGGCTCTTTACCCAGCGCCGCCGCATCGGTGCCATCAACCCGCACCATTTGCCCGTGATAGCTGAGGGTATAGTTACCACCCAGTGCCTGAGTGATTGTTACAAAAGTGTCTTTTGGAATGGTCACCGGGGTACCGTCGGGCACTCGCCGGGCAGGACAATCCGCCTGCATCACCACCATTTCACGCTCTGTTGCCATATTAAACGCTCGGATCTACGGGCTTAGCCCACGTTAAAGCTTTCGCCACAGCCGCAGTAATCTTTGGCGTTGGGGTTTAAAAATGACAACTGACGGTTTACGCCCTCGGTCACATAATCAATTTTGGTGCCGCGTACTACTTGCTCGCTGGCTTCGGCAATGTAAAGGGTAACGCCCTCTGGCAAGCTGATCTCACGATCGCCCGCGCTTGATTCAGCCACCAGATCCAGCACATACATAAAACCGGTGCAGCCGCTCTCTTTGACGGATAAACGTACCGCCTGGGCATTAGCATCCGCGGCCAATTGCTGACTAAAATGTTTAGCGGCGGCCGGGGTGACCTCGACCAACGCTGCCTGCTCGGGATTAAACTGTTCAACACTCATGCAAACCTCCTGGGTTAGCGTGGCCTACGCCAGAAACATTTTGGCTTTGGCTAGCGCGGCCATTAGCCTGGCAACATCGTCTTCGTTGTTGTACAAGCTAAAACTGGCCCGGACAGTGCCGGGAATTCCAAATTGATCCATAATCGGTTGCGCGCAATGATTGCCCGTGCGCACCGCTACCCCCTGCTGATCGAGAATCATGCCCACATCCTGCGGGTGAGCAAAATCACAGGTAAAGCTCATCACCGCTGTCTTTTGGCGGGCTGTGCCCACCAGCGTAAAACCACCTAACCCCAGCAATTGTTGCTCGGCGCTTTGCAACAGCTGCTGCTCGTACCGGTCAGCCGCCGCGCGGTCAAACGATTGCAAAAAGCTCACGGCGGCGGCCAAGCCGATAGCACCGGCAATATTGGGCGTTCCCGCCTCAAACTTGTAGGGCAGCTGATTGTAAATAGTACCGGCAAAGCTGACCGACTCGATCATCTCGCCACCGCCTTGATAAGGCGGCATTGCCTCGAGTAATTCGCGCTTACCATACAGGGCGCCAATCCCCGTAGGGCCAAACATTTTATGGCCCGAGAACACCAAAAAGTCGCAGTCGAGTGCCTGTACATCAAGTGGCCAGTGCGCAATCGATTGGGCCGCATCAATCAACACTTTAGCGCCCACACTGTGGGCCAGGGTAATGATCTCGGCAACCGGGTTAATACTGCCCAGGGCATTTGATACGTGCCCAACGGCCACCATTTTTACGCGCTCGTCTAACTGCTCGCGCAAAGCGGTCAAATCAATGGTGCCTTCGGCCGTTACCGCAATAGGCTCAACGATCGCCCCGGTAGCCTCGGCCACCATTTGCCAGGGCACAATATTGGAGTGGTGCTCCATCGCCGAGACAAGAATCCGGTCGCCGGCGCTGAGGTTTACCCTGCCCCAGCTAGCCGCCACCACATTAATGCCCTCAGTGGTACCGCGCGTCCACAGCAGCAGCTCTTTAGCGGGCGCGTTAATAAACTGCGCCACCTGCGCCCGTGCGCCTTCAAACTTCTCGGTCGCCCGGTCGCTCAGCGCGTGGGCACCGCGATGCACATTACTGTTGTCGTAGCGGTAATAATTGGCGATCGCGTCAATCACAGAGTTTGGCTTTTGCGTGGTCGCCGCATTATCAAGGTACACCAGCGGGTGGCCATTCACCTCTTGCTGTAAAATCGGAAACTGTTGCCTGATGGCCGCGACATCGAAATCACTCAAAGCTATCACCATCCAATAACAGCAAGTCGGTATCGCGACCAAACTGCCGCGCCAACTCCGGCACTAAGTAATCCAGCACGGCCGGATTCGCCACCTGCTGAATAAGCTCGTTGACAAAACCAAAGCTCAGCATAACCCGCGCCTGCGTTTTACTCACGCCACGGGTTTGCAAATAGTAAAGTGCCGCATCGTTAATCTGGCTAACGGTTGCCCCGTGAGCACAGCGCACATCGTCGGCATAAATTTCCAGCTCGGGCTTGGTGTCCACCTCGGCTTTGTTAGAGGTTAACAAGTTTTTGTTACTCAACTCGGCCAGAGTTTTTTGTGCATCTTTATGAATGTGAATACGCCCGTTAAACACCGCTTTAGCGCGATCACCAATAATGCCGCGAAACACCTCATTGGTGGTGCAATGGGGTACACAGTGCTGCACGTTGGTATGGTAATCCACCAGCTGCTTATTGCGCGGCAAATACACCCCATTAAGCTCCACATGAGCGCCCGGGCCACGATGCAACAGGCCATAGTCGATGCGCATCAACTCGGCGCCTTTGGCGATGGCAAAGCCATCGAAATTAGCGTCGCGCTGCAGCTCGGCAAACACCCCGCCCACATGATGAATCGCCTCACCCTCAAGATTAAGGCGGTAGTGTTTAAAGCGAGCGTTATCACCTATAACCACTTCGGTTTGCGCATTAACAAACCCGGCGGACGCGTCGCTTGCGGTTAGGTAATGTTCGATCACCTCGGCCTCGGCGCCGGTTTCGAGCACGACTAAAAGCCGGGTATTGGCCAAACACTCAGAGCCATCGGCCACTTGATTCACAATGTACAAAGGCTTATTGAGTGCGGTATTTGCCGGCACGTGCAACAACACGCCCTCAGCCAGCAGGGCCTCACTCATGGCGGCAAACAGATGCTGCTCACTATCGGCTAAACGTCCCAGGTGCGATTCGATGATCGCGGCTTGTTCGGCATTCGCTTCACCAAACAGCGTTACCTCTGGAGGCAGCTGGCTGCTCGCAGCGCGATCGAGCACACCGTCGTTAAAAACAATACGGTAGGCGTCCAATTCAAGCTGCGCAGCTGCATCCAATGCCGGCGCCGATTGCGCGAGACTAAAACTTTTTTTACCCAGTGACGCCAGTGGCGTGTACTTCCAGTTTTCGGTGCGGCGGGTGGGCCAACCGGTGCGGGCAAAGCGCCGAGCGCCCTGCTCGCGCAACTCGGTCAACCAAACCGGCGCCGCTTGCGCGCCCTTATCGAGCAGCGCTTGGGCGTGGGACAAGGTCTGCTGCTGAAAATCATTCATTAAGCCACCCCACCTTCGAGCCAGCCGTAACCTTTGGCCTCAAGCTCTTTAGCCAGAGATTTATCGCCGGATTTAACAATTTTACCGTCGGCCAGTACGTGAACGTAATCTGGCACGATGTAATCCAGCAAACGCTGGTAGTGCGTTACCACAATAAAGCTGCGATCTTCATTACGCATGGCGTTAACGCCATCGGCCACCGTTTGCAGTGCATCGATATCAAGGCCGGAGTCGGTTTCGTCGAGAATACAAAGGCTCGGCTCGAGCAGCATCATCTGCAGAATTTCGTTGCGTTTTTTCTCGCCGCCAGAAAACCCTTCGTTGACACCGCGCTTTAAAAACGCCTGATCTAGCTTCACTTTTTGACTGGTAGCACGGGCCAGCTTCATAAACTCTACCGACGACAGCTCAGGTAGCCCTTTGTGTTTACGCACCGCGTCCACCGACACTTTAAGAAATTCCATATTGCTCACGCCGGGAATTTCTACCGGGTACTGAAACGCCAAAAAAAGCCCTTCGCGCGCGCGCTCTTCAACCTCGAGATCCAACAGGTTTTTGCCGTTAAACTCTACGGTACCCGCGCCAACCTCATAGCCATCGCGCCCGGACAGCACATTACCCAGGGTACTTTTACCAGCACCATTGGGCCCCATAATGGCGTGCACCTCACCAGGCTTAACCTCAAGGCTTAAGCCCTTGAGGATTTCTTTGTCTTCGACACTAGCGTGGAGGTTGTCTATGCGTAACATATATTCTGTACTCTCAAACGTTAAATTTTTGACCGTCGTAACTCTTGCGCACAAGGCAGCAAGGTTATCCGACAGAGCCTTCCAGGCTAACTTCAAGCAGCTTGCCGGCTTCTACCGCAAACTCCATGGGCAACTCTTTAAACACATCGCGACAAAAGCCGTTTACGATCATAGACACGGCTTTTTCCGGGTCTAGGCCACGCTGAGCGCATAAAAACATCTGATCGTCACTCACTTTAGAGGTGGTCGCCTCGTGCTCGATCACAGCGCTGGGGTTTTTACTTTCAATGTAAGGGAACGTGTGTGCGCCACATTGATCGCCAATCAGCAGTGAATCGCACTGGGTAAAATTACGCGCGCCATCGGCGCCCGGATTCATCCGCACCAAGCCGCGATAACTGCTATCACTGCGCCCGGCCGAGATACCTTTAGCGATAATAGTCGAGCGGGTGTTTTTACCAATATGAATCATCTTGGTGCCGGTATCGGCTTGCTGCATATTGTTGGTCAGTGCCACCGAGTAAAACTCGCCCACACTGTTATCACCGCGCAGCACGCAGCTTGGGTATTTCCAGGTCACGGCCGAGCCGGTTTCTACCTGGGTCCAGCTAATTTTGGCACTCTCGTGGCACACGCCGCGCTTAGTCACAAAGTTATAAATACCGCCTTTACCTTCAGCGTCACCCGGGTACCAGTTTTGCACCGTTGAATATTTAATTTCGGCGTGATCACAGGCCACTAATTCAACCACCGCGGCGTGCAATTGGTTTTCGTCGCGCATGGGCGCGGTACAGCCTTCGAGGTAACTAACGTGAGAGCCCTCTTCCGCGACAATAAGGGTTCTCTCAAACTGCCCGGTGTTTTGCTCGTTAATCCGAAAGTAAGTAGACAACTCCATGGGACAGCGAACACCTTTGGGAATAAACACAAAAGAGCCGTCAGAGAACACCGCCGAGTTTAGCGCGGCAAAATAGTTGTCTTTTTGCGGCACGACCGAGCCCAAATACTTTTTCACCAGCTCTGGGTATTTCTCGATCGCTTCGCTGATGCTGCAAAAAATCACACCCGCCTCAGACAGCTTTTCGCGGAATGTGGTCACCACACTGACCGAGTCAAACACCACATCCATCGCCACCCCGGCGAGCATCTCTTGCTCGTGCAAGGGAATGCCTAGTTTTTCGTAGGTGGCCAAAAGCTCCGGGTCAACTTCGTCGAGGCTCTTGGGGCGGTCGTCCATACTTTTTGGCGCGCTGTAGTAAGAGATCGACTGATAATCCATCGGCGGATACTTAACATGCGCCCAGTCGGGCTCTTCCATTTCTTGCCAGGCGCGAAACGCCTGCAAGCGCCACTCCAGCATCCACTCGGGCTCGCCTTTTTTGGCCGAGATAAAACGCACCACGTCTTCATTAAGACCTGGCGGTAAGGTTTCCGATTCGATCGCGGTATGAAAACCCGCGGCATATTCTTTCCTGATTAGGTGTTCTACCTGTTCAGACATTTCTCACCTCTTTCTCCGCCGTGGCGGAGTGCTCGGGCAGCAACCCGAATGACTAATCACATGCCGCGCTATGCGACATTCGATGCGGCCTGCGGCCATCTTGTTCTTACTTAACTGGCTTTGGCGGTGAGCTTACCCACCACCGTATTGATATGACTGATAGCGCGCTCGACATCCGCCGCGCTGGTGTAGCGCCCCAGAGAAATTCGCAGTGATGCCAGCGCCTGAGCCGGATTTAAACCAATAGCGCTAAGCACATAACTGGGTGCCACCGTAGCCGATGTGCAGGCCGAGCCGGTTGATACCGCCAGCTCGCGCAGGGACAACAGCAGCATCTCGCCATCGACCTCACCAAAGGTGATATTGAGATGACTGCATGAGCGCTCTGTTGGGTGCCCGTTAAGGCGCACGCCCGGTAAGCCCGATATCCCCTGCCAGAGCCGATCGCGCAGCTGCGCCAGCTGCTGTGGGAGGCTGGCCAATTCGTCGGCTGCCAGCGTTGCCGCCACACCAAAACCGACACACTGATGGGTGGCGAGGGTACCCGAGCGCATTCCGCGCTCGTGACCGCCACCGTGAATTTGCGCGGCTACATTAACCGCACCGCTGCGACGCACGTAAAGTGCTCCGACCCCTTTGGGGCCATAAACTTTGTGGGCCGACAGCGACATCAAATCGACATCCAGCGCGGCCACATCAACCGGCATTTTACCCAGCGCCTGCGCGGCATCCACATGCAATAGGCAGCCGTGCTCGCGGCATACCCGGGCGATATCGGCAATCGGGTTAACTGTGCCCAGCTCGTTGTTGATCAGCATGACACTCACTAAACGAGTGTTGTCACGTAGAGCCGCGCGCACGGCCTCCGGGGTAATTTGCCCGGTACTGTCGGGGGCAATCAGGCTTAACTCGTTGCCCTGCCCGGCCAACCACTCAGCGGGATCGAGCACCGATTTATGCTCGATGGCACTGACCGCCAAATGGCCAGTGCCGGCCGCCTCAAATACGCCCTTTAAAGCCAAATTGTTGGATTCTGTGGCACCGCTGGTCCAGACAATCTCACGGGCATCGGCACCGATTAACGCCGCCACCTGACCACGGGCCGCCTCGACAGCCTCTTCGGCTTGCCAGCCGTAACGGTGCGAGCGCGATGCCGGATTGGCAAAATTCCCCTCCAGCGTGAGGCACTCGGCCATCGCGGCAGCCACCTCTGGCGCAACGGGCGTGGTCGCGGCGTAATCAAGATAAATGGGATTCATACCTCTCACCTCAGTCCCAAGCGGCGGCTAATGGCGGTCACTGCACACGATCTGACCGGCGCGCTGCTCGGCGCCGTGACGCTGATCCTGACGCTCGCAAACCGACTGAATATCCCGCCGGGCCACTAAGTCTGCCAGGGTGATACCGCCTAAAAACTGATGAATTTGGCCGCTTAGGTCCTGCCACAGGTGATGGGTAATGCAGATTTCCCCGCCCTGACAGTCGCCCTTGCCCTGACAGCGCGTGGCATCCAGCGATTCGCTGACCGCGTCTACCACCTGCACTACCGATACCTCGCGGGCACTGGCGGCCAAGCTGTAACCACCGCCCGGACCACGCACGCTGGTGACCAGCGCTTCGCGGCGCAGCTTGGCAAACAGCTGCTCGAGATAAGACAGCGAGATGCCCTGACGCTCGGAAATATCGGCAAGACTCACCGGCCCACACTCACTGTGGAGTGCAAGATCCAGCATAGCTGTTACCGCATAGCGGCCTTTGGTGGTCAGTCTCATGTGTTTACAGTTGTTGGCTAAGTGGTCGAGATCGTGTGGGCAACACACCTGAAAAGTGCGCCCCCTTAAAACCCGACCATTTTACTCAACTATTCACCATATTCCAAGTCAAGGCGACCGGCGACGGCACTATAGCGACGATTAGGCGCCGCTATCGTCATCAGATTTGGCGGCCAACTCGCGCTTAGAGCGCTCAATATAGTTTTGCGTACTGGTCAGCACGCCGCGCATTATGCTCAGCTCCATTTCATCCATGCGGATACGGCTGTATAAACGGCGCAAGCGCGTCATAGTCTGGCGTGGGTTATCTGGCTCTAAAAAGCCCAGCTCTTCCAATGTTTGCTGTAAGTGATCGTAGTAGCGCTCTAGCGCCTCAACTTTAGCCGGCGCCACATCCCAATCATCAAAGGTCGGGGCTTTGCCCTCTTGCCACGTAAGGTGCGCCATACGCAACTCATAGGCAATAACCTGTACCGCACACGCCAAGTTTAACGAGCTGTACTCATTGTTGGCGGGAATATGCACATGGTAGTGACACTTGTGCAGCTCTTCGTTGGTCAAGCCGCGGTCTTCGCGGCCAAACAGCACCGCCACCTCGTGTTCACCGGCCTCGGCGATGGCCTTGGTTCCGCACTCGCGGGGGTTAACCAACGGCCAGGGAATGCGGCGCTCGCGTGCACTGGTGCCCACTACCAAGCCACAGCCGGCAATAGCCTCGTCCAACGTCTCGACGACCGCCGCGTTATCGAGGATATCCAGCGCGCCAGCGGCACGCCAAACGGCCTTTTCTGCCGGAAAGTCTTTTGGCGCAACCAGATAAAGCCGCGACAGGCCCATATTTTTCATCGCCCGCGCGGCGCCACCAATATTGCCGGGATGGGAGGTATTCACCAGCACAATACGCAGGTTATCTAATCGATTTTCACTCATGAGCACACCCTTGGAATAAGATTGCCCACGAACGGGGCTAAAAGCGCGGCATTCTAACAAAATCGATGGCAAAGGAGTACATTTGCCACGGAATGTGCTGGTTTAGGTGTAAGTCGGTTGCTATAATCGCCGCCTCTGGCCACTGCCCTCGCGGTGACGCCCACGTTCTTTACTAACCCTGACTTGTTGATGGTGCCCCATGGAACCCATGCTGAATATTGCCCTGCGCGCGGCGCGCAAGGCCGGCGAACTAATTGAGCGCGCAGCCGAGCGCGTTGACCTGGTCTCGATTGAAGAGAAAGGCCGCAATGACTTCGTCACCGAGGTGGATAAAGCCGCGGAAAAAGAGATCATTTACCACCTGAAAAAAGCGTACCCGGATCACAGCATCATCGGCGAAGAAGGCGGCTCACAGCCAGGTGCCAATACCGATGTCGAGTGGATTATTGACCCACTGGATGGCACCACCAATTTTATTCACGGTATTCCTCAGTACTCTGTCTCGATTGCCTGCCGCATTAAAGGCCAGCTAGAGCACGCCGTAGTGTACGACCCCATTAAGCGCGAAGAATTTACCGCTAGCCGCGGTCGCGGTGCAACCCTCAACGGTCGGCGCATTCGCGTTAGCAGCCGGCGCGGTCTGCCGGGCGCCCTAATCGGCACCGGCATCCCGTTTAGCGGCTACGCCCTGGAAAACATCTCGCCCTATTTGGCCGCCCTGCAAGAAATTGCCGGACAAACCTCCGGCATTCGCCGCCCGGGCTCGGCGGCGTTGGATTTAGCCTATGTAGCAGCCGGACGTTTTGACGCCTTTTGGGAGATGAACCTAAACAGCTGGGATATGGCCGCAGGGATTTTGCTGGTCAAAGAAGCTGGCGGCCTGGTCAGTGACTTTCATGGCGGGCACGGTTACATGGACAGCGGTAACGTCGTGTGCGGCGGCCCGAAGGTGTTTAAACCCATTTTGCAGATCGTTAAAAAGCATATGGAGCACATTCGCTAAGCTCCTTCTCAGGCAGGCGAGAGGCTTCTCGCCTGCCCACTCAGACGCTAAAAATCACTCACCAGCTCGGCTTTTGCGTCCGCCGCCAACCGATTTAACACCCGCACCAACTGGTTGATCTGCAGCGGCTTGGTCAAGTACTCGTAAAACCCCGCATCCCGCCCTTTTTGCACATCAATCGACATCACGTTAGCCGACAACCCAATCACCGGAATCGACGCCGTGATCGGATCTTTTTGCAACACGTTTAACACCTCGTAGCCATCCAGCCCCGGCAGGTTAATATCCAGAACAATAATGTCAGGCACACTACTACGAGCCCGAAAAATGCCTAAATAAGGCTCCTCGGTAACCTCAAGCGTGCAATGGCGGTAGCGACTAAAAAACTGCTGCATCAAACGGATATTGGTCGGGTTGTCTTCAATGTAAAGCACCCGACACTCGGTGTCGTACAAAAGCTCTTCGGCCGGCTCGTGGGCAACTTCCGGCGTCCCCTGAGGCCGCTCATCGACCGCTTCGCCACAGCGCTTCAAATCAACCCAAAAGCAGGTGCCCTCATCGTGCTCGCTGGTAAAGTCGATATGGCCGTTCATCATTTCCACCAATTGTTTGGTAATGACCAGGCCAACCCCCGAGCCCTCGACCTTACTCATCTCGGCATGGAGCCGATTAAAGGGCTGAAAAACCTCATCGTGACGGTGGGGGGCGATGCCCGTGCCGGTATCTCGCACACTGATGCGCAAGACATTATTGTGCAGCGCCGACAGAGTGACCTCGACTTCGCCCCCTACACGATTGTACTTAATGGCGTTGCTTAGCAAATTTAACAGGGCCTGTTTTAGGCGCACCGGGTCGGCCGTGACACAGGCGTGATCCAGATTGTGGTAATTGGCATGCAGGTAAATTCCGCGAGCATCGGCCTGAGGCTTAACCAAAGTAAAACAATCACTTAGCAAACGCGCCACCAGCACCGGCTGCAACTGTGTTTGCATCTTTCCCGACTCAATTTTTGCCAAATCCAGCACATCGTTAATCAGACGCAACAAGTGCTCTCCGGCCGAGCGAATTTCCCGCAAATTATCTTTTTGCACGGCCTGCAAATTATCGTCGTACTCAAACAGCTGGGCATAACCCAAAATAGCGTTTAAAGGGGTGCGCAGCTCATGGCTCATGCTGGACAAAAACTCACTCTTGGCGCGGTTGGCTTTTTCGGCCGTCTCTTTGGCCTGCATCACTCGCTCTTCGGCGCGCTTGATGTCGGTAATATCCATGTTGGTACCGGACATTCGCGTGGGCTGGCCGGTATCGTCAAACGTCGCCCGGCCGCGGGCGCGAATCCAGCGGGTATCACCTTGTTTGGTGTAAACCCGGTACTCGATGTCAAACGCCCCCTGCCCCGACATATGTTTGCGCAAAGTGCGATCAAACTTGGGCAGGTCGTCTTTATGAATGTGATTGCGCCACTCGCGTAAACGATCCTGGCCATTGGTGACAATATCGTCGTTCTCGTTATAGCCCAGGTGCTCCCAGCAGCGGCTCGAGAAGTGAAAGCCATTGCGCTCGGCATACCACTCCCAAATGCCATCCTTAGAGGCCTGTATAATACGCACCTGGCGCGCCTCACTCTCACGCAGAGCCGCCTCAACATTTTTTAGCTCGGTAACGTCAAAGTTAATGCCCGAGAGATAACGCGCCCGCCCCTGCTCATCGCGAATCGAGTCGGCCCGCACCTGAGTCCACAGATAATCTCCCCCCTTGGTGCGAATTCGATAACACGCGTGCAACGGTTCAGACGAGCGCAAATGATGGCGCACCGCCTCAAACATAATATCCCGATCATCGGGGTGGATATAATTGGGCAGTTGGTTGGCATCGTAAAACTCTTCACGATCCAGATCGGTATAGCCTAACTGCTCCCAAAAAGCCCCCGACCAGTCGATAAAGCTCGTCTCAAGGTCCCACTCCCAAAACCCATAACCGCTACCACAAAAGATACGCCGATAACGGTGGACGATTTCACGCAGCTGCTCGGGCGACAAATCATCCAGGCGCTGAGTAATACTAATACTGGGCCTTTTAATGCTCATAGCAATCTCATATTAGGTGTTCGTGGGGCCAAGGACCTGGTGTATAAGCATACCCCTGTTTTAAGACGAAAAAAAAGCCCGCCGGAATCCGACGAGCTTTTTACTGGCAACACCTTAACCGGAGCTTTGTCGGTTATGGCATTTCGTCAATTTCAGAGCCTTCTTTTACCGGTGGCATCAAGTCTTCTTTAACGATGTGCATCCACATCAAAGTGTTACAAGAAACGTAAATCGACGAGTAGGTACCCACAACCACACCCACGATCAATGCCAGCGCAAACCCGCTAATCAACTCACCGCCAAACACAAACAGCATGACCAGCACGAGCAGCGTGGTTAAAGAGGTAATAAAGGTACGCTCTAACGTCTCGGTTAGCGAGGTGTTAATCACCTCCGTCGGCCCACCTTTACGCATCCTGCGGAAGTTTTCCCGAATCCGGTCAAACACCACAATAGTATCGTTAAGCGAGTAACCAATAACGGCCAATACCGCGGCCAATACCGTTAAATCAAAATCCACCTGAAACAGAGCAAAAAAGCCCAGCACGATAATCACATCGTGGACCAGGGCAAGCACCGCACCCACCGAAAACTTAAACTGAAAGCGCGCCGCCACGTAGAGCATCACCACCGCCAACGCCACCAGCATGCCCAAGCCGCCCTCATCGCGCAGCTCGGCGCCGATTTGCGGCCCCACATATTCGCTGCGACGCAACTCGACCTCACTACCGGTTTTGGACTCCAATACATCCAGCAGCTCACTGGTGTAAGCGGTATCCAGCGAGTTCTCGGTTAATACCACCACCTGGCCGGCCTCGGTACGCGCATCGGAGGCGCCAAAGTATATTTCCGGCAGCAAATCATTGGTCACGTCCGACTCATTTAAGCCGCTAAAAGTAAACGCTTGCGAGTAGTTGCCGCGATCGCGAGGCGCACGATCAACCGACACGACTTGCGCCGCGGGATACAGCTCGGCCAGGCGACGGTTAAGGGCTTGCTCACCACCGTCTGACATCGCACCCTGGGTGCGAATCAACACCTCGGTATCCGAGCCAAACAATACCGCAACCGGGTTAACCAGCCCTTCATCGTTTAAAATTCCGCGAATCTGCGGGATATCAGCCGGCTCGGAGAACTGAACCTCGACTTGCGCCCCACCGGTAAAGTCCAAACCAAACTTTAGTCCGTTTACCGCCAACGCTGCGATCGCCACCACCAGCAAGATCACGGACAGAGCCGTGGCCGGGATGCGAGCGCCCATAAAATTAATCACTTTTTTGCCTGTTTGTTCGCTAGACATCGCTGACCCCATTAGATCCAAAGCTTCTTGAGATTTTTACGACGGCCGTAAACCAGATTGACCAGCGCGCGTGTACCCATGATGGCTGTAAACATGGACGTTAAAATACCGATAGACAGGGTAACGGCAAAACCTTTTACCGGCCCCGAGCCGATGGCGTAGAGGATCACCGCCACGATCAAGGTGGTAATATTGGCATCTAAAATTGTGGTAAAGGCGCGATCGTAACCGGCCGAGATCGCCGTATGCGGGCTGGCGCCGGCTTTTAGCTCCTCCCGTATTCGGGCAAAGATCAGCACATTGGCATCCACCGCCATACCCACGGTTAACACGATACCGGCAATACCCGGCAAGGTAAGAGTCGCTCCCAAAATTGACATAACAGCGACCAACACCAGTACGTTAACCGCCAATGCGATATTGGCAAAAATACCAAACACGCGGTAGTAAACGATCATAAACAGCAGCACCAGCGCCATACCCCACTGTACCGACTTGACGCCCAGCTCGATGTTCTCGGCACCCAGCGACGGCCCGATGGTGCGCTCTTCGACAAAGTACATGGGCGCGGCCAACGCGCCCGAGCGCAGCATCAGTGCCAGCTCCGAGGCTTCACCCGGAGCGTTCAGGCCGGTAATACGGAACTGCACACCCAGCGCACTTTGAATGGTGGCCAGGCTGATAACTTTGTTCTCGGTGTATTGCTCTGGCACTTCAACTTGCTCGCCCGCCGCGTTGGTCTCTGTGTTCATGCGGGTTTTGTATTCGATAAACAGCACCGCCATACGACGCCCAACATTGGAGCGAGTGGCGTGGTTCATTTTATTGCCGCCCAGGCTATCGAGGGTAATATTAACCTGCGGCATATTAGTGTCAGGGTCGAGCGTGGTGGTGGCATTGGCCACATGATCGCCGGTTAAAATCACCTTGCGCTCGAGCCACGCGGGATACCCCTGATAATCAAACTGTTCTTTAGCGGCCACCAGCGCATCGGGGGCGGCCTCCAGGCGAAACTCTAAATTGGCGGTTTTACCAATCACCCGCTTCGCCTCGGCGGTGTCTTGCACCCCGGGCAGCTGAACGATAATACGGTTGCGCCCCTGGCTCTGTACGATAGGCTCGGACACGCCCAATTCATTCACCCGCTTACGCAAGGTGGTTAAGTTTTGGTTAAGCGCGTACTGCTCGATCTCGCGCACGGCCGCTTCACTTAGGTTTGCGTGAAACACCAGCTCGTCAGAGTCGCCGGGAACATCGCTGTCAAACAGCATTTGCGGGAAGTCACTGCGCAGCTCGCTAATGGCCTGATCGCGCAACTCGGTCTCGCGAAACTTGGCGACAATGGTGGTGCCTTCGATATCAACCGAGCTGTAACGCACCCGCGCATCACGCAGTTTATCTTTCATCTCATCGGCACTGGTTTCCTGCCGCTTTTCGATGGCTGAGTCGGTGTCGACCTCTAGCAAAAAGTGCACCCCACCGCGTAAATCCAGGCCCAGCTTCATGGGTGCCCCGCCCATGGATACTAGCCAATCGGGGGTCGTGGGGGCCTGATTAAGAGCCACCACATAATCGTTACCCAGGGCATCGGCAATCACACTTTTACCCTGCAACTGGGCCTCGCCATCGTTAAAACGTAGCTGGGCGGATGAACCGTCTTGCTCGGCATCAAAGTAGGCTATACCGGCCTGCTTGAGAGCTTTTTCCGCCTCACCGAGAACATCGCCATCGACACGCATGCCACTGGAGGAGCCCGAGATTTGCACTGCATCGTCCGGTGGGTAGAGGTTCGGCGCGGCGTAGATAAAACCTAAAATGGCCACTGCGAGAATCAGCAGGTACTTCCAGAGGGGGTAGCGGTTTAACATACGATCATCCGAAACAGGGCGCTGATTCGCCCCAAAGGCGGGTATCAGGCGTGTTATACATTTATGTCCCGTGCCTATATGGGACCGAATCCAGACATCTCAAGTGTCCACACCTATTTAAGGCGGCAAAAGGCTAATATGGGGGCGGATTATACCGAAACTGAGGGTAACAACAATGCACACCGCCGGCGCCTAAGGCGCAGGCGGTACTTCCATGCCCTGGCGGCCGTAAAAATCTACTAAAAACGCATCCAGAGTGCCCGCGTCCAGCGCCTCACGCATCCGGCTCATAACATTTTGGTAGTAGCGCAGGTTGTGAATGGTATTGAGCTGAGCGCCCAGTATCTCACCGCACTTATCCAAATGGTGCAGATAGCTGCGGCTAAAGTTTTTGCAGGTGTAGCAATCGCAGCGCTCATCCAAAGGCGATGTGTCGTGACGGTGGCGGGCATTGCGGATTTTAATAACGCCCTCGTCGACAAACAAATGGCCATTGCGCGCGTTGCGGGTGGGCATCACACAATCAAACATATCAATGCCGCGGCGCACGCCCTCGACGATATCGGCCGGCTTGCCAACGCCCATCAAATAACGCGGCTTATCTTTCGGCATCTCTGGCACCAACGCCTCGAGCACCCGCAACATATCCTCTTTTGGCTCACCCACCGATAAGCCACCAATGGCGTAACCGTCAAAGCCAATAGACTCGAGCCCGGCCATCGACTCGCGGCGTAAATCCTCGTACATGCCGCCCTGAACAATACCAAACAGCGCCGAGGGGTTGTCGCCATGAGCCGCTTTTGAGCGAGCCGCCCAGCGCAGTGACAACTCCATCGAGCTACGGGCCTCGGCCGGCGTGGCCGGATACGGGGTGCACTCGTCAAAAATCATCACCACGTCAGAGCCCAAATCTCGCTGCACCTGCATGGAGATTTCCGGGTCCATAAAGACTTTGCTACCATCGATTGGCGAGCGGAAGGAGACGCCCTCTTCGGTAATTTTGCGCAACTTGCCCAGGCTAAACACCTGAAACCCGCCAGAGTCGGTCAGAATAGGCCCATCCCAGCGCATAAAATCGTGCAAATCGCCGTGCGCTTTAACCACCTCAGTACCGGGGCGCAGCATTAAATGAAAGGTGTTGCCCAAGATAATCTCAGCGCCAATCTCTTTGATCTCGCGCGGCGCCATGCCCTTGACCGTACCGTAAGTGCCCACTGGCATAAACGCGGGAGTTTGCACTTTGCCGCGCGGAAAGCTCAGCTCACCGCGCCGGGCCGAACCCGACTCTGACTTAAGCGCAAAACTCATAAAGCACTCACGCGTACTGTTAGAAGAACTGGAGGTAGTATCGCTGGACATAAATAGCTCGGCTTGGGCTCTAGGCATTGGCGCCGGGCACATCATCGCCGGCACGAGGGTTTTGAGTGATGAACATGGCATCACCATAACTAAAGAAGCGGTACTTTTCGGCAACCGCAGCGCTATAGGCGGCCATCGTATGCTGATAACCGGCAAACGCCGACACCAACATCAGCAAGGTCGACTCGGGCAGGTGAAAATTAGTCACTAAAGCGTCGATTACCTTAAATTGGTAACCGGGGTATATAAAGATGTCGGTATCACCCTGCATCGGCGCGATAAGCTCGCCGGCAGGCGCGTTCTGGGCAGCGCTCTCCAGGCTGCGCACGCTGGTAGTACCCACAGCAATGACGCGCGAGCCCCGTGCTTTAGCTGCCCGCACCGCCTCGCAGACAGACTCATCCACCGCAATCACTTCGCTGTGCATCTGGTGCTCAGTGATGTTATCGACCCGCACCGGCTGAAACGTACCCGCCCCTACGTGCAAGGTCACAAAAGCCAGCTCCACCCCCCGCTCGCGCAACTGCGCCATTAAGGCATCGTCAAAGTGCAGCCCCGCCGTTGGCGCTGCTACCGCACCGGATTTTTCACTGTACACCGTTTGGTAGCGCTCGCGATCCACCGCGTCATCTTCGCGGTCTATATAAGGCGGCAACGGCATATGGCCGTGGGTGTCTAACACCTGCAACACCGGCGCGGGAAACGTAATTTCAAACAACGGGCCCTGGCGCCCCGTTACCGCTAGTCGCGTACCATCGTCGAGTAGCAACTCAGAACCGGGCTTGGGCGATTTACTGGCGCGGGTGTGAGCCAACACGTGATATTCATCCAGCACCCGCTCAATGAGAACCTCCACCTGCCCGCCGGTGGTTTTTTGCGCAAACATCCGCGCCGGTATCACTCGGGTGTTGTTAAACACCATTAAGTCACCGGGCTGTAGCTTGTCCAACAAATCGGGAAACTGGCGGTGCTCAAGCGAGCCACTGGGGCCATCTAAACACAGTAAGCGACTGCCGCGACGCTCAGTGGCCGGCGTACGTGCAATCAACTCATCGGGTAAGACGTAATCAAAGTCCTGGCGCTGCATAAACTGGAGAATCAGAGTGTTAGAAGGCCGGCAAGGTTAGCCCAAAATGAGATAACTTGCCAGTAGCGCCCAAAGCCTGCTTCGATAAATATTCACCACAGTGGTTGACGAGATCAAACTCGCTGCTATAATCACGCCCACTTTGCCAGAGTGGTGAAATTGGTAGACACAGGGGATTCAAAATCCCCCGCCCTTAAAAGCGTGCCGGTTCGAGTCCGGCCTCTGGTACCATCTTGCAAGACCACACCGACTGAAACCGTCGGTGCGACAAAAGCGCAGCTCACCACTGTGCTTTTTTTATGTCCGCAACCTTCCGATTAACACCACCCAACCCTCTCGCCAAAACCCAACGCAACATCTACCTAGCCGCCCGGCTCCATCTTTTAACCGTGTGAGCCGCTTCTATTTATACGCACCGATTTCTTTAAATCGTCGTAAACCTACCCTATGCTGATAATTCAGCAAAGGAGTAGAGTATGTTGAGTGAATCGCTTGCTGCGACCAACCCGGAGCTTCAACACTGCTACAGCAATGTTCGTCAGCGCACCCTGGAGCTTGTTAAGGGTTTTAGTGCCGAGGACATGATGCTGCAATCTATGCCCGACGCCAGCCCCGGCAAATGGCATCTGGCCCACACCAGCTGGTTCTTTGAAACCTTTATCTTAAAGCCCCACGCCCTTAATTACCGGGTATTTAACGATAGCTACGAATACCTGTTTAACTCATATTACGACAGCGTGGGCGAGCGCCACCCAAGGCCTAACCGCGGGCTACTATCGCGCCCTGGCCTGGAGCAAATACTGGCCTACCGTCGCCATATAGATGATGCAATGCAAGCCGCACTGGCAAGCCCCTCGGCGGCGGCCTTTACCGAGACCGTGATAATTGGCCTGCACCACGAGATGCAGCATCAAGAGCTTATTCTCACCGACATTAAACACGCCCTAGCGCAAAACCCAGTGGCCATGAATTGCCCAGGGCTTAACAATGTCGCGGCGTCACCGGCTAAACCCTTCGATACTCCAACAGCGAAAGCGGCCCTCCCCCTCAAGCCCTTCACTACTTTCGACGAGGGTGTCTATCATATCGGCGCGCAAAACAGCGGTTTTAGTTACGATTGCGAGCGTCCGTCTCACCGCGTTTTTTGCGAAGCCTTTGCCCTTGCCAACCGACCAGTCAGCAATAGCGAGTGGCTTGAATTTATCCGCGCCGGAGGCTACCAAGACCCGGGCTTATGGTTATCGGATGGCTGGGCACGCTGCCAATCCGAACAGTGGCAAGCGCCCTTGTACTGGCAGCGGCATGAAGGTGAATGGTATGAGCTTCGGCTGGACGGCTATCACCCCCTGGATCTGGCCGCGCCCGTGTGCCACATCAGCTACTACGAGGCGGACGCCTTCGCCCGCTGGGCCGGGGGCCGCTTGCCTACCGAATATGAGTTAGAGATTGCCAGCCAAAAAATCGCTATTGCCGGCAATTTTGCCGAGTCGGGCCGGTGGCACCCCTCTGCAACTGATGCCACCGATTCACTGCAACAGTTATATGGCGACGTCTGGGAGTGGAGCAGCAGTAGCTATAGCCCCTACCCCGGCTTTCACCCGGAGCAAGGCGCGCTGGGAGAGTACAACGGTAAATTTATGGCCAACCAATATGTGCTGCGCGGCGGCTCTTGCGCCACCGCGCAGGCGCAAATGCGCCCCAGCTATCGCAACTTCTTTTACCCCCATCAACGCTGGCAGTTCAGCGGCCTGCGTTTAGCGCAGTAACATTACCCGGAACAAGGAATGAGTTATGACCACCGCTCTCGCGTCGCAAAATACCCGCCAACAAACTCCTCCAGCCGATGGAGGGTTTATGGAAGATGTCATCAACGGCTTGGCGCTGCGGCCTAAACAACTACCCCCTAAATATTTTTACGACGAACGCGGCTCGCAGCTATTTGATAAAATCTGCGCGCTGGACGAATACTACCCCTACCACGTTGAGCTAGAACTACTGCCTAATGTTGCCGCCGACCTGGGCCGTTTTTTTCAGGCCGAGTTAAAGGGTGAAGACAAGGATCTTGCGATCATCGAATTTGGCGCGGGGTCGCTGCGCAAAATCAGCCCTCTATTGGACAATATCGATTGCGTTAAAAACGTAACCGCCATCGACATCAGCAAGGAGCATTTACTGAACTCCTGTGCCGAGCTGCGCCGCCAGTATACCGGCCTAACCGTCACCGCTCAGGCACAGGATTTTACCCAACCACTGGGTCTGGACGATCCCGGCGACACACGTCTGGGGTTTTTCCCGGGCTCGACCATTGGCAACTTACATCGTCAACAAGCGTTGGATTTTTTACGCAACGCCGGGCAAACACTGGGCCCCGGCGGCTACTTATTAATAGGCGTCGACACCAAAAAGCCCGAGAGCATTTTGCACCAGGCCTACAACGACGGCCGCGGTGTCACCGCGCAATTTAATAAAAATATTCTCAGCCGCATCAATCGCGAGCTGGACGGCGATTTTGATTTAATGCACTTTGCCCATCACGCTTTTTACAATCGCGACTACGGGCGTATCGAAATGCATTTACGCAGCTTGCGCGCTCAGCGCGTACATATTGCGGAGCGAGAGTTTTACTTTGCCAAAGGCGAGAGCATCCACACCGAAAACTCTTATAAATACCACCCGTCCGAGTTTGCCGAACTTGCCCGCCAGGCCCACTGGCAGACGCGACGGTTATGGCTAGCCCCAAACGACTTGTTTGCCATCAGCCTGCTACAGTTTAGCCCCGCCGCCTACTCCATACATGATCATTGATAGTTTTTGTGGTGCCAATGCACGCGGCAATCGGCACCACATCGTTCACCTAAAGCCCCGCCCGCCCGGGGATTCAGCCTCCTGCGACGCCATTATCAGTGAGGCGCAGGCCAACTCACTTATTTCAGCCAGCACCAATACCGTCTTGCTGTGGCAACAGCAGCGGCAATGGCAGGCGCGCTTTTACGATCGGGGTCAACCGGTTAGGCGCTGCGGCTCTGGCACCATCGCGGTGGCCGCTTACCTCTGTCAAACAGCGTACCACGGTGACTTTACGCAGGCGCTCGAGACGGCGGCAGGCCGCGTTATTATCGGCCACGACCGTCACGGTGCCCACTACACAGATTACCCCTGCGCGATAACAGGCTTTGACAATCGCCGCCGTTGGGCGCGCCTGTGCCAAACCCCAATACATAAAGCGGTGCGCATCGGGGGACGACAGGATTACACCCTGTTACTACTGCCGGATACTCATGCCCTGCAACAGATGAAGCCTCCCGGCCGCTCGTTCGCGCTTTACAGTCGCCGCTCTGTTATTGCCCTATGCCCGGCGCCACATCACTGGCAGCTGCGCTACTTTGCCCCACAATACGGCGTGCCCGAGGATGCTGCTACCGGCTCCGCCTGCGTGCAGGCCAGTGCTTACCTTACCCACATCGGCAAGGGCCGACACTTTGACTTTGTTCAGTACTCACCGGCCCGGGGCATCATGCACACCGAGGTTCTCGCGCGCCGTGTTACCGTCCGCGGCCACTACAACACCCTGGCCAACTAATTCTGGCCTGAGCAACACTGCCGCCCTCAAAGCCTTGAGGTGTTATAATCGCCAAAATTTCAATTCGAGAGTGTCGCAATGTCAGCCCAGCGCGAAGTTCAGGCCGTGATGTTTGCCGACGTATCCGGCAGCTCACGGCTCTACAAGGAGCAAGGTAACACCCAGGCGAAAAGTCTTATCGACGAGACTCTGGTAGCCACCCGACGCATCATTGAGCACCATCGCGGTGTCGTGGTAAAAAACATAGGCGATGAAGTCATGGCCCGCTTTGCCGACGCCAGCAATGCCTGTGAAGCCGCGCTAACGTTACAGCGCGAGTGCTCTAACCTCGAGTTGCAGGCCCTGCGCATTGGCATTGCTTACGGTGAAACCCTAAGCGACTCACACGGCGACATTTTTGGCGATGTTGTCAATGAAGCCGCCGAGGTCTCGCACATTGCCCGCGCCCGGCAAATTGTCATTACCCACGCGGTTATAACGCAGTTAAGTCCCACAATGGCCGAATTGTGCGATGCATTTGATCGCGTGGTACTCAAGGGCGCGCAACACATCTGTACGGTTTACCGGCTGCACTGGGAGACTCCCGCCGCCCCGCTTAATGCTACCGCCGTGATGGATGTACGCGAACTGCACCGCGAGCTGGATCGCCATCGGTTGCACCTGCGCGGACCGGACCGGCAGATTAGCTATACCCCAGATCAACTACCCTTGTCTTTTGGCCGCGAGAGCAGCCGGGTAAACTGGCCCATTCGCTCGACCCGGGCTTCGCGCGAGCACGGTAATATTATGTTTCGGCGCGGCAAGTATGTACTGGTCGATCACAGCACCAACGGCACTTACATGCAAAGTGACGATCACGCGAAGGTGATTTATTTGCGCCGGGAAGAGATTCCGTTAACCGGCTGTGGCCGCATTAGTTTTGGCCTGCCGCTCGACGCCCCCGAAAGCTACAGCATCGAGTTTTTTATTGGCGGCCACTGCAGCGAGCCGAGCGAATAAGTTAACGACATGGCTAAGCCAATCAACCGCACCACCGGAGCCCTTAATGCCGCAACCACCCCACCCACCCGAGCAAACCACACCCAAGCCAATCGTTGCCAGCAGCGCCGGGCTTATTAAACGTTTTGCCGCCGCCATTTACGATAGTTTATTAATCATGGCGATCAGCCTTGCCTACAGCGCTATAGCACTGGCCGTTAAAACCTTGTTGCTGGGTGAATCACTTGCGCCGGGCGAGAAAGCCGAGATGGGCATCATCGGCTTTATTGGCTGGATCGCCATCTGGATTGGATTTTATGTGTTGTTTTGGCAACGCTTTGGCCAAACCTTAGGCATGAAAGCCTGGCGGCTAAAACTTACCAACGCCGACGGTAAAAAACCCAGTGTAGGCCAGTGTTTACTACGTTGCTTTTTTGGCGGGATATCACTGGCGTGTTTTGGCCTGGGTTACTTTTGGTTGTGGCTCGACCCCGAGCGGCTGACGCTGCACGACCGCCTTTCTGGCACCCGCGTACTGCAGCTACCCAAAGGGCACTAACCGCAGGCAGCTTTTTTAGCTACCCCGCCCGGCTATAGAGCTCGCTGTTACGCCGCGCGGCGTAACAGCACCATCCCGAACAGTAAGCACAAGCCGATGGGGACCAGTACCGCTATCAACGGCGGAAAACCAAACACAATACTCGACGGCCCCAGCAAGCTTTGCACTAAGCGAAACACGATACCGAACACCACACCGGTAAAAATTCGCTGCCCCATGGTGACTTCACGCAGCGGGCCAAATACAAACGAAATCGCAATTAACACTAAACTCGCTGTGGCCAGCGGCTGTAATAATTTTTGCCAAAAGGCCAGCGTGTATTCACTGCTTTGAAGATTCTGCTCTTGCAAATAACCAACATAATTGTGCAAGTTACCAATCGACTGAGCCTCCGGCGGTACCGCGACAATATCTAGCAGCTCCGGGGTAAGCTCAGTACGCCACTCGCGCTCGGGCAACCGACTGGTCACTATCTGCTCTTGGGTGAAGTTTGTAATCAGGACGGTATTTTCATGCCAAACGCCATCGCGATACTCGACATTTTGCGTAAAGCTCGCCTCTTCCAGCTTGCCATCGGCAAACCGGTAGCGACTCACACCACGCAAGTTGCCGCCAGGCTGAATCACATTAAACTGAATAAATTCGTTGGCCTCGCGGTGCCACACACCGCGGCGGGTTTGCCCCTCATCACTGTAGCCAAGGGCAATGGCACGACGGCTTTCAGCCACCTGATCGGCATAGGGAATCACGTATTCACCCAAAGCAATGCCCATCAAAATAAACAGCAAAACGGGTTTTAATACCATCCAGACGATACGGCCGACTGAAACGCCGGCCGCACGCATAACCACTAATTCACTGGAACCGGCCAGATTACCCAAGCCAATTAAGCAACCTACCAACACCGCGTAGGGCAAGTAATCGTAGGCACTGCGCGGCAGCCCCCACAGGATATAAATTAACGCCTCGGTAAACGTATAATTTTTGTGCAGGCTGTCGAGCTGCTCAACCAGCTTGCCAATAAAGTCCAGCCCTAATACCAACAACAACACCATGGCCACGGCCGTGACCACTGACCGGGCCACATAACGATTAAGCTTGGGCACGCTTACCTCCACGCCGTACAAAAATATTTCCAGGGCCGGCAAACATCACCCAGGCGATCACAATAAAGACACCATGCACCACCCAAAGCCCAGGCAGCACCGGAAACTTGCCGGCCTCTATTTCTGAGCGCACCGAGGTGAGCGCGGCGAGATAAAACAAATACAACACAATCGCCGGCAACATTTTTAAATAGCGCCCCTGGCGCGGGTTGGTGCGGCTGAGCGGCACCGACATAAAAGCCACCACCAACACCAACAAAGGCATGGATAAGCGCCACTGTAACGCCGCCCGGGCGGCGTCGCTATCATCTTTTAACAACTCGGCGGTAGGCCGTGCATCGGCCTCTATATTGTAGGCCGACGACACCTCAGGCTCCGGGATATGTTGGGCGAGCTGCTCGAATTCGGTAATTTGATAATCGGCCGAGCCGGGCCGCCCTTGATAACGAATACCATTGTGCAGCTCAAGGTAGCGCTGATCGTATTCACTGTTGTGTCGCTGCTTGCCGACTTCGGCTATGGCAACAGAGGTTGGCGTACCCACCTGGGTTAAAAACAATTTATTCAGCTGGGTGCGGTTCTCGCTAACCGACTCTACGTAGGTCACCACTTTACCGCCATTAAACGGTTGAAAGTGACCGGCACGCAAGGTGGTAAACTCACTGCGAGCGCGTTGCTCGGCAAACAGTTTTTCGGTTTGGGCCGCCCCCCAGGGGCTAACCCACAAACTCATGGCACCGACAATCAGTGCCACAACAACAGCGGGTATAGCGGTAATCAACAACAGCTTTTTTTGGCTCATGCCACAGGCGCTTAGCACAACCATTTCACTGTCCATATACAACCGCCCATAGGCCAGCAGGATAGCGATAAAAAAGCCCAGCGGGACGATCAGCTCTAAAAAGCCCGGCAGTCGATACGCCATAATGGTAAACAGCACATCCACGGCGATCTTGCCTGAAGCTGCATCGGCGAGGTACTTAACAAAGCGGCCGCTCATAATAATCAGCAACAAGGTTGTGCTAACAGCGAGCATTGTCACCAGCACCTCGCGTGACAAATAGCGATATACGATCAAAATACAACCATCCTTACCATATGTGGGCCGCGATGGGGCCAGTACCACCAAAGGTTTTGGCCCCTCACCCCTTGATGACGTAAACTAGGCGAAACTTGGTGGCATTATCCCGCAACCGAGAGCGTTTGTCTCGACATCCGGGTAAGCCAATCGCCCTTAGCGGCCACTTATGTACCGTCGCTTAGGGTTGGCTTGCGTGCCGAAGGTGAGTGTAACTGAATATCAGCGCACGCTTAACCGCTCGCAACACAAAATCAACTAGGGGTCACACATGCAGTTTCAAGCAAAGTCATTCGGTGCCGACAGCCATCGCAGCCCACTTCTTGTGGTCGGCGTATTTTCCGACGCCACCTTAACACCCGCCGCACACCTGATTGAGCAAGCAGGCAAAGGCCAGCTAAAAAACCTGCTAACCCGCGAAAAATTTACCGGCGCCCGGGGCAGCAGCCTACTGCTGCACCACAGCGTGGGCCAAACCGCCGAGCGGCTGTTAGTGGTGGGCCTTGGTAAAGCCGATAAATCTGGCGCTGCTCCCGAGTCGATTAGCGCCGCGCTTGGCGCCATACAAAACATCGCCAAAAGTGCCAGCTATAAAAGCCTGAGCATCGACTTCACCGGTGTCTCCGTGGCCGGCAAACCAGGCAGCTGGCTCGCCAGCCACATTGCCCAAACGCTCACCACAGAGCTATGGCAGTTCGATCAACTTAAAAGCCAGAAAAGCACCAAACTGAATATCAACAAAATTATTGTTAATACCGACGGCACCAACGCAGCCGTCAAGGCCGCGCTGGCACAAGGTCAGGCAACGGGCGAAGGTATGAACTACGCGCGTGAGCTGGGCAACTTGCCCGGCAACATCTGCACCCCAAGCTACCTGGCCAGCGAGGCGCGCGCATTAGGGCGCGGCCAGACCAAGCTGAGTGTCAGTGTGCTAAATGAAAAACAAATGCAGGCCGAGGGAATGGGCTCGTTGCTTTCAGTATCCGCCGGCAGCGATCAACCCGCCAAGCTTATCGTAATGGAGTACCGTGGCGCGGCTAAATCAAAAGCGCCGGAAGTATTGGTGGGCAAAGGTATCACCTTTGACACCGGCGGCATTAGCCTTAAACCCGGCGCCGGTATGGACGAAATGAAATTTGATATGTGCGGCGCTGCCAGTGTGTTTGGCACCATGAAAACTCTGCTGGCGCTACAGCCCAAAATTAATGTGGTGGCGATTGTCGCCGCCGCCGAGAACATGCCCTCAGGCGGCGCCACCAAGCCCGGTGATATTGTAACCTCTATGTCGGGGCAAACCATCGAGGTTCTCAATACAGACGCTGAAGGCCGCCTGGTTTTGTGCGACGCCCTCACCTACGCAGAACGCTTTAAACCCAATAGCATCGTCGATATAGCCACCCTCACGGGCGCCTGTGTTATCGCCCTGGGCAGCCATGCCCACGGCCTCTACAGTAACGATCAGCAGTTTGCCGATCAGCTATTGGCCGCCGGGGTTGAGGCCGGCGACCGCGCCTGGCAAATGCCGCTATGGGATGAATACCAAAAACAGCTCGACAGTAATTTTGCCGACATCGCCAACATCGGCGGTCGCGAAGCCGGCAGCGTAACCGCCGCCTGCTTTTTGTCGCGCTTCACCAAAGGCATGCGCTGGGCTCACCTGGACATCGCCGGCACGGCCTGGAAATCCGGTGGCGCCAAAGGTGCAACCGGTCGCCCAGTGCCACTGCTGGTACAACACATACTGAACAGTAAATAAGCACCATGACCGAAGTGGATTTTTATATCCTCAGCAGTGACGATCACGATAATCGGCTGGCTTTTGCCAGCCGATTATGTGAAAAGGCCATCAACAGCGGTCGCAAAGTAGTCATTGCCCTCGAGAACAACGAGCAAGAAACAGCAATTGCCCGGCAACTTAACGCTGAGCGCCCCGAGAGCTACCTCCCATGGCGCCTAAGTAATGCGGCCGATAAAGGCGAGCCTATTGTGCTTGACTGTGAGGGCGAGTGCGGTAATCATCACGATGTGCTGATTAACTTATGTGGTCAATTACCGGGTTACTTCAGCCGCTTCGCCCGTATGGCCGAAGTCGTGATTCAAACCGAAGAGGTGCTTGCTCATACCCGTCAACACTGGAGTTTTTTAGGTGAACGTGGCTACCTGATTCGGCACCACAAACTGGGGCGAGCGCACAACGTATAAGAGTCGACACAATGAGCGATGAGCGCGAGAAAACTCGCAGTGAATTATTAGACGAGCTGGAGTCTATTCAGGGCCTGCTGGATCACGATGAAATCCCCCTGCTGCAAGAAGTTATTGAGCAGATTGAGCAGCGCGGCGAACAGACAAGCACTGTCGGCCAACGCGAAGAGAATTACGAGCTCGACCTGGGTGATGCACCAACCCACACGGGCACTACCCCCAAGCCCGTCGCCACCCCAGCCGCAGCGCGCGGAGAGAACCCATTTTTACCACAACACATACGCTCGCGCCTGCGCGGCAACCGTGCCGGAGATTTTGCCTCGGAGGCAAACAACCTCAAGTATACCGAGCGTCAGCAACTTATCGATGACGTTATCAATGACTTGTTGCCGCAGGTAAAAGCGACCCTGCGCACCAAACTATCGGCGCTCACTGATCAAGAGCTAGGCGCCCTTAAAAGCCAGGACGACTAATGCTCCTCCCGGCGCGCTCGATTACTCAGCGACTCTGACTCCCTCGCCCGCGCGCACCAACATAAATAACCCGCCGGCTAACACAACTAGCACCATATTGGCCAAAAACACACTGAGATAGCCATAGGCCTCGGCTACCCCGCTAATCAGCACACTGCTTAGCAACGTGCCTACGTGCGTGGTATTAGTGTAAAGTGCCGACGCACTGCCGGCCCGACCGGGTAACATTTGTTGCACAACTGACACCCCAAGCCCCGCCAAAATACCAATAAATACCGCATTGGCGATCTGTAGTGCAAAAAGCTGCCACAATTGCGTCGCCCAGAATACGCCGGCATACAACAGCAGGCCAAAGAGGGCACTGGCGCGCACCAGGCTGAGTGGATTCACACGTGCTGCCAGCACACCCGCGATCAACATTACCGGCACCTCTAACCCGGCTGCGGCCCCCATAATCCAGCCAACCCACCCCGCCGAGATATCCAGGTTGCGCGTTAAATGCAGAGGCAGACTAATCAGGTAGGCGTTATTAACACACCACATCAAAGAAAATGCCAGAACGCATAACCCTAACGACCAACGCGCGCGGACATCCAACCCCTGCCATAAACCGCCTTTATTGTGATCAACCGCGTCCTGCTGATCGCGCGCTTTAAGCGCCGGCAACATCTTAGGGCTGATAAGGGCAACAGCTACAAATAACACACCGGCAACCGTATACAAACTGGTAAACCCCCAGTGGCTGGCGATTAAAAAACCCGCTGGCGGGCCCGCCACCCAGGCAAACGCAATTTGTGCCCGCACCACAGCGTTAAATAACGCAATGCGCTCAAGCGGCAGACAGGATTCGGCGTACTCTAAGCTGTAGGCTAAAATTTGCGAAAAGGCCACCATGGCCAAGCTCAATAAAAATACCGCCGACAAACACGTCAGCCAATAATGCCGCGACAACGCAAACACCAGACACGCGAGGACCCCAACGGCGCACAGGACCACCACCAACAGCCGGCGGTCTTTAAGGGAGTCTGACCAAGCGCCAATCACCTGATTGTAAACAATGCTGCCAATAGCGATACCGGCATAGGGAATTCCCACCCAAAACGGACTTACCCCCACCTCGTCGGCGAAGAAAATACTCATCGTGGGCAGCAATAACGCCCCCACCACACCCAGGGCAAAGGTTAAAAAATAAATACCCAACGCCACGGGCTTAAATAAAATGCTATTCACAGAGCTCCAGATACCTTTAGCCACAAAACTGAACGAAAAAACCCAGCTGAGATCACGCAGCTGGGGTTTAGATAATAGATCATGCAGTCTAGCGTATAGCCGTGATATAGATGCCTAAGAAGCGTAAAGCCCGCAGGAGGAAAAACATGCTGACCACACGGCGCAGGAACCTGCGCGTTAACCCCATGTCCTAAAAAGACTAAATAACGATTCAAAGGATTTGATCATGCATAAAACGTTAGCTCGTTTAAGCAGTGCCGCGTGCGCACTGGCCGTTACCGCCTGCGTATACACACCCAGCACCGTTCATGTTTACGACAAAGAATGCGATATTCGTGTACGAGAAGCCCAGCTCGACGTTTCGCAAATGAACTCTCTGGGCCAGTGCAGCAACGAAGGCTGTATTGGTCAGGTTATATCGGCAGGTTTCGTCAGCGCCGGCAGCGCCATCGTGTCGGGTAGCATTGTTATCGTCGCCAACATCGCCTATTGGTTTGAAAAACAACAAAGCTGTAAAGCGATTAACAATAAGCAAGTAATAACTGGATAGCCGAACATAAAAAAGCCCGGCTTGATTGCTCAAGCCGGGCTTTTTAACATCTTACTTATCTCATCACAGCAACAGACGACGTACGTCGGCGATTACCGCGGTTAAATAAGTAAAGAAGCGTCCGGCATCGGCACCGTTAATAGCGCGGTGATCGTAAGACAAAGCCAGCGGCAACATATTGCGCGGGATAAACTCACTACCGTTCCATACGGGCTTCATTTGCGCTTTTGATACACCCAAAATGGCAACCTCTGGGGCGTTAACAATTGGCGTAAAACCATTGCCACCCATGGCGCCTAAGCTTGAGATGGTAAAACAACCGCCCTGCATATCGGCCGCGGTCAGCTTGCCATCGCGTGCTTTTTTCACAATAGCGCTAAAGTCGTCAGCCAGTTCCCACAGACCTTTTTTGTCGACATCGCGAATGACCGGCACCATCAAACCGTTTGGCGTATCTACCGCCACACCGATGTGCACGTACTTCTTCTGTACGATATGCTCGCCGTCGTGATGCATAGAAACGTTAAAGCTCGGCTCGGCAACCAACGCTGCAGCACAAGCCTTAAGCAAGAATGGCAGCGGTGTTAACTTGCTGCCACGCTTTTCCGCTTCGGCTTTAAGGCCCTTACGGAAGGCTTCCAACTCGGTGATATCAGCATCATCCCACTGCGTAACATGAGGAATGTTAAGCCAGTTACGCACCATGTTATCGGCGGTAAGCTTTTTAACCTTGCTCATTTTCACGGTCTCGATCTCACCAAACTTGGCAAAATCAACCGCCGGGATCGCCGGGATACCGGAACCACCGCCCGCAGGTGCCTTACCCGACTGGCTAGCGGTAACAATGTTTTTCACATAATCGCGGGTATCATCTTTTGTCACACGGCCACGGGGGCCACTGCCTTTTACTTTTTTCAGATCTACGCCTAACTGACGGGCCAACTTGCGCACCGCAGGGCCGGCATAGACTTCCGATGAGTTAACCACCTCAATATTGTCAGCTGTCACCGGTGACCCGGCCGAGGTTTTTGGCGAGCTGTCACTTGAACTAGCAGCTGGCGACGCAGACTCGGCCTTGGGCGCGGCTGCGGCCGGGGCGGCCGACTCAACTTCCATCTCACAGATGGCATCGCCCTGAGACAGTTTATCGCCCTCTTTCACCAGTACTTTGGTCACTTTGCCGGCGCCGGGCGCTGGAATTTCCATAGACGCCTTGTCGGTCTCCAGCACGATCAGCGTATCGCCTTCACCGATTTCATCGCCGGCACTGATAGAAACCTCGATAACAGCCGCGCCTTCGGAGCCACCGATATCAGGCACAGGAATTGTTTCGACCGAGGTACCACCCGCCGCAGGGGCTGGCGCTGAGTCAGTCTCTGCTGGCGCCGGTGCCGGTGCTTCGGCGTTGCCACCGGTCATGACGCCCAGCTTGTCGCCCTGAGATACTTTGTCGCCTTCTTTTAAATCGATACTAACAATTTTACCGCTTGCGGGTGCGGGGACCTCCAGCGAGGCCTTGTCAGTTTCCAGTACGATGAGTGAGTCCCCTTCATTAACTTCATCACCAACCGCAACACAGATCTCAATCACATCGACGTTTTCAGAGCCACCGAGATCGGGGATCTTAATGGTTTGCTCGGCCGAGCCGGCCGCGGCCTTAGGTGCAGGCTCCGGCGCAGGTTCGCTTTTAGCTGGCGCCTCTTTGGCGCTGTCCGTTGAGGCCGCACTACCTTCTGCCTCAACCTCGACAATAACGTCCCCTTCTGAGACTTTATCGCCTTCTTTGACTTTAATCGCCGTCACTTTACCGGCAACGGTGCTCGGTATTTCCATCGAGGCCTTATCGGTCTCCAACACCAACAGCGAGTCATCGATTGCAACGGTATCGCCAACGGCGACCGAAATTTCAATGACATCTACATTTTCCGAGCCGCCAATATCGGGGACTTTAATCGATTCAATTGCCACGGTAACTCCTCGCTACTTTTTTAATCCGTCCCAGCTTGTGGCTGTGACTTACGTTATCCATTGATCTTGCAGGGCGCCCAAAGCGCCCCACTTGTCGCGGGTAGGCGACTATACGGTCAACGGATCGGCTTTATCTGGATCAATACCAAACTGTTTAATCGCCTTGGCTACGACGTCGGCTTTGATTTTGCCTTGGTCAGCCAGAGACTTAAGTGCCGCAACCACAACAAACTGGCTGTCCACTTCAAAGAAGTGACGCAGTTTTTGACGTGAGTCGCTGCGACCAAAACCGTCGGTACCCAGCACTTGATAATCGCCCGGAATAAACGCACGCAATTGTTCTGCGTAGTTTTTCATGTAATCGGTGGCGATGATAAACGGCCCGTCCTGAGACTCGAGCACCTCAGTCACGTAGGCTTTGCGCGGTGTTTCGGTTGGGTGCAACAGGTTCCAGCGAGCCGTTGCCTGACCTTCACGGGTCAGCTCGTTAACACTGGTCACACTCCAAATATCAGCCTCAACACTGAAGTCGTTGCGCAGTATTTCGGCCGCGGCAATAACTTCGTTCAAGATAGTACCCGAGCCCATTAACTGAACACGGTTTTTCTTCTTGCTGGTGCCTTTTTCAAGCTGGTAAATACCTTTGATAATGCCCTCTTCCACGCCCTCTGGCATGTCGGGGTGAACGTAGTTTTCGTTCATCAAGGTAATGTAGTAATAGCAGTTCTCTTTGTCCTGATACATGCGCTTCAGGCCGTCTTGCACAACCACCGCCACTTCGTAAGAGAAGGTCGGGTCGTAACTGCGACAGTTGGGAATAGTGTTAGCCAAAATATGGCTGTGACCATCCTGATGCTGCAAGCCTTCGCCATTAAGCGTGGTCCGCCCGGCGGTACCGCCCAGCAAGAAGCCCCGAGCCTGAGCATCGCCCGCCAGCCAGGCTAAATCGCCAATACGCTGGAAGCCGAACATAGAGTAGTAGATGTAGAACGGCAGCAACGGTTTTGCGTGGTTGCTGTAAGAGGTGGCTGCTGCAACCCAGGCAGACATAGCGCCAGCCTCGTTGATGCCCTCTTCAAGAATTTGACCTTTCTCATCTTCTTTGTAGTACATGATCTGCCCGGCGTCTTGCGGGGTGTACTTCTGGCCAAGGGCCGAGTAAATACCCACCTGACGGAACATGCCTTCCATACCAAAAGTACGGGCTTCGTCCGGTACAATCGGCACCACTTGCTTGCCAATTTGCTTGTCTTTGAGCAACGTGTTTAATACGCGCACAAAGGCCATAGTGGTCGAAATTTCACGCTCGCCAGTACCTTTAAGCTGGGTTTTAAAGGCATCCAGTGCAGGAATTGGCAGCGATTCAAAATCAGATTTCCGCGCCGGTAAGTAACCGTTCAGGGTGCGACGGCGCTCTTGCAGATATTGCATTTCGGCGCTGTCGTCAGCCGGACGGTAGTACGGAATTTTTTCGAGCTCTTTATCGTCGATCGGAATACTAAAGCGATCGCGGAAGGTTTTAAGCGCTTCGATATCAAGCTTTTTCACCTGGTGCGCGTTGTTTACCGCCTCACCGGTTGGCCCCATACCGTAACCTTTAACGGTTTGCGCCAGCACTACCGTCGGTACGCCTTTGGTGTTAACGGCGTTGTGATAAGCGTTGTACACTTTATGGGCATCGTGACCGCCACGCGCCAGGCGAAGGATCTGGTCATCCGTCATGTCTTTAACCAGCTCAAGCAACTCCGGGTACTTACCAAAGAAGTGCTCACGCGTGTAAGCGCCGCCGTTGGCTTTGTAGTTTTGCATTTCGCCATCGACCACTTCGTCCATGCGCTTTTGCAACAAGCCGGTGGTGTCTTTCTCCAGCAGCTCATCCCAGCCGCCGCCCCACAGCACTTTAACCACGTTCCAGCCAGCACCGCGGAATACGCCTTCAAGCTCTTGTACAATTTTGCCATTACCCCGTACCGGGCCGTCCAAACGCTGCAAGTTACAGTTGATTACAAAAATCAAATTGTCGAGCTTTTCACGGCCGGCCAGCGCAATAGCACCTAAGCTTTCTGGCTCGTCACACTCGCCGTCACCCAAAAAGGCCCAAATTTTACGGTCGCCTTTCTCGATCAGTTCACGCTGATCCATATAGCGCATCAATTGCGCCTGATAAATAGCCGCGATAGGACCGAGGCCCATAGAAACGGTGGGGAACTGCCAGTAGTCGGGCATCAACCAAGGGTGCGGGTAAGACGACAGGCCTTTGCCGTCGACTTCGCGGCGAAAGTTATCCAGCTGATCTTCGGTCAGGCGGCCCTCTAGGTAGGAGCGCGCGTACATGCCCGGGGAGCTGTGCCCCTGAAAGTAAACCAGATCACCCGGCTTGTCGCCATCGTTACCGCGGAAGAAGTGGTTGAAACCTACTTCATACAAGGTAGCGGCCGAGGAGAAGGACGCGATATGGCCACCCAGCTCGTCATCATTTTTGTTCGCACGCACCACCATCGCAATGGCGTTCCAGCGAATAATCGAACGGATTTTACGCTCGATGTAATGATCGCCGGGGCTTTGGATTTCTTTAGAGGTAGGAATGGTGTTGCGGTAAGGGGTGGTGATAGCAGAGGGCTGATCAATGCCGTGGTCTGCTGCAGACTCGGACAAGCTCTTCAGAAGAAATGCGGCACGCTCTTTCCCCACATGACGTACTACAGAATCGAGGGCTTCGCGCCACTCCCGGGTTTCCAGAGCATCAATATCTTCTATCATTTAATTCTCCTCAGTCATGCGCCTTTTGAGCACATTTGGACACAGCGTTAACACCAACGCAGACCGTACCTGGCAGGATAGCTACCAGTGGCCTCGCCCCATTACGTTGTCGCTATATTAGGGTTAAACGTGGCTATTACCCCAATACTGGGGCCCAAAAATGCGCGAATTTTTACATATTTACGGGATTTTTGCTAGCCCTGCGATATAAGCGGCAACGGACCCTCAAGATCGGTACGCATTTTGCTCAGACAGGACAATTTTCAAACAAAGCAGCCTGACGGCGCCCTGAAATGTAGCACTTTAGGGCAGCACCGGCCCCTCTAGCGGAATCTTTTGCAGGCGCCCCCAATAACCTGAGCGCGCTGGTAACTCGCCGCCGGCGGGTGTAAAACCTGCGCCACCCCCAGTTAGCACCAAAGCGCCCCCCACCTTGCCCGATAGGGCGTTGCGATACGCCTGCGACACTGACGGTTTAGCGCTCGTGAACGCCGCCTTTACCGCCTCATTGGCAACCTGGCCATCGAGCAACACCCGCCACAGCGCCAGGCTCTGCTCGCGCCGGCCCGCGCCGTCATCATTTGTCAGGCGCTGCCCCACCGCGGCTCTGGCAGCATCAAGGCGGCTGTCCGGCCAGCGGCGCGCGAGTTCGCCCGCCACAAAACCGCGCAACGCTTCGGGCGTTATCTCTGGGCTAGAAGAGTATACGACCAAGGCCGGGCGCCCCGCTAACAACCAGTCAAACACGGTAATCTGGGTCTGATCGAGTACTGGTGAAGGCTCGTCGTTTACAGACGGATTCAAACCGTCTTCAACGCCTTTCAGGGGCTCCGCGATCGGCGCAACCACCGGATCGTCAACCTCAGACACCTCGGGCTGGCGCGCTCTGGCAACTGAGTCACGTATAAGCTGCGCCGCCAACTGCAGCTCGGCATAATCGGCGGCACTCGCGCCCTGCCCCTGAAGGTATAAGGCCGCCCCCTCAAAGCCGCCGGAAAACTCGCCCCCGGCGTCGCCCGCCAGCCGACCATAGAGCGAGGCCGGCGGTGCCGCTGCTTTGTCGTCTAACAGATAGTGCTCGCTTAACGCCGCCAGACGCTGCGCCTCCTGACGATACAAATTGCCATAAAACAGCACATTGAGGGCAGCCACCCGATAGTGGTCGTGATTGAAGTCTTTAAGCTGCTCCAGGCTAAGGCCGGCCAACGCCGCAAGCCGCTCGGACCGCGCTTGGCCAGGGCGGTAGTGAAGCCCGATAATTTGCTCACTTAACACCCCCTCTAGCGTAGTCGGGGCAGCATCGCTCAGGCGCTGCGTCAAAATACGCTTGGCGCGCCTAAACCGGCGCTCATCAAGCTCTACAGCATTAACCAACTGCCCAATACGGGTGAGCATCAGCCCCAGCTGTGTGTTGTAACCGTGCACGACGATATCCAGCCCTAGCGCGTGCGCATTAACGCTAAAATCAACCCCTGCCAAGTGCGCCGCGTAGGCTTTTTCATTAAGCTCCTGACGCACCAGCTCGGTCATCAGCTCGGTGGCTGCGGCTTGGGCCGCCTCGCCAGCGGCGGCCGGAATCTCTAACCGGAGCAGCACCGAGGCCACGGGACTGGTTACCTGAGCACGGCTAAACCAGGCGTGAAACCGGGGTTTGTTAAACAGCGCAACCAGCTCGTTAATATCGGCTTTTTGCGCGCTGGGCAGCATCGGCGCTTCTTTGCGGCTTAAGCGCGTCGGGATAAAATTATTGGGCTCGGGAAAATCCAGCTGGCGACGCACCGTGATTTTAATTTCCGGCTGCACATCACTGGAGTGGCTCACCGAATAGGGCGTCAACAGCTCGGGGCTGCGCTGCTCCCCCGCCACCTCGGCGGGCGACGTCAAACTTACCAGCACATTATCGCTGCGCAAAAAATCTAAATAGCGGCGCACCAAGCGCTCATTAAACTCGTTGTAGCGGTACGGGCCGTACAGCACATCCCGAGGCCGGTAATAATGCAGGGCGTGAGCCAATTGCGCCGAGTCGCGCACGGCACTTGCATCCCGATAGCGAAAATCCAGGGCGGCGGCACGCGCCAGCTCTTCGTGACGCCAGGCTCGCACACCCCGCAGGCGGATTTGCTCGATCATATAAAACACCAGAGCAACCACCTGATCTTTGGCCCGCACCCCGAGATCGGTTAAATCGATTCGCACCTCGTACAAGCCATCGTAGCGTGACTGCATGCCCATCCCAGTATCAATGGCGTCCGCCCAGCCCAGCGACCGCAATAGCGCCAGCAGGCTACCCGGGCCGCCGTCAGCCAACAGCCGCGACACCTCCGCGAGCGGTTTATCGGCATAGAGCGCCAGCGGATTGGGTACCGGAAACAACAGCTGCAACTGTGGCGTAGGCGTATCGGCCTGAATCTGTACAGACAAGGGTAAATCTTCGGGCGTAAAAAGCGGCGGATACTCGCTCCCTCGCGCACTGCCCGGCGCACTAAGTGGCAATGACTCGAGAGCGTTGATCACCAGTGCCTGCTGCTGCGCCAGTGGCATACTGGCAACCAACGCTAAGCGTATGCGCTCTGGGGTGTAGAATCGACGATAATTTTTATCCAGCGCCTCAGTAACGGCGGACAAAGGCGCGATACTCGCCGAGCCTCCCTGACGCCGGGCCATAGGATGCTCGGCATTAAACAAGGCGCTATACACGTCATCGCGGCGGTCGGTTAAGGTAGCCCCTAGGCCGGTGCGCATATTGTTAGCCAGCAGGTGCTGCGCCTGCTCAATCGCACCCGCCGAGAAGTCGGCGTCGCCCAACACCTGCGCCACAAACCCCGGCAACAGCGCGGGCAAGTCCGCACTGGCGGTGCTCAGGTGATACTCGGTGTGCTCGGGGTGCACAGTCGCGGCCACCGCCGAATCCCCCGACAATACCAACGCCAACAAACGGTTAAGCCCAGGCAGAGCCGCCGGGTCTTGGTTTGCCCCAGCCAACACGCTCAGGGTCCAGCTCGCCTCAGAGGCATCAGGGTCACTGACCAACAGCACCTGAACACCATTATCGTAGGTCAGTGCACGATACGAGCGAGCATCTTCGGGGCTTTTGATAACCTCTTCGACACGAAAATTCTGGCTCGGTGGCTCAGCCCAAAGCGGAGCAGAAAACGCTGCCAACAACAAAAGCAGCGCCACCGGAACCGAGGCCACCGTGGGTGGCGCGTACCCCACCCCCATTATTGTGGCTCCGGGGTGTCGATGACGGGCGGAACCTCCGGCTCGGCGGCGATACCCATAGGCCAGGCGTAGAGGATAGCCTTTACTAACGTTGCCAGCGGAATGGCAAAAAACACGCCCCAAAAACCCCACAAGCCACCAAACACCAGCACCGCCATAATAATGGCCACCGGGTGTAAGTTAACCGCCTCAGAGAACAGCAGCGGCACCAGGATATTACCGTCTATCCCCTGAATAATGGTGTAGACCAACATCAGGTAGAGAAACTCCGAGCCCCACCCCCACTGAAAGAAGCCAATCATTGCCACGGGAATTGTCACCACGGCCGCGCCAATATAGGGAATCACCACCGACAGCCCTACCGCGATACCCAGCAGCGCCGCGTAATTTAAACCCAACAAGGCAAAAGCAATATATGACACAGCACCCACGATTAAAATCTCGATGGTTTTACCGCGCACATAATTGGCGATTTGCTGATTCATTTCACCCCAGATTTTGGTCATTACCGGACGCTTTCTGGGCAAAAAGCTGGCAATCCAATCGGCAATGAGCGAGCTGTCTTTGAGAAAGAAGAACACCAGAATAGGCACCAACACAAAATACACCAGCACCGTCATCAAAATGGGCAGGCTACTCACAGAAAATGTCAGCACATTTTGCCCCATGCGGCCAAACTCGGCGGTTATAGAGGCAATTAAGTCCTCCACCTGAGCGGGCGACACCAGATTGGGGTAATTTTCAGGCAGCAGTAACAGCACACTTTGCCACTCTCCCAGCATCCTCGGCACCTCGCCAAACAGCCGCGCCGACTGCTGCCAAAGTACCGGTAACACCACGAGCAATACCGAGGCGAGCATCAGGAGCAACAAAACAAACGTAATGCTAACCGCCAGCCAGTGGGGCGCGCCCCACTCGCGCAATCGCACCACCAGGCCCTGCATCAAAAAGGCGATAATAATACTGGCAATCATCGGGGCTAATACCGCCCCCATGGTCAGTATCACCACCAGGCTGACGGCAATAATCACCACCAGCAAAACCGCCTCTTCATCTGAGAAATAGCGATCGACCCAACTGCGTACTATCTTCAGCATGGTTGTTTAACTCTCCGGATGAGCATTACGCCACACCTCCTTTCTCAATCACGTAAACGTACTCATTATCGCGATCAATAAACTCAATCATCTGATGGTTGGCAAGTTGCACGTAGGCATGAAAATCTCTAACGGAGCCGGCATCGGTGGCGCGCACCTCAATGCGCTCTCCCACGGCCAGATCTCGCATGGCTTGCTTGGCTCGCAACAACGGCATGGGGCAGCGCAATTCGCGGGCATCTACCAACACCCTGTGGGAGGGGGAACTGCTCGAATCAATCTTTGTCATACCAACCATCAAGCTCACATCAGCCCCGCCAGCGGCATCGCCGGAGGTGACCCGACATGCTAGTTAACATTGCCCGTGCGCACAAGTAGCACGTTGAGTATTGCGTTTGCAGGCGCGCCCCACCATTAATGATACTATGCCCCCTGATAAATTAACTAAACGCCGCGCTATTGTGCGGCTTACCGTGCCCGAAGAGACTGAGTCACCGTGAATAGAGCATTATCACTCGTGCTATCGCTGCTGCTGGCCTTGCCCTATGCCGGGCGCGCCGACGAGCTAAATCTACCAGATTTTGGGGACACCTCCTCGGGGATCGTTTCCTACCAAGAGGAAAAACGGCTGGGCCAACTCTTTATGCGCAGCTATCGCGCTCAGGTGCCCACCTCTGATGACCCGCTACTGATTACCTACCTGCGCGAGCTTATCGGCCAACTGGCGCAGTATAGCCAGCTCAACAACCGCAATTTTGAGCTGATAGTGGTTGAGAACCCCACCATGAACGCCTTTGCCGCTCCGGGTAACGTGATTGGCGTGCATACCGGGTTGTTTACCTACTCGCAAAACGAGGCGCAGCTGGCCTCGGTACTGACCCACGAACTCGCTCACTTAAGCCAGCGCCACTACGCCCGCCGGCTAGAGCAGCAGCGCAACATGACCATCCCGTTTTACACCGCCCTGCTGGCGAGCTTAGTGCTGGCCGCCAGTGGCAGCGATGGCGGTATGGCCGCAATGGCCGCCACTCAGGCAGCCGCCGCCGATGCTCAACTGCGTTTTAGCCGACAAAACGAGCAAGAGGCCGACCGGCTGGGCATCGACACCCTGATTGATGCCGGCTACGACCCGCACGCGGCCCCCGAGATGTTTGAACAAATGTTGCGCGCCTCGCGCTACTCGCGCCGGCCACCGGACTTTTTGCTGACTCACCCGGTTACCGAGAGCCGGGTAGCCGACGCGCGCTCACGGGCCATGCGTTATCCGCGCGATCGAATGAAGCAGGACTCGCTGGACTTTCAGTTAATGCGAGCCCGGGTAAGAGTGCTGCAGGCCGAAACCGCTCAGCAAGCCATCGGCATATTTCAGTCCGAGCTGGACGGCAACAACACCACCCCCGATGCCAGCCGCTACGGCTTGGCGCTTGCCTACAGCCGCACCGGCGACGCCAAAGAGGCCGCCAAAGCACTCGCACCGCTGCTGCAAAAAGACCCGAACCGGCTGGTGTATCAGGTAATGGATATCGACGTCGACCTGGCCGCTAAAGATTACGATACGGCGCTGGATAAACTGCGCAACGGCCTGCGCCGGCTACCCAACTACTACCCGTTTAATGTGCGCTACGCCGAAGCGTTGATGAACTCGGGCCGCTATCAAAGCGGCGCTGATTTTTTATCGCAGTATGTGCGCAAAGAGTCTGAAGACCCATACATGTGGTACTTGCTGGCCGAGGTGAACGGCCTGGCCGGCGACGTACTAGGCGTGCACGAGGCGCGGGCCGAATATTTTATTCAGGTGGGGATTTACGACCGGGCGATGGTGCAGTTACGCAACGCGTTAAAGCTTGCCAAAAACGACAGCCACCGCTCGGCCATTTTGCAAGAGCGTCTGCGCTATGTAGAGCGCCTGCTGTCCGAGCTGGACTTTTAACTCAGCCAGCTCGCTACGCGGGGTGATAGATCAATAGTGCGGCGGGCGCTCGTCGGCCGCTCCCCCGCCCTGCTCGCGTGCGTACATGGCGTCATCAAACTTTTTGCTCACAGAGCCCAATTGCGCGGCCAGCGCCTGTAGCTGCCGATCCTGCCGCGCGACAATGAGGTTTAACTCATTGATGGTATCTTCCTGAAAGCTCATTCGGCTTTGCAGCTCGATTAGCTCATCCTGCGAAACACAACCCTTTGGAAAATCAGTGTGGGACATCGATAACCTCTATTACAATAAATCCAGCAGCCACTAAAGCGCCAGCGGTGCCAACTCGGCAATTAAACGTTGCGCGCGAGCATCAATTAACAAACTTTGCCCCAAGCGCGCCGTTACATAGGCAAAGCCCAAACCCGACTGCGGATCGGCAAAACCAACACTGCCCCCCGCACCCGGGTGGCCATAACCTTGGGAGCTACCAAATAGGCAATCATCCACCGGCTGCGAGCCCATAAACCCCAAACCAAAGCGCAGTGGCACACCCAGCACTTTATCGCGCTCGGAGGCGCGCGCCTCAGTAAACGCGGCTAACGTAGCCGAGCTTAGCCCTATAGGCTCCCCACCTGAGGCCAGGGCACCGTAAAACCGTGCCAAATCAAGCGCGCTGGCATGGCAGTTTGCAGCAGGTATACAAGCGCTGCGCCACTCGGGCGTGTTGGTCGAATTCATTAGTGTCATGGGGTTGGTAAACGCCCGGTTAACCACTCCGCGCGGGTCGGCCTTCATCAGCCGCCCCAACGCGGCACTGTTAGCACCGGGGCTGGCACTGCCCACATCGCCCAAAGGCTTTTTAAGGGGGCCCACATCGGCAAGCTCGCCCTGCTGTGACTCAGGCACCCCAAAACACGCGTTTAACGACAGCGGCTGCGCCCAGTAGCGCTCAAACAAATCACTGAATGTGCTACCTGTCGCCTGCTGGGCCAGCTCGGCTAAAATCCAGCCGTATAAAAATGGCGAGTAACCCTGGGCGCTGCCGGGTGTCCACCAGGGCTCATCGTACTCCAGCAACGATTTTATTGAGGCCGGGTCGAAGATAACTGGGTCTTTTAACTTGGGGTGAAACGCACTCATGCCGCTGCGATGAGCCAGCACCTGACGCACAGTCACCGACTCTTTACCCTTGCCGCTAAACTCGGGCCAATAGGCACTAATCGGCTGATCCACGTCAATTATGTCGCGCTCAACCAAACTCATAATAACGGCGGCGGCAAGTGGTTTACCGGCCGAGAAAATATTCACCCGGGTGTCTTCGTGCCAGGCGTTTTTTCGCGCTTTATCGCGGGTACCGGCCCAGGCGCTGACCAGCACCTCGTTACCGCGTACCACCGCCAGTGCGGCACCCTCCTCGGCAAAGCGTGAAAAGTTATCGGCAAACGTGGCAATTAACGGCTCGGCCTCGGGTACCCACTGGCCCTGCACTTGACTCATAAACTCTACCTTTTAGCCTCGGAGGCTTAAACGCTACTGGCCCTGCGCGGCAAAATAAGCCGCAAGGTGCTGCATATCGGTATCAGACAAACTCGCCACCATGGCGTTCATCATGGGGTTTTCCCGGCTACCGGATTTAAACGCCCGCAGCTGGGTCACGATATAATCGTATTGTAAACCCGCCAGCGATGGGTAACTGGCCACACGGGACACACCACCGGGCCCATGACAACTCATGCACACCCGCGCCTTGCGCTCACCCAGTGCCACCGGGTCACCGGCTTGCTCCTCGCCCGCCTCCTCTGGCGGCTTACCACAAGCGGTTAACATCAAGCTAAAGGCCACAAATAAAAAGGCATGGATAATCGGTTTAGTCATAGACCACTCATTGGTTGGCTAACACAGAGGCGCATTCTAGCGCCTGTCCCCGGCCAGCGCACGTCGGTTATACTGAGCCGCCGATATACCTGCGACTAAGGAGCACTTCGTGAGCAAAAACAGTCGACTCGTCTACTCCACCGATGGCGGCCGGGTACGCGACGAACCCCAAACCCCGGAAGCACCTAGCGGTGACGGTATTGTCCGCATCCAGCGCTCCAGCAAAGGCCGTGGCGGTAAAACCGTCAGCGTTATCACCGGCGTGCCACTGGCCGGTGCCGAGCTAAAAGCCCTGGCAAAAAAATTAAAGCAGGTGTGCGGTACCGGCGGCGCCATCAAAGACGGCAACATCGAAATTCAGGGCGATCACCGCGAGCCACTCAAGGCAAGCCTCGAGAAGCTCGGCTATGAGGTAAAATTGTCGGGCGGCTGAGCCATACATTCCACCGCTGGCGTAGTTATTGCTTCCTGCCTATTAATGTTTTTAGGCTGACAATTTCCTGACGCTGAGGCAAACCCGTGGACAGCACGATCACCTATCAGATTATCGACACCTCTTTTAAAGTCGCCATTGGCGGCGTTGTTGCTCTGGCCAGCGCCTGGTGGTGGGGCCGACGACAAACCGTTATTGGCCCGCGCAGCCTGCGCGAACAAAAACGTCTGGACGTGTTTGAGGATATCTCAGCCTTTGTGGGCGAGGTGACCCACATGTTCAGTAAATACGCCTCGCTGGCGGCCGAGTCAGTAGAGTTTGGCGAGCGCTGGCCCGCCGAGCGCAAGCAAGAGCTCACCCGCATCACCGAAGAGCTGGTCGAGTCGTTTGGCAAGATGTCCGCCGCCGAGGCCAAACTGCTTATTTTGGGCGAAAAAAACCTGGAGCGCAGCCTGAAGATTTATGCCGGGCAAATCGTCGCGTTTCGGCGCCAGGTATACAGCGGCCGCAAAGACATCACCACCGACCAAATCAATGCGCTTAAACAAGGTGTGCTACAGGCTCGCGAGAGTTTTTACGACATGCTAAGCCGCAAGTACGACCAAACCCTGGCAGGCAATTAACGCTGCTAGCAGACATAAAAAAACCGCCGAAAGGCGGTTTTTTTATGTCTGTAACCTAGGCGAATCGTCTAGTTACCGTAGCTCATTAATCGCTCGTAGCGCTTTTCTAAAAGCTCTTCAGTGGGAATAGCATTAAGCTGATCCAGCTGCTCGCTTAAACGCTGACGCAGGGTATCGGCCATGGCATCGATATTACGGTGCGCGCCACCCAAAGGCTCCGGAATGGTCTCATCGACAATGCCCAGCTCTTCGAGTACCGACGAGGTAACCCCCATCGCCTCGGCCGCTAACGGAGCCTTATCGACGGTCTTCCAGATAATGTTGGCGCAGCCTTCGGGCGAAATCACAAAGTACGTAGCGTATTGCAGCATATTCAAGTGATCGCCCACGCCGATAGCCAATGCACCGCCGGACGAGCCCTCACCGATAACGGTACAAATAATCGGGGTTTTTAAACGCGACATTACCGCCAGATTTTGCGCAATAGCCTCACTAATGCCCCGCTCTTCCGAGTCGATGCCCGGGTAGGCCCCGGGGGTGTCAATAAGGGTTAAAATAGGCAGCTTGAAGCGCTCGGCCATTTCCATCAAACGCAAAGCCTTGCGGTAACCCTCGGGCTTGGGCATACCAAAGTTGCGCTGAACTTTCTCGCTTACACCGCGGCCTTTTTCTTCACCAATCACCATCACTGGCTGGCCGTTTAAGCGGGCAACGCCACCAATAATAGCGCCGTCGTCACCAAAGTGACGGTCGCCATGCAACTCGTCCCAATCGGTAAAAATACGCTTGATGTAGTCAGAGGTATAAGGGCGCTGCGGGTGACGCGCTACCTGTACCACTTGCCAGGACGACAAGTTGGAGTAAATGCTCTCGGTCAGCTTAGTGCTCTTTTCTTTGAGCTTACTGATCTCTTCGTTGATGTTGAGGTCGTTGTCATTGCCGACGAGCTGCAGCTCCTCGATCTTTCCTTCGAGGACGGCAATAGGCTGCTCAAAATCCAAATAGTTCAGGTTCATAATCACTGTAAACATAGAGCGAGGCCCCGGCCGAACCCGAGCACCCGCGAAATTAATTGGGGTTACCAGACTATCAAAACGCCTTAAACCAGGCACGTAAAGCTTACAAACCCGTACAGTAGGCCGAAACAGCAAAACGCCCGACTATTTATTGTAGCGCCTAATTCGCCCCACAAGTCGTTTTAACACCCTGCTAGGTGCTGCATAAGATACGCGAAACTGCCTCGTTCGTCGACCTTTACCCTTATTACCCCGCGTTTTAAAGGCCCTGCCGGCACACGGGCCCAGCCAGACTAAACCCAGACAACGCGCAACTCAGTACTTGGCACGCAAAGCAGCCGAGTAGGCCCAGCGGGCCCACTGCAAAGCCTCTTCCGGGTCATCGAATATCGACTCCGGCGCCTGTCGGTAAGACAAGCGAACGGCGCGCGCCCTTTTTTGATAGGTAAATGGCTCACAGCCAAGCTCATCAAACCAAGGGGCCGTCTGATCATCGGCCTTTAAATACAGCGTATCATCGGCCACCAGCGCAAACATTAGCCCCTCGTGATAAACACCAAAACCACCAAACATTCGCTTAGTGGTAATCACCCCAAAAGGGGCAAACACTTCGTGCAAAAATTCAACAAACTCACTCATAACCGCTACTGTATTTGCTCAAGCTGCTTACGCCGCGCCTCGTCGGCCTTTTTCAGCTCATCTTCGATGCCTTTGGCTTTTTCCAGCGCCTGCACCTGGCTATCGGTATAGGCTTCAAACGCCCCTTTCTCGTCCTCAACACTCACGTCGTCCTGTTGCCCGCAGGCGCTCAGTACGAGCAAGCAAGCGACTATCATCCACCCTTTCATGGCTCACCTCTTATTAGATGCCTCGATGACCAAAAACAATCACCCAGTGCGTGGTCTTACCCGGGTTACCCCGCCAAAACATCAAGCTTAACCGATCAGCTACACCTAGGCACCACCTTAAGCCAACCACCACCGTTTATGCACGACTCGCTCTACCGGTTAGCGCCTTGCCGCACTTGCCCACGCCGAATGCTTTATCCGTGGCTCCGATACCTGTAATCTTACCCCTGCATATCGCCTTAAGGCAGCCTTGTCGCACCGGCCACTTACCCTGCCGTACCCGACACGGCCCGCCGGCGAATATACGCCTAATAACAACTCCATACTTAACGACTCAGGTTGCAAAATTTATGAGCTATATGGCCCTCAAGCACAGCCACTTAATGCTGGTAGTACTGTCTATTGCACTCTTTTCCCTGCGCTTTTTTGCCCGCGAGGCTGGTGCACGCTTTGTACAGGCAAAGTTTTTTAAGATTGCTCCCCACATCATCGACACCTGCCTTCTGCTAAGCGGTTTTGCCCTGATGTTTACCGTGGGTTACTCGCTCTGGCCCATAAACTGGCTCAGCATCAAATTACTGCTGGTCATCGCCTATATCATCACCGGGGTGATTGCCATGAAGTCCGTCAGCAAAACAAAGCGCCGCACCGCAGGGGCCTTAGCCTTTGTGTGGATTTTGGGGATTTTACACCTGGCGATGAGCAAGAGCTTTTAAACACTCTGGAGCGACATTAATACGCAGGTGAACGCCTCGTTTTGTCGCTCCAGTGCGCATTGCGCCAATTTAAGCTCGCGTGTGGATGTGCTCGATAAATGGCAGTATCCGAGCGCTTGTTTTTATTACGCGCTGGCAAACCCCAACACCGGCATCATTGTACGTAACTTAAAACTAGGTACTAAGCCCTACCAGCCTGCGGACAATAGCGCCAATACCTTTACGTTGGATAACAACCATGTCAGAACTAAAAAAGCTGTTTGGCCAGAATGTGGCCAACAGACGGAAGGAGTTGGGGTTAAGCCAGGAGGCGCTCGCCGAGGCCACCGGCGTAACCGTGGAGACGATCAGCCATATCGAGCGGGGTATTCATGGGCCAAGGTTTGGGTTGATTGAGAAGCTTGAGAAGGTGTTGGATGCTAAGGCGGAGAGTTTTTTTAGAAATAATAGTTAACGCTGCCAACACGCGCGGCTCTGTAATGAAGCCGAAGACGCAACGGAAAAGCCGTCGCGGTGCTTGGCATTGTTAAACGCTACCATCCCCACCTCAACCTGTCATACAGCGCTGCCAACTTTCTAAAATTACTTGCGTAGCTTGAATTTTCGGATTGAATTTTCTCCATGTTGGAAACCAGGAAATCTCTAAGAATATCCAAATCAATTTTTTCTTTTGGAATAAAGGGTATGTATGCTGATGCGTTTTCTGGAGTGCACAGACTGATAACTTCCTGAAGAGTTTTGTGTCTGTAATTTCTGAAGAAGGCTTTCGAGTACATTTTCACACGGTAATCTTTCAAGTCTTTGCAGACCACCTTATCAAGGCCTATGCCTGAATCACGATATTGATCGTAATTTTCTATACCAATACTATTGAGATATTTGAACACGGGCACATAAGGCGTGTTTCTACAGGCTCTATGTAAAACATTATCGACGATCTGTCGAGCGTCATAGCCTTTATTGTCTAGTAGTATATCTTCAATTAACTCTTCAGTTCTTATGGCAGCATAACCGATTGGGGCTGGGCCGACGTTTTCTCTGCTTGCTACGCCCACCCCGACTAAGAACTCGACATCTTCCTTAGAGTCAATTTCGTCTATATCCACAACACAAATCTTCTTTTCAGGCTCGGAAGATTGGACCAACTCATAGAGCTGCTCTTTACAATACCTTAAAACTCTCGCAGGAATTTTTCTCTTAGTTGCATCTATGGCCAGATAAACGTCTATAAAATTGTTGGTTTTTACTAAAACCAGTGGAATCTGGATGCCATCTATCGTCAGATAGGTATCTGAGATGTTGGGTTCTTCTTCATCGGATGGGAGCTGTATGAATATTAAATTTTTTCTTAATTGCTCTATTTTGTCTTTCCCTATGCAGGACGCAATTCCCCTCAAAAGACTGCTAATATTTTCGTCAGAAATAGAGTACCCGATAAAAACTATTGGGTGTTCCACAAAAAGTGTGATTAACTTTGCTGCCAGGTATGTATTTTTTTCATTGAACTCTTCATAGTCTGAGCTTGTCATTACCATGGATGATGGAACGGTTGAGCAACCATGAATTTTGTATATCTCCCCAATTTCTTGCGGGTTCGAAAACAACAACTCTTCCTGCCCAATGTATGTTCTATGCTCCGGAAAAAGTTGCTCAATAAACATGTCCCAGTTTGTAGTTATGACACCATCAACATTGAGCCCAGACAACAACTCCACTTCATCTCTGAATGCTGAGTCCATTGCTTTAGATTGATCTAATGTAGAAAGGTAATTGCTAATCTCAATACGCAATGCAGAAGTTTCATCTCTAACCTTGGATTTGAATCTTTCTACGCTTTTTTCATACTCTGGAGCTTTCCACCAATATTCGTTGAAGTCCTTAGCTAACAGTGCCGCCACTGTTGGATAATGGCCATTCGCGGAGGCAAGATAGTACTCGAATGGCTTACCAGCGACGCAGAATCTTTCAAGAAGACCTCGCCAATCATCAAGGCCAAGATAACGCCGAGAAAATCCAGAGCCTAGAAATAGAAAGGGGCCAGCCATTCTTGATCGAAAAATTTCAATTAACTTTTCTTGTATGTCCATCTAAATTCCATATCTAGATCATGTGCGAATTACGTTTAACGCCGCCAATACGGGCCGAGCGACAGCGAGGTCCAGCCCACGCGTTTTTTGCGTGGGCAAACGTGCTTGGCTTTGTTATCCGTTTTACGCACAGTTCTCTACCAAGCTTTTCGCTTTTTCCCACAATTCATTGGCATTATCCACCCTGAAGTGAACGTCTTCGGCGCCACCACCAGCGCCATGGGAAATTTCCCAGTACGTGGCGGTTGGGTTTGTGCCAAATACAGCGCTACCGTCCTCTGAGATTGTTGGAGCATTTTTTTCTGGGTCCCAGCCTCCAAAAAAATACTGCTTACAAGGATGGTTTCCAAAATCATCGATTTTCGAAAGAGGTAATACTGCGATTAATAAGGAGTGACTACCACCACATTCTGAGTGGCCACAATCAAATGATACGCGAAAATCTGGTGCCCAATTCTCAACCGGCTCAGGATTAACACTCCACCGCCAGCCCGCCAAATCAAAAAAAGCTGCCCAAGTAGCTTCAAGCTCCGTTCTAAAAACTAAACTGTTGTACTTTGCTGACATTTTTGCTCCTGATTAGATTGAACGGATAACAGTGTATTAGGCGGAATTTCGTTTATACAACATGTATTTACGTCTCATTTTTACCTATTATTTCGTCAAAAGCCTATCAACTCAACGGTTTATGACATCTTTTTGAAAGTTTTATCATCGTGAAAAAGAAGCCGCTGTGTTTAAAGAGCCTTCAAGGGGGCTCTTATGCACTCACCAATGAACAAAAACTGTTTTAGTTTCAGATGGTTACAATGAAGGACGAGGAATTATAGAGCTCTTTCCTTTCGGTTCTCATAAGACCTCGCCCTTGCTTTTCACTACACCGCTTTGGTGCGAATTATCCCCCTCTGACGTATTCAGCGAAATGGCGATGAAGTATTTTGTCTTTTTCGATACCGACAAAACGTCTATCCAACGCTAAACACGCCTTGCCTGTCGAACCGGAACCCATAAACGCATCTAACACCACTTGGCCGGGTTTGCTGCTGGTGTTGATGATGTGCTCGAGTAACGCTTGGGGTTTCTCGCACGGGTGTTTACCAGGGTAATGCTGCACCACGTCAAAGTGCCACACATCGGTATAAGGCACCTCTTTGGTTACGGTAAAGGGCCGGCGTGCATCGCGGTAGGCGCGCTTTAGTTTGTTGTACTGGGTGCGTAATTGGCGGTGGCTGCGTTTTACTTTGTGGTAGTCGCCCTGGGCACCAAAGGCGTCCATTAGCTTGACGTAATTGGCCTCGCTGGGCAGCGCAAATTGCGAGGTGGTAAAGTAGTGGCTGGCGGTGCTTACGCCGCACAGCTCGACACATTCTTTAACAGTGAGTCCAGCGGCCAAGCGCTGTTTGTTTAAGCGGTTAACAATGGGCTGGTAAACGTGTTCGGCTTTGCGTGCGCCGGCGCTCTCCACCTTACTGCCCTGCTCTTTTTGCTCGGCAAAAATAATGCGCTCGGTTTGGGGGAAGTATTTTGTTAGCCCCTCCTTTCGGGCAACCTTGTGCCGGCCAGCGTTTTTTACCCATACAATATGGTTAAGTACATCAAAGCGTTCGCCCACCAGCAGCTCAAGCTTTGCCGCCATGTAAGGGCCGGCAAACCAGTACAGGCTACCGCTGGGTTTTAATACGCGCTGTAGCTCGGCCAACACCTGGTCACACCAGGCTAAAAAATCGGCTTCGGTTTTCCATTGGTTGTCCCAAGCATCTTGTTTAACGCGATAATAAGGCGGGTCAGTTACGATTAAATCAACAGAATTGGTTTTTAAGGTGGGAATTATAGAAAGGCAGTCGCCGTGTAAAAGCTGCATGTGTAAGAGTCCTAGTTAATAGATACTCCCACACATGCCCATTATAGATAACTGGAAAATAACGAACAGGTATTTTATCTACGGGGTAGTGGTAAACGAATGTTTCAATTTGAACATCAAGCTCACCTGAAAATATTGTGGGGAGCTTTTTTTCGTAAAATGGAGCTACGCGACATGCACAAACACGAACGTAGCAACATTTGCAAGGTGTAGCTTTTTGTTATCGCGCACTAGTCGTTAATACCTTCTTTCTTTCTACGCTCCTCGATTTCGTGCTCTATTCTTTCTTGCTGCAACTCAATAAGTGCCCTTGGGAGCTTAAAAGACAGAAAGCAAGATATTGATGCGAAAAACATATATACGTACTCCAATCCGACTTGAATGCTAGGGTATTTATTTTTAATTAAGATTGATGAAAATATCAAAAACAATGTAATAAGATAGAACTTAAACAACCATTTATGCCGAATTAATCTATTATAGGTTAAATCACTTCCTAACCTCGCCACCTGCCACCCCCCAGAAGGCAACGACTTAGGATCACCAACTAACGTGATAACGGCGACTAGAAAACCGGCCAAAATAGAAAACACTGTTACAATTACGTTGATCGCCTCGCTGTTTCCATGAACTAGCGGCTGGCAAAAATAGGAACCCAGCGCACCCCACAGAAGCAAGCACGCAGCAAGCTTAATTTTTTCTTTGTCAATATTCATTTGCTAAATACGCCATCAGCGGCTAACCGATCATGATATTCTTTTAGTTTTTTCCATGCAGAAGACTGACTTAATGATTTACCCAAGACGTCAACGCGAAATGAATCAGAAACACGAATTTCGTCAGACGTAATTTTATTCCCTGCATTGGTAACAATGGTAAAACCATTTTCATTTTCACTTTCAGATTCGAACTCCGAAATTATTTGTTCCGCAGTTCTTTCTAACCTCTTTTTTCCAGAGACACCGAATTCGGGATCTTTTTGATGACTACGAGCGGCTCTACCATCATACTTCAGGGATACACCAACGTTTACATTTTCTTTTTCCTTAATTTCATTTAAATCTTTGTCCTTCCCAAAAATAGCAATAACCTGATCAGCGATAGCTTTTTTAATGCTAGACACTTTTGGATTATTACGATTCAAATGAATTAAGCTTGCCTCATAAAGAGATGTATTTAGGTCAATCTCCTTTACTCCCTCCTCTTTTATCATTCTAAGCTTATTGGTTTTAGCAACCTTATCTAATTCAAATGTTTTAGCGATATCTTTTTTATCGACAGCCCTCAAGATATTCAAAATATAGGTTTCAGCCACTTGCTCTCTAATGCCAGATGGGCACAAAATAACGTGATTACCTTTAATGTAGACAAAAACATCACCGTCGATATAGTCCTTGCCGTCTGGGGCAGCTTGCGCGGACACCGTCGATTGTTTCGAGCGCTTGCTTTTATCTATTATCGAAGTCGACTCATCCGGTACGTAGGATGCAATCTGTAGATAAAGACCGTTATCCACCTTAAATGCCGCTCCTGTAATTTCAGCTCCTGAGCCCACAGAAAAACTTCTCTTTCCCACGGTTCCCAGCTGCTCATGCGCATCAACCAGAATATCTTCTAATGTTATTTTTTCTTGAGCACTCCATTTAGCACGACGGTAATAAAATTTCTTATTCTTTTGCACTACCCTTTTCGAAACCATTCCTAACTCCTAAGTCATGGTGAATTATGTGAATTTGTGTATAACGTTTTGCTAAGCCGACCACCGTAGTGGCACATTTTTGCGCGAGCCTATACAAAAATGTACCGAAGAGGTGGTTCGGTTTTAGCTGATTGTTAGCCACTAAATTTTCCGATCTCTTTTTCAATACGAGTGCCATTTTTTACATCAAGATAGACGAGCTTTGCTTCCTTTCTCGGTATTTTCAAAAATTCAACAATACATGATATTTGTTTATCTTTTGAGTTTATATATTTTGTAATCTTAGTGTTCATTTGCTTGGCTTTCTGAAGAAACCCTTGTTTCTTTATCACACTCTCAGCCATTGAGACGATCTCAGGATTATTTACTAAATTAGCTACCGTGAGATACCCTAATAAACAGCACTTTCGAATTGCGAACTTATTCATAATTAATGGATTAAATCTCTCCCAGTTACGAAGGCTTGTGTTATTCCAGTGTGAGTATGGTTCAAACCCATACTGCGATTCCTCAGGAACAATAACTAAATGTTCAAGAGCGTTTTCTATACTACTTGTCACTTGGATATTACTACCATTTGGATCGCTAACGGGAAGTATTTGAGGAACCTGGCGCACCCAATATCTATGAATATGCAACAATTCATGAGTAAACGCATGTGTATCTATTTGGTTACCTCTATATAGAATCCTTGCGCTCACCTCATTAACGTTACAGGCTAAACCATTTGGGTTGGGGTCTGTTTTACTCATAGGGTACGGATTAGGTAGGACTTCTATATTGCGTCCTGAATATTCTTCTATTTCACGAACAAGCAAAGATGCTTTTTCAGGTAGTTGACCAAGGTAAGCATTTTTCATTATTTTCTCGTGGCTAACAGTTTATTAGGCGGAATTTCGTTTATACAACATAAATTCACGCCTCTCTTTATATATTATCTCTTCAAAATCTTATCAAACTCAATGAATTATGACCTTGTTATATACATGTTTTCACTGTGAACAAAAAACCATTGTGTTTAACGAGCCCTCAACTAGTCTTCTATGCGCTCAACACCAGACAATCCTCATTAATTTCAAATAGTTACAGCTTCCCCAGTCATATTTCTTAGCGTATCGTATTTCTTTTTTACCGTAGCTACATTTCACTATCCAAAACACTCCAGCTATCGCTAACCGGCTCGTTTTGAAGCTCCATGTAATACTTGGTTCGGATGGTGGCGCCAAATGAGTTTTGCGAATCAACGTAAGCCCACACCTTGTGCCTACAGTCACCCTGATAGTTGACGGTGACGTCGCTGCCATTCATGGGGGGGGGGAAATCGGCGGTAGAGGGTGATTTTAATTGCTTTTTCACATAAAGGTGTGACATGACATAGGCCATGACTTTGTTCTCGCATCGGGCTTTAATATCCTGGGCTTGTTCATCTGGCGTTTTTGGCTCGCTGGGAGAGCTACAGTAGGCCACACCCACGGCAATTAAGATGATGATAAAAAGGCAGCCTACGGCGTTTTCAGTTGCGCTAACGGCGGGATTTTTAACCCAGCAATGAGGCAGGTTTTGGCTTTAACAGAGACTTCTTTGCATTCTTTGCAGGGTTTTAGAGCCATGATGGCGAGTCCTTTTTGTTTATATGTTGGCCGCACCACAGGTATGGGTGCGATGCCCTATCCGGGCACCGTTAATACTATTACAGAATACTTAACAATGTAAATTTATACGCCACGGGCGTAGGTAGACTACAGGTGGTGCAGTTTTTTAAGGTCGTTATCCAGCCGGGTTTGCCAGCCTTTGCCGGTGCTGCGGTAGTGGGTTAGCACCACCTCGGATAAACGCAAGCTTACCTGGGCTTTGGTGGGTGCTTTTTGTGGGCCCCGGGTTTTGGGCTTTAGCATTTGCGCGGCCAGTTTTTTGGGGAATATTTCTGGCAGCACATCGCTGGCCGGGCGGGCGCGGGCAAATTCAGCCTCAGTCCACTCGGGGTTGTCGTGGTCTATCATTTCAGGGTTGGGTTGCTTGCTCATAGCGTGTTACCTCCCGCTTGTTGGCTTTGCGAAAACTGATCACCCGAATGCCACCAGGCACGGGCGAGAATACGAGCATGTGAACACGGCCAGCCACTAAGCCTAATGCCTGAAAGCGCCGCTCAGTGTAGGCGTGGCGGGTATCTTCTATGATGCTGGCACCACTAAAATCAAACTCGGCTGCACGGTCAAAAGGTAAACCGCGCTGGCGTATGTTTTGGTCATTTTTGGCGGTGTCGTATTTTATGATCACAACTATATTGTAATGACAATATAGTTTATTAGCAAGGCAATAATCGGGACGAAGGCTCCGCCCCGGGGCGGGCAAATTTAAACGTTCAAGCGGTTGCTAATATCTTCCAGAATGTTGCTTAGCCCATAACGGCGAGGGCTTCTAGCGAGAGGTATCCGGGGTTTTGGCCTAGTAAGGCGTTTAAAAAGGCCAGGCTTTGCTGGGCTTGGTCGCGGGCGTGCTGGGTGGCTGTTCATTCACCCAGAAACAAGTCTGGTCAAACCTGCGGACTCTTACGCCTAAGCACAGACAGGTACGAACCGCCAATAAATGATAATAGCTAATCAGAGAGAATAAAATGGGTCGCTCCTGCGCTTCCTGCGCCCGCGACATTAATACGTCCCTGTACGTC
>NZ_CAXBFW010000007.1:0-167267 GCF_963975215.1 uncultured Gilvimarinus sp.
CCCATCGAAAAGTGGCAACGACGAGTACGGGCCAGCCTGAAAGCCCCGTAGGGCGTGGCCTGAAGCGCACATCTGCCGCGCCTTGTCTCTAGCAAAGGGAACCACCCTGTCCGTCGAGACAATGCACAGCAGCTGCACGCTTCAGGCCACGCTGAGCATGCAAGGGTTTTTACAACAGCCTGCTAGAATAAGAAGGGCGACATTACTGGGTTAAGGTTGCAGTTATATGACTGATGGAGGCTAACCCCGGGCTTTAGGCTGTTTTACTGTAAGTAATTGTTTTGCTGAGTTGATCAAGCGGGGGGGATGTTTTGTACGTTTGTATCTTTTGGGGTTTGTAAGGTTAAGCCATTTGGTTGCGGGCACACCGAATGGCTTTTATCGGTGGCCCGGAACGTTTCAACCGATTCAGCAAGTAACCAGACAAAGCCGGCAAATGACATCGGTCAACTGAGGTGGTTGGCGTTTAATCGGCGCCGTACACTTTTTGTTTTAACGGCTGTAGTCGGGCCAATGCGGCGGCAGGGGACTCGTCGGTTAAAACCAAATGGCCCAATTTGCGACCAGGGCGCACGGATTTGTTGTACCAGTCGAGCGCTACGTCGTCTTGCAGTTGGCTGGCTTGGTTCAGCTCGACACCCAGTAAGTTCAACATGGCGGCGGCACCTTGTAAGTTGGTGGAGCCCAAAGGCCAGCCGGCAATGGCGCGCATATGGTTTTCAAACTGACTGACAACGCCGCAGTGCATGGTCCAGTGGCCGCTATTATGTACGCGCGGTGCTAGTTCATTAACCCATAATTGATCGGAGGTGACAAAGCACTCCATCGCCATCACGCCCACGTAATCCAGGTGCTCTAAAATGGCTTTAAGGCCCGCTTGCCCGGTGGCGATTAACTCACTAGATAATTGCGGGGCAGGGGCCACAGAGTGCAGCAGTACACCGCTTTTATGAACGTTTTCGGTGGCGGGATAAAACCGAACTTCTCCGTTTGCGGCGCGCACACCAATAAAAGACACCTCGCGCTCAAAATCCATAAAGGGTTCGGCCACATAGGGCACGGCCTGGTCGGACTGCAGCTCAAAGTGTGCATCGGCGATAAAGTTTTCGACGCCTTTATCGTCGTACAAACGCCACTGCGCTTTGCCGTCGTAGCCTTGCTCGGTGTGCTTAACGACTAATGGATACCCCAGCTCAGAGACCGCTTTGTGTAAATCAGCGGCAGACGCAACGCTAACAAAAGGCGTGTGCGGAACCTGGCAGGTAATCAGCAACTGCTTTTCACGCTCGCGGTTTTGGCACTGGTAAATAGCTTGTGGGTTAGGGTGCACGGCACAGTGCTCGGCCAAACGTTTTAATGGCACCAATGAGCACTGCTCGCGCTCGACGGTGACAACATCGGGCTTGCCCAGTGCTTCATACAGCTCACTGCTCGTCAAGCTCTCATCCATAGCCGTTATCGGGCCCAAACCGGCAACCGGAGCTGTATCTTCGTTGTTTTCGGACAAAAAGCTGAATGTCATGCCCATTGGTAGGCCCGCCAGAGCCATCATACGGGCTAGCTGGCCACAGCCGAGAACCGCTATGTGCATTATTCGACCTCCACGGGCACCGAGTCAGTTTGACGCTGGCGCCAGGCAATAAAGCGTTGGCTAAGCTCTGGGTCGCTCAGCGCCAAAATTTGCGCGGCCATAACGCCGGCGTTTGCGGCGCCAGCTTCACCGATAGCCTGAGTGGCAACGGCTACGCCTTTAGGCATTTGGACAATAGACAATAAGCTATCGAGGCCTTTCAGCTGGCGGCTGGAAACAGGCACGGCTACCACCGGGATGTGGGTCATGGCAGCGGCCATGCCCGGCAGGTGGGCGGCGCCACCGGCACCGGCAATGATGACCCGAATGCCACGCCCGGGGGCTTGCTCGGCAAATTCGCACAGGCGCTGAGGCGTGCGGTGCGCGGACACCACCTGGGTCTCGTAGGCCACACCCAGCTCGTCCAGTATATCGGCCGCTAAGCGCATGGTTGGCCAATCGGACCGGGAGCCCATAATGATGCTGACAACGGGATCTTGCATAAAAACCTCGAAAGAGAGACAAGTCTAAATTTGTGAGCGCGGCATTTTACCGGATAATGACGTGTTAGGCCTAATTATTGGCCGATATTGTTCCAAGCGCTGCTACGGGGCGGGCCGTGGGAGCGGTACGCATAGCTGGGGTGTCAATATCCTATTTAACATAATATACATTATGCGCATATGGTAAAGTTGATAGAACAACGGCAATTAACACAAACAAGCATAAACCGATGGCTTCAATTCAAGCATTTTCATCCAGCGCTGCACTAGCCATTTCTGGAATGGTCGGAGTTATACAGTCATCTGCCATTCCTGAAACAGTTGCTTCACTGTGTGTCATGACAACTGGCCTTATATGTTACATCGTTCTTATCTGGCAAAGCTTTCCCATCCGGAGCCGTTACGGAGGCAAACATTGCAAGCGGCATGGTAAGTAACGACAGGCCTCCTTCGCAGGTTCGAGCTGTTCACCATTATTTTTGATGTGTTTACCACCAGTTCACGTGGTCTTTTCAGGCATCGTACTCGTCGTGGCGGCGATTCCATACATACGGCTTAGTCTGCGGCCAGCCTTCTGGGGAGTCTTCCCAGGTTTCTTGACGACCAAGCGGCGTTAAGTCTAAGTATGTCCAGAGGCTGCCAAGGTACTCGACACCACGGGCACCGGTATAATATGTGCGATAGATGTCATTCCCTTCGCGGATAAACACACTCACACCGTGCCTCTCACCTTTATCGGTCGTCGCGCCAAAATCGAAGTTAAAGTCGCTCTCGTAAGATGAATACCATGGGATAGGCGTAGTCCAGCCCATCCGGGATTTGTACCGCTCGAGCTTATCCCTTGGCGCGCGTGACACCAAAACCAATGAGGTATCGCGAGCGTTCAGATGGGCTGGATGAGTCATGGCATCTACAACCCAGGAGCAACCGTCACAGCCCGCATTCCACTCAGGGGCAAACATAAAATGATAAACAATGAGCTGACGACGGCCTTCAAACAAATCCAAGAAGGACGTTTTGCCGTTCTCTCCCTGAAACGTATAGTGCTTAGCCACTTTTACCATTGGCAACTTCCTACGCTCGGCGTTCAGTGCATCCCTTGCACGCGTTAGCTCTTTTTCTTTTATAAGAAGTTGATCCAGCGGTATTTGCCATTCCTTTGCAGAAACTATTTTTGGTAGAGGTTCCTTAGTCGTGCTCATCGCATAATCTTCCTCAGAATCCTGTTAAGGCCATATAACAATACCGTGTGTCTACTTTTCAAGGGTAACTTGGGAATATGGCGCCTCAGTTTCGCATTTTTCATTGTGGTTAAGGTCGGCCGCAATCAACCAGAGTGACACGTCGTGCCTGCCGGGCTCGCGTCGTATTCATCGTGGCGCCGTACCCAATCCATGATTTGCTTCTCGTTCCGGCCTTTCGGCGTGATATCGAGGTAAACAAAGGCGCCAATCACCTCCTCGTTGCCGCGGGCGTAGCTGGAATAAGTGTGAAACACGGTGCCGCTTTCGTCTTTGTAGAAAACGCTAAGACCAGGCAATTCCTCGCTGAAGTATTTCGGGTCCTCGATAGCTTGGTAATTATAGTAGAGCTGGCCAGCCTCCAGATTCTCTCGAGCGAAAGAAACCTGAAAGTCGAAATTGAAATCGCTGCCCTGGGAGGATACCCATCGCGCCTTCCAGCCCATGCGCCTACGGTATGCTTGCAACTTTTCCAAAGGGGCACGGGATACGCGGACGTAACTGACGTCGTGGTTGGCAAGATGGACGATCGCGCCCTCGGCATGATCTGCCTCCAGCGAACAGCTCGGGCAGCCCGCACTCCAGTCGGGGCCGAACATAAAGTGATGAACTATCAGCTGACTGTTTGTGCCAAATAGCTCGGCAAGCGTCCTTTGCCCTTCCTGCGTCTCGAATACGTACTCCTTTTCCACCTCTACCCACGGCAGTTCGCGCCGCTCACGGGCGACCAAGTCGCGTAGGCGGGTAAGCGCCTTCTCGTTTTTCAGGTGGGCTTTACGTGCCTGGGACCACTCCTCTCTGGACACAACTGTCCGTGATTCAATCTGACTCATGACGAACCTCCTCGCGTGAACTCATCGTTTTTCCGGGTCGAAACAGGTGAAAACTCAGCTTGCATAGAGTAGTCGTTCGTCATTGATCTAAATCGACATCGCCGTCACACATTAGTGATAAAGCGGCTAGGTATGGCAGGCTAGTGGCGCGAAAAAAACATTGAACAAGAAGTTGCCATAGTTGGCTGGTTGATGCGGGCGAGCAGTATTACGTCGCGTCATTTCAGAATCTTCCGGGGTGATAGGGTTTACCTGCCCTCTCCTTCTAATCCCTGTACCTAAAAACTATATACAAAATAACTAATTGGGCTCTTGTCTTAACCCTACTGGCAATCAGCTTAGGCGGCGTTGTCATCGTTCCGGTGATTCACATCACTCGCAACAGTAAGTGGTTGTTGGCTGAAATACTTACCGCGCTAGTGATGCAAATCAACGGCTGCGCAAGCTGATGTAGGCAGCCGCCGTAGCTCACTCACGGGAAGAAGGTAGCGTTGGGACTCTGCAACCAGCTCATAGAGAAGCGTGTCTGAACCGCCGCCTAGTATTTTCTCAAAGATGCTAGCGTCGCGCACATACAAATTACCCGTGATCAGAATACTTTCACTATCCGCCAACTCATCCCACTCAGGTGAGGTTCTACTGGAAAAAACAAAGCCGGAGATCCCTAATGGCCTCATGATATCGTAGTCAATAGATGCTCTGTCGGCAGCTGACCACTCGTAAAGGTAAAGAGACCCGGATTTGGAGTATGATTTGAGATCCGCACCGCTGAGGCGCGTTGTCGCCGCACATTGGGTGTATTTGTCAATATGTGGGTTGAAGAGGCCTGCCTGCGCGGCTGGAGCGGCGACAAGCATTAAAGTAAATGTTGCGGCGCACAGAGCCAAACTGCTCGCTCGAAACATATTACTCAAGCCTAACGCTTGCCTTGAACGCACTGGTCGACTTGATAAAAACCGGTGGCACTAGCCAGGGCCGAAAAACGCTGGAGCAACAAGATAACAAACAGATTTACCACTTTTATTTTCATAATCTATCTTCCTTAATATTTGTAACTGCATGGATTTAGATCCGAAATAAAGCACCCAACAGCCCATTTTCCCAGTTCCTTACTTACACTTTTACGCCGCACCGTGCAAACCTTGGCGGGCGCCCTGCTCCGGTCACGAATATATGTTGGTCGCGCATTGTGCTCTACCATTATCGCCATAAAAGGCGGGCTGCTACACGCGCCTCATCTGTGTGCAGCGAAAAATGCCAGCCATAGCGCTCACACAGCCGTTGAACGATACCCAGCCCCAGGCCATATCCGTGAGGCGTCTCTTGGGTCGGCGTGTGCTTATCATCCGCGTCTCCCCTTACTTGATTGGTAACGAATAGCTCGTGCTCTTTGATGTGAATGGTGATTGGCCCCTGCCCGTCGGGCGTATTCTCGAATGCATTTCGCACCAGATTATTGACCGCGATAGAAAAAGCCTGTGGGTGTCCGCAGGCAACGGGTTTTGCGCGATCATCGATTTCAATATCGATTAAGTCGATTTCGACATCGATGAACTTTCCGTTCAGGAGGTGGCGCTGTTGATCGATTGCCTGGCTTATTAGCGGCATTACGGAAAACGTCTCATCATACAGTCCATCGTCGGTTTCGCGCGCGAGGCACAAGAACATTTCAATCGTGGTTTTCATGTCGAGCGTTGCGCGCCTCACGCGATCTACCACCTTCTGGTCGGCCGCTGACAGGTTACTTTGTTCCAGCAGCTCAAGTGCGCCGGTTATTACCGTGACCGGCGTGCGCAACTCATGGCTGGCGGCATCGGTAAAGTGTCGCTCCCGCGCCACAAACGCGCTGATGCGCTCAAGGGTCTTTTCAATGGCTCCGGCAAGAATGCCCACCTCGTCATCGCCAAACCGACTTGCCTCGATGCGCTTATGGTCGGCGGCCGATAGATGTTCCAGGTCAATATCCGCGACCACCTTGGCCAGCTCTGCAACCGGGGCGACAGCTCGGCGCATCACAACAACGCCCAGTCCAAAGCCCAGAATCCCGAGCGTGCCGACGGCACCGCTGATTATGAGTAGCCACCACCAATCCTCAGACGATTCAGCTTCAATCCCTGCAACGTCAAAAACCACAAAGGCGCGCGACTGTTTATTGTCGGTAAACAGCACGGCAACGTGTAATTCTTGGGTATCGAGTTCGTACAACCCCGGGCCGGGGTTTGTCTGCGCCCATTGCCGGAGTGATTCTGGCAAGTGTTCAACCTTGTCGTACCCGCTAAGGTTTGTCGTCAGCGATGGATAGCTCCGTGCCGCATGCTCTAGCTGGCGCTGCAGCACATGATCTTCGGTTAACTTGATCCCTGCAAAAAAAGCGAACCCCCAGGCCACGCTGAGTACCGCAACGCACAACGCAAATGCAATGGCGACCCGCTTGCGCAAACCGTGCCGGTACACGACTAAGCATCCTCCGCAATTCGGTACCCGATGCGATGCACGGTAAGAATTAACGGGCTATCAAACGGCCTATCGATTGCCTGGCGCAGCTTGTATAGGTGTGAGCGAAGCGCATCACCATCGGGGCGCTCGTCAGCCCACAACAGTGTTTCCAGGTCTTCGCGGGACACAACAGCCGGGGCCTCTTCCATTAATCGTTTAAGCAGCCTTATACCGGCAGGGGTGAGATCGATGCGCCGCCCGGCGCGATGCACTTGCAGCGTAGACCGATTTAAAGTCAGATCGCCCACCGTTAACAGATTGTCAGGTTTCCCGTGCCTACGCTTGTACAGCGCCTGCAGCCGCGCATGTAGCTCTTGCAATGCAAATGGCTTAACCAGGTAATCATCGGCCCCTGCCTTAAACCCATTCAGTTTATCATCAAGCGTGTCTCTCGCTGTTAGCATAAGCACGGGTACTTCTACGCCAGCGTCGGCTCGCAGTTTACGGCACACGCTTAGGCCATCCATCCTTGGCAGCATCAGGTCTAGCACAATAACGTCATAGGTATTTGTTAGTGCCAGCTGCATCGCGCTTACGCCATCATAAGCAAAATCCAGTATATAGCTATGCTTGTCGAGATAGGCGGCGATGTTCTCACAAATATCGCGGTTGTCTTCGACAATTAATGCTCTAACCGGCGCTTCACTCAATGCGTGTACCATAGCTGTTGCCACCCCTTTACCAGGCGTAATCCAATCGAAGGCCAATAAGCGGCTCGGCTTCGCTGTCGTCTTCTACTTCAATGCCGCGGCGGTAATCAAACTCGGTATCGTCGCTCGACGACGTTGCAGTGACGTTGATGATATCGAGAAAGGCTGTTGTATCTATGGCGCCAAAGGCGCGCCGGTAGTCAACACGAACGTTCAGCGAGCCAGAACCGCTTTTGCGGCCGACACTGCGCGCCGTAATCTCTTTCGAGTAGCGTAGCGGCTGCCCTGCCCCTAATACGTCAGAGTGAACAATAAATTGGTCATCTGGCCTACCGGACAAATACTTATAGCGCCCGGCGATCTTCCAGCGGTCGTTGATCTCCCAGGTTAGCCCAAGGGTGGCAACATGCTCGCGGCTGAATTCGTCGGCGACTTCACCGCGGCCGTCTTTGCGGTCGATTACGGCATCATTGTAAGAGTAAGTGGCGGTCGTATAAAGACCTTCGCGAATCGTACCGGTGGCCACAAAGTCAACGCCGTAGGATGTGCCGACACCGATATTGGCAAAGGTTTCGCTGGTGCGATCCAGGTCTACCACCAAATTGTCGAGATCTTGATAATAGGCTTCAACTAACACCGACCAGCTGCTAGACGGAAAGTATTCAAAACCGATACTGCTATGAGTGATTTCTTCGGTTTTAAGGTCGTTCGACTCGTTAGCGGCAAGGTCTAAATATCGTGGCGATTGGTGGAATATTCCCGACGTCGCAAAATATCTAATCATGCCGTCAGGCCGCCAATTGACGCTGAACCTGGGTGAGGCAAAGCTTTCGTCGGCAAAGCCGTCATGCTCGAAGCGCACGCCTGTGCGAATATCCCAATCGCCGCGCTCAAACACTTGATCTATAAAGCCGGCATAGCTCGTTTCTTTTTGGTTGAGTGACGAGTTTATGCTCTCCGGTGTCAGAACAATATAAAATTGATTGGGGTCTGGCCTAAAGTCATCTTGGTCGTAGACAAACCGATTCCAATCTCCATCCAGAACGGTGCTATAGTCCAGTTCAATTTGCGTTACCCGAACCCCCGAGCTGAACACACCCCAGCGATTCACTGTTTCAAAGCCGCTTCGCCAGCCGATCTCTGTCTCCTTTTCACCGACGGTAATAATGTCTTCCCGCACCGGAAAACTAGACGCAGGCGAGCCTTCAGGCACGAGATCGGGATAGGCTTCCCCCTCTGAGCTTACTTTGTCGCTCTTGCGGTAGTATATTTTGTTGGTCCAAACGGACTGATCTCCAATCAGTGACTGCAAGGTCAAACCGTACAAATCGCTATCCTGCTCAGAATCCTGCAGCGCGGTATCTTCAAAATTAGGCGACGCAAAAACGTTATTCACACCGCGAGTGTAGTCTTCGTGGGTATCCATCAGTAGGATTTCGAAAGTGTGGTTCTGGTTGATCGGCATCACTGATTTTACGATGATGTCGCGTAAAACAGGCTCGCCTATATCTAGCTCCTCAATCGTTTCAAAAAAGTCGCCAAAATCCAGCTGCCTGGCAGACACAAGCATTGTTGAGTCTTCAGTGATACCGCTAGGTCCGTCGTATCCCACCTCGTAGCCTGCAAGGTCGTACCGAAAACTGGCCGACGGGCTTGGGTTGCCATCGGCGACGTCTAATTTCAGTAGCGATGCGGCCCGGCCGCCATAGGCCGCACCCCACCCACCCGGTGAGAACTCGGCACCACTGATAACGTTCGGCGCAAAAATCGAGAAACGGCCGCCACCGCCTACATCTTCTTGCTCCCCCAGGGTCGCATCAAAATGCACGGCTTTATCAAACGGAAAGTCATCAACAAACAGTAGGTTGTCTCGTGGGCCGCGGCCACGTACGCTAAAGGCTGCAAATTCACTGGAAGATGCCAGGCCCGGTAAACCGTCCAGCCCGAGGAGCGGGTCCGCACCGCCACCCACAGCGCTGCGCAACGCCTCTCTATCGAGGTAAGTGCCGTTAACCGATGCAATCACGTCAGCGTGCTGCCCGAGAATCAGCACCTCCTCAATGGCCTGCTCTGTAAGCTCAAATTCAATTTTAATGTTCTTGCGCGTCACCACGCGCACACTTGGCTCATACAATGAAGCAAACCCGTTTTTGGCGGCGTTCACCGAGTAAAGGCCGGGGTCGAGCTGTTCAATCACGATGCGACCCTGCGAGTCGGTTTCGACAGCTTGTGTGGACTCGGACTCCCGCTTAGTGATTGTGACTAGCACGTTAGCGAGTGGTCGGCCTGTATTCTGATTTTTGACAATAAACGTCAGCTCACCGGGCGCCTCTGCGGCGCGCGCAAACACGGAAAGACTCAGCATAAGCGCCAATAGGGCCAGCCGTGATACTGCTATAAAATGCCTGCGCAAATGGTTATTCCGCCCAACCGTCAACCACGATAACTGCCTTAGTTGCCTGCTCATGCCTTCTCCCTCCAAGAATCAACCGCATTGATGTCATTAAACGCAGGAAGGGTATCAAAGCCAATGTGACCAAAAAGTCGCTGAAAGTTGAAAGAATGATTATAGGTGACAACCGAATCCCCTACCCCTTACTGCCGCACGGATCGCTGGTAAGCCTCTAAGATGACGAGCGTTTGCGCTGGGCGAGCCAGTTTGCGGCGTTAGGGGGTAACGCGACTCTATGCATAGGCGGATGTTGGTGGGAGGGCAGTACACTCCCCTGCCCCAGCTTCCAACTGGGCGGGGGTTGAGGTCAGCTGGCTGGCAGGGTTTGATTTTGAAGTTAAGGTTATTTTGCCAGAGTTCTGTCTGAAGCGCTTTGAGCATCGATTCAGGCTGCGCCACTCAAAACTCGGTGATTTTATAGAAAGATGTGCAGATTTAACTTTAAAAACAGAAAATAAGTTTGTCACCTTTTTCGAGGGTGCACTAAAAATCTAAGTTAGTCTTCTTTCGGCCATTAGCTGACGTATAAAGTGTTTACTCTTGCTCCAAACTTCAAACCGCGAAATACTAGTTTACGGAATATCCAGAACAGTATCTGCAACACGTTAAGTGGTTTGAACAACACGCTTAACCGCGTCCTGTAAACCGTCTTCTTTCACCATACCCATATCGACGTTATAGCACTTAAATTGTGGCCCAGACGCCGGAAGCCAGTCTTCGAACTGGATTACTTTCATTGACTTTCCTTGAGGGGGGAGCAAAAAATCAAGCAGCCGGTTCGTCAAATCTTCATGGTGACTGGTGACAATGACCTGCCTTTTCCAACTATCGTTAGCGTCGGCGTAGGCCAACTTACGAAGCAGTACAGCAGCTGGAATTAGCTGGTTCATATCAAGGGAAGTAGTGAAGTCATCAAACCCGATAACCCTATGACCTAACTGATCTGACATGGCCAAGTTTAAGTTAATTGTCCAACAAATTGCTAGCTGTGATTTTTGACCTGTGGATAAATCTTCGAACTTTACACCTGACCTTGTCGTAAAACCCCACTTTTTCTTTGCCGGTGTGCCATAGTTTTCAAGCTCGATAGGCAGAAAATCATTGGGAAAATGGAAGCTTGCAAGAAGCTGATTCATGTTTCTTAACAATTGTTCAAGTTCAGCCTGTGGTATTGCCTCAACAACTGATAGCAACTGACTTCTTGCCCCCGATTCCTGTTTACTTATAGCCAGAGCATCGGTGATCATTTTCTCTGCTTGCTCTAAACTATCCAGATCAGTTGCACTAGCTTCGTCTTCTGCCTTCTGGATCTCTAAAGCTGACCAGTTAGTAAATACCCTGCCAAGCTCATGTATAATGTTGGTTTCATCAACGGCCGAACCCCTCTCTGCAGCTGGAGTTTTTATCGTTTCAAGATTATCACTAACATAGTCAGTTAACCCTTCAACAGTAAAGTTAGGGCCATTTAGGAGGTGTGAAAGCTGATCTGAATGAGTATTTATATCTCTCACAACCTCCTGAGACCGCTTTACCTGATTGAGCCTCGCGGTAACAGCTTGCCCTTCTTCGGTAATCTCCTTTATCTTCCCTCTAAGTTCAACAGAACGTGAGTCCGCTAATGTCGACAAAATTTCCAATTGAACCTGTATACCCTGTTTCAAATCAGTAATATTCGAAGCATCGGGATGGCTGTCCCAAGCATCTAACCAATTACTAATATTGTCAGTAAAACCATCAATCCAGGTTGCGAGCGAGCTTTCTCCGCCCTGCAACTTTTCTTGTAGTTTATTAAGCCTTTGGTACTCGAAGGTCAACTCGGCCCTCCGTTTCTCTAGCTTTTCTATTGTTTCAACGTACATGTCGGTATCTGAGCCGACAAACAAAGTATTCTCGAGGTCAGAGGAAGCCAAGGTAGTACCTGTTGACCACTTTTTTATGGCCAAGTCTGCTGGCAAAGATTGAATAGTAGATAAGAAACCTTTGGTAAAGGCAGGCGGTTCGTTTCCTTTCTCAGATAAATCAACCTGGCGGCCTCGATACTCCAATAAACTATGCCCGATATGCTTCAACTGTTCAGAAAGTCTCGAACCTACCGGTTCAGCCAAGTTGCTGAAGCGTCCAATGGAGCTAGAAAGGTTGCGGATTTGAGAATCCCATTTGTTTTGTAGGTTGCCATTCTTTAAAGTCAACGTACTATCGACTAACTCCTGACGAAGCGGCAATTCTTGAGGGAGCTTGGCGACAAGCTCATTAACTCTTCCTGCGAGCGTTTTTCTCTCCTCTTCATAGTTTTTTCTATACTTCAGCGTATGTAGCTGACGCTGCCAGTCTTCCAACTTTGCTTGTAACGCCTTCAAGCTCCGCTTGATCGCTTCGCCCGGCTTGTTTTCAGGCTCTAATAGCTGAATTATTTCGTCACAGGCAAGTTCAGAAATATTTTCTTGATAGAAAAATGAGGCTACTGTACAAAGTTTCTTATGATCAGTTTTAGCATTACCCTTAAGCTCTAACCTCTCACCATTAATAGATACCGCGCCATTACTTTGCCCGGTGGTTATAAAACCACCTGCACCAACATCAGGCTGATTAAGTACCCAGTCCATTGCTTCTAACAAAGAAGTTTTACCAACTCCGTTTTTACCAGTCACCAAAATAAGGTCTGCAGGCTGATCAATTATCGTAAAATCAAGCTCTTTGGCGACACCATTTTTTGAAGCCCGGTAGCCTTTGAAATTTTCCAGTTCTATAGACTGAATAGTATCGATATTGTTACCCAAGAGAAATTGCCTCCAGAACTGGCCGACCTAATAGGTTATTGATGTCCTTTACCAACTCATCTTGCCAGCTTTGAGCAACGCTATAGTCTTCACCAGCGTCCACAGAGACCTTTAAAATATCCGCAAATCGAGCAAATAGCTGCGGTTCAACGCCTCTGGGAGGTTTAGCGCTTTCAACAGCTTCAGAAAGTGCAGAGGAAAAGTCTTCAGCTGTTATTCTCCGAGGGGTATATTCACTTGAAGACAGTGCCCCCAACCAACGGCTCTTTACATCTTCAACTGATTTCCCTTCAAATGACCTCACAGCCTGAAGAACAAAACGCCCCCGATGCCAATCTTGATCACCCATAAGTTGTAACCAAGAAGCAGAGTTCTCTTGCATATCAATCAGTGCAACTAAAGGCGCAAACTTCTGGTAGTCATGCATCAGGTCTGCGAGGCGATCCATCAGACGGGCAACATATTTCTTTACCTCAATCATTTTCTCCTCATTTGGATTCGAATCAGCCCGCCAAATCACCAGATTACAGGCGGAGTGGCAATGCACAGACACTGGATAAATATCCTCCCTTGCTGGCTCACAACCTCCAAAACTAATATTCAATAATGATTCCATTCTTAAGCTTCTCGCAAGTAGGTTCGCCGCTTGATACTCGGCTGGTTGGCATAAAAGTAATTTGTGGGAGAGTCAACAGCATCTAGGATCGTATCTGCGACTGTGTCTTTGTTCCCGTCATAAGGCTTTTGGTGAAAAATATGTTGCCACCCCAAAGTCACTATTGTCTTTGGGGTGATAGAACCTGCTGTAGAATTTTTATTAATAACTCTTCGAAGACTTGGCCGAACATGCGAACCAGCCTGCCCTAAAGCGAGAGCCAGATGATTATTACCACTCGGAACACTCACTTCATCGCCGGAAGAGACAAAGGAGGGGTTTGCATTAAGATAAAGGACCTTATAGCCGGTGACTCCCGCCCTAGAAGGTTTGAAAGATAACACCATACCACCTTCTAGCTCTTCTTCTGAACTTGGAGAAAGGAGGCCTTCAAATAAAAACAATAAGGTTGAAAACTCGGACATAAGAGCCCTGTTTTCATTTATAGGATCATATTCTTTCGTCGGTCTACCATTGAGCCTGGATAAACTGGCGGCTAGTGCAGAATATGGACCCTGATTTTCGCGGGCAGCGCAGAAAACGTCAGTTATAGAATCCAGCCAGGTAGGCGTCGCCGTATGGTAACCGAAATCGCGTTTAAAGGCGCCTTCGAGTGTTGATATAACCTGATGAAGAATTACTACCGAAAATGGTAAGACAGAAGTGAAACTGGCATTCATTGACTGAATACTTGTTTTTAAGGCCTCAACAATCAAAGTTCTTGCCACCCGCTCATAAATCCTCTCCCACAGCTCATCTGCCGCTAAATTCTGCTCCTTATCGGGGTTTCGAATGATTAACTTATCGCCGTCCTGCGGATCATTATTGTGGTGCAAGGCGTAGGTATTGACGATTTGCTGCTGGTGAAAAGTTGGGTAAGCGTCAAAAACTGCAACTATTGGCGCAGAATGTGTTTCCAACACATCTTGCTCATTGTGTTCAAGCTCATCTGTATACTCGTCCAAAACAGTCTGTAGAGTGTGATGCACTTGTGGCTCGTCGCTACCAAAGCCTACAAAAATCAGGGATTTACTTCTAAGTCGATCTCTAAAAACATCGGCAGCCCATTGCCTGTTCCGCCATTTCTGGAGCTGTCGCTCAGTTAGAAGTATCGACTCGTATCTCTTTTCAAAAGCACTATCAGTAAGACGCGCAGCACAACCATTAACCTTGAAGACCTTTAGACGATTAACCTCTCCAATCTTTGCGCCTTTTTTACGGTAATCGTCAAGACAGGAAATCACGTCGGAATTACTTCCGCCGCTCAATTCAGTATAGGCATTCTCAAAGTTGCAGTCGTAGTTAGTAGTTATTACTTCATTAATCAGCCCCTCTCGCGACAACTTTGCTATGTGGTGATGAGCAGGTGTGGGCAGTAAGTCTCGATACTGATCAATTTGTAGAAGCTCCACCAAACTCTTATAAGCGTCATCAAGGTTATCAAACTCCCACAGATACAGTTCAGACAAGCACCCCAGCTGGTTTGCGCTTGCGGCCTTGGTAATATCAGAGAAAAAACAGACACCTTTACAGATTTCACCAGTGGTTGTATAACCAAGGACCTCGAGCTCATGCGAGCACCAGCAATTGCATATAGCCCCATGATCTACACTCTTATATCGGGCCAATCGAAGCTTAAATAGCTCTTCTTTTAGGGCTCTGACCATCCAATTGACATGATGAACCCACTCCCCGCTTTGCGGGACACTTGGCATAGATATACCCGCACCGGCAACGGGCACACAGCGTCGTTCCAGTATCTTATTAACAGTGTAATCAAACGCATTCCTTGCAATCATCTCTTACAGGGCTCCGAGATTTTTGGGGTCAGAGTAAAAATTGTTGTTGTCCGCTTTGGGTCGAAAGCAGTCCATCAATGAAAAATCACCCTACCGAAAGTTAGCACGTTGGTGTAGATCTTGGTGGGCTCCACGTTGCGGTGCCCGAGAATCTGGCTGATGTTCTTGCGCGGCTGACTGGGCAGGGGCAGGTGTATTACAAAGGCCTGGCGGAAGATATGAGGGCTTGGAGATTCGACACCCGGCGCTTGGCGATACCTGAATGGATTTGGTCTCGGGCGCAGCAGAAGCCTCTGGGGCGCTCAGCATCCAGTGACGGCGTGGCGTGCCGACCGGCGAATAAGTCTCGTCTGATGGGGTGTTTTGCACCATATGTCCAGATCCTTTGGTACGGGGTGGCCGGTTCTTTTACGGCCCATTTGGCACAAATTTACTCTTTCTGAGGGTGTGGTGCAAGCCCTGCAGGGCCCTAGCTGGGGTTCAGGGGGGCTGGCTTTCAGCTGCTAGCGGTTCTGGGCGAGTTTATTAAGCAGCACCTGAAGTTGTCGCTTGTATTTCAGGGTTTTAGGTTAGTGCCAAAGCGGTCGTAGGCCCAGTCGGCGTTCCAGTGCATGTAAACAAAGTCTTTGGGCATTTATATTGGGACGTTTGGCCGTCGGTTTCGATGTGATCTATCTCCCGCGACGCTTGGCGTGGGGCGTATGGCACAAGCCTTAAGGCTTGTGTAAAATAACGGCTTAGTCTACTCCCACCGAGGTATTTGTCCGATGCGCCATTAATGCCGCCGTTGTTGCAACGGCCAGTCTCCACCAGCCCCCACCATTAGCCGGGGGAGTTCTTGGCATTTTTGGGATTTGCGTATGACGAATATTCATCTTTCACTGAAAGACGTGTCTTTGGTTTTGCCCGATGGCAGAACGCTTTTTTCTGGTTTAAACGATCAATTTGATGTGCGCCCAACGGGGCTCGTTGGCCGCAACGGTGTTGGTAAATCTTTACTGGCGCGAATTCTTGCCGGGTTAGACCAACCGACCAGCGGGCAGAGCTTGTGCTCTGGGCGAGTGCATTATCTCGCCCAGCACACGGGCCACGATAGTGGCGCTACCGTAGCGGATTTGGTCGGTATCGGGCACATACTTGATGCTTTAACGCGTATTGAGCTGGGCGGTACCCAGGCGACAGACTTTGAGATTGTGGGTGAGCACTGGGACATTCGCCAGCAATTACAGCTTGAGTTAGAGCGCTGCCAGCTGGGCCATTTGGATGCCGCCACGCCGATTGGCGTGCTTAGTGGCGGTGAGGCAATGCGGGTATCGTTGGCGGGCGCCCTGCTCTCTGATGCAGAGTTTTTAATTCTGGATGAGCCCAGTAATCACCTGGATAGGCCCAGCCGACAGGCGCTAATAGAACAACTGCTGCATTGGCGCCGCGGCTTGCTTGTTATCAGTCACGACCGGCCGTTACTGGCAACTATGGAGCGTATTGTAGAGTTAACCCCCAACGGGTTGCACAGCTATGGCGGCAACTACTCTTTTTACGCCGAGGCTAAAGCCCTTGAGCAGCAAAACGCGAAAAAGAAACTTGAGGCGCTTAAGCTTGGACGCAAACGGCAAGATCTGGCGATGCGCAAACAACACGAGCGCGCCGAGCGACGTAAAGCGCGTGGCAACCGCCAAAGTAAAAACGCCAATCAGGCAAAAATTTTACTGGACCGACAAAAAGAGCGTAGCGAAGTATCTGCCGGTGCGTTGCAAAAGAGCTTTTCCGCGAGCCGTGCGCAGCTAAACAAGCAGGTGCTTATCGCGGCGCAGCAGGTAAACGATGACGCGCACATAGTGTTGCATGGCCTACCTGCCCCTTCAATGCCAAAGGGGTATGTTGTTGAGCTGGAAGAGTTGCAATTGCCCTACGTGACGGGCGCTACCGGCCGCATTAATCTGGCGCTAAGTGGCGAGCAGCGCATCGGCGTGCTGGGGCCAAACGGTTGCGGTAAATCCACCTTGCTGCGTGTGCTGTCGGGGCAATTGTCGCCGGTGTCAGGCCGATGCCAGGTGACCACTAAGGTGGCCTACCTGGACCAGCAGTTGCGCAGCCTAAAAGCGAACCAAAACGTTCTTGAGCAAATCAAAAGTGCCAACCGCTTTGCCAGCGAGGGTGATTTACGTATGCGCTTGGCGCAATTGGGGCTGGATGAGCAGACGATAACGGTACCCAGCAAAGTGCTCAGTGGCGGTGAGCGCCTGAAAGCGGCTCTGGCCTGTCTTATTTACGCGGATACACCGCCTAAACTGTTGCTGCTAGATGAACCCAATAACCACGGACCTTCCGTCATTGCAGGCATTAGAGCAAATGTTGCGAAGCTACGCTGGCGCGTTAGTGGTGGTGTCTCATGATGATAGCTTTTTAGACACGCTGGCGCTGACCGGGCGGCTGCAGGCTGCAGCGCATGGCTGGCAGCTAGAGGCACTATAATTAACGCCGTTTTTTAGGCGGCATCCACCACGGCCAAATTTACATAAGTTAGCGCTTTAGTGCCCTGCGCCGCCGCATTGCGCACTATACTGATTAGCTACTTTACACAGCCAATTCCAGCCACAGCATGTTGGCCGCGGATTATAGGAGTGAATAATAATGAAGCTCAATATCAACGGAACCATTAAGCAACTAGAGGTGGAAAGCGACACGCCCTTGTTGTGGGTGCTGCGCGAACAGCTCGGGTTGACCGGCACCAAGTATGGCTGCGGCATTGCCATGTGCGGCGCCTGTACGGTTCATATCGATGGCGTCGCCCAGCGCAGCTGTGTGCTGCCGGTTGGCGCTGTGTCGGAAGCGCAAACAATAACCACGATCGAGGGGCTGGGGGTACAGCAGTTTCACCCGGTGCAGGATGTGTGGGCCGAGCTGGATGTGCCTCAGTGCGGCTACTGCCAGTCGGGCATGATTATGGCCGCCTCGTCTTTGTTGGCGCAAAACGCCAACCCCAGCGACGATGATATTCGCCGCGAGATTGGCAATATTTGCCGCTGTGGTACCTACCCGCGCGTGATTGAGGGTATTAAGGCCGCCGCTAAACGCCTTGCGAGCAACGCCGATGGAGGTCAGGATGCCAACGCCTAATTCAACGCTACCGCTCGATCAGCCCGGTAGTACCTCACGCCGAAATTTTCTTAAAGGCAGCAGTGTTGCCGCCGGTGCCTTTGTGTTTGGGTTTTCGTTTCCCTTTGGTAAAACAGCGCTGGCTCAATCAGGGGCGCCGGAGGTTAACGCCTGGGTTGTGGTGCAACCGGATGACTCTGTGTTAATTCGCATCGCCCGTATTGAGATGGGCCAGGGCTCGCTTACGGGCTTGGCGCAGTTGGTGGCCGAAGAGCTTGAGTGCGACTGGGATAACGTCGGTTATGAGATGGTAAAACCGGGCGAAAACCAAACGCGCGACAACGTCTGGAAGTCGCAATCAACCGGTGGCTCTACCGCCATTCGCGGCTCCCATGAATATTTACGCCAAGGCGGCGCAGCCGCGCGCGTGATGCTGGTAGAGGCCGCCGCACGCCAGTGGCAAGTACCCGCCAGTGAGTGCAACGTCAGTAAAGGCGTAATTAGCCACATTGGCACGGGTAAAACCACCAGCTACGGCGCCGTTGCCGCTTTGGCTAACGACGTTAAACCGCCCGAAACCGTTGCGCTAAAAGACCCTGCTAAATGGACTATCGCCGGCAAGCCCGTTAAGCGCCTGGATACCCAGGAGAAAGTCGACGGCTCGATGGTTTATAGCTCTGACTTTACGCTTCCCGGTATGTTGATTGCAGTGCCCAAGGCTTGCCCGGTGCACGGCGGCACCTTAAAAAGCTTTGACGCCAAGGCCGTGCAAGATATGCCTGGCGTAAAGCGCGTGGTGCGGGTGGATGATAACGCCGTGGCCGTGGTTGCCGATACTTTTTGGCACGCCAAAAAAGCCCTGGATGCCCTGCCCGTCGACTGGGATCTGGGCCCAAATGCGAATGTCTCGAGCGCGACAATTGCCAAGCAGTTACACGCAGGGCTAAGCGCGAAAACCGATTATGTGGGCAATAAAGTCGGCGATGCCGCGGCGAGCCTGGCGAATGCGGAAAAAGTCATCGAGGCGGACTACAGTTACCCCTACCAAAATCATGCGCCGATGGAGACCATGAGCACGACCGTTCGCTGGCGCAAAAACGGCTGCGAAATGTGGGGTGCAACCCAGGTGCCCGAGTCGGCGTTGGCCGCACTAGCAGAGGCCGCCGAACTGCCACAGGAGGTGTGCGAGGTGCACACCATGCGCATTGGCGGTAGTTTTGGCCGCCGGTTGGCGACCGATTATGTGCGTCAGGCAACGTTGGTGGCCAAACAGTTTCCCGACACGCCTATCAAGTTACTGTGGACCCGCGAAGAGGATATGTTGCAGGGCCATTTTCACCCGGTAACGCAATGCCGCATGCGCGCAACCCTGGATAAAAACGGCGATTTACAAGCGTTGCATATGCGTCTTTCGGGGCAATCGATTTTAGCGCACGTTAACCCCAAGGGCATTGGCGATAAAGGCGACCCGGTGATGTACCAGGGGCTAGACCCGGACGGCGATATGGCGCTGGGTTACAGCGTGCCTAATTTGCTGGTGGATCAGGTGATGGTTAACCCGCACATTCGCCCGGGTTTTTGGCGCGGGGTTAACCTCAACCAAAACGCGCTGTATATGGAAAGCTTTATCGACGAATTAGCCCACGCCGCCGGCAAAGATCCACTGGTGTTTCGGCGCAAGTTGATGGCCAATCACCCCAAACATCTGGCCGTACTTGAAGCGGCGGCCGAGGGTATCGGCTGGAACAAGAAACCCGCCGAGGGTGTTTACCGCGGTATCGCTCAGGTTAAAGGTTTTGGCAGTTACGTGGCGGCCGCCGCCGAGGTGTCGGTGACCGATGGCAAGTTAAAAATACATCGGATTGTCGCCGCCACCGACCCGGGCTATGCCATTAACCCGCAGCAAATTGAGGCGCAAGTGGCCGGCTCGTTTGTGTATGGTTTGTCGCCCATGCTTGCCAGCGAGTGCACCGTTAAAAATGGCCGTATTGAGCAGGAAAACTTTAACACCTACCAGGTAATGCAATTGCATGAGATGCCCGAGGTGGAAGTGATTACTATGCCCTCCGGCGGCTTTTGGGGTGGCGTGGGTGAACCCACTATCGCGGTTGCCGCGCCGGCCGTGCTAAATGCGATTTTTGCCGCAACCGGTAAGCGCGTGCGTAACATTCCCCTCAAAAATACCGATTTATCGGTAAGCTAAACCGTGGCGCCCTGTGTTTAATTTTGTGGGGCGCCTATCTAAAATGGCGCGTATCTAAAGGGGGCGTATCTAAAATCGCCACCGTGCACGGCGCTTTTGTTAATCGGCTTTGGCGCTGCTGTGAATATTGTGTAAATCTTCTGGCGTATCAATGTCGCGGCACACGCCGGCATCTTTTACCTCAATTTCTTGATAACACTCCGGGTGCTGTTTGATCAGCTTTAAGCCGCCCTGCTCGCCATTAAGCGCAGTAAGCGCGGGCCAAAAAAAGCGCCCAAAGATTACCGGGTGACCCACCTGCCCCGACCAGATTGGCCTAATAATATTGTCAGCGTTAGCTTTGTGAGCAAGTTGCGTTAAGGTGGTTGGTGAAATATAGGGTATATCACCCAGCCATACGGCGGCGGCTTGTAGGTTGCTTAGTGACGCGTCGGACAATAGCGCCTGGAAACCATCCGCCATGCTGGCGCCCTGACCCTGTCGCGCATGTGGTGTTCGGTATACCGGCGTATTGGGCGCTAAGCCCAGAGTACTCATATCATCTTCATCGCGGATAATCACCCGGACGTTTTTAAAAAAGCTGGCGGCACAGTGGTAGCTTGCCGCCAGCAGCGTTTGTTGCCGGTTAAGTTTGGCAGCGCGTTTATCGTTGTCACCAAAGCGAGTGGAATAACCTGCCGCGACGATTAAAGCCACAATCTGATCGTTTTGAACGGCGCTACTATTAAAGCGCATTGCGCTCTTTACCCCGCTGTACTCGCAGTATGTCGGCCATAACGGCCAGCGCAATTTCGGCGGGTGTTTTGCTGCCAAGCGCCAGGCCAATGGGCATATGAATGCGCGCGACTTCCGCCGCGGTTAAACCGCCGGTGCGCTGCAAACGTTCGGCTCGGGTTTGCGATGTTTTATGAGAGCCCATTACACCAATGTAAAAAGCCGGTGTTTGCACCGCCTCAATCATTGCCAGGTCATCAATGCGTGGATCGTGGGTTAAACCAACAATGGCAGTCGCATGGTGGCAGGCATCCGGCGCTGCGATAAACAGTGAGGGAAGCACGTATTCGGCGCGTATTCCCGGCATGTTAACATTCGCCCAGGCCTCTTCGCGCGGGTCGCAAATGATTACTTCAAACCCCATTGCCAAGGCAAATTCGGCGCAATAGATAGACACGCTTGAGACGCCGGCAATAATCAGGCGCGATACCGGCCCCACCCGGATATCCACAAACCGCTCATCCGGGTCTAGCCAGACGCGCTCGCTTTGGGGCTGATCGTGCAGTAACGATGTAGCGTTACTTTCTTTTGAATCATCGAGTACCACCCGGCGTGTTTTGACCGCTTTTCCATCAAGGGTCGCCAATAGGTTTTGCAGGTGCTCGGTATTCGCGGGCGTAGGCGCTAGCTTTTCTATTAATACATCCAGACTGCCGCCACAGGGTAAGGTAACCCGATTGTTGCCCATATTACCTTCGGCGCCGTAGCGAATTCGCTCGACCGTTTTTTGAAAGCGCCCGTCACCCAGCTGCTGCAAGAAGTCCTCCTCTACGCACCCGCCCGAGAGTGAGCCCACGTGCTTGCCATCGGGTGTGGCGGCCATTAACGAGCCGGGCTCGCGCGGTGACGAGCCAAAGGTGGCGAGTACGGTGCACAGCCAAATCGGCTCACCGTTATGCAGCCATTGCAGCGCCTGAGAAATTACGTGTTTATCCAAGTTTTGCATAATGGTGCTAAGTTTTACCCAACAAATTTTCAGTTATTATACAGGCTAATAAGGAACGACTGCCGAAAATACGGCCGTGCAGCGCGATACTTGTCGTGGCCGAACGACAGACGCCATCGAAATTGCTTACGGTAACACCAGCTTTTAGCAAAGTGGTCTTAGCTCATGACCATTTCTGGGGTTATGGGCAATTGGCGCAAGCGCTTACCAGTGGCGTTGTAGATTGCGCTGCTCACTGCTGCCGCCACACCGGTAATGCCAATTTCGCCAATGCCTTTGGCGCCGATGGGTGAAGCGTTGAAGTCTGGGGTGTCTATCCACATGATGTCTAAGTCGGGGATATCCGCGTTAACGGGTATGTGGTACTCCGCCAGATTATCGTTGGTAATTCGGCCATAACGGTGATCCCAGTGAGTGGCCTCTTGCAGTGCGTGGCCAATCCCCATGACCATGCCGCCAATAAATTGGCTGCGACCGGTGCGGGCATTAAGAATAGTACCGCAGGCGTAACAACCGAGCATACGGCGCACCCTGACTAACCCCAGCTCCTCGTCCACCGCGACTTCAACAAACGTTGCGCCATAAGAGTGCGGCGAATATTTTTGCTCCTCCGGGCCTTTAAAGCTACCGCGAGCCGTAAGATTCGGTTTGCCGGCTTGCTCTAGCAAATCATCCATGGCGATACGTGTTTGCCCGTCCGTTATGGCCCCTTGGGCGAAATGGATATCTTCGAGTGATGCGCTTTTAAGCTCACCTTGCTGCTGTGCAAGAGTCAATAGCTGCTCTTTTATTTTTTCGACGGCATTGCGAATGGCGCCGCCGACACTGGCCGTGGTCGCGCTGCCGCCAGAGATGCCGCCCGGTGGTAGCGAGGTATCGCCTAAGCGCATGTTAACTTTTTTGATGGGCAGGCCAAGCATATCGGCGGCGAGTTGGCTTTGTGCGGTGCGAGTGCCGGTACCTAACTCTTGTGTGCAACACGCAATATCGGCCGTACCGTTTTCATTAAGGGTTACGTCTACCTGTGTGGGAAATACGTTGTGCGGGTACGTGGCGGACGCCACGCCCATGCCAATTAACCAATGGCCGTCGCGTTTGCTGCGCGGTTCGGCGGCACGTTTGCTCCAGCCAAAGCGCTCGGCCCCTTTTTGCAGGCAATCTACCAGCAAGCGACTGCTAAAGGGCTTGCCACTGTGTTGGTCTACCTCCGGCTCATTTTTAATGCGCAGCTCGATCGGATCCATTTTTAGTTCTGTCGCCAATTCATCCACCGCGGCCTCAAGCGCGTACAAGCCGGGTGTTTCTGGTGGCGCGCGCATAAAGGTCGGTAATTGGGTATCTAGCCGACAGCGGCTTTGCTCTAGGTGCAATGAGTGTGTGCGATACATCATCCGGGTTGCCATGGTAAAGGCTTCGTTGTAAATGTCTTTGCGCGAGGTACTGGCGACGCCAGTGTGGATGATGGACTGAATAGTCCCGTCTTTATCGGCACCAAGCGCCACCCGCTGGCGAAAGGGGGAGCGGTGCCCTGTGCCGCCGTACATTTGTTGCCGAGTGGCGACCACTTTGACCGGCGCATCGACCAGCTTTGCGCACAAACAGGCTAACACGGCCTGCGGCCACATGGCGCCTTTAGAGCCAAACGCCCCGCCTACGTAGGGGCATATAACTTGTACCTGCTCGGGGGCAAGGTCGAATAGCGCTGCATAAGTAGCCTGCCCCGGCGCTAAACTTTGTGTTGTGTCGTGAACGGTTAAGAAAGGCTTGCCGTTTTTTTTGCCAAAGTGCGCAATGGTGGCGTGCGGTTCAATAGGGTTGTGGTGGTTACCATACAGCCGATAATCCGCCTCAATTTTTACTGCGCTCGCTTGCCATGCCTGTTGTGCGTCGTCACCTTTAGTGATGACAGCGGGTGCACCCATAAGGCTTTCAGGGCGCTCGTCTGCAGGAGCATCGTCAATGTTGGTTACATGCGTTTGGGTCTCGTAGGTAACCTTCACCAGCAGTGCGGCATCGCGGGCGGTTTCAAAGGTATCGGCGATCACAGCCGCCACGTATTGGCCGGCGTAAAATACCTCGGTTTCGGCCGCCGGAAATACGTTACTGGCCAGTGAATGCTTCACGCCAGAGTCGTTAAACGTTTTAATACGGTTAAAGGGCGGGACGTTGTCGGGCAGCAATATTGCCTGAACTCCCGGCAGGTTTTTTGCCGCGCGGGTGTCGATAGACTTGATTTTGCCGCGTGCGATATTACTGGTAACGGCTACCGCGTGCAGCATCCTGTCTGGTTGGTGCTCGGCGGTAAAAGTGGCGGCGCCAGTGACTTTTTCCCGGCCGCTTTTTCGTACCAGAGATTTTCCAACCGTGCCGCTATAGTCGATCGATTTAAAAGCCATGGTTATACTCCCCGTTGCGTCGGTTGGGTATCGGAGCGGCCGTGTTGCCGGGCCCAGAGTGCGTCATCATCTAACGGTCCCTCATCACGCAGTGTTTGTAACGCCCGTTCCAGCGTGCGTTTGGCGAGCAACACCTTATACTCTAGTCCTGCTGGCGGCTGCGCAGAGGCAAGTGCCGCTTGCGCTGCCGCACGAAACACCTCATCAGTGGGTGCCTGGCCTATCAAGGCTTGCTCGGCGGCTTTGCTGTGCCAGGGGATGGAGCCCAGCCCACCAATACCAACGTTGGCACTGCGGATTGCTCCGTTGTGTATTTCCAGCCCTACGGCGGCGCTGGCGAGGGCAAAGGCATAGCTGCTGCGCTCGCGAATTTTAAAGTAATAGCTATTTTTTAAGCTCGCCGATACCGGGAAAATAACCGAGGTTATTACCTCGTTGGGTTTAATTTTGGTCGAATACTGAAACTCTTTTTGCTGCGGTGTTTGATAAAAATCACGCGCTTTAATACGGCGTTTTACTTCGCCGTTGCTTAACTCCAACTCCGCATCAAATGCGACGGCACTGATGGCAAAGTCGCCGGGGTACATACCCACCAGACGGCCATTGTTGCCAAGCACTGCAAGCATCGCCGTGTCGACGCCCTCGCCATGGTTTTTAATGGTGTGGCCGTCGATTGGCATATCGGGGTGGCGATAGTAAGGCGACCGTGTGCGCTGCAGAAGGTTGCCGCCTATAGTGGCCATGTTGCGGATTTGCGGCGATGCGGCGAGGATAAGCGACTGCCTGATGACGGGAAATGCCCTTCCCCCTTTCTCGGCATCGGCAAGCTCAGCCATCGTGGTCGCGGCGCCAATGTTTAGTGAGTGGCCATCGGATGAAACACCAGAGGGTAATGCGTCGCGCACGTGCACTACAGAGGCAGGTGTTAATACGTTCAGCTTCATAAGGTCGATCATGGTGGTACCGCCGGCGATGGCTTGCACCGAGCGATGATCGATGAGTGTGGCCGCCTCTTTTACGGTTTGCGCATTGTGATAGTCAAAAGGAATCATGAGGTTTGCTCCGCAGGGTCGCCGGCGGGCTCGGCGCCAGAGGTTTGTCTAACGGCGGCTAAAATATTCGGGTAGGCGCTGCAGCGACACAAATTGCCGCTCATCCATTCGCGAGTTTCTTCCGCTGACCCGCTCGCGTGCCCTTCTTCAATACAGGCTACCCCCGACATAATTTGTCCGGGCGTACAGTAACCGCACTGGTAGCCGTCGCAACGTAAAAAAGCCTCTTGCATGGGGTGCAGTTCGTCGCCTTGAGCGAGCCCTTCAATCGTCGTAACGTCCGCGCCGTCGATGGTTGCCGCCAGTGTTAAACAAGACAACACCCGTTGACCATTGACATGCACAGTACAGGCCCCGCAAGTACCGTGGTCACAACCTTTTTTAGTGCCGGTCATGGCTAGGTGCTCGCGTAATAGATCGACCAATGTGGTGCGGTTATCAATAGGCTGGGTGACTTTTTGCTTGTTAATGGTGAGGGTGATTTCGCGCTGAGTGGGCGTGACTGATGATTGCTCGGCCGGTTGAGATGCCGTGGCCGCCGAGGCCGAGGTGGTAGCCGCGGCGCCGGCCGCCAAGCCAACGCCCTTAAGAAAGTCGCGCCTTGGCCAGACGCCTATGGCGCCTGACGAGTCGCTGGCCTTTTTATCATCGCGGTTCATAAGCACTCCCAAAAGTGGTTGGTAATTGATGCGCCTTAATGACTAACCATACGCACCGTATTTAGTTTGTACGATTTTCAAACGCTCTAAGGGGGTTTGTAATCTTCGCAACGCCTTTGGCAGAGAAATCCGCTTGCGGTACAACGCGACAAACCATCCTTAATCGGTTTGATCGTTCAAGCGCCATCGTAACGGCGCCAATACGGGCGTTCTCGGCTGTGTTGGCGGCGTCGGTATAGCCTAACGTGATCATCGCGCGCTCCAGCTGACCCATAACAAACGTCAGAGTGATGAAGGACAGCAAAGAGCGTTCCAGCAACGTTAATAGACGTTCATGCTGTAGATCGATGGTAAATTGATTAAAGCGCGCCTTTTCCTTTCTTTTCTATCCCGGTCGGTAATGACCTGTATAATTCCGCCTCTTATTTAGCGTGTTGCTCACATCGATACGTTGCACTCTCTCCCGGAAGCTTGTGTATGACATCCCCCACCGCCACGCCTACCAGGCACATTTTTTTAACATTACTCGGCTTAATGCTGGTTGCGTTAAATTTGCGCCCGGCACTGACGAGCGTATCGCCGGTGTTGCGCACAATCGGCGATGATTTGTCGCTAACGCCTTCGGGGCTGGGGGTTTTGACCACCTTGCCGGTGCTGTTTTTAGGGCTGGCGGCACCCTTGGCGCCGATCGTGGCCCGCCGGCTTGGTATGGAGCGCACGGTGCTGCTGGCGGTGGCGTTGCTGGCAGTCGCTTTACTTGCTCGCCCTTATTTGGGTGTGGCGGGGTTGTTTATTGGCTCGTCCGCCGCGGGCGCTTGTATTGGCGTGATGGGCGTATTGCTGCCAGGGATCGTCAAGCGCGACTTTCCCAACTCCGTTAGCTTACTGACCGGCTTGTATACCGCGCTGTTATGTTTTGGCGCCTCCATGGCGGCGGGCGCAACCGAGCCGTTACGGTTGCTGTTTAACAGCGATTGGCGCCCCGCCCTTGGGTTTTGGATGCTGCCGGCGGCTATTGCGGCCGTTGTATGGTGGCTGCAGTTAGGGGCTAAGCACTTTCCTAAAAACGTTGGCGCGCCTAAAAAGTCGTTGTATCGCGATTCGCTCGCATGGCAGGTAACCCTTTATATGGGGTTGCAGTCGGCCTTGGCCTATACCGTGTTTGGCTGGCTACCCTCGATTTTACAAGATCGCGGCGTCGATGCCGTGGCCGCCGGGCTGGCGTTGTCGGTGTCGATTATGGTGCAGGTGATTACCGCGATTGCCGCGCCCTGGATATCGAGCTATATGCGCGATCAGCGCTTTATGATCGTGCTGGTGGTCGTGCTCACCCTACTCGGGCTGGCCGGTTGTATCTATGCGCCGCTTAGCTTGATGTGGGTTTCGGCGGTAATATTGGGCCTGGGTCAAGGCGGGACCTTTAGTATGGCATTAACCTTACTGGCTGTGCGGGCCCGCGACGCCGATACGGCGGCCCGGCTATCGGGTATGGCGCAGGGCGTTGGCTATACGCTTGCGTCGTCGGGCCCGTTGTTAACCGGATTACTGCACGATGTGTTTCACGGCTGGGAGGTTACCGGCTTGTTTCTTGGTTTAATTGGCTGTATTGCAATTGCGGCGGGCTTGGGTGCCGGCCGTAAATTGTATGTGCTGGATGAGCGTTAACGAATAGTGATGGTTGGTTTAATTATTTCCATTGCAAATGATAGTACTTATCATTAATATTACCCCCTTGGATTTACTTCGACTTGGGGGTCGCTATGTCTTTTACCTATTTTTCGCGTCGCAATGCTCTGCCCGGTTACGCTTTACTGGCGCTAAGCGCCGCGATTAGCGCTGTGTCGCACGCTCAAACAGAGAGTGATCGCGCTGAATCAGACTCGGATATTGAAGAAGTTCTGATCACCAGCCGTTTCACCACTAACGATCAGCTCGACACGGCCACCGGCCTTGGCTTAACCCTCTACGAGACGCCGCAATCGGTTAGTGTGATGACCTCGGAGCGTATCTCAGATCAGAACTTGCGCTCACTGACCGATATCGTGAATAACGCGGCGGGTATCTCGTCGGTATCCAGCGATAGCTCGCGGGACCGCTTTTCGGCCCGCGGTTTTGCCATTGATAACTACCAGATTGACGGTATTCCCATGAGCTGGAGCTCGGGTGGCGACGCCGGCGAAACCCAGTCTAATACCGCCCTGTATGAGCGCGTTGAGGTAGTGCGCGGCGCGACCGGTTTGTTAACCGGCGCCGGTAACCCTTCGGCCTCGATTAACTTGGTGCGCAAGCACGCCGACAGTAAAACCTTGACCGGTTATGTTAATGCCTCGGCCGGGCGCTGGAACACTTATACGGCCACCGCCGATGTGGCCACCGGTTTAAATCGCAGTGGCTCGGTGCGCGGCCGCGCGGTGGTGAGTTATGAAGATGGCGAGTCGTTTCGCGATTTGGCCGGTGATGAAACCACCGTATTTTATGGCGTGCTCGATGCCGACCTAACCGACAATTTGTTAGTGCGCGTGGGTGCGAGTTATCAAGACAATCAACCCACCGCCTCGACCTGGGGTGGCTTACCCACCTGGTACAGCGATGGCAGCCGTACGGATTGGGAGCGCTCTAAAACCATTGGCGCCGATTGGACCGCCTGGGCCTCGACCGTACAAAACCAGTTTGCCGATGTCATTTACAACTTTGGCAGTGATTGGCAGTTAAAATTAAACGTTAACCGCAATGTAAACGAAGCGGACCTGATGCTTATTTACATGTCGGGCACGGTTGATCGCGACACGGGCGAAGGTCTTAACCCCTCGCCTTACAACGCCGAGACAGAGCGCGATCAAATGAGTTATAGCGCCCAGTTAAGTGGTAGCTATTCATTGTTTGGCAATCAGCACGATCTAACCGTTGGCGCCATTAGCAGTGAGCAGGATTTTATCTCGCAAACCCGCGCCCGCACCGATGTGGCTCCGGTAGGTAACTTTTTTGAGTGGGATGGCAGCTACCCGCAGCCGACCTGGGGTGAGCAATCCGTTGCGGCCGATCAGAACATTACGCAAGAGGCGGTGTACGGCGCGACGCGCTTAGCGGTGACGGATGTGTTTAAAGTGATCCTGGGTGGACGTATTTCAAATTGGGAGCAAACCGGCGTTAGTTACGGCTCGCCCGTGGATTATGGCAACGATGATATTTTTACCCCTTACGCCGGCCTGGTGTACGAGATTAACGATCATCACTCGCTTTACACCAGCTACACCGAGATTTTTTCGCCGCAAAACAGCCGCGACCGCAACGGTGATTTGCTGGACCCCATTACCGGCACCAACTACGAGTTCGGTTTAAAAAGCCGCTTCTTTGACGATGCGCTGCACACCACGGTGACACTATTTAACGTGGTGCAGGATAATCTGGCGCAAGCCGATGGCGACGAGATAGTGCCCGGCTCAGTGCCGCCCGCACAGGCTTATCGCCCGGCTGAAGGCGCCGAGTCTACCGGTGTAGAGCTGGAAGTGGTAGGTGAAATTACCGACGGTTGGGATGTGAGCTTTAGCTACACCAAGTTTGATGCCGAAGACGCTGATGGCACAGCGGTAAACACTAATCAGCCCGACGAGTTATTAAAACTATATACCACTTACCGTTTTGGCGGCGGGCTCGATAAGTTAACCGTGGCCGGTGGTGTTAACTGGCAAGGCAGTAACTATACCAACGCCACAAACCCGATAAGCGGCAACGCCGAGCGTTTGCAGCAAGATTCTTACTCGCTGGTAAGCCTAATGGCGCGCTACGATATTTCATCTCAGTCATCAGTACAGCTAAACGCGGACAATGTGTTGGATGAAACCTACTACAGCCAAATTGGGTTTTACAGCCAATTAGAGTATGGCGAGCCGCGCAATATTACTGCTTCGATAAACTATAACTTCTAACCCACGGTTAGGTGTCGCGTATTAGCGTGACAGTAATCGTTACTCTACAGCTCTGCGGGTATGTGCTATTTGCACCTACCCGCGGGCTTTTTACGTTTTATCGTTCGTATTGGAATTCGTTATGGGCTTAACCGGTTGGCGCCTTGTCTCATTAATTGGCGCGGCATTATTGGGCGGCTACGCCTTGGCCAGCGCCGTGGGTATTTTTCTTGCCGCTATTTTACCGGCCAGTAAAAGCGATGCCGTGTTGCTGGGTAACCTGGTCAGTTTCGCGGTGTACGTCGCTGCCATTATGTGGGTTTGCGCGGTACGCAAGCCGCTGCGCGCCTGGTGTGTATTGTTGATCACGGCGCTCATTCTGGCGGGCCTTTGTCAGGCTAAGGGTGTGAATGTGTTAGCGAGCGTGGGCTTATGAGTCAATCGTCACCGAGTAATAAAAAAGCCGCCGCCTCACCTGATGGCGGCTTTCGCCAAGCCATGACCTGGTTGCACACATGGGTTGGCTTAACCTTAGGCTGGGTGCTGTTTTTAATTTTTGTCACAGGTACCGCCGGGTATTTTGATACCGAGATTGATCGCTGGATGCAGCCAGAGCTTCCTATGGTCGAGGCTCCGTTAAGCACACTGGAAACCGCCAATGTGGTAAGAGCCCGCTTAGAGCAAGAGGCGCCGCAAGCCGAACGTTGGTACATTAGTTTGCCTGCAGGGCGCAACCAACTTTACCCTAGCGTGTTTTGGCAAGGTGCCTCAGAGGAGGCGGGCGCGAGCTCGGCCCGTGGGCGCTTAACGCTGGATGCTACCACCGGTGAGACGCTAACCCCGCGCGATACCGGTGGCGGGCAAACCCTGTACCAAATGCACTGGCGCCTGCACTACCTAGGGCGCGGATACTCCGATTGGATTATTGGCGTTGCCACCTTGTTTATGATGGTGGGGCTCGTTACCGGCATCATTATTCATAAAAAAATATTTGTCGATTTTTTTACCTTCAGGCCCGGCAAAGGCCAGCGCTCGTGGTTGGATGCGCATAACTTTTTTAGTGTGTTTGCACTGCCCTTTCATTTAATGATCACCTACTCGGGTTTATTGTTTATGGGGTTTTCACTGATGCCCCTGATCGTCGCATCGCACTATGGCGATGAAGGCCGGCGCCAATTTTATGCCGAAGTGTTTGACCCGCCGGGCATTGTTGACGCCGCTAACACCCCTGCCCCGTTGGCGCCCTTTGCCGATGTTATTAATCAGGCGGAACAGCGCTGGGGCCCGGGCCGGGTTCAGGTGGTGGACGTTCATCACCCACAAGATGCCAATGCGCGGGTGGTGTTGTACGAGAGTATCGACCAAACGGTTAGCACCAGTGGTGAGCGCCTGGTGTTTGATGGTGTGACGGGCAATCTTTTACACATAGAGCCGGCTGATGCCTCGATGGCCAAGCATGTGCGCGATGTGTTTCTTGGTTTGCACGAGGGCTTGTTTGCCGGTACCGCCCTGCGCTGGCTGTATTTTTTGTCCGGCGTCTTGGGCACCGGCATGGTGGCAACCGGGTTAATTTTGTGGACGGCTAAACGGCGTAAAAAAGCCGAGCGCAAGCCGGGTCAAACTCACCGTGGGTTGGTGCTGGTCGAGAAATTAAACATCGGTACCATCGCGGGCCTGCCCGCTGGCATGGCAACTTACTTTTGGGCAAATCGCTTACTGCCCTTGAATATGGCCGGGCGCGGCGAGTGGGAGGTTCACATTTTGTTTTTAACCTGGCTGGCTATGTTGCTGTATGCCGCGGTGCGGCCAAGACTTAAGGCGTGGCAGGAGCTGCTGGCAGCCACCGGTGTACTATTTGCCGCCCTGCCGGTGTTAAATGCGCTGACTACCGAGCGTCATTTGCTGCAAAGCTTAACGAGTGGCGACTGGGTGTTTGCCGGTTTTGATATTAGCGTTTTTGTGATTGGCGTTGGGTTTACCTGGGCGGCATGGCGCGTTCGGGCATCACGCTACCGCGCGAGCACCACCCAGGTGCCGCTGCGTAAACCACGGGGCAACGCAAATAACCAGGAAGGCATTGAGCGAGACGCCGTGGGGAGTAATTCATAATGGCCGATAACTTATTCCTCTTGGCGGTATCGCTGTTAAGCGTTAGCGCTATGGCTTGTTTGTGCTTAGCCATGAACCGCCATGCGTTTGACCTTAGTAAGTCCGGCGGCCGATTGCCGTTACCCCCGCGTATTTTCCGCAGGCTAGGTTGGTTACTGGTAGCGCTGGTGCTGCTGGTAACGGTTGCGCGGCAGGGTTGGAGTTTTGGGCTTGTGGCCGCCCTGGGTTGCTTAACGGCGGGTGCCGTGCCGGTGCTATTGTTGGCGTCTTACCGGATAACGCGGCTCGCCGCAGTCGGTTTAGGCAGTGGTGGTATTGCTCTGGTTGTATTCGCCGTCAGCTACGTCTAACTGTAATCCTTACTCTGTTAGTTGTGATCTCGACTTCCTATATGTAATATAATACTAATATAGGGGTCGCGATGGTCTACGCCATGCGGGACCAGCATAATAACTAACGAATAAGGTTTGCATGATGCGACAGATAATGTTTTGCGCTTTGTGGCTATGCTTGGCGGCGTGTACGCCAACATCGATAACACAAGCTCCCCCTACCCTGTCGGCTGAGTCCGTAAAAGCGCTGACCCAAAAAGTCGCTGACTGGCAAATAGCAACCTTTTACGAGCAAGGCAAATATCGCGCCCTGCCTACTATTCCCCCGGATTGGATGAACCGCGAGCAATACCACGATTTGGAGTGGCACCACGGCGCGCTCTACGCGGGTATGAATCAGTGGCGCCAAGTGGCCGATAACCCCAAAAAATACACTGACTGGCTGATCGAGATCGGCGAGCGAAACGACTGGGCGCTGCACCAGCGGCCCTACCACGCCGACGACCATACCGTGGGCCAGTTCTATCTGGCGCTGTATGAGGACTTTAACGACCCTAAGATGCTGGAGCCCACCCGCGAGCAGTTTGACTGGATTTTAGGAAACCCTAAAACCGGCACTCTGGACTGGCTGGCCGAAGACACCCACGCCCACGACCGCTGGGGCTGGAGCGATGCCTTGTTTATGGCGCCTCCCGTTTGGGCGCGCTTAGCGAAGGTGACCGGCGACTCTAAGTACCTGGAATTTATGGATCAGGAGTATCACGCCACTTACGACTTGCTGTGGAGTGAAAAAGACCATCTGTTCTGGCGCGATTCGAGCTTTTTTACCAAAAGTGAGAAAAACGGCGAGGACATTTTCTGGTCGCGCGGCAATGGCTGGGTATTTGGCGGGCTTGCGCTGATGATTCCCGACTTGCCTGCCAACTGGGAGGGGCGCGAGTTTTACATCGACCTGTATAAAGAAATGGCTGCTCGGCTGCTAGAAATTCAACGCGATGACGGCACCTGGTCTATGGGCCTGCTCGGTGGAACCGAGGGTTACCCCATTATGGAAACCAGCGGCACCTCATTCTTTACCTTTGGCCTGGCTTGGGGTATCAACCAAGGCATTCTCGATCGCGAAACTTACGAGCCTTCGGTTCTGCGTGCCTGGCAGGCATTGTCGGGCGCGGTAACCGAAAAAGGTCTGTTGGGGCATGTACAACCCGTAGGCGCCGCACCCGGCGACTCTTTCCCTGACTACACCGAAGTGTATGGCATCGGCGCTTTTTTAGCGGCGGGCAGCGAGCTGTATAAGCTGCTGAACGACGAGCCTAAAAAAAAAGTAACTGACCTACGTACATTTATGTACAACAGCGGGTGGTGCTGGTTTCAGGACCCCCGCGCCATCGTCCACAACGGCAAATTGCTGGTGGGCGGTGTCGCCGGAAACGGTCGCGGTGACGCGGCCGTAGGCGTTTACGATTTAGAGCGTGACGCCTTGCTGGGCCGCACTACCTTGCACGATCAGTTTGATCACGACGACCACAACTCTCCGGTTTTTTACGCTCGCCCCGACGGCCGGGTATTAAGCGTTTACGCCCGTCACAGCACCGAAAACAAACACTACTATCGCGTCTCAAGCAGTGACGATTTTTTAAGCTGGGGTGACGAGCAGATCAAGCGCTACGACGATTCCGTTACCTATATGAATTTGTATGCGCTTGATGATGGCAAGCTGTACAACTTTTATCGCGGTATCGATTGGAACCCGACCATGGTGGTCTCTAACAATCAGGGTAAAACCTGGGGCGATGAACAACACTTTATTCAAAACGAAGTTGAGGGCGTTCATCGCCCTTACAGCCGCTACACCAGCAACGGTACAGATACGATAGGCATATCCTTTACCGATGCGCACCCGCGCGATTACGGCACCAGCATTTACTACGCGGAGTTTCGCCATGGCAATTTCTACACCGTGGATGGCCGCCTGATTAAAAACCTAGAGAAAGACGGCCCTCTCAAACCGTCTGAGGCCGAAAAAGTTTTTGCCGGCGGTGGCGGCGGTTTTCGCAGTGTAGCGTTAAGCGCTGAGAACAGTGCATGGACCAGCGCGCTGGCCTTTGACGACAAGGGTTACCCGCACATCGCCTACTCTTTGTATCTGGCCAACAATGACCAGCGCTACCGCCTTGCCTCGTGGGATGGCCAAAAGTGGATCGACCGCGAAGTGGCACACGCCGGCACTCGGTTGTACGAGCAAGAGGCCAGCTACACCGGTTTAATTACCCTAGACCCTACCAACCCCGAGCGTGTAGTGATCTCTACCGATGTTGACCCGACCACCGGCGAAGCCTTGGGCGGCAAACACCAGATCTTTACCGCCCGGGTTGCAGAGTCGGATAGCACCGATACAATCAATTGGCAGCGTTTGTCTTTTGATGATCATCGCCATAACATCCGCCCCATGGTGGTGAACGGTGGCGAGCACAAGTTGGTGTTGTGGTCGCGCGGCCAGTACAACACTTACACCGATTATTATTTGGATACCGTGGGGCGTGCACTGGAATACAACCACTAATAACCGGTAACCGATTTAAAAACATAACGACAAGGTAGAGCCCATGAAGCCCGTTAAACTTTTTTTCGTCGTATTCGCGCTGGCATTAGTAACCGTTACAGGTTGCCAGCCAGTGGCTCAGGTTGCGGCACAAAACCCTATTATATGGGCGGACGTACCCGACGTGTCTGTGATTCGGGTAGACGATACCTACTATATGAGCAGCACTACGATGCACATGAATCCCGGGGTGCCCATCATGCGCTCTAAGGATTTGGTTAACTGGACTTTAGTCGATTACGCCTACGACCGTTTGGTCGATAACGACGCGATGAACCTAAAAAACGGCGAGAACGCCTATGGCCGCGGTAGCTGGGCAAGCAGCTTGCGTTATCACAACGAGCAATTTTATGTCTCGACCTTTTCCGCTACCAGCGGTAAAACCCACACTTACACCACCAAAAAGATCGGCGCGGGTAACTGGCAAGAGGTTAACTTTTCGCCCGATTTACACGATCTGTCTCTGTATTTTGAAAATGGCCGTAGCTTTATGGTCTACGGCGGCGGTGATATTCGCTTAGTTGAACTTAACGATGATTTATCCGGGCCTAAGCCCGGAGGCATTAATCAAGTGATTATAAAAAACGCCAGCGCCGTGGCCGGGAGCGATATTATGTTGCCGGCCGAGGGTTCGCAGCTGCGCAAAATAAATGGCTACTATTACCTCTTAACCATTACCTGGCCACAAGATGGCATGCGTACGGTGCTGGTTCATCGAGCGGAATCCCTAACGGGGCCCTATACCGGTAAAGTGGCACTGCAAGATCAGGGCATCGCCCAAGGCAGCTTAATTGATACCCCCGCGGGCGATTGGTATGGCCTACTGTTTGGCGACCGTGGTGCCGTGGGGCGTATTCCGTATCTGGTGCCCGTCCACTGGCAAGATAACTGGCCGGTGTTTGGGGTTGATGGCAAAGTGCCGCAGCGTTTAGACATGGCGGTCGCCAACCAAAATGTTGCCGGTATTGTCACCTCTGATGAATTTAATTCCGATACGCTTTCTTTGCCGTGGCAGTGGAATCACAACCCCGACAACAAGCACTGGTCGCTTACCGAGCGCGAAGGTTTTTTACGCCTCGGCAACGGCAGAATCGATAAAACCTTACTCGATACCCGCAACACATTAACGCAGCGAACCTTTGGCCCGGAAAGTACCGCGAGCGTTAAAATCGATATTAGTCATTTACAGCAAGGCGATGTGGCGGGATTGGCGCTCATTCAGAAACACTACGGTTATATTGGGGTAAAACGCAGTGACACCGGCACTGAGATTGTTGCGGTGCAAACAGCTAATGAACAGCCAGCTACGCTGGCAACGCTACCGCTGCAGCAACAGGACGTTTACTTTAAAGCTCGCGCCGAGTTTCGCGATAAAACCGATCAGGCACAATTTTACTACAGCCTAAATGGTAATGATTGGGTACCACTCGGGCCGGTGCTAACTATGGAGTACACCCTGCCTCACTTTATGGGGTACCGCTTTGGCCTGTTTCACTTTGCGACGCAAGAGTTAGGCGGCTCTGCTGATTTTGATTATTATCGCTTAGCGCCCTTTAAGCCAATTGATCGCCCACCAAGCTTATAGTTAATGAGCCTGTCGGCTTGTGGCGGTAAGAGTTGATTAGTAGCCTGCCTCGAAACGTTTTCGAGGCAGGCGATGCAAGGCAAAACTGGGCGAAAAAGCGGAGTTTATGAGTAATAAACGAGCATTTTGAGCTTGATTTCAACGCCGCAGCGGCCACGCAGATAGTTTTTCAATAGCCTGTTAGTATTATCGGCTGCTAAGCAACCTAATTGCTGACCTGGAGACTACTTGCAAAACTTCACCCGCGCTACCGACTTTCCCGGGCTCGACCGCCCTCTCGCCATTGTGGATATCGAAACCACCGGCGGCAGTGTAACGCGCGATCGTATTACCGAAATTGGCATTATTGAGGTGGATGAGCAGGGGGTGCGCGAGTGGAGCACCTTGATTAACCCGCAAATACACATCCCACGCAGTATACAGGGGCTAACCGGTATTACCGATGAGATGGTGGCCGATGCGCCGCGTTTTGAGCAAGTCGCTAAAGAGATCGTCACGCGGTTGCAGGGTAAAACCTTTGTTGCCCACAATGTGCGGTTTGACTACGGCTTTTTGCGCAATGCCTTTGCCGAGCTTGGCTACCCGCTGTCACTCGAGCTGCTGTGTACTGTAAAGCTATCTCGTGCGCTCTACCCCGAGCATAAGCGCCACAGCCTGGAGATTATCATTCAGCGGTTTGGCATTGCGGTTGATGCCCGTCATCGCGCGTTGGCCGATGCCCGCGCCACCTTCCAATTTTTATCAGCGGCCGCCGCCGCAAAGCCTGCCGATACTTTTATGGCGGCCGTCCAGGTGCAAACCCGCCGCCCTAGCCTGCCGCCTGGGCTCGAGCCGGACATTATTGAGCAACTACCTACCGGCCCAGGCGTTTACTATTTTTATGGCGACAACGAGAATTTGTTGTACGTGGGTAAAAGCGTCAATATTAAAACGCGGGTGTTATCGCACTTTAGTGGCGATCGGGCCAGCGCTAAAGCCATGGCCATGTGCCAGCAAATTCGGGATATTAAAGCTCATAGCACCACCGGTGAGCTCAGCGCTTTGCTGCACGAGGCGCAAGAGATAAAAAAGCATCAGCCGCTGTACAACCGGCGCTTGCGCAGGCTCAGCACGCTATACACTATTCAGCTGCAAGAAGATGAGACAGGCTTGCTTCGCCCCGATATTATTGACGCGCGGGAGGCGACTCGCAGCTCCCGTATGTATGGCCTGTTTGCGGCGCAAAAAAAGGCTCGCGAGGCTTTGATACAGCTCGGCAAAGAATATGGCCTGTGTGACCATGTTGTCGTCACACCCAAGCCGGTAAAAAGCGCATGCATGAGCCGCCAACTGCAGCGCTGCAAAGGCTTGTGTACGGGCGAGTGGTCAGTATTGCAGCACAATACCGCGCTGATGGATGCGCTGGGCAAAGAAGCATTAAAAGCCTGGCCCTACTCTGGCCCTGTGGCTTTAGTCGAGCAGCAAAACCCACACGATAATGAGCCTGCCTACACCGTCTTTGTGCTTGATAACTGGTGCGTGCTGGCCTCGGTAAGTGGCTCGGGAGAGCCGGACTGGGAATACCTACGCGAAGTTCAAACGGGCGCTGCGCTCCTGGATCGTGATATTTACCGCTATTTGGTTAAGGTGGTGTTAAAGCCCGGCAAAGGGTTAACATTAGTCCCTTTAGCGTAATCAACAGGAAGAGGCTCTATGGCCGTTATACAAACCCTTTGCTCGCAGTGCCTAACAGCCAACCGTGTCGATGAAACTCGCCTAAGCGACGGCCCCAAATGTGGCAAGTGCCGCGAGGCCATCTACAGCGCTCAACCAATATCGGCAAATGATAGCCAGTTTACGCGTTGGCTCGAGCGCGAGCAGCTGCCTTTGGTGGTCGATTTTTGGGCCGAATGGTGTGGCCCCTGTCAGAGTTTTGCCCCGGGTTTTGCGCGTGCCGCCAGTGGCTTAGAGCCCATTGCCCGTTTTATTAAAGTAAATACCGAGCAAGCCCCGCAAACAGCGGCGCAATTTGGTATTCGCAGCATCCCCACGTTAATGGTCTTTCGCGGTGGTGAGGTGTTAGCCCAGCAAGCCGGTGCCTTGCCCTACCCGCAGTTTTTACAATGGCTTAACGGGGTATTAAATCCGTAACTACCGCTCGCTTACAAAAGAGTTACACATGTTCCGCGCAGATTGCCTGCCGAGGCCTTTCGTATACCGTTATTGATTGCACAGCCGAGCCGCAATCACCGGCGTGACGACAGCATGCCCCACCCTGCTAAATGCAAAGCACTGCTAAAGATTTGTAAACCCCTTCACCCCGCAGGCGTAGGTGTGGCACCGGACTCTTTTTGGTCACAGACCCCGCACCTGCCTCTAAGCCCCGTATATTGTGGCCTGCCGTTTCAACCGGCGATGTTCTACCAGCCGTTACTTTAGGCGATTTAGGTACGTTAAGCCTGTCACACTCCAGCATATAGTCTAATTGACACATAGGTTTGACGGGTCTAGTATCCGCTTAGCACCCAACTTGTATACTAGTAGGTTAGGCGCCAAAAAAGACCACAATAATAGCGGTGATAACAATAATCCATCGCCCAATAGAGGATCTGGATCATGCCAAATACGCCACACTTCAAACGTTCTAAACTGGGGTTGCTCAGTTTATTAATCGCCAGCTCAACCACCGTTATGGCACAAGATGCCGACTCTAGCGCAAGTCCTGTCGCCGATGGCGCCGCTATTGAGGAAGTGGTTATTACGGGTTATCGCGGCAGCTTGTTAAACTCCACCATGGCAAAACGGGATTCGGTTGGTTTCTCGGACGAGGTGTTCTCGGACGACATTGGCAAAATGCCAAGTCAAAACCTCGCAGAATCCTTAAGCCGTATTCCCGGTGTAAACATCAACCGCGAGGTGACCGGTGAAGGCCAGCAAATTTCGGTGCGTGGCCTGGGCCCCTCTTTTACCAAAGTGGTATTAAACGGCAACTCCATGTCGGTCGCCTCTATGGGGGATATGAATCAAAACGGCAGCGATGGCCGACAGGTAAGTTTGGACATCTTCCCACCCGAGCTGTTTAAAAGCTTAACCGTTAATAAAACCGCAACGGCCAAACAAATTGAAGGCGGTGTGTCGGGCTACGTGAATATGAAAACGTTGCGCCCGTCAGACTTAGGCGAAGGCCACACATTAAACGTGGGTGTGGACGGCATTTATAAAGAGGCGACCAGCTCAACCAGCCCCAAAGGCTCGCTCACCTACAGTTTCTCTAATGAGACTTTCGGGGTGTTGGCCAGCGTGGTGGCGCAATCTAATGACCATGGTGTGGATGGTTACGAAGTTATCGGCAATGTGCTGCAAGGTGCCTGCTTAGGCGAGCCTGGTACGAATGCCTGCGCCGACGGCAGCGGCGACGGATTACGTTACTCCAATATTGCCTCAGCAGACTACGCCGCTGCCCACCCGGGCGTTAATGCCGGTGACGTCATCGATATTAGTGGCCAGCAGTCAACCTTTGACGCGATGCAACTGCCTTACATCGGGCGCATGGTATCAACCAATGGCAAAAAAGACAGCGTCTCGGCGTTGGTGTCTCTTGAGTACACTCCCAACGACGATATTACGGCGGCATTGGATTTTTTGAGTGCCGACACGGCAAACGAATACACGCGGGATGAAATATCGCACTTTTATCGCCGCAACTATGTGTATCAGCCGATCCCCTCTGATATTCAACTGGACAGTAAAAACCAGGTGGTTTCAGGTACTTTTTATGGCACCTCGCCCTGGATTGGCTCGCAGGATTACGACGAAGAAACCACCTTTACCAGCATCATGCCCAGTGTGGACTGGCAAATATCCGATAGCTTTTCGGTGGCGGCCTCGGCCAGCTTTACCGACTCGGAGTTTTCTCGTTACAACCCCTACGGTTTAATGTTTGGCGCCTCGACTACGCTGGAGTACGCCAATGACGGCATTGTGCCCTCCGTTCGTTACGGTAACACCAGCGATTACGCCAATTACACCACCCATGACGGAGAAGATCGGATTCGCGCCAGCCACACCGAGCGTGAAACCAGCACCACAGGTTTTCATGTTGATTTTGAATACGGTGACGACCCGGATCGCAACGGTTTTAAATTTGGTATTCATCACGATGAAATAGAATCCACCCGACAAACCTTCCTGCCTGTGTTTGCTATGGAGTACGACGGTAATGCCGACGGCTCTGTCACTATGGCCGAGTACCTGGAAGGCTCAGGCGCCACAGCTGAGCTGACCAATAATATTGAGGGTTATATCCGGACGGTTAACTTTGGCTCTAACATCGATGGCTGGAACGGCGTACAGAGTTTTGGTGCCACCGACTGGTCGGCCATGAAAGATTTAATTGGCTTTGACCAGTGGCAAGAAGAGCAGCAAAACCTGACCGACATCACCGAAGAGGTCACCGCGCTGTATTTAGAGTTTAATACCGAAACGGAAGTGGCTGGCCGTATTTTGCGTACCAACAGCGGCGTGCGTGCGTTAAAAACTGACCAATTCGTCGAAGACCAAACCGGTGCCACTAACGAAAGTTACGATCGTATACTGCCCTCTTTTAGCGCTGTGTATGATCTAACCGACGACATTAAGCTGCGCACCAGTGCGTCACGCAGCCTGACCCGTGCCAACCCCAGTGATATGTTCCCAGGCGCCCAGTGGGATGGCTCTGGCATCGATGTGGTACGTGTGGGTAACCCGGGACTCGCGCCGTTTGAATCCACTAACTTTGATATTGGTGGTGAGTGGTATTTTAGTGAACTGGGCTATGTTGGTTTAACTTATTACACCAAAGACATCAGCGGGTTTACTTATCAGGACACCATTTTAGAGAACCTGGACAACCTTGGTCAGTACGGGGTTGATCTCAGTGAGCTGACACCCACTCAGTTAGAGGCGGAGGCAATTTGTAGCCCTAACTGCACCGTGCAAGTCATTACCCGGGTAAACACTCGCGAGGCCAGCACCCTAAAAGGTTTTGAATTAATCTGGGTTCAGCCGCTGGACTTTTTGGTCGAAGGGTTAGGCTTTAATACCAGTGCCAACAAAATTGAGGACGACTCGCCCGAGGGTGCCGAAATTACCGGTGTGGCGGACTCGTACAACGTAACCGGCTACTACGAGAACGATGCATTTCAGGCGCGGGTAACCCTGTATCACCAGGAAGGCGCTGTAGCGTTTAACTCGTGGGGGCAAGATGTGGAAACGCGCGATCGCTCGCAGGTGGATGTATCGGCCAGTTACCGTTTGCCGGTTATGCAAGATAACGATGTAACCTTAACCTTTGACGCCTACAACCTGAACAACGAGCCGCTCTCTACGCGCTTTGCCGGCGACGGCGTGTTGGGGGATTCTCAGTCTTACAATGTTTACTATCCGGGCACGACTTACACCATGGGTGTGCGTGCGTCCTTCTAAGCAACCTGGTGCCGCGATGGCGGCACCTTTTTAAATTTTAGGCTCTCCTAAGCGTAAGATGTATGCCTTGCCCCGCTCAACGCGGGGCTTTTTTTAACTATTGGAAGTACTCTGGATGCTCTTGCGGCAAGGTATCAAGTACTTTGTAAATGCCGCGCATATGAATGCTCATGGCGCTAATGGCCTCGTCCTTTGAGCCGGCTTTAATCGCCCGGATAATCGCCCGGTGTTGCGTCAGTATCCGCTTGTATTGGCCGCGCATATGCAAACTTAAATTCCGCACGCGATCCATATGTGCTTTTTCTTCTTCGATTTTCTCGGCCACTCTTGCATGGCCGGTATGGTTGGCCAGTACCTGATGAAACTTATCGTCTAAACTTTGAAACAGCAGTGCGTCATCGGCTTCGGCCGCGAGCTTTTGCTCGGCAATAATCGCCTCGGCGGCGGCGATAACCTCGGGTTGTGTATGCTCGGCCAGGTAGCTAACCACAGACACTTCTAAAGCCTCACGAATAAACCGCGCCTCAAGAATATTCTTCATACTAAATTTAGACACATAAGTGCCGCGCTGAGGCAGCACCTCGACAAACCCTAAGTTGGCAAGTTTTATCAGGGCCTCACGCACAGGGGTTCGGCTAACACCGAATTTAGCGGCCAGCGCTGTCTCGGAGATCATCTGCCCAGGCAGCAGCTCCATGCTGACAATCGCATCGCGAACAAAGCCATAAATCTGTCCGCTGGCCGGCCGATCATAGCTAATACTCTTGCCGTACTCAGCCGCTTTGTCGAGATAGTTAACAGGTGCGTTACTCAAAAATGGGCATCCTTATTTACTTTTTATGGTCGAGGGCTCAGGTTATTCTAATCTATATTAATTATCACCACTATCCTGCTCACAGAACGACAGGAACACCCCGCCCGCGAATTAAGCATTAGGTCATCAATCGTAAATTTAGCGTAAAAAAATAACGGCACTTTTCGTTAATTTTTAGCGCGCTTGCTATTGTGACTGACACCTGTTGCTGACCCAAATGGCGAGCAGTTGCCGCAACAGGCTCTTACCGCTACCCTCATATGGCCGTATAGACTATTGTGCTTGAGTTTACCCGTTTTATAGCAATAGCGAGCAAAATAAAAAGGAATAATAATGTTTTTACCACAGCTAACCCCACGGCGGGCGAGAGCCCTTTTTGCATTGTGTTGTACGCTTGTAGGCTGCGGCTCAAGCGCGGCCAGCGCGGAAAATAACGGCGCCGACTGCCCCGTACCTAAATTGGCTGACGCCACTGAGCTACCTGACATCGCCACCCTGCCAGATCCGTTTATGGCGCTATCCGGCGACCGCATTAGCAGCAAGCGACAATGGCGCTGCCAGCGCCAGCAGCTTTACTGGCAGGTGCAGCATTACGAGTCGGGCATAAAGCCCCCTAAGCCCGAGCTGGTGAGCGGCCGCGTGAAAAACAACAGCGTTGCCGTCACGGTGCGGCATAACCACACCGAGGTTAGCTTTAACGCCGCGCTTACCTTGCCCAGCCGTGGCGAGCCGCCCTACCCGGCGATTATTGGCATCGGTGCCTCAAGCCTCAATAACGAGTATTTGGCCCGTGCCGGTGTGGCCGTTATTAATTTTAATAACAATCAAGTAGGTGCCCAAAGCGGCAGTGACTCGCGGGGTACGGGCTTGTTTTACGATGTGTACGGCAGCGATCACTCCGCCAGCTCTATGACGGCCTGGGCCTGGGGGGTAAGCCGTTTGATCGATGTGCTAGAGGACTCTGGTGAAGGGCTAATTGATGCCAGCCGGGTTGGTGTAACGGGCTGCTCACGCAATGGTAAGGGAGCCCTTTTGGCAGGCGCCCTGGACCAGCGTATTGCGTTAACCATTGCCCAAGAGTCGGGTGCCGGCGGCGCCGTTAGCTGGCGGGTAGCGCAAGCGCTAGCCGATAAAGGTAACAATATTCAAACCTTAGGCCATGCCGCCGGCGAGCAGCCCTGGTTTCGTGAATCCTTTGGCGCCACCTTTGCCGATAGGCATGTTACGCGGTTGCCGTTTGACCATCATCAACTTATGGGCATGGTGGCGCCGCGCGGCTTGCTGGTGCTGGATAATGACATTGACTGGCTTGGCCCTCGGGCGGCCTATGTCGCAACGGCGGCGGCTAAAGAGATTTACCGCGCACTGGGCGTCCCCGAGAACATTGCCTACTCAGAAAACGGCGCGCATGCGCACTGCCAATTACCGGCCCACCAGCAGGAGGTATTGGCGGTCTACGTAGAGCGCTTTTTATTGGACGAGCCGGGCAATACCGAGGTAATGCGCTCGAGCAAAGCCAAACCTGAAGACGTGACTCCCTGGATTAACTGGAGCACGCCGGCGCTAACGGACTAACGCCGGTTTTGGGTATCGGTTAACGGCCTGCTAAGCAACGTGCGTTGCTTAGCCCTCGCAGCCCGGCATAGCGTCTATCCACTCGCGCAACAGGGCCTCGCCTTCGACATCCACCATGTTGCTGCCTACGGGCGGCATTTGTTCGGCGTGATCGCGCAGTGCCATGCGCAACACCAGTACCGATAAATCACTGTTTGCCGGCACCAGCCGCAAGGCACCATCAAGCCCCATGGTGCCGTTTTGCGGCGGCACATTACACAGCCGGGTGTTGGCAAAATCGGTCTGCCAGCGCAAGTCGATATCCACATTGGTGCCGCCGCTGGGTTGATGGCATTGGGCGCAGTTGGTGTGCAAATAAGCGCGGGCCCGCTCTGATACGGGAGCACTTTGATCGGCCGGATCGGCAAGCGTTACGTCAGTGGTTGTGCCACTTAACGCGCCGATGGTTTTTAACGTGGTTATTTGGTGCCCCTCTCGGCCACTCGAGGGGTAGCGCAACACGCTGTTTAGCTGCGCGGTTTCAAGCCCCAGTGCGCGCCCTGCCGCCTCGGTGTGACATTGCATGCAGTCGCTGCCGCTGGGGTAAATCCACGGTTGGCCTTGGCGCGGCATTACGGCGCCGCCCTCGACCAGCTCGGCGTCAGTGCCAGAGTCGTTCCAGGCGTAGGTATACCCGGCCCACACGTTATCGCTATGGTGTTTTAGCAAGCGGGTCTCAATCAGCTCGTCGTTTAAATAAAAGTTTTTCATCAAAACGCTACCGGCGGGTACGGCCCAATCCTGATTGGCCGCCACCGTTAAACGCTTGCCTTCGGGCAGTGCCAGCCAGCGTTGTTTGTGGGCGCCATCGGACCAAAAAGGTGCCGCAACAGCGTAAGGGATAAGCCCGTTTGCTGGTTGTTGCGGGTTGCTTGGCTGCACACAGCCGGTATCCGACAGCAATGGCTCGGGGGCATTGCTGAGCTCGCCGGGCTCACTGCTTTGCACCAACTGATAGATGCCGCCGCCAAAGCTTAAGATGTACAGCTCGCCATTGGCGTCCTCGGCAAACGAGGCAATGTTGTGGCCTGTATCCGCGATTAACACTTCGGGTTCCCAGCCACCAGAGTCATTCTCTTTTAAGGCGTGCAGCGGCCGGGTAACAAAATCGCCATAGACATATTTACCCCGCAACGAGGCTACGGCTGTGCCGCGATAACGAAAGCCGCCGGTAATGGATTGAAAGCCCGGTTGCGCCTGCTCGGCTACGGGGTCGATCAACCCCGCTGTTTGACAGCCGCTGGAGGGGTTATAGCAATGCTCTCCTTCGCGAATACGCCAACCGTAGTTGCCGCCGCGCTGGATAATATTCACCTCCTCCCAGTTGCCCTGCCCTACATCGGCCAGCCACAAGGCATCGGTTGCGCGATCAAACGACCAGCGCCACGGGTTGCGCAGCCCCCAGGCGTATAGCTCCGGGCAACTGCCGCCGGCTGCTTGCTTTTGCATCATTTGAGTGTCGGAATCACACAAAAAGTCCGCTTGCGCGGCAAAGGGGTTGTCGCTGGGTATGCCATAGGGGGTGCCCGTGTCTACGTCGATACGTATCATACTGCCCCATAAATTGGCGGTATTCTGAGCGCGGTTGTCCGGGTCTCCCGACGAGCCGCCATCGCCGATGCTTAAGTAAAGGTAGCCATCGCGGCCAAAACCAACGCGCCCGCCAAAATGGTTTTTGGAGCGGTAAGGTGCGCTGTAGCGAATGAGCTCCTGCTCTGATCCCAGATCCAGCTGGCCAGTACCATCGGTGGTAAAGCGTGACAGCACCGAATCGCAACAGCCGCCAGCACCGGCTTCATCGGTTTGGTAAAACACATACACCTCGCCGTTACTGGCAAACTGCGGGTGAAACGCAAACGACAGCAAGCCCGCCTCATTGGCACTGTCATTAACTTGTGCGCGCATATCGGCAAACAGCACCCGTTCGCTTACGTCTTGCTCGTTGGCAAAGCGAAATATTCGACCGCCCTGCTCGGCCAAATACCAAACACGGCTGTCGCCCGGCGCCATGCGCATATCCACCGGCTCGTTAAAGCTTAAATTGCCGTAAACCCGCTGCAGCGCCACGCCATATTCAGCGCTGGGCGACTCCCCTGCCAGGCAGCTAGTGTTGTTTGGGCGGCTATCTAAGCCTGATACCTTAGGTACGCTAGACTGGCTGCTGGATGAGCTCGCTGAGCTGGAAGAAATGGTAGAGCTTGTCGAGTTCTGCGAGCTAATAGATGATGAGGTGCTGACAGAGGAGGAGCTAGGCAGAGAGGAGCTGGTGCTTACACTTGTGTGGCTCGAAGAGTTTGGGGAGCCCACAGAACTTGCGCTGCTCTGAGGTGAGGAGAAGCTACTTGAGCTCTCAACGGAGCTGGAGCTCGACGATATCCGGCCGGGTGAACTGTCCGACGAGCTGGCTTCGTTATTGCTGCCAGAACCACCGCAGCCCGCCAACGCTAGGCATGCTGCGAACACTAAAGTCCTCATGCTTTTACCTCCATTTGTTAGGAGCCTACGCCTTAATTTACTTGATTAGTGTGATCTATTTACAAAAGCCAGAGATAGACGTTCATTGTAGTCAGTCACTGTAGATTGGCGAGTGACCGATGCCCCCTCACTGCAGGGCAGCCCAAAAGTAAAGCATCCTAGGCCTTAGTAAGCGTGTCTTTGGTATTCTTTGTTTTAGCTAACCGCTCTGCTAAGCTGCTGTGATCTTCAGGTGCAAGGAGCCCCGTATGTCTTTTGCAGACTTTACCCCCGCCGGTGATTACAGCGAGTATCGCCAGCACGAACTGCGTAAACGTCGACTGATCATGGTCGACGGAAACTTAACCGCCAACGACAGCTCGCACGTTGCCGGCGAATCCGCCCGTGCTTTTCAAAAGGGCTACTGGGGGTTTGCCTCGGCCACTCAGCCAACAGGTGCAAACAAGCTGAGTAATATTGCTTTAGCCAACGCTCAGGCGATGCAGGTTTTTGGCGATCAAAGTCGCCCACTGCCGGAGCTGGCTTACCAGGGCGAGCATGGCATTATCTGCCAGCCAAACTGGTCGTCTGAGCAGCTTATCGAGTGGTTACAGTCCGTGTCTGATTTGGCGCAAAACCGTTACGAGAAGGTGGCCTCGGTTACCGCCGTAGCACTTGATGAATATCACAATAAATATGTGCAAAACAGCCTGGGTTCTCGCGCTTACAACAACATCTCGCGAGCGATGATGTACTTGCTGATCCGGGTTAAAGATAACGACGATAAGCCCGTCGAGCTGGCTCATATCATCGGGGGTAAAGGCAGTTTTGGTGATCTGGATTTATCCATGAGCTCTGTGGAGTCGCAACTTGATGAGCTCTATCTGCATTTAATGGCTAAGCGCGAAGCCGTGCATGCACAAGGTGGCTCGCAACAGGTGGTGTTGGCCCCCAATCTGGCCGGAATGCTCGCTCACGAGGCAATGGGTCACCCGTGCGAAGCCGATCTGGTGATGGGCGGCGCGGTCACTGGTGATATGCGCGGACAGCGTATTGCCAGCGACTTAATTACCATGGTCGACTTTGCTCATAGTTACGAGGGTGTTGAGTTGGATGTGCCCGTCTATGCGGATGATGAAGGCACTCCCGCGCAAGACGTTACCCTGATTAAAGACGGCATACTCACCGACTTTATGCACAATCGTGAAACTGCCTCGCGCTTTGGTAACCCTGTAACCGGCAATGCACGTGCCTATGCCCCCGACGATGAACCGCTTATACGGATGCGCAATACAGCTATTATGCCCGGCAGCAGTAAGCTCGGCGATATGATTGCCGACGTCGAAGATGGTTATTACCTAATGAAAACCAGTAACGGTCAGGCGGATACGACTACCGAATTTATGTTTGGTATTAGCCTGGGATACGAGATCAAAAACGGCAAGCTTGGGCGCGCAATAAAAGATACAACGCTATCTGGCTCTGCCATAAAAATGTTGCAGTCGGTGGATGCCGTCTCGGGCGATATGCATTGGGATAGCGCCGGTTACTGCGGTAAAAAACAACCTATGGTTGTTTCGATGGGCGGCCCTGCTATTCGGGCAAAAGCGCAACTGGGAGGTGAATAATGCAAAAACTTGCCCATACAATACTTAAAACGGTCACCCGTGCCGGATTTGATGACGCCCTCGTAAAAATTACCGAGGCAAATGTTAATGAACTAAACATTGCTCACAACCATGTGAGTTTGATGCGCACCACCCAAAGCCAGTCGCTGTCGGTGATGGCGATTCAAGATCACAAACGTGTCTCAGCATCCGTTTCCAGTTTGGATGCAACGATCATTGATCAGATGATCGTGAATTTAAAACGTGATGTTGCCACCTCACCTCAGGATGACGCCTACGCGGTAGCGCCTGAGCAACAAGGCACTTTTACCAAAGGGCCACAGGAGGTCGACCGCGATGCTATTGCCGCCAGTGCGAAATCGTTACTAAACACCCGCAGCCAACATTACCCAACGTTTCAGATTGAAGAGTGCGCCATTAAACACACGCTCGCAAAAACGACGCTAGTGACCACCCAAAACACCGAGATTACCTCGTCGGTGGGCGGTTATGAGGTATCCCTGATGGGGGCGAGTAAAGACGAGCAGGGCAGTAGCTCATTTAACTACACCGGTGGTGAGCTAGATACCCTACCCCTAGAGCTAACAGAAGCGTTCGACATGAGCCAGATGATGGCCAACAGTGTGCAGGAAACCCGCACTCAAATGGTGGGCGAGAAGTTCACGGGCGAGGTTGTGTTAATGCCGATGGCGGTGATGGATTTACTGGGGTGGTTAACGCAACAGTTAGGCGACGGCGCCCTGATCAGCAAAACCTCGGTGTATCAAAACGCGGTAGGCCGTGCAATTGCTTCGCCCTCACTCACCGTTTACAACAATCCGCAGGGGCCAGGGCAAGCGCCCTATAACTTTGATGGCTTTAAGGTCGAGTCAGTCACACTAATCGACAAAGGTAAGCTCACCTGCCAGTTGCCCACCTACATCGGCAGCCGAAAAATGGGGATTGATTACACCCCGGCGGGCAACAGTTGGTGTATCGCCCCCGGCACAACGAGTCGGGCCGATATGCAGGCCGGGGTTAAGCGCGGTGCGCTGGTGGGGCGTTTATCAATGGGCAACCCTGCCCCCAATGGTGATTTCTCGGGGGTTATAAAAAATAGTTTTCTTTTAGAGAGCGGTAAACGTACTACTGCCCTTACGGAAACGATGATTACCGGTAACGTTGCTCAGATGCTGCTCGATATTGAAGCTATTAGTGCCGAGGTGTCGGACTTTGGTGGCAGTCAATTGCCCTGGCTAAAAATCAGCGGATTACGTTTTTCGTAATGCTCATACGCAGTGTTGCCATTTGGCAGCACTGCGGTTCAGGCACACACGAGCACTATTCACACTTTAAGCCCTGCGCTTTGCGTGCCCCATATCAGTAATAGATAGAATCACCGAGGTGTCCAACGCAGATTAGACACACCCACAGGTACTCGCCACTGTTCACCATCACTGGTTTGCCACAAAAAATCTCCGTTCGCGCCAAGCAAAAACGTCTGGCCTTTTAATTGCGCAATACTGGGTGGGCCGTTGTCACTCATGGTTGATCTGTTGGCGATAGACCAGCGGATGCCGTCCTCTGAACGATAGTAAGGCCTATTGAACCGCGCGCTTATACCGTGCCCTAAAAACATATAGAATGCGCCATTAATATTTGTGACGGTAGCATCCCACAATTGCCCCACACCCGTATGTTCGGTCTCACGGTTCCACTCAATGCCGTCGGTAGTACCCCAAACGTCCTGAAGATAGTAATCGCTTCCGGAGTATACATACCCTCCCGCTAAAAACAGCTTGTCGTCGTTGGCGTATAGCGCAAAACCCTCACGTGAGCCAAAGGGGGCAATAGCGACCTCCTTCGTCCAATTCTCACCGTCTTCACTGGACCAAACCTCGGCGGGGAGGTTATCGTTCCAGATGTTAGAGGTAATGGCCCACAATTTACCATTAAAAACGATTACATCACCTCGGTGGCCTGCGGGCGAGTCGTTACTAATTAAATCCCAATCGGTGCCGTTGCTTGAGCGCCATACCTCTGAGCTAAAGCGGCCCGCTCCACCTTCAAACGCCCTTTCACCACCGAAAAGGTATAGTTGGTCTTTAAATACCACGACAGTATGGTCATGAATTTTGCCGTAGTCGGCGTCGCCGGACTCAACCGCCCAGTCTGCGCCATCGCTGGAAGACCAAATATATTCATTGTGCCGGACGTAGTAAGTTCTTACGTCAACACCGCCAAACAACCAGAGCTTATTTTTAAATGCAACCAATTGGTGTCCGCGCTTAGACGCTAACGGTGTAGTCTTTGCCTCCACTCTTACCGCGTTGGAGCGATAATCTTCATTTTGAAATTGCAGGTAGCCGAGAGTGCCAATTTTAAGAAAGTTGTCGCGATACGGCCTTTGGGGCGCCTCATAAAAACGTTTAAGAGTTCCGTTAGAACAAAGTTGGTATTGATCAGCGTTACACCGGTAATAGCTAGAGCGGATCATTTCTATTGCATCGCTTGGCGAGCTCCATTGAATCGCCGTATTACTATAACTAATGCCGATGCTCAGCTCACTTAGCAGCTCAGTGACCTCAACCTCGTAGCGGGCAAGCGCATCACGGTAGTTTTCGTCACCCGCTTTGTACGCTGTGATCTCGGCTGTGCCCGCCGCGATTGTGCTGATAGCGCCCTCAGAATTTACTGTGGCTACCGACGAATCACTGGAGCTAAAGGTAACGGCCCCGAGGCCAGAGCCACCAGTCAGTGGGTTGCTCGGCGCTGGTGCATTGACGATGGCTTCGACCAGGCTTTGCTCAAAGCTCATCACCTGTTGTGAATATTTATCGACTTGCACAAGGTAGCTAGCGGTTGCTTCGGTAAACTCCGCGTCGGATTGTTTACGCGCCGTTATCTCACTGCTGCCCTCGCCTACAATCGTAACGACACCGTTGTGCTCCTCTACAGTGGCCACGGTTGGATCGCTCGAGGTGTAATGTAGCTCGCCCTCGCCGCTGCCACCCGTTAAAGGGTTGCTAAAAGGCTCTGCGTCGATAAATACGTGTTTCTCGGACTCTAAAAAAAGCAGCGGCACCTGTGGCGCTAAAAGCACCGTGACAGCCACCTGAGTTGCGGCCGCCAAATAGCGGTTGTCCGCCGCTTTTTTTACGTCAATGGCGGCGACTCCGGCGCTTATCGGCGTTACATTACCGCTCGCGTCGACTGTCACCACCGAGGTGTCGCTTGAGCTGAAGCTTAGCTCACCACTACCCGAGCCCCCTGCCACATCGAGGGCTACAACGCTTTGGTGCAACGATAATTCTAGCGAGCCCTGTGGCACCGAGAGGGCCGCTTGAGCCTCTAGTGCTGGCTCGTCTTCTTCACCGCCGCCACCACCACCGCCACAAGCGGTCATTAAAGCGGTCATTAAAGCGGTCACGATAAACAGAGTGAATAAGCGTATTGTGCAATTGAGAGACACGGTCAAGAGGAGCATCCTTTTACAGCTATTGTTGTAGTCGCCTTGCTTGGCGTAAAGAGCGTGGATTTTAGCGACTTGTCGGGGTATTCACAATTGAGTGTCGCGATTTTGTCCGCCGTGAGCTGAGAGGTTAATTTTTGGAGCTTGGTTGGGTGTGTATCGAGTGAGCTTGGATGACAAATGCTTAAATGAGGCGATATAAAGCTTTGCGAGGCACCGAAGCCTTCCAGGTGCCAGCCTTACGCGCAAAAGACAAAAATTTACAGAACCTAAAACCATAATTGCCCGGCCAAAACGCGCCCTGCCTTTTAAAAATGCGGCCTTGCGGTGTTTTTACCTAAAAATAGCGTCCTGTCGCAAACTTATTGATTTTGCGCTATTGTTACCCCATCTAATGGTCATAATGAATATAAGTCTACGTTTGTAGCAAACCAAGCCACACCATAACAATAGGAGATACCCATGCACGTGCCTTTTAACTGGCGGCCACTGGCCGCAGCAGTAGCAGGGGCAACCATGCTTGCCGCTTGCGCCCATAACCCCACCAATACTGCGCAAAACTCGCTAACGCTAAACGATAAAGAGTACTTTGATTCAGCCGCTGTAGATGTATTTGCGTTTTCCAGTAAGCCCGGTGGCCTGTTTTTTGATTCCAAAACCGCGGGCATAGAGATTGTTCAGCACGGCGAGCGAACCGCCACCAACGGCGATGTGCGGCTGTTACACACGCCCGAGCAGTGGGATGGTATGGGCCAGTTTGTCTCGCGTGAAGTCGACAAACAAAGCGGTACCATTACCACCCAACTCGCCTACCCTGAGCTGGATTTTAGCTACAGCGTTACCGCCACCGCCCGCGATAACGGCGTTGTAATTAGCGTATACCTGGGTAGCCCGCTGCCCCAGGAGCTGGAGGGCAAAGCCGGCTTTAATATGGAGTTTGTGCCCGCCGAATACTGGGACAAAGCCTACCTGGCCGATGGCAAGCCGGGGCAGTTCCCGCGCTCGGCCTCTACCACCGACGGTATGATCATGAACGATCAGGGCCTGACCGAGCCCACCGCCTTTGCACAGGGTAAAACACTGGTGCTGGCACCGGCCGACCCGGAGCGCCGCGTTACTATCCGTAAAACCTTAGGCAGCGAAACCCTGGGCGATGGCGAGTTAATGCTGTTTGATGGCCGCACCAAGGCGCAAAACGGCTGGTACGTGGTTCGCGATATGATCCCGGCCGGCCGCAGCGGTAAGGTGGTTGAGTGGACCGTGGACATCAGCGCGATCCCCGATTGGGTGCGCGAGCCTGTGGTGGGATATTCGCAAGTGGGTTACCACCCGGCGCAACCAAAACGCGCCGTAATAGAGCTAGACCCGAACGACACGCCCGAGGCAACCGTAGAGCTACTTAAAGTGCAAGCCGATGGCAGCACCAGCGTAGCCCACAGCAGCAAGCCAGAAGCCTGGGGGGACTACCTGCGCTATGAATATGTCACCTTCGATTTTTCAAACGTGACGGAGCCCGGCCTGTACCAATTGCGCTACGGTAACCAAACCACCGACAGCTTCCCCATCGACTCCGACGTGCTGGCCAAAGTATGGCAGCCTACGCTGGACTTTTTCTTCCCGGTACAAATGGATCACATGCAGGTGCGTGAAGCCTACCGGGTTTGGCATGGCCGCTCACATATGGACGATGCGCTACAGGCACCGCCTAACTACGAGCACTTTGACCTCTACGCCCACGACGGCAACCTGGATACCGACTTTAAGCCCTTTGAGCATATCGACGGTTTAAACTACGGCGGCTGGTACGACGCCGGCGATTACGACATTCGCACCCAATCGCAATACCACACGGTACAGGGGTTGGTGCATGCGGTAGAAGAGTTTGGCATCGAGCGAGACAACACCACCGTTAGCCAAGAGAAAAAGTTTACCCAAATCAATCGCCCCGATGGCAAGCAGGATATGCTGCAGCAAATTGAGCACGGCACTTTGGCGCTTATCGCCCAACACCGCGCCATTGGTCACGCCATTCCCGGCATCGTCGCAGGCCGCCTATATCAATACCCGCACCTGGGTGACGGCTCGACCAAAACCGATAACATGATCTACGACGCCTCGATGGACCCTCATACCGATGAGCGTGCCGTAGGCCCCATGTACGACCCCACCACCGTAGACCCGACGGCCGGTGAAGATCTAATGCCTGAAAATGGCACCCACAGTGGCCGCTTTGACGATCGTTGGGCCTTTACCAGCAACAGTACTGCTCTAAACTACGGTTCGGCCGCGGCGCTTGCCGCTGCCAGCCGCGTGCTGGGCCCCGTGAATGCGGAGCTGGCCGATGAGAGTTTGGCAACGGCCAAAAAGGTGTGGGAGTACGAGGCAAACCGCGAGCCCAACACCTACCGTTTTGGCAACACCACCGGCGGCAAACTTGAGGAAGAAAAACTCAAAGCTGCCGTCGAATTGTTAATTGCCACCAGCGACAAACGCTACGCCGCGGCAGTTAGTGATTTACTCGACGAGGTGAAAGATAACTTTCGCGGTGAAAACGTCGCCATGCTGGTGTCAGCCATGCCTTATATGGACGACGCCTACGCGGCAACGCTTGAGCAGCTAACGCGTGATTATCGCTCGGGGATTGGCGCTATCGAGGCGGAAAACCCCTACGGCGTACCTATTACGCGCGGCGGTTGGGCCGGTAACGGTTCGGTAATGGGCTTTGGTATCACTAACTACTGGTTGCACAAAGCCTTCCCGGACATCGTCGAGAAAGAACTGGTGTATCGCAGCTTAAACTACATATTTGGCACCCACCCCGACTCTAACTACTCGTTTGCCTCGGGCATCGGCTCGCACTCGCAAACCGCCGCTTACGGCAGTAACCGTGCCGACTTCTCGTATATTCCGGGCGGTGTAGTACCCGGCGTATTGGTGCTGGCACCCGACCTGCCCGAAAACAAAAGCAACTGGCCGTTCTTTTGGGGGCAAAACGAATACGTAATCCCCATGGGTAGCCGTTACTTGTTTTTAACCCATGCAGCGCAAGCATTGCTAGAGGAGTAAAGGTAGCAGCAATCAACAGTAAACGGCCCTAACACTCGTTGAGTGAGAGCGCTTGCCGGCACCCTAACAGGTGTCGGCTTTTTTATGTCAGCACTCTTTGTGGGGGAAAACGAACCTGGCGCTACTTACGACTTTTTAATTCGGCGCCGGTATGGCTATACTAACTTGATGCTCTCTAGGTAGGATTGATCCATGCGGCGCGCTATCACGGATGTGTTTTTTGTACTCTTGGTTTTAGCTGTGGCCGCGACGCCGCAAGCACAAGAGTTGGCCCCACGTGCCTATTGGCCCGCCCCAACGGGCACCAATGTGGCCGTTATGAGTTACCAGCACTCGCAAGGCGACGTACTCGTCGATGCCTCTGCCCCCATAGAAGGCGCCGAGGCCACCTTAGATTTTCTCTCACTGACTTATCAGCGAACCTTCGGTCTGTTTGATCGCACCGCCAGCCTGCAAATAAATTACCCTTTTGTCCAAGGCGACGCCGAGGCGATGATTAACGGCGAGTTTAGAGAGCGCTCCATCAGCGCGGGCGCCGATGCCCGGGCCCGCCTTGCGATTAACCTGATGGGCGCCCCCAGTATGGATGGCAAAGCGTTTCGTGAATTGGTGGCAAACCCAGAGCCCATTGTGGGTGCCAGCGTGTTGGTGAGTGCCCCCACTGGCGAATACGACGGTGACAAATTGTTTAACGCCGGTAGCAACCGCTGGGCCGTAAAACCGGCGGTGGGCTTTATTGTCCCAATCAGCCACGGTTGGTTATTTGAGGGCGAAATTGGCACTTGGTTTTATGAAGATAACGATGATTATCAGAGCAAAGTCCGTAGCCAAAAGCCTGTGCTTTCGTCCGAGTTTCATCTGGTGCATGTGGTTAAAAACGGTACCTGGTTCTCGCTAGACGTTAACTGGTATCAAGGGGGCGCCGCCACCGTGGGTGACGGCGCCGAGCAGACCGAACTGAAAAACTCCCGCGCCGGTCTCACCCTACTACACCCCTTAAACCGTCACCACGCCATTCGGTTTGCGGCCAGCACCGCCATAGAGTCAAAAATCGCCGGCGATTTTGACAGCGTTAGCCTGAGTTATATGTATATTTGGTGAAGGCTTAGATTGTTTGAATGATCAGTGCTGTTGTAATACGGCGGTAGCGTTAGTTAAGTCGTATTATATCGTTGCTACCGGATATCTTGGGACGCTCAGTGGCATATGTGCTCGGGTAAGGCCCGAGCACACGCTCCCGTCGGCTGAACTGGTAGTCTTTTGCGTCAACGTAATAGACCCAGACAGTCCAATCAAATTTACCCCACAAATTGGACTGCGCCCATACCTCAGCGCTGTTGCGTAGGATGATCTGGTCCGATACTTTTTTCCACTCCCCGGCGCGTTCAATATTGGCGCGAATCTCCCAGCCAACGATCAGCCGGCTCTGGTCTGGATCAACATTAAAATTGTGATTAACCACGGTAACAGTGCCGCCATGGGAATAGGCGAGCTTTCTGCTCTCGATCTGGACGGAGTGGCTTCCGTTGTACTCACTGTAACCATACAGCCAGGCCTTCGGTCCACAGTTAAGACATGTAGTGATGTGACCCTTTTTCGGCTCATGTGATACTTGAGCGGCGACCGCGAAGTAAAAGTCTTGCCTGTCCAGAACAGCACGCAATGAAATGTAGAGATCGTGAGCTTCTCCGGTTAGGTCACTGCGTACGGAACGATCGGTTGCCAGTAGGTTGCTATTAGCGCTGAGCTTGTCCCGGAAGGATGTAATTGTGCTTTCGTATTGTTGCTGGTAGTTAGACGGTAAAGAGTTGAAACTGCTGTCAATACGGAAGTGCATCTGGTAGAGCTGGCGCAGTGCCACAAATGCCGTCGGGGAGATAGCCACAATAGTGGGTATAGATGCGCAAAGCCGGCTGTAATGGTACAGCTTGGCACGTACCGGTACGCCCTCCTCCTGCTCAATAAAGAGCTGCAACAACTTAAGAATCTCTTCCGGATCTTGCGGCGTTGCGGGTAAGTTTCCCTTAAAACCCACCGCGTCCACAGTAATCGTAATGTTGACGTCGTTACTTTTGGCCGCTCGCTTAAATGCAGTGCTACCTTTGGCGTCGAAGACCTCCGCATCGGCACCCACAGTAGCTTTAAATTTGTCTAGCCTCTCTGCTGAGTGAGTCTCGCACCGATAAACAACCGTAAAGCGCGACCCGCGACGAGAACCGGCCACAAAATAGTCGCCGTAACGCTCTCGAAAATTCTTAGGATTACCCACTTGCGCCTTGGCATCCGCGTTAAGTTCGTACTGGTCAGACTCATCGTATCCAGTATAAGTCGACTCGTAGTGCGCAATCAGCGTCACCGAAGTGTCCGAGAACTTAACTTCATTAAGATAACTGGCCGAGGCGCTAAGATTTACGCCGTCCATGTTGTACCTGCCATTAGCGGAAACGTCGATTTCCTGATCCAGGTCCGACTCCGACTCAATCCACTGGAACCTAGATCGTGCCTCCTTCGTCTCCGACTTGGTCGGATTGCTTTTCTCAATCGCAACGCCTGCCATCAGCTCGCCCGTTACCGCGTTTATTCCGGTGCCGATACTGAACCCATCAGACCACGGGAGATTCGATACGATGCCGTCAAAGTGGGTACTTGGGCTTTGATTATGCTGCTTTGTCATAGATTGTTCCCTCCACTGGAAACACAAACTATCAGTTTTTCGTTCTTCGGTGATTGGCGAAAACCCAGGGGTACACTGCTCTGCTTTGATAGTGATCATGTACGCTTGACCCTGGACGTAAAATGCTTCCACAAACTCAGAAAAATCTAGAATCAAGCCCTCCCAATAGGTGTGGAATGGGCGACCCGATTCAATCGCAGGCCCTTAGCTAGAATAACTAATCACCATTGGGTGCCTCAGGTATTTTTCTGACCTTGCTATAATGACCTTGTCATACTAGTGGCGAACGATTCAGTTGAAAATTAGATTAAACTCGGTGCGCTAAAAAGAGTAATCGACAATTTTTTATTTTGATATTACAGCCAATTACACGGCTTTAAGCTCGGGCCTTGCGGGTACGATTGCTGAAAACAAAGTAAAGTTCTCGCGTGACTAGCAAGTCGTTGCGACTTAATACGGAATTGATTGACACCTAAACCTGCCGTAATTTTCGTGTTCGTGGTATGGCGTATGGGTTAAGTGACGTGAACTCCGTTCTTTGCTATCGCGCCATAAACCTTATTGGAAGCGACCAGTAATTAAGGTCATACACAGTGACTACCAGACTTTCCCCATGCCTCCTGCCAGATGGCCACCCGATGTAAAGTTCCTGCCAGGAAACATAGCCTCAATCTTGTTCACCGTGGTGTATGAACTTTGGCTCAAAGCTTGGAATTTACTGTGACCAATCATAAATGCTCGATTTTCCGTTTCGTTTTCTCACATGCTCTTCAGACTGTCGCAGCTAGGTAAAGCCTTGTCTGGTGACTTATGTAAGAGACGAAAATTGATGACTCTAACTCCGTTACGTTTAACCATCAAAAGCTCTGCCCCTAGGGGACTATGCTTTACGGTACCTAAGTACTGAAACTACTTAGTTTACCCGCTTAGCGAACAATCCATAAAGTGAGTACACAGGTGACATAGGCATCCCACTGCTCTACAGGCCATTCGGTTTTCGGCTAGCGCCGCCGTAGAATCATGGGTTAATAGGTAAGATTGAAACTGTCATCCGCATCAGGTAGATTCGCAGGTGGATTATTTACCTAAATGAGGAAAATACTATGCGTATTCTGGCAAGCATCGCCCTGACACTAGCGGCACCACTCGCACTGGCCGGCCCGCAATGCACCGACACAGACCCGTCCGAGTGGCAGGATCAAGAGGCCTTTCAGCAAAATCTGAAAGATCAAGGTTACAAAATCAACGTTTTTAAGGTTACCGACGGCAACTGCTACGAAATCTACGGTTGGAACAAGGCGGGCCAAAAGGTCGAGATCTACTTCCACCCGGTAACCGGTGAGGCCGTTAAAACCGAGATCGACGATTAATGAGCGCCACCGTCAAATTATGGGACCCGCTGGTCCGGCTGTTTCACTGGTCGTTCGCGGGTATCTTTGTGGCCAACTACTGGCTTAACGAAGAGGGAGACGACTGGCACCAGTGGTTGGGCTACACCGCTGCCGCTCTGGTAGCGGTACGTTTTGTGTGGGGCTTTATCGGCCCCCGCGCCGCGCGCTGGTCCGACTTCTTCCCTACCCCTTCACGGCTTAAAGCTCACTTATGTACGTTAATTAATGAGCGCGACTACCATCGCCTTGGTCACTCCCCGCTCGGCGCGTTGGTGATGATTTTAATGCTACTAGGGTTTGTGGGCCTTGCGGTAACGGGCTTCATGATGGCCGAGATCGACCGCTACTGGGGCGTACAATGGGTCGAAAACATTCACGGCTATATTGCCAATAGCCTTTTGGCCCTGGTAATTCTTCATATCCTGGCGGCAGTTTATGAGAGCATTCAGCTGAAAGAGAACCTTCCGTTGTCGATGGTGACGGGTAAACGAAAAACGCCAAAAGAGTAAACCCATATTCTGGTGAGCTGGCTAGTCTTTCCGGTCAATAAGCGTGGAGCTAACCGCTGCGCTTATGGTTAGGTCTGATCTCTTAAGGGCTCAGCTCTAGCCACACGCTCGCTTGCCGCAACGAGCTGATTTAATCTCCGCAGCTTATTAAGAGATATTTGAAACTGACCGTTGCTCGGCAAGCGCTTGCCTTCAAACTCCTTCCAAACCAGCGCACCTGGCCCATTGTAAATCTCCTCAAACGTCCCATCCGGCAATATTTTAATGATAATGGTGTGCGCCGGTTTACTGCGAAACGCGACAGCGTTGGCTTGAGTCGCTTTAATTTCTACCTGCAGGCCATTTTTACTCAGTGCGTCATAACCCTTATTGGATGCGGTCAGTAACTCAAGGTCATAGGCATCAGCCACCAAGCATTCCCCCAGGCTACCCACCATATGTCCGTCCGGAGTAAAGTGCCGGCCGGGAAACATCGCCTCAAGCTCGAGCACCGTGCTGTAAAGCTGCTTTACTAACCCTCGTAACTTTTTGTGGTCGATCATAAGTTCGCTTATAAATATTGTGAGTTTATGATGAATGCTTGTTATGCGCACCATACAAGCTAAAGGATACGCGCCACATGGCGGGTGATCAGAAGCTTAAACCGAGCGGCGCTTACTAATGTCGTAATCACCCCCTTGTTAAACAGAGCCATATCGTCGTCTTGTCGCTGCTTGAGTGCCGAAAAACAGTGGTCCCGCCTCGCCAGGCCGCCTCTCTAAGAAACTCTAAAGTTGTGAGGCAAGCCGCCGACAACCTTGAACAGGACGAAAGTGGGAGGCTCAGCCACCACCGTTATCGTAGCGTAGTCTACACTCACACTGGCCCTAGCAATATTGGTTTAACGAGCACAGGCACAACCTGCTTTTTTGTCATCAACAAATAACGAGTTATTGCCATGTTTTTTCACAATAAGCGCCTTGCGGCTAAAATTCGGGATCTTGAAGACCAATTACAGGTATTCTCGGATATTCAAAGTGATTTACAGCAAGAGATGATCAGTTTTTCGCTTGATTCCCGTGGGGTGATGAAGGGCGCAAACCAAAACTTTTATGAATCGACGGGTTATAGTGCTGGCGATATTAAAGGTAGAGCGTTAAAAGAGATATTAGCGCCCTCTTCTCTTGATAAAGATCACTGTCAGCGCATGTTTGACTGTATTTCTGCGGGGCGTCATTGGCATGGCGCGGTTCATATTGTTAAAGGAAATGGTGACGAGGCCTGGTTTCGCAGTATATTTCAACCGCGCGCTAAAGAGTCTGGGGAGTTGTCCGAGATGATTACTTACTCTACGGAGCTCACCAACACAATTTCTCAGTCGCGTGAACACAAAGATATGTTGCAGGCACTCAACCGATCTTCGGCCGTTATTGAGTTTACATTAGACGGTACTATTCTCGACGCCAATGACAATTTTTTGCGCTGTGTCGGCTACAGTAAAAGCGACGTTGTGGGTAAACATCATCGCATGTTTTGCACGAGTGACACGGTACAATCTGTCGAGTATGCCGAATTCTGGCAGCGGTTAGCGCGAGGTGAAATTGTCTCCGATCGATTTCAGCGGGTAGGCCACGATGGCAGGATCATTTGGCTCGAGGCCAGCTACAACCCTATTCGGGACGACACAAACAAGTACTATAAGGTCGTTAAATTTGCTACCGATATTACCGAGCAGATGAACCGTGAGGCCGCTATTGCTGAAACCTCGAATATCGCCTACGAGGTTTCTCAAAAGACCGATAGAGATACTGCCGAAGGGATTAAAGTAATCAATTCAACCATCGAAACCATGCAAGGGCTTTCTCATCTGATGCAGGATGCCAGTGCTGGAATTAACGATTTGGATACCCAATCGGAGCGCGTTTCATCGCTAGTTGATAGCATTAAGGGTATTGCCGATCAAACCAACCTTTTGGCGCTTAATGCTGCTATTGAGGCAGCTCGCGCCGGCGAGCAAGGGCGAGGCTTTTCGGTGGTGGCGGACGAAGTCCGTCACTTAGCTTCACGTACCAGCGAGGCCACCGAGCAGATTATTCAGGTGGTTGCCGAAAACAAACAGCTCACCAAGAAATCCGTGGCGTTAATCGAAACCAGTTTGGCTGACGCTCGCCGAGCGCTAGAATCCTCCAGTGAATCGGGGAACGTGATGAACGAAATTCAATCGAGTGCCCGACAAGTCGTCGACGCCGTAAGTGAGTTTAAAAAGACCCTTTAGGGCAACACTATCCGCCACAGCAGGTGTGTCAAAGCCTGGCGACTCCCTGGCCTTCGCCTTGATGTTCCAGAGTTAAGGCTGGGCTTGGATGGCTTTTTTAAAACCCCTCGTTTCTAAATCGCCTAAGTTAATTAATTAACCCACCTAGCCAGCAATCAACAAAGTCAGTACACAAATGCCACAGGCAGCCACCCGCCACGGCCCGCCACTTCCAGGAGGGAACCGCCAGCAGACAGCCATAAGCCGCGCCCGCCCACACCGTATGCAGCGGATGAAAGCCAATACTGCAACGGTTAGGGTCAAAAATCGGATCCGCCAAAAGGTGATCAACATCGATAATCATCGTCGCCAGCATAATCAGTGCCGCCTTCCGCCAATTACCCTTCCAAAATAGCTTTGCAAAAACCACAGGCATTAGTAGGTGGAATGAATAATGAATTATATGCCTGAGTAAGTCGGTGTTGACTTCCATTGGTTTGCTCTTGGGTTGCAGACTGATTTCATTAGTTTAAAGCTCAAAGTGCTGCCTCCTCTCGGGGCGGCCAGACCTTGCCAGCTAGCCATCGATCTCGCTATCTATTCAATGAACCTATTGTTTTACAAGAATGTCAGATAGCTCGTAAGTATAATTTGTCCCTGAACACAGTGATAGCGCTCCACCTTCCGGAAGCGGAGCGCTGTATGCCGCCCATAACATCACCGAAACCTCACTACTTTGAGTGAAATGCACGATTGTACCAGTGTATTTTTCGGTATCGATCCCTTCTATTCCGTAGTCGATGTTTTGCAGTAGTGCATAAGCCCCGAAAATATCCTCCCCGTCCTCAACCAGCGTAATAAGCACGGACGAAATCGTGGTTTCTTCAATCTCTTTGAGAAAGAATACAGCCACAGTATCTTCGTCAAGGATATGGGCAAAAGCTCGCTTGTGAGTATTGCTCGGGGTGTTGCAGCTATGAGCCAAAGGAACAGAAAAAATAAAGAATAAAAATAAGGCGACTAAACCTTGACGATTAAGCCCTATGGCTTGGTGCCGTGTTTCCATGGTTTTTGTCCTATTGATTTTGTACTGTATCTCTATGCCTATACTCCTAGGCTCCAATTCCTACGATACTGGGTTCTTTATATAATATAGCGTGAATCGGAGCGCTTTTCTGAGTATGGCTTTTCACACCATGCAAATTAACCTTTAATATTCATGCCGCATCATCTCAAGAAAATTCCCGAGGCTATGGTTTGTGATTGTGATGATCAAGGCCCAATTTTTAACCATTAGTGGGAGGTGTAATGCCTGACACGATTGCCTTTGCGGAAGGCAACTAAATATTTTTTAAGTCAACTGAGCTTTCAATAACTCACATTTGGCCAAAAAGCGGGATTCAATGTTTCACTACGCCGAAATAGTTTCCATAATTACTAGTGAAATTCCAGGTTACAACATAGTCGCCAGAAATAATTTCTTTAAAGTCATCAATAAACAAGCTATCCACATAAAGCCCGCCTTCTGCATATTCTCCGGCTTTAATCTTTATTTCATATGGATATGCTGTAGAGACGGGATAACTAGCATTAACACAATGGATTAGGTCAGGTTTTCGGCAAGCTATAAAATAGGGCTGATGCTCTCCTCTCCATGGAGCCTGAGTCAACACAACCTCAGTGCTTTGGTTGTTTTTTATTCTGAAATATATTTTTTCGTGCTCATAATATGAACTGATTACAATCTCATTCTCAGCATATGACGGGCAAGCCAACAAAAAAACGCCGGCGCTCCTCAGTAAAACACGGACTAGACTGGAAAAAACAGCGAACCGATAACGAGTTTTTGTTACTGGTCTTATCGACACTTGATGACGCTCCCTTAGTTATCAGTGAGGCGCGACTTGAGCGCTGCTCAACGGCCACTGCCTCTTTTTTCTAACCACCCTGCTTGGCTAATCCTGGTTGATGATGACGCCCGCATTGTGGTTGGTTTGGAGCACAGCGAAAAACCAATCCGACAACATGCGCTTGTTATAGCCTTACCACTGTATTTTGCTTGCGTGGTTTGAGCATTTTTCTTTCTTGATCTGTAAATTGATGCTCTGCATCAACTTTTTCTGTAACATTTCTGGCAATTTCATTCATGAGTTCCAGGCCACCACCAAAGTTAAATAAATAGAGAGGCAAATATTCATTAGGTGATAATTTTAATGTCAGAGTGCAACTATACATCGCGTCAACCATAGCCTGTTCTTTCGGTCTACGATTGCCACCATAAAAGAAATTATGCCATTTTGATTTAGGGAGTCCAGGTATAACTTTTTCCAAGGTTGAAAGATCTACGCTTAGATTCACAGGTTCACCTCTACTGAGTATGCCTCGATCCAGGCTCCATACCTCTTTTTCTTTATATTGCCTTAGCCTGAAATAACCAAAGGTCAACGCAGTCGCTAGAACTATGAAAGCAGCCATTATTTGACGAGTTTCAATGTTATATTCAATCCCCATGTACTCAAGGAGGGTTATTAGCCCTCCTGAGAATACGACAGCACCGAAGACTATTGAAACTAGAGCAAAATCTAATAAAAGAGAAAGCCCAACTCTGAATGTGATTTTTGTTTTCATACTCTACTGCTATAACAGCTTATTAATATGCGAGTTGAAAAGTGCGCCGTGGCAACCTATCTACCCTAGAAAGGTTTTACAAAGCGCTTTCAACACCTTTCTATAAAACAAAGTGAGCCGGCTTTCTTTACAAGCGTTTTAGCTAATCTTTATCACAAACGCCTCACTATGACAGGGCTTTTTAGCTAGCAAGTTTAAATCGTCAGAGATGTAAAGCAGTGAGGAGAAGTGTTCGCACATCACTCCCGATGCATTTTTACTCTACCTTTCCGCTGGCCAACCTGCTGATCAAATGAGTTTATGATAAACCCACCGAATCCACAGGATACAAGAGGAAAAGAGTGCCACGAATTTTATGGTTTGGCAACCGGGGTTTCTGCTAAGGCGGGAACGGAGACTGGGGTTACGGGAAAGGTCGGCCGCTCCTTTTGGCTGAATTCTCGATCGTAGTCGAGAATAACGTGCATCGAGGCTTTGGTCGTGTTTGAGCACAATAATACCTAACCACCAGAATGGCACGCTGGGGCCCCTGAGAGCGAGCCGAATGAAGGCCTATTTTAGGGGGTAAGTGAGCAGGACGCTCACGCAAGTATCGCCGTGCCAGGGATAATGGTATGGACCCACTCCACTTTTAAACCGGCCTCGCGATGGGCCAAAATGGAAGTTGCAAAACACCATTGAACAAAGAGGAGTGGGTCGAGATGAAGATTACAACAGTTGGGATCGATATCGCAAAGTCAGTGTTTCATACAGTAGCATTAAGCCACCAAGGTAGGCTGATTAAGAAAAAAGAGCTCAAGCGTCATCAAGTCTTGGCTTACATGGCTAGGCTAGAAGCCTGCACAGTCGTGATGGAGGCGTGTGGCGGTGCGAACTACTGGGCCAGGGAGCTGATGGCACTCGGTCACAAGGTTAAGCTCATTTCCCCGCAATATGTGAAACCCTTTGTGAAGGGCAACAAGAATGACTACAACGATGCCGAAGCGATTGCCGAGGCCGCTCAGCGCCCTACGATGCGTTTTGTACCGATAAAGTGCATCGAGCAGCAAGATATACAGAATATCCACCGTCAACGAGAGCGGCTAAAAAAAGAGCGTACCGCACTGGTTAATCAGATCAGAGGGCTGTTGACGGAATATGGCATCGTTATTCGCAAAGGCGTAACAGCCGTCATACAAGAGTTGCCGTTAATACTGGAAGATGCGGAGAATCAACTGACGGTCCTGTCAAGAGCGTTATTCTCGGAACTGCTCGAAGAACTGTACCTGTTAAATGAGCGACTCAAGCGTTGCGAGGAAAAGATAGAAACGGTTAATCGGGAGAATGAGCAGTGTCGGCGATTGGATGAGGTGCTGGGCATCGGCCCGATCACGGCAAGTGCCCTGTATGCGGCGGCAGGGGATGGCAAGAACTTTGTGAATGGCCGTCATTTCTCCGCGTGGATTGGGCTCGTACCGGGTCAGCACGCGAGTGGTGGGAGATCAGGGTTACTGGGCATCAGCAAGCGAGGCAACGTGTATCTGCGTACTTTATTGATTCATGGCGCGCGATCAGTGCTGCTGAACTCGGCCCGAAAGACGGATCGTTTCAGCTGTTGGGCACAAGCGTTGTTAGAGCGCCGAGGGCACAACAAAGCCTGTGTGGCGGTGGCCAATAAAATGGCACGCATTGCATGGGTGGTTATGGCCCGAGGCGAGAGTTACCGCCCTGCAGCGTAGTAATACTAGAATGCCAGCTTAGGCTGACAAAACAGCTAACAAAAGAGTTTACCTTTCACTTCAGTTGCAAAAGACAGAACGATCAGATGGTGAGATAGGTCAGACCGGCTCATTCAAACCCTTGCACACGCCGTGGCCTTCGAGGCCGGAGGGATGATTAGGGGGATGAGCGCAGATAACCATCGGGGCCAGGAGGTCAAAAACACCTCCACTCAAAGGCCGGATATATGAGAGCAATGATTTTCTCTCACATAATGATCACAGTGTCTTGCAAACGGAGTGGGTCCATATATGGCGCGTCGATACGGCCCGCTAAAATTGGCTGAAATGAGGGCACCCGCAGGGCCGTGAACCGGGGTGGGCTTTCTTTTCGTTAGTTTTCTTTTGCCCAAACAAAAGAAAAGTGACTCGCCCGCCCGGCGACCCGGGCATATTAAAAGTCTCCCGCCTGCGGCGGCTCTCTATACATTAGACCAGCGTGACGAAGTACGGGGCTGTGCGTGATGACCATGTGCTTCGTAGATACACCAAAGCCACTGGATACCGGCTCCAGGCCGGTATGACGAAAAAAACGACCGGTGACTGAGGGCAAACAAGGATGGTAGAACCAGATAGCTTTCGATGGGCGCTAGCTATGGACTACGTAGCAACCAAAGCCACTGAATACCACTTCCAGGCGGTATTGTGGAGCCTGATGGCGACGTAATTCGTAGGCACCTCATAGCCCAGGCCGGCATGGCAAACACCCCAGAGGCTACACTCCCTTCAACACCTCCGCCAAATACTTCCCCGTCTCCGAGCGCTTGCGCTTAATCACCGTCGCCGGCGTGCCCTGCGCCACCACCTTGCCGCCACCCGAGCCTCCTTCCGGCCCCATATCGATAATCCAATCGGCCTCAGCTACTACATCCAGGTTGTGCTCAATGACCAATACCGAGTTACCGGCATCCACCAAGCGGTGCAGTACGTGTAGCAGTTTGTCGACGTCGGCCATGTGCAGGCCGACGGTGGGTTCGTCCAGCACGTATAAATTGTGCTGGTTAACGCGGCCTTTGGCGTCCTCTGGGGTCATTTTCGCTTTGGCGAGTTCGGCCACCAGCTTGATGCGCTGGGCTTCGCCGCCGCTGAGTGTGGGGCTTTGTTGACCCAGGGTTAGGTAGCCCAAGCCAACATCTTGCAGTAGGCACAGGGCGTGATGCACTTTGCTGACGGGTTTAAAAAACTCGGCTGCTTCGTCGATGTTCATGGCCAGCACGTCGCCGATGTGTTTGCCCTTGTAGCGTACGCTTAGGGTTTCATCGTTAAAGCGCCAGCCGTGGCACACATCGCAGGGGACGCGCACATCGGGTAAAAAATTCATCTCGATTTTTTGCATGCCCTGCCCACCGCAACCGTCGCAGCGGCCATCGCCGGCGTTAAACGAAAAGCGCGCGGGGGTATAACCACGCAGGCGTGCATCGACGGTGCCGGCAAACAGCTTGCGAATGGCATCCCAAATACCGATGTAGGTGGCGGGACACGAGCGCGGGGTTTTGCCGATGGGGGTTTGATCGACCTCTAGAATACGGTCGATATCCTGCCAGCCGGTAATGGCATCGGCGCCTTGCCAGGTATGCGTTTTTTTGCGTTTGTTGTTAATCGCCTGTTTTAGGTTGGGGTACAACACGCCGCGTATTAAGGTACTTTTACCACTGCCACTGACGCCGGTAATGGCCACCAGCTGGTGCAGCGGCACGGATACCGAGACGTTTTGCAGATTGTTTTGGCAGGCGCCCTCAATGCTCAGCGATTCGCTATCCCACAGCGCGCGCATCTCGGTGTTGCGCAGTTCGTCCATGGGGTGGCGCAGCGGGTTGGCCAGCATTTGCCCCGTAAGCGACTGCTTGTTCTTCATGAGTTTGGCAACAGTGCCCTCGCCTACCACCGTACCTCCGTTTACGCCCGCGCGCGGGCCTATGTCGATAATATGGTCGGCTTCGCGCATGGTGTCTTCGTCGTGCTCGACCACCAGTACCGTATTGCCCTGCTGCTGTAACTCGCGCAAGGTTTGCAGCAGCTTGCGATTGTCGCGGGTGTGCAAACCAATGGTGGGCTCGTCTAATACGTAGCACACACCCTGCAGGCTGGAGCCTAGCTGCGCCGCCAGGCGAATGCGCTGGGCCTCGCCGCCGCTAAGTGTTGGCGCGGCGCGATCAAGCGTTAAATAATTAAGCCCGACTTTTTGCAAAAAGTGCAGCCGGTTTTGCATCTCGCTTAATAAATCGCGGGCGATGGCTTGCTCGTTATGTTTGAGTTTAAGTTTGCTAAACCACTGCTCGGCGTTGTCCACCGGTAAGGCGGCAAGCTCAGCGATGCTTTTATCGCGAAACCTTACAGACAAGGCTGTAGGGTTTAAACGCTGGCCATCGCATGTGGGGCAGACTTTATCGGCGCCCTCCTCGTCCGGTTGCCAGGTGTTCTCTTCGCCGGTTTGCTCTTCATCAAAGCCTTTAAGCTTTACACCGGTGCCAAAACAGCCGGTGCACCAGCCGTGCTTGGAGTTGTAAGAAAACAGCCGTGGGTCCAGCTCGGGAAACCCGCAGCCGCAGCTGGGGCACGCGCGCTGGGTAGAGAACAGCCGCTCTTTTGCTTTGCCCTGGGGCGCGGCGATGACCACGCCATTACCGAGGCTGAGCGCCTGTTGCAGAGCGTCGGTTAACGCCGCCTGATTTTTTGGCTCGATGCTAACGGTTGCCAGTGGCAGCTCAATATCGTGCTCTTTATAGCGGTCGAGCTTGGGCCAATCATCCGTGGGTTGGTACTCGCCATCGACCCGCAACTGCGGGTAACCCTTTTCAGCGGCCCACTGGGCCAGCTCGCGGTAAATACCTTTGCGGGCGACCACCATGGGCGCCAGCAAAGTAAGCGCTTTACCGCGATAGTCTTTTTGCACACGTGCCAAAATAGCATCAAGGGTTTGTGGCTCGATGGCTACATCGCAACTGGGGCAATGCTGCACGCCGAGTTTGACGAACATAAGCCGCAGGTAATGATAAATTTCTGTGAGTGTGGCAACGGTACTTTTGCGGCCACCGCGGCTGGTGCGCTGCTCGATGGCCACCGCCGGAGGGATGCCGTAGATGGCGTCGACATCCGGGCGCGAGGCTGGTTGCACAAATTGCCTGGCGTAGGCATTAAGCGACTCTAAATAGCGGCGCTGGCCCTCGCCAAAAATCAAATCAAACGCCAGAGTACTTTTACCGCTGCCGCTGACGCCGGAAATAACCGTGAGCTTATCGCGCGGGATGGTAACGTCGATATTTTTTAAATTGTGCTCGCGCGCGTGATGCACGCTAATAACATTGGCGGCTTTCTTTTTAGGTTTGTGGTTGCCGGCTACTGAGAGCGCTGCACCAGAGCGGAGTGTTTTAACATAGTCGTTAAGGGCTTGGGCGGTATAACCTTTGCCGTTTTGCATTACCTGTTGCGGGGTGCCTTCGGCAATAAGTTCGCCGCCGGCATCGCCGCCCTCGGGGCCAATGTCAATCATCCAGTCGGCGGCGCGAATCACATCCAGGTTGTGCTCGATCACCAGCAGCGAGTGCCCGGCCGATTGCAGTTGCCGAAACGCCTGCATTAGCGTGGCAATATCGGCAAAGTGCAACCCAGTGGTGGGCTCGTCAAATAAAAACAAAATATGATCGCGGTCCTTCGCTTTGGTGTTAGCCAAGTGCCCGGCCAGCTTCAGCCGTTGCGCTTCGCCGCCACTTAATGTTGGCACCGCCTGGCCCAGCTGAACATACTCGAGCCCCACATCGGCCAGCGGCTGCAAGCTGCGTAGTACCTCGGGTTTGTCGTCAAAAAAACTTAACGCTTCGCTAACGGTCATCTGCAACGCATCGGCGATGGAGATGGCGCGGCTGTGTTTGAGTAACTTAACCTCGAGTATCTCATCGCGAAAGCGTTTGCCATTACACTCGGGGCAGCTGAGGTACACGTCGCTTAAAAACTGCATCTCGACATGTTCAAAGCCGTTGCCCTGGCAGCTGGGGCAGCGGCCGTTGCCCGAGTTAAAACTAAAGGTGCCGGGCTTGTAACCGCGCTCTTTGGCCTGTGGCGTGGCGACAAAACATTTACGGATGGCATCATAGGCACCCACATACGTAGCGGGGGTCGAGCGCGTGGTTTTACCGATAGGGCTTTGATCGACCATAACCACTTTATCGACGTGCCCGAGCCCGTTTATGGCCTTGTAAGCACCCGGTGCTTCGGTTTGCTCGCCAAAGTGCTTCAGTAGTGCCGGGTATAAAATTTGCCGCATTAAGGTGGACTTACCCGAGCCGCTTACCCCGGTTAAACACACAAGTTGCCCCAGCGGAATGGTGACATCTATATTTTTTAAGTTGTGCGCGCAGGCGCCCTGAATATCGAGTGATTTAGTTTGCAACGCTTTAAGGGCGGGCAAGTACTGCGGCGCGACTTCTTTAACGCCCTCGGCGCTCTTGCCAACAGCTTTTGCCGCATCACCGGTGGCCGCCATTGCTATTTGCTCAGTTCCGTTTAAATAGCGTGCGGTAATGTTGGTTTTACGCTTAAGCAGCGCGCTGGGCGTGCCAAAAAATTCGATGTTGCCGCCATCGCGGCCGGGCTTTGGGCCTATATCTAAAATGCGATCGGCGGCCAAAATAACCTGCGGGTCGTGCTCTACCACTAACAGCGAGTTACCGGCGTCGCGCAAGCGGTGCAGTACGCTCACTAGCCGGTCGATATCCCTCGGGTGTAAGCCGGTGCTGGGTTCATCTAAAACAAACAAGGTGTTGACCAGCGATGTACCCAGCGCAGTGGTAAGGTTAATACGCTGTACCTCGCCGCCGCTTAAGGTGCGCGATTGGCGATCGAGAGTTAAATACTCCAGCCCTACCTCGCACAAAAAGCCCAGGCGCGAGCGAACTTCGCCCAGCAATAACTCGGTGGCTTCGTCGATGGCCGAGCCGCTATCGGCGGCTAACTGATTAAAAAATGCAAGAGCATTGGCCAACGGCAGCTGCATGGTATCGGTGATATTAAGGCCTGGCAGCGCGTTAAAAACTTTGTCGGGCAGATTGGCGCCCACAGGTTTAAAACGGTTGCGGCCGGCCAGTGCTTTTTGCGCCTCGCTAAACGAGCCAATGCGCCACCACAGTGACTCGGGTTTTAACCGCGCCCCGCCGCACGCTTTACAAGGGGTGTAAGCGCGGTATTTAGAGAGCAGCACGCGAATATGCATTTTGTAGGCTTTGGACTCTAGCCAGTCAAAAAATTCCCGCACTCCGTACCAAACGCCTTTGCTCCAGTCGCCCTCGCCGTCAATCACCCATTGTCTATCTGCTTCGCTTAAGTCTTTCCAGGCGGTGGTAATGGCGATACCACGTTTTTTGGCAAACTTAAGTAGGTCGCGCTGCACCTCGGCGTAGCTGGGTGTTTGGATCGGTTTAATGGCGCCGTCTTTTAGGCTCTTGTTCTCGTCGGGTATCACCAAGCCCCAGTCAACCCCGATCACCCGGCCAAAACCACGGCAGGTATCGCAGGCGCCAAGGGGCGAGTTAAATGAAAAATGACTGGGCGTGGGTTTGCTGTAGCTGATATCACAGCTGGGGCAATGGTGATGACTGGAAAAGTGCTTTGGGCTGCCCGCCTCGCGGTTATCGTCCAGCGGGTACACCAGCACATGGCCTTTGCCGTAGTGCAGCGCGGCCTCCAGGGCCTCGGTTAAGCGGCTGCGATTTTCCTCCGTCAGGCGCAGGCGATCTTGCACTACCTCAACCCGGCTGCCCTCGCGGCTGTGGATACGGGCATAGCCCTGTTGGTTGAGTAACTGCAGTACTTCGTCATCACTGAGCGCTTCCGGTACGGTTATGGGCAGGCACACCATCAAGCGCTGCTCGTTTGACCAACTTGTATACAGTGCGCTCAGAATGCTTTGCGGCGTGTCGGTAATAACGGGCTGGCCGCAGCCGGCGCAATAAAGTTGCGCAACCCGGGCAAACAGTAGCTTAAGATAATCGTTAAGCTCGGTCATGGTGCCCACGGTCGAGCGCGATGTGCGCACTGTGTTGCTCTGCTCGATGGCAATGGCCGGCGGTATACCGTCAATGCTGTCCACCGCCGGCTTGTCCATGCGATCTAGAAACTGCCGGGCGTAGGCCGAGAAGGTCTCGACGTAACGCCTTTGGCCCTCGGCGTAGATCGTATCGAAGGCCAGGGTCGACTTGCCCGAACCACTAACGCCGGTAACCACCACCATCTCGCCCAGCGGGATATCCAGATCGAGGTTTTTAAGGTTGTTTTGTCGAGCACCGCGGATTTTGATGGCATCGAAGGACATAGAGACAGCACCTGAGCGAAAAAAGACTGAGTAAATATACAGTGTTTTGGAGAGTTATCAAAGATAGTACGAGCGCCTTTGCGAGCCAGATCACCGAGCGAATTTACTTGATAACCGTTATCATCCTATTTACCCTAGGGTCTTAGCACTATCACTGGAGAATTTTATGCGTCGCCCCCAACTATTGGCTGGAATTTGCCTGGCACCACTTTTGTGGTCTAGCACTGCGTTTGCGCAGTGGACTCTGGAGCCTGCCAGCTCATCACTCTCGTTTACCTCGGTTAAAAACGACACCATCGCCGAGCATCACAGCGCGAAGCAGTTTACCGCTAGCGTGAGTGACGCCGGTGCCCTAACCGGCTCGGTCGATTTGACGCAGCTAGACACCAATATTGAGGTGCGGGACGAACGCTTGCGCACCATGTTGTTTGAAACCGAGCAATTTAGCGCGGCCACCATAACCGGCAACATTGATCCGGCCTTGCTAGAGGCCAAAACTGGCACTGTAACGACAATCGAGACAACCCTTAACCTGACTTTACACGGCACGACTCAATCGTTGCCGGCTAAGCTGAGCGTGGCCCGATTGAATGAGTCGCAGTTGTTGGTATCAACGCTGACGCCTATTATGGTTAACGCCGCCGACTTTGGGTTGATAGAGGGCGTTGAGAAATTGCGTGAAGTCGCCGGCTTAAGCAGCATTGCAGTAAGCGTACCGGTTACCGGTGTGTGGTTGTTTCAAAAAGATTAATCACTAGCGTAACAGTTACGGCTAAAAACGGCTTGTGATTACACACCGTTTTGGCCATCGGGCGGCAACCGCAGTAATGCGGTTGCCGTTTTTGTTTATGCGTAGTGCTGCCCGCTACTGCATCTCGTGGGTTTTACGTTAACCCAATCGGCGCTGCGGCTGAGCTGGCTGCTGGGCTTGTTTTAGTAGCTCGATAAAACTCACGGCGCTGGGTGTGGGCAGCTGCTCAGCCTCTAGCTCGAGCGCGATAAAATGCTGGCCTTTGCGCACAATTCGCCCTTCAAACACAAAGCTGTAAGCGTTGCCATCGATATCGCACAGGGCGATATCAACGGTAATTAATTGGTGCAGTGAGTAATCGTGATTGTCGACCTCGATGTAAAACCCCAGCGTACTGCAATTGCGTAAACGCCCATTGCACTGATGTTTATTGCGATTTAAGCGAACTCTTAGGTCAGTATTGATACGTGGGCTACAGCGGTGTTCCATAGATGATATCCTCGATGCATTTAATGCCGTTGGTTAGGGATGCATAAACTCCAGGGTGGGTAACGGGTCGCCGGTGCGATCAAAACGGTTAACTTCACGGGCAATGTCGGCGGCTAGCTGATCGGTCATGGCCGCACCGTCGAGCTGCCAGCACCAGTTGTTGTTGCAGGTGCCGGGGGTATTCATGCGCGCTTCAGAGCCGAGCGCCAGCCAATCTTGCATAGGCACAATTGCCATTCTCGCCACCGAGCGCAGTGCGGCTTTAATCAGTATCCAATGGTTTAACGCATTTGGCTTAACGGCAAAATACTCGGCAATGTGCTGCACTTGCTGGGCGCTTAATGTCGCCAGCCAGCCGCACGTCGTGTCGTTATCGTGCGTGCCGGTGTAAACAATGTTAATAGGCTCGCAATGGTGCGGTGCATTAATATTCTTGGGCTCGCCATCCAAACCAAACTGCAACACCAACATGCCAGGCAGCGCAAACCCGGTGCGTAATTGCTCGACCTCGGCGGTAATCAGGCCGAGGTTTTCGGCCACAATGGGCAGCTCGTCAAACTCTTTAAACAGTGCGGTTAATAGTGCTTCTCCCGGCGCCTCGACCCACTGCCCCGCGCTGGCGTCAACACTGCCGGCGGGAATCTCCCAGTAGGCACTCAGGCCACGAAAGTGATCGATACGAATTAAATCAAATTGATCCAGCTGACGTCGCAGGCGGTTTTTCCACCAGCTAAAGCCGTCCGCTTGCATAGCCTGCCAGTGGTAATGGGGATTGCCCCAGTGCTGCCCGGTGGCCGAAAAATAATCGGGTGGCACACCGGCGACGCTGGTGGGGTTGCCCTCGGTATCGAGTAAAAACTGATCGGGATTGGCCCAAACATCGACGCTATCGTTGGCAACAAAAATTGGAATATCGCCAAACAATGCAATACCAAGCTGTTGTGCGTGTTGGCGCAACTGGCACCACTGAGAGTAAAAGGCAAATTGCTCGAATTGCGCCTGAAAGATATCGTCGGCGCATTGCTGGCGTATATCGGCCAGCGCCGTTTCCGAGCGCAAGCGCAGTGGCTTGGGCCACTGGTGCCAGCTAGCGCCCTGGTGCCGCGTGCGAATAGCGTAAAACAGCGCAAAGTCGTCCAGCCAGTAATCTTGCTCGGCGATAAAGGTCGCAAAGTCTTTACTCACGTTGCGCCCGGCGGGCGACGCAATAAACGCCTTAAACCCCTGGCAAGCCAATGTGCGCAAGGTGGCAAGCCCGGTTTTATTGATACCATCATCGGCCGGTTCTAGGGTTAAATCGGCGGCGTTAACCCAGCCCCATTGGCACAATCGGTTAAGACAAATTAGATCGGGGTTGCCGGCCAGCGCCGACCAGGAATGATACGGTGAGCCGTCATCGTGGGTGGGGCCCGTGGGCAGCATTTGCCATACGTTAAGGCTGGCGCGGCTTAAAAAGTTTAAGTAATCCTCGGCGCTTGCACCCAAATTACCACTGCAGGGTATACGCCCGTTTACCGCCGGCGCCGGCAGCGAGCTTGGGTGCAGCAACACCCCGGCGGTGCGCCGATTAAATATAGCGGCGGGTTGATAGCTAAGCGATGCCAGCATTTATTGATGCCCCTGACGCATCACGCCGCCGTTAGCTGGCGCCCCGCTACCGGTGCTGATTGGGGTGTTGAGTGAGTCAGGCGGCACCAGCCCCAAACAGGTGTACAGGTTGCTAACGTGCTGACGAAATAAACGGTCAAAATCGCGCACACTCTCGGAGGGGTTGTAATCGCCAAACCACCAAAACCAATCGGATCCTTCGCACAAGGCCAGCTGCAAACTGGCTTCGGCGGTTTTCTCATCGCTAAGTTTGCCGCTTGCAATCACCTGGTCGTAAGCGCGCTTGGCCTCACATAAAATATCCCAGGCGTGATTTTTTTCGCTGTCGCCAATCCAGGTCGAGAAGGTGCCGTACACCCAGCTGCCGGCACACAAGTGCTCCAGGCTGATGGGGTTTGTTGCGGTGGCTTCGCTCTCGGGGTGCAACACTTCAGAGTAGGTTCTGGTAACTAAATAGGGGTGCTCTTCGATCTTTTTATACAGTGCGTCGATAAAGTACCAGGCGTTTTCGGGGTAGTACTCCCAGGCGTTTTCGCCGTCCATCACAATCGAAATAACCGTGTGAGTGTCTTTGGGGGCGGCTTTGGCAATATTCTCTAAGTGGTGAACAAAATCGCCCACGGCATCGTCGGCGTGCCAGTTGGCGTATTCAAAACCAATTTTATCCGATAGGCCATCGTCCCTAAAAAAAACCTTTACCCCGCCCTGCCCAACCTGAAATGCGGTATGGCGACTGTTGGGGTCGTTTTTGATGTGCTCGCTGGCCTCGCGGTTACCGTCGCCCTGCAAGCTATTAAACAGCACCGAGTCGCCGGTAGCGCTCCACTCAATACCGTGCTCACCCAGTAAACGTAACGTGGCATCACTAAGCGCACCCTCAGAGGCCCAGCAACCGGTTGGCGTTATACCAAAGTGTTGTTTAAAAACCGCTAGCCCGTGGCGCATTTGCCAGTGGGCGCGCTCTTCGCCGCCGGGGTATTCGGGCGATTGGGGTAATGGCGCCGCGGGCATGGCGTCCCGGGTACTGTTTAAGTCCAGCAGTAAAGGCAGTATCGGGTGTGCGTAGGGGCTGGTAATTAGCTCGGCTTGGCCCAACTCGGCGAGTTTTTTGTGGCGTGGAATAATCCCGCTAACGGCGCCGTAAATAATTTGCAGTAACTCGCGGCAGTGCTCGGCGGTGTAATTATAAGCTTGCTGTTGCAGCGCCTCGACGGCCGGGTTGTCGCGCCTTACGGTTTCCCCCAGCCAGCCTAAGTGATACCAGACGCACAAGTCGGTAAGGTATTGTTGATTAAGGTAGCGCTCACCAGAGTCCAGCGTTAACGAATTGTCGTACAGGCTCATTAATTGTTGGTAAGGCTCAAAGCGCTCGACAATGCGCTCGCGGTTGGCCCGGGTGCATTGCTGTAATAAATCGGCAAATTGCTCGCTGCCGGGCTCGGGCCGCTCGGCGGTGGTCAGTACCGCGAGCAGCGGGTCCGTCAATGGTTCGCCCTTGCTGAGGTAAGCGTTTAGCTGTTGGTCATAATCAACCAATTGCTCGATTAAAATAGGTACGTAGTTAAACACGGCTTTACTGCCCGGGTTGTTCTCCAGGTGCCCGGCCATATCGGTGTAGTCTTTAATGGCGTGCAGGTACGTCCAGGGGAAGTAGTACTCCCCGGTTAGGCAATCGCGGTAGTCCGGTTGGTGCATGTGCCATAAAAATACGACGGATGTTTCGGGTACTGCGGTCATGACTAATCTCCTGACAACATATCGGGGGTGACCAATACAACGCCTGCGGGAGAGACATAAAAACGTTCGCGATCGGCGGCTTCATCAAAGCCGATAACGGTGCCCTCGGGGATGACGCAGTCGCGATCGATCAGGGCTTTTTTGATTTTGCAGTTACGGCCTATCTCGACGCTGGGAAACAACACCGAGTCGACCACCTCTGAGTAAGAGTTAACTCTTACCCGGGGGAAGAGCAACGAGTGGCGCACCACCGCGCCGGAGACGATACAGCCACCCGCCACCATCGAATCTACCGCCATGCCCCGCCGGCCCGAATCGTCAAACACAAACTTGGCCGGCGGCACATGCTCCTGATAGGTCCAGATGGGCCACTCAGAGTCGTACAAATCCAGCTCGGGGGTAATGCCGGTTAGCTCGAGGTTAGATTGCCACAGTGCATCAACGGTGCCCACATCGCGCCAGTAAGCCTCACCACCACTCACCGGATCTTTAAACGGGAAGGCAATCACTTTGTGAGACTTAAGCAGCGAGGGAATAATGTCTTTGCCAAAATCGTGAGATGAGCCCTCGGATAGCTGATCGCGCTCAAGCTCTTCCATTAACACATCGGTAGAGAAAACATAGATACCCATCGAGGCTAACGCAATGCCGGGTTTACCTGGAATATGCTCCGGCTCAGGCGGTTTTTCGGTAAACTTTACAATGTTGTAGTCAGTATCGACATCCATTACCCCAAAAGCGCTGGCGGTTTCACAGGCGACTTCGATGCATCCCACGGTAATATCAGCGCCGCTTTCAACGTGCGCGCCAATCATGGTGCCGTAATCCATTTTATAGACGTGGTCACCGGCCAAAATCAGTACATAGCTTGGGTCATGGCGTTTAATAATGTCCAGGTTTTGGCGCACCGCATCGGCGGTGCCGGCATACCAGGATTCTCCCAGCCGCTGCTGTGCGGGCAGCAACTCCACAAACTCACCCATTTGCCCGCCTAAAAAGCCCCAGCCCCGCTGAATATGCCGGTTTAGCGAGTGCGACTTGTACTGGGTAAGCACGCTGATACGGCGAATACCCGAGTTAACGCAGTTAGATAGAGGAAAGTCGATAATACGAAACTTGCCGCCAAAATGTACCGCTGGTTTGGCTCGCCACTGGGTTAAGTTTTTAAGCCGGGTTCCCTGGCCTCCGGCCAACACTAATGCGAGGGTTTCTCGGGTTAGGCGGCTGACAAAACGTCCTGATGCGGGGTTGGTCATACGGTATTGCTCCTTGCTGCTAGGGCTATAACTAGCGATTAGCTCGTTACTGACTATCACTATCTGGCGATAGCGTAGGGGGTGTTGCGTATTGAAAACAAATCGATAACTACCTGGCAAACGCTCCTTGTTGCCTATCGGGATATGACAGAAATATTTAATAGCAAGTTGAGTGCCATAGAGTAAAGCGGCTTAAGCTTCCGGGTCGTAGCGAACTCACGATTCTGTCACAGGTGGACGCTATACTGACGCCCAAAGTGCTGTGACAAGTGGTGCGGTGATGAGTACTTAACATAGACGTCAATGACTGTGGTGTATAGCTTACTCCTACTCTATGGCATCAAACGTGCTACAAACGTGCGGTTAGTCATAAACATTGCAGTCTCATTTTTGGCCGTGCTAAATGAGTGGGCACGAATGGCCAAAACTATAACTAAACTGTGTTACGGTTTTGTGTTCAGCCACTGGCAAAAGGAATAAGCAGCTTATGCCGCGCCCCAAAGGATTACAGCTTAGCAGCGAAATGCAACGAATTAGTGCAGCAAGCAGCCACGACCCTTTTTCCGTTCTGGGCGTGCACCCAAGTGATGCTCTACCCGGTAACGTTAAGGCCAACATCATCCGCGATGTAGCAAACTGGCAGTTAGTCACCTTTTTACCCCACGCCCGCGGCTCGGTTTACGCAGAGCTTGACTCCCAATCGGTCGAGTTAACGCAACTTTCCGGCAGTGATTTTTATATGGCCGATAACATCGCCGAGCGCCCTACCCGGTTTTATCAGTTGCGCTGGCAGGATGAGTACAACAATCATTACCATCACCACGACCCGTACGCGTTTGAACCGCAAATTAGCGAGTACGACTTGCACCTGTTTGCCGAGGGGCGCAACTGGAACATTCACCATATATTGGGGGCCCACCCAAAAGTGATCGATGGTATTGCCGGTGTGCTTTTTGCCACCTGGGCGCCGGGCGCGGAGCGGGTCAGCGTGGTGGCGGATTTTAACCGGTGGGATGGCCGCTGCCACGCGATGCGCTCGCGTGGCAGCAGTGGTGTGTGGGAGCTGTTTATTCCCGGTGTTGCCTTAGACACAAAATACAAGTTTGAGATACGCGCGCGGGATACAGGTGCCATAACCGTTAAAACCGACCCCTATGGGCGCTACTTTGAAACGCGCCCCCATACTGCCGCCCGGGTGTATAGCGCCGCGCCGGAGCAAGTGTGGACGGACAACGAGTGGATGAACCGTCGCCGGCTTTGGAGTTGGCAGCACAGCCCACTGAGTGTGTACGAGATGCATTTAGGCAGCTGGCAGCGGGACCATGACAACCAGTTTTTAAACTACCGCGAGCTGGCCCATCGGTTGGTCGAGTATGTGGTGCCTTTGGGTTTTACCCATATTGAAATTCTACCGGTAGCCGAGCACCCACTGGATGACTCCTGGGGTTATCAAAGCACCGGCTATTTTGCCCCTACCAGCCGCTTTGGCAACCCGGATGACTTTCGCTATTTTGTAAACCACCTGCACAACCACAATATTGGTGTCATTCTCGATTGGGTGCCGGCCCATTTCCCTAAAGACACATTTGCCCTGGCCCGCTTTGATGGCACAGCGCTTTATGAGCATGAGGACATTCGCCTCGGGGAGCATAAAGACTGGGGCACATTGATTTTTAATTACGGCCGCAACGAGGTGCGTAATTTTTTAATCGCCAGTGCTCTTTTTTGGCTGGACGAATTCCATTTGGATGGCTTGCGGGTGGACGCCGTCGCCTCAATGTTGCATTTGGATTACTCGCGCGAGGCGGGTGAGTGGCTCCCCAACCGTTACGGCGGCAACGAAAACCTGGAGGCGGTTGAGTTTGTCCGCGAGCTCAACATCCAGTGCCACGGGCAACACCCGGGCGTTTTAGTCATCGCCGAAGAAAGCACGGCCTGGCCGCAAGTGTCGGGGCCGGTTTACCTGGGCGGGCTGGGCTTTTCATTAAAGTGGAATATGGGCTGGATGCACGACTCTTTGCAGTTTATGAGTAAAGACCCCATCTACCGCCAGTACCATCACGACAACCTGACCTTTGGCATGATGTACGCTTTTAGCGAGAACTTTCAGCTGCCATTTAGCCACGATGAAGTGGTGCACGGCAAAGGCAGCATGATTAACAAAATGCCCGGCGACGACTGGCAAAAATTTGCCAACTTGCGGTTGTTGTATACCTTTCAGTTTACCTACCCGGGCAGTAAATTATTGTTTATGGGCTCAGAGTTTGGCCAGTGGTCTGAGTGGTGCGATAAAGGCGAGCTGGATTGGCCGTTAATGCAGTACGAGCGTCACCAGCAACTGCAGCAATCCGTCGCCGATTTAAACGGCCTGTATCGCACGCAACCGGCGTTGTACGAGCACAACTACAGCGCCGATGGCTTTAACTGGATCGACTGCCATGACAATCGCCAATCGGTTATCAGCTACATTCGCCAGGGCGAGCACGAACGCGTGATTGTCATCCTTAATTTTACCCCGACCCCGCGTCACGACTACCGCGTTGGCGTGCCAGATGACGGAGAGTACGATGAGATATTTAACTCGGATTCAACCTACTATGGTGGCAGTAACCTCGGCAATGGCAGCCGCTTAATGGCGGAGCAAAAGCCCTGGATGAACCTGCCCTACTCCCTGTCGTTAACACTGCCGCCACTGGCTGGCATCGTACTTAAATGTCGGCGTTAAGCGTGTAGCGCAACCCGTACGCCTGCAAAAAACCGTAAGGAGTTTGGTGTGAAAGTTTTGTTTGCTTGCTCAGAGGCTTACCCGTTAGCTAAAACCGGCGGCCTGGGCGATGTTGGCGGTGCTCTGCCGCGCGCACTGGCCCGCCTTGGGGTTCAGGCACGCCTGTTGCTCCCGGCTTATAAGACAACCCTGGATCAAGCTCGGCCCCAGGGGTTAAAACTACTGCGTGAGTTTACCCTGGAGCAAACCACAGTAAAGTTGTGGCAGTCGCGCCTGTCGGGCAGCCGCGTTCCGGTGTGGCTGGTGGATATCCCCGAGTTTTCTGATCGCGACGGCGGCCTGTACGGCGACCCTAGCGGTGCCGACTGGCCGGATAACCCCTATCGGTATTATATGTTTTGTAAAGTGGCCGAGGCCATTGCGCGCAATAATATTGGCCTGCAATGGCAGCCAGATGTCGTGCACGCCAACGACTGGCAAACCGGATTGTTGCCTGCGTTGCTGGCGCAGCAGCCAGGCGCACCGGCTACGGTTTTTACCATTCATAATTTGGCCTACCGCGGTATTTTTGATTATCAGGTGTTTCGTGAGCTCAACTTGCCCGAGCACTGGTGGCATCACGAGCGGCTAGAGTTTTGGGGTAACTTCTCGTATTTAAAAGCCGGGTTGGTCTACGCTGATGCGATTACTACCGTAAGCCCCAGCTACGCCGAGGAGATAAAAACCGAGGCCTTTGGTTGCGGCCTGGAGGGGTTGTTAAGCCACCGCGCCCACTGCCTGAGTGGTATCGTCAATGGCATCGACACCGACACCTGGAACCCGGGCACAGACCGCCATCTGGAGGTTGGCTACAGCCGGCGTACCCTTAAACGCAAAGGCTACAATAAATCGGCGCTGCAACGTGAACTGGGCCTGCCGGAAGATAACTCGCTTGCACTCGTGGGGTTTATCGGTCGGCTGGTCGAGCAAAAAGGCATTGCGTTAATGCTTGAGGCGCTGCCGCCTTTGTTGCGCCAAGAGCGCTGCCAGCTGGTGGTTATTGGCTCGGGGCAAGCTGAGTTTGAGGCGGCCTTAAAGGCGTTACAGGCGGAGTTTCCGCAGCAGGTGTCGGTGACCATCGGTTACGATGAAGGTTTGTCGCACCGCATCGAGGCCGGTAGCGATATCTTTTTAATGCCGTCGCTGTTTGAGCCTTGCGGACTTAATCAAATGTACAGCCAGCGTTACGGGACGATTCCGGTGGCTCACTTTGTGGGTGGCTTGCGCGACACCATCGTTAATTTTTCCGATTCATCCGGGGCGATTGATGCCACTCACGCCAGCGCTTTAGAAAACATCGATGAAACGGGCTTTTTATTCTCTGAGGCCTCGGGCGCGGCGTTGGCCTCGGCTCTCAATCATGCGCTTACCTGCTTTGATAATCCGCTGCTGTGGCGCAAGCTACAGGACAACGCGATGAGCCAGGACTTTGCCTGGGGCAAAAGTGCCCGCGCCTATTTAGAGCTGTACCGCCAGACGGTTAATGCCACCACTCAATCCAGTGATGCAGCGGATCAAGCAGCAGCGCTATAGCCAGCAATGCGCTGGTACCGGCCAGCAGTGGTCGGCGCCAGCCAGCACGCTCTGGGTAACGACTATCAATCAGCGCTTTTACCCGCTCCGGGATATGGCTGCGGCAAAAGTAACTCGCGTCATCGGGCATTTTTGATTCGTAAAAGTGTTTGTGTAAGCGCGCCACCGTTACGATGCTGCTGGCAACCTCCACTGGCGCGACAAAACGTGTGGCGTACCAATCGCAGGCCTGCTCATTGGCCAGCTCCAGCCGGCTGAGTAACGCGCTTAAACACCAACCGCCGGGCAACACCGCCATTTTTGCGATAAACAAGCGCAGATTGTCGTGCCGTAACTGATGCGCTTTTTCGTGCTCTACCACCGCGCGTATGGTGTGCTCGCTGCAGCGGTTAATTAAACCGCGGGAGATAAAAATTCGCGAGCGCCAGTAACCCAACGTAAAGGCCACCGGCTCATCGCTGGGCAGCACATAAACATAAGGCAGTGTGTGCGCATCGGCCAGGGCGATAAAAGAGTGCACCGTTTGTCTGCTGCGCCACAGCCGGTACAGCAACCAACCGCAAAAAAGCACCGCAGCCAGCGCGGCCAGGCTCGTAAGCCAAGGAACATGTGGCGCAATGGGCGCGTGTTGGCCACAGAGTAACAATTGCCCGAGTTCGCCTCCGGCGGTATCAGGGCTTGCCAGGTTGTGGCAGTGCTCCGAGACAAACCAGTGGGACCAGGCGGGGCTGCCGAGCTCTAGTGCAATAATCAGCGCGCTGCACAGCGGCAGCACAAGGATCATCCATAACAATAAACTGGCCTCTGTCGGGTGCAGAGGGCTCAGCCAGCGCTCGATTATGGGTGTGCACAAACGCAGTAGCGCTAACAGCATCAGCCAAACCGTGATGCCCACCAGTAAATAAATCACAGGGTATCTCCCCGGTTGGGCGCTATCGCCTTAGATGGCTCGCCGGTTTGCGTCGGTTCGGTTTGTTTGCCCCGGCGCTCACCGATTAACCGCTCCAACTCATCGAGTGATTGATGATCAATATCGTGAGCAAAATCCACAAAGCCGCTTAATATCGGCGTCATGCTCCCGCTGTGAACCTGCGTAATCACCCGGCCAATAAGTTTACCCAAAAACTCCCCGCGGCTTAGTTCGGCCCGGTAGACGTAAGCACGCCCCAGCTTTGACCGCTTAATCAAGGCCTTGCGGTGCAACCTTTCAAGCGCTGACTGCACGGTATTTAAGCTGCTTTTTAAGGCGTCGGGCAAATCGTTTTGCAAGCTTTTAGCATCGCGCCCGGGGGTATCCCACAGCGCGCGCAGCAAGCCTAGCTCAAGTTCACCCAGTTGCGGCAAGGTATTACTTTGCGATCGTGTCTTCATAGCGTTGGCTTCATCGCCGGTTTTATTTATGTGGCTTATCTGGCTCTTGTGCATGGCAACACCGATTGGCAATCGGTGTTGCCAAAGCCCGATAACACTCCCTGTAAATTATATAACATATTGATATTTATAGAATAATTAAAATGCTCTTGGTTCATTAGATACGCTTATGATCCGCATTCAGATCAGTCTCGAATATAGTAGACACTTGGAAATAACTATTAAGGATGCTACATGCCCCGGCAATCGACTCCCCCGCGCGCTCAGCGCTCCCGTATTTGGCTCGCCTTGGCGGCTACCGCCGTCTCCCACCCGCTGCTTGCCCACGAGATAGAAGAAATAGAAGTCTCTGGCCATCGGGTTAACTTAATTGGCGAAAGTGTCTCAGCGTCTGAGGGGGTTGTGTCTCAGCGTGATATCGAAACCCGTGCCCTACTGCGCTCGGGTGAAGTGCTCGAGCTAATACCGGGTATGGTGGTCACGCAGCACAGTGGTACCGGCAAGGCCAATCAATATTTTTTACGGGGGTTTAACCTCGATCACGGCACTGACTTTGCCAGCTTTTATGACGATATGCCCATTAATATGCGCAGCCATGGGCACGGCCAGGGCTACACCGACCTCAACTTTATGATTCCCGAGCTGGTGTCGTCGCTGCGTTACCAAAAAGGCCCCTACTACGCCGATGTTGGCGATTTTAGTGGCGCCGGCGCCGGGTTTATCAGCAGTAAAAGTGGCTTTAACGAGGGCCAGCTTAAGCTGTCCGCCGGCAGCGATGAATACTACCGCCTGTTTGCCGGCGATTCGTTTCACGCCGGCGAGACAGAGCTAATGTGGGGCTTTGAGGCCAATGGCTACCAAGGCCCCTGGACGGACATTGATGAAGACCTGGAAAAATACAACGGCCAAATAAAAGCGACACGGGCTTTGGCCGACGGCACCCTAACCTGGTCGCTGATGGGCTATAGCAATAAATGGAACAGTGCCGACCAAATACCGGCCCGCGCTGTACAGTCCGGCATTATTGATGAGCTTGGCTCCATCGACACCACCACCGGTGGCGAGTCGTCCCGCTACAGCGCCAATATAAAGTGGCAAAACGAGCACTGGCTCGCCAGCGCCTACGCCATTGATTACGACTTAGCTTTGTGGTCCAACTTTACCTATTTTTTGGATGACCCCGTTAATGGCGATCAATTTGAGCAAGTGGATGAGCGCCAAATATACGGCGGTAAACTGCAATACCAACACGACCTTACCCTGGGCTCGCTAGCGGTACACAACCGCTACGGGGTGGAAACACGCATCGATGATATTGCCGAAGTGGGCCTTTTTCATACCCAGGCACGACAACGCTTAGGCACGGTGCGCCGCGATAAAATCACCGAGTCGAGTATCGCCGCCTACATGGATAGTGAGATTAACTGGAGCGAACGATTTAAAACCGTACTCGGCTGGCGCTACGATTTTTACGACTTTGATGTCAATGACCTGGCCGGCATCAACAATGCCGGAGTCGACTTAACCCGCAACAGCGGACAGGCCGATGACGGCATCGCCTCGGTTAAGGCCAGCGCCGTGTACCGGCTAACGGACAACTGGGAAGGCTACCTCTCGGCTGGCACCGGTTTTCACTCCAACGACGCACGCGGCACCACCATTCGCATCGACCCGGCGGACGGCAGCGCGGTTGATACCGTCGACCCGCTGGTGCGCTCGTTTGGTTCAGAGCTTGGCCTGCGCGCTAACTTTAATGAGCGCATTAATGTCTCCGCCGCACTTTGGTACTTAGAGCTCGATAGCGAACTGCTGTTTGTAGGCGACGCCGGCAACACCGAGGCCAGCGACAAAACCGAGCGCACGGGGCTAGAGCTTACCGGTTACTACCGTTTAAACGATAATTGGACGCTGGACCTGGAGTACGCTTACACCCACGCCCGATTTGTAAACGAGCAACCGGGGCGCTATGTACCGGGCGCAGTAGAGGACGTATTGCAGCTCGGCGTCAGTGCCGATTACGCCAATGGCGTGTTCGGCAGCTTGCGCTTGCGCTACTTCGGCCCGCGGCCGTTAGTAGAAACAGGCGATGTGAACTCCAACGCAAGCACCTTACTAAACGCTAAGTTGGGTTATCGGTTTAAGCCGCTCACAGTGAGTTTAGATGTTCTTAATTTACTCGACAGCAACGATCACGACATTGATTACTACTACGCCTCACAGTTAGCGGGTGAAGCATCGGCGCATGAGGATGTGCATTATCATCCGCTGGAGCCGCGGAGTTTGCGGGTAACGCTTGAGATGGCGTTTTAGTTGTTAAAAATCCCAGACTTGTCTGGGATTTTTTGTGTTGGTGGGGCTGTTTTCTGTTTAACAAAGAGGCAGCTCCTGCGTTCGCTACAGCGTCATCCCCGGCATAAGCGGAGCCTTGACCGGGGATCCAGCGACTGGGAGTTTTTGTATGAGGGTGCCGCTAACGCGGACTTTAAGTTTATATGCCCGCGTCGCCGGGCGTGGCGAGTGACTTTTCTTTGTTTGGCCAACGCAAAGTAACCAAAAGGCCGCTCCTGCGCATCCCTGAGCCCACGGCATTAGTGAATCCATTCACGTCAAAGGCCACCCCGGCATCTCAGCCGCTCGGCTGAATGCAGGGGATCTAAAAGCGGTACTTCGTAGCTGGGCTAGTCGAAACTCAAAAGGTACGGCTGCAATCAAACATCAAAGACCTGACTCTCACCACATGATTATATCATTGACGCATAAACAATAATTCCTAATTTTATAATTCCTTGAATCACAATCAGGCCTGAAGCAATAAAACATAAATTAGCTGAATCTAGTGCTTTTTGACCACGAACGATTTTCTTAGAAAATGGTAAATCCGTATCAGGCGGCGGATACTGCATATTACCTTTAATTAGCTTTCCGTATCTGTATAAAAAGTTAGATACTATAATGTATACAAACAACATGAATACATTGACAGAAATAATCACATAAAACCGATTCTGTACATATTCCTGCATTGCCGCTACTGAGTCATTGATTGGCGGTGCAGGATATGCGCCAAAAAAATATTTAATACCAAAATACAATAACAATCCAGTGGAAACAAAACCAATAAATTTTATTTTCCCTTTGGTCGTCCCTTGCATATATTCTATTTCCAATGCTCTACCTTTTTTACTTTTAACTTGGATTTAGCTTTTACGGTGCCCCTTGTGACGGCTTGACTTAATCGCTAGCTTTGTTTGCGTGCTCGCGTCGTCGGGCGTGGCGATGCTTGCGCAAACGTCCTGTTTGCTTACCCACTAAAATAGGCCTGCGCTCGGCTGGATGCAGGGGATCTAAGAGCAGTACTTCGTAGCAGAGCTACCCGAAATGCAAAAGATACGGCTGTAATCAATCATCAACGACCGACCTTCGCCGCGCTGCAGCATGACCCCTTGAGCGTTTGCTAAATTATTTAAGAAGCCTAGCATCATAAAATCCGTCCCCTCGAACCATTATATCAACCGCATTCATTAGGTTTTTTGCTAGCAGGTAAAAACCAAGAAATCGATATAAAAACCCTCTCTCACCACGTAATAGAAGCCGCCCCTGCTGCTTGGCACCGTACATATGCTTATGTTTTGCACAGGCTCCATAGTGGAACAGCGCCATATCGATATCCTTCTCAACCACTACCCCCTTCTCATACATCATTCCCAAATTGTAATTGGCAGGGGGGTAATCTTTCTCTTCGATCAAATTTACATACATTCTAATGGCAATATCAAACTTATTTAGAGCAAAATAGCATTTTGCCTGACCAAATAGTAACTCAAGATCGTCAGGGTCAGGGTCAACTTCACTCGCCTTCAAAAATAACTCTAAGGCCTTTGTTGGATTTTCTGATGTTCCAGCACCCCACAAATACATCCAGGCCAGTACTCTAAGGATGTCACTATTGTGATCATCCTCCATCGACTGATAGAGCTCGAAGGCTTTGGAGTAACTCCCTTCGTCTAGCGCGCGGTTTGCTTCTTCTATTTTATTACCACTCATCAACAGCTAGGTCTCCGTATCGATCTGACAGGCCTTCTTTTGCTTCGCGACAACCGTCAAGATTTCGTCATTTTTGCGAAGGCTGAATTCCAGAAACGTAAGAATTGACAAAACTGCGTCCTCCAATGTTTTTTTTGAATTTCTCGCATTTTAGGGATCAATTGAAACGTCGTTGCGACTCTTTTGTTTTTCGTTGGAATGCTTATCAATAGAACGCACAGAAATCCACCTATCCGTATACCAGCCTCTCGGAAGATCGTTTTTCGAGTTTGCGCACTGAGGTGGTGTTCTGTCATTAGCAAAGAGGTAAAACAATGGGCCTACAACAGGAACAAGCAAAACCATGGAAAGAAGCAGCTTTAAAAAAACATAGTCATCTCTCATCCAAGTACGCATGATTAGCATTAAAGCGATAAGCTCAGATAAAGCTATTGTTATTATCAGAATCGGACCCATAACCGATTACTCAACGCCTCAAACAGGGGCGCGCGTTAGCGCGTCCCGACCGAAGGCCCTTGCTGCTTTGATTTGTTAGGTGGATACATACCTTGTCTTTGCGCTTTCGTAAACTCTTTTTTCCAATCTTCATACTCAAGGACGCTTTCTGCTTTTTCTACATCTTCCATTGGCCATGCTATCCACTCTTTGCCCCGATGGACATAAACCTCTATGCGAATGTTGTGGTCAGAAAGAACCTTAACCAGCTCGTCATTTCTTTCACCCCACGATGTTGATCGCCCCCATATCGGCGGGAATTCTCCCATAACACTAGAACTAATTTCGCTTAGTTCATTTGAGTATTGGTGCGAATAGAAAATACAATCCTCTCCAATGGGTAATTTAGTGCTGATATCATCTAGCATTCCGTCAAATTCTTGATCGGACTTAATTCGCTTAACAAGATACGGTATTTTTTTTGAGTCTAATGCACTTGCCATTTCACGCACTTCGCTTTTATCAGAAGTGCATGTCACTCCTTCATTGATGGGAACATGAACATCATTCTCACACCCTACAAGTATTAGGAGAACTACCATTCGATAAAAAATATTCATATACACCTAACAGCTTATTAGTGTGCGAGTTGAAAAATGCGCCCGGCAACCTATCATTCCCAGCCGTATTGTAGAAAGACACTTTAAACTACTGTTAAGCATACCCTTTCCTTAATTTTGGCGTATTTTTAATGGTGTCAAATTACGCCTGACACACAGCTAATGGCAACCTATCTACGGTAGAGATTGGTTTAAAAGAAGGCAGAAAGTATTTGATTGAAAAGAAAAAGACGACATTTCTGACAGTTCCATGTCTGGGGAAAGTACGCTAAGCGCTTATGTTTACCGTAGAATATTATGCCATAGCAATAAACGCAACTACCAACCCAAACCAGCTACGAAGCGCCGCTTTTGGGGCCCCTGCAGCCAGCCGAGCGGAGGCCTATTTTAGGGGGTAAGCAAACAGGACGTTTGCGCAAGTCTCGTCAGGGCATGGAGAAGGTGAATGCCGGAGGCAGAGAGGCCGGCCTGGGCCGCGCCCTGTCGAGACGGCCCGCTAAAATCGGCCGGAGCGAGGGAACCCGCAGGGCTGAGATGCCGGGGTGCGTTTCTTGATTACTTCTTGTCGCACAACAAGAAGTAATTCGCCTGCCCGGCGACTGAGGGCACACAAAGCAGTAACCTACCAATGTAATCGTATAGCACCCAAAGCACTCCGTAGCTAAAAGGCCACTGGATACCGACTCAAGGCCGTTATGACGATGTAGTTGGAACTTGCGATTGGGATAAACAAAACCGTAACCAACCATTGTGATCGTAGAGCACCTAAGCAATCCGTAGCTAAGGCCACTGGATACCGGCTCCAGGGCCGGTATGACGATGTAGCTGGATTACAGGCTCTAGGCTCCAAGCCGGTATGACAATGTAGCCAGCTAGCGACTGAGGCAAACTCTACAACCCCAACGCCCCAATCGTATCGCGGGCAAACTGCCAGGCTACCCGCCCGCTGCGCGAGCCGCGGGTCATGGTCCAGCGCAGTGCGGCTGCACGCATCTCATCATCCCAGGTGCCGCCCATATCCTCAATCCAAAAGCGTGCGGCGGCTAAGTATTCCTCTTGCCTGAAGGGGTAAAAGCTTAGCCACAAACCAAAGCGCTCGGCCAGCGACGTTTTTTCTTCGATGCTGTCGCCGGGGCGAATTTCGCCATTTTCCTGGGTGGTTTCGAGGTTCTCACTCATTTTGTGCGGCAGTATATGGCGCCGGTTACTGGTGGCGTAAAACAGAACGTTATCGCCCGGTGCGCAAATCGAGCCATCTAGCGCGGACTTAAGAGCTTTGTAGTGATGCTCGCCCTCTTCAAACGAGAGGTCATCGCAGTACACAATAAAGCGCTCGGGCCGGTCGGCAATTTGTTGCAGCAGCTCGCCTAAGCTTGTGAGGTCGGGCTTGTCGATTTCAATGAGTTTGACGGCGTCTTTATGGGCGTACCAGCAGGCTTTAATCAGGGTCGATTTACCGGTGCCGCGTGAGCCGGTCAGCAATACGTTGTTGGCGGGTTTACCGGCAGCAAACTGGGCGGTGTTGCGCAGCACGGCGGCTTTTTGGTGATCGACGTTTTGCAGTGCATCGAGGGGAATATGGTGTGGCTTGTTAATCCCTTGTAAATACCCGCCGGTAGCGCCGGGGCGCCAGTAAAAGGCCGGCGCAGTCCAGTCGGTCGCCGGTGGCGCAGCCGGTACAAAACGCTCCAGCCGATCGAGCAGTGCGTCGACTCGATTCATCAGGTGGTCTAGGTCGGCCATAGCTTACTCCCGCGCGAGAATTGTGATTAAGGGTTGGCGTCGGGTTTGTCCGACGTTTTGTTTTGCTGTTGCAGTAACAAATCCATAGAGCGTTGCAGCTGAACCAGCTGGGCCTCAAGGTCTGAGCGCGCGGGTTGCTCGCCCTCTTCTTCGATTTGCCGTGCCTGGTTTTCTTTTTCAATCACGTTAACCACAATGCCGATAATCATGTTTAAAAAGGCAAAAGCGGTTAAGAAAATAAAGCTCACGTAAAAAAGCCAGCTTAAGGGGTACACCTCCATGGTTTCGTACATGACATCGGTCCAGTCCTCGAAGGTCATTACGCGAAACAAGGTGAGCATACTGATGGCGATATCACCCCAGAGTACTTCGTTGATGTCGGCAAAAAACAAACTGCCGATGGCGCCGTAGATATAAAAAATAATAAACATCAGCAGCGCTACATACCCCAACTGTGGCAGTGCTTTTAGCAAAGAGCTGAGCAGAATACGCAACTCGGGGATGATCGACACCATCCGCAGCACCCGGAACACCCGAATAAGCCGCCCCACCAGGGCCATATCGCTGTTTTCGATAGGGATTAAACTGACCACGACGATGATGGTATCGAAGAGGTTCCAGGCGGATTTAAAAAAGTCGCGTTTGCGCGGCTCGCCCCAAAACCGAATGCTGACCTCAAGTAAAAAGAACAGGGTAATGGCCCAGTCGAGCCCCACCACAATTTTACTGGCGAGCGGCGGAATATCGTAAGTCTTGGCACCGATCACCAGCGCCGAAAACACGATAATACCTACCACAAACAGCTCAAAGGCTTTATTGCTGCGCAAGCGGTTAAAGCGCGCCTGCCAGCTGTTGCCCTCGGTGGGCAGGTTGACCGGGATCATTTCACTCATAGCGTGTCTTCACTGTTGTTTACACCTTTTAGCCAGCCGGGCACAGGCCGCTCGCTAGTTAACAAACTCTTCCATAAAATCGAGTGCCGCCTGATGACTCACCTCGGCGCGATGCTCGGCCCACAATTTACCCACTTTGTCGACGTTAAGCTTTTGGCTATCGACCAGCACCCGGCTTTTAAGCTCGCCAATATAGTCGGTGGTGGCGCATTTGGTAAAGACCGTTTGATGGGTAATAATATCCATAAAAGGCCCGGACTTACTGGTGGGCATAATAAACAGCAGCTGCAACCCAAGCGCGTCGGTTAAGTAGCGAATCACCTCGCGCGAGCGGTGCTCATCCATTTTAGAGAAGGCCTCGTCCACCAACACCATGCGCAGGTGGGTGTCGCCTTCACTAAAGCGAAACGCCGAGGTAATGGCGGCGGCGCGGATGATGTAAGCCGGGGTTTCAAGTTGGCCCCCGGAGCCTGTGCCGTAGCGTGAGAGCGCGATAGGCTCTTTGCCCTCGGGCTGCTTGTAAATTTCATAACGGCGGTAGTGGCGGTAATCGGTAATCCGTGCCAGCTCGCGCTCGGCACGCTCCCGGTCGTCGTCCAGCAGCATAGCCATTAAGTGATCGCGCACCTGCCGGTGCTTGGGGCTCAGCTCGTCGGAAAATAACCCGTCGCTCTCTTCCAGCCCCGGGTTGTGCATAACGGCTTTAAAAAACTGCCAGTAGTCGCGGTATTCGGCCACCCACTCCCAGCCAAAATAAAACCGCTCGCGGTCGGCGCCAAAGCGGTGTTGCTCAAGCTCGGTGTTAAGGCTGTCTAAACTGCGGGCGCCCTCCTCTACCGCCTGGTAAATAGAGTGGCACAAGTGGCTGACAAAGGTGTGATTAAAGCTGGTACGCAGGCGCGCAAGCTCTTCACTCTTATTGGCCAGAATATTGTTGTTGAGCTTGTTGTGCAGGCTATCAAGCTGGCCGCGGGTACCACACACTAAATTAAAATTGGCCACGTCCTGGTTAAAGTCGGGCTCAAACGCCAGAGCATCACCCCCGGCGTCGCGGTTGTACTCGACAATTTGCTTTTGCAGCCGGTTAAGCAGCGTAATCAGCTCACCGTCTAGCGCCTCGTGCTCGTTGCGATAGCGCGCCGCGGCCTCTACCGATAACTCCTGATCGATGCGCTCAAGCGTTGCCTCGACATCAAAGCTGGGCCACTTGCCGGCGTGCAACCGGAGGTTGTGCTCGCACTGATCGGCGGCGTCCAGCAGCTCTTCCTGACGCTCGGAGCGGTTTTTAATATCGTGCGCCAACTGCTTTAGGCGCTGCTCGATACCGCCCTGGGTACGATCCAGCTCGGCCATATTGTCCACGACGTTTTGCTCGTCGCTACGCAGCTGCTGCAGTTTTTCCTCAAGATCAGAAAACTCGCTTAAATCCAAATCGGCGAGCGACTGCTCAAGCTCGCCGATGCGACGCTGCTGCGCGGCAAGCTCGGTTAGCGCGTGGCCGTAAGGCGTGGGGGCTAACTGCTTGGCGGCGTCGGCCAATTGCTTTAGCTCGGCCAATTGATCGGCCGAGCCACGCCACTCGGCGTTTAACCGGGTTAAGGCTTCGCGCTTGGCCAGCAGAGCGCGCTCGCGGGCGCTTTGGCCAAACACCAAATCGGCGTCGGCCATATCGCAGCGGAACATCGCGTAGTTGCCCGAGGCCATGCCGTCGGCGGTTAAGCCGCGGCGGGTGTTGCGCAACTGCTCGGCATCCGTAACGCAGCGCACGTTATCGTAGCTGGCGCGCAGATAGGCTTCGGCGGTGGCGTGACTAAACCCCATAAGGGCGACAATAGAATCAGTGCCTGGCTCTGTTTTACCCGCATCGGCGCGGGCTTTAGTGCCCTGAATAACCCGCGCACGCCCTTCACTTTTAGGCAGCTGCCGCACTAATTGAATGGCGCGTGCTTCAAACTCGGGATCGACCAAAATGCCAAACCGCGCGCCGCCAATGTAACCCTCGATGGCGCTTTGCCACTCGGGGTCGAGAATTTCAACGTGATCACACAGCACCCGGGCATCGGCCTCGGGGTACTGCTGGTTAATCGCTTTGAGCGCCGTCGCCACATAGCGTGGATAGCGCACCTGGGCACTTTGCAAGGCGTCGACTTCGGCCTGCAACTGTTCGAGCTTTTGTTTATTGCGTTGCGCCTCGCGGGTGCGCGAGTACAGCAGCTCGTTAATGTTCTCGGCCAATGCGCCGTCGCGCTCCAATGGCGCCAGTACTTTATCGCTTAAGCTTTGCAGCGCTTGCGCTTTTTGTACCTGTTGCTCCAGCGGCGCGCTATCGATCCAGTCGTGATTGAGTAGCCGGGGTAGTTCAATAAGATTATCGGTAAGCTCGATGATCTTACGCATATCGTTAAGGCGTTCTTTTTCACCCAATTGCGGCAGCTCTAGCACCAAGGAGCTACGCTGCGTAAGCCGCACTAGGGTATCCAGCGCACGGGCATTGCGTTTTAGCTGCTGATCGGACTCGCCGAGGCTGGTGGCCAGCTCGGCTAACTGACGTTGGCTGGCGCTAATGTCACGCTCTAAAGTGTCTTTATCGCGCAGCGCCGCGACGCCCTGGCGGCGCCCTTCCAGCTCGATGCTGTGTTGTCTTAGTTGTTCGCGGCGGGTTTGTAAGTCGCCGCGTTTGGTTTCGCATTGGGTAAGCTCAGCGCGTTGCTGTTGCTGCTCGTCTTTGGCTTTAACGTAATCGCGCTGGGCGTGCAAAAAGGTGGCCCGAGCGGCTTGGTAAGCCAACTGCTGCTGTTGCAACCAGGCGTCAACAAACTGATCGGCGCTTTGACGCGCCGAGGCAATCAGCCCGATTCGCTCGCGCAGGGACTTGGCATCGGCGTCCATGGCGTGAATGCGTTTAAGCATACTCGATACATCGCCGATAGCGCGGCCTAAATCTTTTGCCTCGAGAATTTCACTGGAAACGAATTGGTCGATACTGGATACCGGCTTGTAGGCCATAAAGCGCGAGAATGCCTGGGCCGCGCGACGCGCTTCACGGTCGGATACCGCATCGGGTTTGCCACGCAAAGCGCCATACAAACGTCCCAGGTATTGCCCTTTGCGCTCATAGCGCTCAACTTTGTCAACCCCAAAGCTTTGCCGTAAGCGAGTGTAGGCCACATCCAACGGCAGTACCCGGCGCTCGTTGCCATCGTCTTTTTCCAGCTCGGAAAGCGAGAAGCTGGCGGTGTTGATAATAAAAAACTCAATATCTTTTTGCCGGGCGACCGTTTGCGTGCCGGCGCGATCGAGCATGGCGCGCACACCAATAACGGCGACAAACGGGCTGCCACTTTCACCGGGGGTTGGGTGAAATAAACCTGCCAGATAACCGTCGGCGCCGTCGGGGCGTGCGTAGCTGCCGTCATCGCAACCCAACACGTAAGAGGCAAGCGTGCGCACGGTTTTACCACCGCGGCCGCGCTGGGTGCTTTCGTCCTGCCCCGGATTAAAATGAAACAATCCATCGTGGGCGGCCGTCATCAAGGTTTGAATAGCATCGGCGGCGGTGGTTTTGCCCGAGCCGTTACCGCCCGAGAACAAGTTGATTTTGTCAAAGCTGAGGCAACGGTTGGGGATATTGCCCCAGTTAACGTAAAAGAATTCTCGTAAAAACACGGTTAACCCTCGGCCTCGTTGATGCCTGTGGTGTTATCTTGCTCCGGCGACACATCGGCTTCAGTATCAGAGTTAGCCGCTTGCAATAACTCATCAATCACACTGTCGGAGACATAGTTAATAATCAGTGGCCTTACCCGCAACCAGGGCTCGGCCTGCTCATCATCGCTGTTGTAGTCAATCAGACGCAGCTGCTTTAAACCGCGCAATAAACGTCGCCGCTCGGACACAGGCTCGGGCAGGTCGCGGCCCAACAGGTTTTTTAAACTCAGTACCACCGACTCCATGGGCACCAGTACTGCGCCGCCGTCTTCTACCTGCCCTTCGCGCAGTGCTTTGTCGTATTCAATGCGCAGCACCAGCGCCAGAGCGATTTCGTGCTGGCTAAGTTTGCTGCGCATACCCGTGTAGGGAATGTCGTCACTCTCGATTCCCGGAAAGTCGGCCCCCGGTGGCAGCACCCGCACAAACTCGTGGCGGGTATCGTGTTGCAGGCGAATCCCGCTCAGCGCTAGATAGTCGTGCAGTGCGGCCTCAATGCGCACAAACCGGTCGTACAGTTCTTGCTCGACCTGGCTTTCACTGCGGCACAGTACGCCGTAATCGAGCAGCCGCATCACCAGCTCGCGCCAGTGCTCAAAGCTTAGGTTGGCATCAGTGAGCGCGCTATTAAGCTCGTTAAGAAACAGGTTATCGCTCACGCGGACTCCGTTTTTTGGTGCAGTCTGATTTCAAAAATATCTCGCTCGATTAAATAATCATCGTTTTGCTGCTCGAGCCGCCCGAGCTCTGAGACACTAAAGTGAAAATCGTGGTTTAGGTTGTCCGCCGAGGCCACCTCGATAACGTGGCACAGCTTGAGTAGATCCTGGGCGTTGGTTACCGGTAAAAAGCGTGAGTTAACCACGCCCGTTTCAGCCAGAGCGCGATGCACGTAATCGCGCAGTTGTCCGCCCTGAAAAGCAAATGCCTGATCCAGCACTTGCTGAATGTACAGCTCTTTACGCGCCTGCTGATCAAGTTCTGGCGCCGCGGCCACCCGGCTTAGTATCACCTGGTTAGGGCGCCGTTGGCGCAACTGATTTTGCCCCGGGTCAACGTAGCGCAACAGACAGTTTTGCAGGGTGGGCTCCAGGTCGCTCAGTACCCGGCGCTGCAGTGCCGGTTGGTTGCGCAGCTGTTTGCAGGCTTGTATCAGCTGATCGGACTGGCCGTTATTTAAGTAGCTAAGCTGGCGCATAATGGTTTCGGCGCGCCGGGTAAAGTTATTTAGCGCACCACGCAGTTGTGGCAACATGGTGTCGCAGGCATCGCGCAAACGGCGCTCGATAACCTCCAACAAATAATAAAGCACCGAGCGCTTGGGGTTTTCGGCCACTAATTGCGGCAGTATTTGTCGCAGCTCACGCTCGGCACCGGCTTTAAAGTCTTTGTTTTTGCGCTTAATAGCCACCATTAAACTGGCGATGGCATCGCGGTGTTTTTCGACGCTATCGGCCGACAGGCGAATGGCCAGATCGGGCATAAAGCGTTTTTCCATAAAATCAAAAAACTGATCCGAGGCGCGATTAATCAGCTGTTGGCTTTCCATCTCTCGCACCAACTCGCGGCGCTGATCGGCAAGCTCGGCGATAATGTCCGAGAAGTCGCTAATAATACGCTCGGAGTAATCGTAAGCGTCCAGCAAATCGCTGTACTCGCCGCGATCGGCAAATGCCTGCAAGCTATTGCGAGTGTTACGGGTGTTGCGATGACGGGTATGCAACCGCTGCTTGCCAATATCCAGCAGCGGCTGGGTAAATAGCCTTCCTGTGCGGGTAAAGGCGTAGTGGCTGGTTAAGGTAGCGCTATCGACCTGGCACTCTAACCAGCCAAATTCCAGAAGCCGGTTTAAGATAAACCCGGCAAGCTCGCGCTGATTTTTAAAGCGCCCTTCCCCTTCGCGTTCGTCGTCGTCAAACACTACCGGGTTGCGGGCGATGGCCTCCATAAACACCGCGACAATACCGTTGCGATCCAGCAGGCTTTGGTAGTCGTGCAGTTCGGTGTACAGCTTTTGATACAGCAGCCGCAAACACTCGACGACGACCTCACGATATTTACCCGTTAACGGGTTAAAAAAGTGAGCCTGAGACTCATGAAAAAACATAGCGCTTATTCGTACACGCAGCGTTGCGCAAATAGGCGCGAGTCCGCGTCATTCCATTGGACATCCGGCTTAACCATCATTTGCTCGCACCAGGGCTCCGAGCCCGGCTCGGCTGGTGTGCTGGGAACATCGCTTGCCGTCGGCGTCTGGTCTTGCGGCGCGACTTGCGGCACTACCACAAACGGATCCGCGGCCTCGGCTACACCGGGCTCCGGAGCGGGCGCCGGGGTAATGCTTAGCACATACAGCCCAACGGCGATGGTGATAACCCCGATAACGATAGATACCAAAGAAATAATAAGGGATTTAGACATTGGGTTCACTTAGCCATGTAGCCAATTGCTCGGCGTAGTAGGTAATAATTAAATCGGCCCCGGCCCGCTTAAACGAGAGCATGGTTTCCATGACGATGGCTTTTTCATCGATCACCCCGGCGCTGGCACCGGCTTTAATCATGGCGTACTCACCACTGACGTGGTACACCGCCACCGGGCGCTCACTGTGAGTGGCAATTTGATTAACTACATCAAGATACGCCAGGGCGGGTTTAACCATTAAGATATCGGCGCCTTCGGCTTCGTCCTGCAGTGATTCAGCTAAGGCCTCACGGGCATTGGCCGGGTCCATCTGGTAGGTGTTACGGGTGCCTTTAAAAGTACTGTCCACCGCGTCGCGAAACGGCCCGTAAAACGCCGAGGCAAACTTGGTCGAGTAGGACATGATTGGAATGTGGGTAAAGCCCGCGCCATCCAGTGCTTCGCGCAGCGCGGCAATCATTCCGTCTTGCATACCGGACGGTGCAATCATATCCACACCGGCGTGGGCACACACCAGCGCCTGACGCTGTAAGTTAACCAGAGTCGAGTCGTTATCCACGTCGTTATCGGCAACGACACCGCAGTGGCCGTGATCGGTGTACTCGCAAAAACAGTTGTCGCTGATAACGGTAATCTCGGGGGCGGCGGCTTTGGCCGTTTTTATCATGCGCGCCAACAGGCCGTCGTCGGCAAAGGTGTCGCTGCCTACGGCGTCTTTGTGTTGCGATACGCCAAACAGTAAAACCGCGGGAATACCGGCGGCGGCAGCGCGTTGCACAACACCCGCCAGTTGCGCCTCGGGGTAGCGCACCACACCCGGCATGCTGTCGATGGCGACGGGTTCGGTGATGCCCTCTTCGACAAAGATCGGCAATATTAAATCGGCGCAGCTTAATTGTGTCTCACGTACCATGCGACGCAGGGCGCTGGTGCGACGCATGCGACGAAAACGAAATTGTGGTGTTTGCATAAAGTCTCTGCCAGTGCTGATGGTTAAATCCCCAGGGAGCTTTCGTGGCTCCACTGGCATTGTATGTACATATCACCCGACCCGGGGGTGTGGTAGTTACGGCTACTCTCCCAGGTAAACGTATGGGTGCCGCACAATTCGGTTTCTAAATGTACTGTGGCTGATACCCAGTACATTTTGCCCAGCAGCGCTTCAAACTGTTCGATCCACTGGTTCCACTCGTACTCCACCGCCTGGTAGGAGGCGCCAAAGTGCATGACCTCGGTTTGGTAGTTGCGGGTTAACGCGTCCAACGCCGGAATCGCAAACATCTCCTGACACAAAAATGGCCAGTTGTCGGCGCGCGGCAAGGTTAGCATCGCCTCGCGGTTAGTGCGTATGCGCTCGCTATAGCCAACACCCTGAATGCTGTCTTTGATGCAGCCGTAGACAATCGATTCCTGATCCATAACCCTACCCACGATATTTATCTCGGTGGTCGATATGCTTGTGCCTGTTGCGATGCGGCGGCTTATTGCTCACGTTAGCGCTTAGGGACTGCTGTGTTCAGCGAGTAGTGCCAACAGTGCCGCTTCATCCAACACCTTCACCCCTAAGGCTTCGGCTTTGCTCAGCTTAGAGCCGGCACCGGGCCCGGCAACAATAAAGCTGGTTTTTTTAGAAACACTGCCGGCAACTTTGGCGCCCAGCGCACGCAGTTTTTCGCCGGCTTCATCCCGGCTCATACTCTCGAGGGTGCCGGTAATCACCACGGTTTGATCGGCCAATGGTTGCGGTACATCCGGCTCTGCGGTTTTATCGACTTCCTGCCAGTTAACCCCGATGGCTCGTAACCGATTAATAATGTCGATGTTTTCGGGCTCAACAAAAAAGTCGCGAATAAAATGCGCAACCACCGGCCCAACATCGTCGACACTTTGCAGCGTCTCTTCATCGGCCTCGGCCAGTGCATCCAGTTGACCAAAGTGAGCACTTAAATTTCGCGCGGTAGCTTCACCCACCTCGCGAATGCCTAACGCATAAATAAAGCGCGCCAAGCTGGTGGTTTTGCTTTTTTCAAGGGCGGCCAATAAGTTGTCGGCCGACTTTTCGCCCATGCGCTCTAACCCTGCGAGCTGCTCGCGCGTTAAACCAAATAAATCGGCAACCGTAGTAATCAGCGATTTATCCACTAATTGCTCTACCAGCTTGTCGCCCAGGCCGTCTATATCCATGGCCTTGCGCGAGGCAAAGTGACGGATGGCCTCTTTGCGCTGAGCGGGGCAAATTAACCCGCCCTCACAGCGGATAGCCGCTTCGCCCGGCACCTCGGTGGCAGGCGAGCCGCAAATAGGACACTCTGACGGAAATACAATTTCGCTGGCATCATCGGGGCGACGCTCTTTCACCACAGCCACGACTTGCGGAATCACATCGCCGGCGCGGCGCACAATAACCGTATCACCAATGCGCACATCAAGGCGCGCGATTTCGTCACGGTTGTGCAGCGTCGCGTTTGAGACGGTAACCCCCCCGACAAATACCGGCGCCAAGCGCGCCACCGGAGTAATTGAGCCGGTGCGCCCCACCTGAAACTCAACCGCATCCAGCGTGGTCATCTCTTCTTGCGCCGGAAACTTATAGGCGATGGCCCAGCGCGGCGCCCGCGATACAAAGCCGAGCGCTTCTTGCTGTTCAATAGCGTTAACTTTAAACACCACGCCGTCGATATCGTAGGCCAGGGAGTCGCGCTTTTCGCCCAGAGCCTGATGATAGGCAATACAGTCTTCGATGGACTGCGCGGTTTTTAATTGATCGTTTGGGGCAAAACCCCAGCGTTTTAAGTGATGGAGTATATCCGTATGCTTGGCGGGCAACGCCTGACCTTCATGGATGCCCACACTGTAAGCGCACAGCTGCAGTGGGCGCTTGGCGGTAATACGGGAATCCAGCTGCCGCAAGCTACCCGCGGCGGCGTTGCGCGGATTGACAAAAACTTTTTCGTCGGCGGCGCGCGCGGCTTCGTTTAACGCGGCAAAGCCTGCCTTAGGCATAAAGATTTCACCGCGCACTTCAAGCCGCGAGGGGTAATCGTCGCCATACAATTTAAGCGGCACCGATTTAATGGTGCGCACATTAGCGGTAATGTCTTCACCGTTCAGGCCATCGCCACGGGTTAGCGCGCGCACTAAAAGTCCGTCTTCGTACAGCAAACTGATGGCAATACCGTCGAGCTTGGGCTCGCAGGCGTATTCGATCGCGCCGTCAACGCCTAAGCGATCTTTTAAGCGTTTATCAAACGCAATTAGGTCGTCATCGGCAAAGGCATTGTCCAGCGATAGCATGGGTTTTTCATGGGCCACTGTGGTAAATGACGCTAACGGCGCCGCCCCCACCCGCTGACTGGGTGAGTCGGGAGTGATCCACTCGGGGTGTTGCTGCTCGATACTTTTTAGCCGTTGAAACAAACGGTCGTACTCGGCGTCCGGTACAGTCGGCTCGTCGAGTACGTAATATTGGTAGTTGTATCGGTTAATCTCGCCGCGTAACCGATTGAGTTCGGCGCTTGCCGACCCGGATGTTTGCTGGACCAAAGTTTACTCTACCTAATAAAACGGTTGCCGAAGTTGACTCTCGGGTTAGCTTGTCGCGCGCGACAGGCGTTTGCGCTCGTACTCGGCGATACGCTGGCGACAGTGCTCCATGGTTTGGCGGGTCATCACACTGCGGTTTTCATCTTTAAGTTCGCCGCATAAGTTGTCAGCCAACGCCTGCGCAACGTCACGCATAATATCAAACGATTTTAAACTGTCCGGGCGCATGGGTAACGTCATAAACAAGCTCACACCGGGGGTGTGAAAGCTGGCCATATTCTCAAGGTCAAACACGCCGGGTTTTACCATATTGGCCAAACTAAAAAGTACCGGGCCCTCGCCGGTTTCATGGGCGTGGCGATGAAAAATATTCATGTCGCCAAAACGCATGCCGCACTGCAGCAAAACATCGAGCAGTGCGCTGCCCGAGAACTGATGCCCTTCGGGCGCCATAACGTTAATAATGACGACTTCATCGGGCTGCTCGGGGGCGGCGTCAGGCTCGTCGCGACCGCTAAAGCTTGGCTCTTGATAGCCACTTTGTTGGGCGGATTCTTCGGGCTCATCAATGGCGCTAAAGCTTGGCTCAACACGATCCTCGATACCACTGTCAAAATCGTCGTCACCGGTGTACGGCTCGCTTGCTTGAGCTTGTGCGGCCGTTTCGGGTGTGGCGTTTTGCTCGACGGACTCCATCAACATAGGGACAGATTCATCCAGGTTTAAGGTAACCTGTTGCGGGATACGACTTTTGCTGGTCGCGGCAGGTGTGTGCTCGTCTGCACCCGGTTCGTCATCGCGGGTACCCACCACCCTTGCCCCACCATTGGGCAGCTCGCTGGTAAAGGGTTCATCAAAGGGCTCGCCGCTACTGTCAAAACGTTTTGCGCGTTTTGACACCCGGATGGCGTCGCGGCGTGAGGCGCGCATACGGCGCCAGCCATCGAGCAAAATGCCGACGATCAATAACACCACAATAATCGTTAACCAAGTTTCCATATTGCTATATCCACTTTAATTCTTGACGCGGAGCTAGTGCCCCGACGTTTAAATGGCGGCGAGCTCGGCCGCTTCATCCACATCGACGGTAACCAGACGCGATACGCCCGGCTCGTGCATAGTGACACCAAGCAACTGATGGGCCATTTCCATGGCGATCTTGTTGTGGGTGATGTAGATAAATTGTACCTGCTCTGACATTTCTTCAACCATGCGCGCGTAACGGCCAACGTTGGCATCGTCCAGCGGCGCGTCAACCTCATCCAGCATACAAAAAGGTGCCGGATTAAGGCGGAAAATCGAAAACACCAAGGCAATCGCCGTCAATGCTTTTTCACCACCACTGAGCAAGTGGATGGTGCTGTTACGTTTACCCGGTGGGCGGGCCATAATCGCAATACCGGTATCGAGCATATCCTCACCGGTTAGCTCGAGGTAAGCGTGGCCACCGCCAAACACTTTGGGGAATAGCTCCTGCAGCCCGCCGTTGACCTGATCGAAGGTTTCTTTAAAGCGGGTGCGGGTTTCGCGATCAATTTTTTTGATGGCGTTTTCCAGTGTTTCGAGCGCTTCCATCAAGTCTTCGTTTTGCGCGTCTAAGTAATTCTTTCGCTCAGATTCGGTTTTGTACTCATCAATGGCGGCCAGGTTAATGGCGCCCAAACGGCTGATGCGATTGGCCAGTTGCTCCAGCTCGGCCTCAAGCGGTGCGCGTTCGGCGCCCTCTTCAAGGTTATCCAGTAGCGTTTGCAAATCAAAGCTGTCTTCGGCGAGTTGCTCGGCTAAGCCTTTGCGCTGCACCTCAAAGGTTTGCGCGGCCAGGCGCTCTTGCTCGAGGTGACCGCGCACAGCCTGAACTTCCTGGTCGGCTTTGTTGCGTGCTTGCTCGGCCTCGCGCAGATCGTGCTCTACCGCCTCCAGTGTGCGACGCGACTCGGTGAGCTCTTGTTCAACATTAACGCGCTTGGCCAGTGCCGACTCGAGCTCCATTTTGTTCTCTTCGGCCGGGTCGCGATTTTCGCTCATGGACTCGGCCAGCTGCTCGCGGCGCTCGTTAAGCGTTTCGGCCTGTTCGTGCAGACGCGCAATACTGAGTTTAATACTGTCGATTTGCGTGTTCAGCGACGCGGCGCGCATTTGCAGCTCGTGCGCTTTGTCTTTGTCGTGGCGGGCTTTTTGCCGGGCGCCATCGAGTGTGGCACGGATTTGATCACGACGGGCTAACAGCCCTTCGCGCTCGTCGGTGTCCTGCTCCATGGCACCAATGGCATCGCTTAAAATGACCCGGGCTTCGGCCAGCTGCTCGGCTTCTTGCTCCATTTGCTCGCGGGCTTCACGCACTTCGGCCTCAAGTCGGCTTTTGCGCATGCCAAGCTGCTCGAGCTGAACCTGTTTGGCGCTAACGCTCGAGCGCAACTCGCTGTGGCGCGCGTTGTGGCTGTCGAGCTCACGGCGCACATTTTCGCGCTCGCTCTCGATACTTTTTAATTGTTCGCGGTTTTCACTGGAGTCGGCGGCCAGTTTCTCAACCGCTGTTTCGGCCTCCAGTATGGCGGCGTCGAGCTCTTCGATTTCCTGACGGCGGGCAATAACACCGGCGCTGGCATCTGTGTCGCGGGCGACTTTCAGCCAGTGGGGGCTGAGCCATACCCCGTCGCGGGTAACCACGGATTCACCAGCGCCCAGGCTATCGCGCATGGCGAGAGCGGCCGACAAATCATCGGCGATATAAATGCCGTTTAATAGTCCGGCCACATCCCAGCTGGCGGTAACCTGGCTGGCAAGCGTTTGCTGGTTATTCGCGCTGGCGCCGGTGCTGGCGTTGCGATCGAGCAGCACCAACTCACCCTGAGCCAGCTCGGCAACAAAGCCGGCGGTGGCATCCATACCCTCGACACACACGGCTTGTAGGCTGTTGCCCAGTACGGTTTCCAGCGCTTTATCCCAGCCATCCGCAACGTTAACGTCTTCGGCCAAACGCGGGGCATCGGTCAGCCCGCGCGCTTCAAGCCAACCGGTAACCGCTTTGTTTTTCTCGCCCAGTGCGGCCTGTTGTAAAGCATCGAGTGAGGCGTGGCGCCCGCGCATGCTCTGTAGCTGGCTGCGCTTGGCGTCAAGTTCTTCGCTGTAGCGCTGGCCATCGCTGCGCAATTGCTCGAGCTGGTCGACATAACCCTCTACCCGCTCGCGCTGCTCATCCATTAGCATTTCAAGTTCAGCTAATTGCTCGCGCAGTTGCTCGATTTCGGTGTCATCGGTGCTGTTGTCACCTAAACCGCGCTTTTCTTCGTTGAGTTTTTCTACCCGGCTTAGCAGGCGTTGCTGCACTTGCTCCAGGTGTTGAATGCGCGATTGCTGTACCTCAGCGCGCTGGCGTGGCTCGGCGGCGCGCAGATTAAAATCGTCCCACTCGCCCTGCCAGGTTTGCATGTGCTCTTCGGCCTCGGCCAGTAAGTCGCCAGACGACTCCTCGGCGGCCTGTACCAACTCGAGCTCGGGCTCGATCTCAAGCAACTCTTCTTGCCACTGCTCGGCTTTTTCGGTGTCGACCCGCAGGCGATCGTGCGCCTCGCGGTTTTCGCGCTCGGTGCGTTCGATATCGGCTTGTAGCTGCCGATTGCGCTCTTCGGCGTGCTTGATGCTTTGTTCGATTCGGGCAATATCGGCGCCGATGGCGTAAAAACGCCCCTGAACCTCGTTAAATTTGTCGCTTAGCTCGGCGTGCTGAGTGCGGCATTTTTCAATCGTGGTGTCTTTGTTGACCTGTTCGGTGACAAACGACTCCATCCGCAGTTCTAATTCGCGAATCGCCTGCTGCTTGCCGCTTGCCTGCTGATCCAGCTCGCGGTATTTGATCGCCTGCACCTGAGCCTTAAGCTGGCGCTCTTGCTTTTTATACTCTGTGTATTTTTCCGCCGCCTGCGCCTGACGCTCTAAGCGGGACAGCTGGCGCTCCAGCTCATCGCGGATGTCAGTTAAGCGCTCGAGGTTTTCGTGGGTGCGGCGCATACGGTTTTCGGTGTCGCGGCGGCGCTCTTTGTACTTAGAGATACCGGCGGCCTCTTCGATATAGACCCGCAGCTCTTCTGGTTTGGCCTCGATCAGGCGGGAGATCATGCCCTGCTCGATAATGGCGTAACTGCGCGGCCCAAGGCCGGTGCCTAAGAAGATGTCGGTAATATCCCGGCGGCGGCATTTAGCGCCATTGAGGTAGTAGTTGTTTTGCCCGTCGCGGCTGACTTTGCGCTTAATGGAGATTTCGGTGAAGGCGGCGTATTCACCCATCAGGGTGCCGTCGCTGTTATCGAACACTAACTCGATAGACGCCTGACCTACCGGCTTACGCCCGCCCGAGCCATTAAAGATAACGTCGGTCATCGACTCGCCACGCAAATTTTTGGCGGACGACTCCCCCATCACCCAGCGAACGGCATCGATAATATTAGATTTACCGCACCCGTTAGGGCCAACGACGGCCCCAAGATTACTGGGAAAGTTGACGGTGGTCGGGTCGACGAAGGACTTAAACCCCGCCAATTTAATACATTTTAACCGCATAGGTCCTTGTCACTCGTTATCTTCGCCCAGGGCGAGTATTGGAAGCTTTGCGACATTCAGTGCTTGAGCGGGCCCGTCCACTGGCGCTCAAAACCTGCAGCGAGCCAAATTTTAACGGAGAATTCTACACATTTGCCCAAACCTTTACACCTTTCACGCCAGCAAAACGACAATCTTTTTGCGCAAGCTTGTGGCATTTAGCGTATCGCCCTAAGCGGGTGTACATTCCTTGCGCACCTGGCGCAAATATCAACCCAAGCCCCGCTCATTACAGTTGGGTGTCGATAACGATCTCGATAGGATTGGGCAGATCATCGATGGGAAGTGGCCCGCGCAACCCCTGTAGATCGCCGGCGGCGGCACTGACCTGACCGCTTTTGGAGATCCGTGCAACAATTTCAACCTGGCCTTTAGCAAACAGCCGGTCGGCACTTGTCATGGCCATAGTTTCATCCAATACAATTGTCGCCGGAAACTGAGTGGCCGCCAGCCGTGTGACCACAAGGGGCATGGGGCTGCCCTGATACTCACGGGCGTACAGAAACAAGGTGGCGCCCTGCGGTAGCTGTAAATCCGGCGCAAGCGTTACGGTCACCGGAATCGTCCAGCTCGCCTCACTGGTACCCCCTGAATCAGCGCTATTGGTGGCCGCGCCAGCCGTACTTTGGCCTCGTTGCCGGGCCTCTTCTCTGGCGCGCACAACGCCGGCCATTAATGCCTCCCGACCGGGAGCGCCTTCGGGCGTTAAATTAACGGCCGTACCCCACAGCCTGGCGGCATCGGAAAATTGCTGCTGCTCAAACGCGTTGATACCGGCCAGCCCTAGGGCCGTGGTATCTTCGGCATCGACCTCGAGGGCGCGCTCAATCAAAAACTTTATTTCGTCATTAATTTGGTTACCATTGCCCAAAAAAATCGCCTGGGCGAGCGCCGATGCGTTGCCGGGATCGGCCGGTGCGCGCTGGTAAACCTCGCGAAAACCTCGCTCGGCGGCCTCAAAATCACCAATTTGGCTGCCATAGCGGCCCAACAGGTACCAGTACTGGGCGTTATCGGGCTGGTTTTTTAGGCGCGCCTCAATGGCAGAGACCAACTCGCGGGTGGCTTTTGCCTCGGGCATTTGCCCGGCGCGCATCAGCTCCATGTTGTCACGTTCAAGCTGCTGCTGCATTTGGGCAAACAGTACGTCACCGCTAGAACCCTGATTAAAGTACATCCAGCCGCTGGCCAGCACCAACACCAACAGCGCCAACAGCAAAACGGCACCGCCGCGACGATGCAGCGGCCGCTCTTTTTCGCCTTTTTGGTCGGCAAGAAAATTACGTTGTAATTCGGCCACTAAGCGATCGTACTGTGCTTGATCGATTCGCCCCAGGCGACGCTCGTTATCAAGCTCTGTGGTGTGCTCGCGATACAGGGCCAAATTCTCGCTGCTGCGCTGATCGCCGGCCTGCTCAGGCATTGGCTCCAGTCCGGCGAGGCGCCTGGCGCGCCAAATAGGCCAGACAAAGAGTAGCGCGACCAGTAACACTGCCGCGCCCGCGGCCACTAAAAACTCACTCATCGGGTTTCTCCTGACGCTCAGGCGCGCTACTGGGTGTATTTAACAGACGGCTCAGCTCGGCCTGCTCACCGGAATCTAAAGGCTGCTCAAGTTGTTCGGCGCGCCGGCGGCGAATCATCAAAATCATGACGATGACGGCGATCACCAACAACACTGCGGGCATCAACCAAAGCGCCAAAGTGGCGGGCGTAAGCGGTGGCCGGTAAAGAATATAGTCACCGTAGCGGGCTACCATGCTGTCCGTAATTTCTTTGTCGCTGCGACCATCCTGAATTTGCTCGTAAATGTCGCGCCGCAAATCTTGCGCACTCATAGAATCGGAGCCGGCAATATTTTGGCTCTGACAGGTGGGGCAGCGCATTTCATTGATAAAGGCTTTAAAGCGCGCTTCATCAACCTCGTTATCAAATTGGTAGATGGCCTCGGCGGAGCACACAGAGGCAAAAAATATCAGTAAAGGAATCAATAGTTTGAGCATCTTCAACAACCTTATACATGTTTTAGCGAGTATACCCACCTGCCGCATTCTATGCGAGTAAGCCACTCTTATAAGCCAAGCTTTTTACGCCACAAAAAAAATAACAACAATTGAGAAAAAGTGGTTGACGTCTGCGCGCGAATCATTAGAATACGCACCTTCTGAACGCGGGTGGTTAGCTCAGCTGGGAGAGCATCGCCCTTACAAGGCGAGGGTCACAGGTTCGATCCCTGTACCACCCACCATTTAAGTAAGCGTTCAAACCGGGTTAGTTTTGCGGACCGGTAGTTCAGTTGGTTAGAATGCCGGCCTGTCACGCCGGAGGTCGCGGGTTCGAGTCCCGTCCGGTCCGCCACTATTTAAAGAAGCTCCTCACCTGAGGGGCTTTTTTTATGTCTGCAACATTGGGCCATTTAGGTGGACAGGACGATGAACCCGCGAAGCGGTGTTCGACAAATTGGCACGACTGCATGGATGCAGGAGGTAGAGCAATGCAGGAGCAATTGCCGAGGATAGCCAGTTTGCACAGCTCGCCGAGCTGCCCGCAGGGTGAGGGCCAAGGATGGCCCGAATGTTTCCCGTCCGGTCCGCCACTATTTAAAGAAGCTCCTCACCTGAGGGGCTTTTTTTATGCCTGCCTTTTTCTTTTTAAACGATTAATTGACGATGCAATAAAGCCGGGACTTAGAGCTGGAGAGTTAAAAAGGCCCCTGCGAGTCAGGAGGCCTTTTAAGTGATGGCGAGGCTAACCGCTATGACTCGTTTAACGAGCGATACAGCGGCTCCAGTGTTTCGCGCCACACACGATCATCAACAACCCCGATATGGCGATAGCGAACAATCCCCTCGCGATCAATGACAAAGGTTTCTGGCGCACCGGTAACACCTAAGTCGAGCCCCAGCCGTCCCTCACTATCAAAAATGCTGTATTCGTAGGGGTTGTGTAAATCTTTAAGCCACTTGCGCGCAGGCTCACGCTCATCTCTGTAGTCGACACCGATAATATGCACGCCTTCACTAGCGAGCTTAACCAAGTATGGGTGCTCAGCCTTACAGGCAAAGCACCAGGTTGCCCAGACATTTAGCAGGGTAACCTGCCCTTTTAAGTCATCGGCGGTGACGATTCGGGTTTCATCCTCAACCGTAGTTAGCTCAAACTCGGGGACTTTATTGCCCACTAACGCCGAGGGCATCGCGTTCGGGTCAAGCGAAAGCCCCACATAAAACAGCGGCAGCAAAATTAATAAAATAATAAGCGGAGCAAATAATTTTAAACGACTCACTAGGCGCCCTCCCCGACAGCACCCGCCAGAGCGGCTTTTTGCTTGGTTACCGCCCGCTTGCGGTAGCGCTTATCGATAACCGCGAGAAGCCCGCCAGCCGCCATCATTAATGCAGCCAGCCAAATCCAGCGCACAAACGCTTTATAGTGCACCCGCATTGCCCAGCTATCCGCATCGATATTGTCGCCCATCGCGATGTAGACGTCGCGGGTAAAACCCGGGTCGATGGCGACTTCGGTCATAATTTGCCCTCCGGCCAAATAGCGACGTTTTTGCGGCTTTAACACACGTAAAGTGCGTCCGTCTTTTTTCATACTGACAGTCGCCTGATCGGCCACATAATTAGGCCCGCGAACTTTGTCGAGCTGCTCCAGAGTAAATTGATACCCCGCCACCTCTACCGGCTTGCCAACGTCCATACGCAATTTTTGCTCGTCACTGTAGTGACTGGTAAAGCACACCCCAAGTACCGCTAACGCTATGCCGAGATGCGCCACCACCATGCCGTAGTAACTTAAGCTAAGTTGCCTTAACCCTTTGCCCCGGCCATGTTTGTTAGCACTTTTTAACCACAAATCTTTAAGCGTTGTGAGGGCTACCCAAGCCCCAAGGAACGTAGCCAGTACCATGCTGAGCGCAAAGTCACCCAACAGCCACGGAACGATGAGCGCGACTATCAGGCTGGCAATCAAGGGGGAAATTAACGTTTTGCGTACCGCACCTAACTCACTGCGCTTCCAGCGGCTGGCCGGCGCAACCCCCATCAACAGACAGATAAGCACCATAAAAGGCAAAAAGGTCAGGTTAAAATACGGGGCACCCACGGAGTACTTGCCAAGCTTAAGGGCATCGGCCACCAGCGGAAACAGCGTGCCGAACAATACTGTCAGCATGCTGATAACCAACAGAGCATTGTTGGCCAGCAACAAGGTTTCGCGTGATAACCAGGTAAAACCGGGCGAACTTTTTACCACGGGGGCGCGCAACGCAAACAACAGCAGTGAGCCGCCCACGACGACCGCTAAAAAGATAAGAATAAAGAGTCCGCGCTCTGGGTCATTGGCAAACGCGTGCACCGAGGTTAACACTCCGGAGCGCACTAAGAAGGTGCCTAACAGACTCAGCGAGAACGCAAAAATTGCCAGCAGAATCGTCCAGCTTTTAAACAAGCCGCGCTTTTCGGTAACGGCCAAAGAGTGAATCAAAGCTGTGCCGACTAACCACGGCATAAACGAGGCGTTTTCGACCGGGTCCCAAAACCACCAGCCGCCCCAACCTAACTCGTAGTACGCCCACCAACTGCCCAGGGCAATACCAATGGTTAAAAAGGCCCAGGCCGTGGTTGCCCAGGGGCGCGACCAGCGCGCCCAGGCACTGTCGAGCTTACCCGTTAGCAACGCGGCAATGGCAAACGCAAACACCGTACTAAAACCGACATAGCCCATATAAAGCAGCGGCGGGTGAAAGATTAACCCCGGGTCTTGCAACAAGGGGTTAAGGTCGGCGCCATCCAGTGCCGCCAGCGGCAAAATCCGGTCGAATGGGTTAGAGGTAAACAGGATAAACATCAAAAATCCCGTGGCGACAAATCCCATAATCGCCAGCACCCGTGCCTGCAAATCTAACGGCAGGGCTTTACTAAAAACGGTAATGGCAAACGTCCAGCCGGACAGCATCAAAATCCACAGCAACAACGAGCCTTCATGCCCGCCCCAGACGGCACTCACCTTGTAGTAAACGGGCATTAAACTGTTGGAGTGGTTGGCCACGTAGGCCACCGAAAAATCATCGTGGACAAACGCCCACAGCAGACAGCCAAACGCAATCGCGATCAAAACAAATTGTCCGGTCGCCAGCGAGCGGGCCGATAACATCAAAGGCAGTGAGCGAACCTGTGCCCCCAGTAGCGGTAAAACAAACAGCGCGGCACTAATAAACAGCGCCAATATCAGTACAAAGTGCCCAAACTCAGGAACCATAAGACATTTCCTCGCACGTGGCCTCGTGCTTTTCGCCGTTATTCATGGCTTCGGCGACTTCCGGGGGCATGTAATTTTCATCGTGTTTTGCCAACACCTGATCGGCGTAAAAGACGTTGTCGTCTTGCCACAAGCCATTGACCACAGCGGCCTCACCCTCGGCAAACAGGTCGGGCAAGATGCCGTCATAACTAACCTTTAATGAACCTTCCGGGTCCACCAGGGTAAAGCTAACCTGCAGTGATTCGTCACTGCGCACCACGCTGCCCGGGCTGACACACCCCCCGGCCCTAAGGCGCACACCGCGTGGCACCTCGTTGGCGGTGAAGGCTTTAGGCGGGTAAAACAAGTTGATGTTTTGGCGCAGCGCGTAAACCAATAAGCCGACGGCAATACTGGAGAACACCACGATGGCAATAACAATAAGTAGGCGTTGTTTTCTGGCAGGATGCATAGGGTCTTCCGGTTAAGGCGCGTTAGCGCTTGCCTGTTGATGCCGCGCTTGCTGCATCTTTTGCATGGTTTGTTGACGATAGATACGGGTTAGTTGAGAGCGCGCATTAACCACCGGATACACCAATAATGCGGTGAATATAACAAGTGCGATCGCAACACAGGCCCAGACATAAATGCCGTGGCCAGACATGTGTAAAAAGTCCGCCAAGGAGTCAAACCGAAACTCGATCATAGGGTATCACCTGCTGTACCGGCGGCTTTTGTGCATTTAGTCTGGGCGAGCTGCGTTACCCATTTGGTGCGCGCTTCTCGCACAAGAATTTCCCGGCGGGCATACAGAATTAACGCGAGGGTATAAAAGCAGTAGTAGGCCAAAATACACAATAGCAATGGGTAAAGCATACTGGGGTGGATACTGGAGCCACCGCTCAGCTTAATGCTGGCGGGCTGATGTAAGCTGTACCACCAGTCGACGGATTTATAAATGATGGGGACGTTAATAGTGCCCACCAGCGCGAGAATCGCACAGGCTTTGTCGGCGGCATCGCGACTTGGGTACACCTCGGCAAGCACCACGATGCCGGCATACAAAAACAGCAGCACCAACATAAAAATATTGCGCGCATCCCACTCCCAGAAAGTCCCCCAGGTGGGGTGCCCCCAGAGAGAGCCGGTGGCAAGAGTTAACAGCGTGAGAGCGGCGCCTATGGGAGCGGCCGATTTCATAACCATAAAGGGCAGCTTCATCTTCCAGATTAAGCCCACGGCCCCGGCAATGGCCATAATGTAGTAGCCAGCCAGCGCCAGCGCCGCCGCTGGCATATGAATAAAGATAATGCGGTAACTATTGCCCTGCTTGCTATCGATGGGGGCAAAACCCAGCCCCCAGCTGATACCCACCACCATAAGTATTATGGTTAGGGGGGCAAACCACACAAGCCAGCGGCCTGATTTTTCGTAAAACCAGCGGGGCGAACCGAGTCGATGAAACCATTGCCAAGCCAAGTGTCTACCTCATTCATTATTATCAGTGGTTGGAGGAAATTCGCAGCGCGCCGGCGGCAGCCAGCGGCATAATTAAAATTGCCATCGCCAGCGCAGCCCCCAGTAACGCCAGACCCTGAGTTGCACCAAGACCCGCAATGGCGGAACTGACCGTATTGGCGCCAATAATAAGCACCGGTAAATACAGCGGCATAATAATCAGGGTCAATACCAGTGCACTACTGCGTAGGCATACCGTGAGAGCGGCCCCCAATGCCCCAATCAAGCTCATAATGGCCGTGCCGACCGTTAACGATATCACAAGCGGCCAATAACCCCCAGATGGCAGCGATAGCATCACACCCAGCAAGGGGGCGATCAGTGCCAGAGGCAGCCCTGTAGTAAGCCAGTGGACAATCACTTTAGCCAGCACGGTAAGGTATAACGGCTGGGGGGACAAGATAAATTGAGTTAAGCTGCCGTCATCAAAGTCCTGCCGAAACAAACTATCCAGCGACAGCAAAGTAGCCAGCAGCGCCATTATCCAAATCATCCCCGGGGCAATGGTAGCCAGCAACTGATCCGAGGGGTCGACCCCCAGCGGCAGTAAGGTAATACTGATTAAGAAAAACACCAAAGGGCTTGCGATATCACTGCGGTTGCGCCACACAGAGGTTAAATCCCGGCGGATAATGGCCCTAAAACCGGCACCCAGGGGATAGCTATGTTGAACTTCAGGCATAGTCAGCATCCGCAGCGGGTTGAAACAGGGATAAATCCAGTGTCGCAAAATTGGCCATCGCCAGTGGTTGGTGTGAGGTGAACAACACAATACCGCCCTGCTGGGCGTGACGGGCCATGGTGGCCTCAAGCTTATGCACGCCGGCTTTATCAATGGCGGTGAAAGGTTCATCGAGCACCCACAAGGTGGCACGGCTAAGGTAAAGTTGCGCTAGCAGAACACGGCGTTTTTGCCCGGCCGATAGCGCAAAACTGGGCGAGTGCTCAAAGCCTGCCAAATTAACCTGCACTAAAGCCTCGGCGATAGCGGCCTCTGTAACCGGGGGGTTTAACGCGCCCAGCCACAACAGGTTTTCGCGTACGGTCAGTTGCGGTTTAACCGGCACCTGATGCCCCAGATAAAGCAGCTCCTGGTGAAACGCTTGCCGTTGACTGGCGGTAGAGCGGCCGCGCCAGCGGATGTCGCCACTGACCGCCGGTAGCAATCCGGCCAGTGTGTTGAGTAAGGTCGTCTTGCCAGCACCGTTAAAGCCCACAATTTGCAGCAACGTACCGGCCGGGCAATTGCACTGAACGCCACTGAACAGCACACGGCCATCGCGCTCGCAGCTAAGGTTATCCAGTGTCAGTAGCGGTTCAGTCACGTTTTTATCCAATATCCGGGTACGACGGCCAGCGGATACTGGCGCTCAAACTTTTGTGTCGGCGGCCGACACAGTCTGTATACAGTGGCGCCGATTATATAGGCGTTGACCGCAAATGTTTACCCGGCGACACTGATTAGTCGACGAGTCGCCCCAAAATTGCTATGGAATCGCTCTATGCCTGTTGATATACCCGGCCTATACACGCAAGCAGGCGGTTTAAAACGCCCGGCAACGGCCAGCTTTGCCGCGCCAGGCGCGTTACCGCTGGCGCCGGGCGAACAAGCTCAGGCTCAGGTATTAAAAAGCACCCCATTAAACGCCGCTTTAAGCGCCAGGCTGCTGGGCACAGGCGCCCAGGTAAGCCAAGGTCCAGCGGGCAGTGGCGCCGAAACCGCCGAAACGGCCCGCAGCGCCCTGTTAAATAGTTACCGCAGCGCAATGGCGCGCAACGAAATGCATCTGGCCGCCCTGCTGATTCGGGGGAAAAGCGTCACAACCGTGGTCGACCAGCCCTTAGTAAAAGGCCAGTTTCTGAATGTGCAACTGACGCAGCAGGGCCGTCTGACAGCGTTAAACGCAAAATTTGATACCCCAAACCTCGCCGCACCGGTATCGGCTAAATCGACGGCCCTGATTGCGGCGCTGAAACCGGTATTGCGCGAGCTGCTGCCGCGTCAAGGCCAGCAGGACTTGCTCTCGCAACTGCAGCGACTGCCCAACGTATCCTCCAACTTAACTCAGGTCGGTGGCGACAAAAGCCTGGGAAAACTGCTGGGCCAGATTGATCAAATCGCCCTTAACCTGAACGCCCCGGCCTCGGGCAAGGCCGTCCGTACCGCGCTGGAACAAAGCGGCACACTGCTAGAGCCCAGGCTCATGCGCGCCATTCGCAGCCCAACCCCCAATGCCGCGGTTAAAGATGTGCTGGCACAAGATTTAAAAGCGGCCTTGCTGCAATACCTGGCGCCACTGCGCCCTACCGGCACAAATCCAACCCCCGCCGGTGCAGCGACACCCGCGCCGTCAACGCCCGCCCCATCGCAGCCGGTGACCGGCGAGCTCGCCCTGCCCTCACTGATGCAAATGCTCAGCAGTCACAGCCAAAACAGCGGCGGTGGATCTTTGCGCATGTTGCAAACTCAGCTGGTGTTGCTAATGCACCAGCTGAGCCTAAACACACTGGCGCGGGTGCGGCTTAACCAGCTTCAGCCTGAAGCCAGATCGGTACGCGGTGCCGAGGCGACCGTTCAGGCACCCTTGACGTTTGATATTCCTGTGCGCCTAGACGGCCATTTATACCCGGCCCATATCGAGATCGAAGAATACGCGGATGAAGATAGCCCCCCGGAGGGCAGCAGTGAAACTGTGCGGGTATGGCAGGTTAATTTAACGCTCGAACCGCCCGGGATAGGTGAATTTTTTGTGCGATTGCGCCTGCGCGCCGAAAAGCTCAGCGTAGTTTTTTGGTCAGAGCAACCACAGGCGCTCGCAAAAGCCGAGGCCTCTTTCACTGGCATTCGTAACGCACTGGCAAAACACGATATCGATGTGCGCGATGTGCAGTTCCATCAGGGGGTGCCCCCTCACAAGGGCAACCAGCTGAGTTACCACTTAGTGGATATAACAACCTAAGTGAGCATTAAGAGCCTAAGCGGCTATGTTTGGAAATAAATGATGAGCGATGAATTTACCGACGCCGAGCTGCAAAAAGCCGTAGCCCTGTATTACGATGGCACCAGTGCACCGGTTATTAGTGCCACTGGCACAGGTGAGATTGCGCAGCAAATTATCGACCTCGCCGAGGCCCACGAGGTGCCGCTTTGCGATAATGCTACCCTGGTGGATTTTTTGATCACCCTGGAGTTGGGCGATGCAATATCAGAGAAGCTTTATCTGGCCATTGCCCACATCATTGCTTTTGCCTACGATTTACGGGGGATAATCCCGGAGGAGGCAACGCCCGCAGACGCCAACGACACTAACCCCGCTACTTAATGGCTTTAAACATCTCGATGGTTTCGGCGCGCGACGCTTTTAGATCCACCATCGGTGCCGGGTACTGAGCACAAGTTCCCGCCGGGTTATGAATTTTTTTACCTGTCACCGCTTGCAGCTCGGGGACAAACCGGCGAATAAACTCGCCCTCTGGGTCAAAACGCTCTGACTGGGTTTGCGGGTTCATAATCCTAAAATAAGGCGCCGCATCGGTGCCGGTAGAGGCACTCCACTGCCAGCCACCGTTGTTGGAGCAAAAATCGGCATCGATCAACTGCTCCATAAAATAACGCTCGCCCAAGCGCCAGTCGATGCGTAAATTCTTGGTCAGAAACATAGCGGTAATCATGCGTAAACGGTTATGCATCCAACCGGTTTGGTTGAGCTGACGCATCGCCGCATCGATGATGGGAATTCCGGTTTGTCCTTCACACCAACGGGCAAAATCCTTCTGATCCGTGCGCCAGGCAAAACCTTCGGTATAATTTTGCATGGGCTTGTGACGACTGAGCGCCGGAAACGCCGCGATGATATGCATATAAAAATCACGCCAAATCAGCTCGCCCACCCAACATGCGGCGCCCTCATCCTCCTGCCAGCTTCCCGGCGAGGCATCCCGTGCCGCGATAAAACACTGCTTAGGTGACAACACGCCAATGGCAAGATACGGCGACACCTTGGCCGTGCCCTTCACCGCCGGGTAATCCCGCTGTTGCTGATACTGCGCTATTCGCTCGCGGCAAAAGTCAGCCAAAATATCGTCCGCCGCCTGCTCACCAATAGGCCACAGCGGGGCCATGGCTTTTTCCAGCGGCGCATCCCAACACCCCTTAAAAACTTTTTGTATCTGTGCCTGGATGTCCGGGGGCAATTGCACCGGTGGCACAGCGGGCTTCATATCTGTTTCATAACTGGTAAACGCAACCGCTTTGATTTGGTCGCGCCAGGCGCGGGCAAAGGGTGTGTAAACTTTATAGGGCGTATCTTGAGCGGTGGTAACCATGCCCGGAGGCACCAGCGATCGGTCGTGATAGCGCTTGCAATTGATGCCGTCAGCCTCAAGCTGAGACACCACGGCTTTATCCCGGCGCAATTCATTGAGCGGGTATTCGGCGTTAAACACGAGCTTAGTAACACCCTGTTGTCGGCAAAGCTTGCTCAGAGTAGACGGAATGTCGCGGGCCCGCTTTACCCGCAACACCGTAAAGCTACGCCCCGCGTTGATAAATGCCTGCTGCAGCAGCTGTAGATGTTGCTGGATAAACCATAGCTGACGCGGGTTAATAGGATGTTCGTCAATAAACTGCTCGCACAGGATATAGCAGCCCATTAAATCGCCGGTGCAATGTTTTAAACCGTGATAAAGCGCGGGGTTATCCATCACGCGCAAGTCGTTTCGAAACCACATTAACGTGTTCATAGCAGCCAAATATTGTGTGTTGCACTCAGACAATAGCGTTACCGCGCAGGGCGCTACTCTTCATTGGTGTTGCGCAGCCCCAGCGTCTCGGGGTGTGGCGACCAAAATGTTTGTTGCTGTAAATAAGGGTCGTCCACTTTGCGCAAATGGTGTTTAAGCAGGGTCAGCGGCACCACAAGGGGAACCATGCCGGTGCGGTAATGCTCGATAAGCTCACCGATCTCGGCTTTCTCATCGGCGCTGGTGGTATTTTTTAAATAGCCGCGTAAGTGCATTAAGGCATTGGTATTGCCCTTGCGAGTCACTTTTTGCGCTAACGCCGTCATAAACAGCTCAAAAAAAGTGTCGCAGATTTGTGCGATGGGGGCCGCTTTTAAATTGGCGAGTACCGGGCCAATGCTCCGATAGGCCTGTAGGTCATGAGCCATTACCTGATATTTGTAGCGCGAATAAAAATCCAGTAATCGCTTGGCGCTTGGCGCACTGGCGACATTGGTGCGCCAGTCATGGTAAGCATACACCCGGGTAATAAAGTTTTCGCGCAAGCGGGCGTCGTTTAAGCGGCCCGCCTCTTCGACGGGTAATAGCGGAAACTCGCGGGTGATCACCTCGGCAAAGGCGCCGCGGCCATCGTTATCCACTAACTGACCGCTATTGTTGTAACGCTTTACCGAAAACACGCCACAGCTGGGCGATTTTTGCATAAAAATATAACCGCACAGCGGTTCTATTTGCGGTAGCACCCGCTCGGCATAGTCGGCCAGAGGCTCGGTAACATCCAGCGTGGTATCGCGGGTTCCCCGCACTAGAGTGCCCTGCTCACCGGCCACCAACCTAATGGGTTGACGCGGCGTGCCCAAACCAATAGCCACCTCCGGGCAAAGGGATAAAAACTCGAAATATTGACTGAGCTGGTCAGTCACATAACGTGAGCGCTTGTGGCCACCGTCAAAGCGGACCCGCTCGCCCATTAAACACTGGCTGACACCGACTGGAATTTTTTTGTTCATGGCGTAATTACGAGCCGGCGCGGCGAGCGGATCACCGCACTGGCAGGTAAAATTTCCTAATAGGAGGGAAGGTGCATAGTGCTAAACAGCTCATCCAGCTCTGCCCGGGAATGACAGCTGTAGGCTTGATCGACCACTTCACGGGTAAGGTGCGGGGCAAACTGCTGAATAAAATCGTACATAAAGCCCCGAATAAAGGTGCCCCGGCGAAAGCCAATTTTGGTAACACTGGCATCAAACAGATGATCGGCATCCAGAGCCACCAAGTCATTGTCGGCGGACTCCTCGAAAGCCATTTTGGCAATAATACCAATACCCAAACCAAGCCGAACGTAGGTTTTAATCACATCCGCATCGGCGGCGGTAAACACCACTTTAGGCGCAAGCCCTTTGCTGATAAAGGCTTCATCCAATTTAGAGCGGCCGGTAAAACCAAATACGTACGTCACAATCGGGTGCTTGGCCACCTCTTCCAGCGTTAACTCAGAAAGTTGCGCTAAGGGGTGGTTGCGGGGTACGACAATGCAGCGGTTCCAGCGGTAACACGGCATCATCACCAAATCGCTGAACAGCTCGAGAGCTTCAGTGGCGATCGCAAAGTCTACCGTACCGTCGGCGGCCATTTCAGAGATTTGCATCGGTGTCCCCTGGTGCATATGCAAAGAGACATCCGGGTACTGCCCAATAAACTCTTCAATAACGCGAGGTAGCGCATAGCGGGCCTGAGTGTGCGTTGTGGCGATAGACAGGCTGCCTTTGCGCTCATTGCTAAACTCCTGCGCTACCTGCTTGATGCTTTCTACTTTGCGTAAAATTTCACCAGCTGTCTTTAAAATCGCCTCGCCCGCCGGCGTAATACGCGTTAGATGTTTACCACTTCGGGAGAAGATTTCGACCCCAAGCTCATCTTCTAATAGCCGTATTTGCTTACTGATACCCGGCTGAGAGGTGTACAGGCTCTGCGCAGTCGCGGACACATTAAGGTCGTGGTGTGCTACTTCCCAAATGTATCGCAGTTGTTGCAGCTTCATAAGCCCTCCAAATGGCCAATCTATCTAGTGTTATAAAAATATAGTTGATTATTCACGTCAAGAATAGCTGATTTTCTTGAGAGCACCAAAAAAACCACCTGTAGAGGCCATAGTTGTGACCCTTTTGGATTATTACGCTTTGCCCGGCCGACTAAATTCCGGGGTATTGGCGATGCCGTGGGGCACGTGGCCGGTGGCTACATGCTCGCTGGCCGAGTCGATATGAGCCAGCTGATCATCAAAAAACACATCGGCACCGTAAGCCTTTAAGAACTCACCTTTGGGCAACCCCCCAAGAAACAGTGATTCGTCGATACGGATTTTCCAGGCCCGCAAAGTGCGAATCACCCGCTCGTGGGCGGGGGCCGACCGGGCAGTGACTAACGCCGTGCGAATGGGGCAATCTTTTGATTCGGCAAACTCGACCTGTAGTTTATGCAGCGCATCGAGAAAAGACTTAAAGGGCCCGCCGGTAAGTGGGGTCTTGGCGGCCGCTTTTTCACTTTCGGTAAAAGCACTTAAACCCTGGCGCTTAAAAATTTGCTCGGCCTCATCAGAAAACAGCACGGCATCGCCATCAAAGGCAAAGCGCAGCTCGTTGTTATTATCCGAGCGGTGCTTGGGCGCCATCAAAGTCGCCGCCGCAATGCCGTGGGATAGTGCACTGCGCACATCCTCGGCCTCGGTGGACAAAAACAAGTGGCAGCCAAAGGCCGCGGCGTAGCGATAAGGGCTTAAACCACTGCAAAAAGCCGCACGAGTGATATTCAGTTTGTAGTGCTCAATCGAGTTAAATACCCGCAACCCTGTGTCGCCGCTGTTGCGCGACAGCAAAATCACCTCGACTTTAGGCTCGCCGGGTAAATTTTCATTGAGACGCAAGAGCTTTTGCACCATGGGGAAGGCGTCGCCCGGCTCTAGCAGCTCGTCTTCGTGCTCAATTTGGTACTGGGCGTAGGCCTCGAGCCCGTCATTTACAAAGACTTGGTGACTGGCGTCGAGGTTAAACAGCGCCCGTGATGAAATCGCAATTACCAGTTTGTTGCCAAATCCGCTTGCCATAGGTGTCTCTCAGTTACGATTGCGCCGCTATCAGGTGTACTTTGGGTGCCTGCGCCAGTGAGCGGCCAAACAACGCTTTAATGGCCGCCCGCTAAGGGGCAAATGCCCCGCTATAGCTGCTTTCTAGCAATACAGTACACCGCTTAGAGTGTGGCGCCGCCGCCAGGCAAAAGCAAGATGGGGGCGCCGCCGCCGTTATAAGCTCTTTGTGACAATCTCGTAGCTGTCGCCCGAGAGCCCGGGTGCGGCCTGAATTCGCGCCAACTGGGCCCGCATCGCTTGCCCGCGCACCTCGCTGTAACGGCGCCAGCGCGTAAGCGGTGTAATCAGGCGCGCCGCTATTTGCGGATTTTTGGCGTCCAGTGCAATCACTTGATCGGCTAAAAAGCGGTAGCCGGCCGAGGGATCATCGAGCAACCCGGCGTGAAAGTTAATGGGGTTTGCCATGCAAAACGCACCGATAACCGCACGAATTTTATTGGGGTTGGCGCCATCGTACGCCGGGTGTTCAAGTAACGCTTTAACCCGCAGTAACGCGTTGGGGCGCGGGTCGCGCGCTTGCAATGACAACCACTGGTTGACCACCAAAGCCTCGTTTTGCCACTTGTTGTAAAACTCAGCCAGTGCCCGCTCGGCGTGCTCGGCGACTTGAGCCGACTCGGAGTAAAGCAGCGCACTTAGGGCGTTCACTTCATCGGTCATGTTATTGGCGTTACTAAACTGCGCCAATGCGTATGCGATATCGGCTTCAGCCGGCTCCAGCAGTAGGTAGCCAAGCGCGGTATTTTTTAAGCTGCGCGCGGCAATGGCGTCGGCATCGGCGCGGTAAGGCTGAGTGTTGTCATAACGCTTTAGCACCGCTCTAAAAGCATCACCCAACTCGCGGGCAATGGTTTTTGCCAACAGCCGGCGGGCGGTATAAATCGCCTCGACATCAACCACCTCGTATTGCTCGGCGATATAATCCTGCGAGGGCAAGGTCAGCATAAGCGCAACCATTGCCTGATCCAACTCCGCGTTGCCAAGTAGCTCGCGGTAACTGTCAATCAACATTGGATCAACGCTAAAGCTCTCGAGGCTACCGCGCTGGTATGCCACGATGGCATCATCAAGCACCGCCAGAGCTAAGTTTTGTGAGGCTTCCCAGCGATTAAAACCATCGCTGTCGCGCTGAATAAGCTCGGCCAGATCCTGCCGGCTGTAGGCAAAACTAAGTTTAACCGGTGCCGAGAACCCGCGTAACAACGACGGCACCGGGTGCTCTGGTACATCATTAAAGACAAAAGTTTGCTCCGCCTCGGTTAACTCCAGCACTTTGTGGGTGTTGTCCTCTGGCAAATCGGTTAGCTCTTCGCCCTCAAGTTTTAAAGCCAGCTCGCCGGCGCTGCCAAGTAAACCCATTGCAATGGGGATATGAAATGGCTTTTTATCTGAGCACTCGGGCGTGGGCGGCGTGCTTTGACTAAAGGTTAAGCTGTATTGCCGGGTATCCTCGTGATAGTGGTCTGTGACCTTAACCCGGGGGGTGCCCGCCTGATCGTACCAGCGCTTAAACGGCGTTAAGTCGCGGCCAGAGACATCGGCCATGGCCTGTACAAAATCCTCGGTGGTTACCGCTTGGCCGTCGTGGCGCTCAAAGTATAAGTCGGTGGCTTTGCGAAACTCGACTGGCCCCAGTAAGTTGGCCAGCATGCGCACAACTTCGGCGCCCTTCTCGTAAATGGTGACGGTATAAAAGTTAGAAATTTCAATAAAACTGGCCGGGCGTATGGGGTGCGCCATGGGGCCGGCATCCTCGGCAAACTGATAGGCGCGCAGTAGGCTCACGTCCTCTACCCGCTTAACCGTGCTAGAGCCCATGTCGGCTGAAAAACAAGCGTCACGGTAAACCGTAAAACCCTCTTTTAAGCTCAACTGGAACCAGTCGCGGCACGTAACCCGGTTGCCCGACCAGTTGTGAAAGTATTCGTGCGCAACGACGCCTTCGACCCGCTGAAAGCCCGCGTCAGTGGTTGTTTCTGGCTTGGCTAACACGCACGAGGTATTGAAAATATTGAGCCCTTTGTTTTCCATCGCGCCCATATTGAAATCGTCGACCGCGACAATCATAAAAATATCTAAATCGTATTCGCGGCCATATACTTTTTCATCCCACGCCATCGAGTGTTTTAGCGAGCTCATGGCGTGATCGCATTTGTCGAGATCTTTAGGCTCGACAAATATCTCCAGTGCCACACGGCGCCCGGATTGCGTTATAAACTCGTCTTGAATGGATGCTAAATCGCCGGCCACCAACGCAAACAGGTAGGCCGGTTTTTTAAACGGATCGTGCCAGGTGGCAAAATGGCGCCCGCCTTCCAGGGTGCCGCTATCGACCCGGTTACCATTAGAGAGCAACACCGGGCAACTTGCCCGGTCGGCAATAATGGTTGTGGTGAAATCACTCATCACATCGGGACGATCGAGAAAATAAGTGATTTTACGAAAGCCTTCGGCCTCGCATTGGGTGCAGTAAATGCTGCGCGATTTATACAGCCCCTCAAGCGACGTGTTTTGCTTAGGGTAAATATTCACTTCTGTTTGCAGGGTAAAAGACGCAGGCGGGTTAAGCAGTGTCAGCCCCTTGTCATCCACCCGATACTGATCGGCACTTAAGGTTCGGTCATTGATGGCAACACTGACAAGCTCCAGCGCTTCGCCGTGTAAAAACAGCTGCTCGCTAGTCGGCCCCTGCCGCTCCAGTGACAAACTACTGCTGACCCGTGTGGCTTGCTCGCCAATATCCACGCGCAGCTGGGTTTTCTCAATACGATAACCGGGAGGCTGATAATCTTTTAAGTAAACCGTATGTGGCGCGTCGGCCTGTTGCTCGTCGCTGGTCTGTGAGCTGACGGGTGCGTTCATAAAAACCTCGATCTCTGGTGCGCTGTATAGGTGGATCGGCGCCGTGACTATTGGCTGATATCAAGCTGCACTTGATAGCCGGAAAATTTTCTAACGTTAAATACCTGATCGCCAAACATAAGATACTGCCCTTTAATACCGGTTAAACGACCGGATACCACAGGTTGTTTATCAAGATTCAGCGATTTTACTTTAAGCGGGTACTCGGCCACCGGGTAGTTAATAACTTTAACTGGCTCGGCTTCGGTGTCATCCGTTATCACTGTCACCGAATCGCTGCCGTGCTGCGCCTTTAAGCTCGCAACATAGGGTTCGGCCAGCGTCGTAAGTTCGGTAGCCAAGCGGGTTAAATCTATATCGTCAGGGGTACCTTTTAGCATTGCCTGCCAGCGTGTTTTATCGCCAATATGGGGTTTTAGGTGTGACTCTATAAGGCCCGCTAATTGCCGCGTGGCCACCCGATAAACCGGTAGCGCCCAGCTGGCGCCCTGGTCAATCCAACGCGTGGGCACCTGGCTGGCGCGGGTAATACCCACTTTAGGGTCGGACGAATTAGCCAGGTACACCACGTGGTCGTTAAAGCAAAAACCTTGAGCCCACTCGGGCTCGCGACAGGTGCCCTGATCATAGTGGCATTTTTCAGGGCTAACCATGCAAATATCGCACGATGCCGAGCGGGTAAAACACGGGTAGCAATGCCCCTGAGAAAAACTTTTTTTGGTTTTGCGATCACACAACACGCAAAATATATCGCCGCTGGCGGTCAGGGTTATCTGATGATTCAGCAAGTCACTTAAGGGAATACGGCTGTCGCCCAGCTCTAGCTCGTAATGAGCGCGTCCCTCGCTGTCGAGCCGGGTGTGCATCTTTTTCAGTGAGCCGGTTAGCGATACGTTAGTCATAGACGAGCCTATTGCCATTTGAGTGGCGCTTCGGCATCGTGCCCGTCGCTGTTAGCGCCATCACTGCCACAATGCTGATGAGGCTTGGGTGGGATATAACCGGTGTGAGCGTCGGCCGGTAAATGTTGATGCTCGTACGAGATAACCGCCTGCATACACAGTTCGCGTTGCTCGGCTGTTAAGCGGTTGCCGTCAGGCCATTTGCCAATTTCTACCGCCAGCTTTAAGCGCTCATAAATATCCGGGGTAATACTCTGTAATAGTTGCTGCAAATTATTCATAAATCTTGCCTACTCAATCAAAAGCTCGCCCGGCCCGGGCGCAATAATCAGTGTCGAACAAACCCTGCTCGTTTTGCCGCGACAAAGGCCCCGGCGACCAACATGCCTGCGAGCAAACCACCCAGGTGCGCGCCGTTGGCGATACCACCGGCCATAAAAAAATCGATAACGCCGCTCATGCACAGCAACAGCCAGGCGAGCATAAAAATAATAATACCTTTAGGTACGGCCAGCACGGGGTGTGGGTCGAGCCACTGACGAATCCAAATATAGCCTACCAGGGCGTACACTACGCCCGACATGCCGCCAAAAATACTGATTTGGTCGGCCCAAAAGTACTGTGCCAAATTGCTCACTGCGGCGGTCATTAAGAAAAATACCGTGAAGTTGAGCGCGCCGACGACATACTCGATACGGCGCCCTAGATCCCACATCCAGAGACTGTTAAAAACGATATGAAACACCCCAAAATGTAAAAACGCCGGGCTCACCAGACGCCAGTATTCGTGCCGGGCAAGCGCCTCTGACAATGGCTGCCAGCGATACCCACCGGGTACGCTCTCGAGGGGAAAGAAGGTTAGGTACCCCAGCCACGACTGTAACATTTGCGTGCTCACCACCGCGTAGCCCAATACACTCAGAGCGATTAAGGCCAGGGTCACCGGAGTGCGCAGCGCCGGGAGCGTTTTGGGTTGGACCGGCTGTGCCGCCTCCAGCTGCGCCTGTGTTACTGGCGCCAATTCGCCACTGCGCCACTCGGCCACCAGCTGGGTAACGGGCTCCAGTAAGCGCGCATCCGGCACTTGCAACGACTGTTCACCACGCACCTCGACAATACGGTGCGGAACGTCTCGGGCACGCAGGGCGCGCGCCAGCTCTGACAAGTCATCGTTAAGGGGAAAAACACTTACAATATTCCAGGACACAGACTTCATCCGTTTCAGCCAATCAGGTTGGCGTATATGTGGGGTCGATCGGGCCTCAGATCAACCGTGATTGGGTTAGGGGTCGACATACACCCAGGCAAAATTTTGCGGTTTGATAATGCCTGAAGCATCCGTACGGTAGGCGACCAGGCGGCCAAACCGGACAGCGCTATAGTCGAGGCAGACCACGTTGCTCGCAACCGCAGCGGGCTTACCGGATAACCAGTAGTGCCCCACAAACAGTGGCGGTTGCTGACTATCATACACCACCAGTTGTGATCTCAGGGCCGGATCTATCGGCAGCCGGGCGACCTCAACCGGCAGCGCGTCGGGTTGAAACTCCAAATCGGCAAATGTGGCGGGGTTATCGACCCAAAACTTTGCTCTAAAGCTTCGCCGCCGGTAGCCCTCGGCACTAAACATGCGGCAGTGCTCGGGCAGTGCCACCTCAAAACCCGAGGTTAACCGCTTAACGGCGCGCGCCTCCGGGCAGGCCGGGTCTGCCATGGCGTTAAGTTCAGCGGCGCTTAGTTGTGCACGGCCACGGGCCGATATTATCGCCTCGTCCCAACAGGCATGCACCACCCGGTAGGCGCCAAAATCAAGATACAGGGGCAGCGTCTGCAGCCAGCGCAAATGATCTTGCCACTCATCGGGGTAGGCGGCAAACTGCGCCAGAGTTTCGGCGATAACTTGCGTGTTCCTGGGGGTATGCGGGCGCAGGTAATTGCCCGGGGCGTTGGGGTGCGGCGTGCAGTAGCACAGGGCGTGAATTTCGTGATTGCCCAAAATCATCCGCGCGCTGCCAGCCTCAACCATCGCGCGCACCAGCTGTAACGCCTCGCGAATACGTGGGCCACGGTCGATAATATCGCCCACAAAAACCGCTATCCGTTCGGGATGGCGAAATATACCCCGCTGTTTTTGGTATCCCAGCTGTATTAATAACCGCGTCAGAGTGTGCTCGCAGCCGTGAACATCACCAATAATATCCAACCGATCAAACAAACGCGCACCCGCGGGCTGACAGTCTAAAGTCATGATTTGTCCAGCAGGTGTCCCCCCCAGCCCAGCTTGGAGCGGCACCGCTCGTAAAAGTTGTGGTTGAGCGGGTGCAGCAACTGCAGGGTCTGAGGCTTCTTACTGATTATAATTTCATCGCCACCGGCGACCGCATCGTGTGTTTGGCCATCGCAGGTTACGTGGGGAACAGCCGTGTTGCCCTCGCCTACCAGTATCTTAATAATGCTGTCGCCCGCCACCACCATCGGCCGGCTGCTGAGCGTGTGGGGGTTCATGGGGACCAGCACAATGGCGTCAAGCTTAGGGTGCATAATAGGGCCGCCGCCGCTTAAGGCGTAAGCCGTTGACCCCGTCGGGGTCGATACAATCATGCCGTCGGAGCGCTGGCTGGTGACAAAGTAGTCGTCCACATAGAGCTCAAACTCGATCATGCGAATAAACTCGCCCGGGTGCAGTACCACATCGTTTAGCGCATCGCCGGTGGTTACCGGGTGGCCATTGCGCGACACCTGCATATCGAGCAAAAAGCGCTGCTCCATGACGTACTGACCGTCGAGAACCTCGCCCATTTTTTGCTCGATCGCGTCGGGAACGATATCGGTCAAAAAGCCCAGACGGCCACGGTTAACCCCCAGCAGCGGCACATCGTACTGAACCAGGTCCCGGGCGCCACTTAGCAAGCTGCCGTCACCGCCCACCACAATGGCCAGATCGCAACTGCTGCCCAAATCGTCCATATCGGCCACACGAATATCGGGCCCACTATAGCCACCACCGAGCAGCGCTGCGGTTTGCTCTTCAATAATCACCCGCACATCACGCGTGGCAAGGTAGCGCACCAAACGCTCAACGCTGTAACGGGCGCGGTCATTATCGAGCTTACCGATAAGGCCAATCGTCGAAAACTGTGTCATCATTTGCTCCTGTCAGGCCACCGGGGCAACCTGTGCGTGCCTGACTCCGTTGCAAGACCCAGGACACCGTTTTGTTTTTTGCTGACGCCATTATGCCCAAGCGCCTTCTAAAGGCCAATGATCAAGCTACTACAAGCTACTTAAGGGGAACCTCATATCGACCCGTTGCGACAATTTTGCTGGCAGTTACGCCACCGCTGCGTGCGTGATTTGGCCTTTAGTTTGTACAGCGAGTCACTCTTACACGCGATAGCAGACTCTCCGGCCACGCCCTACTCGCTACACTTTGACGCTAGCGCCAAAGCCTGGCTCACCGAGTTGGATAAAGAGCCCACAGCGTTATTAGCGCACTTGGCGCAGCGCACCAGCACCCGGCTGGGTCTGTATTTTGAAGCCCTGTGGTCGTTTTATTGGCGTTACATCAGTAGCCACCGCTTACTGGCGCACAACCTGCAGCTTAACCGTCAGGGTAAAACCCTGGGAGCGCTGGATTTTGTCATTGAACGCAGCGACGGGGCGCTGGTGCACATTGAAGCTGCAGCCAAGTTTTATTTGGCCAACCCCGCAAGATCGGGTCAAACCGATATCCGCTCTCCGTGGCAATCGGCCTGCTATGACTGGATTGGGCCCAATGCGAATGACCGCCTCGCCTGGAAGCTTGAGCATATGCGCCGGCATCAACTGCCGTTAAGCACCACGCCCGAGGCTTTAACCGCGCTGCAGAAGAAGCCGGGAAAGCCACCTGTGGTGCACTCACAGTTTTTATTGCGCGGCTGCCTGTTTTGGCCTGCGGTTACGCCCCCGGCGTTAGACGCCCAGGCCGTTTTGCCAGGTGACGACATTAGCCGTCTGGCCAATACCGGGCGGTGGTGGCATTTAGCCGATTTTTTAACGCAGAAGTCGCTGCCCGGTTGCGATGGGTTTACGCTATTGCCGCGCAATCACTGGTTGTCGCCGGCGTGCTACCCTAGCGCTGTCGTGCCCTTGAGCCTTGGCGGGCTTAAGCAGGCGCTGTTGGCGCAGATAACCCAGCGCCGCCAGGGGGTGATGGCAGTCGGCCTGCAACGCAGGGGCGAGCAATGGTGCGAATCTTACCGCCTGTTTGTCGTACCGAATCACTGGCCCGGAGCGGCCCGACCAGCACGCAGCACATAATTTTTATCGCTCTCGAGTGCAACGGGGGTATTGTGACTAAAAAGTTGCGCACAATCGCTGAGACACTTTACCCGGATGCCGTCTTCCTGCAGCAGGTGGGTCGCGGCCTCGGCCCGCCGCCCACTGCTGCAATACAAAACGTAATCGAGCGTGGGCGATAATAACCGCGCCTTTATGGCCAGCAGATGAAGCGGCAGATTGACCGAACCTGGGTAGTGCCCGGCGCTGTACTCAGGCTCGCTACGCACATCCACCACAACCGGCTCATCTCCGAGCTCAGAGAGCGCTGCCAGAGTAATCCGGGGCACATCCGGCGCCCGCAATAAGCGGTAAAAATCCTGCTTTGGCAGGCACATCAATACGCCCTTGCTGGTCATAGTGACAGATGCATTGCGCGGCGCATCGTTGACCAGTGCATCTTCACCAAAGCAGCGACCGGCGTGAATGTTGGCTATATGCCGGGTGCTATTATTGTCCTGCCGGGCGACCTCGGCACTGCCCTCTTTAATAAAGTAACACTGCTCGCCCACTTCCCCCTGGCGAATGATGCATTCGCCAGGCTCGACCAAGCGCACCTGCATATGCTCAAAAATAACTTTGACGTTAATGGGTGGCACCTTAAAAAACAGATTCGAGTGCAGCACCTGCATCATCCACTCAACATCCTCGTCCATATCGCGGTCACGGGCGATTTTGGTGTGTAAATAATCGGCCACCTGACTCCAGCAGAGCAACTTGTCCATTTGCGCCGCGTCAAGCGATAACAGCGCGCAGTCACTAAGCGCCGTAACATCGTGCTCGCGGGGCTCGTTTGGTGCAATCGCGGCCGTGCTATCGCGCCCTTTTAGGGTAATAGATGTGCCGCTGGCATTATCCAGCGCTAAATCGCCAAACAGCAGAAAATAACTGCGTCCATCCATGGTGCCGCGGCGCCAAACATTTTGCCCGGCATACAGGTATTGCATTTGCGCGCTGGCCAGCAGCACCTCTAAATGCGCCTCACTCATGTACTTCAGGGGCGTCAAAGAGCGGGTGTAGGCTAAATCGATCTCGGGATGGCTTGCAGAAAATAAGTTTGCGCTAGACATACATAGGTCCGAACGTTACACCGCACAACGCGCAGTGGTGGTATTTATTGTTGTATTGGGCTGTTGCCTAAAAGCTCGTCTGCCCTGCACGCCGCCAGTATGGATCGCCACCACTTTTGCTCCCCGGCGCCAGTAGCCCAGCCCAGCGAGCTGATTAACAGCCCATAGCATTTTAAGTGTGTAAACCGGGTCAATCAGGACATTATTGTTGTACTCGAACTCTTGCCAAAATGCCAGCATTGCGGCACTTAAGGGGCGCCCATAGCCTTTACCACAAAACCCCCAAAGCATTTTCCAACCGGGTTGCTGGCCCCGTCCGTTGCGGTACAAGCTGTCGCCTGCGGCGCCTTTTAACACACTGACACCAAGGGCCTGGGCGCACCCACCTAAACCTTGGGTAACGCCCGCCAAGGTGCTGCCCGTTCCCACCGCCATCACTACATCGTCCACGCCGCTGGCAAAACGCTCCCGTACCGCCCACCCCATATAGCTCGCGCCCCGCTCGCCCAAGGCATTGGCGCCCCCCTCGGGTAGAAAGTATTCATTGGGTTGGGTGCTAACCTGTCGCGTTTGGCACAGCTCCCGGTAGGCACTGTGGCCCACATACTCAATGCTCGCGCCGACGGCTTGTAAATCGTTTAGAGTGGGAGTTTCGGCCATGCTTGCGTATCCGCGCACCAATACCCGCAATTTGAGCCCCTGCTGTTTGGCAACCAGCGCCAAAGCATGAAGATGATTGGAGTGAGCCCCGCCCAGACTCACCAGTGTGTCGCAGCCGGCTGCACGCGCCGCCTCCAGGTTGAAGTAAAGCTTGTAAAACTTATTGCCCCCCGGCAGCGTATCGTCCCGCCGAAGCAGCAGCGCGACACCGGCGGCGGCACAGTTAGGCAAATAAAGTGGTTGGTACCCGACACCAAGAGCCTGTTGCAACAGCCCGGGACTCAGATCAGAGCGATCTTGCACGCTAACCTCGCTGCAAAGCCAGAGATGTGCTAATGGAGCGATGCTCGGCGCAGCGGTTAGACTCGCCATCGTGAAAATCACTGGGTTGCAGCACCCGGGGGACACCTACCCCGCACTCTTCGCCCTCGGCATCGGTCGCGGTGCAATAAGGCGATTTTGAATGATCGAGCCACAAGCGGTAGTGTGGCTCGCTCAAGCCGCACAGCTGCGCGACATAAGCGTCGGGGTTGGCTATGTAATCGGCAACTCCAGCGGCGGGCAACGTGGTTTGGCCGACACCCGGCGCAAATACGACAAAATTAATGCCGGCTTTTTGCAAAGGCGTCAAAATTTGTGTGGCGCCCTGCTCCAGCAAGCTTTCATGTTCGGTGCGCAACAGCTCAAGCTCTTCGCGTACAGCGGCCTCTTGTTGTTGCCGATAGTAGAGCTCAACCTCGCGCATATCCAACCGCTCTTGCAGCTCCTCGCGGGCCTCGGCCAAGGCTGCTTCGAGCCGACCATCGAACTCCGCTTCAAGCTCCCGTACCTGAGTGGCTTCATCCAGTTGGGCGCTGTTTAATTTGTGTTGGTAGTACTCGCGCAGGCCGTTTAGCCGACTCTCTTGCATGGCGAGCTGTTGTTGCAACTCGGCGTTTTCGGCCTGGGCCGAGGCAAGAGACTGCGCTTGCGCCTCTAACGCTTGTTGATACTCGCCAAGCCGCTCCTGGTGATCGCGCTTAAGCTCATCGAGCTTTAAGTTCATGCGGCTGCGCACCGTATTAATGTGCAAGCGCTGCTCTTTAAGGGTGTGCGCCAATCGCGTACGCATCGCTTGCGCGTATTCACGCTCCAGTGCGGCCTTCAGCTCAGACGCGGCCAGCTCTGAAGCCATCCCCCCCACCCCCGACTCTTCGGGCTCCGGATCCGGCTCGGGAAATATAAGCCCCAGGGTATTGCTGGCCACGGCTTTTTTCATCAACACAAAGCTGTTGCGGCCCGGCTCCATAATCGGGTCCCACAGGTTGTTTTTTTGCCACGCCACGGGACACTGACTGTAACAGGCCAGCGCAATCGGCCCCGCGCCCAGGTCGGGGCCGCGGCTCGCCGCTTCGGCTAACTGCTGAAAGGGAACATTCCAGCGCTTGACGATCATCCCCTTGGGGTCAAAATCGACATAAAAGAAAACACAGGTGGTAATGCGAAAGCTGGAGTTGATGCGCACGTACACGGCTTGCGCGCGGCAGCCGGAAAACTCTTGCATGGGAACGAAGCCGTCCATAACCGCTTCAAACTCTGGGTACTGCAACTGACGATCGATACGTCCATCAGCAAAGACAATCACTGCTTCAAGATCTGTATCGCTCTTGCTACCCATATAGTCCCCTGTGGATGGCGCGTTATTTTGCCCAATAGGCTTATATTGCCATAAGTATTGCGCTTAATAGCATCTAATGCCAAAAGTATAGGGGGAGTCAAAAAAGAAGTCAGTAAAAACGGAAGGAATATACAAATGAAGGGGAAATGTGAGAGTTAGTTCAGGTTTTTAGCCCTGCCGGCCCAAACGGACAATACCCGAGCCTGCGCCCGGATTGTCCGTCTTTAGACCTCGAAGTAGTCCTCACCGAACTCTTCGTCACAATCGTCGATTGGCTGCTCTAGCAGCTCCTCTAAATAGTCTTGCATCTTAATTACCTCTTTTCATAACACATTAGTGTGCTGTTTTCAGACATTACGCCGAGCACTTGGTTCGGCTAAGTTCAGAGTCCCACAGCTATATGACAATTATGTGATGATTTAAAAGGAAAAAAGCGGCTATCAAAGTCGTTGCGGACGGCTCTAGCGGCTATATCGCTTCACAGGTTCATCGTCCCGTCCGCTTACATGGCCCAATGCTGCAGGCATAAAAAAAGCCCCTCAAAGAGGAGCTTCTTTAAATAGTGGCGGACCGGATGGGAAACATTCGGGCCATCCTTGGCCCTTACCCTACGGGCAGCTCAAATTGGCTATCCTCGGAAATTGCTCCTGCATTGCTCTACCTCCTGCATCCATGCAGTCGTGCCAATTTGTCGAACACCGCTTCGCGGGTTCATCGTCCTGTCCACCTAAATGGCCCAATGTTGCAGACATAAAAAAAGCCCCTCAGGTGAGGAGCTTCTTTAAATAGTGGCGGACCGGACGGGACTCGAACCCGCGACCTCCGGCGTGACAGGCCGGCATTCTAACCAACTGAACTACCGGTCCGCAAAACTAACCCGGTTTGAACGCTTACTTAAATGGTGGGTGGTACAGGGATCGAACCTGTGACCCTCGCCTTGTAAGGGCGATGCTCTCCCAGCTGAGCTAACCACCCGCGTCGTTCAGAAGCTGCGCATTCTACTGGATCCGCGATTGGTGTCAAACTATTTTTCAAAATTCTTTTCTAAGTGTCTATTTTGCATACACTTTTTTCGATCTTTGTGCAGTTTGCACAAGCCTTGGCCAAGGTTTTTGAGCCAAGTGGGCATCGGGCTGTAACCTAAATTGAGGTGCCCGCATAAAAACACCAATAGAATTTCAGCTCGCCAGCCAATGGCGGGGGGTATAGCCTGCCTGGTGACGCTGTTGGTGCAAGGCTGTTGGTGCTAGACTTTTGGCCACACTTTTATGTATTGGATTTATCCCGGCATGACACCAGCCCGCTACCAGCACCACCCCGCCCTGCGTCATCTGCCGGCGGGAGTAACTTTACTGTTTTGCCTTAGCTGGCCCAGCCAGGCACTGGCGGCGGCGCCGTTATCGGAAAAAAACTGGCTGCTGATTATCATCATTATTCTCTTGGGGCTGCAGTCGGCCTTGATTATTGGTTTACAGCGCAGCCGACTCAACAATAAGCACGCCCGTCACGCGCTGTATCAGTCCCAAAAAGAGTTAGAAGCCAAAGTGCGCGACCGCACCGAGTCACTGCACCTGACTAACGATCAACTCTATGAGGAGATTGGCCGTCATGAAGCCACCGAGCTGCTGCTGCGCGAGACTCAGGAGTACCTACACAGCATTATTAACTCCATGCCTTCCGTGATTATTGGCGTCACCCACAAAGGCTTTGTCACCCACTGGAACGCCGCCGCCGAAGAGAAAACCGGTATCGGCTCGGCATCTGCACTGGGTGAGCACCTGCGCGATGTGTACCCGAGCTTACCCGTTGACGGCGACATCATCAGTGAAACCATTGAGGCGGGAGATCCCTACTTAAGCCAAAATATTCAGGAAACTTATGCCGGTGAGCTGCACTACAGCGATTTAACTATCTACCCGCTCATTGCCGCTCAGGCGATAGGCGCGGTGATCCGCATCGACGATGTAACCCTTAGGGTGCGGGTCGAGAACATGATGATCCAGAACGAAAAAATGCTCTCACTGGGTGAGCTCGCGGCGGGCATGGCGCACGAGATCAACAACCCGCTAAGTACTATTCTGCACGGTGTGCAAAATATCTATCGCCGCATATCACCGACACTGGCCGCCAACCAGACAGCGGCAGAGCGACACGACCTCACCTTAGATCAGGTTATCGGGTATTTGGATGACCGTCATATAAGCCAGTTTTTGGAGGATATCCGCGAGGCAGGTGAGCGCTCTGCGGATATCGTTACCAACATGCTGGATTTTTCTCGCACCAGCTCGCAAACTCAACGGCCGTTCGATTTAGGGCACGTTGTGCGACACGGTATAGAGCTGCTGGCCGCCGAGCGCGCCAACTTACCCGCCATAGAGTTGGATATTGACCCCTTACTGCCGCAAATTTATGGCAGCGCGGCAGAAATTCAACAGGTCTTGTTAAACTTAATCCGCAATGCCGCGCAAGCGCTCGGTGAGCACAGTAACGGGCCGCCAGTTATTTGCGTTAAAGTCAGCCAAACGGATAAACACGCGATAGTCACCGTCGATGACAATGGCGCGGGCATGGCAGATGAGGTTTCACGACATATTTTTGAGCCTTTTTTCACAACTAAAGAAATCGGTCAAGGTACCGGGCTGGGGCTTTCGGTATCCTACTTTATTGTTACCGAGCATCATGGCGGCAGCATCGATGTAGACTCGGTTCCCGGCGAGGGGACCCGCTTTACCATCAAGCTGCCGAAAGTCGCCGCCGATAAAAATTCGCCGGGCCCGCCGAGCTTGCACTAACCCATTGCAGTCATCCGGCGTGGCTAAAGCCTAGATAAAAGAGAAATTTTGCCTATGAACACTCCCCTTTCAATCGCAATGCGGGGCAAGCGTCTTGCTAGCACAGCTTTAGTTAGCCCCTTACTTCTCGTTTTGGGGTTAACCGCCTGCCAAACCACCGAGGTTATCCCGCCCACTGACGCCGAAGTAAAACAGCTGGCTCACGACATTGAGGCGGCTGCCGTGGCTGATATGATCGTGATGAACCGCTGTGGCGCGCTGGGAGGGCCCACCGGTGCTTATGCCAGCGCCGCCCGGGAGACATGGCAATTTAACAACCAAAATCTGATTATCGATGCCGAGCGCCTGTTAAACAGCCAGCGAAATGATCAGATTATTATTGATGCCATGCCCTACTCGCTGGCGGCCATCGCCCGGGTGCACGACTTATCGCTCAGCGCCGATGAGCGCCTGAACCTTGCCGGTCGCAGCCCCAACGGGCAAAAAACCGTCTGCGAGCGCGAGCTTAGCCAGCTAGAAACTCAAAGTTACGCCGCGCAGTTTGACTTAGCGACACTACAGGCTTTGGGCGAACGAGCCGAGTCTGCCCCGGACAGCGAGACCAGCGCGGCCGATATTTTGACCCGCTGGACTCACTGGCCCAAGCCCGGCCGTAGCTATATCTCGCTAACCGAATCTGCCAAGGCACAATGCCCGCAGCAATCGCGTATAATCACGCTGGAAAACAACTGGCCCACAGAGCGCTACGCAGTGTATTGCGCTGGCACGCCCCAGAACTTAGTGCAATGTGACTGGGGAGCCTGTGAGGCCGCACCCAACGAACTACCCGAGCGCCAATAGCGCTCGGTCAGCTTGAGACTGCGCATGACCGACCCACGCTTTAGCCCAGAAAACTATCAACAACAACTGCTCGATAAAACTCAGCATATTAAAACCCTGTTTGCCGCCTGCAACATTCCGGCTCCAGAGGTTTTTAGCTCACCTGCCACAGGGTTTCGCATGCGCGCGGAGTTTAAAATTTGGCACGAAGGCGATGAGTCGTACTACGCCATGTACCGTCAGGGTGAATACAAAACACCTTACCGCATTACCGAGTTTCCCCAGGCGCACGACAATATTCGCCGACTAATGCCGCTGCTGCTTGACGAGATTAATAGCAACGAGCTGTTGCGGCGCAAACTGTTTCAGGTTGAGTTTTTAACGACGCTCAAGGGCGAAACATTAATCACCCTGATATACCACAAAAAACTCGATGACACATGGCAGGCCGAGGCTGAAGCATTACGCGCGCGGCTTGGGGTTTTTATGATCGGCCGCAGCCGCAAACAAAAATTAGTGCTGGGGCAGGATTTTGTCACAGAGACCCTTGAGGTAAACGGCCGCCCGTACCACTACCAACAAATCGAAAGCAGCTTTACCCAACCCAATGCGCGGGTGTGCGAAAAAATGCTGGGCTGGGCAGTGCAGCATACGACACCTTGCACGGGTGACTTAGTCGAGCTGTATTGTGGCAACGGCAACTTCACTATCCCCCTGGCGGCTAATTTCAATCGGGTGATGGCCACTGAACTGGCAAAATCTTCGGTCCACTCTGCCCGTTACAATATGGCATTAAACAAAGTCGACAACATTGATATCGCCCGAATGTCCAGCGAGGAGTTTTCGGCCGCGCTCGACAAACAGCGCAGTTTTCGCCGCTTAAAAGATATCGATTTAGACAGTTTTAACTTCAGCACCATTTTTGTCGACCCACCACGGGCCGGGCTCGACCCTCACACCACAGCTATTACTCAGGGCTACCAGACCATCATCTACATCTCTTGCAACCCAGAGACCTTGCATCGTGATTTACAGACGATCACCCACACTCATGATGTGGCGGCATTTGCGCTGTTTGATCAGTTTCCGTTTACACACCATATTGAGTGCGGCGCGATACTTAAAAAGCGCAGCCAGGCTTAAAATGCCTGTCCGCGAATTCGCTCGGCGGCGGCAAGCACAAACGCACTGTAGGTTTGTTCGTGCTTTAAACGCTCTTTCTCAAATTTACGCCGCTCGGCCAGCGGCAGTTTGTTCCACTGCGCCAAAATCGGGATATGCGCGGTAGCGTCGCGCAACTGATAAAACGCCGAATACTCGTCGCGCACCTCGTCGCTAACGCCCAGCGAATCGAGCAACACTGAGATACGGATACTGGCCTCGGTTAGGGTTAAATCGTCGCGCCCTACGGATGCGGCAATGACCTGAATACTGGTATTAACTCGCTCGCGCTGAGCCTTAGAGTCTGCCGTCAACTTATCGAGCTGTGCTTTTTGCCTCTGGCGCAAGAGGCGCAACTGCCATAAATAGTAGCCTGCCACGGCACACAGCACCGCGATAATAACCACAGCCAATATCAGCAAAATCGTTGTAACCGAGCTACTCATTTTCATCCCCTGTTTGCGAATCATCATCGGCCAGCTCAAGCAGTGGCGAGTCGATGTTTTTTTTGGTTTTGGCACCCAATTTGCGAATATTATCAACCCGCTTTAGCAGATTGCCGCGCCCGGTTGCGAGACGTTTATGGGCGGTTTGGTAAGCATCTTGCGTTTTATTTAGCTGAGCGCCGATTGACTCCAACGCCTCGAGCAACAATACAAACTGATCGTGCAGCGAGCCCGCCTCTGTGGCGATTCGCTCCGCGTTTTTATTTTGTTTCTCGTAACGCCATACGTTATCAACCGTGCGCAGTATCGCCAGCAGCGTCGATGGGCTGGCAAGAATAATATGACGATCGTAAGCTTCTTTATACAAATTACCGTCATACTGCATGGCAAGCATAAAGGCCGCTTCAATCGGAATAAAAATAAAAACAAAATCGAGCGCTTTAATACCGGGCAAACGCTCGTAATCTTTTGCGCTTAGACCTTTAATGTGAGCGCGCAACGATTGAATGTGCTTATTTAGATGCAACTGCTTTTCAGCCTCATCATCACTGCTACAGTAGCGCTCGTAATCCGTTAACGAGACTTTCGCATCAATGACAATATCTTTGCCCTCAGGCAAGTGCACCACAACATCCGGCATCCGGCGGCTTCCGTCTCCCGCCGACAAGTTTACCTGTGTGTCGTATTCGCGCCCTTTTTGCAGCCCGGATTGCTCGAGCAAGCGCTCCAGAACTATCTCGCCCCAGCCGCCCTGAGCTTTATTACTGCCCTTTAAAGCCCGGGCTAAATTCACCGCGTCTTCGCCAATTTTATGCGCCTGCTTCTGCAGCTCGAAAATCTGCCCGGACAAACGGCTTCGCTCGGCGTTTTCTTTTTCGTAAACGTCCTCAACCTTTTTACGAAACTCTTGCAGCTGGGTTTTAAAAGGACTTAACGTGCCCTCTAACATGCCTTGGCTAGCGGCGCTAAACTGCTCGCTTTTACGTTCAAACAATTTATTTGCCGTGAGCTCAAACTCTTGTTTTAGCTCCGCTTTAGTGCGCTCCAGAAACCGGCTCTGCTGCTCCAGCGATTCACGCTCTGAGGCCAGTTGAGTTTGCAATTGAGTGCGCTCCTGACTCAGCTCAATAATCCGGGCTTCTTGCTCACTAACGCGCCGGTTAAGTTGCTCAAAATGGCTGAGGCGCTCTTGCAATCGGGCCGCTTGCTCCAGCGCCTGGTGGCGCGTTTGCTCTAGCTGTTGGCCGCGCTCGCGCCACTGGGTCAGCTCTTGCTCTTTGGCGGCTAATTCACGTTCGCAGCTGTGAACTTTATGACCCCATTCGCTCTCAGCCAGCGCCATGGCGTGTTGTAACCCGGCGTTTTGCGATTCAAGCGCGCGCAACTGCCTCGCAAGTGGTCTTTTAACAGCCACATAAGCAATCAACAGCGTGACACAAACCGTAACGAAAGCGACCAGTGCGGGAACCAGCGGCTGAGCGCTGGCGAAGAATTCAGACATCATTGAATTTAATTCTCGCCTTGAGATATATGACCCGGTGGCCATTACTGAGTTTGAGTGGTCGGCAACGGTATTCGCCCTCTTCACCCGGAAGGGAGAATATCGCTATACTATCAACAACCTATAGGTTGCCCCGCGCTCTGGCCGAACATTATTTAAGCACGGCAGAGATAACGCATGGCGGCAATTTATCATACTCAGATCGCCAGGACGCAGGTAAGCATTAGCACATGAGCCGTTCAGCAGACGACAGACCCAGTACCGGCAGCTCCGGCCGTTCGCCTGAGGCCAGCGGCCTCAGCCGTCAAGTGCGACGCCTGTGCGCCGATGGCTACCGGCTGTACGACAGTGGTGAATATCGCCTCGCACTGCGCTCATTCTACCAAGCTTGGTTGATAATCCCCAAACCACAAACGCAATACCCGGAGGCCGGTTGGGTACTAACCGCCATTGGCGATGGCTACTTTCGGCTCGGGCAATATGAACCGGGCGCCGAGTCTTTGCAGTCGGCCCTGTGCTGCCCCACCGCCGAGCAAAGCCCTTTTGTGCAGTTGCGTCTTGGGCAATGCCTATGGGAGCTAGGACGCCACGCCGAAGCGCGCAAGTGCCTCTACCACGCCTATCAATGCCAGGCCGGCTCACTGTTTGACAACGAGTTACCACGCTATCGCCAGGCCATCGAAGACCTTTTGCCACATGATTGATACGCCGCCAACGGCCGCGCCTCACATTGTCATTTTTGATTCCGGTGTGGGGGGGCTAAGCATTTTACAGGCGGCCCGGCAACAACTGCCCCACGGCCGGTTTAGTTACCTATCTGACAACGGCGGCTTTCCCTACGGCAACAAGCCTGCCCATCACGTCATTGATCGCGCCTGTCGGGTGCTCGAGTCGTTTGCCGCCGAGGTGGATGATGTCGACGTTTATGTGATCGCGTGCAACACCGCCAGCACCCTGGCCCTGCCGCGACTACGGCGACACTTTACCCGCCCGGTGGTGGGGGTTGTGCCCGCCATTAAGCCGGCCGCCGAACTCAGCCGCAATAAATATATTGGCTTGCTGGCAACGCCCGGTACGGTTAAGCGCAGCTACACCAAGCGCCTGATTGAGGAATTTGCCAGTGATTGCCATGTGGTAAGTGTTGGCTCGTCGGCGCTGGTCGAACTTGCCGAGCGCAAACTGCGCCAGGAATATATTAGCCCTGAGCAGTTGCAGCCCATACTGGCGCCGCTTATAACGCTTAGCAGCAGCAACCCAACACCAGCGCGACTGGATACCTTAGTGCTTGCCTGCACCCACTTTCCGTTACTGGCGGACGAAATAGCGCAAGCCTTGAGCCCCCGGGTGCAACTGGTGGATTCCGGCCTGGCTATCGCCCGCAGAATTGCGTATTGGACCGAGCGAATTCAACCGCTGGCGAGCCTGCCAACACAGCCCACCTATGCCTGGTTTACCAGAGCCGACAGTAGCACTGAGTCACTATCGGACACGCTCGCGCTGTTTGGCTTTGACGAAATCAGACTGCTGCATATCCCGACACCCTAGGGCTTAAGCGTTAGCGTCATCAAAAAGCAGGGCCATTAAGTGATCGGCCGGCACGGGCCGGCTGTACAAAAAGCCCTGCCCAAAATGACAACCGCATTCGGTTAAAAAGCGATGTTGCTGGTCGGTCTCGACGCCCTCGACCACCACTTTGTAGCGCAGTGAATTAGCCATCGCGACAATCAGCGAGGTAATAGCCCTATCCTCTTCATCATCCGGCAAGTCTTTAACAAAACTGCGATCGACTTTAAGGCTATTAATGGGTAACCGCTTAAGATAACTTAACGACGAATAGCCGGTACCAAAATCATCAATGGCGAGCGAACAGCCTTTAAGACGAAGCTTTTCCAGACGCGGAATAACGTTTTCCGAATCCTCCATCAGGGTGCTCTCGGTGACCTCAAGCACCAAGCTCTCGGGCGGGAGTGAGGTTACCTCTAAAACCCGGTCTAGATTGGCCAAAAAACCCGGATCATTAAGCTGCCTGGCCGACAAATTAACCGACATACTAAATTTGCGCTGCATCGATTTTTGTATAAGCCGCGCTTGATAACACGCTGTTTTTAGCACCCACTTACCGAGCGGTACGATTAAGCCGGACTCTTCAGCCGCAGGAATAAACTCCCCGGGAAGCACCAGCCCCCGGGTGGGGTGATTCCAGCGCACCAACGCCTCGGCGGCGACCATTTTACCGGTACTCAAATCAATAACCGGCTGATAGTAAAGCTCAAACTGGCCACTTTTTAGGCCGGCCCGTAGCTCACGCTCTACGGTTAAGCGCTGCTCCACGGCCAGGTTCATATCGGAGGTGTAAAACTGAAACGCATTGCGCCCTTTGTCTTTCGCCTGATACATCGCCAAATCGGCGTTTTTCATCAAAGTGTCAATATGACTGCTGTCATCTGGCGCCATGGTAATACCAATGCTAACGCCGGCAACCACCTCTTTACCCTGCAGTTCGATGGGCCGGTTTAATGCATTAATGATTTTATTGGCAACCACATAAGCGTACTGGGGACTTTCGACCTGATCGAGCAGCACTGCAAACTCATCGCCCCCGAGCCTGGCCACCACATCATCATCGCGCAACTCACGGGTTAAACGGCGCGCCACCTCGGTTAATAACTGATCGCCGGCCTCGTGCCCAAAAGTGTCGTTGATACGTTTAAAATGATCCAGGTCGAGGTAAAACAGCGCCACTTTAGTGTTGGCGCGCTGACTGCGAAGCAAGGCGCTACCCAACAGGCTTTTAAATTCGGTGCGATTTGCCAGCCCGGTCAGGTGATCATAGTAGGCGAGCTTTTCAACTTCTTGTTGCTTTTCTTTGAGATCCGTAATGTCTTGCCCAACACAGACATAAAACTCTGGCTTTAAGTCTTGCCCCATAATGGCCGTAATGGTTTGCATAATCCAAAAGCGCTCACCGCGGCCGGTAACGGCTAAATACTCGGCTTGCCACTGTCCCGTGTCCTCTCCTTCGAGACGCGGCTTGCCGGATAAAATTTCAGCTTTTATATCCTCAATAGAAATCTGTTGCGAGTTATGCTCGGGTAAAAGCAGTGCCTTGTAGCGCTCGCACTTGTCATCAAGGTTAAAACCGGTCACCTGCCAATACTGGGTATTGGCATAATCCAACTGCCAGTCTCGATTTAAAATGGCCACTAAACTCACGCTGTTTTCGATAGCGCTCATCAGTTTGCGCGACTCGGCACCCGCCTTGTCCAATAGCAAAATTTTATCGTCTAAGCCACGCACCAAATGGCGTATTTGATCGAGCATATTGTTAATGCTTTTGCCGAGCCGCCCAATCTCATCCTGCCCCACCTCAGGCACGCTTAAGTACCAGCGATCGCGGTCGATTTTTTCGGTGGCATCGGCCAAAGCCCGAATACGGTAAATAACAATACGGCGAATGCTAAAAAACAACACCACAAACAAAAACACCGCCAACATTAAAATGTTGACATAAACCGCCATCATCGACTCGCGAAAACTATTGCTGATCACCGATTGTGGGTAGTAAAAGCTAATGATCCAGTCCATTCGGGTGAGGCGGTTGGCGACAATATGCAAGGTACCGCTGGCGGACTCTTGGCGATAAATATTGCCCAGCGCTAAATCACCCCGGGCAATTTGCTGCATATAATTCGCTAGCGCGGCATCGTCCTTCAGGTGGGTTTCAAGCAGCGGGTAACTGGCGTCTTTATCATGACGCCGAGGCAAAGATTGACTGTGAAGGACTAGCTGACCCTCGCGGTTAAAAATAAACGCCTGAATCTGGTTTTTATCGGCATCCAGATCTTCGAGTTTATCGAGCAGGTAGGTTACATTGATATCGCCACCCACAACGCCTACAAACTTATCGTCAATGTAGACAGGCAAAACCAGCGACGTCATCCAAACCTTACTGTAGCTGTCAAAATAAATAGGGGTCCAGCGAGCTTCCCGGTTGGGGTTGTTGGTCGGGGCAGCCGCGCTAAAAAACACCTCTTGGGTGACGTCGTGATCGGGGCGATGATGGCGGACTATGGTGGCAGGCCAGGCCCGGGATACACGCTGCGAGCTAATAAAATACAAACCACTAAACTCATGGGATAACACCGGTGTGATGTAGTCCCAGGTTTTGCCGCTGGCCGCCACCTGCTGGTTTAGCGTCGGGTCAATCGGGGTATCGCGGTGTACAAATACCGCCGAGTGCTCAGAGTACAAACGGTAGGCGCCATCGGCGTCACGATGCTGAGCAACATTCACCTCACTTGCCGCACCTTGTGTGAGGTCGCTAATAAGAATCTGACGCACCGATTGTAACGCTTGCTGGCGATTGCCTAGCTCGTTCTCAAGGTAGCTGTTATAGCGTGTCGACAGCGCCTGCAGGCGATTGTCATAGAGGGCCTGAATTCGCTGAGTTTCGCCAAAGCCCACACGGATCGCGCCTATAACACCGCTGAGCACCACAAAGCCGATAACAATCAGCAATAGCTTTGCGTTTAATGAGCGGACAACAGGCTTCAATAGACCCCCTAAAAAAAGCAATTTCAAGCTCGTGTGGCAACGGCTTGGCGTGTTCATATGACAATTGGCGTCAGATGAATCATTCTACACGATTCACGCTTAATACAAATGCCCAATCAACCGCGCTTGCCGAGGCCACAGGCGACGACGTAAACTGCGGCTGCCCCTGCCTGCCCGAGCCCAAGGAGATATTATGGCGGCCGTGCTGTTTACCATAGAACCGCTGTGCGATGCACTCGAGCACAACACCCTGTTGCTCACTGCCAACAACCGTCAACGCAACCAAATTTTACGCGCCTACCACGAATTTCAGCAAACTGAAAAATCCAGCTGGCGCCAGCCGCGGATTTTTAGCCTGCGCCAATGGATCGAGCAGCAGTGGCAAGCCCTGTTATTGGGCGGGCATACAGAGATAACCGGCACCATAGCCAACAACTGGCAAAGCCTTGCTCTGTGGGAGCAAGTTATCGAGAGCAGCAGCGCCAGTCGCCTGCTGCGCCAGCGCGAACTTGCAAGTACCGCCGAAGCGGCGCGTAAAAACCTGGACGCCTGGCGCTGCCCCGAAGCCGAGCTTGCCGCGGCTTGCGCCCATCACCCAAACGGTGAGACCTACAGAGCCTGGCTTGGTGAATACCGCGCGGCACTGCAGCGCAACCAATTAGTCAGTGAAGAACACGCCCAGGAGCTACTGCGCCAGGCGTTTACCGCTAACGAGCTACCCACCGAGAACAACGCCCTACTCTATGGCTTTGACGATATTTCGCCGCTGGCCGAGTCGCTCCTCAGCGCGGCCCTACCAAGCGCGACGCGCGTGGCCACACAGCAACACGCTCACAGCCACCCAGTGCGAATCGCCCTTAGTGATCATGACAGTGAATTGCGCGCGGCGGCCCACTGGGCCGACACCATACTCGCCAGTGATCCAGCAGCGGTGATCGGTATCGTCGTGCCCGAGCTTGGCCAGCAGCGCCAGAGCGTCGAGCGGATATTTAAGGAGGTTTTTGAACCTTTAGCTTGCCAACCCGGTAAAGAGCGCACCGTAGCGCCCTTTAATTTTTCCAGCGGTACGCCCTTGGGGGCAGCTGTGGTGATTCGTACCGCGCTCGACTGGCTTGCCTTTACCCTGCAGGCGCAGCCCGTTGAGCGAGTGTGCCGTTTGCTCAACAATCGCTTTTGGGGCGACGCCGCACCAGAGCGTTTACTGCGCGCCGCCGCGAGCAAAAAGATCCGCCGTAGCGGTCGGCAAAAACTCACCGTGGCCAATCTCCGCTATGTGCTTGAGGGGCTTACCCAGCAACACCCTGAACTGGAGTCCGAGCTATCGCGCCGGCTGCAAATCGCCAGCGAGCTTGAGCGTGACCGCCAGCAAAAACACAGCCTTAACCACTGGCTGGAACGGGTTATGGTTCACTTAGAACAACTCGGCTGGCCTGGCACCCGAGCACTCGACAGCATAGAGTATCAACAGATTAAACAGTGGTACGGGCTGCAACAGGAGCTGGCGAGCCTCACCCAGATACAGCCAACCTTTACCTTGTACGAAGTCACTGACCTGCTGCGCCGCAGCGCCGATAAAACTCACTTTCAGGCACAGACGCCCGACTCTCCTATCCAGATTTTGGGCGCGCTTGAAGCCTCGGGCCTGAACTTTAGTCACTGCTGGGTACTCGGCATGAATCATCGCGCCTGGCCGCCGGCACCATCACCTAACCCGCTTTTACCCATAGCGCTTCAGCGTGAGTGGCAAATGCCAAATTCCAGTGCCGAGCGCGAGCTCATCTACGCCGAGCGCCTGACCGAGAACTTTAAACACTGCGCGCAACAGGTGGTGTTTAGCCACGCATCACACCAGGATGATCAACCGTTTAATCCCAGTAGTTTAATTGCCTCTTTGCCGCTCAGCTCACTTCAAGAACTGAACATTGCCGGTGAGTCGCCAAGCATTCGTTATTACCGGCAGTTGGCAAACTCGGCATCACTCGAAGCGGTCGATTGCCGGTATGGCCCGAGCTTAACTAACCCCGAGGTGCGCGGCGGTGCCGGCCTCTTTAAAGCTCAGGCGGCCTGCCCTTTCATTGCCTTTGCGCGCTACCGCTTAGGCGCTACTGGTACCGATGACCCGACACTGGGGTTCTCGGCCATCGAGCGTGGCAACGTGCTACACGAAGCGCTGGCTTTTATCTGGCAAAAGCTCGATAACGCCGACACCTTGCACCAGCTAGCCCCTTTGGCCCTCGAGGCACTTATTGGCGACGCTTGCAATGAAGCGGTAAACAATACCGGCCGCAGCCGCGGCGCTGAAATCGGGGCCACCTTCCGCCAACTGGAGATTGAACGCTTACAACAGCTGATTAGTCTTTGGTTAGCACTCGAGCGCGAGCGCGAGCCCTTTTCGGTGCAGTCTATCGAGTCCGGTCACACACTGAAGTTTGAAGGTTTAGAGCTAACGGTCCGGGTCGACCGCATCGATAGGCTGGCGAGTGGCCAGCCGCTAATCATCGACTACAAAACCGGTCAGGTTAAACCTTCCAGCTGGCGTACCGACAGTTTTACCGAACCCCAACTGCCCCTATACGCCTGCACCCTGGCCGACGATGGAGCGCAGGCCATCGCCTTTGCCCAAATCAACGCCAGCGATCAGTGTTTTGCCGGGCTCGGCACAGGTACCGCGATTACGGGTATCAAAGACATTCCCGAGGAGCAATGGCAACAACAACTGGAAGACTGGCGCCAGCGGCTGGCAGAGCTTGCCTGTGAGTTTCGCGAAGGCTGGGCCACGGTCGATTATCAAGGTAACCAGGCGCGTTTATTCGACGCCGAGTTTGAAGGTTTAACCCGTGCCGATGAACAGACCGAGCTAAGCCAATGGCTGAGACAACAGGAGGGTGGCCAATGAACGACCCAATCGCATCCACCCAGCCCCGTGACGCCGGTGTGCGCGCCCTGGCGCTCGAGCCCGCGCAATCGTTTGCCGTGGCGGCGCCGGCCGGCTCTGGTAAAACCGGCCTGCTGACCCACCGCATCCTTAAACTGCTGCTCACCGTTGACGCCCCTGAGGAAGTGCTTGCCATTACCTTTACCAATAAGGCGGCGAGTGAAATGCAAGAGCGTTTACTGGCAGCACTTGAGCGGGCCTGTGATGACGAGCCGCCCGGCAGCGAGCATGAACTCGCCCTGTGGCATAGCGCCCGGGCGGTGATCCAGCGCGACCAGCAACTTAACTGGCGCCTGCTGCATAACCCCAACCGTTTGCGGGTGCAAACCATCGACGGCCTGTGCCGCTCGATCGCTTCGCAGTTGCCGTTTGACAGTGAGTTGGGGGCCATTCCTCCGACTCTGGACGACGCCGAAGCCGCTTACCGTGATGCGGCGCAGACTTTTATCCAGTCAATTGAGCGCGACTGTGACTACCGCGACGATTTAATACACCTGTGCCGCCACCTCGACAATAATTTAACGGGGTTACAGGCGTTGTTCGTCGCCCTGCTGCAAAAGCGCGAACAGTGGCTAGGGCCGGTCTTTTTAGCGTCCAGTGCCGAGGCGCGTCGTTTTCTCGAGGCGACGCTTGCACAAGTGGCCAGCGAGCACCTTGCGCGTCTAACGCGGATCCTACAGCCTGTCGCCAGCGAGCTTTGCCTGTTAATAGACGCCAGCGCCACTTACCTGGCCGAGCACAAACCGGACAACCCACTGACGCAACTGCAGGGAATAACCAGCCTGCCCGAGGCCGATTCGGCGGCGCTATCGCAATGGCTGTTAATCGCGGATTTTTTGCTAACAGGCAAAGGCGAGTGGCGTAAAAGTGTCACAGTCGCACAGGGCTTTGCCAGCGGCAAAGCCGGCAAACCACTCAAGGATCGATATCAGGAGTTGATAGCGCAGCTCACCCTCGCCCCGGATGCCTTACAGCTTGTCAATGAACTGCGAACGCTGCCACCGGCGCGCTACAGTGAGGCCGAGTGGCAGCTGCTGGCCTGCCTAACGCGCCTGCTGCCGCAGTTGGCGGCGCAGCTGTGGCTTAGCTTTGCCGAGCTGGGAGCCACCGACTTCACCCAAGTGACACTGGCGGCATTGCAGGCGCTGGGCGACAGTGACGATCCGTCGGACTTAGCGCTTAAACTCGACTACCAAATCAAACATATTTTGGTGGACGAGTTTCAGGACACCTCGTTACCGCAACTGCAATTGCTGGAAAAACTCACCGCCGGATGGCAGAGCAACGATGGCCGCACCCTGTTTATTGTCGGCGACGGCATGCAGTCATGTTACGGCTTTCGCAACGCCAACGTCGGGCTATTTTTGCAAGCTAGGCAGCAGGGCATTGGACAGGTGGCACTGAATGCTGTCGACCTCGAGGTAAATTTTCGCTCTTATGGCGGCGTTGTAGACTGGGTTAACCGGGTGTTTCAGGACGCCTTTCCGGCGTCCGACGATATTTCCCGGGGCGCGGTCAGCTACACCCCCTCCTGCGCCTTTAAACCCCCGCAAGAGGCTCCGGCCGTGGAGGTTTACCTAAGCACAGCCTCGCCCAAGGCAGAGCTGGAAAACCCGGGCGCGCGCGATTTGGATGCGGCCCGCCTGCACGAAGCCCGCGCGGCGGTAGAGCTGGTGCGTCAGGCACAAGTGCGCAACCCACAAGGCAGTATTGCGATATTGGGGCGCGGCCGCAGCCACTTGCAGCAAATTATCAGCGAGTTAAGCCGCGCCGACATCCCCTTTCAGGCAAACGCTATCGACTCACTCGCAAGCCGCATGGTGATACGCGACTTAACCACCCTCACCCGTGCGCTGTTGCGCCCGGACGACCGCATTGCCTGGTTGGCGCTTTTACGCACCCCCTGGTGCGGCCTGGACTTGCACGATCTACACGCTCTGACTCATGCGCTTGATCCGACGCCGGGGCCGCGGGATACCTGGGAGCTGCCCTTTATTTGGCAGCAGCTTCGCAGCCCCGACGCCGCCGCGTTACTCAGCGCAAACGGCCAGCACGCCCTTAACCGCTTAACCCATATCATCGAGCAGGCGCTAAACAGCGCCGGCCGCTTGAGCTTACGCGAATGGCTTTGGGGAGTATGGCTCGAGCTTGGAGGCCCCGCGGCCCTGTTAAACGACTCCGACCACGAGGATGCGCAAGCTTTCTTCAAACTGCTGGATAAGTTTGATTGTGGCGGCGCCATTGAGGATTGGGCGGGGCTCGAGCGAGGCCTGAAACAACTGTATGCCGCCCCCATGAGCCTCGAGTCGGAAGCGCAAGCGGTGCCACCGGTACAGATCATGACGCTGCACAAATCCAAAGGGCTGGAGTTTGACACTGTGATCATTCCGGGACTCGATCGCCCGACCCAGTCCGATGGCAAATCACTGTTGCTGTGGCGGGAGCGTTTATCGGCCGCAGGCGAGCCGCAACTGCTGCTGGGCCCTCTGGCACCCGCCGGCGAAGACCACGGGGCACTCTACCAGCATCTTAAATATGAGCAGCGGCAACAGGACTCTTACGAGGCAACACGCCTGCTTTACGTCGGCTGCACCCGCGCCATCGAGCGGCTGTATTTACTCGGCTGCACCACACAAAAACAAGAGCAAAGCCTCGCCGAAACTTCTCCCGGCGGCATGCTGAAAGAGATTTGGCCGCAAGTGGCAAGCTCAGCCCAAAGTGTGACCGAGCTGGTAAACAATGAAGCTCAGGCGAGCCAGCAAGAGACTCACGCCCGCGGCTATATTCGTCGCCTGTCGGCCAACTGGCAGGCGCCACCGGCGCAAGACAACCCGCGCCTGGCACATTTGCGCGGCCGTGTGCGCACCGAAGAAGACAATATCCCCCCCCGGGAGGCGCGCGACCAGGCGATCGCGAGGCACACAGGGACGGTTATCCATATGGTATTTGACGCTTTGACACAGCAACCACTGCCAGCGGATACCGAGCACTACTGCCGCACCCAGGCGCCGCGCTGGAGGCTGTTACTACAGCAGCATGGCGTGGGGCACGATCGTGTGGACGATGCACTCGCCCGGGTGCAGCGGGCCATCCGGGCGACACTCGGCAGCACCGTGGGCCGCTGGGTGCTGGCACAGCATCCGCAAGCGGCCAGCGAGGCGGGTTACATAACCGGACGGGGCGGCGCTTTTCGGCAGCACATTATTGATCGCACTTTTGTCGCCGACGGCCGGCGCTGGATTATTGATTACAAAAGCTCCGAGCCCACCGACGCACAGCGCCCGGAAAGCTTTGCCGAGCAGTTGATTGCGGAGTATCGCGAGCAGCTGGAGCGCTACCGGAGCCTGTTTGAGCACGATCCCCTACCCGTAACGATGGCGCTTTACTGCCCATTTCTGCCCGAAGAGGATCAACTGCTAGAAATCCCCACGCGTTAAAAACAAAGGATTTAGCCTCGCTATGGCTGCAATAACAAAAAACATCGGCAACAGCCCCAAAAAGGTGAGAAGTTTCAGTACAATAGCCGCTCATAACCAGAAACGGGTGTAAAGAGCCCGATTAACGACCACATATTTAATGACTGGAACGCTGATGTCTAATGCAACGCAAGATGCTGCCGTCGACGATTTAAACGTCGTCTCGCAAGAGCTGCTGATCTCACCGGCAGAACTCAAACGCGAGTTGCCGTTAAGCGACAATGCTCGGCAGGTGATTACCAAAGGCCGCGAAACCATTCGCAATATCCTCGATCGCAAAGATCACCGTATCTTTGTGGTGATCGGCCCCTGCTCTATTCACGATGTAGAGGCGGCCAAAGATTATGCCGCGCGCCTTAAAAAGCTCGCCGACGAAGTCAGTGACACTATCTATGTGGTTATGCGTGTTTATTTTGAAAAGCCACGCACCACGGTTGGCTGGAAGGGCCTGATTAACGACCCCTACCTAAATGACTCTTTTAAGATTCAGGAAGGGCTACACATCGGCCGCAAGCTACTGCTCGATATCTCCGAGCTGGGCCTGCCCACTGCTACCGAAGCGCTCGACCCGATTTCGCCGCAGTACCTGCACGATCTGATCAGCTGGTCGGCCATCGGCGCCCGCACCACCGAATCGCAAACCCACCGCGAGATGGCCAGCGGCCTGTCGTCGGCCGTTGGCTTTAAAAACGGCACCGATGGCGGCCTGACCGTGGCGATCAACGCTTTGCAGTCGGTTTCCAAGCCTCACCGTTTTCTGGGTATTAATACCGAGGGGCAAGTGTCCATCGTACGCACCCGCGGCAACAGCTACGGCCATGTTGTACTGCGCGGCGGCAACGGCAAACCCAACTACGACTCTGTCAGTGTCGCTATGTGTGAAGAGGAGCTGGAAAAAGCGAAAGTCACCCCGAACATCATGGTGGACTGCAGCCACGCCAACTCCAATAAAGACCACAACCTGCAACCGCTGGTTATGGAAAATGTCGCCAATCAGATCGTCGAGGGCAATAAATCGATTATCGGCCTGATGGTAGAGAGCAACATCGGCGCGGGCAACCAGAGCATCCCCGAAGATTTAAGCATGCTGGAGTACGGCGTATCGGTGACTGATGCCTGTATCGATTGGGCCAGCACCGAAAAAGCCCTGCGCGACATGCGAGATAAAATTAAATCCGTGTTGCCTAGCCGTAACGGTTAATCACGGCTGGCAGCTCGCCCACAAAAAAGCCTCGCAATGATGTTGCGAGGCTTTTTTGTGGGCGGCTTTTAAAATGCGTCGCCTAGTAATCCCACGCTATGCCTAAGTTGAGCGCGTAATCATCCGCCTCTGGAATAATGCCGTCTTCATCGGCCTGGGGGTTAGAGGTTCGGTTCCACTCGTAGGTTAGGGTCAGCTCTAAGCGGTCAGTTAAATCAACGTCAACGCCCGTCTCGATAAAATGCTTATAGCTGCCGGTGGCCTCGTTGGTAAACTGCGCCTGATAACTCAAGGAGTAAGTGATATCGCTGGTGATGTCATACTCTAGTTTAGTATCGCCCAGCAGTGCCGGAGTCTCCTCGGTACGATCTGAGCCCACCGGAGCCGTTGTGTACTCCTGATACTGATAGCCCGGACCGCCACTGATGGTCCAGGTCACACGTTGACTATCGGCGATGTAATAACCAAAAAACACACCCACGGTTCCCCGGTGCTCAATGTTTTGAAAGCGATCCCGGTAGTACTCGAGATAAGTCGGGGTCCAATAGGTGCGGGCGGTAATAAAGATGTCGTAGCGGCCATTGGCCCGGTGGCTTTCCTCGGTGCGCACCCCCTGAACCTCAGTTGTGCCCGAGTCATAGGTAAAATTAAAACGCGAACGCGCAGAGCGCCGGGTTAAATCGATATCTGTGTCAAACGAGCGCTCATCGACATTACCGCTTTTAACACTGCCGGAAAACCCCGCATGAAACTGCCACAGGTCTAATTCACGTTCGCCGCTGGCCGACATAGAGACAATGTCACTTCTCTTGTACTGGCTTTTTACGGGCCCGGCAAAGGCTAAGGTGTCTTTGTCTATTCTCACCGGGCCTATTACGGTGTCATTTGACTCCAGACGAATGCTCATGCTCTGGGACGACAACACACGGGCAATATCTTCCCAGTCGATGCTAAGCTCATCGAGCTGGTCGGAATCAAAGTCAAATACTTGGTCGTAGAGACCGATAATTTCGCCTTTTAACCACTCACCCGAGGTAAATTGAATCCAGTCCCAGCCGTCCAGATACTCGGGTTCGGCGGGCCATTTACTGGGCTCTTTTTTCTTGCTGGGCACTAAGGTTTCAGCGGCGGGAGCATCCGTGGCCTTGATCGGCTTACTAGCGGGCACGGCTTGCTGCGCGAAGATGGCGCCTGAAAAAAAGGTAAAAATTAGCAGGGTTGCAATAAGCGATGCTGAATGCAGGAGCGAAGTGTTAAGCGCGAGCCGGGCCGGCGTTATGGGCCGTTGTCTTGGGCAGTTTTCCATTGCCAGTCCTTAACACGTATAAAGAGTGCGAGCCTGCGCGGTTACCCCGCAGGCTCGCTACCACATCAATAATAGGCCTGGGTGCGATCGGTATGGTCGGTGATGTCCCGAATACCTTTAAGCTCAGGCAACTTATCCATTAAAGCTACCTCGACCCCATTTTTCAAGGTCATATCCACAGCGCTACAACCCTGACAACCGCCGCCAAAACGCAAAATGGCAAAGCCATCGTCGGTAATCTCGACCAGACTTACCTCACCACCGTGAGCGGCAAGCCCCGGGTTCACCTCGTTATAAAGTACGTAATTAATACGATCTTCAAGGGGGCTATCATCGGTCACCTGAGGCATTTTAGAGTTAGGCGCACGTATCGTCAGCTGCCCCCCCATGCGGTCGGCGGCGTAATCAACTTTGGCGTCTTTTAAATACGGCAGGCTACGCTCTTCAAAATAAGCGTTAAATGACTCGAGCTCGAGCGTCACATCACCCTCTTTTACCTCTCCTGGCCGGCAGTAGGCAATACAGGTTTCAGCCTGGGGCGTGCCCGGGTTTGCGACAAACATACGAATGCCAATATCGGCGTTATCGTCTTGTTTGTCGAGCAGCTCGCTAAGGTAGGTTTGGGCGGACGGGGTAATTTCTACATTGGCCATATCGGTATGTGCTACACCTTTGTATACCTGATTAATTTACTCAAGTATTTTACCCCATATGGCCTTCAAATAAAAACACCCGCCCGCCAAACAGCGGTAAAGGCAAGACCACAGCCTAGAAATTACACAAAGTTAATCATCTAAGTGTTTGTTTTTATTTTCTTTGTTCTGACGATCAGGCACCTCGTCGTCCAGCTCGTGTCGGCCACGCTGCATGGCGTCACTAAAAGCCGCCGCCATAATACCTGTGGGCATGGCAACCAGGGCCACACTGGCAAGGGCCGCGAGCCCCGCCAAGAGCCGCCCCATTTGCGTCACCGGATAAACATCACCATAACCGACGGTCGTAAAGGTAATGACAGCCCACCACATGGCACGCGGAATACTGCCAAAAGCTTCAGGTTGGGCGTCTTTTTCAACCAGATAAAGCAAAATGGATGCAAACATAATCACAGTGGCCGCAAGCACCATGCTAATAGACAGCTCGTAACGCCGGGAAATTAGCGCGTCTGCTAGATAGCGCACCGATCTGGAAAGTTTACCGAATTGCGCCAAACGGGCGATGCGCAGCAGTCGAATAAAGCGCAGCATAAGTGTCTGGGCACCCAACACTCCAAACAGCAACGGCAATACCGCCACCAGGTCAATCAAAGCCGCCGGAGTGATCAAGTAGCGCAGGCGCCCCAGTACCGGGCTGCGATAGCGGCGATCTTCAACACACACCCACGCACGGATGACATACTCAACAATAAAAGCCGCACTAAAAAACAGCTCAAGCACCCGAATAACGCGTTCTTCACCGCTAGAGATGCTCGGCTCGGTCTCCAGTATCGCCCCGACAAACGACAATAAAATGAGTGTGCAAATTATCCAGTTGGTCGGTGACAGGCCATACCCCCAGGCAGCGGGCTCTAGCTGTAAGTACAGACGATGGCGAAGTGGGTGTTTAAGCATGCGCGTCCTCAATACACATCGTTGTTGTCTATAAGCGGCATCAAAACGGGCACGGCGACCGACCAACCACGCGAGCGCCGTCATCCGGACTGGCAAACTCCAGCTCCTGAGCGTGCAACAACAGGCGCGGGGCCGCATTTTGGATGACCTCCGGAGCGTAGAATTGGCAGCCCAAAATCGGGTGACCAATAGCGCTGAGGTGAACTCGCAGCTGGTGTGAGCGCCCTGTCACCGGCATTAGCACCAGCCGGCTAGTGTCGGTTGCGGCGTCGTAGCTAACCACGCGGTAGCGCGTTAACGAGGGCTTGCCATTTTTTTCGCATACTTTATAGCGCGGGCGCCGCTCTTTATCCGGGGCGATCGCCATAGCAATCTCGCCATGGGGGGCGGATAACTGGCCTGACACTATCGCGATATACATTTTACGTGTCGTACGCTGCTCAAACTGGCGGGAGATAGCGGCGTGCGCGCGCTTGTGCCGAGCTACCACCATAATCCCAGAGGTATCAAAATCCAGCCGGTGGACCATGGATGCATGTGGATACTCCAGCTGGATGCGCCCCAGTACGCAGTCGTAATTGGCCCGGTTACGCCCCGGCACACTCAGCAGTCCAGCCGGCTTTGCCAGCAGCACAAACCCCTCCTCCTCACGCACAATATCCACCGGTTCGTGACACTTGGGCAACACCACCAAACCTTCGCTTGAGTTATTCATAAACATTGACCAATCAGGGGCAAAAGCGGTTAGTATAAGGCCAGACACGTCGGAAGGTAACAGTGGGCTACGCTTTCAGAATCAATCAGAAACAAAGGTTTACTTGTCAGGCCTGCGGTTACCAACAAGGGTTATCTTCATGAGCGACCAAAATAACGAACCCCAAAAGCCCACCAATAAAGCGAACATCCTGCAAATTATCGGTAGTACTCTGGCCGCGGCTGTGGGGGTGCAAAGCAATCGAAATCGCGAGCGTGACTTCAGCGGCAACAACTTAGCCGCTTATGTAGTGGCAGGTCTTATATTTACAGGGGTATTTGTCGCGGGGCTTATTTTCTGGGTACAGCACTTACTGGCTAACTCGTGACGGACACCCGGGCTTACCGGGATTAATCTAAGCTCCGCCACACGGTGGCGGTCTCGACACCCCCTGCCCGCAGCAACTTTTGCAAGTTACCCTTAAAGGCTCTTACTTCGGTAGCAGGTAAATGGCTTAAAAAATTGCTCTGATGCTGGCGCGCCGCCGCATCGATGGCGGTCATTTTGTCGCTGCCCACCGCCGTAAGCGAGACCCGAATGCTGCGCCGGTCTCCGTCATCGTGATCTCTGACCACCAGGCCTTTATCGGCAAGTCGATCCAGCAGGCGGGTAATTGCCGAGCGGTCGACCCCCAGGCATTCCGCCAAAGCAGCCGGCGTCTGGGCCTGCCGATGGTGCAGGCAGTTTAGCGCCATCCATTGAGGCCAACTGACCCCGGCGTCTTTTAAAGCGGCGTTAAAACTTTCACGCATCACACTTGCCAGACGGCTAATCCAGTAGGTGTAGCTGCCATGCAGCTCAAAGTTGTGCGGCATAAACCACCCAAGTCTAGTAAGCACTCAGCAAAAGGCAACCGCCGCAACACACTCTGGCTGTCGCGCAAGGCATATCGATAGAGTTCGACCCCGGGCACAGCCGGAGCCGCCAATCAGGCAACTAGTGTTGACCCGACGCTATTTTGCACTCATCAATAGGCGCTGTTACCGCCATAGGAATAAAGCTTTAGCCTAACCGCGGGCTGCGTGGCCGAGTCTTTTAATGCGAACGCGGGGCCAGATTACTGACCACTGATCCAGAAAATACAGGTTGCAACAAAGATCGCCACCAGTGAGACGGCCGCAATGGCATCCGCTACGCTATCGCCTTGATCTTGCATTTCGATTTGATCGTTCATTATTTTTATTCTCCCGCAAAGGTTGCTGTTAGCACCTTAACTCTTTTTGGTCATGATTTGTGGAGCGCACGTCAGACCGATAAGAAATCAGCCCTCAATCGTGCCGGCTGCCCCGTTAGCGCGAAAGCCAACGCGAGCAAACAGCGATCCCTGCGTTACCGTTACCAAATGGGTCATTCTCTTATACCGGAAACAACCAAATGTCGCAACCCCCCACCCTCTTTTTATAACCAAATGATGTTTCGTTAGACATAACAATTCGTTTGCAAGCGGACGCAGAGTTGTTAATGTGCCGGCCTTGGCCCGCGCATCTCGCGATATTCAGCGATTTCGTGTATCCTTGCGCGCCTGCCAGATCTGAGGATTGACCTCACATTCTCTCTACGTAGACGGTAAACGATTTATGTATATTTACGACGAGTATGATCACGCAATTTTAAAGCAGCGTGTCGCCCAGTTTCGGGATCAGACCGAACGTTATTTAGAGGGCTCGTTAACAGAACAGCAATTTCTGCCGCTGCGCTTGCAAAACGGCCTGTACATTCAGCGCCTGGCGCCCATGCTGCGCATCAACGTCCCTTACGGCATGCTTAACACCACGCAATTGCGTCGTTTGGCCCGCATCGCACGCGATTACGACAAGGGCTATTGCCACGTCAGTACGCGCCAAAACATCCAGTACAACTGGCCCGCCCTCGAGCAGGTGCCGGATATCCTGCATGAGCTGGCCGAAGTAGAAATGCACGGCACCCAGTCGAGCGGCAACTGTATCCGCAACATAACCTCCGATCAGTTTGCCGGTATTGCCCCCGACGAAATAGTCGACCCACGCCCCTACTGCGAGATTATTCGCCAGTGGTCGAGCTTTCACCCGGAATTTGCCTTCTTACCACGCAAGTTCAAGATCGCCATCTCGGGCTCCGAGAGTGATCGCGCCGCCATCGCGGTACACGACATCGGCTTGCAGCTGGTTAAGAATGACGCAGGCGAGATTGGCTTTAAAGTTCTGGTGGGTGGCGGCCTGGGCCGAACCCCCGTTATCGGCAGCGTAATTCGCGAATTCTTACCCGAAGCGCATATTTTGACCTACCTCGAAGCTATTTTGCGGGTTTACAACCTGCACGGTCGCCGGGACAACAAGTACAAAGCTCGCATCAAGATATTAGTGCGCGCTATGAAGCCGGAAGTGTTTGCCGAGGCGGTAGAAAAAGAGTGGGCCCACTTAAAAGACGCCCCTAGCACCTTGCGCGCCGAAGACATTACCCGCGCAAAAGGCTTTTTTACCGAGCCGGCCTACGAAGCTCTGGACGACAGCGCCGCGCAAACCCAGCTCGACAGCGAAAAAGCTGACAATATCGCCTTTAGCAAATGGCTGGAGCGCAACGTACGCGCCCACCGCGTACCTGGCTACGCCGCCGTAACGCTGTCACTGAAGCCTACCGGCATTGCCCCGGGCGACGTCACTGACACCCAACTTGAAACCATCGCCGAGCTGGCTGATCAGTACAGCTTTAGCGAAGTTCGCACAACCCACGAGCAAAATATCGTACTCGCAGACGTTAAAAAGTCCGAGCTTTTTGCCCTGTGGCAAGCCGCCAAATCGGCCGGCTTTGCCACGCCCAACATCGGCACCTTAACCGACATTATCTGCTGTCCCGGTGGCGACTTTTGCTCGCTGGCGAATGCCAAATCGATCCCTATTGCCGAGGCCATTCAGCGTCAGTTTAGCGACCTGGATTACGTCTACGACTTAGGTGAGCTGGATCTCAACATCTCGGGCTGCATGAACGCCTGCGGCCACCACCACGTGGGTCATATTGGGGTGCTTGGTGTGGACAAAAAAGGCGAAGAATTTTACCAGGTAATGCTGGGCGGTAACGCCGGCAACAGCACATCACTGGCAAAAGTGCTTGGCCCGGCTTTTGACGCCGAGCAGATGCCCGCCGTCGTGCAAAATGTCGTTAACGTTTATCTCGAAAACCGCACCGAAGAAGAGTTGTTTATCGACACCTACAACCGCATTGGTATCTCGCCATTTAAGGAGCGCGTCTATGCAAAAGCTAGTTAAAGATGGCGTCATTATCGAAAACCAATGGCACATAATGCCCAAACCAGAAGCGGATCAGACCGCCGAGGTACCGGCCGGCCCCACCATCGTTCCGCTTAGCGTATGGCTTGAGCAGCAAGATACCCTGCAGCAGCGCGACGACATTGGTGTGTGGCTCGACAGTGACGAACTCGCCGAGCAGATTGGTGATCAAGCCAATAAGCTACCCTTAATTGCCGTTAACTTTCCGGGCTTTATGGATGGCCGTGCGTTCTCGATTGCTCGCTTATTGCGCGAGCGTTTTGGTTTCACGGGCGAGTTGCGCGCCATTGGCGATTTTATGCGCGATCAGCTGTGCTATTTGAGCCGCTGTGGCGTCAATGCGTTTCAGTTTGCCAGCGACGACATTAACCTTGAAGAAGCTAAAAAGTCACTGAACGACTTTACCGAGTTTTATCAGGCCGGCGTCGACCAGCCGATACCGCTTTTTAGACGTCGCACCGCATAGCACACCCATAAAAAAAGCCCCAAAAATGGGGCTTTTTTTATGCTCAAAACATTGTACTACCAGCTTTACTTAAGCGGTTTCGGCGGGGCCGCTGTGAAACCGAAACTCGCTGTCTACCTCTTGCACCAAGCGCTTTTCTCGCTCCAAAAACAACATCACCCGGTCGTCTATTGAGTCGTTGCCGGCGGATTTTTGTGCGAGCTTTAAGTAGTCTTTAAAGTGACGCGCCTCGGACTTTAGCAGCGATAGATAAAATTTTTGCAGCTCATCGTCTAAATGTGGTGCCAGTTTCGCAAAACGCTCGCAAGATCTCGCCTCGATAATCGCGCCCACGATAAGCGTATCCACTAGTCGGGCCGGCTCATGGGTGCGCACGGGTTTACGCAGCTCAGCGGCATAACGGGCCGCATTAATTTGCTCGTAGGCAATACCGCGGCTCTGCATAATGGCTATCACCTGCTCGAAGTGGCGCAGCTCCTCGCGTGCCAGACGCGACATTTTATTAAGCAGCTCAAAGTCGTCCACATACCGATACATTAAGTTCAATGCGGTGGAGGCCGCCTTTTTTTCGCAATTGGCGTGATCGAGCAGCAATAGCTCGGGGTTAGCCAGTGCGCCGGCAATCCAGGAGTCCGGTGTCTCGCACAGTAAAAAGTCGTTTATTGCCTGTAAATCATTCATAAAATGCCTGCTTACTCCGCTAACCCCGGAGCAATGTAACGCTCATAATAAGCACAAGAGAGCGCGTAAAAGTCTTTATCGATATCATCACGAATGGTGGTGAGCGGGCAATCGCGCCACTCTCGCCGCAGGCCAAGACCATAATCGGCCAGGCAAGTGATTTGACTGGCGCCAGCGCGAAGCAAATCAAACACCCAGCACTGGGGCGACTGCTCGGGCTTAAACTGAATTTGCTGATGCTCAATTTGTGCCAACAACAATGCCCGATCCAACACTTCGATACGGTTATCTACTACCTGCGTGAGGTAGCTCTCTAGGCGCTGAGCGATAATGCGACGCTGACTTTCAGTGTAGCCATTCCAGTGAATTACTTCATGGGTAAAACGTTTGCAACCACGGCACACGCTATCGCCTATGCCAGTTGAGCAAATGCCAACGCAGGGTGTTTTTACGGGTTTAAAAGCAACCATCAGAGTCCGGCCGATAAAATCAGGGGGCTATTTTACACGGTAAAACAGGTTTAGGTAGGCACGCGGCCAACTAATGGCCGCGTTATTAAAAGCAATATTGATTAATAAGGCAGCCCGGCCACATCCAACTGAATCGACCAAAGTGCGCCGGCCCCCGTGAGGTATAAGGTTTTACCGTCTTGTCCACCAAATGCGCCGTTGGTCACATTGGCATCGACGTTAATAACAGCGAGCTCTTCACCCTCAGGTGAAACCACCCGAACCCGACGCTCGGTATGCTCGGTCACGTAAATATTGCCGAGACAATCAATGGCCATACCGTCGGGCACAGCAACATCGGCCAGTAGTGTTTTACCGGGGCCGGGGGCCCCGTCCTGCAGCTGATAGGCCCGTACAAAACCTTCACTGCCACCCCCGGCCACATAGAGCGTTTGCTCATCCGGCGACAGTGAGACGCCGTTGGGGTTGGCAATGCTGTCATCTACCACACTGACCCGCCCCTGTGCATCGACCCGATAAACACGAGTCGCGTCCTGCCCGCCGGGGGCGGCCGCTCGCTGAAAATCCGGGTCCGTAAAGTAAATGTCACCCGTGCTACTCATGGTTAAGTCGTTGGGAGAATTAAAAACATGGCCTTCGTACTCACCGGCCAAAACGTCGTGCTCGCCTGAGGGCAGCAGGTACCGGACCACCGCCTTGTACTTGTGAGCGCCGGCGATCAACTGGCCTTGATTGTCGAGTGCTAAACCGTTGGTGCCGGTATCTGCCGCCGCCACTGAGACATCGCGCCCATCAAAACCCATAATGCTCGAGGGAAAGCCCTGCTCAAACCCAAAACGAGAAAAATATAAATGGCCATCACGCCACACCGGCCCTTCATATAAGCCCGGCTCACTAAAGCTTGCCTCATCAATCCGACTGGCCTTGAGCGTACCTGTTGGCGCCCGGTAGTGATCACCTGAACAATACTGATCGGCGCGAACCGCTGGTGACGTGCCCTCTTTGGCAGGCTGAGATTGAGTGCAGGCCGAGACGGCCAAAACAAGCGTTAAGGTACTGGTTATTTTTTTCATGAAGGCCCCGTGACTGGGTACTGATGTGACTCAGAACTGATTGTGAATAAACCATAGTAATGGGTGTTTTCTGCCATCTTAGCAGAAATGATTGCGTTACCACAGCAATCAAATGCCACCCTAGCCAAGCCTCGGCAGTTAACAGTTGGGCCTCTATGATGTATAATTCGCGCCCGATTCGCCCCGTTGGGCACCTCATCCATGTGGGTCATGGATAGCCTCCAAAGCAGCGATCCTGCTAGCGGAGTACATCAATTAAAATCAGAGGATCACAATCGTGCTTGAAGCCTACCGCAAACATGTTGCAGAACGCGCTGCAGAAGGAGTTCCACCTAAACCGTTAAACGCTGAACAAGTTGCAGGACTTGTTGAGCTATTAAAAAGCCCGCCCGCGGGTGAAGAGGATTTTCTGCTAGAGCTGATCACTGACCGTGTTCCTCCAGGCGTAGACGAAGCCGCCTACGTTAAAGCGGCGTTTTTGAGCGCGCTGGTAGACGGCGAAGCTCAGTCACCTCTGATTGACAGAGCTCACGCCGTTAAACTGCTGGGCATGATGCACGGCGGCTACAACATCGAAACATTGGTTAAGTTGCTCGATGACAGCGAGCTAGCGCCACTGGCGGCCAGCGAATTAAAGCACACCCTGCTGATGTTTGACGCCTTCCACGACGTGGAAGAAAAAGCCAAAGCCGGCAACGATATTGCCAAAGAAGTCGTGCAATCCTGGGCCGATGCCGAGTGGTTTACCGGCCGTAAAAAAGTGCCCGAGAGCATTAAGCTAACCGTATTTAAAGTCACCGGTGAAACTAACACCGATGACTTGTCTCCCGCTCAGGATGCCTGGTCACGCCCCGACATCCCGCTGCATGCCCGCGCCATGTACAAAAATAGCCGCGAAGGCATTACCCCCGAAGAAGAAGGTAATGTTGGCCCCATCAAGCAAATCGATGAACTGCTGGCAAAAGGCAATCCGCTCGCGTTTGTCGGCGATGTAGTCGGCACCGGCTCCTCACGTAAATCAGCCACCAACTCGGTTTTGTGGTACATCGGCGAAGACATCCCGGGTGTACCCAACAAGCGCACCGGCGGCGTGTGCATTGGCGGCAAAGTAGCCCCGATTTTTTACAACACCATGGAAGACGCCGGCGCACTGGTTTTTGAGGCCCCGGTCGACGATCTGAACATGGGCGATGTGATTGAAGTACGCCCTTACGAAGGTAAGATTCTGAACGCCGACAGCGGCGATGTTATCTGCGAATTTGGCCTTAAATCCGACGTATTGCTGGATGAAGTGCAAGCTGGCGGGCGTATTCCGCTGATCGTTGGTCGCGGCTTGACCACTAAAGCGCGCACCTCACTGGGCCTTGATGCCGGCGACATGTTCCGCCTGCCCGAGCAGCCAGCCGACTCTGGCAAGGGCTATACCCTTGCACAAAAAATGGTCGGTAAAGCCTGCGGCACTACCGGCGTCCGCCCGGGCACCTACTGCGAGCCACAAATGACCACTGTGGGTTCGCAAGACACCACGGGCCCAATGACGCGCGACGAACTGAAAGATCTGGCTTGCCTCGGCTTCTCGGCCGACTTAACCATGCAGTCTTTCTGTCACACCGCGGCTTACCCCAAGCCCGTCGACATTGAAACTCAGCACACCCTGCCCGACTTTATTATGAACCGCGGCGGTGTATCTTTACGCCCGGCTGACGGCATCATTCACAGCTGGCTTAACCGCATGCTGCTGCCTGACACCGTAGGTACCGGTGGCGACTCACACACCCGCTTCCCGCTGGGCATCTCGTTCCCAGCCGGTTCTGGTCTGGTGGCATTTGCCGCGGCCACCGGTGTTATGCCACTGGATATGCCAGAGTCGGTACTGGTGCGTTTTAAAGGCGAAATGCAGCCGGGTATCACACTGCGTGACCTGGTTAATGCGATCCCGCTGTACGCCATTAAAGATGGCCTGCTAACCGTCGACAAAAAAGGCAAAAAGAACATCTTTTCTGGTCGCATCCTGGAGGTAGAAGGCCTACCCAACCTTAAAGTTGAGCAAGCCTTTGAGATTTCTGATGCATCTGCCGAGCGCTCGGCCGCTGGCTGTACCATTAAGCTTGGCGAAGAGCCCATCATTGAGTACCTGAAGTCAAACATCGTTATGCTGCGCTGGATGATCGAGCAGGGTTACGGTGATGTGCGCACCCTGGAACGCCGCGCTCAAAAGATGGAAGACTGGCTCGCCAACCCAGAGCTGATGGAAGCCGACGCCGACGCCGAGTACGCCGCGGTAATCGACATTGACCTGGCCGACATCAAAGAACCTATTTTGGCCTGCCCGAACGACCCGGACGATGTAAAAACCCTCGCCGAGGTTCAGGACACAAAAATCGACGAAGTGTTTATCGGCTCGTGCATGACCAACATCGGTCACTTCCGCGCCGCCGGTAAATTGCTGGATGCCTCTAAAGATGAGCTGGCAACCCGCCTGTGGATTGCACCGCCCACCAAAATGGACGAGCACCAATTGATGGAGGAAGGCTACTTCAACATCTTTGGCCGCAAAGGTGCGCGCACCGAGATGCCCGGCTGCTCTTTGTGTATGGGCAACCAGGCGCGGGTAGCACCTGGCTCCACAGTGGTTTCTACCTCGACCCGTAACTTCCCCAACCGTTTGGGTCAAGGTGCCAACGTGTACCTGGCCTCAGCTGAGCTTGCAGCGGTAGCGGCAATTATCGGTAAGATCCCGAACAAAGAAGAGTATTTAAGCTACACCAACGACCTCAACAGTATGAGCGCGGACATTTACCGCTACCTCAACTTTAACGAGATCGAGCAATACCAAAAAGCCGCTGACGAAGGCAAGCGCATTGCCGCGGTAGAAATTCAAAACGTGGCGGTTTAACCCAGCTAAGTTTTGAGCAAAAAGCCCGCCTTTTGGTGGGCTTTTTTGTATCTATAACCTTAAGGACGCAGCATCATGAGCCAACAACCCAGCATTCTCATTACCGGCTGCTCCACCGGTATCGGTTATTACTGTGCTAAATCGTTGCAGCGCGATGGCTGGAAGGTGATTGCCAGCTGCCGCCAAAGTGACGACGTGTCGCGGCTGCAAAACGAAGGCTTAACCTGCATCCAACTTGATGTAGCCAGCTCCCAAAGCATCAAAGACGGACTAAAAAAAACACTCGAGCTTACCGGCGGGACACTGGATGCGCTGTTTAATAATGGTGCCTATGGCCAACCGGGAGCGGTTGAAGATTTAACCCGCGACACGCTACAAAAGCAGTTTGATACCAACTTTTTTGGCTGGTGCGAGTTAACCAATGCCGTCATTAAAGTGATGCACCAACAAGACGCCGGCCGCATCGTGCACAACAGCTCAGTGCTCGGCTTTGCAGCCATGCCCTTTCGCGGCGCCTACAACGCCAGCAAGTTTGCCCTGGAAGGAATTACAGACACACTGCGTCTGGAGCTTGCCGACACCAACATATCCGTCTCGCTAATCGAGCCCGGGCCTATTCGCAGTGAGTTTCGCGCCAATGCGCTGCGTGCCCTAGACAGCAATATCGACATCAACAGCAGCCGCTTTGGCTTTCAGTACGCCTCGGCCATTGCCAGGCTGAGTAAGCCCGGCCCCGCCTCACGCTTTACCCTAGAGCCGGAGGCAGTCTATAAAAAGCTGAGACACGCGTTAACGGCCAAAAAGCCCAAACCGCGCTATTATGTAACCTTTCCGACCCACCTTATGGGCGCCTTAAAGCGAATTTTAAGCACCCGAGCCATGGATAACATACTGGGCCGCATAAAAAGTTAGGAGCAATAAAACATGCAATACAAAAAAATCAGCCTTCCGGCCAATAAGTCGATCGCACTGGTGGCACACGACAATAAAAAGCCCGACATCGTCCGCTGGTGTGAAAAGCACCGGGACGATTTAGCCAACCACAAGCTGTATGCGACCGGCACGACTGGCACTGTGATTAACAAGGCTACGGGGCTCGAGATTGAGCGTCTTATTAGCGGCCCACTAGGGGGAGATCAACAAGTCGGCTCGCTTATTACCGAAGGAAAAGTGGATTTTCTGATCTTTTTTTGGGACCCGTTTGAGCCTATGCCGCATGACCCGGATGTGAAAGCGCTATTACGTATTGCGGCGGTCTGGAATATTCCCGTGGCCTGCAACCCTATCAGCGCCGACTTTATGGTTGCCTCGCCACTCTTTAATGGGGAGTTTGAGCGCTATGTTCCCGACTATGAAGGTTATATGAAAGCGCGCGCTAGTCTGGATTAATCAAAAGCCACACCTGTGCCATTTAAAAAGCCCGCATTGCTGTGCAATGCGGGCTTTTTCTGGCTCACCACACAGCGTTTAGTGGCTTAACTCAAGCAGCAGCTTATTGAGGCGCTGAACATAAGCCGCCGGGTCGCTCAAGTGACTACCTTCGGCGAGGTTTGCCTGATCGAACAGCACTTTACTCAAATCCACAAAGCGGTCTTCGTCCTGCTCCTGATCCAGCTTTTGCACCAGCGGGTGATCGGGGTTAACCTCAAAGATTGGTTTAGACTCTGGCACAGCCTGACCGGCCGACTCGAGCAGGCGACGCATCTGTGCACCCATCTCGTGCTCTGGCACCACAACACAGGCTGGCGAATCTGTAAGGCGGTGCGTTAAGCGAACCTCGGCCACCTCATCACCCAGAGCAGTTTTAACACGCTCCAACAAAGGTTTGAGGGCTTCGGCGACTTTTTCTTGCGCCTCTTTGTCTTCGGCGGTATCAAGCTCACCCAAATCAAGCTCGCCTTTACCGACGTCCTGCAAGCTCTTACCGTCGAACTCAGCCAGGTGGCTCATTAGCCACTCGTCTACACGATCTGACAGTAGCAACACCTCAATGCCCTTTTTACGGAACACTTCGAGGTGGGGGCTGTTTTTCGCCGTATTGTGGTTTTCGGCGGCGATGTAATAGATTTTATCTTGCCCTTCCTGCATGCGAGACACATACGCCTCGAGCGACTGATCTTGAGTCGGTGTGTTGTTTAAGGTGGTCGCAAACCGCAGCAGCTTGGCGATTTTTTCGCGGTTAGCGAAGTCTTCGGCCGGCCCCTCTTTTAGCACTTCGCCAAACTCATTCCAGAAACTGGCATATTCTTCTGGCTTGTTTTTAGCAAGCTTACCCAGCATATCCAGTACACGCTTGGTTAATGCTGAGCGCATGCTGTCGATATTAGGGTCTTTTTGCAAAATCTCACGCGATACGTTCAGGGAGAGATCATTTGAATCAACCACGCCCTTAATAAAACGCAAATACAAAGGCAAAAACTGTTCGGCGTCATCCATAATAAAGGTGCGTTGCACGTACAGTTTTAAGCCGCGGGCACCTTCGCGGTTGTACAAATCAAACGGTGCTTTCGCGGGCACATACAACAAGCTTGTGTAATCCAGGTTACCTTCTACCCGATTATGGCTCCAGGTCAAAGGGTCGGCAAAGTCATGACTCACATGCTTATAAAACTCTTTGTACTCATCCTCACTCACCTCTGAGCGCGAGCGGGTCCACAGCGCTTTAGCCGTGTTTACCACTTCGTCTTCCGGCGCTGGAGGTTCTTGACCTTCTTCGGCAGGCGCCTCCTGCTTTTGCATAACGACCGGAATGGCAATGTGATCGGAGTATTTTTTAATGATAGAGCGCAGACGATAGTCGTCCGCAAATTCTGTGGCGTCGTCTTTCAGGTGCAGCTCAATGCTGGTCCCGCGCTCTGCCCGCTCGATGGTTTCAATATCGAACTCAGCTTCGCCATCACACTCCCAGCGAACGCCTTGATCTAGCGGCGCACCCGCTTTACGCGTAGTCACCACCACTTTATCGGCAACAATAAATGAAGAGTAAAAGCCAACCCCAAACTGACCAATCAATTGGGCGTCTTTTTTCTCGTCGCCGGTCAAGTTTTGCACAAAGGCGGCAGTGCCAGACTTGGCAATAGTACCTAAGTTCTCGATGACGTCGTCGCGGCTCATGCCAACGCCATTGTCGCTAATGGTGATGATTTTGGCGTCTTTATCGACACTAACACGCACTTTAAGGTCGCTGTCGCCCTCATACAGGCTGTCATCTTTTACCGCTGCAAAGCGTAGCTTGTCGGCGGCATCGGATGCATTAGATACCAGCTCACGGAGGAAGATCTCGCGATTGGAGTAAAGCGAGTGAATCATCAGGTGCAAAAGCTGCTTAGCTTCGGTCTGAAAGCCCCGGGTTTCTTTTTGCGCTTCGACGGTCATGGGTTACGACTCCTGTATACAAAATAACCAGCCGCATCTACGGGCGGCGATGTTCAGTTCAGGTTCAGTAACTTGGGGCTATTCTAGGGTTTTCAAGCCAGACACCAGAAATTTTCAAGCCGGACGGCGCCTCGGTTACGGCGACAAGATCTAGCCAGGTGCTTGATTAAACGAGGAAAATTGGTACGACCGAGTGGACTCGAACCACCGACCCCTACCATGTCAAGGTAGTGCTCTAACCAACTGAGCTACGGT
>NZ_CAXBFW010000008.1:0-140027 GCF_963975215.1 uncultured Gilvimarinus sp.
CGGATGCGTAATACTGATTGTTTTAGCAGGTTTAGTGCCTGCGTCTAAATAGTAGCGCTAAACGCGCTACCCGCTACTCCCCTCGCTGTCGCTCGGGCCCGGTCTTTTAGCTTAGCTGAAAGCCGTTCGGCTGCGCACAAAGCAGTGCTTTGTAAAACGCTTGCCTCACCCAGCTGAGCTACGGATGCGTAGAAGGAGCGCATTCTACAACCCTCATCGGCAATCGTCTACGGCTGTGGGCTGGGTTGTTCACCTCGGGGGCGGTTTCTGGCTATAATGGCGCGCCAGAGACCAGAGCAGCATTCAGCGCTGCCGTTAATAGAGGAAGCATCCGTGAGCCAAGCGAAAAAAATGATCGGCCTGATGGTCGTACTGGGAATGGGGCTGTTTGCCTCTGGATTGGCTGTGAGCCAGTCGAATGATGTAAAAAATGAAATTGCCGAGCGGCTTGCGCCGGTAGGCGAGAGCTGTATGTCGGGCGAAGACTGCGCCGCTGCGCCGGTTGCCGCCGCCAGTGAAGGGCCTCGCACGGGCCAGCAGGTTTACGATACCGCGTGTCATACCTGTCACGCGGCGGGTGTTGCCGGTGCGCCCAAGCTGGGCGATAGTGCCGCCTGGGCTGACCGTATTGCCAAGGGCATGGATACCCTGCACGAGCACGCGCTGAAAGGCTTTAACGGTATGCCGGCCATGGGCTTGTGTGCAACTTGCTCGGAAGACGAAGTGATGGCTGCCGTGGATTACATGGTAGAAAACAGCCAGTAATTGTTACCAGCGCCATAAAGCGGGGGCGGTTGACGGATGAGGGTAAACGAACACACTTTCGTACCCCGTACCCCGTACCCCGTACCCCGTACCCCGTACCCCGTACCCCGTACCCCGCACCCCGTCAATCAAACATATTCAGCAAGCTAGAGATGGTCTGTTCGCCAGTGGCTTTCACTTGCTCGGCGGTGGCCGGAGTAAAGCCTTCAAACACAATATCTTCCTGAGGCAGCTCGTCGATAAAGCGGCTCGGGGTCGTCTCGTTAATATCTCCGTACTGCTTGCGCTTACCGGCCAGTGTCAGGGTCATGGTGCGCTGGGCGCGGGTGATACCCACATAGGCCAGGCGGCGCTCTTCTTCGATATTGTCGGTCTCGATGCTATTGCGGTGGGGCAATAGGTCTTCCTCCATGCCGACTAAGTAGACATGCGGGAACTCCAGCCCTTTGGAGGCGTGCAAGGTCATTAGCTGCACCTGATCGAGGGTTTCTTCCTCCTCCTGGCGCTCCAGCATATCGCGCAGTACCAACTTGCTGATGGCGTCGTCGATGGTGAGAGGTTCGCCGTCGTCGTCTCGCTCGAGCATTTTGCGAATTGAGTCGGTTAGGTAGCGGACGTTGTCCATACGCTTTTCAGCGGCCTTAGCGCTGGATGAGTTTTGGTGCAGCCAAGCCTCGTAGTTGATGTCTTCCAGCATTTGTTCGATTCCGGCCACCGGTTCCGGGCCGTTGCAGCGCTCCACCACACGGCTTACCCAGTCGCTAAAGCGGCGCAGGCGCTCGAGGTTTTGTTTGGGCACGTGGCGCTGCAGGGCGATGTCGTCGGCCGCCGCAAACAGGCTTAAGTGGCGCTCGCTGGCAAAGCGGCCCAGCGCTTCGAGCGTGCTGGTGCCGATTTGGCGACGGGGGGTGTTAATAATGCGCAAAAACGCATTGTCGTCGTCCGGGTTTACCAGTAGGCGCAAATACGACATCACGTCTTTAATTTCGGTTTTACCAAAAAACGACGAGCCGCCACTGATTTTGTAGGGCACTTGGTGCTGCTGCAGTTTCATCTCCAACAAGCGACCCTGATGGTTGCCGCGGTACAAAATCGCGTAATCGCTGAACTTGCCGCCGCGGCGCAGTTTATTGGCTAAAATCTCGGTGGCGACGCGCTCGGCCTCGGCGTCTTCACTGGCGCACTTAACTACGCGGATTTCATCCCCCAGACCCATTTCACTCCACAGGGCTTTGTCGTACTCGTGGGGGTTGTGGGCAATCAGGTGGTTGGCGACCCGCAAAATACGGCTGGTCGAGCGGTAATTTTGCTCGAGCTTAATCAGGTGCAGACTGGGAAAGTCTTCTTTTAACAGCACCAGATTCTCGGGTCGGGCACCGCGCCAGGCGTAAATTGATTGGTCGTCGTCGCCTACCACAGTGAGTGCATTGCGGCCGCCCACCAGTTGCTTTACCAGCAAGTACTGGCTGGAGTTAGTGTCTTGGTATTCATCCACCAGCAGGTACTGAATTTTGCGCTGCCAGCGCGATAGCACCTCGGGGTTAGTGTTAAACAGGTGGACCGGCACCAGAATCAAATCGTCAAAATCCACCGCGTTGTAGGCGCGCAGCGCTTGATTGTAGCGCTCGTAAATTCGCACCATGGTCAGCTCGGCGGGGCTCTGGGCAAGCTCTTCGGCCGTCTCGGGGCTAGTGAGGTCGTTCTTCCAGTTAGAGATTTGGTTTTGCACCATATTCAGATGGTCGTTATCCATCTCGCCGTCTTTCATCATCAGCTCTTTTAGCAGGGCGCGGGCGTCCTCGGCGTCAAAGATTGAGAAACCGGGTTTGAAGCCTAAGGTTTTTGCCTCGCGGCGGATGATGTTAAGCCCCAGATTGTGAAAGGTAGACACTGTTAAACCCCGCGCCGCACTGCCTTTTACCAGACCGCCAACACGCTCTTTCATCTCGCGGGCGGCTTTGTTGGTAAAGGTGAGGGCGGCGATGTGTCGCGCGGGTATGTCGCACTTTTCAATTAAGTAGGCGATTTTGCGCGTAATAACCGAGGTTTTACCACTGCCGGCGCCGGCAAGTACCAGACAGGGGCCATCGACGTATAAAACAGCTTCGCGCTGGCGGGGGTTGAGTCGGGTCACGGGGCCTCATTGCTAGCAGGTGGGGGGAGGATATCTGAACGCGACATTGTAGCAATGGCAGGCATGAGTTTAAACGCAATATTCTTTCTGTTGAATGGCGAGTGAATACTAAATCTGTTTGTTCGCTTTTTAAGCAATTTATGTTGATTTAGGCGCTAAATAAGTCATACTAGAGCCTCCATGCACAGTCATATATAGTTAATAATAAAGCCTTCGGTCGCCAATAGTACCGATAATGGCCATTTTAAGACGGAATTTACAGTTGAGCAGGGAACCACAATGACAAGCTACACACGAGTGTTGTTGCTCGGTGACGACGAGCCGCTCGTTCAACGTTTACAAGGATGGCTGGATGCCGCCGCCCCGGAGTGCTACCAGCTGGATGCCCGGCACACTGATGAGGATGGGTTAGCCGCCCTACTCAGTGGCGAGTTCGCGGTAGGGCTGCTGCTGTTTGCCGATCAGACACATGCCGCCCATGCGGTATTAATGGCGGTTAAAAATCAGTTTTGTCCGGTGCCTGTTGTGGCGTTATCTTACACCATGGACTTGGCGCTTGATCGCGAGGCCATCCCCTGCGGTGCGGCCGATTATCTGGCCTTAGATAATGTGAGTGATGTGTTGCTGGAGCGCTCGCTGCGCTACGCCATCGAGCGCAAACGCACCGAGCAAAACCTGGCCCGGCTCGCCCACCACGACCCTCTTACCGACATACCCAACCGCGTGTTGTTTCGCGACCGGCTGGAAAACGCCATTCGCGTTGCGGCGCGCGATCGCACCCGCTTTGCGTTGATGTTTATCGATCTGGACGATTTTAAGGTAGTAAACGACCGCTACGGCCACGACATTGGCGATAGCCTGATTCGCCAGTGCGCCGAGCGATTACAACAACTGTTGCGGCGCAGTGACTCTATGGCTCGCATGGGGGGCGACGAATTTACGCTATTGCTGCTCAATGTAGAAAGCTCGTCAAATATCGCCCATCTGGCGGTTAAAATCATCGAACAGATAAGCACACCCTACGAGATAAATGGCTACCAGCTGGCGGTCGGTTGCAGTGTGGGCGTCGCCTCATACCCCGAGGCTGGCCGCAGTGCCGACGCCCTGTTAAAGAGCGCTGATCTGGCGATGTATCAGGCCAAGCAGCTCGAGGGCAGCAACTTTCGCTTTTTTACCGAAGAAATGAACCGCGATGTGCGCTATCGCATGAGCCTTGAAGAGGATTTGCGCCGCGCGGTGGAAAACCGCGAGCTTTATTTAGAGTATCAACCGCGTTTTGCCGTCAGCAGTGGCAAGGTGGTGGCGTTAGAGGCACTTCTGCGCTGGAACCATCCACAAAAAGGTATTTTAAGCGCCCCCAACTTTATCTCCATCGCCGAGGATACCGGGCTGATTTTTGCCATCGGTTATTGGGCGGTGCGCCAGGCGTGCGATCACTTGCAGCAACTCAAGCGCGACTGCGGCATAGAGTTAAAAATGGCGGTGCGCCTCTCGGCCCGGCAGTTTCGCGATGATGCCATGGTGCAGACCATGGCGAACATTTTTGCCGAAACCGGCGTCAACCCTAAATGCATCGAGTTTGAGCTAACCGAAACAGCGCTGATGGAAAATATCGAGATGGTCAGCTTGTGCATGCGGCCGTTATCGTATTTTGGCGTGACTTTTACCCTGGACGACTTTGGCACCGGCAGCTCGTCATTTTTGCACTTGCAGCGCCTGCCGATTGCCGCGCTTAAAATTGACTCGCAATTTATGGCCGACTTACTGCGCCGGCGCAGCGAGCGACGGCTGGTGGCCGCCATGATCAATCTGGCCCACAACCTGGGCAAAGTCGTGATTGTCGAAGGGGTGGAGTCTGCCAGGCAGCTGCAATGGCTGGTGGATGAGGGATGTGATCAATTGCAGGGGCATTATCTCGGTGCGCCGGCCGCTTATGACAAGTTGGTAGACAGCATCCGCTCGCTGCATCTAGTGGGTGGCAAACCCTCCCGCGCGCTTAACCCAGACGCTAAACCCAAGGGCTAGGGCGCGCGATCCAGCGTCCTAAAGGCCAGTGCCTCGGCCAGCTGTGGCCGGCCGATACTTTCCTGCTGCGCCATATCAGCCAGAGTACGCGCCACTTTTAATACCCGGTAGTAGGATCGGGTCGATAACCCCAGGCGTATAACGGCGGCCTCGAGAAACTGCTGGTCATCGGTGCTAAGTGGGCAAAAGTGCTCGATATCCCTGGAATTCATCTGGGCATTGGACTTCTGTTGCCGCTGCTGTTGCAGCGCGACAGTGCGGCTAACCCGCGCCTGCACGGTAGCGCTAGACTCGCCCGGTGGCGCCTGATTGAGCTCGCTGGGCGGGATATTGTGCACCGGTACATGCAGGTCTATGCGGTCGAGCATCGGCCCCGAGATTTTATTGCGATAGCGCTGGATCTGCTCACTGGTGCAGCGGCAGCGGGTGTCGCCGCCAGCACTGCTGCCGCCGTGATAACCGCAGGGGCATGGGTTCATAGCGGCGATTAACTGAAACCTTGCCGGGTAGCAGGTTTGCGCCCGGGCTCGCGATATACGAATCTCACCGCTCTCCAGTGGCTCGCGCAGCACCTCTAATACCTGGCGCTGAAACTCCGGCAGCTCGTCTAAAAACAACACACCGCCGTGGGCCAGCGAGATCTCCCCCGGGCGAGGTTGCGTGCCTCCGCCGACCAAAGCGGCGGCCGAGGCGGTGTGATGCGGGGCGCGAAAAGGCCGCTCGAGCCAAAACGGCGTGTGCTCGACGCCGCATACCGAATACACGGCTGCCACCTCTAGCGCATCATGCTCGTCGATGGCCGGCAAAATACCCGGTAAGCGACTGGCGAGCATGGTTTTACCCGTGCCGGGTGGGCCAAACATCAAGAGGTTGTGGCCCCCGCTGGCGGCCACCTCGAGGGCCCGCTTGGCTTGTTGCTGACCTTTAACATCGGCCAGCTCCGCTTGCGCGCGGCGCGCGGGCGGGGCGGTAAATTCGGCGCCGGGCAGCTCACTGCGCTGGTGTAGGTGGGCGCACACCCGCAGTAGGTTGTCGGCGCTGTATATGCGTGTATCCCGGGCCAGCGCCGCTTCGGGGGCGTTGGCCGCCGCTACAATCAGTCCGTGCCCGGCGCGTCCGGCCGCCAGTGCCGCCGGCAATGTGCCGGTTACCGGGCGCACCTCGCCCGATAGTGCCAGCTCGCCAATTAACTCGAGCCCGGCCAGTAACTCGCCGGGTACCTGGCCGGAGGCGGCGAGAATACCAATGGCAATGGCTAAATCGTAGCGGCCGCCCTCTTTGGGTAGGTCGGCTGGCGCTAAATTAACGGTAATGCGGCGGGCGGGAAACTCTAAGTGCGAGTTTAAGATCGCGCTGCGTACCCGATCTTTGCTCTCTTTAACGGCGGTTTCAGGCATGCCGACAATCGCCAGCGAGGGCAGCCCGTTGGATAGGTGTACCTCTACCGTAACTGGCGGTGCCTCGACGCCGAGCTGAGCGCGGGTATGAACAATGGCGAGTGACATAGGCAATCCTTGCGTTGATAAGCACCCACATCCAGAGGGTGGCCGAGCGCGCAATGCGCCCAAGTGGTTAGGTAAAACTTAGCGTGCGCTATCGCTGGGGTCAATGTTGCCCTCGAGTTGGGACACCTGTGCCTCTAGTGCCTCCAGGCGGGCGCGGGTGCGGGCCAGTACCGCGGCCTGGGCATCAAAGTCGGCGCGGCTGACTAAATCCATACGGCGTACGACAGATTCGAGCGCGGCCTGCAGCTGCGCCTTGGGCAGCGCGTCGGCACCGGGCAAAGCATTTTGCAGTTCGCTAAAAAGTCGCTGAGTAAACTCTTGCATGTAAAACGCCTGTTGCGGGGGTTAAGCCCCATATTGTACACCCTGAAAAAAACCGGCAGGTTGAATTAAGCGCCTTGTGTTGTGGTGAGCCTTCCGGACGCCGCGTTTGGCGCGCCTTTGTGGTGCAAATTACCCCTGATATTAGGCAAAAAACAAAATAGTGCACAAATGGTGCGCTGCATTTTGGGGGTGGCACGATTTTGGTGCGCAAGCGTGTTTGGGATACGCGATTTAGCGTATATTTTTTCTTCGGCTTTACCTTAACGTCATGATAATAAAGGAAATTTGTTAGTTGGCCTACTCTGTGCAAAGTTGTGATCGAGTACACAGCAAAGGGCGCGGAGTCTCTTTATTGGGTCTACATACTTATCGGGTGGTTAAGGTAATCACCAGATAAGCGTCTTTCCAGTGTTTACCCGCACCTTCGGGTGCGGGATTTTTTAGGAGCACAATAAATGAAATTGGTAACAGCGATTATCAAGCCGTTTAAGCTCGATGTGGTGCGCGAAGCGCTATCCGACATCGGTGTACACGGTATGACAGTCACCGAAGTAAAAGGCTTTGGTCGTCAAAAAGGTCACTCAGAGCTGTATCGCGGCGCCGAGTATGTGGTGGATTTCTTACCTAAAACCAAGGTAGAGATCGCGGTAAAAGAGTCGGACTTAGACTCTGTTGTCGAGGCCATAACCAAGGCTGCTAACAGCGGCAAGATTGGCGATGGCAAGATCTTTGTCTCTCCTCTCGAACAAGTTATTCGGATTCGCACCAGCGAAACCGGCGATCAAGCGATTTAAGACGACTTCTAAGCAGTTAAGAAGATTTTTACAACAAACGGGGATTAAGCAATGGAAAATCAAATTTTTCAGTTGCAGTACGCCATCGATACCTTTTACTTCCTGGTATGTGGTGCACTGGTAATGTGGATGGCCGCCGGCTTCTCCATGCTGGAGGCGGGCTTGGTTCGCGCCAAAAACACCACAGAGATTCTGACCAAAAACGTCGCTCTGTTCGCGATTTCATGCATCATGTACTTAGTGTGCGGTTACGCCATTATGTACGATGGCAGCTTCTTCTTGTCGGGCATTCAGGGTGGTGAAACCCTGGTGGCTGATGCGCTGGCAGCGTCTGCTGAAGAGGGTTTTGAAGGTGGTTCGGTTTACTCCGGTGCCTCGGACTTCTTCTTCCAGGTGGTGTTTGTGGCTACCGCGATGTCTATCGTCTCGGGTGCCGTTGCCGAGCGTATGAAGTTGTGGGCTTTCCTGGCCTTTGCCGTGGTTATGACTGGCTTTATCTACCCAATGGAAGGTAGCTGGACCTGGAACGGTGCCGACGTATTTGGCATGTTCAACCTGGGCGAGCTGGGCTTCTCTGACTTTGCCGGTTCGGGCATTGTTCACATGGCTGGTGCTGCCGCTGCTTTAGCGGGCGTTATTTTACTGGGTGCACGTAAGGGCAAGTACGGTAAAAACGGTGAAATCCACGCCATTACCGGTGCTAACCTGCCGCTGGCTACCTTAGGTACCTTCATCCTGTGGATGGGCTGGTTCGGTTTCAACGGTGGCTCGGTACTAAAACTGGGCGATATTGCCAACGCTAACTCGGTTGCCATGGTGTTCCTGAACACTAACGCTGCCGCCGCTGGTGGTCTGGTTGCCGCGCTGATCGTTGCCCGCATCCTGTTCGGCAAAGCCGACTTAACCATGGCCCTTAACGGCGCTCTGGCGGGTCTGGTTGCTATTACCGCTGAGCCTTCTACCCCGAGTGCACTGGGTGCCACTATCATCGGTGCGGTGGGCGGTATCATCGTAGTCTTCTCAATCATTACGCTGGATAAAATCAAAATCGACGATCCGGTCGGTGCGATCTCTGTCCACGGTGTGGTTGGCTTGTTTGGCCTGCTGGTTGTGCCTTTAACCAACGACGGCTCTACCTTTGTGGGTCAGATCGTGGGTGCTTTGACCATCTTCATCTGGGTGTTCGTTACCAGCCTGATCGTCTGGAGTATCATTAAAGTGATCATCGGTCTGCGCGTTAGCGAAGAAGAAGAGTACGAAGGTGTCGACCTGGCTGAGTGTGGTATGGAAGCCTACCCTGAGTTCACCTCTTCTAAGTAAGAGTATCAGGTGCTAGCTGCCCGGGTTTACCCCGGGCAGTGGCCTAAAAAGTCCTCTCAGAAGTAGATTGTCAGTAAGTTTGGATTGGATGGATGATTTTCCCGCGACTTGCGTGTATCTTTACCCATAGAATTTGGAGGCCCTTTTTTAGGGCACAACCTCAAACCGCTACAGCAAGCTACCTGGCTGAGACCAAGACGAAGAAGGAAATCCATAATGAAACTGATTACTGCTGTCGTTAAACCGTTCAAACTCGACGATGTCCGCACTGGGTTGTCCGAGGTCGGTGTACAGGGTATGACCGTAACCGAAGTGAAAGGCTTCGGTCGGCAGAAAGGCCACACCGAGTTGTACCGTGGTGCTGAATACGTGGTTGATTTTTTGCCTAAAGTTAAAATCGAGCTGGCGGTGGATGATACGTTGGTCGATCAAGCGGTAGAGGCAATCACCAAAGCGGCGCAAACCGGTAAAATTGGTGACGGTAAGATCTTTATCACACCGCTTGAAGAAATTATTCGTATTCGTACCGGTGAGACCGGCAGCGAAGCGATTTAATTTTATAGTGACTTCGCAGCTCCTTTGGGGGTGCGGATAAAAAAACAGCGGCCATTGGCCGCTGTTTTTTTATGGGCGGAAAAAGGCCTACTCTGACTCGTCTGGTGTCTGCTGTTGCAGTGCCCGACGAACCAGCCGTAGATAACGCCGTTGCTGCATTATAAAAAAGAGCGGTAAAACGATCACCAGCATAATAATGGCGGCGGTATCTTGCGATAACTTAAGCGCGGGGGCCAACAGCGCCATAAAGCCAGCCGATCCGGCAAACATCAAAAAAAACTGCACCAGATTGCCCTGCCAGCGCTCGAGCCGGGTGTCCGGGCCAAAGGCGATGGCTTTGGCCCGGTTGAGGCGCTGCTCTTGCTCGGGCACAGAGAGCCCGGCAAGTTCGGGGAAGTATTTGAGTTCGCGTGCAGTTGCCATGACAGATCTCTTAGGCCTAATAATCAGTAGCCGTGCAGTGTAACGGGTTAGTGTGCTGGCTGCCAAATAAATACCGCCCGAGCTTATTGTCGGGGCGGGGTGATCGGCAAAAGTCAGTTGCAGTACTGGATTATGCCCGCATAAGACCGGGATACTGATCACGCTTTGGACGGGATAACAGTAAATAACAAAAACGAAAGCTCGCTCTTGCGTTAATAAAAAACTGAACTAAAAAAAGCAAAAAAACCCTTTAACCAAGAGCGTTTCTTGCGCTATAAAGGCAACAACCCACACATATAAACGTCAGCTCTGTGGCGGTTTCCTGGAGCTCTTAAAAAGGCGAGGGTTTAAAAGTTGTGGGTGAATTTTTTGTTTTGGCATGGATAAGACATACGGTTTGAGAGGTGTTATTTATGGCGAGTCAATACGAGCTAAACGAAAGTCGTGACTTAGACGACGATAGTGATATCGACGTTGATGATAGCGACGAGGTCAGTGCGAGCGATGACGGCAAGGCTCAGCCGCAAGAAGATTTTAATATTGCGTCACGTGAGCGGGTAAGGTCAGAGCTACAAGCACAGATCGAGGCGTTTTTGGCCAATGGAGGAAAAATTAACGAGGTGCCTAATCGCGTCGCTAGCTCAGACCGGCCCAGCAAACCGGCGAGTGAATTTTCCGGCCGCTTAATGTAAAGAAAAATGCCCACCTCTTGTGGGCATTTTTATACTTGGCTAACGGCTAACGGCTAACGGCTAACGGCTAACGGCTAACGGCTAACGGCTAAATAAACCGTATCACCAGCCAGCCGCCAGCTATCGCGCTTAATATTAAGCCCAGTATAATAAGCAAGCCGTCGCGTGCGACCAGCCCCAGTGCTAGCAGCACCATTATCCCCGATGGGATTGCTGCGGCAAACGGAATTGGTCCCAAAGGAATCAGCGATAACGCCAGTACAATAGCAATAACCGCTATCACTCGGTTGCCTGTGTCGCCGGTCATAAAACCGTAACGTGGCTTTATTGCGCGATCAATACGCCGGGTGACCGGGCGGGATTTATCCAGAAGTTTTGTAAAGCGTTGGCGCGACACGTTGGCGCGCGCCAAGCGTTGGGGTATCCAAGGGCGGCTGGCACCGGCCAGCAACTGCCCGGCAATCAACACAATTAAAATAGCCGCAACAATAGGGACGCCGGGGATACCCCCGGTGGGTAGCAACGTAATCAGAGCCGGCAGTAGCAGCAGCGGGCCAAAGCCACGGCCTTTAACGCCGCTAAGAATATCGCCGACACTCAGCGTTTCGCCACTGCCGGATTCCTCGATTAAATCAATGGTACCTGTGAGGTTATCTTGCCCGACAGCGGCTTGCTCACTGTGGTTGCTCATTGCTCGTACTTGGTCGACCATTCGTTGACTTCGCGCTCGGCCTCTTGCTGAGTAATACCGTAGCGTTCTTTTACCGCACCGATAAGCTTGTCGCGCTTACCCACAATACGGTCAATATCGTCGTCGGTGAGTTTACCCCACTGCTCTTGTGCGGCGCCTTTCATTTTTTGCCAGTTACCTTCTAGCTGAAAAGTATTCATAACCGTCTCCTAATATTTTTGCTAAAAAAGCCTGTGGCAATACAGACTATACGATGGACTTTGCAAACATCGAACCAAAATAATAAGACGCCAGAAACATTGAGATTTATCAATAGCTTGCGCAGAGCTGAGCGAAAACCAACGAGTTTGAGAGCGCCGCGGGCTCATCCACGCATGACCCCCTGAGAGAATTTTACAATCCGGGTGGGTGGTGTGGTTAATTTTACAAGGCTTAACGGCGTTGTAACCTTAGCGCCGCTCGCGCAATAAAACCGCGGCGCGATAGCCTTTTTTACCGTAACCTAACACCCGGTTAAGCTGATCGAGCGCCAGCGGCAAGTTGGCATTATCGAGGGCGCTGCGATGATCCTGTGAGTCTACATCCGGATCGTGTAAATACGCAAATTGGTTGTCCATGGCCGATAACCACACCCAGTGGGGCGCTTTGTTACGGTTTAATTGCCAGGTGCTGATTAACAGTAAAATGCTGTAGCCGGCGTCTATTTGCTCACGCAGTGCGCCGGAGTTAATAGCGCACACGTCACTCGGAATGTGGGCTTGTTGCAGCTTTGCCACGTGATCGTTATGAATCAGCTCGACCAATTGTTTTTTATGCTCACCACGTACACTGTCGATAAACGCCGCTTGGCTGCTCGATTGTAATAGGCGCACCTCAAAACCGCGCGTATGCAACGCGAGTGCTAAGCCGTGTGGCGAGCAGCCACCGTGACCGCGGGTCATATAAACCGTGGTCGCTTCACGCCATAGGTTAATTTCATCGATACGGCTGTATTGGCTGTCGGGGCGCAGCGCTTGCATGGCCATAATGGCCGCCGCCGGGCCACAGGTAAACTCGGTGGTTTGCGGATAAAAGTTGACGCTGGCGCTGGCGCGAGTATTGCGCTCCAGACGCTTTTCAAGTTGCAGCGCATCTGCGCCGTTTTCGTAGTAGCCGGCCAACTGCTTGATGGGGTGAAACCCCAGCGAGCGGTACAGGCCGATGGCGGCTTGATTGGTATCGGCCACCTCCAGACGCAAAAATAACGCATCGCGATCCCGGGCACAGGTTTCGGCCGCCGCCATTAAGGCGCGTGCGAGGCCGCCCCCGCGGGCGTCAGGGGCAACTGCCAGCGAATAAATGCGGGCCAACGAGGTTCCGCGGCGAAACAAAATCAATGCGTAGGCCCGTACGGGCTCGTCAATCACCAGCAGTTGATTTTGCTCGGTATCGAGAAAATGTCTAAAGCTACGCCGGCTGATGCGATCGCCGCTAAAGCTTGAGTTCTCAAGCGCAACAAGCGCGTCCAGATCGGACAGTTGGGCCGGGCGAACAGTCGGGTTCATAGATGTCTCAATTGCCGGTTAGCGCCGCGCCAACCTTTACAGTAAAAGGGCAAAATAATACTTGCCAATTGCCGCGATTTTGCCACACTTGCGCCGCTGCGCAATGTAATTTTTGCGCTTATTTAAGGTGACTAGACTTCCCATGACGCAATTGAAAATCATTGTTGAAAAGGCTTCCGATTGGGCCGGCCTTTACCCTTCGGCCGACGTAGTATTGGCCAACGATTACCTCGTTGAGGCCGATACCCGCCAGCGTTGTCGGGTGATCAACCTGTGCCGCCAGTACGATTACCTCTCGACCGGTTACTATTGCTCGCTGTTGGCCGAGGCGCGCGGTCACAAAGTGGTGCCCTCGGTAAAGACACTGAGGGACTTATCTAAGCGTCAATGGCAAGAAGTGCTAGCCCTTAATGTAAAGATAGATGAAAAAATTAATGCCATTGCCGGCACCAGCGATTCGCTCTCGCTGTTGGTGTGCTTTGGCAAAACCGATGTCGAGCCTTTGGCTGAATTGGCCCGGGCACTGTTTGAGCAAATTGCCGCACCGATTTTGCGGGTGCGCTTTAAGCGCAAAAGTAGTTGGCAGATACAATCGCTCGAGACCGTGCCCTTAGGCCAGCTGCAAGAGCGCGAGCAAACCCTGTTTGCCGATGCACTGGATAGCTTTAGCCGGCTTATTTGGCGCAAGCCCCGTGCCCGTAAAGAGTACAAATACGATTTGGCGATTTTGGTCGACAACCAAGAGCCTATGCCCCCGAGTAACTCCACCGCGATTAAGCGGTTTATTAAGGCGGCCGCTAAGCAGGGCATTATGGCCGAGACCATTGGCCGGGGCGATATTAATCGCCTCAGTGAATTTGACGCGCTGTTTATTCGGGCGACTACCTCGGTGAATCACTTTACCTATCGTTTTGCTCGCCGGGCTCAGGCCGAGGGGCTGGTGGTTATCGATGACCCGGACTCGATTTTGCGTTGCACCAATAAAGTGTATTTAACGCAATTACTGACAACCCACCGGTTACCGATGCCACCCACGCGGATTTTAAGCCGCGCCGATATGGGCCGCGAGCAGGAGCTGATCGACGAGCTGGGTTTGCCGGTGGTGGTAAAAATTCCCGACGGTTCATTCTCTGTGGGAGTCAAAAAAGCCGGTAGCCGTGAAGAGCTGGCTGAGGTGATGAAAGATATGTTTCAGGGAAGCGCTTTGTTGCTGGCGCAGAGCTACCTGTACACCGAGTTCGATTGGCGCATTGGTGTGTTGGCCGGCCAGCCGATATACGCCTGCCGTTACTTTATGGCTAAAAATCACTGGCAGATCTACAACCATTCCAGCAAAGGTACCGCCTCTGGCAGCTTTGATGCCATGGGTACTTTTGAGGTGCCAAAACCCGTGCTTAAAGCGGCGGTGGCGGCCAGCAAGTTAATCGGCGATGGCTTTTACGGGGTGGATTTAAAGCAAAACGGCAATGATATTTCGATTATCGAGGTGAACGACAACCCATCCATCGACTCGGCGGTAGAGGATAAATACCTCGGCCTGGAGTTGTACGATGTCATTATGAACGAGTTTAAGCGCCGTTTAGACGAGCGCGGTTAACCCGCACAGACGTGCGCCGGTTGTGGTTGCCGGCGCGGATTTACGCTAGTATCTCAGGCGAGCCTTTATAACGATAACATGCCGGAAAACCCTGATGAGCGAACGCAAACCCACCTCTTTTGATATTGCCTACCGCGCAGGCGTCTCGCAGGCGACGGTTTCCCGGGCGCTGCGCGATAGCCCGCTGGTAAACGAAGAAACCCGCCGCCGGGTCCAGGAAATCGCCCGGGAGCTTAATTACAAGGTCGATAAAAACGCGCGCAATTTGCGCTCGCAAAAGACCCGCACCGTGGCGTTACTGCTGAACGAGGATCACGGCACGGGTGATTCTTTGATCAACCCTTTCTTTTTATCGATGGTGGCCAGCATTATCAGCGCAACTGCCGATCGCAATTACGATTTACTGGTGTCGTTTCAGCAGTTTAGCGAGGATTGGCACGCCGATTACGAGGACGCCAACCGCGCCGACGGTATTATCTTTTTAGGTTATGGCGATTACACCACCTACGTAAAAAAACTGAACCACCTGGATGAACAGGATGCCCACTATATAACCTGGGGGCCCGTGTTACCGGGGCAACCGGGGGTATCCATCGGCTGCGATAACTACAATGGTGCGCGCAAAGCGGTGGCGCATTTGCTGAGTTTAGGCCGTCGCGATATTGCGTTTGTGGGCGGCATTGGCGAGGGCAGCCCAGAGTTTAAACGCCGTTACGAAGGTTATTGTCAGGCTCTGGCGGATGCCGGTATTACGGTTAACCCGGCGCTGCAAATTGATGCCGAGACCTCAGAGGATGCCGGTTATCACGCGGCACTGGCGTTGCACGAGCGCGGTTTGCGCTTTGATGCGGTGTTTGGTGCGAGTGATTTAATCGCTATTGGCGCCATGAAGGCCGTAGAAGAGGCGGGCAAGACGATCCCCGACGATGTTGCCATTATGGGCTTTGACGATATTCCCATGGCGGCCTATACCCACCCGCCGTTATCAACGGTACAGCAAAACACCAAGCTCGCGGGTGAGCTGCTGGTGGATAGCCTGTTAAAGCTGATGGAGGGCGAAAAACTCGAATCGTTTTTGATTCCGGCCGAGCTGGTTATCCGCGGCTCTTGCGGGGGCAAGCGTTAAAGAGGGCGTGTGGCGCCCTCACGATGCTCGGCTAAGGTTATTCCTGGTCGTCTACCAACAGCGTAAAACCGGCGGCGAGAATAAAGCACACGCCGCCCAGCACCAGCGCGTAAATGCTTTGACCTTCAAACACGACCCCAACCAATAACCCCAGCACGCTGGCGGCTAAAATCTGCGGTATCACGATAAAGAAGTTAAAGATCCCCATATACACACCCATTTTTTGTCCCGGCAGGGCGCACGACAGCATGGCGTAGGGCATCGAGATAATAGAGGCCCAGGCGAAGCCAACCCCCACCATCGATAACAGCAGCCAGCTAGGGTCGCGAATAACCACAAACGACATAAAACCAACGGCGCCCAGCAGTAGGTTAATAGCATGGGTCTGTTTGCGGCCCAGCTTGCGCGACATTAGCGGGATGATAAACGCGGCTAACATGGCAAAGCCGTTGTAAGAGCCTTGCAGCACGCCAGACCAATCGGCCCCTTTGTTGTAGAGCGCGCCGCTGGTGTCGCTGGCACCAAAGTGAAAACTGGCAATAGCGGGGGTGATGTAGATCCACATGGCAAACAGTGCAAACCACGAAAAAAACTGCACCACAGCCAGCTGCACCATAGTGCGCGGCATATGAAACAAATCGTGGGTAACGTGATACACACCGTGATCGGTATGGCCGTTGCTTTGCAGCCAGCTCGCCAGCAGCTGCAGTAAACCGAACACCGCAATACCACCGGCCAGAATGTATAACTCGGCATTAAGCGCAAGCGCATAAATAAGCGCGGCACTAACGATGCCCCCGGCACACCAGAGGGCGCCGTCTTTTAAATAGCGCGCGGCCGGGCGATGCACCCGATCGGCGAGCGACTCGACTTGCCCCTCCTCGGCATTAAACGCGGCCAGTTGTTCCGGCGAGTACTCGCGGCTGGTGAAGATGGTCCAGCCCATGGCCAGCAGCAATACCACGCCGCCCAAGGTGAACGAGAAAATCACCGAATCGGGCACAATGCCGGGTGCGGCTGTGTTGCTCATACCCCAAACGTTAGCCAGCAGCCACGGCAGCATAGAGGCGATCACCGAGCCCACCCCGATAAAAAACGCCTGCATCACAAAACCCAGGGTGCGCTGGCGCTGCGGCAGCATATCGCCGACAAAGGCGCGAAACGGCTCCATCGAAATATTAATCGAGGCGTCCATAATCCACAGCATGCCGGCTGCCATCCACAGCGTAGGCGAGTGGGGCATGACAAACAGCGCGCCACTGGTGAGTAGGGCGCCGATTAAAAAATAGGGCCGGCGCCGGCCAAAGCGGTTCCAGGTTTTATCCGAAAAGTAGCCGACAATGGGTTGCACCAATAAGCCGGTAAGGGGTGCGGCGACCCACAAAATGGGCAGCTCGTCGATCTCGGCGCCCAGGGTTTGAAAGATGCGGCTGACGTTGGCATTTTGCAGGGCAAAACCAAATTGGATGCCGATAAAGCCAAAGCACATGTTCCAAATTTGCCAGAAGCTAAGCTCCGGGCGGGACTTAACGGCTTGGGTCATAACGTTCTCATTATTTGTTATTGGTTGTTATCGCGGGGCGCGCATGACGCCCCCGAAGGTCGATCTTACCTTAGTTTGTCAGGCTTGGGCCTACTCAGCGTAGCGCGCCTCTACCGCCGGGTAGTGATCCCACACCTGACGGTCGTTGAGCGAGCGCAACAATTTAATGTACTCGGCGTGGGTCCAGGCAAGCGGCGTGGCCGAGTTTGTGCCCTGACCTTTAGCGTACTGATAGGTGCTGTTATCGCCCACGCCGTCCCACACCTGCTCGGGTAGCATCAGCCCCTCGTTGGCAAAGCCCTCTAGCGCGCCGGCGTAAGTCTCCTTTAAGCCCGCGATGGCGGCGCTGTCGTTATTGGCTAAGGCGTAGGCCAGCTCATAGTGGCCGCGCTCGCCGGTTAAAAAGGGCCATACGCGGCCGCGCTGATCACTGTGGTTACTGCCGCCCTCGGCGTAGCCGGCACCGTTACTGGTGCGCTCGCCGTAACCGTCGCCACCGTAGCGGCGCCATCCGGAAAAGGCTTTGCCATCGCGGTTAAAGGTGTATTTAACCCGCAGGTAGTCGGGTAGCTGGCTGCTGTCGACTTCGTCCAGCGACTGGCGCACGGCGCTGTCGGTGGCCGGCAACACGCCATAGCGCACCAGCTCTAAAAAGCCCGGGTCGACAATCTCGCTCTCGTTGAGTGCCCCCTGTCCGTTGCGCTCCATCAAGCGGCCGGCGTCGTCCGGATCCTGGTTGCGGTTGATACGCAAAAAGTACTGACTGTCGGAGTCAGAGCCGGCCAAAGCGCCGGCGCGGGTAAAGGTGAGTGGCTTAAGTTGAGCGGCGTACTCATCGGCCTTGGCTAAATAATGCTGGGCGCGCTCGGGTTCACCGGCGAGCTCAGCCAGTTCGGCGGCGCTCACCAGCCCGGCGATAACCGCCGCCGTGGTGGAGGGCGAGTAGCCCTCTTGCTCTTCCCAGCGCTCCTGCTGGGTAAAGGGCGGCTGGATGTTGGCCGTGTTCCAGCCGAGCGAGATATCGCCGCCGTCAGCCAAAAAGTCGGCGGCAGGGCGCAGCATGTCGTGATACCACTGGGTGGCTTCGGTATCGCTTAACACGCCGTCTTGCCACAGGCGCCAGCCGAGCATAATGGGCATGGCGGTCTGATCCAGTTGCACGGCAAACCACTCGAGCGTGCCGTCGACGTGGGTTTTTTGTAAAAACCAACCGGGGGCACCTTGGTAGCCCGGGGTTTCTGGCCCCACCTGAACTTTCTTCAGATAGCGAAACGCCACCTCAGGGGTCGCGGTATCGCCCAGCGCCAAAAAGGCCATCGCCACCTGGTAAAAATCCCGTGGCCATACGGCTTTGTAGCCGGTGGATGACTCAGTCGCTGGTACTACGTCGCCCCAGGGGTTAGACAGCGAGGCGATTAAGGCGCCGGCGTGGGTTTTGTCCTCCTGGGCTTTTAGTACCATGGCGCTGGCGTAGGCGAGCTTGCCGCCGTCGGTGGCGCCGGCGGCCAGCTCGGGCAGTGCGTCGAGGCTGGCAAGGTAGTCCTGCCAGCCAATCGCCTCGCCCTCACCGTGATAGTCCGCCAGCACCTGAGCAAAGCCGCGGCTCATAGAGGCATCGGCCTGTTCTTTGGCGGCGCTGTCACTATTGCCAAAGCCCAGGGCAAAGTCCCACTGGGCGCTGGCGTTACTTAACGTAGGTAGTGTCAGGGCAATGCTGACATTGCCGGGGGTAGTGCCGGTGCTAGGGTAAAACTCATTGCGCGTGCCGTCGGCTAAATCACTGAGTAAATCGGAGCGGCCCACAAAACCCACCGACCCTTGCACCTCGGCTTGGGTGGTAACCACCATGCTGGTGTCCCCCTCGCTGGCGTACCAGTACTGCCCTTCACCGTGGGCGGTGTCGCCCGTGCCGGTATTGCCAATGTGCGGGTTGAGCACCAAGTGGGCCGTGATGTCGTCGGCCATGGCACTAAAAGTCACCCGTTGCAGTAGCGTGTTATGCGCGGGGTCGGTGACGATGTGTTTTTCAATTTTGTACTTACCGTCTTTATCGGTGTTGACGATTTTATAAGCCAGCGAGGTAGGCCGGCCGTCGCTGTCGGTGTGTAAATATTCGATGTGGCTATCGGTGGCGGTTTGCTCTAAGTCGACAAATCCCGGACCGGTCACGACAAACTGCATGTCTTTTAACTGAGCCTCGTGAATCAAGCCGTACATGGTTTCGGTGACCACGCCCTGGGCAATGGAGAACCACACCTTAGACACGCTACCTGTTGCGGCCTGATCACTGTACTGGCCGTTGTGGTATTGCTCGTAGCTGGTGCCAATACCGGTTTTACCCGAGTAGGCCCAGGTGGGGGAGGCGCCCGGTGCTCCCGGTGCGGCTGCCGCGCTGGTATCGGGTTGGCTGGGTATGTCATTACAGGCGCTTAAGGTGGCTACGGCGATGCAGCCCACTAAGTAGGGAAGTCGTTTAGCAAAAGTCATGATACATCTCTCTTATCGTTTATAGCTCGCTCCGGGCCTTGGCGCTGTGTAACACGCAGCTGGGGCATAAAACAGGGCGATTGCAGACCAAGATAATCGAGCCCATAGAGAGCGGCAACCAAATACATACGTATTCATCGGCTTTTCGCGTTGCATACGAATGCATTGGCTTGCGTGGCTTCCGGCGGGTGAATTAGTCTTTTTACAGCCTGTGAAAGGTGGGCGAGATGCGCTATGGCAGCGGCCCAACATTGACAATAACGAATGCCGGAAGCTCGAGTCGAGCCCAACGGATCCGAAATTTTAGGAAGTATCATGCAAAACTCTCCCTGGTGGCGTGGCGCCATTATCTATCAGGTTTACCCCCGCTCACTGATGGACAGCAATGGCGATGGTGTGGGTGATATTGCCGGCATCATCAGCAAGCTCGATTATATTGCCAGCCTTGGGGTGGATGCGATTTGGGTGTCGCCGTTTTTCCGCTCGCCCATGAAAGACTTTGGTTACGACATTAGTGACTACCGCGACGTCGACCCGCTGTTTGGCACATTAGACGATATCGATCGCTTAATTGCCGAGGCGCACCAGCGCGGCATCAAGCTGATTATCGATCAGGTGTTGAGTCACACCTCTGATCAGCACGCGTGGTTTTTAGAGAGCCGGGAGTCGAAAGATAACCCCAAAGCCGATTGGTATGTGTGGGCCGATCCCAGTGAAGATGGAACCCCGCCCAATAACTGGCTGGCTATTTTTGGTGGCAGCGCCTGGGAGTGGGAGCCGCGCCGCGAGCAATACTATTTGCACAACTTTTTAAAAAGTCAGCCCGATCTTAATTTTCATAACCCCGCGGTGCGCGCGCAAATTTTATCCGAGGTAGAGTTTTGGCTTAAGCGCGGTATTGATGGTTTACGCCTGGATGCGATTAACTTTTGCTTTCACGATCAACAGCTGCGCAACAACCCGGCAAAGCCTGCCGCCGAGCGCAAAGGCCGGGGTTTTAGCGAAGATAACCCCTATGCATTTCAGCGCCATATTTACGACAACACCCGCCCCGAAAATATCGAGTTTATGCAAGAAATTCGCGGCTTGATGGATCGCTACCCGGGCACGGTAACCTTAGGTGAGATCTCCTCGGAAGATTCTCTGGCCACTATGGCGGAATACACTCAGGGCGATAAGCGCTTGCATATGAGCTACAGCTTTGAGCTGTTATCCGATGAGTTTTCGGCCGCCTATATCCGCAATACGGTAGAGACCCTTGAGCAGGGGCTGGGCGAGGGCTGGCCCTGTTGGGCTATTGGTAATCACGACGTCTCGCGGGTGTTAACCCGCTGGGGCGGCGAGCATGGCCCGGCGGCTTTGGCAAAGGTACTTAACGCTATGTTGTTTTCTTTGCGCGGTAGTATTTGCAGCTACCAGGGCGAAGAGCTGGGCTTAACGGAAGCGCCTATCGAGCAGCATCAGCTGCAAGACCCCTACGGCATTACCTTTTGGCCGCGCTTTAAAGGGCGCGACGGGTGCCGCACGCCAATGCCCTGGTCGGATACGACTCACGGCGGTTTTAGTGACTCTACCCCCTGGCTGCCCGTGCCACAGGAGCATTTAGCACAAGCCGTCTCACTGCAGGACAGCGCCGCCGACTCGGTACTTAATGCCTACCGCCGTTTTACCGCATGGCGCAAACAACAGCCGGCATTGCTGTGGGGCGATATTCAGTTTTACGACTTAGGTAACGATATTCTCGCTTTTACGCGCGCATCGGCCGAGCAGACACTGTTGGCGGTGTTTAATTTGTCGGATACCGAGGTGCGTATCCAGCTGCCATCGGAGTTACGTGAAAAGGTATCGGGCACTGCGACCAAAGGACATGGGTTTACGGCCAAACAATTCGAAGGTGTGTTGGTATTACCGGCTTTTGAAGCCTATTTTAATGACTTAAATGCCAGTGCTTGATTTTGGCGAGGGTCGAAATAGTGCAGTCTTGCCTGCTGGGACGCGGAAAGATATAGCTGGCCACGACTTGGTGTATGAGAGTTGTGGTAATGAGGTGGTTCTGTCGAGCTTTGGTGGTTATTTACCTTGCGAGGAGGACTATAGCGGCGCATGAGGAAGCGGTGGTGCTGTTTCTTTCGGTCAGTATCTCGCAATGAGTACAGGGGGGATAGGCATTGATTCACCGTGAGTTATTTTTACTTTATCTGAGCCACTATGCAAGTCGCGACATAGGCCACGTGGCTGCAATGCTCGCCGAGAATGTACTGCTGCGAGACTGGAAAATATCGGTCAGAGGCAAAGAGGCCGTGATTCACGAAACGCGGCGTAATTTTCAGTCCAGCACCAATATTGATATTGAGACGTTGAGACTCTACTCATCCGAATCTGCGGTTATTGGTGAGCTGAAAATAACGATAGATGATTCTGACCCTTTGTACGTAACGGATATTATACATTTTGATGAGGATGGAAAGATCCAATCAATTCGCGCTTATATCGGTCGCTCTGATTAAACGGCGAATCCGACCATAGTCGGCAATAGAGCGAGGGAATTCTCTATCGAAGTTTCATGGCGTCATTTTATCCATCCATTCAAGACGTTCCGTATTGAGCTTTGCATACGTATTCATAGGTTTTTGTTGAATAATTCCTGATCTATGTGTGCTTAGATGTAGCTTAAATAAAAATTTATAATGAATAATTCCTGAGGTGGTTAAAATGACTAAAAAACAATTCAGTCCTTTGCTGGCTATGGTTTCGTCTCTGACATTGTTGGCGGGTTCACAAATGGTATATGCGCAACAAGGCGGCAGCCAAAACGAAGCGCTTCTCGAAGAGGTTGTTGTTAAAGGCTTTCGCGTTAGTGTTGCCAGCTCTGTCGATGAAAAGCGTGATGCTGACACCATTGTCGAAGCAATATCTGCTGACGAGCTTGGCGTGCTTCCCGATACCTCTATTGGTGATGCATTGGCTCGATTGCCTGGGGTAACTTTATTGCGCGCCGGTGGCCAAGCAGGGCGAATTAATATTCGTGGGTTAACCGGCGACTTTGTACAAACCACACTAAATGGGCGAGAGCAAACCGCTACCAGTGGTTCGCGTCAAGTGGAGTTTGATCAGTATCCTGCGGAACTGATCTCCGGGGCAAAAGTGTATAAATCTCCCAAGGCCTCGTTAATTGAAGGTGGTGTGGCAGGCACAGTAGAAATGCAAACTGCGACCCCGCTGAACAATACTGAAGAGCATTCATTTAATGTGAATGTGCGAGGCAGCTATAATGACCGCGCTGATGAAGCCGTAGGTGCCGAAGACTATGGCTACCGCTTTAGCGCCGCATATCAAGGTAAGTATGCCGAGGATACCGTCGGTATTGCACTGGGTTATTCGCGCATGACGGCTCCTTACGTCAATACTCAGTTTGCCGGATTTGCTTATACCAACTCATGGGACGTGAACAATGACGGCCAGGATAACTCGGTAAGTGAAGGTTTTGAAATGCAGCAGCGTGGCGGCGAAGAGGTTCGCGATGGCTACGTGGCAACTATTCAGTGGGAGCCGAGTGAAAACTTTACCTTAAAAGGCGATGTTTTCTATAGCACTTTTGACTCCGAGGCATTTGCGCGCGGTTTCCGGGTAAAAACCTTGGCCAATGGTGAACTTACTGACTTAACCATCCAACCCAATGGTGCCATCACTGGTGCCACCATAACACCGTGGCCGGATAACGATTATTTTGGTATTCAAACCACGAATGACGATGAGTCCCGCTATCGGGAGTCGCTCTCTGGCGGTATTAACGCTGAGTGGCGCGATGGTCCCTGGACGGTAGCGTTAGATGTTTCTCACTCTGAAGCCGATCAAACCTTTACTAATGCCGTTACCTGGACTATGCCATTTGAGGATGTGAGTGCAATCAACCCCATTCCCGATCAGGATTTATCGGTGAGTTACCTGTTGCACGGCCAGGATGTGCCCGATATTAGCTTTTCCAATGCGGCGGATTACACCAATATAGGTAAAATGGGCTTGGCCAAAGTTGGTGTTTACCCTTATGAAAACACCGATGAGCTGGACGCCTTTAAGGCCGATGTCCAGTATGACCTGAATAATAGCTCGTTTTTCTCATCGATTGAGCTTGGCATACGCTACTCGGAACGTACCTACAGTGCTGATCGCAGTGTGTTTGAATATGGCAATGACTTTGGTTTAAATGCCACGGTAACGCCAGATCAGCCGGCCTTGGCATTAAACAGTGATACGGCCAGTGTGGTTGATTTTACCAATGAGCTTGCGGGGTTTCCAAGTTTTTTAAGGGTGGACGCGATGGCCGTATTGGCCGAAAACGGCATTACCCCCCACCCAGTAAAAGACTGGAATCACAATTGGACTCTTATCCAATCAGGCGAGGTCTACGAAGATGTGTTGGCCGGCTACCTTCAGGCGAACATCGACACCGAGCTAATGGGTAAAACACTAACGGGTAATATTGGTTTGCGAGTGGTAGAGACGGATCAAAGCAGCTCCGGATTGCAGCAGCTGCAAGGCGAAGAGGCGGGCACTGGTCCGGATATTATCGATGGTAACGGTGTTATTAGCAATGATTACCTGCCAGTGGTTCGCGGGAAGAAATTCACCGATTATTTACCTTCTATTAACTTAAGTTACCACCTGACCGAAGATGACTATCTGCGCTTTGGCGCGGCAAAAGTATTGGGGCGTGCGCCGTTGCAAAAACTTAAATCCGGTGGTGGTTCATGGGTGGCCGACGGTAAATTTAATATGTGGGGTAATACCAGTCCGTTTTTGGATCCGTTCTACGCTACGCAATACGACCTGTCGTACGAGCATTATTTCTCCGATAGCTCGGGTAACGTTTTTGCAGCTTTGTTCTACAAAGACATTGAATCTTTTATTGAAAATTCAACCATTTACGATTATCCCTTTGCGGAAAATGGTATTTTGGTCCCAACCGATCCCGCCACTGGGCAGCCCTACGCCAATGGAGAATATCAAACTGCCGTTAATAACGATGAAGGCGGCTATATTCGAGGTGTTGAGCTAGGCTATAATCAAACCTTTGATTTTTTGCCGGGAGCCCTTAAGGGGTTAGGTTTTACCGGTAGCTATTCTTATACTGAGAGTGAGGTCGAAAACACCATATCGAGTGGTGCGGTAGGCTGGGATGCTACCTTACCTGGGCTTGCACCCAATGTTTTTACTGGCACTATTTTCTATGATTACGAAGGCTTCTCGACACGCTTGTCGGTGAATTATCGCGATGCATTTGTCAACGAAGAAGTTATGGCTGAAGACCCACAAAATGTTTACTATGCCGAAGAGACTATTCTTAATTATCAGGCGTCTTATTCGTTTGATAGTGGTTTAAGTGTCGAGTTTCAGGTGAGTAACCTAACCGATGAGCCTTCGCTCACCTATTTTGGTGAGCCGGCACAAACCGGTAATATCAACTATTATGGTCGTCAGGTGTTTGCCGGAGTTAGTTACTCATTCTAGTTGATAAAAGGCATTCGTTGATTAACATTGTGTGGTAATTTGTTGGCCGGCCTGAGTTACTCTCGGTCGGCTTTTTTATGTATCAACAAAAGGAAATAGCATGCGAGCCTTTGTTCTGTTACTAGCGCTTTTGCCCTTAATGGCTGGGGCGGATATTGTTGATCGGGTAGAGCCACCATCCTGGTGGGTGGGTATGCACAGCAGCAAGTTGCAGCTATTGGTGCACGGCGATGGTCTAGGTGACTTAACGCCCAAGCTCGATTATCCAGGGGCAGAGATTGTGGAGGTCCATCAGGCCGATAGCCCCAACTACCTATTTATAGATTTACGTATTGATCCGGATGCCGAGCCCGGCCGTTTGGCGTTGGAGTTTTATCGGGACGAAGATTTAGCCGCTACCTGGCGTTATCCATTAATGAGTCGCGCAGAGCAATCAGCCGAGCGGCAGGGTTTTTCAGGCAAAGACGTGATTTACCTGGTAACCCCCGATCGCTTCGCCAACGGTGACCCAAGCAATGATACGCTTGAGGGTTATACCGATGGCTTGCATCGCGACGATCCGGGTGGCCGCCACGGTGGTGACCTGGCCGGTATTATTCAGAATTTAGATTACATTAGCGAGATGGGCTTTACCCAGCTTTGGCTTAACCCAGTGCTCGAGAATGCCCAGCCCGAATACTCTTACCACGGCTACGCCACCACTGATTTTTATCGGGTCGACCCGCGGTTTGGCAGCAACGAGCAATACCTGGCTCTTTCGCAAAAAGCGCGAGAGCAGGGGGTAGGCCTTATTATGGACGTGGTGTTAAATCACAGCGGCTCTAACCATTGGTGGATGCAGGACAAACCCTTTAACGACTGGATAAACTTTGACGGTAAGTTCTCCGCTACCAGCCATCGGCGCACTACCTTGCGCGACCCCCATGCCGCCCCAAGCGATACCCGCCAGTTTAACGATGGTTGGTTTGTACCCACCATGCCCGACCTTAATCAGCGCAATGAATTTTTGGCGCAATACCTGATACAAAACAGTCTTTGGTGGATTGAGTACGCCGATTTAAGCGGCATAAGAGTGGACACTTACTCGTATCCCGAGCCATCTTTTTTGCTCGACTGGGGCAAGCGAGTAATGGAGGAGTACCCCAACTTAAATATCGTCGGAGAAGAATGGTCCAATAATCCAGCGGTTGTTTCCTACTGGCAGAGCGGTAAAGAAAACCCCGACGGGTTTGAGCCTATGTTACCCAGCCTAATGGATTTTCCGTTGCAGACGGCTATGGTAAACGCGCTTAACGACGAAGAGGCGTGGGGCACCGGGGTGATCGAGCTGTACGAAGCACTAAGTAATGATTTTTTATACCCCGACCCAGATAATTTAGTCGTGTTTGCCGATAACCACGATATGAGCCGTATTTATACGCAGCTAAATGAAGATTACGCGCTTTGGCAGCAGGCAATGGTGTATTTGCTCACCACTCGTGGCATCCCGCAGATCTATTACGGTACTGAGATTCTAATGACTAACCCAGGCACGGACGATCACGGTGTTATTCGTTCAGATTTTCCCGGCGGGTGGCCCGGTGACGGGGCAAATGCCTTTAATGGCTCTGGCCTGAGTAAAAAGGCGAAACAGGCACAAGACTTCTTGCGCACTTTGTTAACATGGCGAAAAAGTAATAAAGCAATTACCGAAGGTCGGCTGATTCATTATGCCCCGAACGAGGGTGTTTATGTGTACTTTAACCTCGCCGATGATTCACAGGTAATGACGATACTCAACCACAATGATGAGCCGAAAGAGCTTAAGCTGGATCGGTTCGCCGATATTCTAATGAGTGCCGATCAAGGGTTTGATGTTTTAAAAAATGCATCAATTGCGCTAGAAGGGTCCCTGCCGCTTGATGCTATGGATGCCAGAATTATTACTGTGTCGCCCGGTAGCAAACCGTAAACGACATCCAACCTTAATTGTGCCGGGCGTAACGCCATTTTCAATGGGTGCCCGGCTAATTTCCTGTCGCATTATCCAGTTAAAATGTTAAGCCGCATCACAAAGTGTTACCAATAGGTTTCACTGCATACGTATTCATATTGAACAATATCTGCTCTGTTACTAGTCTTGATAACAACCTGATGATTAGACCTAAATCGTAGCCACTAATAATAACGAGGGCTCGCATGAAGTGTTATCTGACAATATTGAGATTGTTCTCTTTTCGGCTTCACTCAAGCTGACTATCTCCAAAAAATTCTAGCAATTATTCGCGCGCATAACTGATCGACAGTCTCTGTCGAGACGGGTTTGTCGTGCCCAATATAATGGCCGGAATTTTCTAAGTATCTTTGCTCTGCTGGTATTGAGCGTGTTCTTGAAAAATAACGTGAAATCACGTTGATAATAATGGCTGGATGAACGCTATGATTGGCAATAATAAATGTGTCGTTGGCGAACCTATTAAAAAAATATTTTGTTGGTTTGTGTGTGTGGCTCTGCTGGGTTTGTCGGCGAGCTCATTCTCGCAACAGTGGGATAACGCGTACTTTCGTGGTACGCCTAATAATTGGGGTGCTGACGAACTTACCTTTAATAGCGATACCCAGCTTTGGGAGACTATTCAGGATTTCTCGGGCGACAACCCGAGATTTAAAATCACAAGATCGGTCAGCTGGGATGAGTCATATCCAGAGGAAGACTTTTACGTCGAAGAAGGTCGTTACCGTATTCTTTTTAGCGACACAACTTACGAGGTGTCGGTTACCGAAGTAGCACGGGATAATACGACCATCAATAAGCTTGTGTGTTACGACAATGCCTTACAATTTAACACAGGCTTCGTCTATTTCTGGAACCCCACCCCATCGGGCGCCATGGTGGATTTGAACGCTTGGCCAGGCTACCCGATGGCTAACAACAATAATCACTTATGTTATGACCTATCGGAGATAGTCTCCGGAGGCGTCCTTCCCGAAACCGTTAATCTAATTTTTAACAATAATGCAGGTAGCCAAACACAAGACCTGGTGCTCAGCGGCGATTCCTGTTACCGCAATAATCAGTGGCTAAGTTTAGCCGAGTGTGGTGTCGGTGTTGATGAGTTTTCTATCAGTGTCGGCGAGGATGTTACTGTTGACTGGGGCGAAGTAATAACGCTTGAAGCCATTTCAGACAACGGTGATATTGCCGCGGTTGAGTGGGCCAGTGAGGCGTGGAGTGGAGTGCTTGAGGGCAACCCAATAAGCTCCCAGGCGTTTCTTTCTTCCGGCAGCTTTACAGTAAATGCAACAGCACTCTCAAATACCGATGCTTTGGCCTCTGACGATTTTTTGTTAACGGTTAACCCCAAGCCCGATTCAGTAAATGCCAATAGTGTTTGCTTTGCCAATCCGGATAATTATGCCTTGCCCCATGTGTATTTTTGGGGCGCAGTGCCTGAGGCAAGTATGACGGAAGCTCCGCCTTGGCCTGGCGAGCCAATGGCAATGATAGGGGACAACTACTGTTTTGATTTTTCAGATTATTTAGTCAGTGCGTTTCCAGAGTCCATTAATATTATATTTAACGACGGTGGCTCTCAACAAACTGAAGATTTAACGTACCTCGGTAATAGCTGCTATACCGCTCAGGGCTGGAGTGACTTGGCGGCGTGCGATTTAATGCTGGGCGAGCCTGTGCCACAGGCAAATGCAGGTGCCGATCAGGTTGTCTCGCTCGGCGAGAGTATCGAGCTATCGGCTAGTGCGTCCACGGGAGAGTATCAGCAGGCCATTTGGAGCAGCGCCCTTTGGAGCGAGGATCTGACGGGTGAGTTAACGACTACCCCGGTATTTAGCGCCGCGGGGGATTTCAGCATAACCTTAACGCTGGTAACGGCCGGCGGTGATACCGTGAGCGATACACTGCAGGTCACCGTGTTAGAGGCTAACGGTAACCACGGCATGCGCAATCGGCCGGTTATGGAACAAGCGCACGCGTTTCCTGTTGAGGGCAATGTTTCTCAAGGTAACTACCGTTTCGAGGTGGCCTACCCAAACCTTGTTAATCAGTTTATGGCACCGGTTATGATAACCGCAGATCCGGTGAGTGGTTTGTTGTTTGTGGTGGATAAACCCGGTGTTATTTACGCGTTCCCCGATAGCGAAAGCGTAACCCCCCAAGATGTTAAAACGGTGTTGGATATTTCGTCAGAGGTTAAAAACTACCACGAGCAAGGGCTATTGAGTATTGCCTTTGACCCTGATTACGCCAGTAATGGCTACCTGTATGGCTACTATATTTACGGTGAAAGTGATGATGAGCGTGAAGCCAATGGTCAGTTTGGCGATGCCATTTTAAAACGCTGGCGCGTGGCTGACCCTTATAACCCCAGTGGTATTGTGCCCGGCTCGGGTGTCGAGCTACTGCGTATTGCCCAGCCCGGCCCCGACCATAAAGGCGGAATGCTACAGTTTCATCCGGAGTCGAATTACCTGTACCTAAGTGTGGGCGACGGCGCTTACGGCCACAGCGCTATTACCTCGTACCCAGAAGACCCCCGAACTAATAATAATGCGCAGGTAACCAGCAATTTGTTGGGCTCCATAATTCGTATTAACCCACTCGATCAGCCCATAAATGGCAAGTACTACGATGTGCCCAGTGATAACCCGTTTGTAGGTGTCGCGGGTTTTCGCCCCGAAATTTGGTCCTATGGTCACCGCAACCCCTGGCGCTGGGCGTTTGACTCTGAAGCACCTTACACTTTGTGGGAGACAGAGGTAGGCCAGGCGGGGTTTGAAGAGGTCAACCTAATTGAGAGAGGCAAAAATTATGGTTGGCCCGTGTGCGAAGGCACGACCAATCGCGGCGACTTAGGGGGCGATAGCAGTAAAGATTGCAGTGTTGATTTTGCGCCTCCCAGAGAGGGCTATAACCATCCGGTAGGGCGCTCTATTATCGGTGGTTTTGTCTATCGCGGTAACAGTTTACCCGGGCTAAATGGTCGGTTCGTGTTTGGTGATTATGTCACTAAAAAAATCTGGGCGGTCGCCGATGGTGAAGCCAAGCAGTTGGTGACGGATGCCTTCCCGGAAAATATTGCCTCGTTTGGTACCGGCGTGGGAGGAGAGTCGTTGTTAGTCTCCACCTACGGCGTCGAATACGGCGGCAACTCAACCATTTATCGTCTGTTAGACGATGACGCCGAGCGGGCGACGATTCCCGCCAGGTTATCGGATACCGGGCTATTTGATTCCCTGCAGCCATTAGTTCCTAAAACAGGGGTCATGGAATATAAAGTAAATACCGACGGTTGGTTTGATGGCGCCAGCGTGCGGCACTTTATGGTGATTGCCGAAGGTGAGGCCATAGATTTTTCCGCAACCGACGATTGGGAGCTTCCGGCGGGTTCGGTTCTGGTTAAACACAAAACACTGGAGCTTAGTGACGGTAATCAGGCACCGTTTACTACGTCGGTACTGTTTCGGCAAAACAATGGTAAGTGGCAAGCGGCTAATTACTACTGGAACGATAACGACACCGACGCGACCCTTGTTACTGAGACGGCCAATGTTAGTAATACCGATGCAGAAGGCCGTGACCGGGCCGTGCAATCCTCGGCCGATTGCGGGTCCTGTCATACCGGTAACGGGAGTCGCGAGCCATTGGCGATTCACACCCGCCAGTTGAACCGTAACTTTGACTACTCAGGTGTTGTCGATAATCAGCTGGATGCTTTTAACCATGTCGACTTGTTTAGCGAAGCGATTGACGCCTCGGACAGCTATGACCGCTTTGTCGCCATAGATGATTCCGACGCAAGCGAGTTGCAGCGCGCTAAATCTTATCTCGCCACTAACTGCGCGCACTGTCACTCCAGCACGTTTATGGACTTACGCTTTGACACGCCGTTGGCCGATATGAAGTTGTTGAATGTTCAAACCAACGGTGGGCAATACCGACTTAAACCTTTTAGCCCCGCCGATAGCCTGTTGCATATTTACCAGGTAACCGACAGCAACCGCATGCCCAAGGGCACCCTTTACACCAACCCTACAGCGGATACCTTTTTTCGCGATTGGATAACCGCCGCCGGTGCGCAAACAACCGGGCTGCAGGTGTCGGTAACCGATACTCTCAACCCTGGTGACACTGTTAGCGCCACGGTTGCCGCGTTATTTGATAATGGGTTTAGCGCACCTGTGGATGAAGTTACCACGGCCGTCACTAGCAATCCGGGCATCTTGTCGGTCGAGTCTGTCTCCGGTCACGAGATCAACTTGCGCGCACACAGTACCGGCTCGGCGACGCTAACGGTGCAGGCGGAGGGTTTTAATCAAACCATTACCATCGATGTGGTGGAGCTGGATACCGGTATCACCAGTATTGCCATTGCCCCCGGTGAGGTTAGCCTAAGCGATACACAACAGCTTGTCGTGTACGGCGTTGCCGCAGACGGCACCAAGGCCAATGTTTACGACCGTGCGAGCTGGCACGTTAGCAGCGGCAATAACGCGGTAACCGTTGATAATCAAGGGCTCTTAACGCGTATTAATCCCGGCCCGGCAACGGTGACCGCACAGGTGGGCGATCTGAGCGCGAGTGTCGAGGTTAGTGAACCGGTCGGCGATTTATGGCTGCGTCACGACAACAGCGATAATTGGGCCGCCGTGTATGTATATCTTTGGGTCACTATCGATGGCGTTGACCAGCCGCTAATGGAGTGGCCCGGTGTGGCGATGGATAACACCGATGGCGATTGGTGGCGCTATAGTATCGCGCCCGATCAGTTACCGGATGGTACGCTAAACGCTATATTCAACGATGGTGACGGAGGCAATCAAACCGCTGACTTAAACAATATTACAGAGTCGGTTAGCTACACCAATGGTCAATTACAACCCTGGGATACCAGCGGCATTAACCAAGGGATTTATCGCGTGGCCGTGATTGGCGGCACGACTGAAAACAATGAGCGGGATTTTTCAGTCGGATCTCTGGTGACTGTTACGGCCGATGCGGCGCCACTGGGAACCGAGTTTACCGGTTGGCAGGGCGACGGTGCGGCTTTTATTGTTGGGCCGGTTAGCAACAAAGTCGTGCAGCTGCTTATTCCGGATCACAATGTGTCGCTGCAAGCGCTCTTTACCGGAGGCGACGACTCCTACCAGTTGGGGCGGGATTTTTACGCGGCCCAGTGCGCTAGCTGTCATGGCGATGATGGCAGCGGTGGCGTGGCTAAAGCTATCGATGCCTTAGACGATACCTGGAGTCAGTCCTTGTTGGCCAATTACATCGCCGATTTTATGCCTATGGATAACTCCGCGAGTTGCGACGGCACTAACGAGGGAGACTGCGCACTGGAGATTGCCCGGATGGTTATCGATGGGGCGTGGCAACAGCAGTTGTGTGACGGCACTGAATGCGAAGGCGATGCGATTGATGCTCGCAACCTTCGGTTGCTGACCAAAACCGAGTATCTCAATAGTGTTCGGGACGTATTCAATATTAACTTCTCGGCCGAGATTATGAATACCGTGCCCGCAGATGGGCGCTATCGTAACTTTACGACGGCGTCTTATTTGTCATCGGGGTATGATCGTACGCTGGGTTATCAAATGGTCGCCAAAGAGCTGGCCGAGCAAGCCATCGCTCGCTATACCTTTAACGGCTTAGAAAACAATTGCCAGGATGCGCGCTGCGCGGTGAGCGGTTTTGGCAAACGTTTGTTTCGCCGGCCGCTGTCCGGCTCTGAGGTGGATGCCTATACGGCGCTTTATGCCGATGAGGATGGCGGCCGACGGGCGTTGCAAGCTATGTTGATGTCGCCACACTTTATGTACCGCTCGGAGCTTGGCTTACTTAATGCGGAGTCGGGCCTATACGAGCTGTCACCTTTTGAAGTGGTCACTTCACTGGCATATATCTTCTGGGCGAGCACACCCGATGCGACTCTGTTAGCGGCCGCCAGCGAAGGCGATTTGGACCTTAGCAGCCTTTTAAGCTACGTACTGAATGATGCCCGTGCCGAGCAAGGCTTGCGTCGTTTTATCGGCGGCTGGCTGATCAACAATCAGTATCCCTTCCCCGCCATTAGCAACCCCGATTTAGTGGTGGCGTTAAAAGAGGAGACGGTGCGTTTTGTACTGGAGAATATTGAATCCAATATGCCGTTTTCGGAGTTGCTGCTGGCCGGTTACACCCAAGCCAATGACTTGGTGGCAAGCCACTACAACCTGGAAGGTGACGGGACTGGGTGGGGGGAGCGCAACTACAATGCCGACGATCCGCGCGCTGGTGCAGGGCTATTGGGCCACGCTAGTTTCTTAGCCTCGCGTACCAATACGGTAAATCCGTCTCCGATAAAGCGTGGGGTTTTTGTACGCGAGATGCTTATGTGTCAGGAATTTCCGCCGCCGGCGGCAGCCAATTTTGACGTAACCTTTGAAGACGATGACAGCAACCGCGAGGCCACCGCACGTCACACCAGTGAGCCGGCTTGTCGCGCCTGCCATCAGTTTATCGACGGGGTTGGCTTTGGCTTTGAGCGTTACGACAGTCAGGGTTTATACCGGGTTATAGAAACCCTGGGCAACGGTCAAACTCAAGAGATTGACGCCAGCGGCTCGATTAAAAGCTTGTACTCGCCAGAGACTGTAATGGACCCGGACAGCGAGGCCGTGCCGTACCACTCGATTGCCGAGTTGGCTGAGTTGATTGCCGGTAGTGGGCAGGGTGAGGCTTGTTTTGCCCGTCAATTCTATCGCTATGTGGTGGGCCGTGAGGAGAGCGAGTTAAGCGATGAAATCATTATTCGCTCTTACAGCCAGGATCTTCGTAACGGTGGTGGCATGCGCGACATGCTAAAAGATCTGGTGTTATCCGATAGCTTTACCAAACGCCGCTAAGCGATAGGAGAATTAACATGACAACAAGAATCAATCGGTCCCGGCGTAAACTGTTAATTAATATGGCGCGTACCGGAGCATTGTTACCCGTTGTTGGGCAAATGTTAGGTCAGAGCGTTTACGCCCAATCGGGTCAGGCAAAGCGAGTATTGTTTTTGTATTACCCCAACGGCGTAGTGCCTTATAACTGGCGCCCGGCCCAGTTTGATGGCGGTATCAGTAGTGGCTCCGGCGAGCTGAGTTTTGGTTTGGGGCCGCTGGCTAATTGGTACGATCGCTTAGTGGTGTTAAAAAACCTGACGCTGGATATCGGCGCCGGCGCCGGTGCCCACTACAACGATATGCGCGGCATCCTTACAGGCAATAATCAAATCAGTACCGCCAGTGCCAGCATCGATCATTTAATTGCCGAGCAATTGGGCAGTGAAGGGGTGCTCAGCCTTGGGGTTCGCACGGGGCCCAAATCCGATATCATGATCTCTAAGCCGCGTAACGTGGCAACGACCGAGCGGCCTATCCCGAATAATGACCCCCGCGATGTTGCCGCAAAATTAGCGCTGGGTATTGGTAACGGCGACACCCCGCAAACCGACGAAATGCAGCGTGTGTATGAAACCATACTGTCGGACTTTGACTCGCTTGCCAATGCCACGCTCGACAGTGTTCGCCGCGATAAGCTGGCGATTCATGAGAACGCTCTGAAACGCTTAAAAGATCAGGCCGGTGTGCAGCTGGGTGAGTGCGCCTTTAATACCGATGTACTGGCCGATCCGTTTGCAAACTCTACCCAGGCACTGAGTCAAACCGAATGGCAAATGTTTCCGCATTTATGCCGCGCGCAAATTGATAATATCGTCGGGGCGTTTTCGTGTGGTTTGCACCGGGTGGCAACCTTACAGTTATCAAAAGGCGACGAAAACGGCAACCTGGTTAATTACTCTTACGATGAATGTTGGCAAATGGCGCAGCTGGCCATCGACCAGGGAATCAAACCTTCACAAAATGCCGGCACCGTAGCACCCATGACGCGCTGGTATAACGAGTTTGCCAGCCACAGTGCATCGCACCGGCCCGGCGACGTTCCCCACACGGCGCAGGTGCGCTGGTACCACTCGTTGCTGGCCTATACCCTGGAGCAGTTAAACAATAAAGGGTTGCTGGACGACACCCTGGTGGTGATGTTCTCCGAGGTGGGCGATGGCTCTCAGCACGGAGGTGCGGCGGGCTCGGTCACGTTAGCCGGTGGCGCAGGCGGCGCGCTAAGTACCGGGCGAATAATTCATTGCGGCAATGGCAGCAATGAAAGTCCACAGCGCATTTGGGGTACGCATCAACTGTTTGGCGATGTCGCGCGCTTGATGGGCGTAAATTCATTGCCTGAAGCGCACTGGAGCGGCGGCGTGGTGTAAGCGCGGCGTTAACGTAAGTGCATACGTATTCAGGCGGCGACAACGTGTGTATACGTATGCATAGTGTTGAACTGCAAGGCTAAGCTGACTACTCTAAAAATCTGCATTCATTCCGGTGGATGACATACATGGGCTCTTCTCTGTATTGTGTTAGCGCGGCTATTGGCCGCGCTTTTTTTTGCCCGTTCGTTTTTAATCGCTATCGTCATCTTTGTTGCGGCGACGCTGCGCGCGCGGGTGAGCGCTGTCGTACACTTTGGCCAAGTGCTGAAAATCCAGGTGGGTGTAGACTTGAGTGGTAGAGATATTGGCGTGACCTAATAGCTCTTGCACCAGCCGTAAGTCTGAGCTGGATTCGAGCATGTGGCTGGCAAACGAGTGGCGCAGCATATGCGGATGCACCGGTTGCCCCATACCCTGGCGCAAACTGATTTGCTCGAGCCGTGCCTGCACACTGCGGTGGCTGATACGGTTGCCCCGCTGGCTCACAAACAAGGCCGGCTCGGTGGCGTTAGCGTGCAGCTCCCTGACGCTTAAATAGCGCTTAACCGCAGCAACGGCAAAGCGCCCCACCGGCAACTCGCGCTGCTTGTTGCCTTTACCCGTTACCCGGATACTGGCGCCGGCCAAATCAATATCCTTAACGTTGCTGCTTACCAGCTCTGCCAACCGCAACCCCGATGAGTACATCAACTCGACCATGGCGCCATCGCGCAGGCTGATAAAGTCGTCGCCGTCCAACTGAACGAATTGCCCGGCCTGATCTACATCGAGGGTTTTAGGTAACTTTTTAGGCGACTTGGGTGCCTGCAAGCCTTCGGCGGGGTTGGCCTCAAGCCAGCCGCGCTTGATGGCAAAGCGAAAAAAACTGCGCAGCGCCGAGAGCCAGCGCGCCAATGTTTTGCCACCGCTGCCGCTGCGGTGTTGTTGCGCTAACAGCAGGCGAATTTCCTGGTGGTTGATGGCATCCAGAGACTGCAGGTTGCGTGTGTGGGCGTAATCTTGCAGCTTGCGTAAATCGCGGCGGTAGGCATCAAGGGTGCGTTCCGAGAGCTGCTTCTCGATTTTTAGAAATTGGCTAAAGGCTTCGACTTCGCGCGCCAGTGGCAGTGCTTCGGGTGTGAGCATAAGCCTCTCTTAAAGCCGGTTAACAGGCTGTGGGTTGCACGCGCCGCCCGGCGCCGCTTTACGCCTGAGGTAAGTAGCGCGGCAACAAGCGGTTTAGCACCTCGGCAATATAAGCCAAAAACAGCGTGCCCATACTGGAGCGGTAATATTTAGGGTCGCGGTTGCCAATAACCAAAAGGCCAAACGTTTGGCCGTTGGTCAGCGGTACCGTGGCCGCCGAGCCCACTTGCATGGCGGCATCGCCAAACAAGTACGCTTTTTCTTTGTCACCCAGCTTACCGCAAAAGGAGCGATTACTTTTAAGCAGTGCACCGATGTTATCGCGCGCCTCTTGCAGGCTGACCACGCGCGCCTGCGAGCCGCCAATGGCGTCGGCACTGCCAAACAACAAGGTGCGGGTGTAGTGAATACCAAACTCTTTGTCAAAACTGTAGTGCAGCGCGTCGATAATATCGCCTAAATCTTGCCCCTCGAGCAGCTCCAAAATTAACCGTTTGGTTTTATCAAACAGGCGGTCGTTGTCGCGGGCGTTATCCAATAAATGGCTCAGGCGGTGACGCATATCCATGTTGCGATCGCGTAAAACGGCCACTTGCCGCTCCACCAGGGAGATGGCCGTGCCGCTATCGTGGGGCAGCTCGATCTCGGCCAAAAGCGCCGGGTGCTCGGAGAAAAACTGTGGGTGCGCCATTAAGTAACGCACCACATCCGAGGCGCTGGGCATAGGGGGCGTGTTGTTGCTGTTATCCGTCATCTTAAATTTTGACCTGTCCGTGAAATACGCTGGTCGCCGGGCCGGTCATAATTACTGGCTGACCTTCTCCGGCCCATTGAATCTGTAGGTGGCCACCGGGCAGCTCGACATCGACACACTCATCCAGAATGCCGCGCAGCCTGCCGGCCACCACCGCCGCGCACGCGCCGGTGCCACAGGCAAGGGTCTCGCCGGCGCCGCGCTCGTACACCCGCAGCTTAATAGCGCCGGCGTTTAACACCTGCATAAAGCCGGCGTTAACGCGGCGCGGAAAGCGCGGGTGCGATTCGATTAGCGGCCCCAAGCTTGCCACCGGGGCGCTGTTAACGTCGTCCACCACATACACCGCGTGAGGGTTGCCCATGGATACGGCCGATACGCTGATGTCGTGGTCGCCCACGCTTAGCGGATACACCACGGCGCGGTTATCGGCGTTAAAGGGGATCTCGGCCGGCGTTAATACCGGCACACCCATATCGACGCTGACATTGTCGTGCTCGTCGACGGTGAGCACCATCACCCCAGAGGCGGTTTGCACCCGAATCACGTTTTTACCGGTGAGGCGGCGATCGCGCACAAAGCGCGCAAAACAGCGCGCGCCATTGCCGCAGTTTTCCACTTCAGAGCCGTCGGCATTAAAAATGCGATAGCAGAAGTCGACATCCGGCGAGTTGGGTACCTCAACCAGCAACACCTGATCGCAGCCGATACCAAAATTGCGGTCGGCCAGCGCCCGCACCTTGTCGGCGCTCAGGCGAATTTTCTGGCTGATGCCGTCGATGACAACAAAGTCGTTGCCAAGGCCGTGCATTTTTGTAAACCGCAATCGCATAGGGATTCCTGATGCTTAATTAAAAGACAGGGCATTTTATCGTAATTGGCCCGTCTTTGCTCACTGGCTGCGCTATTGCTCGACGATGTGCTCGCCGCGAATCATATCGACAAAGCTTTCGCGCTCGCGAATCACGTGGATTTGGTCGCCGTCGACCAAAATCTCTACCGCCCGGGCGCGAGTGTTGTAGTTTGAGGCCATGGTAAAACCGTAGGCACCGGCCGACATCACCGCCAGATAATCACCGGGGGCGAGGGCTAAATCGCGGTCTTTGCCTAAAAAATCGCCGGTTTCGCACACCGGGCCTACCAAGTCCCAGCGTTTTACCTCGCCGCTCGACGGCGCCAGCGGTCGAATGTCTTGCCAGGCTTGGTACAGCGCCGGGCGGATATTGTCGTTCATGGCGGCATCGATAATGGCAAAGTTGTGCGCTTCGGTGGGCTTTAGGTAAAGCACCTTAGTCAGCAGCACACCGGCATTGGCGGCAATCGAGCGGCCCGGCTCAAACATCAGCGCCAGCTCGCGGTCGCCGATTTTGGCTTTAATGGCCTCCATATAGATGGCCACCTCGGGTGGCTGTTCGTCGCGGTAAGTCACACCCAGGCCGCCGCCCAAATCTAAGTGGCTAACGTGGATGCCGTCGGCGCTAAGGCTATCGACCAGCACCAGCAGCCGGTCCAGCGCATCCAAAAATGGGTCTAACTCGGTCAGCTGCGAGCCAATGTGGCAATCGATGCCCTGAATATCAATATTGGGCAGCTCGGCGGCGCGGCGGTAAACCGCCGGGGCACGGTTAATATCAATGCCAAACTTGTTCTCTTTAAGCCCGGTGGAGATATACGGATGGGTCTTGGCGTCGACATCGGGGTTTACCCGCAGCGAGACCCGCGCGGTTTGGTTCTTCTCTGTGGCGACCTGGCTTAACAGCTCCAGCTCCGCCTCGGACTCGACGTTAAAGCAGTGAATACCCACCGCCAGCGCTTTGGCCATCTCGGCGGCGGTTTTGCCCACGCCCGAGAACACAATACGCTTGGGGTCGCCACCGGCGGTTAGTACCCGCTCCAGCTCGCCGCCCGAGACGATGTCAAAACCCGCCCCTAAACGGGCCAACAGGTTAAGTAGCGCAATGTTAGAGTTGGCCTTAACGGCGTAGCAAATCATGCCGGGGTGCTGGCCCAGCGCCTGGGCATACGCCAGGTAATGCTGGGTAAAAGCGGCGCGGCTATAGACGTACGCGGGGGTGCCGTACTGTTCGGCGATGTCGCTTAAGCGCACATCCTCGGCATACAGCTGGCCGCTGCGCTCGGTAAAAAAGGACATAGAATTCTCTCTTGGGCTATTCAGCTGGCTCTTCCTGCGGGGCGGGATCTTCAGCGGGCAAGTACAGTGGGCCCTGCTGACCACAGCCGGTGCTGAGGCAGATCAAGGCGGTAGCACATAAAAGCCCTAGATACGTCATAGGTCGAAACGTCTTAGCTAGATACATCATAGACAGGTCACTGGTTTCTGGGCGAACAAAGCGGCTAGTATAACCGCCGGCTCTGATGGGAACAATTAGGCGATACGCGCTGGTCGCGCATAGGCCGCGCTTCTTTGCACTTCCTTTCTTGCGACGCATTAGACTACATTGTAAAAAAGGACTCGGTGGCCGATACCTTACTGCCTTACCAGGGGCAATACTCCAATAATCGGGTAACTTGCGGCGCACCTTATAGGACGGATGTTTTGACTCAGACCATTATCGAGCTCGAAGAGCTACGCAAAGAGTACCGCAGCGGAGAAATCTCCGTGGCGGCTCTGCAGGGCGTGAGCTTTGCCATCGCCGAGAACGAATTTATCGCCATTATGGGCCCCTCGGGCTCGGGTAAATCCACCTTAATGAACATTTTAGGCTGCCTTGATCAGCCGACCTCCGGGCGCTACCGCCTGGGCGGGCGCGAGGTTAGCAGTATGAGCGATGACGAACTGGCCGCCGTACGCAACCGCGATATCGGCTTTGTGTTTCAGTCGTTTCACTTATTGCCGCGGCTCAATATCGTGCGCAATGTGATGCTGCCGCTTAAGTACTCCGACATCGAGCCGGCCGAGGCGCGCCAGCGCGCCCGGGACATGCTGGCGCGGGTTAATCTCGAAAACCGGCTGGAGCACGTCCCCAACGAATTGTCCGGTGGCCAGCGCCAGCGCGTGGCGATTGCCCGCGCCCTGGTCAATCGCCCCAAGATTATTTTTGCCGATGAACCGACCGGCAACCTCGACAGTAAAACCTCGGTGGAGATCATGGAGCTTTTTACCGAGCTACACCGCGCCGGGCAAACCATTATTTTGGTGACGCACGAGCCCGAGATTGCCGAGTACGCGCAAAAAGTGATTCATATGCGCGACGGTCAAATAGAAAAGGTAGACGTTAATGCGCCCCGCACTGTGTAGTTTATTGTTGGCACTCATTGGCCTGCAGGCGTGGGCCGAGCCGCTGCTGTTAAGCGGCGAAGTGGCCGCGCGCGATTCGCAAATGCTTGTCGCCCCGGAAACCGATGAGTGGATTGTGCAAATTGCCTGGATGGTAGAGGAGGGCACCCGGGTGGAGCCTGGTGATGCCGTGGTGCAATACGATTCGGCCAGTGTGGCGGCCAACCTTGAGCAATTAGAGGCTGGGCTGCGCACAGCCAAAGCCGAGGGGCGGCGCAATGACTTAATACAAGATTTGGCACTGCGCGAGGCGCAGAACTTATACGATGTGGCCGTGCTAACGCTAAAAAAAGCGGAGCTTGATGCCGGCATCCCCAGTGAGCTGCTCAGCGAGTTACAGTACGAGCAATATCGCCTGGCGCTGACTCAGGCCATTAACGACGAGGTGGAAACCCGCAAAGCGCTCGAGGTAAAAAAATCCGACGTTATCGCCGAAAAACAGCGCAGCCAGGTAGAAATCTCTGGCGCGCAAAACGAGTTGCGCCGCGTGCAGTTAATGCTTGACGGCATGACTCAATACAGCGCCCGCGCCGGTACCGCGATGTATGTCGACCATCCCTGGACGCGCAATAAAATTCGCCAGGGTGACTCGGTAGAGCGCGGCTTTAGTGTGCTGGAGGTTCCCTCAACCGACGATCTACATGTGCGCGCCTGGTTGAATGAAGTGGACATTGCCCAAGTGCATGAAGCGCAACAGGTGAGTATTGGTTTTGATGCTCGCCCCGAGCTTAAAGTGCCGGGCGTAATCGAGCGTATTGGCAAGCAAGCCGAGGCCAAAAATCACTGGGGCGACTCGGGCTATATCGATGTGGACATCCGTTTTGATAATAAAGCGTCACTGGGCCTGTTGCCCGGCATGAGTGTGTTGGTAGAAGTAAGCGCTGAGGATTCGCCATGAAGCAGCTGTCGCGTTTGCTTAGTGCCGTTATGGTAGCCGGCTTATTAAGTGCCTGTGGCACTAGCGATGTGCCGACACTGACGGTAAAAAAAGCCGATATCCCTCTGGCCATTCAAACCACCGGCGAGCTGGCCTCCGCCCGCACCATCGAGATAGGGCCGCCCAAAGTAAAATACACCTGGCAATACAAATTATCGTATTTGATTCCCGAGGGCACCTGGGTAAAAGCGGGCGAGCGCATCATGGCGTTTGATGCCCAGCAGCAACACTCGCGCCTGCGCGATTTGCAAAATGCGCTGGCCACCGAGCAACAGCGGTTAGCGAGTCAGGCGCTGGACAGCAAACAAGAGCGCGAGCAGCTAGAGCTGGATCTGGCCGAGGCAAAAATGGAGCTGGAGAAAGCCACGCTTAAATCGAGCAACGTGGATGATTTGATGGCGCGGCTGGAGGTCGAGAAATTGCGTATCGACCGACAAATTGCCGAGCTGAACTACGCCATGGTCGATTACCGCCGCGCCAATCGCATTAGCCAGATGGCGGTTGACCGGGAAATTACCGAAACCGAAGTGTCGCGGCTTAGCTCTGAGGTAAACGAGCAACAGCAGGCGATAGAAGAAATGAGTATCGAGGCTCCGCGGTCGGGCATTGTGGTTTACAAACCCAACAACGACGGCGACAAACCCGCCGAGGGCGATCAGTTTTCGGTGATTCAAAAAGTCATTGAGTTACCCGATCTGGACACCTTGATTATCGAAACCACGGTGGACGAGCAGATTGCGCACAAGGTGGCAACCGGCGACCGGGTAGAGATCAAGCTGGATGCAGTGCCCGAGCGCACATTTACCGGCAAAGTTGAATCGTTGGGCCGCATTGTGCGGTTAAAGTCTCGCCGTGAGCCCAGTAAAGTGTTTGATGCCGTTGTCAGTATTGATGACCCGGACACCGATGCTATGCGCCCCGGTATGGCGGCGCGCTTGTCCATTGTCCAGCGCGTGGAATCCGATGCGGTAGCGGTGCCGCAACACGCGTTAATGTACCGCGACGATAAAGCCTACGTACGCTTACAAGGCCTTGCCGGTGAGCGCGAGCAAGAGGTTACCGTGGCGGCGCGACAAGGGGGCGAGGCCATTATTACCGAGGGGCTGGACGATGGCGATGAGGTGATTTTGTGAGTGGATATAAACACATTAAAAGCTCGCTTCAGCTGAGTGTTATAAGCGCATTAGTGGCGGGGCTAATGGCCTGCTCCAAAGCGCCGGAGTCGACCACCCTAACCATGACCGTTAACCCCAGGCCTTTTGAATTTAGCGTGCCGGCCAAGGGCGAGCTGATCTCGGCCGAAGAGGTGACCATTAATGCCCCGTCGGGTAACCGGGGGCGTTTGACTCTGGCCTGGATGAAAGAAGAAAACAGCCGCGTTAACGCCGGTGATGTGGTGGCCCGTTTTGATGGCACCGAGCACGAGCTGGAAAAACAGCGCGCCGAGCTGGAGCTGGAAAAAAACTCTCTATCGCGCGATGTTACCTCCCGCGGTTTAGATCAAAGTCAGTTTGCGATTGTGCAGCAGGCCGGCGAAGTCGCGCAAGAAAAAGCCATGGTCGAGCGCTTTAGTGTCGATGATCTAGCCGTGTACTCAAAAAACGAAATTATCGATCAGCTGCTTAGTAAAGATTATTTGGCGGCGCAGCAAATATACCTGGACTGGCGTCAGAGCTCGCAGCAAACGCAAGGTGAGGCACAGTTAGAGTTGCTGAGCCTTGAGGGCAAAAACTACCAGGATAAAATCAAATTGCGTCAGGGCGCATTAGCGCATTTAGAGGTGTTGGCGCCCGTCGATGGTATTTTGATTCACGCCAAAAACTGGCGCGGAGAAAAAGTCCGCGCCGGGCAAACATTGTGGCCTGGCTCTAAGCTTGGCTCGATCCCAAGCCTAGAGAAATTACAGGCGCGCCTTTACGTGCTAGAGACCGAGGCGGCCGGCATTGAGCTTGGTCAGCGTGCGGACATTGTGTTGGATGCCTATGCCGATCGGCCACTGAGCGGCAAAGTTGTGGCGCTGGCCAATATTGCCGCGCCGCGCGATACCCGCAGCCCCACTAAATATTTTGAGGTGACGGTAGCGCTGGATCAATCCGACCCGAGCTTTATGCGCCCGGGGCAAAAGCTTGAGGGCAACGTTCGGGTGGCCTTTAAAGATAACGCGTTAAGTATCCCCAATCAGGCAGTGTTTAAAGATGAGCACGCGTCGTGGGTGTATGTAATGCGTGGCGGTGGGTTTGCGCGGCAAGTGATTACTACCGGCTTGCGCAGCCTGACCCAGACGGAGGTTGTCGACGGTATTGCCGCGGGCGACCGGGTGGCGCTGTTAAAACCGGCGGGAGAAACCCTGTGAAAAAATTAAAAGAAAGTTTTCTCGAAGCGCTGGAGCAATTGTGGTTTCACCGTTTGCGTACCTTTTTAACGTTGCTGGGCATGATTTTTGGTGTGGGGGCGGTAATCGCCATGGTCAGTGTGGGCGAGGGCGCCGAGAAAGAGGCGCTTGCGCTGATCGAATCCATGGGGCTGCGCAATGTGCTGGTGGAAGAAAAAGCAATTTATGGCGAGCGACTGCGCGACGTACGCAAACACTCAGTAGGGTTGTCGCTACAGGATGTGCGCGCCAGTATGGAGACTTTACCCTTTGCCTTAAACTACAGCGCCGAGAAAAAAATTGAGGTGTACGCGCTGTTTAGTCGCAACGCCGACAGTGACAGCGAAGTGCTGGGGGTGACCCCAAGTTTAAGTGAGCTGGGCAGTTTAGCGGTAGAGCGCGGCCGCTGGCTAACCGATGACGACAACCGCTATTACCGCCAGGTGGTGGTGATCGGTACGGCGGTAGCCAATCAGCTGTTTCCCCGCGGTAATGCCGTCGGCCAAACCATAAAGGTTAATCACTTGTGGTTGGAAGTGGTGGGCGTGTTAAAAAGCAAAAACCTGAGTAAAGACAATTTTCAGGGCGTGCAATTATCCGGTGAAAATAACCGCATTTATATGCCGCTAGAGACGGCGTTAAAGCGCTTTGATTTTCGCGATATGGCCTCAGAGATTGACGCCTTTCGGGTTGAGTTGAGCCCCGGTGTTAGCCCCCAGGCGGCCGCTAAAAATTTAGCGCACCTGCTGGATCGGCGGCACGGCCAGGAGCAAGACTACAATATTGTGGTGCCGGCGGAGTTGCTTAACCAGCACGAACAAACCCAGCGTATCTTTAATATTATTATGTCCTGTGTCGCTGGCATTTCGCTGCTGGTGGGCGGCATTGGCATTATGAATATTATGCTCGCAACCGTGCTAGAGCGCACTAACGAGATCGGCTTGCTGCGCGCCGTTGGCGCGACCGAAAAAAACGTCCGCGACCAATTTATTATCGAGAGTGTCACAATTGCCGGTATTGGTGGGCTACTGGGTATTGTTTTAGGCTTTAGCCTGGCGGCGGTAATCTCCACGTTTGCCGGCTGGCCCGTGGCATGGTCGCTTAATGCGGTGGTGGTGGCCGTGCTGTTTTGTACCGCGACGGGTTTGATTTTTGGCATCTACCCCGCCATTAAAGCATCCCAGCTGGATCCCATCACCGCGCTGCAACACGATTAACCTCTGGCGCTGGCCTCGCGGTCGGCGCCTGCTTTTTGTGTTTCGGGTTTGTTGCTCTCGGCAACGTTTTGCAAACTCTACTCCCGGCCGCCTTAATTTACACAACGCTTACCTGCTTACACCGCGCCAGCCCGCACCGCACGGGCCCGCGCTGATGGCGCTGATTTTGCTATAGCCTATAGTTCTAAGATTCAGTAAACGCTTACAACGGATAATAGGTTAGTGGGGATGATGGGATTCAATCGATTTTTTACCTGGCTTGGCAGCCGCGAGCTCACGGTTATGTGTGTGGTGTTTGCCCTGCTGGCGTCTATTTGGGTGTTTGCCGAAATTGCCGATGAGGTGACCGACGGTGAAACCCACGAGTTTGACCGCAGTGTGTTGCTGATGATGCGCACGGCCGACGATGTGTCTGACCCTATTGGCCCCGGCTGGGCCGAAGAAATGGGCCGGGATATCACCGCCTTAGGGGGTAATGTTGTACTGACGTTGTTGACCTTCGTGGTGATGGGCTATCTGGTGTTGTGTCAGCGCCGTCGTCTGGCCCTGGTGGTACTGGTGGCCTCGTTAGGCTCGCTAGGCGCCAATACGCTGCTTAAAGATTCTTATGAGCGCGACCGACCGGACTTAGTCCCACACGGCGCCGAGGTTTATACCGCAAGCTTCCCCAGCGGCCACTCGATGGTGGCGGCCGCGACTTATTTAACACTGGGCGCTTTGCTGGCGCGGGCCGAAAAACGTCGCCGGTTAAAAGCCTACTATTTGCTGGTGGCTTTAACCATTACGCTGCTGGTTGGTATAAGCCGTGTTTATTTGGGCGTGCATTGGCCCACCGATGTATTAGCCGGCTGGACGGCGGGCGCCGGCTGGGCGCTGCTGTGCTGGCTGTTGGCGGGCTGGCTGCAAAGGCGCGGGCAGGTAGAGCCTGAATCTGATAACCCCACGGCCTTAGATGGTCCCACCTCGAATAAGGTTACGCAATGAACACCCTGACGGATAGTGCGAGTCGTATTTCGGCAATCGGTGTGCTGGCGCGTATGGGCTACGCCGCCCGGGCGCTGGTGTATTTGGTGGTGGGGTCGCTGGCGATACTCACCGCCGTCGGCCTGGGAGGTGAAACCACCGACAGCCGCGGCGCAGTGCGCGAAATCGCCGAACAGCCCTTTGGCAAGGTGCTGCTGATTTTACTGGTGCTGGGTTTGCTGGGCTACGTTATTTGGCGTGCTACCCAGGCCCTGACAGACAGTGATGATCACGGCACCTCAGCGAAAGGCTTGGGCGTACGCGCCGGCCTGTTAATCAGTGCCGGCACGCACGCGGCACTCGCGCTATTTACCGTTAAGCTCATCTGGTCCGGTAGCGACGATAGCAGCGGCCAGCCGACCTGGTTGTCCAGCGATGCGGGGCTTTGGTTTTTGGCCGCCGTCGGGGTAGGCATGGCAATAGCCGGTATCGCGCACATGGTTAAAGGCTGGAAGGTCGGTTATCAAAAGTTTATGCGCTTGCCGCCTTCGCAGGTCGTGTGGATGCAGCCACTGTGCCGGTTTGGCTTGGTGGCTCGCGGCGCGGTATTGATTTTGATTGGCGCTATTCTGGCCCGCTCTGCGATTGTCGCCCATAGCTCGGACGTTAAAGGTATCGCCGATGCGTTGCACGCACTGCGCGATACGGCCTATGGCGCCTGGCTGCTAGGGGTAGTGGCGGCGGGGTTAGTCGCCTTTGGTTGTTACAGTTTATTAGAGGCGATCTACCGTCGTATTGACGATGAATAAGCAAACTATGGAACATAAGCCAATACACAACGCCTTACGGAACGCTTTACTGATTGTTAACCCAAAAGCGCGTCAGGGCGCCGAGGCGCAGCTGGACGAAGGCATTGCCCAGCTTGAGCAGGCGGGTATTAAGGTCGAGCGGTTCGCCTCCGACGGGCCGGAACAAAGCCGTCAGGCCGTATTGGAGCGCAAAAACACGCTGGACTTGGTGATTGTTGGCGGCGGTGACGGCACTATTAGCTCCATGGCAGGCACCTTACACGAGTGTCAGGTGCCCCTGGCGGTGCTGCCGTTGGGTACGGCAAATGATTTGGCGCGCTCGCTGGGTTTGACGGGCGAGCTGCCAGAGGCTTTTGCGGTGATCGCCGAAGGGCATCGCCGGCGCATTGATTTGGGTGTGGTTAACGAGCACTATTTTTTTAATGTGGCGCACCTGGGCCTTGGGGTTAAAGTCACCGAAGAGCTCACCCAAGACGTAAAAAAACATTGGGGCGTGCTGAGCTATTTAAAAGCGTTTGTTGCGGCGCTCGCGCGGGTTAAACAATTTAAGGCCAGCTTGTCGGTCGATGGCGTGCACTACCATCAGCGGTCCATTCAAATGGCGATTGGCAACGGTCGCTACTATGGTGGCGGCAACGTTGTGGATGAAAACACCCGCATCGACGATGGTAAGTTGTCGCTCTACAGTTTGCGCCCGCAAACCGTCTGGGAGTTACTAACCCTCGCCCCGCTGTTACGCGATGGTCGGCAGCGTTACAATAACCGCGTGTTTAACGTTCAGGCCCGGCAAATAGACATTAATACCGGTCGCAAACGTATGGCGATTCACGCCGATGGCGAGCCGGTTGCACACACCCCGGCAAAATTTTATGTGCTGCCCCGGGCGCTCGAGGTGCTGGCGCCTAAGCCCCATGAGCCAGAGCCGCACAGTGATGAATGATTTAACAGGATGCCTACCATGAGTGTATTGCGCACTGAACTGCAAGTTGCCCTTAACGATTTACACGTCGCCGTAATGGAAAGCGCGGATCACTACCGCTACGCGGCCGAATTTGTCGCAGACGAGCTAACCGGCAAGCTGTTTGAAACCCTGGCCGAGGCGCGCGACCTACTCGCGGACGAGGCCGAAGAGGCCATTCGCGATAGCGGCGATCTGCCCTCCGTACCCGATGCCGACCGCGAAACCGGCGAGCAATTATTGCAACGGTTAGAGGCAGTATTCTCGGCCGATGAAGCGGCGGATGTTATAGCGCAGCGACTTGAAGGGGAAAATGAGTTCGAGCAATTAATAAAAGCGCCCGAGATGGAGGTGATAGACAAAGATTACCCCACGTTGCGACGCGCTTGTTTACAAAGTATTGATGTGGCGCGGGAGAAGCTTAAAACCGCGCCCGCCGCTTAAGCGCGCCTACTACCTTGCGCGCATCGGCACAGTGAGCCCACATGGCATGGCTTAGCGTGGCCGTTGGGCTGCCAAGATGTTTCTCACTCGTCGACCGGGCTCGAAATCCCTCGCTGCTCAATGCCCACTACATGAGTATAAATTTGAGTCGTTTCTAGGCTCGTGTGCCCCAGCAGCTCCTGAATGTTGCGCAAGTCCGCACCCGAGCGCAGCAGCTGCGTGGCAAAACTGTGGCGGAAGGTATGACATCCCGCCTTCTTATGAATCTTGCTGGTCAAAACAGCTTTTTTAACCATACGTTGAATTTGCTGCTCGCCTAAATGGTGCCTTCTTTCTTTTCCAGAGCGCGGGTCAATAGAGCGGTGCCCCGCAGGAAACACATACTGCCACGCCGGCTCAGTCGCGGCACTCGGGTATTTTCTAGCTAATGCATCGGGTAAATAAACCTCCCCAAACCCCTCGGTTAAATCTTCCGAGTGGATTTTTAATGCCGAGTCGATTTGTTTATTTAAAGGTCCAATCAAAGACCTCGGCAATAGCGTGCGGCGCCACTTTCGGCCTTTTGTCTCACGGGCAATAATGCAGTTATTAGCAAAATCAATATCCTGAATCCTCAGTCGCATTGTCTCCATTACCCGCAGGCCCGAGCCATACATAAGCGAGGCACACAGCCAAGCCGCCCCAGATAGCTGGCTGAGTACCATTAACGCCTCATCGTGACTCAAAACAGTCGGTAGTGTTTTGGGGCGGCGGCTGGTAGAGAAACTGAGTTGCCCCAGTGGTTTGTTCAAGAACTGGTTGTACAAGAATGCTAAAGCATTAAGCGCCGTTTTTTGCGTGTTAATAGAGCACAATCGTTTATTGGCAAGGTGGCTTAAATACCGGTCTATATCGTTTGGTAATAGATCCTCTGGTCTCGCCATATTCTGAAAGCGTATAAAGTCGACTACCCATGTACAGTAAGTTTGCTCCGTTTTATAGCTCAACCCCTTGGCCCTGATAAATACCCGTAATCGATCCATAAAACGCACTGGATTGGCTGGAACTTCTCTAGGAATATCTCGCATATAACCTCCGTGTTGCTGTTATTATATACAGTAGTCGGTATGTACGGTCTATTCAAATAGTAGCTATAGCTACATAGGGAGCCTATCAAGCTCGGTTATTGGTAGGTATCGGAAATAACCTTTATTTATCAACAGGTTGCAGTGTACCGTTTTGCCAAAAATAAGCCCCCTTTTAGTACGGTCTATTTTTGGCTGAAATATAATCAACCTTTTCTGTAGGTTTGACTTGGCGGGGGCTTCGGGGTAGTTTCAGTTGAAATTCAATAAAGGATAGGCTCCTTGGTGCCGGAATTTCCGGAGGGAGCCTATTAAAATGTTAGCCTCATTGGAGAGAAAACATGGGAATACAGGTAAACGGAAGTCTTGTTCATTGGAATTATTTCATAGCATTGGAACAAGATTTAGCAAAAGTATCGAGATTTATCGAGTTTTCTGAAGCTAACTTCAATGCCTATTCCATAGAGTTGGCGCATTTACTTTTGGCTGCTTCATCTGAAGTCGACGTGGTGTTGAAGGCGCTTTGTAACTTGAAGAATCCTGCAATAGACCACCAGAACATAAATCAGTACCGAGAGACTATCAAAGCAGGTCTTCCCGATCTGATAGTAGAGAGGTGTTTTATAAACCGCTACGGCCTTGACCTTGAGCCTTGGTCAAACTGGCAGGGAGAACAAAATCCAATTTGGTGGCGCAGCTATAACAGAGTAAAGCATCAGCGAGACGAGCATTTTAGCGAAGCAAACTTAAAAAATACCATTAATGCAGTTTCTGGTCTTAGCTTGGTGGTTTTATATTATTATCGTGAATTATTTAGTCAAAATTGTCCCGTCAGTTTTAAGGATGTCACTAGAAAGTTAAAGCCAGAGCCTACCTTAATAGAGTTCAATAGTGGCTATGTATATCACAATCTCATTGTGAGCTAACAAGTTGCTCCATTTGACGCAGCGGTCTACGTTCCTTTTTGTGCATTCGCTTGCGCTCAGTGTTGCACAAAAATCCACTACAACCGCTGCGCAAATGAGCAAGGCGTTAAGGTTCAGTATGGCTCGGTACTTCGTACACAACGGATATTGCGGTTGGTCTTATGGTTCGCCGAGCAATCCTAAGCTGGTGAGCGTCGAGGATGCGGCTGAAATTATGCGGAGAGCTAATCTAAGTTCTGATGAGGTGTCATTGGTTCTGCCTCCCGCGCAATATGCTAATGAAGATGAACTTATGTTTCATCTCACCGGAAATAATCGTTTTATTTTCTTTGGTGAAATCGAAGTATGTGCAGATGTAGATCATGAGAAAGTTACTACTCCTTTGGACATACAGTGGTAAAAACCTTAACAATCGCAGGCAGTTTGCTACGGCCCTTCGGGCCTTCGCGGGACGCCCAATGCTATGCATATTTTGTGCGGGTCGCTGCGCTCCCAGTTTCGCACAAAATATGCATAGCATTGGTCGCCCCTGCTGCGGGCGTTAAGCATCCAATTTGAATCTGAGAATTTATGAATAGTTCTAAGCATCCATTAAAGCCTGATGAAACAATTCATAAGATACTTATTTCAACTACTAGCAGGATGGTTGGCGAGTTTGTAAGTGATGATATTTTGATTTCTCATGCTTGGCAGAATTTCACAAATTCATCTGGTGCAATCAGGATGGAGGAAAATCCGGTATCTAGATCAGGTTTTATTATTGCCTTTCAAACTGAGCCGCATAGAAGAGAAGTTGGCGTTGTGATTCCTGATTACTCTCCTGTTGGAGAGATTGTGTGTTCATACTTATCAGTATTATTTGGAAAACGGTTTGACTGTCATGGGTTGGTAGAAGGCAGTGGTTCTTTCAATACCCCTGATCTTTCTGCATATAGCAGCATTTGTAATCCAAGGCTGCCGTTCAACACGCATAAACAACGAAGCTGCTTCAAAATCCCGTTAAATCTTTCTAATTTTTCTCCTTTGTCGAGAATTTTTACAAGCTCAGATATTGATCCTTCATTCCAAGCAAAATTAAATGCTGCGTGTAAATTCTATATGCAAGCACTTCAGACTGTAGAGTATGAGCCTGAAGTGGCATATCTACACTTAATTACATCAGGGGAAATACTTGCAGCATTTTTTAAATATGAAAAGGAAGAGATGTTAGATCAACAGATATTGGGTGCTCTAAACACTATTGAGAATGATCTTGAGAACGGAAGGAAGATATCTAGACTGCTCTCGAGTCGGCTATTAGGAATAAAGAGCGGGTTTGTGAAGGCTCTCTGTTCGTTAGTTGATCAGCGGTTTTTTGAGTCTAGGGAATCCGATGTGGAGTTTGGGTTTTTTAAGGCTGATCTAATTGAGCGAAGTATCGGAGCAGCATACGATTTACGTAGCAAGTACGTTCATACTGGAGTCCCTTTTGGAGGCTGGATTCAGCCTAACAGGCATCACGCTGATCTCCAGTTTGGCCGCCCCGTAGTTGGTGATAGGGAATTTTCAAAAGTACTGGAGAAGGCCCCAACGTTTTTAGGCTTAGAACGTTTCATTCGATATTGTCTGTTAAATTTCATTGCATCAAATGGTTTTCCAGAAATCATGGAATATCGAGAAAATGCTTAACAAGCGCAATCACTCGGACAATTTTTCGCTGCGCTGAAAATTGTCCGGTGTTGCGAGCGTTAGTGTTCACACGGTAGCAAGTATCATATGGATGACGAGATATTTATCGCAAAGTATATCGCCGGTAAAGTGGATACCGACGATTTAGTAGAATTTGCTAATAAAAAACTAGCTAGCGGTGTTTATTCTGACCACCTACTTAATATTTTGGACGAAACTCCAAAAGTATGGGTTCCTATATCAAACTATTTCGAAAAAGCTGTAATAGATTTGGGATACGAAATCCCGTCATTTGATGACGCCATCTGGGTCTTGGTTAAGTATCATATAACCCTGATTAGCAAGGGTAATGTTTGCCCTGCCAAACAGTTTCAAGAAATGCTAAAAGATATAGAAAGGTTTAGCTTGCACGATGGCATCAAAGAATATGTTGGTGATAATATCGGTATATCTCGTATGTATGCCTGGTATCATGAAGACCATTGCAGCCCTGAACAAATTGACTCTGAAATATTTGAAGAAAGCTTAAAATGGGTACTAGAGTATAGTGAAAAACACTAACAAACAGCTCCAGTTGACGTTTTGGTCTTCGCTTCGTTTTGGCATGGCTTCGCCATTTTACGCCAAAACTTCACTACAACCAAAACTCAACTGAGCTGGGCGTTGAGACTGTAGAAAAACTCCAAAAAATAGGTGTTTTTTGCTAAAATTGGCCATCGCATTAGGGATCATTGCCATGCCAAACTTCAAAAAGTATAACTACAGCCAAGATGCCATGGTTGTGATTAATTTCGAAGAGCAAATTCAGCCAAATACTTTTGAATTTACGTTACACCACCTGATCGATCAACATATCGACCTCTCCGCTTTTCACGAACATTATAATAACGATGCCGGTGGTCGCTCGGCGTATGACCCCGCCATTCTTCTAAAGATTATTTTGTTCGCCTATGCCAAAGGCATTACGTCGAGCCGAGAGATTCAGTGGCAGTGCGAGCATAATATTACTTTCAAAGCCCTGTCCTGCGACTCAGTCCCTCATTTTACCGGCATTGCCAGCTTTGTAAGCCGCTACCCGGAGGCGATAGAGTCTGTCTTTGAGCAGATTCTTTTGGTGTGTGACGAGCAGGGACTTCTGGGCAATGAGTTGTTCGCCATTGATGGCTGTAAAATGTCATCCAATGCCGCGAAGGAGCACTCCGGCACCTTGCCTGAGCTGGAGGTCAAGCGTGACAAAATACAACGGAAAATTCGAGCGTGTCTCAAAGAACATAAAAAGCTGGATGGCCGAAAGCCCGCCGAGCGAGAAAGAAAAAAGCAGCTGGAAAGCGCATCAGCGACGCTCGGGCAGGAGTTTGAAAGGATCAACCAGTTTCTAAAGACGGCAACCCCACGGATGGGGCAAGGTAAAAAACCGAAAGAAGTCAAAAGTAATATTACCGATAATGAATCGGCCAAAATGACCACCAGTAAGGGCACTATTCAAGGCTATAATGGTGTGGCGGCGGTGGATAAGAAACACCAAATCATTATTGAAGCGCAAGCGTTTGGCGAAGGCCAGGAGCACCACACACTAGAGCCCATGCTCACCGGCATTAAACAACGCTACGCCCGTACCGGCATCAGCCCGGACATTCTCAAAGATCAAGCGATCATTACCGCCGACACCGGCTTCTCGAACGATGCGAACAATGAATACCTTCGCCGTGAAGGTGTTAATGCGTATATTCCCGACAATCAGTTCCGCTCACGAGACAAGATCTTCGCCCAACAGAAAGACAAATACGGCAAGCGCCACCGAGACACCCTAAAAGGCACTAAGTCTGTTATTCCTTCTAGCGAATTCGACTTCGACAGAAAGCGAAAGACCTGCCGTTGCCCGCAGGGTAATGACATGTGGCTGAGCCACGAAACGGTGGAATCGACCGGTAAGCGAAAGGTGTTTTTCCAAGGTAAGCTGACCGATTGTCGAGATTGCCCGATTAAAGCATCTTGCATGCGTAACCCAGACTCAGCGAATACCCGAGAAGGCGCTGGCCGTCAGGTATCTTTTACATGGACCAACGGACGAACCGCTACGGATTGGATGAAGCGACGAGTGGACAGCCGAGAAGGAAAGGCGATTTACGGCCACCGCATGTCCACAGTGGAGCCTGTGTTCGGCAACATAGGGACCAATAAACGACTGAATCGTTTCTCACTTCGTGGGAAAACGAAAGTACAGGGGCAATGGCGGCTGTTTTGCTTGGTACATAATATTGAAAAGCTAATGAATTACGGTGCGATTGCTTAACCACAGCCTTATCCACAACCACCTAGGCTGCACCGCGCAGAATAGGTGATTATGTTAATCGGATGTGGTTGAATGGTGATCAAACAAAAATCAAAGAAGACGGCTGTAGAGATGCTTGTGAAAAACGTATTTCTACGGTCTCGTTATGCAATTTAAGGATTAGTCATGGAGTTTGTAGCAATTGACGTGGAAACTGCAAATGCAGATATGGCTTCAATCTGCCAAATTGGATTGGCGAAATACAAAGATGGAATGCTGGTAGAGGAATGGTCTTCGTTAGTCGACCCTGAGGACTATTTTGATTTTATAAATGTCAACATTCACGGAATCTCTGAAGATGACGTCGTTGGCGCGCCTAAATTTCCTGATGTATTTCAGAAGTTATCCGATTTTTTAACTGGTGTAATTTGTGTAAGCCATACACACTTCGATCGAGTTTCAGTTGGTCGAGCGATAAATAAATATTCGTTGAGTTCAATTAATACCGTATGGCTTGATTCTGCAAGGGTGGCTCGTCGTGTATGGGAAGAGTGCGCATGGAGTGGGTATGGATTATCTAATGTTTGTAAAATTATTGGCTATGAATTTAAGCACCATGATGCACTAGAAGATGCAAAGGCTTCGGGCCAAGTATTAATTTCTGCTATTGATAAGACAGGTTTAGATCTTGATGCTTGGTTTAAACGTGTTTCCCAACCAATAGACCCTGCTAGTTCATCAAGCGGAGCAGCAATCAAGAGAGATGGCAACCCTGAAGGAGAGCTTTACGGAGAAGTAATGGTATTTACCGGCGCATTGGAAATTCCACGCAAAGAGGCAGCTGATCTTGCGGCGTCCATTGGCTGCACAGTCGCACCAGGTGTTACCAAAAAAACTACTTTGCTGGTCGTTGGTGATCAGGATGTTACCAAGCTCTCAGGGAAGTCGAAGAGTTCAAAGCACTTGAAAGCTGAAGAGCTTGTAGAAAAAGGTCACACTATACGGATAATTAGAGAAAGCGATTTTAAAGAGTTGGTTGCTCAAGCTCATGAAACCGAATAAAAAATCCATTAAATTCACTCCCTACGGTCACCGGACGATCGCAAGCTCGGGCCGTTTATGGAAGCGTTAAGTTTCCAAGTGAGATATCTCCAGCATGGATCAATTGTTCAGTAATAGGGAAATCGCCGTATCAGTTTGGATACTGATATTCTTTTCTTTGGCATTTACTAAGAAAGAGGTTAGATCGTCTGCCAAAGCAGTTGTACTTGGATTCTGCAACTCCAAGATACTTTCACTTTTCATCCTTATGGGGGCTTATACCTATTTTATTGTTGATTTCTTAAGTGGTGTTGGAATTTGGAGTTTAGACCAACTCAAAAATACCATTTTATGGTTTGTTTTTGTTGCATCAACAGAACTCTTTAAAGCAAATAAAATTCACAGTGAAGACGGCTATTTCAGAGGCTCCATTAAAGGGCACTTCAAGTTGCTCACTGTCTTCGAGTTTATTGTTGCTTTTCACTGCTTTAGTTTGATCGCTGAAATTATAATAGTACCAGTGACTTCAGTATTAGTAATGCTTCTAGCATATTCAGAAATAAAAGAAGAGTATAAGCCTGTAGAGAGAGTCATGAACTTCATCCTTTCAGCTTTTGGAGTGTTTTTACTAATATATGGGGCGTACTTTATAAGCACAAATTTTGGGGATTTTGCAAAACACAAAACCATGATGGACTTCGTTATTCCAATCATTTTATCCACCCTATTGCTTCCATTTATATATGTCGTCTCCATATTCCAGCTTTATGAGCAGATTCTGGTAAGAGTGAACATCTACACTGACGACAGGTTTTATAGATTATACGCAAAAGTCAAAGCACTAATTCACTTCAATCGTGACCACAAAAATCTCAATAGCTGGCTGGCTTATGCCTGTGCAAGTGACTTTGAGAGTAGAAAATCCATTAATGAATCTATATTTAGCTATCACAAGAGAGAGCTGTGAAGGGGGAGAGGCTCAAGCCTTTGAATTTTGACCCCGTTGATAACATAAGTCGGTCGAAACATAGAGACCCAGGGGCGATCCATACTCATTACCCATCGCTTAACGCAAGTAATCCCGCACTTCCAGCCTCGTGCTAGTATCGCCATCTGGATGGTACAAATCCTGCTTGATTAATGTTCTTATTTACGAGTTGCCTTAAATTGCCCGCTTAGCAGCGCTCAAAGAGCAATATTCACAATCTTAGTGCTCTTTTGACAATTCGTTAGGCCAAATCAGTGGGCCTTTAACCAATCACGCTATAGGTAAATGTGCATGTTAATAAATCGTTGGATTCTCAGTTCTTTTCTGGTCGTCACTCTGGCGGGTTGTCAGTCAATGTATTACGGGGCGATGGAGAAAGCCGGTGTTCACAAGCGCGATATCATGATTGATCGCGTGGAGTCGGCGCAAGAGGCGCAAACCGATGCCAAAGAGCAGTTTGAGTCCGCCCTGGAGCAATACCAATCGATTATCAAGATTGAAGATCAGGATCTTGTGGAGCGTTACGAGAAGCTCAATGACGAATACGAAGACAGTAAAGCGGCCGCTGAGGCGGTGTCCGAGCGAATTAATTCGGTCGACGATGTGTCCGACGCATTATTTGATGAGTGGGAAGATGAAATTGAACTCTACAGCAGTGCTAACCTTAAGCGGCAGAGTGAAGCCAAGCTAAGTCAGACCAAAAAACAGTATAAACAACTCATTAAGGCCATGCGTAGCGCAGAGGCGCGCATGGATCCGGTATTACAGGTCTTTCAGGATCAAGTGTTGTTTTTGAAGCATAACCTGAATGCGCGTGCTATTGACTCGCTACAGGGTGAGCTGGGAAATGTAAACACTGAGGTTGCTGAGCTTATTAAAGAAATGGAAAAATCCATTGCTGAATCGAAGGCGTTTATTGGCAGCCTTAAGAACGAGTAAAGCACTTTTGTCAGGGCCATATCTTGAGAAAAATGGGACACGAGAAAAAATGGGACATCCACTCATTGGAATAGCTTAGGTTACCCGCGGCTATTCCAAATCAGTGGGCACTATAGGAGTTTTTCATGGATCGCCCGTCGCCCGATCAGGCCAGCTCCACATTGGCCCCTATTGAAATTGGCTTGGTCATTATTGGCCGTGTGGATCGGATTGATAAGCAGGCCATTCAGTCTGCGCGCGAGCAGCTGTTAGCTTGGCTACAATCTCAGTTCCCCCAGTTTGCGTGGCGGATTAATGCGGTTCAGCGGGAGGAAGTGCCGCTGAGTATTCGCCAGGAGCCCTCGGCTTTGTTGCGCGATGGCAGTGATCTGCGAGATGCCGAAGGCTGGGATTTTGCCATTTTGTTTACCGCCGCGGATTTAACCTGCCGTTACAAACCTTATTCTATCGCTGTGACCTCCAGCGCGCTGGACTTAGCCGTAGTGTCTACCAACCGGATTGATCCGCATGCCTTTGATGCTGAGGTAGACGAAAACGAGCGAATAAGCACAGTGGCGCAACGCTTAACCACGTTGTGCATTCGGTCACTAGGGCACCTTAACGGCCTTGCGGTGGCTAGAGATGAAGGTAACTTTATGCACGTTCCCTCATCGCCAAAGGCACTGTCTGAGATGCGTGAATTTGACAGTGGTCAACTCAGTGCAATTGAGCATAATCTGTATCAAATTGCTGACCCGCGCCTGGAAGAAACCCAAGCGGCGAGCGAGTTGTCGCCCTGGCGATTTTACTTGCAGTCTGCCTACATTAACCGGCACGAGATTTTTGGCGCGGTTGTGCACGCTCGCCCCTGGGAATTTCCGTTGCGATTATTGCGCCTAACGGCTGCGGCGGTTTCAACAACCACGCTGCTAATGCTCACCGCAGAAACCTGGCATTTAGCTTCCCACCAGAGTATTACCAAGCTCGCTATGCTACTGGGGTTTGTATTGCTTATTACAACTGCCCTGGTGGCCGTTAGGCAGCGTTTGTTAATTCAAAGGCGCCGGTCGCTTATGAGAGAGCAAATTGTCATTACCAATGTTTCGGCGGTGGTGATCGTATTAATCGGCCTTGCTACCACAGCCGCCGCTCTTCTTGCGCTCAATGTATCGGCCGGCTTCTTTCTATACGCTCCCAGTTTAGTCGCATCCTGGATTGAGTCGGATATCGGCATGGCTGTATCCACTATCTATTGGCAAGTGGCTTTGTTCGTTACCACATTGGGGTTATTTATTGGCGCTTTAGGGGCCACTTTCGAAGCGCAGCACCACTTTCGTCATGTGGTTTTTGTGGATGAAGAAATATGATTACTTTACTCGTAGGCTAAACTATCTTGGCCGACATTATCTTTGGATCTGAAGCTACGTATGTTTTCTGGCTGTATCCATTATTATTTTAACGTTTTTATCTATTTAAAATGCTAAGACGTCAATTAAGTTCGCTCCTGCGGAGCTAGGCCTGGCTCCGCTCGGCCGTTGTTGGTAGCATTAAATCTTTCAGCCTTCGCCTCGATGCTTAAGCGCTTTGAGCATTGCCCGATAAGTTTACGTATTCTATGAAGTCTAAAACGAGCCGCCTAGACCGCTTTATTTTTCGGCATAGTGAGTTTTCTATGTCGGATGTTCGGCTGTTGTTGGCGCAGGGGCGGATTGTGGTTGATGGTTGTGTGGCCCAATCTATCCAACAAAAGGTCACGGAGTTTTCTCGCGTTGTATTGGATGATAAATGCCTGCAAGACAGGCAGCCTATTTACTTGATGTTACACAAGCCCAAAGGGGTGGTTAGCGCGACCAAAGACGGCAAACACACGACGGTGCTGGATTTGATTAACCACCCGAAAAAGCATGAGCTGCATATTGTGGGCCGCCTTGATTTTAATACCACCGGGTTGGTGCTGCTCACCAACAATGGCGCCTGGTCACGCCGCATCAGTTTGCCTGAGACAAAACTTAAGAAAGCCTACGAGGTGACGGTGTCGAAGCCGTTGGATGATACCTATGTGGCTGCGTTTCGCGAGGGGGTTTACTTTGCTTACGAGGACATTACGACTCAGCCTGCCGAGTTAGAGGTTCTCTCTGATTACACGGCGAGGTTGTTTTTAACCGAAGGCAAGTACCATCAGGTAAAGCGAATGTTTGGCTTTTTTGATAATGAAGTGCTGGCGTTGCATCGGGTTTGCGTCGGGCCTATATCTTTAGGTGCGCTTGAAGAGGGTCGCAGCAGAGCACTTACGGCGAACGAGGTGGCAATCGGTGAGACTCTTGGCGCGCTGTAAATGAGACGGCGGCACCATAGCGAGCCTGGGCACGCTATGGTGAGTCGTCACCGGTTAAAAACCGATAAAATAAAACGCCCGTTTTACTGGCCTAAAACATTGGTGCTGGACTTTTTGGCGACCTTTGCGGCTTTTTTCTCTTTTGCTGTTAACAGCGGTTTCTTTTTGCTGTTTTTCTTACTGTCTTGTCCTTTACTCATGATTTGTTCCTTTTAAGTTGCCCTTAAAGCTCATGTCGATGTTAGCCAGTGCAAGGGCTACTACTGGCCACAAAAAAACGTCAAATTGCGGCTTACAACATCAGTATGGCCCTATGGCCGGGTAATAGATAGCAATAGCGTATGGCTGGTAGGTTAAGCGCATTAGTGTTGCAGTGGCCCTATCCGAAGGGGCCTTAGCTGCAGTAACCGACTAAAAGGTAGCCGCGATCTCTGCTGGAGGGGGTAGGTTAATAACGGGTGCTACGTGGGTGGTGGTTAAGCTTTAGCGCATAAAAAAGCCGGGGCATTTGCCCCGGCTTTTTTGTTTAACGCGAGGCTTTAATCAGCAAAGGCGTTAACCGTTTCGATGCTGCCGTCTTCGTTGTGCTGAATGGGCATCATTTTTACGTTGCGCAGGTGAGTCTGGCCACCCGAGAGTTGCGTGTCGTGATAAAAAACGTACCACTGGCCGTTAAATTCGGCAATGGAGTGGTGGTTGGTCCAACCCAGCACTGGCTCTAACACAACGCCTTGATAGGTGAATGGGCCGTAGGGGTTGTCGCCCGTGGCGTAGGCGATGTTGTGGGTATCACCGGTAGAGTACGAGAAGTAGTAAGTGCCGTCGTACTTGTGTATCCAGGCGGCTTCAAAAAAGCGCTTCTCGTTATCGCCGTGTTTGATGGGCGTGCCGTCGGTATCGAGCAGCATTACTTCTTTTGGCTCTTCGGCAAAGCTGAGCATGTCGTCGCTCATTTTGGCAATCAGTGGCGCAATCGCGGGCTCGTCATCGGCGGGGTAGATGTCTTCGGCTACGTATTCACCGGTGGTCCAGCGCTGCAGTTGCCCGCCCCAGATGCCGCCAATGTACATGTAGTACTCGCCATCGGTGTCCTGGTAAACAGTTGGGTCCATGCTGTAGCTTCCCTCGATCGGCTTGGGCTCAGCGGTGAAGGGGCCGGTTGGCGAGTCGCTAACGGCGGCGCCAATACGAAAGATACCGTCGTAATCTTTGGCCGGGAAATACAAATAGTATTTATCGCCTTTGCGGGCTGCATCGGGTGCCCACATTTGTTTTTCGGCCCAGGGCACATCGTCTACATCCAGTACCACGTCGCTAAGGGTAACTTCACCGCCAGCTTCGGTCATCGACAGAACATAGTAGTCACGCATGGCAAAGTGCGCGCCCGTGTCATCCATGGGGATGTCGGTTTCGATATCGTGCGAGGGGTAAATGTACAGGGTGTCGTCCCATACATGGGCCGATGGGTCGGCGGTGTAAATCTCGGTGACCAGCGGCTGCGATACGAATTCGCGCTCGGCCGCCATGCGCCGGTTTTCGGCTTCTTTGGCCACCACATCGGGCACTTCTTCCGCGCTAGCTGTGGTGGCTTCGGCGGGTGCTTCGTTAGGGGTGGCGATACTTTGGCTTTCTTGTTCGCTACAAGCGGCCATAGCGGCCAGCATCGCAAGCAGTGTCAGATTTTTTTTAAATTGCATGACAGTCTCCGGTTATCGTTTTAGGTTGTCAGATAGTTGGTGTTAAAAATGTAGTCGTTAGTCGCTTATTTACCAGTGCCACAGGGTGCCGTCCTCAAGCCGGTTTACCGGTAGGCAGGCACGTTTATAGGGGTATTTGGCGGCCTCGGCTTCATCGATGTCTACCCCGTGGCCGGGTGTCTCGCCCGGGGTAAAATAGCCATCTTTAAACTCATAGGCGCGGGTAAATACCGACTCCATCAGCGGGCTGTGGGGCATGTGCTCCTGTACACCAAAGTTGGGCACCCAGTAATCAAAGTGTAGCGCGGCCCCCATGCACACCGGCGAGAGGTCGGTTGCACCGTGAAACCCCGTGCGCACATGGTAGAGCGAGGCTAAATCGGCAATGCGGCGCACGTGGGTGATACCGCCACCGTGGACAATGGTGGTGCGGATATAGTCGATCAGCTGGTTCTCGATCAGCTCACGGCAGTCGTGAATGCTGTTAAACACTTCGCCCACCGCAATGGGGGTGGTGGTGTGCTGACGAATCAGCTTAAAGCCTTCCTGGTTTTCGGCCGGTACGGCATCTTCCAGCCAAAACAAATGGTAGGGCTCCAGCTCTTTGCCCAGCCGTGCGGCCTCGATGGGCGTTAGCCGGTGGTGAACGTCGTGGAGTAGGTGCAGATCGTCGCCAAACTCATCGCGAATGGCTTTAAAGAGTTTGGGGGTAAAGTTTAAATATTTCTCGGTAGACCACACAGACTCGGTAGGCAGATCGGCATCGGCGGGCTCGTAGGCTTTGCCCTCTTTGGCCACGCCGTAGGTGCTGGCCACACCGGGAATACCGCACTGCACGCGAATCGCCTGATAGCCGGCATCGCGGGCGCGGGCCACGGCCTCCAGGGTAGAGGGCAAGTCTTTACCGTTGGCGTGGGTGTAGGCCATGATCCGGTCGCGGCTGCGCCCCCCCAGCAGCTGGTACAGGGGCATATTGGCGAGCTTGGCTTTGATATCCCACAGGGCGGTATCGATACCGGCCAGCGCGGTCATGCCCACCGGGCCGCGACGCCAATAGGCCCCGCGGTAGATAAACTGCCAGATATCTTCAATGCGCTGTGGATCGCGGCCGATAAGCGCCGGAAGCAGGTAGTCCTCTAAATAAGACACGACGGATTTTTCACGGCCGTTTAGGGTGGCGTCGCCAATCCCGTAAACGCCTTCATCGGTGGTGACTTTAACGGTGACAAAGTTGCGGCCGGGGCTGCAAACAATCACTTTGGCTGCGGTAATTTTCACGCCGGGGAGTTCCTCATGCACTTGGGTGGCGCTCGGTGTGCGCCTTGTTGTTTCTTATAGTCAATAAAACCATAAGATTAGCGATGTTTTGTCCAAACTACAAGCCCGTTTCGCCTGTGGGGCCAGAGCTTGGAGTCAGGCCCGGCGCTAACCGTTGACGATTTTGTTGCGGCCGTTTTGTTTGGCCCGGTACAGGCTTTGATCGACGCTTTGAATAAATGCCTTGGGCGAGTCGGTGGGCTTGGGGGTAATGGTGCCAACTCCCTGACTGACGGTGACCACGGGGCCGGTGGCGGAGGTTGGGTGGGGCAGTTGCTCTTTAAAAATAAGGTCGCGGCAGCGCTCGGCCACTTTGGCGGCGGCCGCGGCGTCAGTCTCGGGCAAAATTAGCATAAACTCTTCGCCACCGTAGCGGGCAAAGAAGTCCCGGTGGCGGGTGGCGCCCTGACACAGTGTTTTGGCAACTTGCCTAAGGCAGTCGTCGCCCTGAATATGGCCAAAATGGTCGTTGTATTGCTTAAAGTAGTCGATATCAAAAATGATTACCGACAAGGGCTGGCTGTTGCGCCGTGCCTCGCTCCACTCTTTATCCAGCACGGAGTCGAGCATGCGGCGGTTGGCGACGCCGGTTAAGCCGTCTTTAAAGGACAGTTCTTCGAGCTCTTGCTGCAGGGTGACCAGCTTGTCTTCAATTTTTTTGCGCTCGCTGATGTCAAACATAAAGCCCACCAGTGATTCGACGGTACCCTCGGTATTGCGCACTACATGTACGACATCGCGAATCCAGAGGTAGCTACCGTCGGCGCACAGGGCGCGGTAGTCAGCCTCGTGATCGACGCCCTCTTTAGATTGCGAAATACAAAAGTTAACCACCCAGTCGCGATCCTCCGGGTGCATGCGCTCGGCCCAGTCGTTGGCGCTGATCCAGCTGGCGGCGCTCCAGCCCAGCAGTTTTTCAATCTGTGGGCCGATGTAAGCAAAGGTCATGGTTTCCCAGTCGATTTTCCAGGGGATGGCGTTGGTAGACTCCAGCAGTGTCTTGTAAAAAGCGGCGTCTTCCGGGGTATTGCTCATGGGCGCAGTGCTCGTAGGTTGTGGGTGTTGTGGCGGTTACAGGCGTTTGGCCATTTTGACGTAATCGACGCCGCCTTTGCTAAAGGGCTCGCTCTCTACTGCCATGCCAAAGCGGCTGTAGATGCCCGTGGCCGAGGAGCGCGCGTCGCACCAAAAGCGCTTGGCATCATGGTCTGCTTTTAGTTCATCCAGGATATGGGCCAGCAGTGCACTGCCAATGCCCTGGTTTTGATACTCGGGCAGGGTGGCAAATTTGCGCAGGCGGGCGTCGCCGCCCTCGATAAAGATCGAGGCGACGCACACCAGCTTGTCGTCGATAAAAGCGCCATAGTGCAGGGCGTTTTCGTCACCGCTGATGCGGCAAAAATCTTCAGTACGGTCGGGCCAAAGCACGAGGTGACGTAGCGGTAGGACTTGGTCAATATCAATTCGTGCTAACTTCATAAACGGTTTCCGGGATTAAGTCGTTTTTATCAGTAAAGGGCCTGATGCTGAACCGGCCCTGAATGCCTGCAGCGAAATGCGACAGACATTCAGTGTAGACGATCCTTGCGGCAAAGTGTCAAGCGCTGCAGTGCCGCCAGCTGCTAGTCGCGCAGCTGGGTATTGCTGACAAACGCGATCTGCTTGCCATCGGGTGACCAGCTGGGGACATTAATACTGCCCTGACCGCCATACAGGTAGCCAATAATACTGGGCTCGCCGCCGCTAACGGGTATTGCCCGTAAGTACACATGACGATAAAACGGGTGATCTCCCGAGTCTATATCATCCATATATGACAAAAATACGAGCGTTTTGCCATCGGGTGAAACATGGGGAAACCAGTCGTTATAGCGGTCAAAGGTGAGTTGCTCCTGACCGCCGCCGTCCGGGTTCATACGCCATAATTGCATGGTGCCGGTGCGGTTGGAGTTAAAGTAGATCTTGCTGCCATCGGGGCTGTACTCCGAGCCATCATCCAGCGTTTTGGTGTCGGTTAGCTGAGCTTCGGCGCCGCTGGCAATATCCACCGAGTAGATATCGTACTGGCCCTTGCGCTCGGCGGTAAAGATCAGTGACTGGTCATCGGGGGCAAAGCCGTGCAGGTACGAGTGACCCACGCCGGGCTTGGTGATTTGGCGGGGCGTGTCACTGCCGGTTAGTGGAAGCGTATACAGCGTAGAGCGGCCGTCCTCTTCAGCGGCATGATGACTAATACCAATGTGAGTGCCGTCCCAGGATAAAACGTGATCGTTATTGTTGTTGTCGGCAAAGCCGGTGTTTAGCTCGCTCACCTGAGCGGCGTTAATGTCGTAGTTATACAGTAAGCCATCGGCGTTAAAAATTAGGGTGCGCCCGTCGTGGGTCCAGTTGGGCGCCTGAATGGAGTTGGGCGCGCGATAGACAATACGCCGGTTAAAGGTGTCCATATCCATAATCTCAAGATTACTGCCGATATAATCCTGGTAGGGGGTAAAGTCCGGTGCGGCCGGTTTAATAATTCGCACGTTGTTAAAGTGGGCGGTTTCTATGGCATCGGCGTTGTGAGCGCAAACCGCCAGCCCCACCTGCAGCGTGTCGCTGAGTTCAAGGTGAGAGACCTGAGCAACCTGAAACGGCTCGCCAAATTTTGCCGCCGAAAAAATATAAGTGTCGCCGCGGCGCTCTAGCTGAATGACATCCGGGGCCTTGACGCTAAGGCGGTACTCTTGGGTACTGGCGTCGGTGGTGGCGCGAAACTGCAGGGCGGCCAAGCCGTCGCCGTGGACACCGGCAAACACATGGGCGGCATTGGGGGCCAGGCTTTCGCGTACATCCCAGCCGGCTTTGCGGTGCGGGTCGACGCCATCGCCTTGAAACGCCACCTGGGCGCGAACGATAAAGTCGCCCGATAACTCGTTATACAGCAGGCTTAACTCGTCGTTGTCCTGCCACATATTTTTGCCCGAGGCACTGATGGTGTAGCTCTGGGGTTGGGCATGGAAGCTTGCCTCGCCTTGGTGCGCGACATTGCCGATATCGGCCTGAGCCGCAAATTGACCAATATCCTCGGCCTGAGCGGACAAACTAATCCCCGCCGCCAAGACCGCCCCCAGTGAAATAGGTTGCCAGTGTATTAAATGATTAAGCATGTGGTCTCCTGTTATGGTCTAGCCGCTAGAGCATGGCGTAGCCTGTGAGGGGCTGACAGTTTAGATTTGTAAAATAAACCTAACCGGCAAGGGGCGCAGGGCAGGGGCGGCCCCGACAATAAATAGCCGGGGCCGCTAGCGCACAGAAAGAGTTACTCGGCTTGCTCGGCGGCGGCTTTGCGCGCGGCGATGGCGGCATCGTGAGCGGCAAAGGCCTCTTCGCGGTTTTCAAACTCAAACATATTGCGAATGGTGCAGTTGTCACCACCGGTGCGCACGTGATCCATCCCCCCGCCGCACACTTCATAAAAGCGGCTGCTGAACATGGCCCGTGCCGACACCTCAAGATTGTTGCAGCCGGGTAATACGGTGGCCAGATAATAGTTGTTACGGGCGTCGATGGAGATGACGTCTTGCTCGAGCACACCGTAGCCGCGGATGTCACTGGTGTCGACGCAGGCGCGACCGTCTTGCCCGGTAGTTTCGAGCAGGGTAGTCGAGATATTGGGCATTGGTGTGGTGCTGCAGCCCGCAAGCACGGCGAGCGCTAAGATACTCGCTAAGCGATAGGGTAATGTCATGGAGGTTCCTCCGTAGCTATGGATAGGACGTTTTAAGTTTATACCCAAGTGTAGACACTTTTTTTTCGGTACATTTTTATTTGCCGCGAAAAAAAGGTAAAAAAAACCCCGGTGGATCGCTCCGACCGGGGAAAGCTTCCTGAGGTTGCTCCAGGGTTAGGTCTATCGGTGGTGGCTCTCGGGTGGGCCGAGATAGCTAGGGCGTAAACCGCCGGTGTCGATAATCAGTTTTTGCAGGGTCACGCCCGGGTCAATGGCGTAAATACGCAGTTTATGGTGACCGGGTTGGTCGATCTGATGCACACTGCTGGCCCGCCGGACGCCGTCACTGACCGCTTGTGCCCATGCTTGTTGAGACAGGTCCGCCAGGATGTCGACAACCTGAGGTTCGGCGTCGTCGAAGGCCACGGCGTAGCGCAAACCGCGCTCTGGCACAAAATTCAGGCTGGGGGCAAACAGGCCGGTGAGGGTGACTTCGCCGCTGCTAAACAAATACACGTCGTACTCAACCCAGGGCGCATCAGTGCCGCCACTAAACTCGGTGTCGCTTACCGGAAACACAGAAATCGAACCATTGGTTCGGCCCAGCTGCTCAATGGTTTGCCATTCGGCGCCGGCCACCGCTTGTTTGCGGGTGTAGTGGGGCGTCTCGATACTGATAACGCCACCGGCCTCGACAAAGCCTTTGACCTCGCGGCGTTGCTCTGGCGTGGGCACAAGTGCATTAATATTAATGTTGGCGCCGCCCCACCCGGTGCCCTTAATCAGTAGACGGGCTTGCTGTTGTCCGGTGGGGGCCTGATCCCAATTAATGCTTACGTATACCCGCTCGCTGACTTCGACTTCGCCCTCGGTGCGGCTCACTGAAATCCAGTCGGCACTGGGGGTGGCGCTAAACTCAAAAGGTTCGGTGCCGCGGTTATAAATATCCACGTAATAGCTGGTGGGCCCGTAGGGGCTAAACTCAGGCAGTGCGAGCGCACCGGCTTCGGGCCACGCCTCACTCATACCCTCTACCGCGACGCCCATATCAGCGGCGGCGTTGGCCTGGTAGTGGTAAGTGACCGGCATGGTATTCGCGGGCGGATTGTTCCAGTGGGTATAGCCAATATGGGGTTGCGCCATAAAGTGATTCCACTTGCCGCCATTAAGGTCGTGGTAGCGCTCGGTAAGTTCGGCATCGGCTTCAAACAGCTCGTTTGCCCGCTCGGCATAAAGGTTGGCATTAGCGCGGGCCTGGTTGGCGTACAGGCGGTTTTTGGCCGTGACGTTGTACAGCTCGTTAACGATGTAAGTGGCGGTTACCGGGTGCAGCACCAACTGGAAAAACGCATCCCGCTGGGCGCGGGGTATGTCGTCGTAAATGGCCTCGGCTTTTTCCAACAGCTCGGTCAGCTCGGCGCTGATGCGATCGGCCTCGTTGTAATGCAGCTGGCTGTAAGTGTCGGGTGACATAAGCTCGGGCTTACGGCGACCGTTGTGACGGGTGTAGCCACTGATTAATTGCTCGATCTCGGTGGCGTGCTCCGGGCCAAATTCGCGCTCGGCCCACAGCGTGCCAAACTCGGTGATGCGCTCTTTGGGCCAGTCGGCCGGGTCCCACGCCAGGCGTAAAAAATACTCCATGGGAAATTCTTGCGGCTTTAAATCGCCCACGTTAACGATCCAGATGCGATCGGCTTCAAAGGCATTGGCTAAATTCATTTGCTCCCAAATTTTGGCAATGGGGGTGACGTTCATCCAGCGGTAGGAGCGCGGGCCGCCGACGTAATCGAAGTGGTAGTAAACCCCGGCACCGCCGCTGCGCTCGCGCTCGGCCGGTGTCGGTAGGCGGCGGATATTGCCCCAGTTGTCGTCGGCCCACAGCAGGGTGACATCATCGGGTACGCGCATACCGTTTTCGTAGTAGCCCTGCACTTCTTTGTACAGCGCCCACAGTTGCGGCACGTCACTGACATCGCGATCGTTAAACACCTCGGAGAGTATCTTGCGCTGATCTTCGACGATGGTTTCCAGCAGCCCGATGTTTTGCTCTTCGCTCATGGGGGTGTCTTCCTGACCGCGCATACCCATGGTAAAAATACTGTCGTATGGTTTGTTGCGCTTGGCGCCGGCGCGCCAAAATTTAGCGAGTTCCTCTGGGTTGGTGGCGTAGTCCCACTCGCCTTTACCGTAGCGGTTCCACTCTTTGTCGGCGCGCATCATCGGCTCGTGATGCGAGGTGCCCATCACAATGCCGTGCTCGTGAGCGCGCACCATGTTTAGCGGGTCGTCATCGTTAAAGGCGTTGTTCCACATGGCCGGCCACATATAGTTGGCCTTTAAGCGCATTAGCAGCTCAAACACATGCTCGTAAAACTCGTGATTATAGTTGCCGAACTTTTCGTTCACCCAGCCGGTTAGCGCGGGCGCTTCATCGTTTAAAAAGATGCCGCGGTATTTAACTTTGGGCGCGTCAGTGACCCGGGTGCTGGCTTTAATGGTGAGGTCAGCCGATTTTTTTACCGGGACATCGGCCCACCAGTACCAGGGCGAAACACCAATTTGTTCGCTGATATCGTATAAACCGTAAGCGGCGCCGCGACGGTCACTGCCTGCTACGACCAGCGCTTGTTCGACACCCGCCACGGGGTTTTGCACCACTTGTATTAAATAGCCCTCCCAGCGGTCGGCGATATCGCTGACATCAATTTTTTGCTGGACAATTAATTGGTCAATAATGTCGCTGCGGCCGATCTCGCCGACAATAACCGCCTGCTTACCGAGCTTACCGAGCTTGCTGAGGTCGTGGGTAATGGTGGCTTTCTCGCCGGTAACGCGTTTAATGTCGGCTTTTAAATCATCCAGCGCCAGGGTGATGGCGCTGTCGGCATTGGCGTCGTGATACAAGGTGGCGGTTTTGCGCCCGTCCACCAGACGCAAATCGCTCGCCTGTGGGGTATCCGCCAGATAGCTTGGTTCACCCAGCGCCTGAGCGTTGCACGCGGCAATACTCATGCTGGCGAAGGCCGCTAGTTGGAGAAGTTTTTTGGCGTGGCGTATTAGCATTATCTAAGCTCTGTGTTTCTGGTCGCGATGTCGATCGGGTTAATGGGTGCCGTTCTCTTCTGTGGTGGCGCTCACCGTCAGAAAGTGAAAAGTTGCACCATTACTGGTTGTTATTGACAAGCACACGGTAAACCACAGGACGGCGATAGGGACTATCGTCTTGCAGCCCTTGGTTGTCTCTCGGCGAAGAAACAAAACCGTTAACTCAGTGGCGCGTGCGTGTGTTGCAATGCTTGACGTCGTACGTCGGTTACGACGTTATTGTTATTTTGTGTTGCTTTTTATCCTGTTTGTTACAGCAATATTGGCTACTCTGTGGCGTTTTTTAACGGGCAGTAATGGGTGCGTCTGGGTGCGCCATTGGCGTATTATTTATCGCCTTATAGTCAGATAAACCATAAGATAGTCAAAAAAACACCAAAGCTCAAGGGCTTAAGCCAAAAAAATTAAAATAATGCGGTGTTGGGTGTGACGGAGGGTAGGGCGAGAGCGAAAACGGCCAGAGACAGTTAGTCATCTGGCCGTTTTCGTTTATCGCTTAGGCGCCTATTAGATTTCGAAGGCGAAGCCTTTTTCGGTCAGAGCCTGGTAGGCCAGCTCATCAAAGCGGTACAGCTTGGCGGCGCGGTGGGCGACCCCCTGTTGTTTTTCTTCGCAGCTGGCCAGTAGGTTCATTTTCATGATTTTGCGGCGGAAATTGGGTTTGTCGAGCTTGGTGCCCAGTATGCCTTCGTACAGCTCTTGCAGCTCCAGCAGCGTAAATTTCTCTGGCAGCAGGTTAAAGCCGATGGGCCGGCGGCGTACCTGTTGTTGTAAAAACTCGATACCGTACTGCAGGATCTCGGCGTGATCGTAGATGAGCTCGGGTAGCTCACGCACGCTAAACCAACTTGCGTCGGCAGCATTGTTGCCAGCGACTAGACTATAGTCCTCGGCGCTTACCAGAGCGTAGTAGGCAATGGTAACCACCCGCTCGCTGGGAAACCGGTCGAGGCGGCCAAAGGTTTTGAGCTGCTCGAGGTAAAGGTTTTGCACACCGGTGAGTTCGTGCAGATGTCGGGAGGCGGCGTCACGCAGGTTTTCATCGTAGCGAATCCAGCCCCCGGGCAGCCCCCAGCGGCCTTTACTGATGCCATCGCGGTGCTTAATAAGCATAACGTCGAGTTGGCCGTGATCGAGCCCAAAGATAAGGTTGTCGATGGACAGCGCCTTGATAACGTTATCAGGCGTTCGCGCGGGTTCAACGTGGTTGCTATAGGGGTGATCTGTCTCTGGCACTGTGTAATCCGGCTGGGGTAGTTGAGTAAATATAGGTCAAAACACGAAACGATATTTTCCTATATGATATCATTTTTATATGCAATTGTTTAGGCTGCTCAATTGCCTAGAAAGCTGACTGCCTTGTAAAGCAAGGTAATTTGGACGAAATTGGAGCAAAATTCAAGCAAAAGTCTTGTGGTCAAAAGGACAATAAGGCATACTGGCCGCAAATTAAATGCCCGGGCTGATTAGATTGCTTAGGGTAGAGCCTAAATATTATTACGATAAGTGGAAAGCCATGATATTTCTCGGTCTTGATATCGGTAGTTCATCTACCAAACTCGCGGTTATTGATGGTGCGACCGGCCGTACTCTGGCGGCAGTCTCCTACCCGGAGACTGAGCTGGATATTAGCAGCCCGCAGGCGGGCTTCGCCGAGCAGGACCCCGATACCTGGTGGGATTGCGTTAAGCAGGGGCTGGCTAAAATTGCCGCAACGACCCCAGTTGATTTGCAGCAAATTGAGGCGATTGGCATCTCGTATCAGATGCACGGCCTGGTGCTGGTAGATGAGCAGCAACAAGTGTTGCGCCCCTCTATTATTTGGTGTGACAGCCGCGCTGTACCTTACGGTGAGGCCGCGCGTAACGCACTGGGGGACGACTACTGTTTCGATCATCTGCTGAATTCTCCCGGTAACTTTACGGCGGCCAAGCTGCGTTGGGTGCAAGAGAATGAGCCCGAGTTGTTCGCGCGGGTGCACAAAGCGATGCTGCCCGGTGATTTTATTGCAATGCGTTTGTCGGGCGAGATAACCACAACGCCTTCGGGCTTGTCAGAGGGTACCTTTTGGGATTACCTGGATCGCGCCCCGGCGGCACAGTTGTTGGCTCACTGGGGGATGCCCGCCGAGCTCTTGCCTACCGTTATGCCTAACATTGGCGAGCAAAGTGTCGTCAGTGATACGGTTGCCGCTGAACTCGGTTTAAAAACCGGGGTCAAGATCAGTTATCGCGCTGGTGACCAACCCAACAACGCGTTCAGCTTAAATGTGCTGCAGGCCGGAGAGGTTGCCGCCACTGCCGGCACCTCCGGTGTGATTTACGGTGTTACTGATAATAATGCGGCCGATCGCCAGTCGCGGGTAAACACGTTTGTACACGTAACCGACACAGAGGCCGAGCGGCGCAACGGTGTACTGGTGTGTGTGAATGGCACCGGGCGTTTGTACAGCTGGTTGCGGCAAATGCTCGCTACCGGCGGCGAGGTGAGCTACCCATTGCTGAATGATTTGGCGGCTAAGGTTGCCGTCGGTAGTGAGGGGTTAGTGTTTCATCCGTTTGGTAACGGCGCCGAGCGAATTTATCAAAACCAAAATCTTGGTGCACACATTCGCAATATTGATTTTAACCGCCACGGTTTGGGCCACATGGTGCGAGCGGCACAAGAGGGTATTGTGTTCGCCTTAAACCAGGGCTTTGATGTATTAAAAAGTCTGGGTGGCAGTTGTGAGGTTATTAAAGTTGCCAAAGGCAACATGTTTTTAAGCGATGTGTTTGCCCAAACGTTTGCCAATACCACTCAGACGGCGATTGAAATGTACGATACCGATGGCGCTGCGGGCGCGGCGCGGGGTGCGGCACTCGGCAGCGGTTATTACGCCAGCGCGAGTGAGGCATTTGAAGGGCTGGAGCGCATCAGTGTGATTGAGCCTAATCGCGCCCAGGCGGATGAATATCAAGCGGCCTATCAGGCCTGGCAGGATCAGCTGCCCAGTATCCGCTAAGGCGTTTTGTGATGAGCGATTCAATCCAGTTGCAAGCGGGGCAAGCGCGCTTGACGCTTTATCCCGAGCTTGGCGGCATGATCAATGCTCTTGAGTTTGCAACACCGGATGGTGTGCGCAACGTGATTGATGGCGTGGCGCAAAGCGAGTTGCCCAATAACCCGGGGTATCGCAGTGCGCTGCTGTTTCCGTTTCCCAATCGGCTGCGCGATGGTCGCTTTCAGTTTGGCGGTCGGTCGCATCAGTTTGTGGTAAACGAGGCCGCGACTCAAACGGCGCTGCACGGCTTTTTATGGGCCAAAAAAATCAGCGTTATGGCACAGGAAAAAACGGCCACGGCGCATTCGATTCGGTTGCGGTATGAATGTCGCAACGAGCCGGGGTATCCGTTTGCAGCGGACCTGGAGTTGAGCTATACCCTGCGCTCTGAGGGTGCTTTAGATGTCGAGTTGACGGTGATTAATAGCGACAACTGTGCCATACCTTTTGGTATTGGTTGGCATCCATACTATACCTTGGGCTGTAACCTGGCGGATTGTCAGTTACAGACACCTGCGATGCGCCGTAGCCTTATTGACGCGCGCATGTTGCCTACGGGTGATGGCATAGAGGATGAGCGTTTTCAGTCGTCGCAGAGCTTGGGCGAGACATCGCTGGATAACTGTTTTGCCTTAGATGCCGATATCGAGGGCGACCAGTGTGTCAGGTTTTTTAATCCGGCGGCTGGATTTGGGCTTGAGTTGTGGCAGCAGACTGGCACAAACGGGATGAATTTTCTGCAGTTATACACGCCACCTGAACGGCAGTCGTTAGCCGTTGAGCCGATGAGTTGCGGTATTGATGCATTGAATACTGGTGAGGGGTTGCAAGTGCTTGAGCCCGGCCAGAAGTATCGGGGCGCATTTGGTGTGCGCCTGATCGAGAGTGTTTAACAGAACAAACGATTAACAGACTAAGTGGCGCCTGCGGGATAGCTGCTGATTTTAGCAAAGGTGATTTGATATGAGTGTACTCATTGGTGATAAAGAATACTTCAAAGGCGTCGGAAAAATTGCCTACGAAGGTCCCGAGTCGGACAACCCGCTAGCGTTTAAATGGTACGACGAAAATCGTGTCGTTGCCGGTAAAACGCTGAAAGAACATATGCGTTTTGCAACCTGCTACTGGCACACCTTTTGTGGTGCCGGCCACGATCCATTCGGCCCTGGCCCGCTGCAGTTTCCCTGGAATGAAGGTAAAGATGCCGAAACTCGTTCGCGCATGAAGCTTGATGCGGCGTTTGAGTTTTTTACTAAAATCGGCACGCCTTTTTACTGCTTTCACGATGTTGATGTGATTGAAGAAGGCAGCACTCGCGCCGAAACACAACAGCGCTTGCAGCAGTGGACCGGTTGGGCAAAAGAGAAGCAAGATGCCTCTGGCATGAAGCTGCTGTGGGGCACCTCTAACCTGTTTACCAACCCGCGTTTTATGAACGGTGCGTCCACCAACCCGGACTTTAACGTTGTGGCGTTTGCCGGCGCTCAGTTAAAAGATGCCATCGATGCAACCATCGCTCTGGGTGGTGAAAACTACGTATTCTGGGGTGGCCGTGAAGGCTACATGAGCTTGCTGAACTCCGACATTGGTCGCGAGCAAGAGCACATGGCTCGCTTCTTAACCATGGCCCGCGACTACGGCCGTGCCAACGGCTTTAAAGGTAACTTCCTGATCGAACCCAAGCCAATGGAGCCGTCCAAGCACCAGTACGACTTTGACAGCGAAACTGTTATCGGCTTTTTGCGTCATCATGGCCTGGACAAAGATTTTAAACTGAACATTGAAACCAACCACGCGACTCTGGCCAGTCACACCATGGATCACGAGATGCAAGTAGCGGCTAACGCCGGCATGCTGGGCTCGATTGATGCCAACCGTGGTGACTACCAAAACCAGTGGGACACCGATCAGTTCCCTTACAACATCAACGAAACCGTTGAGATGATGCTGGTACTGCTGCGCGCTGGCGGTTGGGCCGGTGGTGGCGTTAACTTTGATGCCAAGCGTCGTCGTAACTCGACTGACCTGGTTGATACTTTCCACGGCCACATTGGCGGTATGGACGTATTTGCCCGTGCACTGATTATTGCCGACGACCTGCTGCAAAACTCTAAGCTTGAGCAGATGCGTAAAGAGCGCTACGCCACTTTCGACGCCGGCGACGGCGCCAAGTTTGAAGCGGGTGATTTGAGCCTGGAAGCTTTGGCGGCAATTGGTAACGCAGGCGGTGAGCCGGCGCAAACCAGTGGTCAGCAAGAGCTGTACGAAAACATTATTAACCGTTATGTTCGATAAAACGGTGTGATATCGCCTGGGCGATTTGTCTAACACGGGCCGGTTGTTCTCAATGTGGATAACCGGCCCGTTTTTTTTGCCATATTGCCCGTTTACTGGCGCTGGCTTGTCTGTAAGGCGAGCGTATTGTGTGATGAAGGCAGGCCGGTGGAGGCACTATTTGCCGGCCGGGCATTGGCGAGTTCTCCTGGCGCAATTTAAAAAAATGCTCCTGCACTGCAAAGTGCTGGCGGGCTGCTATATTGATAGATAATTCTTTCGGGGCTGGCGGTGAGTTGGGTTTTTACTCCCCCGGGCGAAGGCCGGATTGTAAGAAGGTTGTTAACGGTAAAGCGTTTGATCCACTGGATCGGGCTATGGTGGCGCTGTTGTGTTTACCCGGGGCGACTTGCTTAAACATGTTGCTATGGCGATGCCTAAAACAGCGGTATCAATAGATAATTTGCACCAAAACAATACACACGAGACAACAATAGCGGTATGCCTCTTTCACTGTTGGCGTAATATTCAAAGAAAGTCTATAAGACTTATAGTCAGTTAGAATATTTGTGTGATATGTTACTCACTATGCAGTCGCCATGAGTGCTCAAAAGCCCCTTGCCTAAGGGACTTTCAATGGTGGCCAGCACGCTAAAGATGGCGCAACGCCGGCCGTAAAGCGGCTCGCTTACGCTAAATAATAATTAAGCTGAAGACTAGAATAATAGAGGGCTTCTATATGTTACAAAAACTACTCATTGTATTCTGCACGCTCTTTGTGCTCTCTGCCTGTGGCGGGGATCTTGATTTGGGGGCGGGCACCACATCTTCACCCGATACCGGGGGCGACGGCGATGGCTCTGAAGGCCCAGGCAATGGTGACTTCGAACCGGGTGAGCCCCAAATTTTTACCTATATCCCATTTAATGAAGAGTCTGATATCGACGGCTGGGCGAGTCGCTGCGTCGAAAATTGCAATGCCACGGCGAGCCTGAGCTGGAATGGCACTGAGCAGGTGTTGGCGGCCGAGCCTACCTGGGCTAGCGACAGCGATCTGCTGGATATCTACGGCGCCGTGGATGAAGTTGATGATATGGCTGGATCCGCTGCCAGTATTTGGGTTTATGTTAGCGACGCCTATGCCAACGACGGCAATATGAGCATGCACCTATTGCTAAGTAACGCGGCCGGCCTGAAAGGCGTAAGCCGTGGCTATCTGCCAAAAGCGGGCTGGAACCGCATAGAGATGTGGGAGCTGGCCGCCGGTACCGGTGAAATTGTGGTAATCGACGGTACTGAATACCTCGACTACGGCACTTTTGCGTGGCACGACGAGGGTTTCTCTCTGCGTGATATCAATGAGATTGGCGTGCGTTTTGTGGCCAATGGTAAAGCGCCTGAAGTTGGCGGGCCTCTGTGGTTTGATAATGTCACCATGACACCGGCCTCTGGTAGCGGTCCGCTGATTGTCGAAGCGGATGATCCGGCTTGGACTGTTATGGATGCGACCGATGAAGTGACCGTTCAGCGTGATGACACGGGCGTTTACTATGAGCCTTCGGCGGCGGATCAAAAACTTGTGTACCTGCTTGAAGGTCCCACAGACTTGGTTGGTCGTAGCTTCGATATGACGATTACCGTCGATCAGGCCTTTAAAGATTCCGGCGCTGATATCCAGCCAATTATGCAACTTAACTTCGGTAGCTACACGGGCGAATTTGGTTGCTATGTGGGCAATGGATCATTGACGGCAGGCGAGCCCTACGAGGTGAGTTGTGCCACTGAGAATGAAGCGTTTGTCGCCGAAGAAGGACAGAATATTCGTGTTGGTCTTCAGGTTAAAAACGAAGTCGCCGGTCGGGTGACCATTAACAGTATGCAGATCAACATTAATGCCGGCGGCGGTGACACCGGACCTTTCGCTCTGGTTCCTTCACAGGAAACAGTTGACTCTGGTACCTGGGGTAACGATAACTGGCAGGGCCTTGAGGGTGCTCCCGATTTGTCCTACAACGCCGACGAGGGTGCACTAAGCATCGCCCCGAATTGGCAGGGTATGGACAGTGATGAGCGCACCGTTATGTATCTTGCTGGCGAAGATGAGCTGCCAGATCTGGAAGGCGCGACCGTGGGTGTTGAGTTGTACCTTAGCGATTACTACATCACTGAAAACCCCGGTATGGCCTTGCAGATTTATATTCAGCAAGCCAGCGATAGTTACGCAGGTAACTATGGCAGCAACATTGCCTTAAGCGCGGGTGAAGACTTAGGTGATGGCTGGTACCGGTTCGAGCGCGTGATGGAGGATGTGCCCACTGAGCCGTCTGCACTGCGCGTGGGGATGAAACTTCAGGGTGGTGGTCTTGCCACTCGGGAAGAAGGTGCCGACCCAATCCTGTTGCGCCAAATTACAATTGAGTAAACCTGTGCTGTAAAAGATGTTTGGATGTAAAGCCCGCGCCTTACGGGGCCGGGCTTGGCAAGCGTAAAGTGAAAATAGTGATTGAGCTTTAGACGATAGTATTTGTTAGCCGGCAGCTTGTATTTTTTACGCTAAGACACACTGCTGGTTATCGCTTAAGTTAAGAGCTCTGGGTCAATTTGAAGTTACTTTTGGGTGGTGGGCCAGTGCGTTTTTGGCCAACTGTTACACGGTATATTTGACCTTACTTACTGTTTGACTATTAGTTAGCCATCGTGCAACATCACTGTAGTGGTCTTAATGACTATTTGAGGGTGTGAAGCTACATTTTAGTCTAGGCTAAACATAACTGATAAAGCCGGCTTAATTCGCTTCAGACCCTGTGGCAGTGCAGGGGTTAAGAAAACAATAATTTAGGTAGGTGTTGGCAGTCCGTATCTGGTATTACATTTATGAGCGGAGCCTAGCTGTCGATACTGAGTTACATAATAACAACGTTACATAATAACAACGGGGTAAAGCGCTATGGTTTATCGCGACAACAACAAGAGAGTTGTCCCTTTCAAAAAGTCGATGCTTGCCATCTGTGTGATGGCAATCGGATCTCCTACATTTGCTCAGGATGAACCTGTGCAACAAGAAATGCTGGAGGAGATCGTCGTCAGTGGTACGCGTCAGAACTTGGAAAATGCCCAGGACATTAAACGCAATGCAGATACCTTTGTTGATGCCATTTCGGCCGAAGACATAGGTTCGCTCCCTGATCGCAGTGTACTCGAAGCGATGCAACGTATGCCCGGTGTATCCATCGAGCGGTTTCAGGCACCGGAAGATCCCGATCACTTCGGGGTTGAAGGCAGCGGCGCGGTTATCCGTGGTATGAGTGCTACACGAAGCGAGTTTAATGGCCGTGATTCTTTCACCGCCAGCTCTGGTCGCGGCTTGAACTTTCAGGATGTGCCGCCAGAGTTGATGGCCGGCGTAGACCTTTATAAAAACCAGACTGCCGATATGATCGAAGGTGGTATTGGCGGGACAGTGAGCCTGCGTACCCGTAAGCCTTTTGATCAGGATGGTCAGCGCATCGCCTTCACCGGCGACGTGTCTTATGGCGATATGGCAGAAGAAGCTTCGCCGACGGTTTCCGGTCTCTACAGCAACCGCTGGGATACAGACGATCTGGGTGAGTTTGGCTTCTTGATTAACGCCTCCTACTCGGAGTTAATCGGTGAGTCTAACGGTATACAGAGTGACGCCTTTGTAAAATACAATGCCGACACACTGGGTGCGCCCTCAAGTATTGCAGACGAAAACAATCAAGTGTGGATGACCAACGGCTCTAACTTCTTTACCAAAGAAGATGAGCGGGTACGTAAAGGTTTTGCCACCGCCTTTCAGTGGGCGAGCCCTGACGATACCTTAGAGGCGACAGCAGAGTTTATTCGCTCTGACGCTCGCTTGAGCTGGAAAGAAAACGCCGTTAAGTATCAGGGTGGCTACGGTGAAGAGAATGACGATGGTTCCGTAAGTGAAACTCGTCGTGCTCGTCCTTATCCCGGTACCGAGTTTGCGTTTGACGAGCGCGGTATTTTTGAATCTGGCTATATCACCGATGGTGGCGGCTGGCGCGGCGGCGAAGGCCGTGTGCCAAGTGGCTGGACCGGTGACGGTGATGCGCCAGAAGACTATGTTACTCAGAACGACTATTTTGGTCAGAAGTATCAGGCGGATACGCGCTTTAAAGATACTCACACCATTGTCGATGACTTGAGCTTCAACCTTAAGTGGACGCCAAACGAGGACTGGGAATTCGAAGGCGACTTCCAGTTGATAAAAGCGACCACTGAGGACGATGACCTTCAGGTTGCCAATGGCATCTACGGTTTGCAGCAGTTTTCTATGACGGGCGATAAGCCCTATCTAAATGTTATCGAGCCGTGGGACGGCCGCCGTGACGCTAACCCCGAGTACTACGCGGAAGACTTCCCCGGCTTCTCTGATGACCCGGCCGGTGACAGTAACTACTTCCAGGACCCAGACTCCTACTGGTGGCGCTCGGCGATGGATCACTATGAACGCTCCGAGGGTGAGTCAAAAGCCGTGCGCTTTGATGCAACTCACTATTTCGATAACTCCGACTTCCTGCGTTCTGTGAAAGCGGGTGTACGCTACGCCGATCGCAACCAGATTGTTCGCATGACGCCCTACAACTGGGGCAGTATCGGTGCGGAGTGGGGGCCGAATGGTGGTGAGGGCGCTTTGTGGCTCTCGGAAACCGAAGAGCTAAGCGACGGCTACGAGTATGTAGATTGGTCCGAGTTCCACCGCGGTGGTGTGGCTAGCATCCCAGGTGGTGGCTTCCTGTTCCCAACAAAAGAGCTACTTAAAGAGGTTATTGCCGGCCGCGACTTGCCGCAGGCAAACCCCGGCGCCGAAGGCATATGGTACCCAGCCAACGAGCGACCCGAAGTAGGTAATAACGGCACGTATTTTACCGAGGCAGAAATTTACGATACGACGGAAACCAACAAGGCTGTTTATGTTCGCCTTGATTTTGGCTCTGACGAAACCGCACTGCGCTTCTCGGGTAACGTCGGTTTGCGTTATGTTGAGTTGGATCGGGATGCCCTCGGTTCGATTCAATACCCGGACATGATTGGTCAGGCGTATCCAGCCGGTGCCCCAACTGATTTATCCGACAGTGGCGCGATCCGCAAGTGGGCCGAAGAGCAGGTGGGTGCGTTTGACCCAGGTCTGTTCCCGAGCGAGCAAGACTGGCTAGACGACGTTAACAATCTAATGTCTTACTCCCGGGATGCTAACAACTGGCTTTCTGAAACTGAGCGAGAGTTTGGTAACGACGTAGACGAAACCCAGGAAGACAGCACCTCTTGGGATGGATTGCTGCCCAGCTTCAACTTAAAAGTTGAGCTGACCGATGACTTGATCACCCGCTTTGCGGTTGCCAAAGCCATTGCCTTGCCGGATATGTCTGAGGTGCGTAATCAGGCCGTGTTGGGTGCCCAGCAGCTGGTGGTAACTCGTGAAAACAATACCAACGAAATCGTCGAGCCGGGACCGGTTGATGACGGTATCAATATCCTGGGCGTCAACGATGCCGTCTGGATTGGTAGTGGCGGTAACCCCGGCTTGCAACCGATGGAGTCGATTCAGTATGACGCCTCGTTGGAGTGGTACTTTGCGCCGGTAGGTTCTATTACGGCTAGCGTCTTCTATAAAGATCTGAGCAACTTCTTTATTGAAGGGGCTGTGCCCCGGACCTTTACTAACCCGAGTACCGGTGTAAGTCAGACCGTTGACTTTACGACCACCCGCAACGGTGAAGAAGGCAAAATGCAGGGTATCGAGCTGGCTTACCAGCAGTTCTACGATATGTTGCCCGAGCCCTTTGACGGCTTTGGTATCCAGGCTAACTACACCTTTATTGATTCTGAAGGTGTACCTAACTTCACCAGCGACGCACAGGCGACGACCGAGGTCGATGGTGAAGACAGTGGCCCGGACACGCCACAACCGGGTCTTGAAGTGGTTGACCTGAGTTTGTTGGAAGGTCTGCCACTGCGCGGTCAGTCTGAGCACACAGCTAACCTGGTACTGATGTATGAGAAGAACGATTGGTCGGCTCGTCTGGCCTATAACTGGCGTTCTAAGTATTTGGTAACCACCCGTGATGTTATCAGTGGTCAACCTATTTGGAACGACGACGCGGGCTTCCTGGACGGCTCGGTACAGTACACCGTGAATGACTACATTACCGTAGGTCTGCAGGCGACTAACCTGCTCGACACCCAAACGGAAACTTTGATGACTCTGGATGAGTTCGGTCGTGAGACTGGCCGCTCCTGGTTCATCAATGATCGCCGCTTGGCACTGACGATGAAGTTCATTTACTAATACCGGTTGAACTGAAGCCAAAAAAGGCGCAACTTTTGGGTTGCGCCTTTTTTTATGGGGGTATTAAAATTAACGACGTTAGAGTTGATCGGTTAATGAAAAATAATAAAAATCACTTTATTCAGCACAGAGGCGCCCATGGCGACCCCATGCTCTAAACGAATTGTTATTGTCGGTGGCGGTACAGCAGGTTGGATGACTGCCGCGGCTTTCGCACGCCTGTTACCCGCGGGTATGTCGGTCACTTTGGTTGAGTCTGACCAGATCAGTACGGTTGGGGTCGGTGAGGCAACCATCCCTCACATACGCTACTTTAACCAACTGTTGGGCGTTACCGAGCGCGAGTTTATTAAGGCCACTGACGCGACTTACAAATTGGCGATTGAATTTGTCGGTTGGGGCGAGCTAAACAGTCGTTACATGCATCCCTTTAGTGCTTTTGGTCGCGATTTGGCCGGTGTTGATTTTCATCACCACTGGCTCGCCGTTCGTGAGGCATTACCTCACTTAAGTCTGGATTCTTTCTCGTTGGCAGCACAGTTAGCACGCAGTGAGCGTTTTGCGCCACCGCCCCCTTACGCCGACTTAGGTTATGGCTATGCGTTTCATTTAGATGCAACGCGCTATGCCATGTTTTTACGCCAATACGCCGAACAAAGAAATGTGGTACGGCGTGAAGGAACCGTAATCCGTACCGAGCAAACCGGCGAGGGTGATATAGCCGCGGTGGTGCTTGAATCGGGAGAGCGAATCGAGGGAGATTTTTTTATTGACTGTTCGGGGTTTCGCTCGCTTTTACTTGGCGAGACGTTACAGGTTCCGTTTACCAGCTGGAAGCATTGGCTGCCATGTGACCGGGCGATAGCCATGGCGAGTAAGCCGCTGGATACAATACCGTCCTATACCCGCTCAAGCGCTACAACAACTGGCTGGCAGTGGCGTATTCCACTTCAGCATCGCACCGGTAATGGTCAGGTGTACGCCAGTGATTATTTAACGGATGATGAAGCCTGTGACCAGCTGCGCCGGGCGCTGAATAGCGAGCCCGTGTCAGAACCCAACTTACTTCGCTTTGAGGCCGGCTGCCGAACCCAGAGCTGGAAGAACAACTGCGTCGCGGTGGGCTTATCCAGTGGATTTTTAGAGCCTTTGGAGTCTACCAGCATTTACTTGATACAGATGGCGATCGTTAAGTTCGTAGAATTTTTCCCTTTAGGCAACGATGCAAGCTTAGGCCAAATTGCATTTAATCGGTGGATGTCTACCGAGTACCATCGGGTGCGTGACTTTTTGATTTTGCATTATCATTTAAATCGCCGTACCGACTCTGGATTTTGGCAAGACTGCGCCGCCATGAATATCCCGGAGAGCTTGCGGCAAAAAATGGAATTGTTTCGGGAGTCCGCCACTATCGAGCACTACGAGCGGGGCTTATTTGCCCGGCCGAGCTGGCTTGCGGTTTACCTCGGTCAGGGTATGTTGCCAGAGAACTTGGATTCTCGAGTGCGGCAGCTGCCGCAAGCGGCCATTGCGGAAAACCTAGAGTCCATGGCATCGCGCCTACAGCAATTGGCGCAAGGTGCCCCTAAACATGATGACGTGATCCGTCGCGGTGGCTTAGCTAAAGAGGGGCCGGCGGTGATGAGTTTGTACGGTGAACGCCGTGGTTAATAAGTGCAGTCAGCTACGGCAGGTTGTTATTGTTGGTAATGGCCTGGTTGCCGCAGGGGCAGCCGTTACTTTGGCAAATGCACTTAACGCGGGTGACTGTAAAGTGATCTGGGTAAGTGTCGGCACTGTGAGTCAAGAGGCCGGCCAGGCGATAGAGGTGGCCGATCCAGCCTTTGTGCGCTGGCTGACTATGGTGGGATACCCAGAGCATGAATTGCTGCGTTCCTGCCGCGGGCTCTACACACTGGGTTTACAATACAACAATAACGCCACTGACTTTTTCTTTCCTTACGGTACTCATGGTATTGAGCCTTCGCCGGCCCCCTTTGAGCAAGAGTTTTTTAGGCGCTTTGCGGGCGCGGATCAATTGGCATTTGCCAATCACTTTCTGGCGACACACATGGCGAGGTTAGGGCGCTTTGATTTTCCGGTGGATGATCCGCGCTCGGCCAAGTCCACTTTAGGGTACGGTTTACACTTAGATCGGACGGCGCTGGTGCAATGCCTTGTCGAATACGCCCGCACTCTAGGCGTGGAGTGTGTTTCGTGTGACACTTTACAGGTTCACGGGAGCCGGGAAAATGGCATTGAATCCCTGAGTTTGGATAACCAGACACCGCTTGCCGGAGATTTTTTTGTCGATGCCACCGGAGAGCCGTCACTACTGTTACGCCAAGCACTGCATGAGCCCTATGAGTGCGATGACACCACTCCTTGGCGTTACCGCGTGAGCTACAGTGAAAAACGACAGGAGGCGCATCATCCCTTTGCCCAAATGATTAGAGAGCCTTGGGGTTGGCGCCGCCGGTCGGGTTTGCAAGATAACCTAACAGTCGATTGCTGGGTGCGCGACGAAGCCGCGTTGCGTACAGTGGAGCAGGCCATCAAGCCGGGTAACTATTGTATCGAGACGATGCAATCGGGTCGCTCCCGGCAGAGCTGGGTTGGTAATTGTCTGGCGTTGGGTAAGGCTGCCGGTCAGCCCGGCGAGCTTATGTACTCTGAGTGGTCATGGGCTTCTCGTTGTCTTTTGCTATGGTTGGAGTTGCTGCCCGACCGCCGTGGACGAGCGCGGTTAAGGGATGAGTATAACCGGCGCTGGCGAGAAATGTACGCCGTGTTGAGTGAAATCCATTGGATGCACGCGGCAGGCGTGGAGTGCGAGACAGAGAATCTGCCAGAGCCGCTTCAGTGGCGGCTATCAATATTTAGTGGCTTTGGCCGTTTGTGGCGGCGGGACGATGAGGTGCTTAGTGATGAGGCGTGGATTGTGTTGGCACTTGGGTTAGGATGGTACCCGCAGGGGTACGATATCACGCTCACTGATGTCGATATGGATCGCCTGCAAGATAAACACAAAAAAATATACCGAACATTGGTTAAAGTGGCCGAGAGTATGCCCACGCTAACCACGACATTAAAAAATCTGAAGTGCGTAAATAAAACGCCCTGATAAGGTGTAGGTAAAGAGGTTAATCAGGCGAGATGACGGATAACAGAATTCGAAAAGTGTTAATTGTGGGGGGCGGCACCGCTGGTTGGATGGCAGCCGCTGCCATGGCTCGCGTACTGAAAAACCAGTACTGTGAAATCCAGCTTGTAGAGTCCGACAGTATCGGGACAGTGGGTGTTGGAGAAGCCACCATCCCGCAGATTCAGCTGTTTAATCAAATGCTAGGGCTGGATGAAAATGAATTTTTGCGTAACACCTACGGGACTTTTAAGCTTGGTATTCAATTTGATCACTGGGGCCAGATTGGCGAGCGCTACCTTCACGCCTTCGGTGGTGTTGGCAAGGATATGGAGGGCGTTTCGTTTTATCACTATTGGCTTAAGTTGTTTCAGTCGGGAGAGGCGCCGGGTTTAGATCAGTTTACGCTAAACTGTCTGGCCGCCGAGAAAGAGCGTTTTATGCGGCCCGTGGATGCGGGCAACTCGCCTTTGTCGGATATTGCTTACGCGTTTCATTTTGACGCCACGCTATACGCTATGTTTTTACGTGATTACGCCATTGAGAGAGGCGTGCAACGACGCGAAGGCAAGATAATTGACGTGTCGTTAAACGCCGACGATGGTTTTATTGAGTCCATCACACTTGACGACGGTGATTGCCTGAGCGCTGATTTATTTATCGACTGCTCTGGGTTTCGGGGCCTGCTTATCGAGCAGGCGCTTAAAACCGGCTACGAAGATTGGAGCCAGTGGTTGCCGTGTGATCGCGCCGCCGCGGTACCTTGTAGCAAAGTGACCGACCCCACGCCTTTTACTCGCGCCACGGCCCACAAGGCCGGTTGGCAATGGCGTATACCGTTGCAACACCGCACAGGTAACGGCCATGTGTACTGCAGTCAATATATCAGTGATGATGAGGCTGTTTCGGTATTGCTTGGTAATTTGGACGGCGAGCCTTTGTCGGATCCAAAGCTGCTGCGGTTTACCACGGGTAAGCGTAAGCGGTTTTGGAACAAAAACTGTATAGCCCTGGGGTTGGCGGGTGGATTTATGGAGCCGCTTGAGTCGACCAGTATTCATTTGGTGCAGTCGGGCATCGCAAAGTTAATGAGTTTATTCCCCAACCGGAATTTTGATCAGGAAGATATTGACGAGTATAATCGTCAGGTCAACTTTGAGTATGACCGTATACGGGACTTTCTTATTGCTCACTACTGCATCACTCGTCGGGATGACTCAGATTTTTGGAATTACTGTCGTACGATGCCTATCCCCGAAACGCTGCAACAAAAAATTGCTCAGTTTAAAAAAAATGGCCGTATATTTCGCACTAACGAGGAGCTTTTTAATGACCTTAGTTGGCTGGAGGTGATGCACGGGCAGGGTTTGCGCCCGAGGGCCTATCATCCGATTGTGGATACGCTTAGCAAAGATGAGATAGTGCGGCGCTTAGACAGTATTCGCGAGGTTGTTCAGCGCTCGGTTGACTACATGCCTACACATCAAAAATTTATTAATGATAACTGTCGCGCTAAATCAATGTGATTAAACAGTCACTTAATATTTTGTATAGTTTTTCCGGCTTGATTGGTTTGCTGATGTAATCGTTCATCCCCGCCGCTAAACAGCGATCGCGGTCTTCGTGCATTGCCTGAGCGGTTAGAGCGATGATGGGTAGGCTGTTAAAGTGCGGTTGTTGGCGGATTTTTTGCGTCGCGTCCAGGCCGTTCATAACGGGCATTTCGATGTCCATGAGTACCGCGTCGAAATGTTCGTTAGAGCGCAGTGCCTCCAGTGCTTCCTGGCCGTTATTGGCGGCCGTTACGGTGACGCCTTTTTTTCGCAACATGCCAATCGCGACTTGTTGGTTAACGATGTTGTCCTCTACCAGTAAGATATGTCGGCCCTGCAGTTGCTCAAACGCTTCCAGCTCAATAGTTTTGTTGGGTTGCAGACATTCGGGCAGGGCGCGGCAGATGGCGTCAAACAGGCGGGATTCGCTAACGGGTTTACTTAAAAAGTCGTCGATAATGTCGGTGGCCGTGAGCTCGCTCGCGAGAGGCTGCGAGAAAATTTCATCGCGGCTGAGCGATGACACCAAAAAAATTCGCGGTTTATGGTTTAGGTCGCAGGCGGTTTTAATATCGCGCGCTGCTGTCAGCCCATTTTTAATGGGCATTTTATAATCGATTAATACCAGATCGTACGGGCGTTTGTCTTGTTCGGCACGGCGGATTTTATCGCAGGCCACGTGAGCGTCGCAGGCGGTGTCCACATGATCCACCAACTTGCCGGCCGACTGGCTCAGAATGTCCAGTGCTAGTTGATTGTCGTCGACCACCAGTAAGCGCAGGGCGCGACAGTTGTAGTCACTGTCGTTGATACGCCGCGCCCCTATATGGCTTTTTTCAAACTCGGCGGTAAACGAAAAGGTGGTGCTTTTGTTGGGCTCGCTGTGCAGCTCCAGTGAGCCGTTCATGAGCTTGACCAGCAATTTGCATATTTGTAATCCAAAGCCACTTTTGTTGCCGATGGTGCGATGTGGTTGGCGTTGTAAATCGCTGCGTAGTCGCTCGAGAGTTTGCGCCGACATGCCGCGACCGTAATCGGTAATCGAGAAGCGCAGGCTAATGCGGTCGTTAACGCAGCGCAGTAGCTTGGCTTTAATTAAAATCTCCGGGCTGTAAGAGTATTGTAAGGCGTTGCTAACCAAGTGGCTGATAATATGCGTAAGCCTTGTGGCATCGCCGCGCATAAACAGCGGCACCTCGTCATCGATGGCAAAATTAATGGCCACCGGTTGTGCGCTGCTGTCGTGTTCAAGCCCGCGACTTTCAAACTGGTGGGATAAGCGCTCAAACACCCGCTCTAAATCAAAATGACTGTGCTCTAGGGTGATGTTGCCGGTTTCAAGCTTGGCGTAATCAAACACCTGATTGACGGTTTGCAGCAGCGCGTCGGCTGCGATGCCCATACTGTGTAAATAACTTCGCTGGACGTCGTCCAGCGGGGTATCTTGCAGCAGGTGCCCGAGCCCGATGATGGCGTTCATGGGCGTGCGGATTTCGTGGCTCATGCTGGCTAAAAACTGACTTTTGGTTTTACTGGCCTGCTCGGCCTCGGCTTTGGCGGTGACCAGTTCGGTATTGGTTTGTACGTCGCCGGTGATATCGCTGATGGTGCCGACACAGCGAGTGGCGTAGCCGTCTTCGTCGGGCTCAACTAACACACAGCGGCTGTCGACCCAGAGGGTCTCGCCCGCCGCGTTCAGCATACGGTGCTCCAGGCGCAAGCTGGCCCGGCGGTTGGCGATGGCGGTGCGCAGCTCGGCGATTACCGCCTCGCGGTCTTCGGGGTAAAGCAGTTGTTGCTCGATAAGGGCGAGGCCGGTGTTGCCGGGTGGCTCCTGGTAGCCCAGTAACTTCCAGTAGCCACGGCTGAAGTAGCAGCGACCGCTGTTGATGTCCCAATCCCATAAACCGTCGCGAGAGGCGGCCATAGCGTAGCGAAAACGTCGGTCGCGCGCGGTTAACTCGTCGAGCTCGTTGCTATTCGTTGGATGAGGGAGCGTGGCATTTTTCTCGGCAAGGGCTTGCTCGAGCGTGCGAATACGCGCTTTTAACGCGCTGATGTCGTCGTTGTTCGTAGACACGCTCAGCTGCTCCCGTAAGTCGCCCTAAGATAGATAGTTATGTCGCGCAGATTATTGCCTAAGCATAGATGAATTGGACGCCGAGTCCAGTACTTTTGCGCAAAAAGTGTTCATTTTGTGGCTGGATTTGAATGAGGCTGCTGAAGCGAAAGAGGGGCTTTGGCGGGACGGGAATAAGCTGGTGCTGGGTCGCTGCCCGCTCCGCTAGGAGCGGGCAGCGACTGGCTTACAGTTGCTCGCGAGCGCGGGCAATGGCGGCTTTAACCTGAGCCGGTGCTGTGCCGCCGATGTGATCGCGGGCGGCCACGGAGCCCTCCAGGGTTAGCACTTCAAATACATCCTCGCCGATGGTGTCTGAGAACTGTTGTAGCTCGTTAAGGGTCATCTCTGACAGGTCTTTGCTGGTCTCAATACCGTAGGCGACAGATTTACCCACCACTTCATGAGCGTCGCGAAATGGCATACCTTTGCGCACTAAATAGTCGGCCAGGTCGGTGGCGGTGGAGAAACCGCGGCGCGCCGCCTCGTACATGCTGTCTTTGCGCGAGCGAATGGCTGGCACCATGTCGGCAAAGGCGCGCAGGCAGTCTTTTACGGTATCCACGGCGTCAAACAGCGGCTCTTTGTCTTCCTGGTTGTCTTTGTTGTACGCCAGCGGTTGCGACTTCATCAGGGTTAACAGTGCCACCAAATGGCCGTTGACCCGGCCGGTTTTGCCCCGTACCAGCTCGGGTACATCGGGGTTTTTCTTTTGCGGCATGATCGATGAGCCGGTGCAAAAGCGGTCGGGCATATCGATAAAGTTAAACTGCGCGCTGGTCCACAGCACTAACTCCTCGCTGGCGCGGGATAAATGCGTCAGCAAAATGCTGGCAAACGCGCAAAACTCGATCGCAAAGTCCCGGTCGGACACCGAGTCCAATGAGTTGGCGGTGGGTTTATCAAAGCCCAACAGCTGCGCGGTAAGCTCGCGATCGATGGGGTAGGTGGTACCGGCCAGAGCGGCGGCGCCCAGCGGCGACTGGTTTAAGCGAGCACGGCAATCGGCCAGACGGCCGGCATCGCGCACCAGCATTTCGTACCAGGCCAGCAAGTGGTGGCCAAAGGTCACAGGCTGTGCGGTTTGCAGGTGGGTAAAGCCCGGCATAATAGTGTCGGCTTCGCGCTCGGCCAGCTCTAAAATACCGCTTTGCAGGCGCTTGAGCTCGGCGGCAATCAGGTCAATCTGGTCGCGCACGTACAGGCGAATATCGGTGGCCACCTGATCGTTGCGCGAGCGGCCGGTGTGTAGCTTTTTGCCGGTAATACCGATTTTTTGGGTCAGTGCGGCCTCAATGTTCATGTGCACGTCTTCGAGCTGCACGGACCACTTGAAGTTGCCGGCGTTAATCTCGGCCCGGATTTCTTCCAGCCCCTCTATAATTTGGGCTTTCTCGGTGGCACTTAGTACGCCGACCTTCTCAAGCATGGTAGCGTGGGCGATTGAGCCGTTAATGTCCTGTTGGTAAAGGCGCCAGTCAAAGCCAACGGAGGCGGTAAAACGCTCGACAAAGGCATCGGTGGGCTCGCTAAAGCGGCCGCCCCAGGATTGGTTGGTCTGCTCGTTATCGCTCATAGTGTGTCTCGCGGTTAGAATCGGTATTTTGCGCCAGTCGGATCGGCGGCGTTATCGCACCCCTGACGGGCCTGTAAGTGCCCGGCCGCATCCGATAGTATTCAGACAGAATAACACTGGCACTGCATCTCAGTGGCGGCATTATAGCCCATGGAAAAAACGGCAGTAAGGTATTGCTATGAGGAAACCGGCAAGACAGGCGCAAACCGCGCTAAACGGGCGCGAGCCATCGCTACTGCCCGAGCTGTGCAGCATTGAGGCGCTGTTTATGCTGGTGGTCGCCGCCGAGCTACTGGCGGTGTTGCTCAGCGTCGCCAGCCAGGGGCTGGCTGCACTCAGCTGGGCCCACCTGGGCCTGGTGTCGGCGTTGGTGCTGTGGATTACCCTGGCCAGTGCCGCCATTATCTGTAGTGCGCGCCCGTTACTCGAGCGGATCCCGCCGCTGGCCGCCTGGCTGGTGGTTTATGTGGTTATTTTGTTGTGCGCCGGGGTGTTCTCGGCGCTGGGGCAATGGCTGTTAAAAGGTATCGGGCGGGGCTTTTTTGATGGCTGGCAGGTGGCGACACACGTGTTGCTTACCGCCATTATTGCCGGGATGTTGCTGCGCTACTTATATTTGCTGCAGCGTTTACGCGCGCAACAGCAGGCCGAACTGCGCGCCCGGATTCAGGCGCTGCAGTCGCGCATCGAGCCGCACTTTCTGTTTAACAGTATGAATAGCATCGCCAGCTTAATTGCGGTGGACCCGGATTTGGCCGAGCGTTTGGTCGAGGATTTAGCCGACTTGTTTCGCGCCGCGCTGAGTAAAACCAGCAAGGTGAGTGCCGAGCGCGAGCTGGCGCTGACCCGGGCGTACCTCAGGATCGAGCAGTTGCGCTTAGGCGAGCGGCTGCGGCTGAGCTGGGATGTAGCCACCCCGCCCGACGACGCCGAGCTGCCGCATTTGCTGCTGCAGCCGCTGGTAGAAAACGCCATTTATCACGGTATTGAAAATAGCCGCACAGGCGGTGAGTTGGCGGTAAAGCTGCGTATCGAGGGCGGCGAGTTGGCCCTGTCGGTATATAACAGCATCGCGGAGTCGACCCAGGAGTCGCGCCGCGCGGGCAACAAACTGGGGCTTGATAACGTGCGCCACCGGCTGCAGGCATTTTACGGGGCGGACGCGCAGTTAATCATTGACGCTCGGCCGGAGTCGTTTTGTGTCAATATCCGTATCGTGGATGTCCGCCAGCGCCCTGTGTTACCCCGTGAGAAGAAAAAGGCTTAGCTATGTTAGATGTGTTAATTGTCGATGACGAGCCTCTGGCGCGGGCCAGGCTCGGGCGAATGCTAGAGGCGCTGCCCGAGTATCGGGTGAGTGCCGAGGCCCCCGATGGCGAGAGCGCTTTGGCGGCGGTGCTTGAGCATGACCCGGATATCGTCCTGATGGACATCCATATGCCGGGCGATGATGGTTTGATGGCGGCGCGCGCGATCAGTGAGCTGGACGACCCGCCGGCCATTATATTTTGTACAGCCTATAGCGAGCATGCGTTAGAGGCCTTTGCCACCAGCGCGGTAGGTTATTTACTTAAGCCTGTACGTCGCGAGCAACTCGAGGCGGCGCTCGGCAAAGTCACGCAGCTTAATAAAATGCAGCGCGCCGCCGCGCAGGGCGCCAGTAGCCGCACCAGTATCACGGCCAAAACCCACCGGGGGCTAGAGCGCATAGCGCTGGCCGATATTCGCTATTTTTTGGCCGATCAAAAGTACGTTACCGTTTACCATACCGGCGGCGAGCACTTGCTAGACGCTACCCTAAAAGAGCTCGAGCAGGAATTTGCCGGGCACCTGGTCCGGGTGCATCGCAATGCGTTGGTCTCGGCGCGGCACATTTTGGCGTTAGAGCGCTGCTCCGAAGGTGGTTTGCAAGTGCGTCTGGCTGATACCGAGGTGGCACCTTTGGTAAGTCGGCGTCACGCCAGTGATGTGAAGGCGCTACTGAAGCAACTGTAGCGGGTCAGGTTTGTTGTGATTTGATTTGTTATGATGGTGGCCGCGTTTACCTTCCAGCCTAGATTGAGAGTGATATGAGTTCGAGCTCCCGCACTATTAAAATTGCTACGCGCAAAAGTTTACTTGCCCTGTGGCAGGCCGAGTACGTTAAAGCAGAGCTATTGCGTCACCACCCCTCCTTAACGGTCGAGCTGTTACCCATAAAAAGCCGCGGCGACAAAATCCTCGATGTTCCTCTGGCTAAAGTCGGCGGCAAAGGTTTATTTGTAAAAGAGCTGGAGCAGGCCATGCTGGACGGCAGTGCCGACATTGCCGTGCACTCGATGAAAGATGTTCCGATGGAGTTTCCCGAGGGGTTGGGGCTACCGGTGATTTGCCCGCGCGAAGACCCGCGCGATGCGTTTGTCAGCAACGATTATCCCGATCTGGACGCCTTGCCCGTCGGCAGCGTGGTGGGCACCTCAAGCCTGCGTCGCCAGTGCCAGCTGCTCGCGCAGCGGCCCGATCTGACGGTCAAGTTTTTACGCGGCAATGTGCAAACCCGGCTCGCCAAGCTGGATGCCGGCGAGTTTAACGCCATCATCCTCGCCAGTGCCGGGCTGTTGCGATTGAAACTGCAGGATCGTATCGCCAGCCACCTAAGCCCCGAGCAATGTTTACCCGCCGGGGGCCAGGGGGCTGTGGGCATTGAGTGTCGCAGCGACGATCACGAGTTGATCGAGCTATTGGCGCCGCTGCACGATCGGCTCACCGCCGAGCGTGTGGGTGCCGAGCGCGCCATGAACCGCCGCCTAGAGGGCGGTTGCCAGGTGCCAATTGGTTGCTACGCCGAGCACCGGGGTGAGCAGCTGTGGCTGCGTGGTCTGGTGGGTGCGGTCGATGGCAGTACCATGTTGTTTGATGAAATCACAGGCCCCGTGGCCGAGGCCGAGGCCATGGGCATCACCCTGGCCGAGCGCTTATTGGCCGCCGGTGCCGATCGCATTTTGGCTGACGTATACGGCCGCGAGATTCAGTGAGTGCTGCGGTGACAGAACCTTCGCAAAGTCGTTACCGCGTTATTATTACCCGCCCGGAACCGCAGGCGAGCCAGTGGCAACAGTGCTTAACCGAACAAGGTTTAGCCAGTGCCGTGGTGCCGGTTATGGAGATTGTCGAGCTCGCTGATAACGCCGCGCGCGAGCGGGTGAAACAGTTGGTGCTTAACCTAGACCACTACCAAAAGGCTATTTTTGTCAGCCGCAACGCGGTCCATTATGGCCTCAGCTGGCTTGATGCGTATTGGCCCCAGCTACCTCTGGGCATCGATTATTTTGCCGTTGGTGGCGCTACGGCGCGCGAGCTGGAACAGGCCGACATTCGCGTTAGTGCACTGGGGCGGGACGATTCGGCCATGAACAGCGAGGCACTGCTCGCCGACCCCGCACTGCAGCGGGTTGCCGGCGAAAAAATTGTCATATTTCGCGGTGTTGGCGGGCGCGATTTAATGGCCACAACCCTGCGCGAGCGCGGGGCTCAGGTAGATTATTGCGAGTTATACCAGCGCCAATTACCGGCTGAGGCCGAATCGTGCTTGCTGAGTGTTTTACCCTCCGGTGCCGGGCAGTGGGATATACTCAGCGTGCACAGCGGCGAAAGCTTGGGTAACTTAACGCAGTTACTGAGGCGGCATCCGGCGCTAGGGCGCGAAGCGTTTGCCTGCCCGCTGTTGGTGCCCGGCGAGCGGGTGGCCGCACTGGCCCGTAAAGCGGGCTTTGATCAGTTGTTGGTGGCCCGAAATGCGGGCGACAATGCGATGCTAGCCGCTTTAAACAGCTATATTGCCCATAAGGGCTAAGTGTTAGCGAGGCCGCCTCGGTCAAATACCGCTGGTCGGTGCGCAGTCTTTATTGCTACTACATAACCGCATCTGCGGTGGGCGCGAGTTATTTCAGGAGAAATTCATGGCGCAAGATCATTCCAGCGACAACAGTAAGTTACCCGCAGTGGGAGCTGATGAAGCCGCCGCCGAGGCATCCGCGACGGATAAGCCGAGCGTAAAAGGCAGCGATAACAAGGAGGCTAAAAGCAAAACTCCTGACTCCGACACCCATAAAAAATCGCCCCCGCCTAAAGCCCACACCAAAGCCGTGGCGGCCAAAAAGCCACGCCGCTCGGCACTGGCGGTATTTTGCCTGCTCTTAATCGTGCTGCTGGCCGGGGCTACCGCTTGGTTTGGCTGGCAAATGTGGCAGCAGCTCACCCACCTAGAGCGCGAGGTGGCCACCGGCAATGCGCCCGTGGCCCAGCCAGAGCCCTTTGATGCTTCGGCCATTGAGAGTGACATCAATAGCGTTAAACGCCAATTAGGGCTGCAGGGACAAGAGTTACAAAAGCTTCAGGCCGAGGGTGACGACTCGTCACAGCTGAACAATTTGGCGCGCCAACAGGCAGCCATGGAGCGCCGCCTTGAGGCGCTGAGCGATACCTCGCGAGACGACTGGAAATTAGCCGAGGCCGCCTTTTTATTGCGCCTGGCGAGTCAGCGTATGTTAATCGAGCACAACAGCTCTGAGGCGATTGCCTTAACACAGGCCGCCGACACCATTTTGCGCGATCAGCAGGACCCGGATCTTTTTGGGGTGCGGCAAACATTAGCGCGCGAGCTAACGGCGTTAAAAATGGTAGAGCCGGTTGATCGTGAAGGTTTGTACGCGCGAGTGCAGGCGCTGATTGAGCAAATTGAAAATTTAGATGAGTTAGAGAGTTATCAGCGCTCATCCATTGGCCCCGATAGCGCGGTGACAGCGAACGCTAACGCCGAGAGCGTATGGCAAAAAATTAAAGCGAGCTTTAATCGCGCGTTTACAACCCTGGGAAGTTATATTCGGGTGCGCGATCGCGAGCAAAAAATCACGCCACTACTACCGCCCGAGCAGCGTTACTTTTTAACGCAAAACCTGCGTTTAATGCTAGAGCAGGCGCAACTTGCCCTGCTGCGTGAACAGCCTCAGGTATATGAGCAAAGCTTAAGCAAAGCGCAGCAGTGGATTGCCGCGCACTTTGAGCAAAATAATCGCTCCGACATTTTGCTGACGGAGTTGGCTGAGTTAGAAGAAGAGCCGATTGTTGTCGAGCTTCCCGACATCAATGACGCGTTAGGCCAGCTGCGGGCCTATATCGATAAGCTGCATAAAATTGAGGCGGGTGGCACGCCATGAAACGACGCTTAGTAATTCTGCTGCTGGTAATGGTTGCCGGCGCATTATTGTTTCAGATGATGCGTCACGATGGCGGTTACGTGTTAATTGCTTACGGCCATAAAACCATCGAGATGAGTGCCTGGACCGGCCTGGTTATTTTGGCGCTGTGCTTTTTTGTGTTTTGGTTGTTGTTGCGCGTGATTAATGTGGGGCGCAATGCCGGCAAGTTGCTCACCCGCGAGCGAAAATACTCGTCCCGGGCGCAATCTAAAACCATGGCGGCTTTAGTCGATTTTATCGAGGGCGATTGGTCGGCGGCACAAAAAAAATTAGTGCGCAGTGCCGGTAAATCCGTTAGCCCACAGGTTAATTATCTGGCGGCCGCACGCTGCGCCTATGAGTTAAAAGATTTTTCCGGTGCATTAGATCTGCTGCACAAAGCCGAGCGCTCGCGTGGCAGCAGCGAGCTGGCGGTAGCACTAACGCAGGCGCGTATGCAGTTGGGTAGCAAGCGTTACGAGCAGTGTTTGGCAACCTTAAACCGTATTAAACGCACCGCGCCAGAGCATCCGGTGGTATTGGATTTGCTGGCCGATGTTTATTTTGCACTGGATGAAATTGACGCGCTCGAGCAGCTGCTGCCAAGCTTGCGGCAATTAAAGATTCGCCCGCCAGAGGCGCTTCGCGAATTAGAAATTGCGGTGTTTGAGCGCCAGCTGGCGCTGAGTACCCGCCCCGCCAGACAAATAAGTGCTGGCGCAGAGGCGAGCAAAGCGGAGCTGGATGCGGTGTGGCAGCGCCTTGCTAAAAGTTTGCAAAAAGAGCCCGCGCTTATTGGTGTCTATGCGGTAGAGCTGCACCGCCTGGGTTACGATCAAGAGGCCGAGCCTCGTTTGGTCAGCGCGTTAAAGGGCGATTGGCGTAGCGAGTGGGTGGCGTTGTACGGTGAGTTGACCGGGGCTAATATTTCGGCGCAACTAAAAACAGCCCATAGCTGGCTTAAAACTCACGATGCCGATGCGGTACTGCTGTGTACCTTGGGTAAATTGAGCTTGCGCAACAGCTTGTGGGGGCAGGCACGGGATTATTTTAAAGCCAGCCTCGATATTGCGCCATCGGCCGAAGTTTACGAATTGCAGGCTCGTTTGCTGTTGCAACTGGGCGAGGCGGACGCCAGTAACGCCCTGTATCGCGAGGGGCTAGAGTTTAGTGCCGAGCGCGGTGCCGTCAACAAACTGCCCGGTGGCACAAAGCCGCAGTTAACCAAGCATCGCCCGGACTTTGCGCACAAAGGGATCGATACCTTGTGAGTGCGGGTGAGCCGTGCGGTGACAATCCTCAGCCGGCCAATATCACCGCTGATATCCCCGAGCAATTGCCGCAGGAGTTGACGCAAACCCTGTGTCAATCGACGACCGTGCGGGTTGAGCGAATCGTGTCTCAGGGTCATGCCAGCGCGGCGGATTTTTGGTATGAACAGGATGAGCACGAGTGGGTGCTACTGTTGTCTGGCGGGGCAATTTTGCAGTGGGGCGATGGCTCAGAGCAGGCTTTGGCGCCCGGTGACTATGTGCTGATCCCCGCCGGCACCCGCCACCGGGTGGCGGGCACGTTAGCCAGTGAGCTGAGTATATGGCTTGCGGTATTTTTTACCGATTAACAATCCGGGCTACGTTTTAAACTGGTTTATCAGCTGTTCTAATCGTCCACTGGTCTCAGTAAGGTTGGCCGTGTTACCCGCCGTATCGTTTAAATCTTTGAGTACATCGTCGCTTAAGCTGCTCAGCTGATTTAAGCTGGCGGCAATGGTGTGTGAGGTTTGCGATTGCTCTTCGGCGGCGGAGGCTATGTGATGCGTCATATCGGTAATGGTGCCGACTGAGTTATTAATGGTCGCGAGCACCGTTTTTACGTCCTCCACCTGAGAGCGCATCGCTTCAGATTGGTCGTGGCTGGTTTTCATCGCGGTTACGGCGCGCGCGGTATTGTTAAGTAGGCTGTTTATCATTTCTCGGATCTCATCGGTGGACGCCTGAGTGCGGCTCGCCAAAGTGCGCACTTCATCGGCTACCACGGCAAACCCGCGGCCTTGCTCGCCGGCGCGGGCCGCCTCGATGGCGGCGTTTAATGCCAGCAGGTTGGTTTGTTCGGCAACGCCGTGAATCACATCCAGTACGCCACTGATATTATTGGATTGTTGGTCTAACTCAGAGATGGCTTCACTGGTCGCGGCGATATCGATGGCCAAACGCTCCATGGCGTCGCGGGTGGTTTGCGCGTTGCTTTGGCCCGACTCGGAGTGCTTGCCCGCACTCTGTGCGGCGTCGGCAGATTCGGTGATACGCTGGGCGACATCTTGCGAGGTCGCGCTCATTTGCTCGACGGCCGAGGCCACAGTGTCCAGCTCTTGTTTTTGCTGATCGTACGAGGTTTTGGCATCGCTTATGGAGCGGTCTACTTGACTGGCAATTTGCCGATTGTGGTTTACCAAGCTGCGCAAATCATTAATGACGGCCGACAACTTATCGCAAAATTGATTAAACCCTGCCGCCAGTGCGACCAGCTCATCGTTGCCGTTAGTGTCGAGCCGGTGGGTCAAGTCGCCCTCGCCGCTGGCGATATCAGTCATGGCCTGCGCTGTGTGTTGTAGCGGCGCCAAAATGCTGCGGGCGATGAGTAAGCTGAGGCCGATTAAGAGTGTAAGACCAACTCCGGCCAATAGTAGCTGTGGTGCCATAGTGGCCCAAAAGTCGTCTTCTACATCGTCCAGGTAAATCCCAGAGCCGAGTACCCAGCCCCACGGCGCAAAAGATTCGACGTAGGAGATTTTGTCCACCGGTTGCCCGAAGCCGGGTTTGGGCCATGCGTAGGCTACGTAGCCTTTGCCGTGGGCGGCAATTTCTCGCTCCATTTCGCTGAACAACCGTTTACCGTTGGGGTCGGCAATGGCTGATATATCGGTGCCATTGAGCTTTTGGCTGAATGGGTGGTGCACCATGATTAAATCGCGATTTTGTATCCAGTAGTAATCGTTGTTGCCGTAGCGCATGTCGCCTATGGCGGCGATGGCCGCGTCTTGTGCCTCAGCTCGGCTCATAGTGCCGGCGGTCTCTTGCGTGTGGAAGTACGCTATGACGCCCAGGCCCGATTCGACCAAATGCTGGGTTTTGGTGCTGCGCGCCTCTAGCAAGCTGGTGTGATAGTTATAGGCAAATAAGCTGACAAGACCTGCGACCACGAGCAGGGTTAACATCGCGATGGCGATGAGGCGGCGCGAAATCGAATAATGACGTAAAAATGGCATTAAGGCTCCCGGGTATTTTTTATTGTAGTCTCGGTGACTATATCGGCAGCGCACGCTAAAGTTTAAGCTTTTTTAGTCTTTGACGGCGGTTATTGCGCTTGCTTTTTTGCCGGTAAACCCAGTAGCTGTGGCGCGTGGACCAGTATCCCGAGAGCGATCAAATCGTAGACGCCGTGCCAGACAATGACAAACACGATGCTTTGGCTCAGGTAATACCCCGCCCCCAGTAATAACCCCATCAGCAGGGTGATAAAAAAATAAAACCACGACATAAAGTGCAGCAGCGCAAACACCAGTGAGGCGAGCCCCAAACCAAGCCAGATGCTGCTGTAGCCGGTGATAAGGTTTTGCAAAAAGGCCCGAAACAACAGCTCTTCCCCAATACCCGCCAGGGCCGATATCACCACTATTTGCCACAGCGATAAACGCGTAAACAGTGGTCGCACGCGCTGCAGTGTGGCGATGGTGTGGCGTTGCATACGTTTGCTGTAACGGTTGGCGCCTGCGAGTAAGGCGTAGCTGAGTAGCGCGGCAATCAGGCCCCAGAGCCAGGCGAGTGGCCCCATTTTGCCAAGTTCCGAGGTGCCTTGTGGTACAACCTGAAGCAGTAACCAGGCGACACCGGCGGTACCAGCTTGAAACCCGGCCAACGTATAAAAAAAGGGTTGCTTCATATGGGGCGGCTGTCCTTGGTAAGTGCGAAGTTCTTGGCTATTCGGCGAATAGTTTACATGGGAATAGCGTGTGGTTGTTGCAGGCCCCGGTCACGTATCGCGCGCTTTTTTGGTATCGATAACAAATTTTTGTTTAATCGTCGTTGTCGTTTGAATCTTTTTTTACGCATTTTAGTGCGCCATATTGCGGCGCTGAAGTGCGTAAGTGTGATTTGTATCTCTGACTGAGTTTATTAGTAGCGGGATGATGACGCTCGAAATGAAAACGGTTTCATAAGTGAATGCCGGTTTGGTTTCGATAGTGGAAGGCATGAGCGGCATAGACCGACTGGGTCATTGCACAACTGAATAATAAAGTTGCTTTCTTATTCACACAGATTGTCGCCTAGTGGGTATGCCCATCCACGGCGGCGGCAGTTCGCTTTCCGATAACGTTAATAACGATCTCTCATTGGAGGAGACCATGATAAATATCCTGATTAGGCCCTGCTGCAAAGCAGCGCTAGCTGCAACGCTGGTGCTGAGTGGTGCTATAGCAAATGCGAGTACGGTGAGTGGTAATAACAATACGGCGGCTACCCTGACGATTCAAAACGATTGGGGTGGCGGTTACTGCGCTTCCGTTTCAGTCAATAATGCCGGGAGCGAAACGGTAACCTCGTGGCAGTTAACACTGAATACCAACGACTCTGATATTGGTAATTTATGGAACGGTAATCTAACCGGCAATACCGTTACAGCGATGTCTTACAACAGTGAGATCGCGGCGGGGGCAAACGCTTCTTTTGGTTTTTGCGCTACGGCAAATGGCGATAATTACTTGCCTGAGCTTAGCAGTTTAAGTGTTACCGGCGGGAGTGCCAGTAGCTCAAGTTCAACCAGCAGCACTTCAAGCGCTAGTAGCTCGTCAGTATCTTCTGAGTCGTCCAGTAGTAGCAGTTCGTCGTCGGAGAGCTCGGCGTCCAGTTCGTCATCATCGAGTACGGGGGCGATTATTCCCAATGCAGCAAGCAATGGTTGGCCCTATTGCCGTAGTGCTGACTCCGACCCGGATGGTGACGGCTGGGGCTGGGAAAATAATTACTCATGCATCGTGTTTGAATCGGCCGCGGATCCGGGGGCCGGTGATTTTCCCTATTGTCAGATCGGTGAGGCGCAAACCCCTTTGTGTGACACCGACAATGGCAGTTGGGGGTTGGCTGATGGCGAGGCGTGTTTATCCCGAAGCATGTGTCCCGGCATGAGCGAAAACCTGCAGGGAGCGATGCGCGATGAGCCGGTAAACCCGAATGCCGATCTGACCACACGAGCGGTGTATACCTATTTGCAGTCGATTTGGGGCAACCATATGCTGTCGGGGCAAATGGATCAGACCTGGCAAGATGCGATCGACCAGTTTGCCCGTGTGCAAAACGACACTGGCCGTGCTCCGGCCATGATGGGCTATGACTTTATGAACTACGGTTTATATTGGAATGGTATCTCCGGATTAACACAAACAGAAGAGGCTATTGAGCACTGGAATCTGGGTGGGCTCGTGAGTTTTACCTGGCACTGGCGCGACCCTAATGCCGCAGACGGAGTGATTGGTGAGTTCTATACCGAAGACACCGACTTCACCATTCCGGTTGTCAGTGGTGAGTTGGATACCAGCAGTACCAGCTTTGCCAATATCGAAGCGGACGTGGCCATGATTGCCGCCGAGCTGCAAGCGTTAGAGGACGCCGGTGTTACGGTGTTGTGGCGCCCCTTGCACGAAGCCTCCGGTGGTTGGTTTTGGTGGGGTCGTACCGACCGCAGCGATGGTGTTCCGCCGGCTTACGCGCAAGTACTTATGTGGCGCTATTTATACGATCGCCTGACAAACCACTACGGCTTAGATAATTTGCTTTGGGTGTGGAACGGCCAGCACGGCGCCTGGTACCCCGGTGACAATTATGTCGATATTGTCAGCGTCGATATTTACGACGGTAGTCAGAACTACGAGTCGCAAGTAGAGGCTTACCAGCTGACCAAAAATTATCCGCATGAGGCTAAGATGGTTGCGCTAAGTGAAAACAGCAATATTCCCGATCCGGATGCAATGGCCGCCGATAACGCCTGGTGGTTATTCTTTATGGTCTGGAACGATAGCGACACAGCTGAGGGTGTTACCAGCTCATCTAATTTTTGGACGGGCGAATACTTTAATACCAACGCCCATAAAGTCCACGTTTACAATCACGAACTGGTGATTACACTGGATGAGTTGCCCGAGTTTTAATATCGGTCAACTTGTATTAGAAAATACAGCCCGCCAAGTGCGGGCTTTTTTATGGGTGTTTTTTACGATTCGAGGATGATGATTTAATCGTTAGAAAATAACGCAAATACCTCCTCGCCGGTCATGTTGTGAGTCTGGTTTGCGAAAGCGTAGTACTCGGGTTTTTCATCGATAAACACCTGGTGATCAAACACAAGGTTGTCGGCAGATTCAAAAATTCCCGCCGCTACCAAATGTAAGTTATTGAGTTTCAAGCGATAAAATAAATGACTACCGCAGTTTTTGCAAAAGGCGCGCTCACCCCATTCGGATGAATCAAACCGGCTAACATTATCCTCCCCTTTAATGGTGAGTGCTTCGCCGCAATCGACGACCATCAGTGGCCCACCGGCCCATTTGCGGCACATGCTGCAGTGGCAGGCGCCCACGCTAGTTTTAAGCGTGTTGGCATGAATGGTTACGGCGCCGCATAGACAGCTGCCCGTCGCTTCTGTGGTGTTGGTTGTTTCCATTGCTGACTCCCGTGAGGTTAGTGACGGGTTAAATATAGCAGCAAATATTGAGCTGTGAGGCGGTGACCTGGTAGAGCAACAGAGGCAGGTGAATTAACACTTGCCTCTGCAGAGCCGTTAGTACTGACAGGCGTCTGGGGCGTCGGCGACAAAGTAAGATTTGTAGTTAGTTGCTGTTTGATCCATACAGCCTTTAAGGTTTAGCAGCTTAACCGAGCGAAACTCAATAGGAGCACTCTCGGCTTGCAGGGCGATATAACCTTCGGTTAACGGGGTGCCATCGTCGAGTTGCATGCCAGAGTAACGAATCACCTCTTCACCCTCGACCCGGTGAATGGCAAGCTCGTTGCCGTGCACCTCGACTTCGGCGCTGACCCACTGATCACCATGGTAAGTTTTACTGGTGGATTCGATAATATGGTCGGTACGCAGCTCGCCATTGTAGACGGCGTGGCTGCCCGGGGTAACTAGATTCGAGGTGTGACGCTCATCTGTGCCATTGCCGCCTAGCAACTGCACTTCCATGCAGGCCGGGTAGCCCTGCTCGAGCGCCATGCTTTCGGGCGATTGTGCATGATACATAATGCCATTGTTACGCCAGGCCCAGTCGGGGGCACCCTCGGCTTGCTCTCCGACAAAACGGTACTCTACTTTTACCTTGTAGTGAGATAGAGGCTGGTTATAAAAAATATGTCCGTTACGCCCCTGAAAAGTATCGTACTCGTCGTAGTTAACAATTAACTTGCCGTCTTTAACCCCAAACGTATTCAGTGCGTTTTCACCCAGCGGGTAACCGGCAATCTTTATGGTCCAGTCGTCTAAGTTTTTGCCATTAAAAATGTCGACCCACTGTTCTTGCTCGGGTTCAGGTGACGGATTGCTCGTGTGAGTGCAACCGCCAGAGAGTGCTGCGGCCAGGGTAAAAAGGGCAAGCGGAGTAAATTTGGGCATAGCAAATTCCTGTCTATTGTTATGGGTTATCAAGGTTTTTATAGGTGATAAAATTTTAGCCGATAAGTGGCTTAGGCGCGAGAGAAGGGCGGCACAGCTTTCTAATAAATAGACAAATTTACAGTTGCTTACAGTCTTGTGTGTTTTACGCAGTTACGCTACGAGCATTGGTGCTTATAGCGATAATTATGACGTTAGCTTTTGTATATATTCTGCTGTGTTTGCTTGTCGATGGGCGTGGCCATATACCTTAGACGAGGGGTAATATTCAGCCTTCAACTGGATGGTCGATGCTACCGCTACGCCAAAATGGTCGGCGATAAACGCCAAAGTCATATCCATTCCGGCGGAAACCCCCGCAGACGACCAAATAGTACCGTCTTTTACAAAACGCTCTTCGACGGTTTCAACGGTGGGGTCTTGCTTTAGCTCGTTTAAAAACTCCCAGTGAGTGGTTGCCTTTTTGCCGCTAAATAACCCGGCTCGCTGCATGAGGTACATGCCGGTACAAATAGACAGAATAGCCTGACACTCTTGCCCCGCGCGCTGCATAAAAGCAATAACCTCGTCATCGAGCATGGCGCTACGTGCGCCACTACCGCCAGGCACGATCAACACGTCGGGCAGTTCTGCCTCACTGAAGTGACTGTCTGCCGAGAAGCGCATGCCGTGCTCACCAGAGGGCGTCATGCTATTCAGTGATATTAACCTGGGCGACTCGCACAAGCCGATCTCCGCGAGAAGGCCTACCAGCTCCCAGGGGCCCACCAAGTCTAACTCTTCAACTTTGTCATAAATAATAAAGTGTATTTTCATATTTATTACCTAAGGGGCTTTTCGCTCTGGTGGTTGGCAATCGTAGACGCGTGATGCTCGGATGCAACTTTACTGTAAACAGCGTGGTTTACATAGCGATCGTACAGCCACTCACAATCGCGTAGCGTGGCCTCGTATAAAAACCCTAATCGCTCCGCAATGGCCCGGCTTTTATAATTGTGTTCGGCGCAGCGTATTTCAATTTTGTGTAATCTGAGTTCGTTAAAGCCGATATTTAAAAGCTCGTTAACGCAGCGGGTCATAATGCCTTTTCCCTGGTATGCCTCTGCCAGCCAGTAGCCGATGGCACCGGCTTTTTGGTTATTGTTCAGGGCGTTAAAACCACAAACTCCGCAAAGTGTATGGTCGTAATAGATTGCCAGATGAAGGCTTAACGCTTGCTCATGCTGGCGCCTTACAACGCTTAGAAAAAATTCACTATCGGCTACGGCGTTTGTGTCGTTTACCCAGCTCATCCACGCGCTAAGATGGCGGCGGTTCTTGTCTATGGTTGAATAGAGTTGTTGCGTGTCAGTATCCTGCACCGCCTGCAGGCGAATACGCTCGTTGAGGGTAATGTTCACATTAATTCTCAATTAACTGACGAATCGTGTTTAGGTCTTTTTCTACCAAACGTTTATCTTCTTTAAATTGTTCGTCTGACATGGTGTCGAGCTGAAACAGGGTAAAGCTTAAGAGGCTGCTATGGCCTTGCTCGATGACCCGCATGGGGTTGCTGAGTACGGCGCCCGATGAAAACCGTATACGGTGATCCAGTACGCCAAAGTCATTGCGAGTTGCAAACTGAAATTGCGCAGGGCCGTCCGGCGTATCCACCTGCCATGTATCGCCGTCTTTACCGGGCTGTACCGAGGTAAAAAAGGGTACCCAGCGGGGTAGATTGCGCGCATCGCGCACAAACTCATAAACCGTTGCAACCGGCGCGTTAATTTGTACCCAGAGCGTTTCGATATTCATGGCTAACATCCTGTTGTAGGCAAGGGCACTATAATGACGCTTAAGCTTTTACAAAATCAAGCCGTTGTCGGCTTTGCCAATACTTTGGCCCGTATTGGCGCCTTGGCTGGGGTTGGGCGAGTATTTGCGAGGTGCCGCGCAGATGACGCGCCTTAGCCTGAGTATACTGTGACTTAAATCTAAGCCACATAAATCATTATGACGACTGTTATTAAATATTTACCCTTGGGGTTGCTGCTCGCCATTGTGGGAGCCTGTAGCAGCGTTGAATCGAAAAGCCCTGAGCATTTGCTCGGGTATGCCGAGCGAGGTGAAGCTTCATTTTACGCGGCAAAGTTTCAGTTTCGTAAAACCGCCAGCGGTGAGCGCTTTAATCAATTAGCCAAGACTGCTGCCCATAGAACCTTACCCTTTGGCACTAAAGTGCGCGTCACTAATCTCGAAAATGGTCGCGACATCGTGGTAAAAATTAATGATCGGGGCCCGTTTATCCCGGGGCGTGTTATTGATTTGTCCCGCTCGGCGTTCTCGGAGCTTGCCGATACCAAGGTCGGGCTTATCGACGTTAAGCTTGAGGTGGTACCTTAGCTCTCTCTTGTTGATGGCCGGGTTAAAGTCATGCCCGCCGACAAAAAAAGCCCGCAAAATGCGGGCTTTTTAAACTCTAAGTGGCTAAACGCGACGCGCTATTTACGCATCCCTTTGCCCGTAGCGGCCCAGTACAGCCCACCGTAAATATGCTCTAAAAACATTTTATCGCTGAAGGTTGAAGGCACGTGGCCAAGGCCTGTGTAAAACGCCCGGCCGCCGTCGTACTCGTGATACCAGGCGATAGGGTGAAAATCGCCCATGCCTTTGCCGGCTACCCGGCCCCAGTCGGCAACGGGATCGTAGGTGCTCTCGTCGATCGAGAGAATATAGTTCAGGCCATCGATGCGTTCCGCGCCAAACTCGTAAAATTCGTCGGTCCAAAGAAAGGTGTCGGGCATGCGCTCAACACCTGGAAACTTACGGTCGATGACGTCTATTTCTGCGGTTTGGATGGCTGGATGAATGTGAAAAGTGCGGCCCACCATTTTGGTGTACCAGTCCCAATCGTATTCGGTGTCAGAGGCGCTATGAATACCGACAAAGCCTTTGCCCGACTGAATAAAGCGCTCCATGGCGGCTTGTTGTTCGTCGTCGAGAATATCGGCGGTGGTATTTAAAAAGACAATGGCGTCGTAATTTTTTAATTTGTCGTCGGCAAAGACACTGGCCATCTCGTGCCAGTCGAGGCTAAAGTGATGGCGCTCGGCCATCTCTTGCATGGCATCGACCCCGGCATTGATGGACTTATGGTGCCAGCCGCCGGTTTTGGTAAACAGTAGTACGCTGAATTGCTCGGCAAGTGCCGGGAGGGCGGCAAGGCTGAGGCTGGCTAACAGAGCCAGTCGGGCTGTGAGTTTATACATAGTCTGTTCCGCTATTGTTATTGGTAAGTTCTTGGTGTTGAGCTTGATCTTACGAGTGACCGGGGCGGGCTCCGGCCCCGGTTACGGCTAACTTACCTTAAACGTCGCTGTCTGGGCTGACAAGCGCCAGCGACGAGCTTAGCAAATTTTTACCCGCTGACCGGTTTGCTGTCGATACCGAGCGACTCCCAAAGGGCGTCGACGCGGGCCTTTACTGCTTCGTCCATCACGATGGGCTCGCCCCACTCGCGGTCGGTTTCGCCGGGCCACTTGTTGGTGGCGTCCATTCCCATTTTAGAGCCGAGGCCGGATACCGGTGAGGCAAAGTCGAGGTAGTCGATAGGCGTGTTTTCAATGAGCGTGGTATCGCGCGCCGGATCCATGCGGGTGGTAATGGCCCAAATCACGTCCTGCCAGTCACGTGCATTGACATCGTCATCGGTCACAATCACAAATTTGGTGTACATAAACTGCCGCAAAAAAGACCAGACACCCATCATTACGCGCTTGGCGTGGCCGGGGTACTGCTTCTTCATGGTGACCACCGCCATCCGGTAAGAGCAGCCCTCGGGTGGCAGGTAAAAATCCACAATCTCGGGAAACTGTTTTTGCAGCAGCGGAATAAACACTTCGTTGAGTGCCAGCCCTAATACGGCGGGCTCATCCGGTGGGCGGCCGGTGTAGGTGCTGTGGTAAATCGGGTCTTTGCGGTGGGTGATGCGGGTAACGGTAAACACCGGAAAGGTGTCCACCTCGTTGTAGTAGCCGGTGTGGTCGCCGTAGGGCCCCTCTGGCGCCATGTCGTCCGGGGCGATATGGCCCTCTAAAATAAACTCGGCCGAGGCGGGCACTTGCAGCTCGTTGCTGCCGGCTTTGACTACCTCGGTTTTGCTGCCGCGCAGCAGCCCGGCAAACGCGTACTCGCTTAAGCTGTCTGGCACGGGGGTAACCGCGCCTAAAATAGTGGCGGGGTCAGCGCCCAACGCGACGGCTACGGGGAAGGGCTCGCCGGGGTGTTCTTGCTGCCACTCGCGAAAATCCAGCGCGCCACCGCGATGGCTTAGCCAGCGCATAATCAACCGATTTTTAGCGATTTTTTGCATGCGGTAGATGCCGAGGTTTTGCCGCTCTTTCAGCGGGCCCCGGGTAATAACCAGTGGCCAGGTAATAAGCGGCGCGGCGTCGCCGGGCCAACAGGTTTGTATCGGCAGTAGGTTTAGGTCGATAGCGTCGCCCTCAAGCACCACCTCTTGGCAAGGCGCTTTTTTGAGTACCTTGGGGGCCATATTAAGCACTTGCTTAAAAATAGGCAGAGACTGCCACGCCTCTTTTAAACCTTTGGGTGGCTCGGGCTCTTTTAAAAAGGCCAGCAGTTTACCCACCTCGCGCAGCGCGGCTACCGAGTCTTCCCCCATGCCCAGCGCTACTCGCTCGGGGGTGCCAAACAAATTGCCCAGTACCGGAATCGTGTAGCCTTTAGGGTTTTCAAACAGTAGCGCCGGGCCACCGGCGCGCAGGGTGCGGTCGCAAATTTCGGTCATCTCGAGGTTGGGGTCCACTTCGACGCTGATGCGTTTTAGTTCGCCACGCGCTTCGAGCTGTTGAATAAAATCGCGAAGGTCGCTGTACTTCATGGTAAATCCGGGGTGCGGTTGACGGGATACGGTGAGCAGAAAGTATAACGAAAAACGGGGAACATTCTACGTCCCCCGTTTCCCGTCAACCGTTCACCGATTAATTACTTTCTCTTCATCGAGAGGAAGAATTCATCGTTGGTTTTAAAGTCTTTTAACTTGTCGACCAAAAACTCGGTGGCGGCAACGTCTTCCATGTCGTTGAGCAGGCGGCGCAAAATCCACGCGCGTTGCAGCTCATCTTCTTTCATCAGCAGCTCTTCGCGGCGGGTGCCCGAGCGGCGTACGTTGATGGCAGGGTAAATGCGCTTCTCGGCGATTTTACGATCCAGGTGCAACTCGAGGTTACCGGTGCCTTTAAACTCTTCGTAGATGACTTCATCCATTTTCGAGCCGGTATCCACCAGAGCGGTGGCGATGATCGACAGGCTGCCGCCTTCTTCGATGTTACGCGCGGCACCAAAGAAACGCTTAGGGCGCTCCAGGGCGTGAGCGTCAACACCACCGGTGAGTACTTTACCGGACGATGGAATAACGGTGTTGTAGGCGCGAGCCAAACGAGTGATGGAGTCGAGCAGGATGATCACGTCTTTTTTGTGCTCAACCAGGCGCTTGGCGCGCTCGATGACCATGTCGGCCACTTGCACGTGACGCGCTGGCGGCTCATCAAAGGTCGAGGCCACCACTTCGCCGCGCACGGAGCGCTGCATCTCGGTAACTTCTTCCGGGCGCTCATCGATCAACAACACAATCAGGTGACACTCGGGATTGTTGCGGGTGATCGCCTGAGCGATGCACTGCATCATGATGGTTTTACCGGCTTTGGGCGGTGCGACAATCAAGCCGCGCTGGCCTTTACCGATAGGCGAGGTTAAGTCGATGATGCGACCGGTTAAATCTTCGGTCGAGCCGTTGCCGGCCTCTAGTACTAAACGCTCATCCGGGAACAGCGGCGTTAAGTTTTCAAACAGAATCTTATTGCGCGAGCTCTCGGGTTTATCAAAGTTAATCTCGTTAACCTTGAGCAGAGCAAAGTAGCGCTCGCCTTCTTTGGGCGGGCGGATCTTGCCGGCAATGGTGTCGCCGGTGCGCAAGTTAAAGCGGCGAATTTGACTGGGCGAGACGTAGATATCGTCGGGGCCTGCCAGGTACGAACTGTCGGCCGAACGCAAAAAGCCAAAGCCGTCTTGCAGAATTTCCAGTACCCCGTCGCCGTAGATGTCTTCGCCGCTTTTGGCGTGGCGTTTTAAGATATTAAAAATAATATCCTGTTTGCGCGATCGAGCGAGGTTTTCCTGGCCCGTTTCGCGGGCGATATCAATCAACTCTTCAATGGGTTTTGCTTTTAAATCGGTAAGGTTCATACAGTTGGACTTAGTTAGTGGTTTGTTGTCTGCAGGGGTTTCGTGCCGAATGGCAATGAATACAAGCGGCAGACTGCGTTGCTTATCGAGGCACAGTAATCTGTTGTGCGTCGGCCAGTGTGGTGCGCTGTTGTTGTTGTATCGCACACGCTGTCAGTCAAATAATACTGTTACACATCATCCGGTCTAGCGGATAACCTACAGAGCTATCGTCTGAACGTAGGAGAAAGTCGCAGGGAATCTGTGTTTTGCCCAAGATCGTGCGGAATAAGGAGTGCCAAACCGGGCGGGACCTACAATGAGCTGTAACAGGTGATCTGGAGTATAGCGGTAAAAAACGGCAAGTGCAAAAATTAAATTTGGCCACCGCAAACGCGGTGGCCAAGGTTGTGGTTTACACCACAGATTCGATGAACTCGACCAGCTGCGAGCGCGACAGCGCGCCAACTTTAGTGGACTCGGCGTTGCCGCCTTTAAACACGATCAGAGTCGGAATACCGCGAATACCGAATTTGGCCGGGGTTTCTTTGTTAGCATCGACATCGACTTTAGCGATTTTAAGCTTGCCTGCGTATTGGTCGGCTAGCTCATCGAGTACCGGCGCAATCATTTTACAGGGGCCGCACCAGGCTGCCCAAAAATCGACCAGTACCGGTACGTCTGATTGCAGTACGTCGGCGTCAAATGAATCGTCGGTAACGTGGATAATGGCGTCGTTACTCATAGTCAAATAGTCTCCAAACCCGGTTTAGGGTATTTAATTAGCAATACTGAGGGGATCCTGTACCGCTATATGGGGGCGCGAGTGACAATTTAAAGGCCGGAGTTTTACCAAAAGTTCGGCAGCAATCAGCGATAAACAGGCCCGCGCAGTGCTTGATAGAAGGTAAACATAATAAGGATTGGTTAACGCCTGATCAAGGAGAAAAAAGCTATAACGGCGATTGCTGTGGCTAATGGATCCTTGTTTTAGGGGTTGGCGCTGGTGTGGTTTAGCGGTGTGTCGGGGGCCAGCCCTAATTTGTCGAGCGCCTGGGTTAAGCTTTTAAGCGAGATGGGCTTGCATAAAAAGTGATCCATGCCGCTGGCGAATACGGCTTCGCGGTGCTCTTCAAGGGCGTGGGCGGTGAGGGCGACAATCGTGGTCGCGGTGTGGGCTTCGGCCTGTTCGTAGGCGCGAATCGCTCGGGTGGCTTCAAAGCCATCCATGTCGGGCATCTCGCAGTCCATTAAAATCAAATCGAAGGGCGTGTGGCTGAGCTGCACGGCGCGCAGAGCCTGGCGGCCATTTTCGGTGATGACCGGCTCGATTCCGAGCTTACCCAGCAAACCTTTAATAACCATGCGGTTAACGCTGTTGTCCTCGGCAACCAACACATTAAGGTGCGTCAGCGAGAGGTGGCTGGTGGGGTTGTCGGCGACGCCTGCGCTGGCCGGTGGCGTTAAGCCACAGGCGGTAAAAATCGTGCGGTACAGCTGCCGGGGCAGCAGTGGTTTGCGCAGCACGGCATCAATGTTGAGCCTCTCCAGAGTTGCGCGCACTAAGGGCTCGTCTGAACCGGTGAGTAAAATAACGGGCAGCTCGGTGAGTTTGGCTTCGCGCCTGATCCAGTCGGTGAGGTGCAGCCCGGACATGACCGGTAATTGTTGGCAGAGTATTGCGATGTCAAAGGCCTCGCCGCTCTTAAGAATATCAATAGCACTGCTGGCGCTGGTTACGCGCATTAGCTCTATTTGCCAGGATGCACATAAATTAGCCACTAACTCACCCAGGGGCTCGCTGTGGTCGGCCAGCAGAATACGTTTGCCGGCCAGCGGGGCGGGCTGACCTGCATTTTTGGCAATGGCGATTTTGGCTGAAGGTGCGAAACAGGCGGTAAACCAAAAGGTCGAGCCTTGCCCGACTTTACTGTCGACACCCAGCTCGCCCTGCATTAGCTCGGTGAGGCTTTTGCAAATGGCCAGCCCCAGGCCCGTGCCACCATAGTGTCGGGTTGTGCTGGAGTCCGCCTGGCGGAAGGCATCAAACAAACTTTGCTGGGCGCTTTTGCTGATGCCGATGCCGGTGTCTTTGATGGCAAAAGTCAGTTTGGGTGTGGTGCCGGTGCTGTCAGCGTGGGTGCTTACGTGCAGCGTAATAGCGCCGGTGCTGGTAAATTTAAAGGCGTTGCCGATCAGGTTGATCAGAATTTGCCGCAAGCGTGTTGGATCGCCGCGCAGGTACGTGGGCACGTTGGGTTCGATATAACCATACAGCTCAATTTGGCGCTTGTTGGCCGTGGCGCCAAACAGGGCGATAGCGTCGTCGACGACCAGGCCTAAGTCAAATTCTGCCGTTTCCAGCTGCATCTTACCGGCCTCGATTTTGGAGTAATCGAGGATGTCGTTAATGATGTCCAGTAGGTTCTCGCCCGAGCGGTGAATGACATCCACATAGTGGCGCTGATTGTCATCGAGGCGGGTGTCGCGCAGCATGTCGAGCATACCAATGACGCCGTTCATGGGAGTGCGAATCTCGTGACTCATGGTGGCCAGAAACTGGCTTTTAGCGCGGCTTGCTTCTTCGGCGGCGAGCTTTTGCCGGCGGGTTTCGAGCTTTTCTTCTTTCTCGCTGAGTAAGGCCAGCTCGATACTGCGGCGCTGTTCGATATCGTCCTGCAGCGTTTCGCGCATGTGATTGAGCGCGTTGGTGACATTGTCGAGCTCATCGGGAGTGTCGGTAGATGTTTTGCGCTCCAGCGTCAGCGGTGTGGAGAGCTTGTTGAGGTTAAGCTGCCGGGCATAGCGGGCAATGGTATCGATATGCCGGGTGAGCAAAGTGTGGATGAGCCATAAAATCAGCAAGGACACCAGCAGCGTTTTGGTGCCCTGAATAAGCGCAATAAACAACGCCCGCTCCCACAGCTTGTCGTAAATGGTGTTGAGAGTGGCGGTGACGGTCAGCTGCCCCAGATTTTGGGCCGCGGTAGATTCGTCGCGGTAGATGAGGTCGTACCGCTTTACCAAAAAGCGTGTGGGGTTGTCGCCGATGGTCTCGTCACCGATGCTGGGCTTGCGGGCCACCAAGGTTTGCGGCTGATCGTTCCAGTCACGCCAGTCCACCTGCACTTTAACGACGTCGGCCACATCCAGCACGCTGTTAATTTGAATTTGCAGCTGCTCCTGGTCAAACCCCCAGAGGCTTTTGGTGATACTGGCAAGGGTGCTGACCCGCACCTGATCGAGGCGCTTTTCAAGCGAGGAAATGTCGTCGTTGAAGTTGGAGTACAGCTGCAGCGCAATGGCGACTAAGGTAATCACCGAGCTGCACAGCAAAATAAGCCCCAGCAGGCGCGTGGCGATAGGGTTGTCGCGAGCATAGCGGGTAAATGGCAGCATGAGCGCGTGGCGGTACCGGTTAAGTTACGGGGTTATGACGGTTGCTTAGAGTGTAGCAGGTGGCGCCAAAAATGCTGTGGCACATACCGATTATTCACTGTAAGCGCCCAGTACGTCATTTAAAAATCGTTGTCCTAGCTCGCTGGCGGCAATCCGCTGCTGGCTGGGCGTCACGAGCCCGCGCTCGTGCAGTTGCTGCCACTGGGGCTCAAGCGCGCTCAGGTTAAGGCCGGTGCGACGGCTAAAGTAATCGCTGGGGCAACCGTTATTCAGGCGCAGTGCGTTGAGCAAAAACTCCAGTGGCAGCATGGCCGCGGTTAGCTCTTCGCGCCCGGCGGCGTAGGGGTTGGCCAGGCGCGCCGGCGAGTGAGGTGCGGCCAAGTAGCGCTCGGGCTGGCGGGTCTTCCACTGCCGGAATATCAGCTTTTGCTCGGGCTGGGTAATTTTACCGTGGGCCCCGGCGCCGATACCTAAATAGTCGCCAAACTGCCAGTAGTTTAGGTTGTGGCGCGATTGCGGCCCCCGGGCGTAAGCCGATACTTCATAGCGGTTAAAGCCCGCCTTTATAAGACGCTCGTGGCCGGCATCCTGAATGTCGGCAAGGGTGTCTTCAATGGGCAGTGTGGGCGGCTTGTTGTAGAACACGGTGTTGGGTTCGATGGTCAGTTGATACCAGCTGAGGTGCTCGGGGGTAAAGCTGAGGGCGGTATCGAGATCGGCCATGGCGGCTGCGAGGCTTTGGCCCGGCAAGCCGTGCATTAAATCTAAGTTGAGATTATCAAACCCGGCGCGGCGGGCGGTATCGACCGCTTTTAACGCCGCCTTGCTGTCGTGAATTCGCCCCAGTGCCGCAAGCTGCTCATCGGCAAAACTTTGAATGCCAATCGACAAACGGTTGACCCCGGCGGCGCGAAAGCCGCGAAATTTGTCTTGCTCAAAGGTGCCGGGGTTGGCTTCAAGGGTAATTTCAATGTCGTCGCTAAAGCCCAGGGTACGCTCTGCATGATCGAGTATTTGGCCGATGGCTTGCGCCGAGAATAAACTGGGGGTGCCGCCGCCAAAAAAAATACTGCTGATTTTGCGGCCCTGGGCTAATTCGGCGTCGGCGTTTAAATCTTGTCGCAGCGCCTCGACGTACTCCTGCTCGGGTACGTCGGACTCGCTCTGGTGAGAGTTAAAGTCGCAGTAAGGGCACTTGCGTACACACCAGGGGATGTGGATATAAAGCGATAGCGGAGGCAGCGTTAGGGTGGACACAGTATTACCAGTGATGAAATAACGGTGTCATTATCGCACGTAGTAAGGCTCCCACAAAGCGGCCTTGGCGCGACCAGTGCGCCGCAAAAATCACTGCAGGTGCTGTTTTTCCCACGCGGGGAATTTTTTTAACACCTCTTTGGGGTTGTTGGTGTACCAGGCGTAGCCGTCGCGGCGCTCTTGGGAAATGTCCATAACATCGTAATGCACTGAGCCGTCACGATCGCCTACCACCGGTCGGTTGCTGCCTATTTCACAAAACCTGCCCCACAGTGGGCCCGCGCCCTCTTTACGAATCAGCACATTGTGCCCGTTCTGGTCTTTTTCCCACGAGTAACCGTAAATGCGATTGGCTGCAAACCAGTCGTGAGCGGCGACAATGGCCTGTTTTAACGTGTCGCTGGGGTTTTCCAGCGTCATTAAAAATTCCACCAAATCGGCGCTTTCGGCGGTGGCCAGAGCGACGGGCTCAAACTTGCGGGCGTTAATGGGCGCTAAGGTTTCAGCGTCGTGTTGTGCGCCCCAGATGGTGCGCTTACCCTCGACGATAACCTGAGTGTCCAGCACGGCCTGAATCCCTTTATCTAAGCTCTGCTGTGCCTGGGTGGCTAGCCCGGCCGAAATAAATTGCAACGGGGCGCGACCGGTTGCGGCCGATTCAAGCACCTGCAGCAGTTTGCCCATGGCTTCGTCGTTGTAAGTGATGTAGTCGTGATAGCCACCGGTAAGCGGAAAGTTTTGCGGCCAGCCGCCTCCGGGGTACTGAGCTTTGATGATCAGCTCTATCGCTCGCGCTACCGCCTGGGCGTAGCGAGGTTTTTGTTGCGCGTTGTAGGTGCGGGCTAAAAACCAGATTTGTGTGGTGGTGGCGCCGTTATCGAAGGTGGGGATGTAGTGCTCCTCTACCCCGAGCATTTGCCCGGGCTTACGCGCGGTCACGCTCATATCGGTGCGCTTTGACCAGCCTCCGGAGGGCGTCTGGTAGCTCAGAATAATATCCGCAATACGGCGGGCTTCGGCGGTTTTAAAAAAGTCGTCTGAGGCATCCGGGTCAAAACCGAACCTGTTGGTGGGCGGGGCGGCCAGAGGCTCGGCCCGCCCACTGGCCTCGAGCTCCTGGGCAAAGGCGCGCTGGTCAGCATCGGCTAACGAACTCGACAAAGCGCGATACTCTTGCAGCGTTTGTTCGCTGGCGGCAAATGCGGGGAGGGCTCCAGAGAGCAGTAAAATCAGTGCGATAAGGCGGTACATAGAAAACTCCGGATGATCTTATTGTGCTGACAGTATAATATGGTCAGACCAATTATCAATCATGGTCAGGCAGGTAATATGTTTGTATTCGTAAAGCGGGCCGTTTGGCTGGTGGGCGCCCTGTTGATAACCCCACAGTTGGCGCTGGCGGATTGTCTTGCGCCGGACGCCCTTAAAGCGCTGGACTATCGATATGAGCAGGCGTTGCGCACCGGCGACCGGGAGTTTTTGCAGCAATTGCTACGGCCGGACTTCGTCTGGGTGCACAATCATGCCGTGGCCCACGAGAGCAAAGCCGATTTGCTGGCCCGTTTGGGGGCGGATTATCAGCCACCTAAGTCTCGCGAGCCCAGCGAGGTGGTCGTGATTCGAAATGACGAAACCGCTGTTATTCACGGCCTCTCGACGGTGGACAAGTTTACCGATGGGCCGCGCCACGCTAACAGCTATCGGTTTATGCGAACTTATGTGTTGCAAGAGGGTGAGTGCTATCTGCTGGCGGGACAAACCATGAAAGTGTGGAGCACCGAGTCGGCCGATTAGCCGAATTGTCCCAGATGTGTCCGGGGGCTATCATGGGCCCTCTGCCACGCTCACGGACATCTGTTATGAATGAATCATCGGTCTCGGGTACGCCCCCCGAGGTGTTGGACAACCATCGCAAGTACATTGGTCAGCTGGAGAAAGAGTGCCCCGTGCGCGCCGCTATTAACGTGTTGCGCGGGCGCTGGAAGCCATCGATTTTGTGCGAAATTGCCAAGGGCCCACAGCGTTACTCCGACCTGCGAAAAACGCTTTCGCAAGTGTCGGCGCAAACCATGACGGTTCAGCTGCGCGAGCTTGAGGCCGACGGGCTAATTACCCGCGAGGTGTACGCTGAGGTTCCCGCCCGGGTGGAGTACCAGCTGACGCCGCTGGCGGAATCCTTATCGGAGGTGATGGTGGAGCTGGAAGCGTGGGGGGAGCGCTATTTAACCGAGCGCGCCGAAAGCCCGTCACAAAAACCTGACTAACCCCAAAAACTGGTTCTGGATGGGTTTCAAGCACCTGTGACACAGTGCGTCTCACACTGACATTACAGGAGAGACCCGTGGCAAATTTACTGACTCTTCACGCGAGTGGTCGCATCAACCGCTCTGTTACCCGTGCGCTTACGGCGCAGTTTCGCGAGCAATGGCAAGCGCTGTTCCCCGGTGGTTGTGTCTCCGAGCGCGATTTGGTGGCCGAGCCTTGCGGGCTTGTCAACGAACCCTGGATTGCAGCGGCTTTTACCGAGCAAGCCCACCGAACGGCCGACATGCAGCAGGCACTCGCGTTGAGTGACACTTTGGTCGACGAGCTGATGGCGGCCGATCATGTGGTGATTGGGGCGCCTTTGTATAACTTTGGTCTGCCCGCGGCACTGAAGGCCTATTTTGATCAGATCGTACGGGTCGGCCGAACCTTCGCGTTTGATGCCGCGCAAGAAAATCCCTATACGCCGTTGTTATCCAATACACCGCTGACCGTGATTACCAGCGCCGGTGACGGTGCATTGCTGCCCGGCGGCGAGCTGTACGAGCTAAATTGCCTGGAGCCACACTTAAAAATATTGGCCTCGTTTGTCGGCCTGGCAGAGCCGGTTTTTATCCGGGTGGGTTACGATGAGTATCAGGATGATCGACACCTAAGCTCTAAGGAGCGAGCCGCCGAGGAGCTGACAGAACACGTGGCTCGGTTGCGCACAAATGTGACTAGGGCGGCTAGCGCCGCTGGCTGAGAGCAATTAGGCAAGCCAAAAAAACGCCTCAATGAGGCGCTTTTTTGCTGAACCAGCAGGCTTAAAAGCTGATTTGCAGGCTGACCCAATAATTGCGGCCGGCGTCTTTAACGTTGTAGTCATCGCTAAAGATTACTTCACTTACGGCCCCGCGACCGGTCTCCAGGGTGTACACCCCGTCGCCGTCGAGATCGATGTACTCGGTAGAGTAAGAGGTGAAATCTTCATCGAGCAGGTTGTTGACGCGGCCAAATAGCGTGACGTTATCGGTGATTTCCCAGCTCAGGCCCAGATGGAGTAGCTCATAGTTTTCGTAATACTGCGGCTTGTCCAGCACGGTATCCCAGTCGCGGTAGCGATCCGAGCGTAACTCCGCCTGCAGCATCAGGCTCAGCTGCGGCAGTATGGCCCAGTTGAGCGAGGCGTTGGCCATGTGCTCGGCGGTGTTGGTCAGTGGCTGGCCCTCTTGCGGGCCACTTTTTTGCTCGCTGTCGGTCCAGGTGTAGTTGGCGTTAAACGACCAGTTTTCACTGATCAGATATTGGCCGGCCACTTCCACACCCTGAATATCAACATCATCGATATTGATGTTCTGGCTGTAAGTGTCGTAACCAAGGGCGTCGTAAGCGCCAAGGTTAACGCAGGGGCGAACGCCTCCGGTGATTTCACAGCTGTAAATGGTATCGCCGCGGGCAATCTTGTCCTCGAACCTGGTGTTGAAGTAAGTGGCGTTAAAGTTGTGGCCATAATCGGAGCTCCAGTAAGCGGCGATCTCACTGTTAACGCTGGTCTCAGGTTGCAGATCCGGGTTGCCGGCAAAAGGCGAGGTGCCCTGACCGCCAAAACCGGTAATGCCATCGTACAAGTCGGTGGTCTCTGGGGTTTTATAACCGGTGGCGACACCGCCTTTAACCGTCCAGTTGTCGCTGATGGTATAAACCCCGTACAGACGCGGCGATACCTGGCTGCCAAATACGTCGTGTTCGTCGTAGCGCACACCGGCGGTTAGCGTAAAGGGTTTGGCTAGGGTCCAGCTGTCTTCAATAAACAGCGAGTACATTTCCTGATCTTGTACCGCGCCTGGTTGGTTGCTCTCCATACCAAATACGCCGTCTTCCAGCTCGCCATCAATCACCTGGCCACCGATGACCAGCATATGGCTGCCGAATGCTTCCAGCGGAATGTCGACCCGGGCGTCTAAAGTGTACTGGCGGCTGTCCAGCGGGCGATCTGGCCGTGGCAGGAAGGTCTCCTCGGCCAAATTGCGGCGCTCGTCTTCACTCATGCCGGCATAGGCGCCTGCGCCATCGTACATCTCTTGCAACAGCAGGCGCTCGTCCACGGTGAGCGGCAGGGTGCGGCCGTCGTTTTGGGTATCGACATAAGACAGCGATAAATAACTGGTACCAAATCCCCAGGTAGCGTCGTGGCTCAACGACCACCACTCGCGGTTAAACTCCTGATCGGCGGCATAGCCTGCGCGGGGGTTAACCTGCCCACGGCTGTCTTGCCACAGCGCGGTAATATTGTCTTTGGTACCCAGCGGGTACGACAGCTCGCCGGTATCGGGGTTAGTAAAGGGCGTGTTGTCGTACACCTGCTCCGAGTAGTCGTAGTCAAAGCGCAGGGTGTTATTGCTGTTTGGGGTGTAGGTTAGGGTCGCGCCGTATTCCGAGGTTTCGCTGTCGACGGTGCGGCCGCCGCTGCCAAAGCCTAAGCTGCGGTAGTGCACGTCGCCGTTAGGGTCTACCGCCGGCTCAAATTGTGGCGAGGACGCTTCGGAGTCATAAAGGCTGCCGCGCACACCGAGTGCCAGAGTATTGGCTATAAGTGGCCCGGAAACCGAAAAGTCAGCCTGACTAGCATTGCCAAAATCGCTGTTCTCCTGAAAGGTGCCAGCGAGGTTGACGGTGCCGTGCCAGCGGTCGGTGACCTTTTTGGTGATGATATTAATGACGCCGCCCAGCGCGTCGGCGCCATAGAGCGTAGAGGCCGGGCCGCGAATGACTTCGATACGCTCGATCGCCTCGGCTGGTGGCATATGGCCAAAGGCGTTGCCACCAAAGTTGTTGGGGTAAATGTCGCCGTGGTTGTTCTGGCGCTTGCCATCAATCAGGTACAGAGTGTATTCGCCGGTTAAACCACGCATGCTGACGCTGCCCTGACCGGTTTTATCGCGGGTTGTACCGATATCGATACCTTCCTGGTACTTCAGCATATCCAGCAAGTTGACGTGAGGGCGGGTGAGGATTTCAGTTTGGTCGATCAGCGAGATACTGGCCGGTGCGTCGGTGAGCTTTTGCTCAAAGCCCGAGGCGGTAATCACCATTTCCTCGACGATGCGCTTATCTTGTTCCGTCCCGGTAACGGCGCTGACCTGAGCCGCCGCCAATAGGGCGGTGGAGCTTGCCGCCCCGATTAATAATTTACGTCGTGATACACCTGCGTATGACAAAACCAATCCCCCAAACAATTGTAATTAATAATAAGGTTGAGAATTATTAACATTTACGAAGGGGAAGGCAAGCTTTATATGCCGCCCGCAAAGAATTTGAGGGCGGCCTTATTGACCTTTACGGCTGGCGATTTAGCGCGAGGGGTGGGCTGCTGAGGCTGTGAGTCGAGCCAGTAATGCTTCAAGCGCCGTGGCGCGATGGCTAATACGGGCTTTTTCGTCCTTGCTGAGCTCGGCCGCGGCGCAGCCGTGAGTGGGCACGTAAAACAGCGGGTCGTAGCCAAAGCCGCCGTCCCCGGCCGGGGCCGTTAAAATGCGCCCCTCCCAGCTGCCCTGGCAAATAAGCGGCGTTGGGTCTGCCGCGTGACGCATATACACCAGCACACACTGGTAGCGGGCGCCGCGCTCGGCCTCGGGAGTGTTGGTCAGCGCTTGTAACAACTTTTGGTTGTTGCTTTCGTTGCTGGCACCCTCGCCGGAAAATCGTGCCGAGTAAATGCCGGGTGCGCCGTTTAACGCATCTACCTCGATGCCAGAGTCGTCAGCCAGGGCCGGCAGCCCGGTTGCCTCACAGGCGTTGCGGGCTTTGATGATGGCGTTTTCCACAAAGCTTAAGCCGGTTTCAGCGGCGTCTGTTACGTTAAACTCTGACTGGGGGCGCACGTCGAGTCCGACGCCCGCCAGCAGTTGTTGAAACTCTTTAAGTTTGCCGGGGTTAGAGCTGGCAAGGACGATTTTGGCCGGAGCAGGGGGCTGGGCTGACACGGTCATTCGGTCTCCCCGAGGTAGAGTTTGCGGCTGAACTTAACGGTCATGGGTTGCGCTTCGGTTTGTTCGGCATCGTCAGGGGCAACGCTAATGGTAAAGTTGTACACCTCTTCATTGGTGTGCTTCAGCGCTGCCAAATAATAGGTGGCATTGCCTTCGTTGATTTCGGCAAACTCCAGCACCCGCTGCTGCTGCAACAGGTTGCGGGCGGTGCCGGTGACCTTGGCCGGCAAGCCCAGGCTGGTTTCGCCCCCCTCGGTTTTGGTCAGGCTGATATTGACCAAAATTTGGTTGCGGGCGCGGGTAATACCGTAGATCTCGGCCACACCGGGGGGTACAAAGGCGCTGTTAAAGGTACTGAAGTGAACCGTGTAATCGCCAAAGGTTTGTTCGCGATAATTGGGGTCGAGTACGGTGGCGTCGGGGATATCGGCGGCCGTGCTGATACTGCCTGCCAGTAGTAAGCTAATGGCAATCATTGCGCGGGCGAGAGTTTGTAGGGCTGTCATAAACCAAGCTCCGAAGGGCGTTTATTTGCTGAGGTGATAAATCGCGGTCTCGCCAAACAGGTTAGGGTTAAAGCGGCCCAGTACCTGACTGGTGCGCTCGTTAACCACCTGACGGTTGAGTACCGTTATGTGTTTTTCGTGGCACAGCACTTCAAAATCTTTAAAGGTACAGAAGTGGATGTTGGGGGTGTTGTACCACTCGTAAGGCAACAAGTCGGATACCGGCATACGGCCGCGAAACGCTAAGTGAAAGCGCGCTTTATAGTGGCCAAAGTTGGGAAAGGTAATAATGCACTCTTTGCCCACACGCAGCATTTCGTCCAGCACTTTGTGGGGAAAATACATGGTTTGCAGGGCTTGAGTCATCAACACGGTATCAAAGCTTTTATCGGCAAAGTTGCCCAGGCCCCGGTCGAGGTTTTGATTGATAACGTTGACCCCGCGGCCGATACAGGCCTCGATTTGCCCGGGGTCGATTTCCAGCCCGTAACCTTTTACCTGTTTGCTATCGGTGAGGTATTTCAGCAAGGTGCCGTCACCACAACCTAAGTCGAGCACCCGGCTGCCTTCGCCAATCCACTGTTGCAGGTGGTTAAAGTCGATGCGCATGCTTACTCCGTCGCGATTCGGGCCATGTACTGGCGAAAGGTTTGCTCGTAGTGTTCGTTGGGCAGCAAAAAGGCGTCGTGGCCGTAAGGCGAGTCGATCTCGGTATAGCTGACCGATTTATCGGCGGCGATCAAGGCATCGACAATCTCGCGCGAGCGCTCCATGGGAAAGCGCCAGTCGGTATTAAATGAGGCCACATAAAACTGACACTGAGCGCGGCGAAAGGCTCCGGCTGGGTCGTCATTGTACTCGCGCGCCAAATCAAAATAATCCAGTGCCCGGGTCATTAAAATATAGGTGTTGGCGTCGAACTTATCTGAGAAGGTATCGCCCTGATAGCGCAGGTAACTCTCCACCTGAAACTCGACCAAATCATCCAGGCCTTGCTCAAAGCTGCCGCTGCGCAGCTCGCGGCCAAATTTTTCGCCCATCACATGATCGGACAGGTAAGTGATATGGCCGATCATACGCGCCACCGCCAAGCCGCTTTTGGGGTAGGTGTCGTGGGTCAGATAATCGCCATCGTGATAATTGGGATCGCTCATAATCGCCTGACGAGCTGTTTCGTTAAAGGCGATATTCTGCGCGCTGAGTTTCATGGCCGAGGCGATGACCACACAGTGACGTATCCGATTGGGGTACTCCAGAGCCCAGCGCATGGCCTGCATGCCGCCTAAACTGCCGCCTACTACGGCAGCCCATTGGCGAATGCCGAGGTAATCGGCCAGACGCGCCTGCGAGTGTACCCAGTCGCGCACGCGCAGAGTCGGGAAGCGCGCCCCCCAGGGTTTGCCGGTTGCGGGCTCGATTGAGCGCGGCCCGGTAGAGCCGCTGCAGCCGCCTAAGTTGTTGAGGCACACCACGTAAAAGCGGTTGGTGTCGATGGCTTTGCCGGGGCCGATATAGTGGTTCCACCAGCCGGGTTTGCGGTCGGATTCACTGTGGTAACCGGCGGCGTGATGATCGCCCGATAACGCGTGACAAATAAGTACGGCGTTACTGCCCCCGGCGTTGAGTGTGCCGTAGGTTTCGTAAACCAGCTCGTAGTTATCCAGAGTACGGCCGCAGGCCAGCGTTAACGGCTCTTGCAGTAACGCGGTGTGGGGCGTAACCAGGCCCACCGAATCCGGTGGCAAAGGTGTTGTCATGGTGCTCGTTGTCTCACAGCGCCGGTGTTAGCGGCAAAAGCGCAAGTCTAAAGTCGTGTCGGCACACCTGCAAGGGTTACGGCTACCGCTGTCAGGTAGCCGCAGGCGCTAAATGACCTGAGCCTCGCGGGCTGACTGCAGCGAGACGACCTCGGCACGCTCCTGGATGGCGGGCCTTGGGGCGGTGGTGATCTCGGTAAACAGCGGCGCCAGGTCAGTGCGCGCGTGGGTTAGCTGTGCCAGGCTCGCCTCTAAGGTCTGCAACTGCTCGGCACGGCTGTGGCTTTTGTTGCGCAGCTCACCTAAGCGCAGCATGTGATGCTCGAGCAACTGCTTCTGATAGTGGTTGTGATGGGTGAGCGGGGCCAAGGCTTCGGCCAGCCAGTGATCGATACTTTGGTTAAGCTCGTCAAATAAACCTTTTACCTCTTTGACCAAGGTGGCCACAAAACGCTTGATCAGGACTTTTTTGCTGGTAAGCACGCTGTTGAGCGAGCGCCGGAAGCGGTCGGCGTTTTGTTGTAGGTTGCGCAGCTTGCGCCGCTGCCGGGTAATGTTGAGCTGATGCTGGCTGGCTAACGAGCCTGAGTCCAGCGCGTATTCGGGCCGCTCGTAGATCGAGGTCATCACTTGATTGGCGCGCTCGATCTCGCGCAACAGGTGATTAATGCTGGTATCGACATCGTCAAAAAAGCCGCCAATGGCGCGCGATAAGCCCACCGTGGTCCAGCTTTGTTCCATGGCGTCGTGGGTTTCGGTGATCAATCGCTCTAGGTTGCCTGGCGCGATCGGTGCGAGCAGTGCGGTGCGTTGGTTATCCAGCATGCGCTGACTGGTGCGCAGCGATAGCGCTTGTTTGTGATAGCGGTGGTGAGCTACGCGAATTTTTTCTCGCTGCTGGTTCAGCGTTTGTTCAAGCTGCTGGTCGCCGGCGGTGCGCAGTGTGTGCAGCTCTTGCTCGGCTTCATCGATGCGACGGCTTAAACTGTTATAGCTGCTAACCACCATTTCCAGGCTGTTGCTGACAACTCTATGGCCAATAATTTGCTGCTGTGAGCGGATAATACATTCGCCCAGGCGCTGTTCCAGCTGCGGGAAGTTACTGCGCAGCAGTGCGCTGCTGCGTTTGCAGGTTTTTGCCACCAGCGCTTGTTTGGCCGATAGCGGCAGCACGTGCTCGGGTGCCAATTGCAGTTGCCGTGCGGTTTGCAGACGCACCGCCTCAATATTAGCGGCCACTTGTCCGGGGGGGGTAAGTTCGTCCCACAGGGTGTCGATTTTGTTTAGCAGCGCCAATACGGCGGTGCAGTTTTCATCGCGTAAACCGGCGATATGGTTGCGCCAGATGGCCATATCGCTGGCGCTTACGCCGCTGTCGGCCGCCAGTAAAAACAAAACGGCCTGCGCCTCGGGCAGTGTTTTTAAGGTCAGTTCGGGCTCGTTACCCAGCGCGTTTAACCCAGGGGTATCGACAATGCGCAGCCCCTCTTGTAGCAGCGGGTGCTTAAGGTTAATGAGCGCGTGGCGCCAAGTGGGTACTTGCACCAGAGCGGTTTTTTCGTCCGGCTCCAGGTCGGCGGCATTAAAGCCGAGTTTCACGGCCTCGGCGCGGCTGACGAGTTTATTGGCCGATACCTGGGCGATGGCCTCGGCCACGGCGTCTTGATCGCTGGGGTCAAACTCCAGTGTGAACCAGTTTTGCGGAATACGTTTAAAGCTTTGCAAGCTGGCGGCGCTGCGGCGGGTTTCGATGGGCAGTAAGCGCACGCAGTTAGCGGGCTGCGCGGCATCGTAAAAAATCTCGGTGGGGCACATGGTGGTGCGGCCGGCCTGAGAGGGCAGTAAGCGGGGGTGGCCATCGGTGTACAGCAGCGCGTTAATCAGCTCGGTTTTGCCGCGGGAGAATTCGCCGACGCACGCTAAGGTAAAGTGCTCACCTTTGAGCAAAGCGCGCGCGCGCTGCAGTGAGCGCAAGGCATCGCGGGTGACGAGTTTATGCTGGTCGCTCCACTGGGTAAACGCGACCAGACGCCGATCTAGCTGTTGCTTCCATGCATTGTACTGTGCCATTTGGCGGTGAAGTGCTTTTATGTCCATAGTGCGCCTACCGTGTCCTGTCCTGCCCGCTAATTGTCGTTATTGGTAAATAGTTATAAAAAGGCAGGCTTATTAAAGCGCAAAACCCCCGCTTCGGCCAGTTGTTGTGATTGCTTGCCGATATTCGGGGGCTTTGGCGGTATTGGCGGTTAAAACCCGATCATCAAGCCGCGAGGCGCACCCATAAACTGGGCGATAGCGGGAATCACAAATTGATTGATGAGGTTGAGCGCCAGCATTAAAAAGATAGGCGAGATATCGATGGGCCCCAGCGGCGGAATGATTTTGCGAAAGGGCGCCATGACCGGCTCGATCAGCTGGCGCAGCAGCGCCAGCGCCGGGTTGTGGCTAAAGGGTGCTACCCAACTGGCGATGATGTAAATAATCATACCCCAAAAATAAATACTGGAGAGCATGGCCAAAAGGCCGACCACCGACCAGGCCAGTAACATCAATGGGTTAAAAAAGCCGTAGCCGGCAATCATCAAAATCACTTGCAGTAGCACCCACTGCACAATAAGCGCGAGTACCAGGCACGCAAGATCAATACCGAACAAGCCGGGAATGACTCGCCGTAACGGCAGCAGCAGCGGGTTGGTGGCTTTGCTGATGCCCTGCGAGATGGGGTTGTAAAAGTCAGCGCGCGATAGCTGTAGCAAAAAGCGCAGCAGCACCACCATCAGGTACAGCGAGCCGAGTGTTTTAATCAGGTAAATGGCCATTTGTGCCATGGTTTGCATGGGGTATCCTCGTAATGCGCTTAACAATTTTAGGTCGCGATGTGCTGGTCGGTATTATGCCTGATCACCCGCGCTTGTGCGCAGGTGCCCAGGTCATTTAGCCAGATTGCCTTGTTAGGGCTTGCCAGCTAACTCCCGGGCCAGAGTTTTGGAGCGCGCGGCACACTCGCTCATCGCCTTACTCACTTGCTGGCGCAGGCCGCCCTCTTCAAAGCTGTGAATAGCGCGCTCGGTGGTGCCGCCCGGGGACATAACGCGGCGCTTAAGTTCATCCACCGGAACGTCCGCCGCACCGGCCAGGGTCGCGGCCCCGAGAGCGGTTTGCAGGGTGAGCGTACGCGCCGATTCGGGGGGGAGGCCCAGCTGTACACCGGCCTCGATCATGGCCTCCATAAACAAAAAGTAATAGGCGGGGCCCGAACCCGACACCGCCGTGACGGCGTGAATCAGCGCTTCGTCGTCGACCCAGATAAACAGGCCGGTAGCGCCGGCGAGCTGCCCGGCAAAATCGCGCTGGGCATCGCTTACCTGTGTATTGGCGTACAGGCCGCTGGCGCCAACGCCTACCTGTGACGGGGTGTTGGGCATGCTGCGGACAATTGCGCGGTTGCCGCCCAGCCACTGATTAATATCGTCGCAGCCAATGCCTGCCGCCACCGAGACAATTAACTGTTGCTGTAACGACGGCTGAATACTGTGGCACACGTCGGCCAACATCTGTGGTTTAACCGCGAGCACGACCACATCGGCCCACTGAATGGCGGTGTGATTGTCTGTGCTTACTTCGATGCCCAGGCGCTGGCCGGCGCTTTTGGCGGACTCGGCCGAGCGGGTGGTGGCGCGTATCGCACTGGCCGGGTAGCCCTTACTTAGTAAGCCGCTAATGATGGCGCCGGCCATATTGCCCGCACCAATAAAGACGATGTTCTTGTGTTTCACAGTGACTCCTTATAATGAATGAGCGCTGGCCTGTGCCGGGCTGGGGCGCGGGCCAAAAATATCGGTGCCAATACGCACAATGGTGGCGCCCTCGGCGATGGCCGCTTCAAGATCGGCCGACATACCCATGGATAACGTGTCCAGCGGGCCGCTGGGGTGAGATTGACGCAGCTGCTTGAGGGCGTCGGCCACTTGGGCAAAGCTGCGTCGGTTGTCCTCATGGTTGCTTGCTGGTGCCGGAATAGCCATCAGCCCACGCAGCGCAAGATTGGGCAGCTGTGCAACTTGGTCGGCAAGTGCCGCCAACTCGCTTAGAGTGACGCCCGCTTTGGTGGGTTCGTTATCGATGTTGAGCTGCAGGCAAATATTAAGTGGCCCCAGTTCGGTTGGCCGCTGGTCATTTAAACGCTGGGCAATTTTTAGCCGCTCGACACTGTGTACCCAACTGAAGTGCTCGGCAATGGCGCGGGTTTTATTGGACTGGATCGGCCCGATAAAATGCCACTCAATGTCATTGTACTCGTGCAGCTCGCGTTGTTTGTCGAGCGCCTCTTGCAGGTAGTTCTCGCCAAAGCGGCGGATGCCGCTGGCATAGGCTTCGCGCAGGCGCCCGGCCGGTTGAGTTTTACTAACCGCTAACAGGCTGATGCCGGCCGCGTCGCGCTGCGCGGTTTGGGCCGCACGCGCAATGCGGGCGGTGACAGCGGCGAGCTTCTCGTCTATCTTGTGCATTTGGGCCTCGGGGGCTGTGCCATCGTGCCAATTGCGAATTTAGCCTTTGACGGCGCCGCCGCAGCACAATAGCATGACTGAAAACTGACAAAAATTAAGGGTTTTGCTGTATGGATATTACGGAGCTTCTCGCCTTTAGCGCCAAGCAAGGCGCCTCGGATTTGCACCTTTCGGCGGGCTTGCCGCCAATGATTCGCGTCGACGGGGACGTGCGCCGAATCAACCTGCCGCCCATGGAGCACAAGCAGGTGCATAGTTTGATCTACGAGATCATGAATGACAAGCAGCGCAAAGATTACGAGGAGTTTTTAGAAACTGACTTTTCGTTTGAGGTGCCGGGGGTTGCGCGTTTTCGGGTTAACGCCTTTAACCAAAACCGCGGCTCAGGCGCGGTGTTCCGGACCATTCCGTCAAAAGTGCTGACCATGGAAGAGCTGGGCATGGGCCAGGTGTTTCGCGATATTTGCGCTGTGCCACGCGGTTTGGTGCTGGTGACCGGGCCCACCGGTTCGGGTAAGTCGACTACTTTGGCGGCGATGATGGATTACCTGAATGACAATAAATACGAACATATTTTGACCATTGAAGACCCTATCGAATTTGTCCACGAGAGTAAAAAGTGTCTGGTGAACCAGCGTGAAGTGCACCGCGATACCCACGGGTTCTCCGAGGCGTTGCGTTCGGCCCTGCGGGAAGACCCGGATATTATTCTGGTGGGTGAGCTGCGGGATTTGGAAACCATCCGTTTGGCACTTACCGCCGCCGAGACGGGCCACTTAGTGTTTGGCACTTTGCACACCACCAGTGCGGCAAAAACCATCGACCGGGTGGTGGACGTATTCCCCGCGAATGAAAAAGCCATGGTGCGCTCGATGTTGTCGGAATCGTTGCAGGCGGTTATTTCGCAAACCCTGCTCAAGAAAAACGGCGGTGGCCGGGTGGCCGCGCACGAGATTATGCGCGGTACCTCGGCGATTCGTAACTTGATTCGCGAAGATAAAGTCGCGCAGATGTATTCGGCTATTCAGACCGGTGCATCGGTAGGGATGCAGACGATGGATCAGTGTCTGGAAGATATGGTGGCGCGCCGCGTTATCAGCCGTGAGGTTGCGCGCGAAAAGGCTAAAATGCCTGAAAACTTTTAATGATGCCGGCGCGAGTAGCGCCATTTTGGTACAAAAATATTAAAAAATACGGTGGCACACGCTATGGATTTTGATCGATTACTGCAGCTTATGGTAGATAAGGGAGCGTCGGATTTATTTATAACCGCCGGTGTTCCACCGTCGATTAAATTAAACGGTAAAGTGGTTCCGGCAACCGCAACAGCGTTAACGCCGGAAAAGGTTCGCGAGTTGGTGCTGTCGGTCATGAACGAAAAGCAGCGCCGTGAGTTTCTCGATGCGAAAGAGCTTAACTTTGCCATCAGTGCGCGCGGCATCGGGCGGTTTCGGGCCAGTGCGTTTTATCAGCGCAACCTGGCCGGCATGGTGTTGCGGCGTATTGAAACCACCATTCCAAAAGTAGACGATTTGAATTTGCCTGAGGTGATTAAAGAGTTGGCGATGACCAAGCGCGGCTTGGTTATTTTTGTCGGTGCGACCGGTACCGGTAAGTCGACGTCGCTGGCCGCTATGATCGGCCATCGCAATCGCAACTCAAAAGGTCATATTATTTCTATCGAAGACCCGATTGAATTTATTCATCAGCACGAGGGCTGCATTATTACCCAGCGCGAGGTGGGTATTGATACCGAGTCGTTTGAAGTGGCCCTGAAAAACACCCTGCGTCAGGCGCCAGATGTTATTTTGATTGGCGAGGTGCGCTCGCGTGAAACCATGGAGCACGCCATCGCCTTTGCCGAAACCGGTCACTTATGCTTGTGTACCCTGCACGCCAACAACGCTAACCAGGCGCTCGACCGGATTATTCACTTCTTCCCGGCGGACCGTCACCGTCAGTTGTGGATGGATTTATCGCTAAACCTGCGCGGTATTGTTGCGCAGCAGTTGATTCCCACGCCGGACGGTCAGGGGCGGCGCGCTTGTCTCGAGGTTCTGCTGAATACGCCGCTGGCCTCTGACCTGATTCGCAAAGGTCAGGTGAATGAGATTAAAGAGCTCATGAAAAAGTCCACCGAGCTGGGCATGCAGACATTCGACCAGGCGCTGTACGCACTGTATGACAATGGCGAGATCACCTACGAAGACGCCTTGTCGCACGCCGACTCGCCGAACGATTTGCGCCTGATGATCAAGCTGGGCTCGGAGACGGATGCGGCGTATTTGTCGAACGCCGCCGATGGCCTGTCGATCGAGGAAGAGGATACCGGTCGTGGTGGGCGGATGTTTTAATTAACGTCTGAAGCCGGATGCCTGACGTCGCTTGGGTGTAAGCGCGTCAGGCATCAGGCGTTTGCGGCCAGCCAATCTTGCAAAATAACCCTTGCCGCTATGGCATCCACCGGATCACTTTTGTAGTGGCGTGAGCCGCCATGGGCCAAATGTTCGCCTTTCGCTTCAAAGCTGCTCAGGCGCTCGTCGACCATGTCAATTTGCACCCCAAAGCGGCCGTGAATACGGTTGGCAAATTTTCTTGCCCGCGGGCATAGCTCGCTGTCGCTGCCATCCATATTGAGCGGTAGGCCCACCAGTACTAAGTCTGGCTGCCACTCACTCAGTAACTGACCAATCTCGTCCCAGTTGGGGATGCCGTCCCGCGCTTTTAGTTGTGTCAGCGCGCGCGCGCTGGCCGTCACTGTTTGGCCTACCGCCACCCCAATATTCTTGGTGCCATAGTCAAAGCACAACAATGTGTTTACGCGTTTTACATCGGGTTCAGGCATGGCCGGCGGTGTTAGATATAAGGTTAAGGTCGACACCTAAATGGCGAGCCGCGGCGCTCCAGCGCTGTTCGGCCGGGGTGTGAAATAAAATTTGCGGGTCGGCCGGAACGGTAAGCCAGGCGTTGTCGGCAATTTCTTGCTCCAGTTGGCCGCTCTCCCAGCCGGCGTAACCCAGAGTCACCAAAAAGTGCTCGGGGCCTTCGCCCTGTGCCAGAGATTTTAAAATATCGCTGGAGGCGGTCAGGCAAATGTGCGGGTCAATTTCGACCGTTGATTGCCACTGCCGCTCAGCGGCGCTGTGCAGCACAAAGCCGCGCTCTGTGCTTACCGGCCCGCCGGTAAGCACTTGAGATTGCGCCGAAGGGTCGCCCTCTGCGAGCTCCAGTTGCTGGTAGATGTCGCTCAAGGTAAGAGACATCGGTTGATTGATGACCAGGCCCATAGCACCGTCGGCGCCGTGCTCGCAGATGTAGGTGACGCTGTGGGCAAATCTCGGGTCGCTCATGCCGGGCATGGCGATCAGAAACTGATTGCGCAAGGAGCCTAACTCAAAGGCATTAAGGTCGGGGTTGGCTGTCGGTGTTTTCATGTCTCAAGTATTGGGGTGGCCGCGCCGAAACTCAAGCGTTGATTGATCCAGAGCCGGTTAGTGTTCACAGGCGCTAGCGCGGTTGGGTGCGGGTCGAGAGGCCGTCAATCTCAAACGACCAGGTGCGAATAATCACCAGTTGGTCGGTATCTTTGCGGATCTCGGGGGGGAATGGTGCGAACGGCGCCGCGAGCCGCACAATTTGCAGTGCGGCTTCGTCCAGCAGGCTGACCCCGGAAGATTCCAGCAGCGACAGATCGCGAATAGTGCCGTTAGGGTTGACCGTTACCGAGAGTCGCAGGTCGCCGGTAAGCCGTTGGCGAAGCGCTTGCTGCGGGTAGTTGTCGTTGCCCACTTGCTCGATTTTGCTGCTCCAGTTGTGCAGGTACTCGGCGCCGGCCGAGCTGCGTGTAGCCACTGACGTTAGTCGCCGGATACGCGGGCGCTTGGCGTACTCCTGACGCTGGCGGTCGAGCTTGGCTTGCAGGCTGGCGATCTCGGCGGTAATGGCCGGTTGCTCTTCCGGCAGGCCCTGGCGCTCGATGTCATTTTGTTGGTTTTCTTCGTCGGGGCGGCGCAGTTGTTGCCGTTCGGTCTCGGCGCTGGTGGTGATCACCTGAGTTTGCTGCTGGTTGCTGGGGGTGGCGGCCTCGGGCATGGGGGCTGGGTTTACCTCCCGTACGTCGGGTGCGGCAAAGTCGGCGCGGCGCTCGGTGGTTAGCTCGCGGCTTTGCTCTTCGGTACCGCTCGCCTGTTGGTTGTGCTGCGCGAGAAACTCGGCGTCCTCTGGCGCTTTATCGGATTTGTGGGTGGCCAGGGTGATCTCGAGTGTGGGGGCCAGCTGGTCCGGGTCGGGCAGTTTAAACGTCAGGCCGAAAATAATCAGTGCGTGGGCGATAATCGCGATAAAAATCGTGAAACTTAAACGGTCGGTGGATTTGACGGAGGTGTCGACTCCGACGGCTACATTAGACGCCATAACTAGTGTTGTGCCCGCTGTTGGATCTCGGCCTCCAGTGCCACTATTAAGCGTTCGCCAATACGAGTGTCGTAGGCTTTGTCGATTTCGCGCACGCAGGTGGGGCTGGTGACGTTAATCTCGGTCAGGTAATCGCCGATCACATCCAGGCCGACGAAGTACAGCCCACGCGCTTTGAGCTGCCCGGCCACTTGTTCGACAATCCAGTAGTCCCGCTCGGTTAGGGGTTGTGCGACCCCGCGGCCGCCGGCGGCTAAGTTGCCGCGGGTTTCGCCCTCGGCGGGAATGCGTGCCAGGGCGTAGGGGACTGGCTCGCCAGCGACGACTAAAATACGCTTATCGCCATTGCTGATCTCGGGGATAAACTTCTGCGCCATGGTGAGGTGTTTGCCGTGCCCGGTGAGCGTCTCGAGAATCACACCAACATTAGGGTCGCCCTGTTTACAGCGAAAGATACTGCTGCCGCCCATGCCGTCGAGCGGTTTAAAAATGACGTCGCCGTGCTCTTTGTGGAAGTTTTTCAGCTGATCCATGTGCGCGCTGACAATCATGGGGGGGCAGCACTGAGGAAAGTGCGTGGCAAACATTTTTTCGTTGCAGTCGCGCAGTGAGCGGGGGTTGTTAGCAACCAGCGCTCCCTGGCGCTCGGCGGCCTCCAGAATATAGGTGCTATAGATGTAGTCGGTATCGAAGGGCGGGTCTTTACGCATCAAAATAGCGTCCAGCGAACCCAGCGCTATATCCTCCGGTGGCGCCAGCTCGTACCAGTGCTCGGCGTTGTCGTACACCGTCAGGGCCCGGGTTCGGGCGCGGGCGGTTTCGCGCTCGAGATACAGATCTTGCGGCTCCATATAAACGAGCTTCCAGCCGCGCTCTTGCGCGGCTAGCAGCAGGGCCAGCGTCGTATCTTTGTAGTAAGTAATCTGGGCAATAGGGTCCATTACGACGCCAAGGGTCTGACTCATAGTCTCGGGCTCAATCTAGGGCAAATCTGGGTTGTTGGCGGTACGCGCCGCGCCGTTAAGTTAACGGCTTGCTGAGATGGGCGCAAGTGTCTGTTCGTCATAATTGTAAGGAATATTAAACAATCAAAAAGTATAATTTTTGTATATATTCAGTGATTTATAGATAAAGCTTAAAAACTATGTTAAAAATCTTGTCAGATAAATAAATCCGTAGAGTGGTTGCGGCCAGATCGAATGCGTACTATTGTGCCAGCAATAGTGTGAACTCTGTCGCAATATAGAGCCCTCTACAATAACAGCGCAAAGGTCAGCACCTATGGACGTGAGTTTGGAAAGTCTAAAAGTCATGGTGATCGACGACAGTAAAACGATCCGTCGTACCGCCGAGACACTATTGAAAAAAGCCGGTTGTACCGTAATCACTGCCACAGATGGTTTTGATGCGCTTGCCAAAATTGCCGATTCACGGCCCGATATTATCTTTGTGGATATTATGATGCCGCGTCTTGATGGCTATCAAACCTGTGCGCTTATTAAAAATAATACCGAGTTTAAAGCCACGCCTGTCATTATGTTGTCCAGTAAAGACGGCTTGTTTGATAAGGCTAAAGGCAGAATTGTGGGCTCAGACCAGTATTTAACGAAGCCGTTTAGCAAGAGTGAACTGCTGGGCGCCATTGAAGAGCATGTAAAACAAGCGCAGGCGTCATAACGCCGCCGACCAATAACAATTCAATTACCTATAAGCTAACCGCACAATTGGGGATCCTATGGCCAGAGTACTTATTATCGACGACTCGCCCACTGAAACTTACAAGCTGACCACCATGCTGGAAAAAAATGGCCACGCTGTGTTGACTGCACCCAATGGTGAAGAGGGTGTGGCGCTGGCTAAAAAAGAGCTGCCGGATGTGGTCTTGATGGATATAGTTATGCCGGGGCTAAACGGCTTTCAGGCGACACGTCAGCTGACCAAGGCGCCGGAGACAGCGAATATCCCGGTGATCATTGTGACCACCAAAGACCAGCAGACCGATCGTGTTTGGGGAATGCGTCAGGGCGCGCGCGCTTATTTGGCTAAGCCAATTACCGCCGAAGTCTTGATGGACTCGATTAATGAGGTTATGGCCTGATCAATTGGGTTAGCAGTACTGGTTAGGCGTTGCCAGACCAGTACTGGAGTCGGACACAATATATAAAACACGGACTCGGATCATGTCAGAGCAATCAAGTGCATTTTCTGCTCTGGTCAATTTGGCCAGTAGTTGCCGGGCGGCTGCCAAAGGCTTGCCGGCCCAGATAGATGCTCGTCCACAGTGGAGCGGTATCGGTTTTACCTTGCTGGGTAGTCACTTTGTGGCGCCGATGGACGAAGTATCCGAGATGCTTGAAGTCCCCCATTTTACCCACCTTCCTGGTGTTCAACCGTGGGTTCGCGGCGTGGCTAATGTCCGCGGTCGCCTCTTGCCGTTGTTCGATCTCGCCTCCTTTTGTGGTGGCCGTTTGGTGGGTGGGCGCAAACGCCGTCGGGTGCTGGTGCTCGAAACAGAAACCTTGTACACGGGGCTAATTGTCGATCAGGTGTTTGGCATGCAGCATTTCCCCGCCGATGAGTTTCAGCCCAGTAACTCAGATTTAGTTGAGGGGTTACAGCCTTATGCGCAGGGCAGTTATAGCGATGGTGACGATACCTGGAATGTATTTCGGCTATCGGCGCTTGCGCAAGATCAACGTTTTACCGACGCCGCAAAAGATATTTAGCGCGTTGGTTTAAATAGGCCCGCATGCGGGCAAGTTAAAAGCGGCCTTGCGCTGCGATATAAAAATGTTTGTCATAGTTTTGTGCAATACCAGAAGAGGGATTCTAGGGGGAGGGCTCATCGAGTCAGTCCGGGTTTCTCAGCTAACAATGAACAACAATGATGCAGAGTCGGTCAGGAGTATGTAATGAAAACTGAGTCCAGAACTATTGCTGCGACGCTTAAAGGCAATCCTGCGATTGTCCTTGTAAGTGTCCTGCTGGTGGCGCTTATTATTGCCATGGCGGTGATCTTTACCATTGTCAATCGCGACAGTGATCGGGATGCCTTCTACGAGCAACAGGCGGCGGAACTGCGGGCTCAGGCCTACCGGCTGACGTCGTTGGCCCGTGATGCCACCTCGGGTAATGCAGAGGCCTTTGACGAGCTGGCCACAGTGGTGGAAACCATGAGTGCCACCTGGGAGGATTTGCGCTCCGCCGATCCCCGTACCCGGGAGGTGCTGAGTGCCGAGTTTGGTGCCTTTGGCTCGGTGTGGAACGAGATTAAAGCGAATGCCCAGTCAATTCTCGAAAACCAAGAGGCCATCGTCTTTATTAACCGCGTTGGTAATGATCTAAACAACAACCTGCCCACGCTGCAGGCGCAGCACAGCAACATTGTAGAGATTCTGCTGGAAGCGGGCGCCCCGGCCGAGCAGGTCTCTCAGGCGCAAATGCAATCCTGGCGCGCCGAGCGGATCGGGCGGAACGTGGATAAAATGCTCCGTGGTGACGCCGACGCGGATAAAGCGGCCGATCAGTTTAATCTGGATGCTAACCTTTATGGCCGGATGTTGGCGGCGATGCTGGAAGGCGACGAAATGCTTGGCATCTCGCGCGTATCGGACCCCGACGCACGTGCCAGTCTGGAAGAGATCTCGCAGCTTTTTGAAGGTGTGGGTAACTCGATTCGCGACATCTTTGAAGGCGCCCCCGCGCTGTTCTCGGCGCGTCAGGCTGAAGAGGCCATTATTACTCAAACGCCGGCACTGCTGCAGGCACTGAGTGATATCGCCGATAAAATCTCGATTCAGGCCTCCGAGCGTCCGCTCAACAATACCTTGCTGTTGATTATCGCCGGCTTAATTCTCGCCTGTTTGGCCTTTATCGGTATTTTGTTGTATCGCGGTACACGTCGCCGTCTGGCGGTAACGGCCGAGGCTAACGAGCGTAACCAAACGGCCATTTTGCGACTGCTGGATGAACTTGCCGACCTGGCCGATGGTGACCTGACCACCACCGCCACGGTAACCGAGGATTTCACCGGTGCGATTGCCGACTCTATTAACTACACCATTGACCAGCTGCGGATTCTGGTAGCGCGAATCAACGAAACGGCCGTGAACGTATCGGCCGCCGCGCAAGAAACCCAGCAAACGGCGCTGCACCTGGCCGAGGCCTCTGAGCATCAGGCGCAAGAGATTGCCGGTGCATCGGCGGCGGTCAATGAGATGGCGGTGACCATTGATCAGGTATCGGCCAACGCCTCTGAATCGGCCGCGGTAGCCGAGCGCGCGGTATCGATCGCGAGCAACGGTGCCAAAGTGGTACAGAACACCATCCACGGTATGGATACGATTCGCGAGCAGATCCAGGACACCTCGAAGCGTATTAAACGACTGGGTGAATCGTCACAGGAAATTGGTGACATCGTATCCTTGATTAACGACATTGCTGACCAAACCAACATCCTCGCACTTAACGCCGCGATTCAGGCCTCGATGGCCGGTGACGCGGGTCGAGGCTTTGCGGTGGTAGCGGATGAGGTGCAGCGTCTTGCGGAACGTTCTGCGGCGGCAACTAAGCAGATTGAGGCGCTGGTTAAAACCATTCAGAACGATACCAACGAAGCGGTTATCTCGATGGAGCAAACCACCTCTGAGGTGGTTCGCGGTGCTCGCCTGGCGCAGGACGCCGGTGTGGCACTGGAAGAAATTGAGGGCGTATCGACCTCGCTGGCGGAATTGATTCAGAACATTTCGAACGCCGCGCGCCAGCAGGCCTCGTCTGCCGGTCACATCTCTAACACGATGAACGTGATTCAGGAGATTACGACGCAAACCTCAGCCGGTACCAGTGCGACGGCACAGTCGATTGGTAACCTGGCCGCTATGGCACTGGATCTGCGTGAGTCGGTAGCCGGTTTCAAACTGCCAGAAGAAGACACAGGTGAAACTGTGAGTTACGAGCAGAGCAGCGCTTTTGCAACCTTAGAAACTGAAGCCTCCGAAGTTGACGCCCAGTCGCCCAGTGAACTGAGCGATTACGACGAAGTCGTTGATTTGGGTGATGCGGAGGTGGTTGATTTAAACGATGAGGTTGAACTGGACATTGATATTGACGCTGATGACGATGAACCCAATCGTCATCACGTGTAAGTCGTTTCATTAATTAGCGCAGGCAGTTAGCTAATTATGGGGTGGTCGTTACGGACAATTGTCGATCTCAGCGATAGCGAGTTCGAACAATGGAGCAAGCTGCTGGAGGAGCGCGCCGGTATTCAGTTAACGCTGGTGCAAAAGTCGCTGCTTCAGTCACAGCTTTCTATCCGTATGCGCGAGCTGGGGTATGAGCGTTACAGTGATTACTACTCGCTCGTGACCGACGGCTTACAAGGACGGCTGGAATGGTCCATTCTTATCGATCGGGTGGCGGTAAAAGAGACGAGTTTTTTTCGTCATCGCCAATCGTTTGAATATGTGCGCCATTATTTGCAAGACAAAATAAACAATCGCCAGCTCAATGACAGTTTTGATGTTTGGAGTGTAGGTTGCTCTACCGGTGAAGAACCCTATTCGCTGGCCATGGTCATTAACGACTGCTTTGAGTTGGCACAGCTCGAACCCTATTACGGTGTTACCGCGCTGGATATTAGCTCGACGGCGCTCGCAAAAGCGCGTCTGGGACGTTATTTGCCTCGTGCCATCGAGCAGATGACGGCCGAGGAAGCGCGGCGTTACTGCACGTTATGCAATGGCGGCAGTTATGAGATTGCGCGTAAGCTAAGGGATAGGATTTGTTTTACCCACGGTAATATTTTGCAGGTAAGCGAGATCCCTAAAGTGCCCATGGATGTGGTGTTTTGCCAGAATCTATTGGTGTATTTTCGCCGCTGGTTGCGTCGGGATATTCTCAACAGCCTGGCAGGCCGCTTAAAACCGGGTGGTTTGCTGGTGGTGGGACTCGGTGAAGTAGTGGATTGGGAGCACCCTGAGATGACACGGGTAGCGGACGATAAAATCCAGGCTTACATTCGGGTCGAGCAAAAACAACAATGAGGAAGGCGCTAGATGGCTGACAATCGCAACTTTGCGGCTCTCGACTGGGTTATTCATGAAATAGCCGAGACCTTGAAGCAAGCGCGACAATCGCTCGAGTCTTATGTACAGGATACAAATGACAAAGCGCGTTTGCGCTTTTGCTTGACTCATATCCACCAGGTGCGCGGCAGTTTGCAGATGGTGGAGTTCCACGGCGCCGCAATGCTCGCCGAAGAGATGGAACAGCTGACTCAGGCGCTGATTGGCGGCAATGTGGCCAATGCCGGGGAAGGGCAGGAGGTGCTGATGCGCGCTATCTTGCAGTTTCCTGTGTACCTCAATCAAGTAAAGGCAAGCCGTAACGACAACCCGCTGGTGGTGCTGCCGCTATTGAATGATCTGCGTACGGTGCGCGGTGAAAGTTTGTTGTCGGATACCAACCTGTTTATGCCCGACATGTCGTCGGCTCGTACTGTCAGTGGCGAGCGTATGCCATTGGCGGCCAACGATGAACAGTTTGTTGCCACCGCTAAAAAGCTACGGCAAATGTATCAGTATGCCGCCGCCGGTTTTATTAAATCGGTGAATCCGGATGAAAATCTCGCCTACCTCAGTAAAGTCTTTTCGCGCCTGTACCGTCTTACTTCGGGTACCGCGCGTCAGCCGTTATGGTTGATCGCTCAGGCGCTGGTCGAAGCGCTGGAAATGGATGCCATTGAGTCGAGCGTGTCCATCAAAAACTTATTGCGCAAGCTTGACCGCGAGATCAAGCTGCTTGTGCAATATGGCACCAAAGCGCTCGACAGTTTTAGCGACGAAGAGCTTATTAAAAATCTGCTCTACTACGTGGCGCGCTCGGGCAAACACACGCCGAGTTTTGCTGCCGACTCCAAATTAAAGCAAGTGTATGAGCTTTACCAGTTAGACCGCGCACTGCTAGAGGGCAAAGAGCAGGGCGAGAGTCAGGATATTCTCTCCACCCCCGACCCCGAAGCAATGCGCTCGGTGGTTACCGCGCTTAAAGTCGAGCTCGATGGTGTTAAGCGGGCATTGGATGAGTGCTTGTCCAACCCCGAAGCCGAGCAACCACTGGGCGAAGCTGTAGGCATTCTTAAGCGGGTCGGTGACACCATGGCGGTGTTGGGTATCGGTGATTTGCGTCGCGCTGTTATCGAACAAAGTGCTGCGCTTGAGTTAGCAATGACTACAGCGTCTGGTTTATCTCACGATCAGCTGTTGGGCGTCGCTAACCGTATTATTGATATTGAAGGCGAGTTGGACGTATTGGCATCCAATGCCGGTAAAAGCGTGGGCAAGCAGGCAAAAGACCAGGCCGGGATGACACTGTCTGATGCCAAAGCCTCGGTTATGCGCGAATCGCGTAACGGTCTGGAACACGCTAAAGATTCGATTGTTGAATACATTGCCTCGCAGTGGAATCGCGATCATCTAAATAATGTGCCACAAATGCTGCGCGATATTCGCGGTAGTTTAGAGATGATTCCACTGCCGCGGCCAGCGCGTATTTTAGGCGCATGCGCCCGCTATATTGAAGAACAGCTGCAACAACAAGAGCAAACACCCGAATGGTCAACGCTTGATACTCTCGCCGATGCCATTACCAGCGTTGAGTACTACCTTGAGCGCATTGGCGGTGAGAGCACAGAGGAAGAAAACGAGCTGTTGCTAATGGTTGCCGAAGAAAGTGTCGAGCAACTCGGTTATGCCGTGACTCAGTACTCGGGCCGCGCTAAAGCGGATGAGAGTGACGCGTTACCCGAGACGGCTGATGAGCAAGCGGCCGAAGTAAGTAATGCGGCTGATGCGCCCGAGCTGGCGGAGTCTGATGACGACGCGGCGTTATTGCAAAGCGCTTACGCGCAAGCGCTGGACTCCACCGGTGATATTCATGAAGAAATTGATCTTGAGCCCGCGGCGGAGGCGGAACTTTTACCTGAAGAAGAGGCGGAGCAAGAAGCTGTTTCCGACACTCTTGAGGTTGAAGAGTTACCGGTTGAGCCAGAGTCTGGCCCAGACGAGGCCTCGGTTGCGGATACGGCTGAGGATCTAACCATTGACGATGACGAAGAAGTCGTTGACGATGAGATTCTGGAAATTTTTATCGAAGAGGCGGGTGAAGTTAGCGAGGCTATTGCCGAGTATTTCCCCCAGTGGGCGCAGAACTTTGAAGACGCGGGAGCTTTAACTGAGTTCCGCCGCGCTTTTCATACCTTAAAAGGTAGCGGCCGTATGGTCGGCGCCAACGACATTGGCGAGCTCGCCTGGTCGGTCGAAAATATGCTGAACCGGGTAATCGACGGCACCATTGTGCCTAGTCGCTCCCATGTTATTTTTATCGAGAACGTCCGCCAAACTTTACCGCCGATGATTGCGGCTTTTGAGGCGCGCGAGCCTACCCCCAACTTAGACGCGGTGAACCATTTACGCGCTCAGGGCGAGGCTATGGCGCGTGGTGAAATACCCAGTGATCTGCAGCCGCTTGCGGGTGACGATGACTCAGCGGTTGCCGCCACTGCGGAGCCGGTTGAACAAGCAGATACTGCTGCGGAGCAAGCCGCGACTGAGCATAGCGATCTAGTGGCTGCGGATGATGCCGAGGATGGTTTGTCTGATAGCGATGACGGCCAGCTCTGGCAAATCTTTGGTGTTGAGGCGCTGGCTCATCTGGCAATAGTAGAAAGCTATATCGATCGGATGGAGCAAGCCCGGCCACTGTTCGAGCCGCCCAGCGACGATATGCAGCGCGCTTTGCACACCCTAAAGGGCAGTGCCCATATGGCTGACGTCACGCCTATCGCCGAGCTGGCAACACCGCTGGAAAAGTTTGTTAAAGAGCTGCGTAGCTATCAGGTTAATATCAACGACGATATTTTGCAGCTGCTGCGCGACGGCGTGAGTTATACCCGCGGGGCGTTGGAGGATATCGATCGCAATCGCGAATTAATGATCCCACGGCTGGATCAATATTTGGCGCGTGTACATGAATTGCGTGAGATCTATGTTGCACCACTGGCGCAATTGCAGCAGGCGGATGCTGCCGGAAAACACCCGGTCGACCCGGAGTTGTTAGCTATTTTTATGGCCGAGGAGATGAACCTACTCCTCGATGCCGATCAGCTGATTAATGCCTGGCAACAAAACCCGCAGAACATCGAGCAGTTGCAGCCGATTGTTAACGAGTTAAAGAATTTAACGCGCGGCGCTGCACACGCTAACTTGCCGCCGATGGCGAGCCTGGGCGATAAATTGCATCAGGTGTACCAGCGCATTCTGGCCGCCGAGCTCAGCTGTGATTCGCCCTTGTGCGATGAGTTAATAAGAGTTCATACCGCGCTACTCGATATGGTGGACGCCATCGCGGCTGGACAGACTTTACAGCCGATACCGCCCGATGTTGATGCGGTATTAGCGAGGCTGCTTGACGGCGCTGTGCCAGGCAATAGCCTGTTAGCAGAAGCAGAAGCAGAAGCAGAAGCAGAAGCAGAAGCAGAAGCAGAAGCAGAA
>NZ_CAXBFW010000009.1:0-133719 GCF_963975215.1 uncultured Gilvimarinus sp.
GGCGCTGAGCCAAAACCAGTTGCGCAAGCAGTGTAAGAAAGAGTTTTTGGCGTTTATGCGGATGCGCGAGTGGCGCGACATCCACCGGCAATTAAAGTTAGCCGCGAAAAAAATTGGCCTGCAAGCCAACAGCCAACCCGCCGACTATGAGGCGGTGCACCGTTCGCTGGTAACCGGGCTATTAGGCAATATCGGTTTTCACGATGAGGGCCGTGAGTATTTAGGCGCGCGCAACCGCAAGTTTGTGATTTTCCCGGGCTCGTCGCAGCAAAAAAAACGCCCCAAGTGGTTGGTGGCGGCGCAGTTACTAGAGACCTCCCAGCTGTTTGCTCACGATGTTGCCAAGGTCGAGCCCGAGTGGTTGCTGCAGGCCGCCGAGCACTTAGTAAAACGCAATTACTTTGAGCCCCATTACGATGCCAAGGCGGGGCAGGTAAAAGCCTACGAGCGGGTAACGCTGTATGGATTGGCGCTGGTCGAGAAAGGCCGTATTAACTACAGCAAGATTGACCCAAAAGTTTGCCGTGAAGTGTTTATTCGCGCAGCCTTGGTAGAGGGGCGCTATCTAAAGCGCGGCCAAAAGCCAGCGCCGTTTTATGCGCACAACCAGGCACTGGTGCAAGAGATCGAGGCGCTGGAAGCTAAATCCCGGCGGCGTGATATTTTGGTGGACGACGAGGAAATTTTCGCTTTTTACGATGAGCGCATCCCCGCGGATGTGGTCAACCGCGCGGGCTTTGATGCCTGGCGTAAAAAGGCCGAGCAAGACCAGCCCGATATTTTAAAAATCCCGCGCGAGCGTTTGGTTTTGCAGGGCGCCGGCGCCGTAAGCGAGGTGCAGTTTCCCGATACGCTCGAATATAAAGGGGTGACCTATCCGCTAAGTTATCACTTTGAACCCGGCCATAAAGACGACGGCGTGAGTGTGCATGTGCCGGTTAGTTTATTGCATGAGCTGCCGGAGTATCGTCTGGAATGGTTGGTGCCGGGGTTGCTGCGCGACAAATGCATCGAGCTGGTAAAAAGCCTGCCGAAAACGCTGCGCAAACATTTTGTGCCAGTGCCCGATGTTGTCGACAAAGCGCTGGCGGGTATGGCGCCGGACAACAGTCCTTTGACCGAGGCGCTAAGTTTGCAGTTAAAGCGTCAAACGTTAGTAGAGCTTAAACCTGGTGATTGGCAGAGTGAGCGGCTGGAGGACTTCTACCGGTTTAACATCAAGGTGGTGGACGACCGGGGTAAAACCATAGCGGCCAGCCGCGACTTAACCGAGCTAAAGGCGAATTACCGCGAGCGCGTGCAGGATAATATTCGTGACGCCGCCGATGATATTACCCGCGAGCAGATTACCGCCTGGGATTTGGAGCTGCCCGAGCAAGTGCAGCTTAAACGCCGGGGCTTGAGTATTCGCGCTTATCCTGCCCTGCTGGATAAGCGTGACTCGGCATCTATGCAGGTGCTGGATAACCCCCAGGAGGCGCACTCGGCGTCGCTCGCCGGGGTCGCCCGCTTGTTGCTGCTGCAAAGTAAAGAGACGGTTAAATACCTGCAAAAGCAACTGTTAAAGGGCAAAGAGCTGGGCCTGAGCGTGGTGCAAATTGGCAACCGCGACCGGGTGGTGGACGACATTATGATGGCGGCGGCGCGCCAGCTAGCCATGCCAAACGATCAGCTACCGCGCACCGAGGCCGAGTTTGCCGCTTGTCTGGCTAAGGTTAAACCCGACTTAGTGGCTCAGGCGCAACAGTTAGAGAAAACCCTGGTGAGTGCTTTGAGCCTGGTGGTGGCAATTAAAAAACAGCTAAAGCAATCGAAGAACGCGTTGGCCATTGCCCTGGCGGCGGGCGATATTGCCCAGCAGCTCGACCGACTGTTTCAGCCGGCGCTGGTGTTTGAGACGCCCGAGGAGTGGTTTCAGGAGTATCCGCGCTATTTACAGGCGATCAATATGCGCCTGGAGAAAGCCGCGCTTAACCCGCAAAAAGATCGCCTGCAGATGCTGGAGGTGGAGCCCCATGAGGAGCGTCTGGCCGAGTATTTACAGTTGCACGGGCGCTATCAGCTCACCGAGAACCCCGATCTGATGCGCTATCGCTGGGCGATCGAGGAGTTTCGGGTCTCGCTGTTTGCCCAAACTCTAAAAACCCGGTTTCCGGTATCGGGCAAGCGGCTTAATAAGCTCTGGCAAGAGGCTACCAGTGCGTAAACTGTGTGATAATCGAGAACTTGAGCGAGATTAAAATGGCTTTAAGGGCGTACTATGAGGGGGCAGATAATAGCGATATTGTGCCGCCTGCCTGTAACAAACGCGCCGCGGATGCATCAATTATCTAACAGTTGATCCTGACAGGGGTTGTCTGCGTAACCGTACAGTAGGCTAAGCCGCCGGCGTAGCCGCTGCATTTTAACGATCGAGTAATGGAGTTAACCTATGAACAAGAAATTTGCATCCCCTCTAGCGGCCGCCGTAGGCGCGGCTTTTATGGCTTCAGCCGTGGTAGCACCGGTTGCCTCGGCGGCGGAAAACCCGTTTGCCGCTGAATCGCTAAGCGCCGGTTACAAGCTCGCCGAAAACAGTGCCGAGGGTAAATGCGGCGAAGGCAAGTGCGGCGAGAAAAAAGCCGAGCGTGAGGGCAAGTGTGGCGAAGACAAAGCCGAACACGAAGGCAAGTGCGGTGAAGGTAAGTGTGGCGAAGCCAAAGCTAAAACCGACGACGAAGGCAAGTGCGGCGAAGGTAAATGCGGCGAGAAAAAAGCCGACAAAGAAGGTGCTTGCGGTGAGAAAAAGTCTGGCGCCGAAGGTACCTGCGGTCACTGATGAGTTCGCACCGCTTTGACGTTGCTGGCGCAGGCTTAGGCCTGCGCCGCTCGTTGCTAAAACCTCTGGAAAACCTCAGCACTAACGATATCCACTTTATGGAAGTGGCCCCCGAGAACTGGATTAACGTCGGTGGCAGGTTGGGGCGGCAGTTTCGCGCCTACACCGAGCGCTTTCCGTTTGTGTGTCACGGTTTGTCGTTGTCTATTGGCTCGCAGGCGCCGCTGGATACTGAGCTGCTTAAGTCGGTTAGATGTTTTATGCGCGAGCATCACATTCGCGGCTACAGCGAGCATCTAAGTTTTTGCAGTGATGACGGCCATTTGTACGACTTATTGCCGATTCCTTTTACTGAGACGGCCGTGCAGTATGTGGCCGCACGAATTCGTCAGGCGCAGGACATTTTAGGCGAGCGCATCGCCATCGAAAACGCCTCTTACTACTGTGCGCCCGGGCAGGAGATGAGCGAGCTGGAATTTATTAACGCGGTCGTGGCCGAGGCCGATTGCAGCCTACTGCTGGATGTGAATAATTTATACGTAAACAGCATTAATCATCGTTATCGGGCGGATGATTTTCTGGCAGGCTTGCCGCTGGATAGGGTGGCCTATATGCACGTGGCCGGGCACTTTCACGAGGCCGAAGATTTACGCGTCGATACCCACGGTGCCCCGGTGGAAGACCCTGTGTGGGATTTGCTACAAGCGGTTTATCAACAGACCGGGCCGGTTGCCACCTTGCTTGAGCGCGATTTTAATATTCCGCCGGTGGCCGAGCTGTTATCGGAGCTCGACACTATTCAGCGTATGCAGGCTAGTGCACCCGCCGTTGCACCGGCGCATAAGCGGGTGCTGGTGTGAGCGATTCGTCGCTGGCCAAATTGCAGCAAGCCTTTACCGGGCATTTGCGTCACCCTGAGGTTAATGCGGCCCCTGGTGGTATAGAAGATCGCCGTCTGGCGATTTACCGCGATTTAATTTACAACAATATCGAGGGCTTTATTGCCGGTGGGTTTCCGGTGCTGCGTGAGATTTTGGCCGATGCCGATTGGCACGCGATGGTGCGGGATTTTGTTGCGCAACACAAAAGCCGGAGCCCGTACTTTTTAGAAATCAGCCAGGAGTTTTTGCTCTACCTGCAAAACGAGCGGGCTCCCGCAACTTTTGACCCACCCTTTATGCTGGAATTGGCCCATTACGAATGGGTCGAGCTGGCGCTGGACGTCGCCCCGGGCGACTTGCCCGCCAAACCTTTGCTGGAGCGCAGCTTGCTCGATAGCGTTGTCGAGGTGTCGCCGCTGCTGTGGTGCCTAAATTATCGGTACCCGGTACATCGGCTGGGGCCGGATTATCAGCCAGCCGAGGCCCCTGACGAGCCTACCTTTTTACTGGTATACCGCAACCGGGCCGATCAGGTGGCGTTTATCCAGTCCAATGCTGTGACGGTACGTTTGGTGCAACTGCTGCAAGCTGGTGCCGCTTCAACCCGGGCGGCTCTGATCACTCTGGCCGAAGAGGCCGAATTTTCCGACCGGGAGCGTTTTGTTGCCCTGGGAGAGTCTATACTTCTCGAACTATACCAAAAAGATTTGCTCTGGCCTGTCGTGTAATCAAAGGCCGGGTGTTGAAGTGAGTCGAATCGCGCGCTATGCAGAAAATATTGCTCGTTTGTAACAATACTGCAACAATTACCTCGCATGATACGCGCGCTTGTCATAATTCTGTCACCTAAACGTCATCAAGTGTACATCTTGTTGTCATATTCGAAAGTTGGGGAAGTTCCATGCGAGTTCCATTTTTACTGGCCACGGCCGCTCTAGCCTCCGCTCAGGCATCGGCTGATGTCACGGTTTACGGTAAGGCGAATGTCTCACTGCAGCATGCCGATGAGGCGGGCAACCGCGAGATTGAGTTGCAGAGTAACTCATCGCGAATCGGCCTTATGGGGCAGGAGTCGCTGTCGGACAGCGTGGCCATCCTCTACCGTTTTGAATATGAAACCAGTGTCGATGATGGCGATAAAGACGGCCAGACGCTCACCCAGCGCAATATCTACCTGGGGTTGCAAACCGCGGGCGGTACTTTGATGGGCGGGGTGTTTGACTCCCCCCTAAAAACCGCCGCGGCCGGGGTGGATTTGTTTAACGATCTGGAAGGCGACATCCGCAACATTTTTGCCGGTGAAAATCGCCCCAAAAATATTGTTCAGTATGTTACGCCAAAATCGCTAGGGCCGGTGACCGCAAAAGTGGCTTATATCACCAAAGAGGCCGATGGCATCGATGGGGTGTCGGCCTCTGCCGCCTATAAGCTCGACGATTTATATCTAGCCGTGGCGATGGATCAGGACGTTGAGGATAATGCCGATAACACCGATACCTACCGTTTGGTTGGGGCCTACACCTTGGGAGCTGTTCAGTTAGGTGGCGCCTACGAAAAGTATGAGCGGGAGATCGGCAATGGCGATGGTTATTTTGCCTCACTTAAGTGGAGCTTAACCGATCAGTGGATTCTCAAAACTCAGTACGGCCAGTCGGACATCAAAGTAGACGGGCGAGAGAGTTTTAGTCTCGGTGGTGATTATATTTTCTCGAAAACGGCTAAGGCCTTTGCCTACTATACTACGAACCAGGATGATGCCGTCCGCGATGATGACTACCTGGGTGTTGGGCTAGAGTTAAAATTCTAAACGGAGTTGTTGTGAGCCTACTTGCACGCAAGCTGTGTCCTGTCGTTATCGCTGTTATGGCGGCCTTGCTCTATGGCACCGGTGCCGCTGGGCAAGATTGCGAGCCGGCGGTTGATATGATGGAGAGTAACGATGCGGTTAACCGTATCGCCGAGTGTGATTACAGCGATCAAGGTTTAAACGGTTGGCTTCAGGGGCGCGGCGACGATACCAGCCCGGCGCAGTCACAGACCGGGACAAAAGCGGTGGCCGAGGCGCAACCGGTAGCCGCGGGCGCGGTGTTTACCTTGAGCCGTACATCTGTTGCCAGCGCGCTGGATATGCTTCAGGCGCGCTATGCGCTGGTGGGGCAGGCGGCGCAGCGCTGCGGTGCCGAGGCGGTGCTTAAAGAAGAGTCCTATATGCCGCAACCCCAGGGTGGTACGGGGCTTTATATGAAATTTTATTGTCGTTAAATGTCTATTCTATGGCCTTGTGCATTGTTTAGCGTGAGCTAATTCGGTAAAATGTGAACGATCGTTCATTTTGGGCTGCCAGCTATTTCTTTGGATGGAACCAGGGCGCCTCGTCTTAAACTAGGAAGATACCGTGAATTCACTCGTACGCCTATGTCTGGCCCTGCTGTTGTCAGGCTTCACCACATTGACCTTCGCCTCCGACGAGCAAGACCCGTGGGAAGAATACAATCGCGCCATTTTTGCCTTTAATGACGCGGCCGATACCTACGTCTTAAAGCCGGTGGCGCGCGGTTATCACACCATTACCCCCGGGCCTGTGCGCCAGGGGGTCAATAATATATTTAGCAATATCCTCGAAGTGCCCAAGGTGTTTAATGACCTGCTGCAGGGCAAGTTTTCGCAGGCCGGCAAAGACAGTGGCCGCTTTGTGATTAACTCGACTCTGGGGGTCGCGGGGCTGTTTGATGTGGCCAAGCATATGGGCATGCCGCGCACCGACAGTGAGGACTTTGGTCAAACTCTGGGTCGTTGGGGCGTGCCCGAGGGGCCCTATTTGGTGTTGCCAATTTTTGGTCCGCGTACATTGCGCGATGCCGCGGCAACGCCGGTGGATTGGATAACCGACCCAAAAACCTACATAGGCCACACCCAGACCAGCTATGAGATCAAAGTGATGGAGCTGGTTGATACGCGGGCAAGCCTGCTGTCGCTGGAGCAAGATATTGGCTCTGATAAGTACACGCTGTTTCGCGACATCTATCTGCAGCGGCGCGACTACCTGGTGAAAGATGGTCAGGTAGAGGACTCGTTTGGCAGTGAGGTCGGCGATCTGGACAGCTTTGATGACTTTTAAAGTGTCTGGCCAGTAGGCCGCCTTTATTAGCCCTACTCAATAACCTGCAGTATCTGTAAGCCGGTATTAAAGTGCTCGCCATCGGCAACGCATCTAACCACCTTGACCACGGCTCGCAGTTGCGCGCGCTCATCGTGCTCGGCGCTTAGGTGTAGCTCCCACTGGGATTGCTCGGCGACCGGCTCGGGCAGTTCAAGCTGCAGCCCTCCGCCACTTAGCTCGTGGCACTGTCCCACAATACGGCCGCTGTCGTTTGTCAGGGTTCCGCTCAGGGGTAGCTCAATCTTCATGCGAATAAAATCGCGTTTTTCGGCGTAGAAGTTCTCTGAATGACTCATTTATCGATCCTCCAACGGGGTGGCGCTGTGGTGTTCAGAGTCATTCTAGAGTAGCAGCGTTTTTTCTCTAACTCCATAAGGGCCTGCAGAGGCCTTGACGCTTGCGCCGCTGCCGCTATCGGAGTACTGTTAGGCGCCATTACGACAGTTGCCGGGCGCAGCTGTACCCGAAATGGCCACGCGGACTCAAATCATGAACGAAAGCTGCCGAACGCTACTGATTATCGACGACGATAAGCCGGTAAGGCACAGTATTACTGCGTTTTTAGAAGACAGTGGCTACCGCGTGCTGGAGGCGGCCGATGGCCCTAGCGGCTTAGCGCTGTTTGATGAGGGCGAGGTCGAGCTGGTGATTACCGACCTGCGTATGCCGACCATGGATGGCCTGGGGGTTCTGAAAAGCCTGCACGAAAAATCCAGCGATATTCCCGTTATTGTCATATCGGGTGCCGGGGTCATGAGTGACGTGGTCTCGGCGTTGCGACTCGGCGCCGCCGATTACCTGATAAAACCCATCGTCGATATGGAAGTGCTGGAGCACTCGGTTGAAAAAGCGTTAGAGCGCCGCGACCTAATTGCACAAAACAAAAAATACCGCGAAAAAATCGAAAAGACCAACAAAGACCTGCGCGATAACCTGCGGGTGCTCGAGCGCGATCAGCTGGCCGGGCGCCAGGTGCAGCGGCGCCTGTTACCTAAGCCACTGACAACGGCCGAGGGCTATAGTGCGGCGCACCATATTGCTCCGTCACTGTATTTAAGTGGCGACTTTGTCGACTATGCACACATCAAGGGGCGCTATCTGGCGTTTTATCTGGCCGATGTGTCAGGGCACGGGGCGTCGTCCGCGTTTGTGACTATTTGGCTTAAACACATTGTCAGCCGGATGGTGCGCGAGGAAGGCTTGTTTGGCGATGAGGCCTCGTTTGCCGACGGCGCCAATGAAATGCTGCGCGCGATTAACCGCGAGTTGGTGGAAACCAGCCTGAATCATCACTTGACGTTTTTTGTGGGCGTCATCGATACCCATACTCACGAGATGCGCTATGTGGTTGCCGGCCACTTGCCGATGCCGTTGCTGGTGACCGAGCAGGGGGCTGAGTTTATTACCGGTAGCGGTAAGCCTGTGGGAATTTTTCGCGATGTTAGCTGGACGATTCACTCGCAAATATTGCCCGAGAAATTTTCACTGGTGTGCTTTTCTGATGGGGTGCTAGAAATACTGCCGCCCACCTCGCTACAAGAAAAAGAGGCATATTTACTGGAATTGCTCGCGCAAAAGGCGCAAAATCTAGAGGCAGTGTGCGATGCGGTGGGGGTTGATGAAGTCACCGCCACGCCTGACGACATTGCTATTCTAACCATTACTCGAGGTTATTAAACATGCAGCCTGGACAGATTCTGGTTGCCGAACACAACGGTGTCTTTGTCATTAAAATGCTGGGCGATGTGCGCCTGACGCTGTGTATATCGTTCGATCAGTTTATCGATGATATGTTTGCCCACCCGGATTTTAAAGCGGTGTTGTTTGATCTCTCCGCTGCCGAGGCGATTGACAGTACGACCTTGGGCTTGATGGCAAAAATATCCTTGCTGGGCGAAGAGCGTCTGGGTCGTTACCCGGTAGTTTTGTCGACCAACGATAGTATTAATCGTATTCTCGAGACGATGGGGTTTGCCGATATTTTTACCATCGTCAAAGATTTGCGCACGCCGGTACAGCCCACCTCCGCACTTGAGCCGGAACCAGAAAACTGCTGCGAAGAGCAGGTAAAAGATAAAGTGATAGAGGCGCATCGCTATTTAATGCAAATGAACGACGCCAATGAGCAGACGTTTACCAACCTGGTGAATATGCTGGAAAACGGTCAGTAACCCCGCCCCCTGCTTGAAAACCCAAAACAATACCGCCCGTCAAAAGGGCCCGGGCCGTTGCGCTTAGCTCGCGCCCGATTGCTCGCGTGCGGCATTGCGGGCCACCAGAAAGTCGGTGTGAGACAAATAAATTAGCTCGGCCACACGCCGAATCAGGTGTTCTTCGTATTTATCCAGGTCGCCATCGGCCAGTGCTATCTGCCACATGGACTTCACCAGAGTAAACTTTTCTTCGTTGCTGCAGTGATCGTTAATTAATTGCGTAAACTGAAATAACGATGTGGCCTGGTCTTGCTTATCGCGAGCCAGCTCGCACAGCTCTTCGATATCGTCATCGGCAATTTGATACACCTGGGCGACGATACGCTTAAACTCATCGAACTCTACATCTTCAAAAACGCGGTCTACCGCAGCCACTTCCATAAGAAGTGCTGCGGCGGCCAGCTGCTTTTGCGAAAAAGACAACTCTTCTTCGGCGCCATCGGTTTGCAGATGGCGCTCAAAGAATTGGGTAAGCCGATTAAGCATTGGCCAGCTCTTTTAACTGATCTTCGAGCTTAACCTGATCTTTCGCAAAGTTGCGGATACCTTCGGCCAGTTTCTCGGTCGCCATGGCGTCGTCGTTCATGCCAAAGCGGAAGCTGCTCTCGGTATCGGCGTAGCGGGCGATGGCATCGCCAGTGTTTTCGGCCGATAGTTTGCGCTCCAGTGTGCCGGTATCTTCGTCCAGCTCTTTCAGCAGTTGCGGGCTGATGGTCAGGCGATCACAGCCGGCCAGCGCTTCGATCTCGCCGGTGTTACGGAAGCTTGCACCCATAACCACAGTTTTAAAATCGTGTTGCTTGTAGTAGTTGTAGATGTGGCGCACAGACAATACACCCGGGTCAGTCTCGGCGGTGTAGTCCTGGCCGGTGCTGTTTTTATACCAATCTAAAATACGGCCTACGAAAGGTGAGATTAAAAAGACACCGGCATCGGCACAGGCGGCGGCTTGGTTAAAGCCAAACAGCAGCGTCAGGTTACAGTTGATGCCTTCTTTTTCCAGTTTCTCGGCGGCGCGAATACCTTCCCAGGTCGAGGCGAGCTTGATCAGCACCCGTGACTTGTCGATACCGTTTTGCTGGTACAGGTCGATCAGGTGGTGGGCTTTATCGATGCTGGCGTCGGTGTCAAAGCTCAAACGCGCATCAACCTCGGTGGAGATACGCCCTGGCACGACTTTCAGGATTTCACAGCCAATCGCTACGGCTAAGTGGTCGCTGGCGTACTTAAGTTGTTGGTCTGAACTGCCACCTTCTTTTTTGGCAGCCACAATGCACTGATCCAGCAGGCTTTTGTACTGGGGCAGTTGCGCCGCTTTTAACAGCAGCGATGGATTGGTGGTGGCATCTTGTGGTTTGTACAGTTTGATGGCTTCGATGTCACCGGTATCGGCGACAACATCGGTCATTTTCTTAAGTTGCTCGAGTTTAGTGCTCACATTTGGCTCCTAAGTAGATTCGTTGTGCGAAAAGTTAGACGCAGTAGGGCGATCTCTTCGATGTAGCGCATTGGGTGTGGTGCGCGGCACCCCGGTTTTCTAGTCACTCTCTGCGGAGCTGGACCGGCTTGTGTTTGGCGCCGTCCGGGACGGGCCAGTTAACCTCAGGGCGCCTATTGTAAACGCTATTGGGCGGCGGGCAAAGCGCTGTTACGTTGTTCCAGTTGGCGTAGCGCCTGTTGCAGAACCTCAATGCCGGCGCCGGGTTTGTGGGCGTTCTCGCTAATCACCCGCCGAAACCGCCGCGCCCCCGGCAACCCTTGGTACAGCCCCAGAATATGACGGGTCATTTGGTTGAGCCGGGTGCCTTTGGCCAGCTCTAGCTCGCAGTAGTCCATAAACTGCGCCATTACCTCGCTCCGTCCCGGCGTTGCGGCGGAGCCATCAAATAGAGCTCGATCCACCCCCGCCAGCAGGTAGGGGTTGGCGTAGATCTCGCGCCCGAGCATCACCCCATCAACACCTTGCAGCAGCGTCTCGCACTGCTCCAGCGTGGTAATGCCGCCGTTTACAATGATTTCCAGCTGCGGGAACTCGGCTTTTAAGCGAGCCACCAGCGCGTAATCGAGCGGCGGTATATCGCGGTTCTCTTTGGGGCTCAGCCCTTGCAGCCAGGCTTTGCGCGCGTGAACAATAAAGGTTTTACAGCCACTTTCGGCGACGATCGCGACAAAATCCCGCAGTCCCTGGTAATCATCCATATCGTCGATACCGATGCGGTGCTTGATGGTGACGGGAATATCGGCGGCTTCGCGCATTGCGCTGATACAGTCGCGCACCAACGCCGGCTCGGCCATTAAACAGGCGCCGATACGCCCACTTTGTACCCGGTCGCTGGGGCAGCCGCAGTTTAAATTGATCTCACTGTAGCCCCACTGGGCGGCAAACCCGGTGCATTGTGCCAGAGCCGCGGGGTCAGAGCCGCCCACCTGCAACGCCACCGGCTGCTCGGCGGGGCTAAAAGCCAAAAAACGCTCGCGATCACCGTGAATTAAAGCGCCGGTGGTGACCATTTCGGTGTACAGCAGAGTGTTTTTGCTCAACAAGCGCCAAAAGAAACGGCAGTGCCTGTCCGACCAATCCATCATCGGGGCGGCGCAAAAGCGGCGGCTGAAGCTTGTGTTATTTGCGTGGGATTTATTCACCGTGCGGGGGCCTTGTTGTTCACTGTCGGTAACAGGTCTGTGTGACTGAGCGGGCCGCTAGTTTACCCGCAATAGCGGGTGTTGCCAAAGTGGTGTGATAAGGCCTGAGCGCGCGCTTAACTGAGAGGCGGCCTGGGGGTTAGTGCATGGCCTGGCGCCGGCTTAAAGTGTTGCTTTAGCCGACTAATAGCGGCTTTAAAGGCGGGGCCGCTCTGCAGGCTGCGCGAGCTGATGCAGTCAATCGAGCTGATCCAGCCGTTGGGTTCAAAGTCGACTTTAAGGTCGGTCAGTTGGCCCGAGGTCAGGGCGCTGTGGGCGAGGCTCTCGGGGACGATGGCCCACCCCACATTTTGTTGGGCGAGCTGGCAGAGCATTTGGTGCGTGCTGGCGTACCAGGCTTGGGTGCTGATGCTGTCGCTAAACCACAGCTCTTTGCCGCTGCTGGCACGTTGTACGATTTGCCGGTGGCGCCGCAGGTCGGCGTGGGTGACGCTATCGAGCTTTGCCAGCGGGTGTTTGGGGGAGGCGACGGTAATAAAGCGTTTGTGCCCCAGGGCAAAAAAGTCGACATCGGTGAGTATTTGGCCGTCGGTGTAGACCACGCCAATGTGCGCGTGGCCCTCCCGTACCATGTCTTCGGCGTCAAAGGTGGAGGCCGACAGAAGGTTGATGCTGGTATTGGGGTAGAGCTCTGCTAAAGGGCCTAGCGCCGCTAGCAAGGGTGGGTCGAGCAAGCTCTCTTCGATCACAATGCTTAGCTCGTGCTCGTGCTGTTGATCAAGCGAGGCGACTTTTTGCTCTAGCTGTAGCCGCTGATCCAAAAGTGATTGCACGATGGGCAGCAGTGCCTCGCCGTCGGGTGTGAGCTGCGGTGTATTGCGGCTGCGGTCAAACAGGGTGCGGTTAAACGTAATCTCCAGATTGGATATGGCCTGGCTGATACCCGACTGGGCGCGGTTTAGCTGGCGCGCCGCGGCCGAGAAGGAGCCGGTTTCGCACACCGTGACAAAGATATTGAGCTGCTCAAGGCTGTACATGCCGCTCTCCCGAGTGCGTTGATGAGTTATTCCGAGCTTTATGCTATCACTTTTTGTGATGGCTGCTAACTTTTGCTTATCAACCCTACTTGCGATACTGGGCGCCAATGTTGGCCCGGACGAGGAGCGGTAGCAATGTCTACATTAGAGCGTATGGCGCATGCCTTTTTGTATGAATTTTTGGCCTTGGTGCTAACCATTGTCGGTGTATTGTTGTTTACACGGCATGATGTTGGCGCGGTTTTTGGCTCTATGCTGGCTATTTCTCTGGTCGCATTGGTTTATAACTTTTACTTTAATATCTTGTTCGATCGCTGGTTTCCGGGCCCCAGAGCGCAGCGGGGGCTGCGGGTTAGGGTGCTGTATGCGTTTTTGTTTGATGTTTGCCTGCTGAGCCTGACAACCCCAATGGTGGCACTAATACTTGATGTGAGCTTGCTGGAGGCGCTTTTACTGGATATTTGGGTAACACTGTTTGTTATGGTTTACACCTTTGCGTTTAATGCCGCTTACGATGCTGTGCGGCCCATGTTGCTGGTTTATCTGGACGGGGCGCGCGGCAAGGTGGTTTACGGTTAATCGGTGGTGGCTCGTTAGTGGTTTGTCGCTCGCGCTGCGTGATGTGTTTAGCAGTTTGGCTTTGCGGCCGGCGCGCAAGTTGCGGTGATCCTCAAGTTGCGCGCCGATTAGCGTTTGATGCGGTCAGTTGCCTGACAGAGGGGGTGTTAGGGTGTGTATAATAATCGCCTTGATTTTCGACTGATCCACACAAAAGGGGACGCTATGAAGATGTACACGATGGCCGCTGCCGGAGTTTTACTGGCCGGTGCTGCGAGCAGCAGTTTGGCGCAGGATGAGTTGGAGGCGGAAAAGACCTGGGAGGTCTCGGCGGAGCTGGGTGCGCTGCGAACCACAGGTAATACCGAAACCGAGTCGTTTAACGGCAAGATTGATGTGACGCACCATTTGGATCGTTGGAAAAACCAGTATGTGGCCAGCGCTTTGTACAAAAATGATGTGGTAGAACAAGCCGATGGCAGTGAGCGGAGCGAAACGACCGCCGAGAAGTATTTTGTCTCGGCGAAAAGCGCTTACAAACTCTCCGATGAATTTAGCAGCCTGTTTGTTTACGGCTCGCACACTCACGATGAATTTGGTGCGTATCGTAATTACACCGTCGTTTCTACCGGCTACGGCGCCCGCTTTATTGATCGCGATACCTTAACGGTGGATGGTGAAATCGGCCCGGGTTATTTTTGGGGCGATAAAGTAGAAGACGAAGAGAACGATATTATCGTCGAAGAAGAAGGTTTTATGGTGCGGGTTGCGGGTGAGCTGCAGTGGGCGATTACCGACAATGCCACCTTTAACCAAAAGCTTGGCGCCGAGGCGGCCGAAGATAACACCCGCTACGTCAGTGATACGTCACTGAGCACCAAAATCAGCGATCGTATGCAAATGAAGGTGGGTTACACCGTCAATCACGACACCGATGTGGCCGACGATAAAGACGGCACCGATACAACCACCTATATTAATTTGGTTTATAACTTTTAACGGCTATGGCTGCCCGGTGTTTGCGCGAGGTTAGTGGGGCGCGCAGACACCCTTGGCGCGCCCATAAGCCGCGCGGCTGGTGCAGTGTGACAGCCACTCGTTGGTGCGTACAAACTGATCCAGCTCCAGGGTTTTACCGGCCCCGTAAAATTGCTCCAGGCAATCGACCCACGGGGCGATCGCCATATCCACAATGCTGTAGCTCTCGCCCAGCATATAGTCATGTCGCTGCAGGTGTTTATCCAGCACTTGCAGCAGGCGTTGAGTTTCGGTGCGGTAGCGCTCCAGTGGGTAGGGGTCCTGGCACTCGTCTTGGGCGTACTTGTAAAAGTGGCCAAATTGGCCAAACATGGGCCCTATGTGGCCGGCCTGAAAAAACAGCCATTGATCGCAGGCGCTTTTGCCGGCTTTATCGAGCGGTATAAACTCCCCGGTCTTTTCGGCAAGGTAGCGCAAAATGGCGCACGACTCCATCAGGCTAATGGCGTGACCGTCCGGTCCCTTAGGGTCAATGAGCGCGGGGATTTTACTGTTAGGATTGATAATGCGAAATGCATCATCACGCTGCTCCCCCTGAGTAATGTCCACCGTGTGGGGCTCGTAGGCGAGGTGCATTTCCTCTAGCGCCAGCGCCACCTTTATGCCGTTGGGGGTGTTCATCGAGTAAAGTTGAATGCGCCGTGGGTATTGGGCGGGCCAGCGTTCTTTAACCAGTTGCAGGTGCATGAGGCCTCCGGGGCACTTTATTGTGAGGGTGGCGTTAACCGTTTAAGTGTAGAGGCTAATAATGAATTTGACACATTGTGATGAGCAAGGCGCCGCGTCCATGGTGGATGTATCAGCCAAAGCCGATACCGTGCGAGAAGCCCGGGCCGAGGCGCGGGTGTCGATGCAGCCTGCCACGCTGGCGGCGATCGCGGCTAACCATTTAAAAAAAGGTGATGTGTTGAGTGTTGCCAGAATCGCCGGTATTCAGGCGGCAAAAAAGTGCTCCGATTTAATTCCTTTGTGCCACCCGCTGGCGCTGTCTAAAGTGGCGGTTGAGTTTCAGCTCGACCATGAGCGCAGCCAGGTGCGCATTGAAACCTACTGTAAGCTCACGGGTAAAACCGGGGTAGAGATGGAGGCGCTAACCGCTGCCAGCGTGGCGGCGCTAACGGTGATTGATATGGCCAAGGCGATGGATATGGCCATGGTTATTGAGGGCGTTTGTCTGCTGGAAAAAAACGGCGGTCGTCGCGGTCACTATCAGCGGGAGCCATCGTGATTAGCGTATTGTTTTTTGCCCAGTTGCGCGAGCAGCTCGGGTGCGATGCTACTGAGCTTGCGGCCGATACCGTTAAGGTGGCGGCCGACTTAGTGCCGGCGCTGATCGCCGCGCAGCCCCGGTGGGCCGATGTCTTGTACAGTAAGCCCTGGTTGGTCAGCGTGAATCAGACCATGGCCAAGCCTGCCACTGCCATTGGCGATGGTGATGAGGTGGCGCTGTTTCCGCCGGTGACCGGAGGTTGATGGTGTTCGGCATGGCAGAGCACGATTTGGTGCAGGTGCAGCGAGACGACTTTTCTCTGGCTGAGCACTATGCGCGGCTGGAGCAGCTGGCCGGCAATACCGGTGCCGTGGTGTTTTTTATTGGCAAGGTGCGGGCCGAGTCGGAGCTGGACCCGGTGCAGGCGCTAGAGCTTGAGCATTATCCGGCTATGACCGAAAAATCCCTGCGCCTGCTGGTGGCTGAGGCCCGGGGGCGCTGGTCGCTGGATGCCGTTAGCGTGGTGCATCGGGTGGGGAAACTTGTTGTGGGTCAGCAGATTGTGTTGGTGGCGGTTAGCAGCCGGCACCGGGATGAGGCGTTTTTAGCGGCGCGTTTTTTAATGGACAATTTAAAAACCCGTGCGCCTTTTTGGAAAAAAGAGTATCGCGCCAGTGGCGCACGCTGGGTTGAGGCTCGCCAGCAAGACGACGAAGCGACGGCGCAATGGCACGCCAAAAGTATAAGTGAGGGTATCGGGCACACAGAGTAACAGCTGCGCCGCGCCGCTTTGGGGCCGTTACCGCCCCGCGGCGTTGGGCCCGACAGCCCGCCAAGTGTACCGGCACGCCGTCGGGGTGGAGCTTAGTCTTGCATGTCGTCAACGGCGTCATCAACCGCGTCAGCGGCATCTTCACCGGCCTCTTTGGTTGCTTCCCAGCCCTCTTCACTCATCTCTTTGGTTTTATCCCAGCCTTCTTTAGACACATCTTTGGTGTCTTCCCACGCCTCTGAGGTGACCTCTTTGGTGTCATCCCATGCCTCGGCGGTAGCATCACCTGCGTCATCGGCCATCTCGGCGGCTCCGTCTCTTAGCTCCCGGGCTTTTTCTGCGGCGGCGTCGGTGGCTTCTTTAGCGGTTTGTTTGGCGCTCGACATGGTGCTTTGCGCGGATTCGCTCAACGAGCTGTCCTCGTTTGGGCTACAGGCGGCGAGTATGGCAATGAGTGGAAGAGTACCGATTAGAGTTTTGGTTTTCATGGATAATCCCTCAAGTAATGGTTAAGTGCTATCGCGCTGCGAGAGCCAAATGGTTTAGCGTTAAGACGACGGTGGCGTTGTCTTGTGGTAGCCCTGTTTGAGCTTGGGCTGTATCAGCGCGAGCCATCTTAGTGTAAAAGACTTTTACGCGGGCGCAAAGCGGCGCTATGGCACTTTGTGTCAGGTTGATTTTAGTGCGTGTGCGAGGCAACTTGGTTACAATAACGATATTGTGGCCGCCCTTGGCGGTACTGGTTGTTGTGGTAAAGAGTGGGTGTTGAGCATGTCCTTTGAGCAGTTTGAAAGCTGGTCGCTGGTGTTGGGAGTCGGCGGATTAATTGCTTTTATGGTCTTTATTGTCTGGGATCTTGCAAAAAAGTCTAAGGCGGGCCGCTTTGGCACCTTTATTTTATTTCTCGCACTCGGCCTCGGTCTGCTCGGTTTTGTGATTAAAACGGTATTGATGGAGTATTTTATTCACCAGTAGCCATCTCCAGTGGCCATGACCCCCGGCGTAATAAACGCAACACAACCAGTCAGCACGACACGCTAACAATTCCTCTAAATGTAATACGCTAATAAAGGCACCTTATGTTCGAGCTCTTTACGCCGACCTCCAAGGTCCAGAAAGACCGTCAGGTTATTCACGATACCGATGCCCGGGTCGCTAAGTACAGTCGTCGCGGCTTGCTGCTTAATTTTTTGGTGTTTGTCTTAAGCCTGGTGTTTGGCGACTTTTTTTATCGCGAAAACAACCTCGCCATCGTCTTGGTAACCGGCTTATTGCTGGTAACCTTACTGCGCAGTTATTACCTGTTTCGCTTTGAGGCGCTTTACAGCCGGGCACCCAGGCGGTGGCGTACGCAATACTTTATTGCCTCTTTTTTGGGGGCCATTTGGTGGAGCGTGATTCTGGTTAGCCTGACCTGGGTGTTGGGTATGCGCGAAGAGACGCTCATCATGTGGCTTTACACCGTGGTGTTTTACTCCTCGGTGGCCAATGTGTTTGCCCCCTATATTCGCTTTTTAAAAATCTACCTGTTTATTGGCATGATACCCGCCGCGCTTACGGCCATGGCGCTGGCAACGGTCGAGGGCTATTTGTACGCGGCCATTATGGTGCTGTTTTACATGATGCTGGTGCATCAGGCGCGGGTGACCGGCAGCGGCTACTGGCAGCGGCTTGAGGCCAACTTTGTCTTGCATGAGCGCGCCCGGGGGCTAGAGAACGAGCAAAAAAGCTCGCGCGCGGCGATTGAGCTTAAAAATGAATTTTTGGTTAACCTGGGGCACGAATTTCGCACTTCATTAAACGATATTCTCGGCACCCTGGCACTGGTGGATGACGCCGAACTGTCCGATCGTCAGCGCGATTTGTTGGGCATGGCCTCGAAGGCGGGTGAGCGGCAGCTGGATCTGGTCAACAACGTGGTGGATTTCTCTAAAATCACGACCAAGAGCTTAGAGCTTGATGAGTCCGTGTTTGATTTGCGCCGCTTGGTGGCCAAGCTGGTGCGGGATTTTTCCCTCGAGGCGCACCAGCAGGGCGTAGAGCTAAATTACCTGCTCGACCCCGAGCTGCCCAGTCGGGTGCGCGGCGATGCCGCGCGCTTGCGGCAAATTACCGCCACTCTGTTGGGGCACGCTATTAAGTTCTCGGTAACCGGTAATGTGTTTATCGAGGTTAGCTATGCCAGCTCGAACGATGATATGGGCGAGCTACAGGCGGTTATTAGCGATAGTCATTACCACCGCACCGATGAGGCAAAAGCCGAGGTCGATGAGTCTCGCCTGCAAGAGGCCGAGCAAACCGGCCGGGTGGGTATTGGCCTGTCGATCAGCAAAGGGTTGGCCGAGTGTATGGGGGGCAGTGTGCACTTGTTAAAAACCCCCGCCGGTGGCAATCGGCTGGTGATTAACGTGCGCCTGCAAACCATTAGTCATCAGGGTAAAACCCTGGGCGCCGATCAAAAGCTAAGCGGTAAGCGGGTGCTGTTGGTGGATTTGCCCGATCGGGTGGCCATGGACCTGGAGAGCGAGCTTAGCAACTGGGGGGTAGATACCAGTACCGTATACGGCTACGAGCAGGCGGTGATGCGTATCGCCGAGGAGCGCGACAAAGGTGCGCCGGTCGATTTGGTACTTATTTACAACCGTCTTAACAGTTTTAATGCGTTGGCGCTGTCCCGCGAGCTGGCCGCCACCGATGAAACCGCCGAGTTAAAACAAGTAATTGCCATGAGCGTATTGCAGCGCGACACCGATGAGGTGCAGCAGCATTTGGCGCACTACACACAGGTTAGCTGCCTAGAAAAGCCGGTAATTTACAAGCAGCTTTACGAGGCACTGTGCCAGCGTTTATTGAGCTCACCCAACAATGCCGATACCGCCAGCGAAACAGTGCCCGAGCCTGTGACGCCGGTGCTGGATGTGCCGGGTACACGGCGGATCTTGGTGGTTGAAGATCACCGGGTCAATCAAATGGTTGCCTCTGGCATGCTGAAAAAGCTGGGTTGTTATGTGCAGCTGGTGGGTAATGGCCCGGAAGCCGTCGCCATTTTAGAAAAAGAGCGGTTTGATTTGGTGCTGCTCGATAGCGAGCTGCCGGACGACGCGGCCATCAGTGCGGTACACAAAATACGCGAGCATGAAAAGGCCGCTAACAGTCGTCGTGTGCCTATTGTTGGCATGATTCCCGAGTTGTCCGATGAGCAGGTCAATCAGTTGCTGGCGGCTGGTTTTGACGATCAGGTGGGTAAACCACTGCGCTACGAGGCGCTGGAAGGGCGCTTGCAACGCTGGCTGGATATTACTCCACCGCCGCTTCCGGCGGCGGAGTAACTGGCGGGGCCGTTAGTTAAATTCGGCCCAAATAGGGCAGTGGTCCGATGGCTTCTCCATGGCCCGAAGTTCATAATCGATACCGGCCCCGGTGCAACGCTCTAGCAGCGGCTTAGTGGCCAGTATCTGGTCGATCCGTAAACCGCGCTTGGGCTCGCGCTCAAACCCGCGCGAGCGATAATCAAACCAGCTGTACAAGTCATCAACGCTCGGGTGCAGGGCGCGATAAGTGTCGCTTAGCCCCCACGCCAGCAGTGTTTCTAGCCACTCGCGCTCTTCGGGTAAAAAGCTGCACTTGCCGGTGCGCAGCCAGCGCTTGCGGTTATCCTCGCCAATGCCAATGTCGATATCCTGATGAGAGATATTAATATCACCCATTACGATGATTGGGTCGTTGGGGTTATGTTGCGTTTGTAAAAAATGCGTTAAGTCGGCGTAGTACTTTTGCTTAGCCGGAAACTTAAGCGGGTGGTCGCGGCTTTCACCTTGTGGAAAATAGCCGTTATACACCAACACGGCACCCATGCCGGGCACATCAAACCGGCCGCCGATAAAGCGTCGCTGCGACTCTTCGGTATCGCCCGGGAACCCTTTAATGGTGTCGATAAACGGGTGGCGAGACATTAACGCCACACCATAGTGGGATTTTTGGCCGTGAAAAGCCACGTGGTAACCCATGGCCTCGACGACTTCTTGCGGAAACTGCTCATCGGCCACTTTGGTTTCTTGCAGGCCGATAAAATCCGGGTTGTAAGTGTCGATGATCGCCTGCAGCTGGTGGGGGCGCGAGCGGATGCTGTTGATGTTAAAAGAGATAGCTTTCATAGCGGGTCGTTAATATCAGTCGGGTTAAACGCACTGTGGCGGCCCGGGGCCGCCACAGGTTAGGGTTACGCAAGTCGTTAAAAATTAGCCACTTTTTGCTCGTCTTTTTGGTTGGCGCCGCGAATAAAGTCTAACAAAATGTAGCCGGCTTCGGTGAGAAGGGGATCTTTTGCCGGGTCGATTTTTTCCGGTCCAGCCTCGGCCGCTTCGGCTTCTGGGTCATCGGCATCGGCATCGTTTTTGTCGTCTTCGCTGATTTCGGCGTAGGTTTTGTACGGGGTAAGGCCCCGGGTTTTACGTCGCTCGTTCTCGATGCTTAGCAACTGTTGCTCGTAGTCGGTTTTTTCCTGGCGACGGGTTTTCTCGTTGAGCGAGATTTGGCTGCGATCGCTGTTTTCGTCAATCAGCTTTTGCTGTTTGCCGAGAAAGATAAAATCCGGGTCGACTTTGATGCGCTCGTCATGCTTGGCCTGAATCGCGGGCAGCAGAGAGGCAATATCAAAGTAGTGGTCGTGTTTTACCTCGTGAATCTGATCCCAGGGCAGCGCGTAATCGTAGCTGCTCTCGCCCACGTCATCGGGGTCAATCATATCGGGTAGTGAAATGTCGGGCACCACACCTTTGTGCTGGGTGCTACCGCCAGATACCCGATAAAATTTAGACTCGGTGATTTTAAGCTGACCCGATTGCAGTGGCTGCAACGACTGCACAGAGCCTTTACCAAAGCTCTGACTTCCCACAATAATACCGCGGCCGTAGTCTTGAATGGCACCGGCAAAAATCTCTGAGGCCGAGGCGCTTAAGCGGTTAATTAAAATAACAATTGGCCCGCGAAACACCGCCTTAGAGTGAGAGCGATAATTGCGCGAAATCAATTGATTGGTTTGCCGAATTTGCACCACTGGCCCCTGGTCGATAAAGAGGTCTGTAAGGGCGGTGGCCTCGTGCAGCGAGCCGCCACCGTTGTTGCGTAAATCGACAATAATGCCGTCGACGTTTTCTGTGGCCAACTCGCCCAGCAGGTTAAATACATCGCGGGTGGTGCTTTTGTAGTTAGGGTCGCGTTTGCGGTAGGCCTCAAAATCCATGTAAAAGGTCGGAATATCGATAACGCCCAGCTTGTAGCTGTTGTTGTCTTCATCCGACAGCTCAAACACGGCTTTTTGCGCGGCTTGCTCTTCCAGTTTTACTTTGTCGCGCTTAATGTTAATAACGTGAGTGGCGGCGCCGGCAGCGGCTTTGGCTGGCAGTACCTCCAGGCGCACGACGCTGTCTTTTTTGCCGCGAATCAGGTCGACCACCTCATCCAGGCGCCAGCCGACAACGTCTACCAGCTCGCCGTCTTTATCCTGGCCGACGGCGACAATACGGTCGGCCGGTTTTAGCTGCCCCTGTTTATCGGCGGGGCCGGCGGGAATCAGGCGCACCACCTTGGTGTATTCGTCCTCACTTTGCAGCATGGCACCAATGCCCTCAAGTGAGAGCGACATATTGATGTTGAAGTTCTCCAGCATCCGCGGCGATAGGTAATTCGTGTGCGGGTCATAGAGCATGGTAAAGGCGTTAATAACGGCGCTAAAGGCATCTTCACCGGTTTGTTGGCTTATCCGGCGCAGCTGATTGTTATAGCGCTTGATCAGCACCTCGCGGGCTTCTTCCACGGTTTTATCGGCTAATACCAAGTTGAGCAGGTCGGCCTTGGTACGCTTGCGCCATAGCTCGTCGGCCGCGGCGGCGGTGGCGGGCCAGGGGGCATTTTCGCGGTCGACATTTAAGGTGTCGTCCTGGCTAAAGTCGTAGCTGCGCTCGTCGTCTTCCAACTGCGCCACAACGCTCTCAAGGCGCGCCATGATGCGTTCGCGGTAGCGATTAAAAATAACGAAGCTGGTTTTTAGCTCGCCTTTTTCAAAGTCTTCATCAAACTTGTTCTGGTGCTTATTAAACTCGTCAATGTCCGCTTGTAAAAAATAGCTGCGGCTGGGGTCGAGGGTGTCGAGGTAGTTGGTTAAAAACTTCTGCGACAGAGCGTCGTCAATATTCTGGTCCCGATAGTGGTGTTTGTGCAGCGAGCTGACAATCTCAGCGGTGGTTTTGCGTTGCTGCTCGGTAATTTTCAGGGGCTCGAGCTCAGCGGCGGTAGCAAGGGCTGCGGCGCCGAGCAGACTAACGCCAAGCCCTACACACAGGACACCCGCTTTAAAGCGGTGGGACTTACACAACATTTCCAGCATATAACGCTCTCGGTATTCTTAATTTTGAATAGTAAATCACCGCTGCTCTATAGGGTCCGCCCAATACGGGGCACTAGTCCCGGCCGATATAACGGCGCCAGGGCAGCGGCTGTGGTACACCTAGAGACAGCAACATAGCATCATTTGTTCTATCAGCCCAGTCGCGACGGCGCTCTTAAGCGCAATAACCGGGCTATTCTTCGGCTTTTGGATGTATAACCTGCTGCAGTATGCGCTCGCCCTGATCCCCGCGCTGGCGCTCTTGTTGCACCTGAGCGGCGAGGGTGCGGGTGGCGCGCAGGTGGCGAACAAAGCGGCGGCAGTGGCGACACAGCAACAGGTGCAGGCGCACTTGCAGGCTGGGGCGGTGGAGGGGCTCGTCCGCAAGGTCGATATGATCGCTCGCCTGTTGGGTGACGTCGCGGCAGCTTAACATTGGCCTGTCTCCTGATAGCGCTCTACTACCTGCAATAGCGTCAGACGCGCACGGTGCAGCAATACCCGGACGTTGGCGTTGCTAATGGCAAGGGTTTGCGCGATTTCTTCCAGTGGTTGTTGCTCCAGATCGCGCAGCATAAACGCCGCTTTTTGCCGCTCGGGTAAGAGGCCTAGGGTTTTCTCGATGCAGCGTTTTAACTGGGTTTCTTCCAGTAGGGCGTCGGGCGTCTCGCTGTGCCAGCGCGATGGCGGCGTGGCCCAGTGACCATTGGCTTTAAAGCAGCTGTCATCCAGGTGGGGGCGCTCGAGCTCGGTCTCGTCCAGCGTTACCGTGCGGGCTTCGCGTCGCAGGCGGGTTTTTGCCTCGTTGCTGACGATGCGCACAGCCCAGGTTTTAAAGCTTGAGCGCCCTTCAAAGTGTATTAAGTTGCGGTGGATCGATATCCAGGCCTCCTGGACGGTATCCTCCGTGTGGGCGGTGCCCACAATGGCCCGCGCGACCGTTAGCAACAAGTTGTGGTGGCGATCGATCAGCTCTATCAGTGCGGCTTCATGGCCTTGCTGGGCCAGCGCGACCAATTGTTCGTCGGCCGTCGCCGGTGTGACTAAGAGAGGGCTACTGGCGCTCAAAAGAGTGTGGCTTCCCGGGTTGAGCGCCGGTTCTGGCCGGCTTAGCCAGAACACAGGTAAGGCGCTGTTGTTTAATGTTTGCGGGTAATATAACACGGCAGCCTACGGGTGTTGCCCGGCGTTTGTGGGGCTGGTGTCAGCCCGGCGCAGCAGACGCGAGAGCCAGTAATCTGCGCTGGTGTAACGTCCGGGGCCAAGCGCCAGCAGCGCCAACAGCATGACAAGGTAGGTGGCGGCAAATTCGATGCCGTTGTTGAGTATCACAAACTTCCCGCTTGAGGTCAGCCACTCGTAATGGCCGTGCTCTTGCAAAATACTCACGGCGCGGGCCAGCTTATCGCCGGCCGCGTCGACCCGGGCATTGGCAAAGGGGGCGTTGGTGTCGGCAATGGCCTGCCAGCCGTAGTCAATATGCACAGTGAATATAGCCACAAGCATCGTCACAATCAGTGGGATGCTGATCAGTCGGGTGGCGAGCCCCAGGGTGAGCAATATGGCTCCCAGAAGCTCAGTGGCAGTCGCTAAGGCCGCCATTAAGGTTGGCAGTGGCAGGCCCAGGCCCCAGTCGTCGTTGCCAAACCAGGCGACCGTATCGGCAAAATGCATAAATTTGCTGCTGCCCGCCAGCCAAAACACCGGGGCCAGGTAAAGTCGTAGGGCGAGTCCGGCCAGTGCATCGCTGCGGCCTAAGGCGTTGATGGTTGCATGGCGGTAATGCGTAAGTCCCGTAAAGCTTGGCATAGCTAAAATCCTGTTATGGCTCCAAATGTGTGCGGCCAAGTGGCGGCGTTACGATAAAGACGCATCCGGACCGCTAATGTTACGGCGGCGGTGGCGTAATGGCTGTGGGTTTTATATACTGCGCGGCTTAATTTATGTGGGCTGATAAGTCCAGACACAGCAACAAGTGGCCTTTGGTAGGGGTCACCACTGAGAAAGGATGTAACATGCCAGTTATTACTCTTCCCGACGGTTCTACCCGAGAATTCTCTCAGCCAGTTACCCTGTTGCAGGTAGCTGAAGATATTGGCCCCGGTTTGGCCAAGGCCACCGTGTGCGGCCGTATCGATGGCGAGCTGGTAGATGCCTGTGAGCTGATCGATCACGACGCCTCAATCAGCCTGATTACCGGCCGCGATGACGAGGGCCTGGAGGTTATTCGTCACTCTTTTGCGCACTTGGTAGGCCACGCGATTAAGCAGCTGTACCCCGAGGCTAAAATGGCCATCGGCCCGGTTATCGACAACGGCTTTTACTACGATATAGAGTACGAGCGCACCCTGACGCCAGAAGATCTAAACGCCATTGAGCAGCGTATCAAAGAGCTGGTTAAAAAAGATTACGACGTCGTTAAGAAAATGACCCCGATTGCGGACGCCCGTGAGGTGTTTAACAGCCGCAACGAGAGCTACAAGGTCGAGTTGATTGACGGCTTGATCGAGGCCGGTGAAGAGGCGGTGGGCCTGTATCACCACGAAGAGTACGTGGATATGTGCCGCGGCCCCCACGTGCCCAATACCCGGGTGATGCGCCACTTTAAATTGATGCGGGTATCGGGCGCCTACTGGCGTGGCGATGCCAACAACACCCAGCTGCAGCGCATTTACGGCACCGCCTGGAACGACAAAAAAGAGCTAAAAGCTTATTTGCATCGTCTGGAAGAAGCCGAAAAGCGCGATCACCGCAAACTGGCCAAAAAGTTTGACCTGTTTCATATGCAGGAAGAAGCCCCCGGTATGGTGTTTTGGCACCCCAAGGGTTGGTCGGTGTACACCGCGATTGAGCAGTACATGCGCAAAGTTCAGCGCGATAACGGCTATCAGGAGATCAAAACCCCCCAGGTGGTGGATTTAAGCCTGTGGAAAAAGTCCGGTCACGCCGACAAGTTTGGCGACGACATGTTTATGCTGAAGTCGGAAGATCGCGAATTTGCCGTTAAGCCCATGAACTGCCCCTGCCACGTGCAGGTGTTTAATCAGGGGTTACGCAGCTACCGCGACCTGCCGCTGCGTTTGGCCGAGTTTGGCTCTTGCCACCGCAACGAGGCCTCCGGCTCGCTGCACGGTATCATGCGGGTGCGCGGCTTTACCCAGGACGACGCCCATATCTTTTGTACCGAAGCGGCGATTCAGGACGAAGTGGCGGCCTTTACCGACCTGTTGTATCAGGTATACGCCGACTTTGGCTTTAACGAGGTGATTATCCGCCTCTCGACCCGTCCCGAGCAGCGGGTAGGGACTGACGCCGACTGGGATCGCGCCGAGCAGGCACTGGCCGATGCGCTGGATGCAAAAGGGCTGGATTACAAGCTGCTGCCGGGAGAGGGCGCCTTTTACGGCCCCAAAATCGAGTTTTCGTTAAAAGATTGCCTCGATCGGGTGTGGCAGTGCGGCACCATTCAGGTGGATTTCTCGATGCCGGGTCGGCTCGATGCCCAGTACGTGGCCGAAGATGGCTCGCGTCAGGTACCGGTCATGTTGCACCGGGCAATTCTCGGTTCGTTCGAGCGTTTTATCGGTATTTTGATCGAAAACTACGAGGGGGCTTTCCCCACTTGGTTGGCGCCGGTTCAGGTGGTGGTGGCCAATATTACGGACAATCAGGCCGAATATGTGCAAAAAGTCGAAAAAACCCTAGCAAATAATGGGTTTAGGGCTGTTTCGGACTTGAGAAACGAGAAAATCGGCTTTAAAATCCGCGAGCACACAATTCAGCGGGTTCCGTATCTCTTGGTCATCGGTGACAAAGAGGTCGAATCCAACCAAGTGGCTGTCCGTACCCGTGACGGTCAAGACTTGGGCGCAATGAGTCTGGAAGCGTTCAGTGAACATCTGAGTGCCGATATCGCTAATCGTAGTCGCGTGGCGGCTTCTGACTCGCAAGATTAATCAAATAGGAGAAAGACACTATCAAACGAGATAACGCTAAAGGTAAGTCCAAGAAAGCCCGTATTAACGACCAAATTGAAGCGAGCGAAGTTCGCCTAATTGGTGCCGACGGAGAGCAAGTGGGGATTGTCCCCTTGGATGAGGCCTTAAAAATCGCCCAGGATGCCTCATTGGATCTGGTCGAGATAGCGGCTGATAGTACGCCGATAGTTTGTAAGGTTATGGACTACGGTAAGCACCTGTTTGAGATCAAGAAAACGAAAGCAGCTGCCAAAAAGAAGCAAAAGCAGCAGCAAGTGAAAGAAATGAAGTTTCGTCCAGGGACGGAGGATGGAGATTATCAGGTCAAACTACGCAACCTGATACGTTTCCTTGAAAACGGGGACAAGGCCAAGGTATCGCTTCGATACCGCGGTCGTGAAATGGCTCACCAGGAACTCGGGATGGACGTGATGCTACGCATCGAGAAAGACCTTGAGGAACTGGCAACAGTGGAACAACGGCCAAAAATGGAAGGTCGCCAGCTGATTATGGTCATGGCCCCGAAAAAGAGATAGTAGCTGGGCTTTTAGCTGCCTTAGTTACTAAATATTATTAATGTTATTGCAAATGCGGAGTTTATCTCATGGCAACAAAAGCTAAAGTACACAGTGGCGCCGCCAAGCGCTTTAAAAAGACTGCGGCCGGTTACAAGCACAAACACGCGAACAAGAGCCACATCCTTACCAAAATGACCACTAAGCGCAAGCGTCAACTGCGTGGCACCAGCATTCTTAATGCTGTTGATGCCCCAGCTGTTGATCGTATGCTTCGCGCCAAGTAATTGGTTTAATTTCGGATAATTAGGAGTTTATTATGGCCCGTGTAAAACGTGGTGTAGAGGCGCGTCGTCGTCACAAGAAAGTTTTAAAAGCAGCAAAAGGTTACTACGGTGCTCGTTCAAGAGTTTTCCGTGTTGCCAAGCAAGCCGTTATCAAAGCCGGCCAGTACGCTTACCGCGACCGTCGCGTTAACAAGCGTAACTTCCGCGCTTTGTGGATCACTCGTATCAATGCTCAGTCTCGCGCTGAAGGCATGACTTACAGCCAGCTGATTGCTGGTTTGAAGAAAGCCAACATCGCTCTGGACCGTCGTGTATTGGCTGATCTGGCGGTTTACGATAAGGCAGCTTTTGCTGCTGTAGTAGCTCAGGCTAAAACAGCTCTGGCTGCTTAATTACCGCTTGCAAGCTCGGGCTTTTAGCCTGTGCCGCTATGCGATAAAGGGGAGGGCTGTTATGGGCCTCCCCTTTTTTATCTGCGCTATTTGCTATTCGCTGTGCTCAATCACAGCGGCTTAACCCACGCTAAACACTGGAACTTGCGATGGAAAATCTCGCTGCGCTAACCGAACAGGCGCTCAAATTAGTCGATAACGCTGAAGATCTGGCGGCGCTGGACAAAGTCCGCGTCGAGTATCTTGGCAAAAAAGGCAGCATTAGTGCTCAGGCCAAAATGCTAGGCAAGCTCTCAGCCGAAGAGCGCCCCAAGGCCGGCGCTCTAATTAACGAAGCCAAGCAGCAAGTGCAAGATCGCATTAACGAGGTGAAAGCTCGGTTTGAGCGCGAGGCCATCGAGGCCAAGCTCGCCGACGAAACCATCGACGTAACGCTGCCCGGTCGCTCCGGTGGCTTAGGCGGTTTACACCCAGTGACCCGCACCCTCGATCGCATTGCCGAGATCTTTGCCCAAGTGGGCTATGAGGTGGCCGAAGGCCCCGAGATTGAAGACGATCAGCACAATTTTGAAGCCCTAAATATTCCCGCGCACCACCCGGCGCGCGCCATGCACGACACCTTTTACGTGGATGAAAAGCCGTTTGCCACCAGCGGTGGTAGTTACGTATTGCGTACCCACACCTCGCCGGTTCAGGTGCGGGTGATGGAAACCGACGAGCCGCCGATTCGCATTATCTGCCCGGGCCGGGTGTATCGCTGCGACTCAGATCTGACCCACACGCCGATGTTCCACCAGGTCGAGGGCTTGGTGGTGGATAAAAACATCAGCTTTGCCGACCTAAAAGGCACGGTCGATCAGTTTTTAAAATCCTTTTTTGAGGTGGATGCGCCGGTGCGTTTTCGCCCGTCTTACTTCCCGTTTACCGAGCCCTCGGCCGAGGTCGATATTGGCTGTACCCAATGCGGCGGCAAGGGCTGTCGCGTGTGTAAGCACACCGGCTGGATTGAGATTATGGGCTGCGGCATGGTGCACCCCAATGTATTTAAAGCCTCCGGTATTGATCCGGAAGTCTATTCCGGCTTTGCCTTTGGCATCGGTGTCGAGCGTATGGCGATGCTGCGTTATGGCGTTAATGACTTGCGCCTGTTTTTTGAAAACGACATAAAGTTTTTGCAGCAGTTTTAATAAGCCGAACGTCGCCAAATAACCGCCCGAAACAAAACAGATAGGCCCCGCAGGCCGAAAGAGATTGGACTATGAAAGTAAGTGAATCCTGGTTGCGCGAGTGGATTAACCCCGAGGTGAGTGTTGCCACTTTAGTCGAGCAGCTGACAATGGCCGGTATCGAAGTCGATGCCACCGAGCCGGTGGCCGGTGCGTTTACCGGCGTGGTAGTGGGTGAGATTGTGGCCGTAGAGCAGCACCCGGATGCCGATAAGCTGCGCGTGTGTCAGGTGGCCGGTCACCCCGATGGCGGCGAGATTCAGGTAGTGTGCGGTGCACCCAATGCGCGCGTTGGATTAAAAGCGCCGTTCGCCACAGTGGGCGCGCAACTGCCCGGCGACTTTAAAATCAAAAAAGCCAAGCTGCGTGGGGTCGAATCCTTTGGCATGCTGTGCGGCCAAACGGAATTAGAAGCCGGCGACGATGATTCTGGCCTGTGGGAACTGGCCGTGGATGCCCCGGTAGGGCAAGACTTGCGCGAGTACCTAAACCTCAACGACACCCTGATTGAGGTGGACATTACGCCCAACCGTGGCGACTGCCTCAGCGTGCGCGGCCTTGCCCGCGAGCTGGGGGTGATTAATCGCCAGGCGGTAAACCCTGTGGCCGTGCAGCCCGTGGCGGCAGCCGTAGAAGATACCGTACCGGTTACCTTGCAAGCATCACAAGCCTGTAGCCGCTATCTCGGCCGCGTTGTGCGCAATGTTAACGTCAGCGCGCCAAGCCCCTTGTGGCTGCAAGAAAAGCTGCGCCGCTCGGGCGTGCGCTCGATTGATGCCGTGGTGGATGTTACCAACTACGTGCTGCTTGAGCTGGGCCAGCCCATGCACGCCTTCGATTTAGCTAAAATCCAGGGCGGTATTATCGTGCGCGACGCGCGCGAGGGCGAAAAGCTCACTCTGCTCGATGAGCAAGAGGTTACCTTGCAGCCGGGCACCCTGGTGATTGCCGATGATGACGCCCCGTTGGCCATGGCCGGCATCATGGGCGGTTTGGCCAGCGCGGTTACCCCGGCCACTCAAAGCATCTTATTAGAAAGCGCCTTTTTTAATCCGCTGGCAATTGCCGGCCGCGCGCGCAACTATGGTTTGCATACCGACTCATCTCATCGCTTTGAGCGTGGGGTCGATTATCAACTGCAGCGTGAGGCGATTGAACGGGCTACCGGGTTATTACTCGAGATCGTCGGCGGTGAAGCCGGCCCCATTGTCGAGGAGGTTTCGGCCGAGCTGCCCCAGGCGCCTCAAGTGACGTTGCGCCAAGCGCGCATCGCCAGTGGTTTACACATTGATATGGATGCGGCGACCGTTGAAGATATCCTGACCCGTTTGGGGCTTGAGATCGCCGATCACAGCGACAGCAGCTGGCAGGTAAAAGTACCGAGCTGGCGCTTTGATATCGACATCGAGGCCGACCTGCTCGAAGAGCTGGCGCGCATCTACGGCTACAATCGTCTGCCAACTCGCGTGCCCGACTCACCCATGGCCATTAAGGCCCACACCGAGTCGCGTTTGCCCCTGGCGCAGCTGCGCCGGCACTTAATCAGCCGCGATTACCAAGAGGTGGTGACCTACAGCTTTGTCGACCCGGCCGATAACGCCAGGTTTGACCCGGAGCTTAGCCCCATCGCCCTGAAAAACCCCATCAGCGCCGATATGGCAGTGATGCGCACCACCTTGTTGCCTGGGTTGGTGGCAACCCTGCGCCATAACCTTAATCGCCAGCAAAGCCGCCTGCGCTTGTTTGAAAGTGGTCAGCGGTTTATCCCCGGTGCCGACGGCGTCGACCAACAGCCCACCCTGGCGGGCTTGGTGTATGGGCCGCTGGCGGCCGAAAACTGGAACGAGCAAGACCGCACCGTCGACTTTTTTGATATTAAAGGCGACGTGGAATCATTGCTGGCGCAAACGGGTAACGGCGTTAACTTTAGCTTTCGTGCTGGGTCGCACTCAGCGCTGCACCCAGGGCAGTGCGCCGAGGTGCTCGCCGATGGCGAATTCATTGGTTTTGTCGGGGCGATTCACCCCGCATTGCAGCAACAGCTGGATATCCCCGCCGGGGTGTTTGTGTTTGAGCTGGCACTAAAACCTTTGTTGCAAGCCCGGGTGCCAAGCTTTACACCACTGTCACGGTTCCCGGCCAATCGTCGCGACCTGGCGCTTCTGGTTGAGCGGGAGCTACCGGTCGAAAGCTTGTTAAGCGGTGTGCGTAAAACCGCCGGTGAGTACCTGTCAGACTTAAAGGTGTTTGACCTTTATGTGGGCAAAGGCATTGATCCGCATAGAAAAAGTGTCGCTTTGGGCTTGACCTTTCAGCATCCATCGCGCACTCTTACCGATGATGAAATCAATGGATTTGTCGGGCAGGTGGTCGAACATCTGCAAAACCAACATGGTGCAACCCTGAGATAGGCGACAACCTATGCCCAACGGCGCGCTGACAAAAGCGGATTTGGCAGAGAAACTTTACGAAGAGCTTGGCCTCAATAAGCGTGAGGCCAAAGAGCTGGTCGAGCTGTTTTTTGAAGAAATTCGCGGCTCACTGGAAACCAACGAGCAGGTGAAATTGTCTGGGTTTGGCAACTTTGATTTGCGCGATAAAAGTCAGCGCCCAGGACGGAACCCCAAAACCGGCGAGGAGATCCCCATCAGCGCCCGCCGGGTAGTCACCTTCAGACCAGGACAGAAGCTGAAGGCACGAGTAGAGACCTATGCTGGAACCAAGCCATAACGACGAGTTGCCGGTTATACCCGGTAAGCGTTACTTCACCATCGGTGAAGTCAGCGAGCTGTGTGCGGTAAAGCCGCACGTGTTGCGCTATTGGGAGCAGGAATTCCCACAGCTTAAGCCCGTTAAGCGCCGCGGTAACCGACGCTACTATCAGCGCACCGATGTGCTCACCATTCGCCAAATTCGCGCGCTGCTGTACGATCAGGGCTTTACCATCGGTGGCGCCCGCCAGCAAATGAGCGGCGAGACCGCGCAGCAGGATGCCAGCCAATTTAGCCAGTTGGTCAATCAGATGATCTCTGAGCTCGAGCAGCTGTTGGATGTGCTAAAAACCAAGTAAATCAATTGATTACTAAATAGCCGGGCAAAGCAACGCCCGGTTGCCTGCCTGCATCACTCGCGTCTATTCTCTGTTGCATTCTTAAAAAAATCCGGTATTATGCCCAGCTCTCGACACAAGCCTTGTGGCCTGTATCGACCGTCGGAACGTAGCGCAGCCTGGTAGCGCACTACACTGGGGGTGTAGTGGTCGTGGGTTCGAATCCCGCCGTTCCGACCATCTTAAAGTCAGTAGCCACGGGGGCTGCAGCCGAGTTCTCGGGCTACTGACTACCTTCCTGTTTTCTTATTTTTTCCTATTTTTTCCGAATCAAGGCCCAGCCGGCGCGCGCGACTAGCTTCATATTTTGCCCTTGAGGCGAGAGCCCTTTTACTCGCCATGTCCGCCATTTCGCTCGCGGCCTGAGCTTCCATCATGTAGTCATGCGCTGTTTTCATATCACTCTCCAACGTTAGTCGGCTGCCACTTGTGCGACTCCGGCAGCAACCGCGTAATCTCGTCCCAGCTATCCCTCAGTTTTCCGCAGTGGCGGCATTTGTCACCTTCAACGGTGGCGCTGCAGTACTCCATTGGGCGCTCAGCCACAATGGCATTGCGCCAGCTATGAACTCCAATCCTGCACAAAAGCCTCATATCACTCTCCAGCAGCCTCTAGCTTTGAAATTGCCGAGTTAATGTCTTTACCAACGTAACCTATGGCTACTGGGTCATCCATGAACCCGCCCCCAAAACTAACGTGAAGGCCATCGTCGTCACCCGTATAGTTGATCTCAACGCCGTACTTATCTCGCCAGGCGGCCAACTCTTGCAGGCACGCAATTTTTTCTGCATTGCTTGTTTTCTTCATATCACTCCCAACCTTCTGGCAGATCGCACTCTGTTAGGTCTTCCGGCTTCACGCCAAAAACCTTCCTGGGAAAGAATAGGGGGCTTTGGTCTTGGTGAACCTCTACTGTCATGGTTCCGGTCTCTTCGTAGGATTGAACGGTTACCAGTTGTCCGTGTCCCATTGCGTACAAACGGTCGGGCGGGTGGCTTTCGCACATAACTTGCACCACTTCTGGCCGACTTTTTACCCAATCGCCCCACACCTGATCGTCTAGTTCGGCTATCTTTGCCATGATTTTATTCCCCACCTTCTGCTAATTTCAAAAGCGACGGCGATAAATCCGTCTTCCAGTTAACGGTGCTCAGGTCGAGCCCGTCCATTGATAAGCCTGCGTTTACTGCTACCGGTGCCGGCTCCTCGTGGCCTTCGTGGTACCGCTCTTTCATTCGCTCGGTAGCGTGGCCGGCAAGCGCCATAATGTACTCGTCGCTGTATCCGGCCTTAGTGTACAGCCATATCCCTAATGCGCGCAGTGAGTGAATGCCTGGGCGCTGAATTTTGGGAAGGTGGTTATAAACTCCCACTTCATCACGAATTCGTGAGTACTCGCGGGTCAGGTAGTTGGGTGGCACGGCATATATGTGCGGCCGTGATTCACGCATTTGCTTGGTGATTCGCTTCGGCCGGTAGCGAATCAGGTAAGGGCAGTTGATGCCGCTCCAGATGCAATCGTGCGCCGCTCGATAAAGATCGTCACCCATACTGATTTGAATGTGTACGGGGTTTTCGTAGTTGCGGCTCTTCTGCTGCAGAACGTCGATGGTGCGAGCTTTGAGGTCAACGCTATCGACCATGATGCTGCACAGGTCTGATCGCCTCTGGAGCGAATACAGCGCGATTTTAATGGCCCGTTGCAGCCAGTCGGGGCAGGCGTCGTAAATGGCCTGGTGACCTTCCCATGTATGGCGGGCCCGCTTGCGCCGGGTTTGCCGCTTTTTCTCAATGTCGATCATTGGCCGGGCTGTGCGGTAGCCTTCGCTGGCCGCAAACCTAAATATCTGCTCAAGCAATACCCGGTGCTGGCGCGCGCTCTCGTTGCCAAACTTGCGCAGGAATTGAGCCACGGTAAAGGTGTCCAAGTCGCCTATACGGGCGTGTGGCCACTCTTTGCGGTACTGGTTGATCCGCATTATGCGCTGCTTTAGTGAGCCTTCGCTGTAGTTCTTTTTGGGCAGCTCTTCGTCTTCGAATATGGCCAGCACCTCAACCACTGGCGGGTTCTTGCTGGAGGGCCGTGGCGGTGCCGCCAATATGCGATCAGCCACGCCACCAGATGGCCGTAACCGCTGATTAAGAATGTGTGCCGCCTCGATGCTGGTTTGCTCGTCGCCGTGCGCTAAAGCCGCGCGGGTGCCGTCGGGCATCACGTAGTAGTAATACGCCTTCTTGCTGCGAACAATCTTCTTGATGTTCGTGCCTTCGAGGTGGGCGTTTTTCTTGTCTCGGTTACGGGGTGCCATTAAAACAACCCGCTCCACATACCTGTAATTTCATTGACCATCTTGCACATGCACTTTTTGCATAGCGCAATCTCCGTCCCGCACTCAGGGCAATCTCCGCCTCCAGTAATTATTACTGCCATCGCCTCATCGCCGCACCGATCACACGTATCTGGATCAAGCTGGTTCTCGTCGGGAAGTCGGGCAATTGGGTCACTCATGATTTTCTCCAGTCGGTTACGGGGTGTCATTATTAGCCCTTTTATACGGAAAATCTAAGCCAGCTCTCTTTTAGCACCCTAACGAATGGGTAGCCAAGAAAGGTATCATTGAGAATGGCCTGGCGGTCACAGGGGTCAATTACGTTCAATGCGTGAAACTGCTTGTGGCCAAGGTACAGAACTGCGCCGGGCACTTTCTCCCCGTTGCGCTCCTTAAACCTTACCAGTCGGATAATCTCGTTAATTTCGCGCACGGCTTCATCTTGTCCGCTGTTTGATGCGCGCATGAATACCGGTTGTTCAGTCATTGTCTTAGCCCTGTCTAATATCGCCGGACATAGTTTTAACTGATCCGCCAATCGATGGACAGGTAACGTCACCCGACATTGTGCTGACGCTACCGCTGACGGGGCCGCTTTTTACATCGCCTGACATGGTTTTTATGGAGCCGGCTTGCCCGGTTACATTAACGTTGCCCGCCTCCGTTTCGACGCGCTCTACATTGCCGTTGACGGTCACTGTTACGTCGCCAATCAGCTCGCCGCCTTGCTCTACGCCATCGACAATAACCTTGTTGCCTTTAATCGTTACATTGCGGCCCGAGAACTTGCGTCCGTCGATACATATATCTGAGCTGCCGTTACTAAAAATCTTCATTAGCCTGCCTTCCTAATATCCGGGTAAATGTTATCAGCCAGTGACTGAGCTTTGGGAGACGCCTTGGCGGGCGGCTCCTTTGGTTGTGGTTGAGGGGCGAAATTAGGCCCCTGATAATCCCACGCTGGGGTAAAGTCTTTGTGGACCCAAACAAACCAACGGCCGCCTTCATCTTGCCCGCCAGGTAATGCGCCGGACTTGATGCGGTTGACCACCGTGTTCTTGGTTAGGTCTGCGTCCCATCGTTCGGCGTAGTTGCCGGCCGATAGGCGCTTGGGCCATTGGTTTTCGGGTTTCATTAGAGCCCCCAGGGGTAGTTAAACCGCCGGCCATTTCCGTGCTGCCGGGCGGCGTGCATTGCCTCGGCAAAATAAGCGGATTGGGATGGTTGAGGCTCCCGCTCAGCGGTATCGGTGTACTCCGCGACAATAAGCTCAGCCTCTTTGATGACCTCCAGCTGGCCGGATAATGTTTCTATGTCCCGCTTTTTGTGGTTAATTTTCTGATCCAGCACCATCGCAAACAGATTATCGCCGTCGTTGCACTTTACTCGTCCTTGGTGCCGCTCCAGTTTTTTGAGGGCGTCGTTTGCTTGATTGATTGTGAGTTCTACTTGTATTTTCCCGGTGGATAAAAACGTCTTTAACGTTTCCACTAAGTCGTCATCGTCGTCCTCTTCGATCGACTGGGCAAACCGCTGCATAATCAGCGTTTCGGCCTCGGATCGGGCTGATGCTCTTTCCTCGGTTTCGCCGGTGGCGTCGTAGCGCTCACGCTTGCCGTCATCGGAAAGCACGTCATAAGCAAGCTGGATCTCGTGAAATTTCTCGGCGTCGCCGCCTTCACGATCCGGGTGTGCTTTCTGCGCAAGTGACCGGTAGGCTGTTTTGATTGCCTGCTTGGTGGCGTCTTTGGCTACGCCGAGCACGTCGTATAGGCTCATTATCGTTCCCCGGCTGATTTACATTCAACGCACAAGACAAACCCATGGTCGCGGCGAGCATCGGGCATATCGTTGCCGCACTCTTCACAAAACTCAGGGCCTCGGCCGACCGGTACGGCTGCGCGTATCGCGGCAATGCGCGCAGACTGCAGCGCGTCGTAGTTTTCCTGCTCTCGCTCTAATATTCTCTCGCTCACTATTCGCTACCTCGCTTCTTTAACCGTACCGACCACCATGGCACTGCCCAGTACCAGTCGTCCTCTAAATGCTTTGTGTCGAGCTTGTCATTGACTGTCTTCGCGCCCCACATGAACCAAAGGCCAAACACTCGGCGCTGATATATGCGCGTTCCGTACTCGTCCAGCTGCTCTGGAGTCATGTGCATTTGATACATTGGTACGGGCCAGCCAGAATCCCAAGTTATGCCGTGGCCAACGTTTCTCCAGCTGAGCCAGTACCAGCTTGTGACAAACCAGCCTAAATGGCCGTATAGCCAAGCTACCGTCGGCTCATACATTCCGCCGGGCAAATGCTCGTCGGGCGTTTCCATCCATTTGAGTGCCCGGGGTAGGGCATAGCGCTTCACGTCCGTATCGCCTTCAATGCGCTTGGCAAACAGTAGTGACGCTGGAACAATTGCTATAGGTGTTAGGCCCCACCACCATAGGCTTGTGTCGATAAGCCCTGACCAATTCAGTAGCGCGCCCGTCGTCAGGCTTAACAGGGGCAGCGTGCGCCAGATGAATTGCAGCGCCAGCAATCCGATTACTTTTTTGGTGAATACTTTACGCATTTTTTTATCCTAAACATTGAGTTAATAATTTTTCAGCCACCAAGTAATAGGCCCATAGCGGGAATACTATGCTGATCAAGGTGCTCCAAAAGCCATTAGCCAATACCACTCCGCAGATCCAGGCGGCAAACATTAGTAGTTCGCATAGGCTACGCATCGTCCCCACCTCCTGAGCGTTTGCTATCAGCTTTTCGCTTAATTGAAAATTGGAGTGTGTCGAGGTCGTAACCTCTTGCCTCAAGCTCTTCTATCAGTGAAGGGTCAAACTTAGGGCGCATGGTTTCTAGGTCAATACGCTGCCTTTTAGAGCAAAGAGCATTCATCACAAGCGCTCGATCACAGCGAGGCACGTTGTCACCGTAAAAAATGCACATATCGACATCGCCATCTATTTTGCCTTTTTGCATTTTTATTTGGCCTTCGATTACTTTCGGCCTTCTGTACCGCTTCATCCCTACCGCTCCCCCTCTGGTGGTTGGGCTAAATCCTGAGCGATCGAAGCAGACGTACTCGCTTGGCAATCGGCACACCAAACGTATATTCTTAATGGCCCTGGCGCGTCTGTCGGCTTTAAGCACTTATGGCAGGAATATCCGCTCTCCCCATCCCCCGCCGGTTGCGGGGTGGCGTCTACATCTGGGTTTTCTTTCGAGAGCCGGCACTCGGTTTGGCACATGCTGCCGTCTCCGGGGCAGGCGCCGCAGTCTAAGTGCTTCGGTTGCGGGGCGGCGGTGAGCGAATGCAATGTTTCTTGCGCTCGGTCGTAGATGTGCTCGCACTGCTCTGACCATGCCTCGCCGCTTTTAATCGCGCTCGCAAGAAAGGACATTGATTGGCTGATAAGCCTAGCGTTATGCGCTGATACAGTCTCCGGCACCGCAGCCGCTGGGGTATTGCAGGCGGCGATAGCGGCACGGGCCATATCGGCAAATGTAGATCGATAAGATACTGGGTTTTTTGTGATCGAGTGTTCGGGTTCAGCCGTTGCCCAAGCCTGTTCGATTGCGTTGGCAACCGTGCTGACGTCCATCGCAGCCGCTGGGGTGGGGTGGGTAGTAATCGCAGAGGGATCAATCCAAGCGTCCTTTTCTGGGTCGAACGAGCGCCCTTCGGGGACGTCATCACGATCCCAAAAGTATTCACCACCCCCGCTCCCGTCATCACCTTGATCAAATAGGTAGGTTTCGAATTGCCAAACACCGTTAAATCGTACTAAATAATTGAACCCCACCACCGGCCATTCTGGGTATTGATGTATTGTCACCACCTCCCCGCCAGTGCGGGCGGCTTGCCAATCCAATACAGCGCTCGCTATTTTGTCAATTACATTTTCCATAACGTCTGACGGATCGGTGACCGCCGCTATTGCGTCCATTAAGCTATTTTTATCAGTCATTGGGTTGCTCCTTGTCGTCGCGCCATCCGGCCTTTTTTCGCACTTGATTGCCAAGGACTAAAGGCCATGCAATTAGTAAAAGAAAAACGTCACCCGCTCCGCTTTTTGTATAACTAAGTCGATCCATTGTTAGAGTTAGCGAAAAGCAAAAACCAATTACCCAGATAAATAACATCACACTTCACCCCCTTCGCCCTGATCGGTGAGGGCGTTGTCTATCTCAATTTCAATTGACTCCTGATGAAGAATCGCGTCGTGCAACTCAAGGCTTGATCCGTACTTAATTCTCGCGTGGTGGGTGGCGTCCACGGCATCACGGTAGCGCTTCACCCGCCCCCGCTCTTTCTCAAGCTCGGCGCGTAGTTGGTCGCGTTTGGCTGTTAGCGACTCAACCACACCAACCCCAGCCACCTGTAAGCAAGTGAATCCAGCCTTGTGCAGCTCTTCAACGGTATCTACTCTGTACTCGCTCATTCATCCCCCTTGGCCGGTTGTGGCTCTGAGTCGTCCTGAGTTTCTTCTAGCATGTGCAAGTCAGAAGTCAGAACTTCGCACCAGATAACATCAGGGCTTTCAACTTTGGCGAATTGGTGCCAGTACCCATTGCCCGAGAAATTGTAACCAAGATACACAAGCCGTTCTGGCTGGTTTTGCCAGTTATATTTGCCGCCTTTTATAAACTCTTTCATACCCTATCTCCTGTTAATGGGTGTGGTGGCCGGACTCGAACCGGCGACCTGCTGAACTCTGGCAACCGCTCTAAGCAATTCTGAGCTACACCACACTGATAAAGCCACTTTGGAGGTTACCCTTACTGTTAGCCCGTGGCCTTTGGGCTTAACTTTTCGATAGCAAGGCGTAACCTTTAAAATGGCCTTATCAGTGCCGCCTCTATGCGAGGCGGTGGGGCTAGTCTTCGTCTGGCTGGAAATCCTCAAAGCTCGGAGTTTTTGGCCAGTTGGTGATGACGCCGCTCTGGTCGATCTTCAGAATTATGTAATCTCCATACTCACCAGGTATTAAGTTGTTGGGCACGTAGCCGTTGACGATTCTTTGGACAGAGTCGCCGCTTGCGTCATAAAGCGTGTAGCTGCCTGCGTCACAAACCTTGATGTGAAGATCGCGACTATCACCCTGTAGCCAGCCTTCAATCTGACCAGTTTCAACATCGACTACAGCGCGCCAGTTAGTTTTTGATTCATCCAGGCCTGGAAAGTCGGTCGGCATGTCATCGTCGTCACTGTCACCGATATGGCTCGGGTATACATCAATCAAAACCTTTGCAATATCGAACTCTTTTTCAATTTTGAATCGTGCTTTTATACCCATAAGTTTTCTCCCACAATGCCCCAAGGGGCGTTAATGTTGCGTTGCGTTAATGGCGTCCAGGCAGCTATCGCGCGTAAGCTCGACTATAGAGCCGACGGCGTTGTTTGCCTTTTTGCGGTCTTGCAGTTCGTCCAGCACATGATCAGGGGCTTCTTGCACGCCTTCCACTGACTGTACGGCCGCAATACAGCGGTTGCGCTCTTCGGTCATCGACGCCAGATGGGCGGCTTTAACAATGCGTCGCGCAAATGCCCGGTCATCTTCACCCTCATGGCGCTTGGCCAAGCCATTTCCGTTTTTCTTCCAGTAATCGTTGAATGACATAAACACTCCAATTTGAATTAGGTTGGCCCGCTCCTGTCGCCACTGTCGGCGGGCCGTCTACAGCAACAAGGGAACAACGGCCCCGGCTTCCGCTTTTGTCTGCTATTACCCGGCTCATTTTTTAGAGAGGTGATCCGGACAGACTTTTTGCACCGCACAAGTCGGCAGTACGGCGGTAGCTTTACGCTACCTCTTGATCGAGTAGGTCTAGTGTTATGGCGCCGCCAAGCCCTTTGCATAAAGCTTCTAGCGCTGACTCAATTTGATTGACGGACAGCATGACGGTGCCGAGAGTGAGAAACTTCAAGTCTTCGGCTTGTTCATTAACTTCGTCGATTTTGTTGTCGTCGAATTTCAGCCCTTTTAGCTTTAGCTGTTGGTTTACCGTGAAGGTAAGGGCGTCATGCTTTAGGCGAAGCTCGGTCACCATCAGGCCGTTGTCGATGTGCGTGCTGACTTGCTCGTCTAGGCTGTCGTCATTGCGGCAGGTGTGCATCGCGTCGGTACCTGGGTGCTGTAGCTTGCAATAGTTGCCAAGCTCAAACGCTTCCGGCAAGCCATCCTTAAGCCACTTGGTTGCCGCTGACGACGGGCTAGACTTTGTTGATACCGGCACAGCCTTCAAGCTGCCAAGGGCGTCACGCAATAAGCTGCAAAGCTCTTCTGCGCGGTTTTCGCTCGCTTCGTCCACGATTAGCAGGTGTTTTGTCTTGTCGAGCACGGCGACGGTGTTGCGGCGCTTGGTGAACGCCTGCGGCAATAGGGTAAAGAACACTTCATCTTTGATTGTGTCGCGCTCTTTTTTGCCTACTGGGCGGCCTTCCTGGGCGCGAATGTCTTCGACCTTCTCGTCAACGTATTGCTTAATGACCGAGGGCGGCAAAATCTTTTCCTCGACCGTCATGCAAAACACGACAAAGCGGTCGATCTCGGTCGCGAGCTTGTCCAGGCCGTGAGCGATAGAGAAACCGTGCCGGCAGGCGTCCATCTTCCCGCATGGCTCAAACTCTTTGCTTTGCAAGACTTCCTCGGTAATAACCGGGAGGCTCGAAAGCGTGTAAACGTGCGCGTTTTTAAACATTGTTATTACCTCTAGCGTTGGCGGCGCTAAGCCACTATTCGTAATTCTCTGGTTTTAATGTCGGTATAAACGACCATGCTGAGACCGGCTTGATCTTCTATGTCGGCAGGCAGGCGGCCGCACCAATTGAGAAGAGCTTGCAGGTCTTTGGCTATCGCTTTCGCGTAAGCACGTTGACTAAGGTCAACCCCTACGCCGCCCATGCCGCCACACTCTTCACAGTCGTGCTCGTGGCCCATGTCGCACTCCACGATCCCTTCGCCTTGGCATATGTCACAACCCTCTAGCTCTTCGTCTTCGTGGGCTATCTCAACCTGCTTCTTCCAGTCTTCATAGCTGATTACTTTCACGTTAAAGACTCCAAAATAAGGGGCCTAAAAAGGCCGGTTAATAACACTCAACAAAGCTCTGGTGCCTATCCCAGTCAGGTCGCGGTCCCGAGTAGGGCATAGCGGTTGTCCAAAGCCTTGGTGAGTGCCCCCTGTTGCCAAGGGGCTGGGTTTAACTTGCAGCTTGGTTAAGCGTTTCCTCTTGCTTCTGGCTCTGAATGGCCCAGTACACCTCCAGGCAAGCGTTAACATCGGCTATGGCTGTGTGTGCGTTCTCGAGCTCTTTACCGGTGAAGTACTCGTATGCCTCGGATAGCTTTGGCATCTTGTAGCCGTATCGCCCTTTGGGAAGCAGCTGCATGATCGGCTTGGCCAAGATTCCGGTGCACTCGTAAGGCGCCTCTTTAAATTCGTCGGCGATGCGGTCACCGAAGTAACGCTTTAAGCCAATACGAATAATGCGGCGGTCGAACGTAGCGTTGTGGGCAATATGCAAATTGTCCCGACTAAGGGCCATAAACATTTCCAATGCCATTTTTTCTGGCACGCCAACGTCACCAGCGTACTCGGTGGTAATGCCGTGAATGTCTGTAACGTCTTGGGGAATAGCCCAGCCCTCGGGCTTAATAATAACGTCGAGCGTTTGAATTACTTTTTGCGTGTCGCGGTCTACCTGGTGTGCGGCCAACTGAACAATGTGAGGCTGCTTTTCCGATCCTGAAGGTTCTTTCCATTCGGGCAGGCCGGTAGTTTCTGTGTCAAATACTGATGCTAAATCCATGATGATCCCCTGATTAAATTGCCGACTTAAATGCCGGCGGCTTGTTTAAGGCTGTGAATGTCCATTGCCTCGATCCAGCTAATCGCTTTGTTGCGCGATACGCTGTAATGCTCGGCAATGAGGTGGATGATTTCGGTATCGCTTGGGCTGTAGGCCGCTGCGTTTTGCATTAGAGGCGCCTGATCTATTTCGCGCTGGCGCAGCTCTTCTTGCGGTACAGCGGCCGCCCCTTGCGTCGTGGTCATGCCGGCATTAGCCTCGGGCGCATGGCGAACGGTGGCGCTTTGCTCGGCGCACTCTAGGGCTATGCGGTTGGCTTCGTCGCGCTTTGCTTGCTGCTCTTCGCGTTGTTTCTCAGCCGCTTCACGCTCTGCCTTCAAGCGTTCTTCTTCGCGGATTTTCTCGCGCTGCGCTTCGGCCTTTTTCTCTTCCTCAGCTTTGTGGTCGGCAATGCGCTGCTTGGCGATTGCGGCCAGGGCCTCGGAATCTTTCAGGCAAAGGCTTTGCTTGTCGGCAAACAGGAAGTCGTAGCCTTCGGCCACCTCGGCCAGCAGGTTTAAGTTGGCTTCAATGGTGTTGGCGAATCGATTTGCCTCTACCTTAGCGCGCATTACTTCGTCATTTGCTGCGCCGCGCAGAGTGTCGATGGTGCGCTTACCTTTCATGGCCCCGGCAACGTCACACGCAATTTCAGGCAGTCGGCAGGGTGATAGCTTGGCGTTGACTTCGTTCACATAGCTGGCCCAGGCGTTTCGGGCAGTCGCCGCTATTTCGGTGCGGATTTCCTTTTTGCGGCTCTCTACCTGACGATTTAGGTTTAATCGCTTCTGGCGGGTTGCTTCTTTCAGATCGTCGATAGTGCGCATCAGCTGGTCAATATCGACGGTTTGCGACAATGCCTGCTCTTTGGTTAGCTCTAGCTTTTTCTCTACGCCCTCGCACCACTTGACGGTGGTGGCGGCATCGGCAAAGTCCTGGTCGGTGTTCAGGTCTGTGCTTATTGCTTCCAGCACGGCCATAGCGTGCTCTTTGTAGGCGGGCAGGTTGGTGGTCTTCACGCCACCAGTAATTTCTACGATAAGTGCCGGCAAGTTCTCAGGCGTTTTACCTTCCAGCTGTACTGAGGACTCTACTGGCTGGTAGTTTTCTAAATCCTGAATAAAGATTTTCCAGCCTTCGATTAGCTGCTCGCGGCGCTCTGGTCGCGAGTAGTAGGTTAGTTCGGCATAGTTCTTTTTGGTGCCGTCAGATACGGCAAAAGTACAGCTGCCGTTACTGTTTACCAGCAATTGGTGCTCAAGCTGCCAGTAGTGTTTGCCTTCCAGCTCGCCACCTGAAACAACAAGCTCATACAAGGCTTGGGCGAACTGTTTATGCTCCCAGTGGTTGTCCTCAAACATGGTCAAGCCGTCGTATGACGCCAGCAGTTTAAGGCCTTCCACCTCTTCGGTTGCGGTTACCGGGTAAAGCGCTTCACCCTGGCGCGACTCGGCAATAGGGCGTGCTTTAGCCTCGGTTTCGTGACCTTTGGCAAACACGAACTTCTCTACCCACTCGTCATGCACCTGCTCGTCGCCGGTCGCTTTCAGGCGCAACAGCTCGTCGCGGGATACATTAGGGGAGGCGCCCATGATGATAGGGGCCTCAGACGCCACGCAGTACGTACCGCGAATCGCCTTCCACTCGGGGCTACCCTGTATCAAATTCTCTAACGTTTTCACTGTTGTCCCTCCTGGGCCGCTGCGGCCGCGTTTAACTCTATGTTTTTAAGCTCGTCAAACTGGGCATCGGTCATCTGGGACATAGTCGACACTTTGTTTTTGATGAACTCGGCATTGGCCTTGCCGGCAAAAATTGCCTTCTCCCATGAGGGCAAGTTTTTCTGAAACTCTGCCTCGGAATAAACGGGCAATTGCTCGGGCTCGGTTGGTCGAGGCGTAACATCTTTAAGTTCAGAGCGGTCAAAACTCTCCATTTCATCGGGCGTATAGACGCCCAAAATAACGTCAGGCGTATGGAGGCGGGACCACTTTTTAATACCCAAGTAAGCAAGCTGTAGGCGTGGATCATCGGCCCATAACGTGCTATTTCGAGTTCGCGCCTGAGCAAGTAGAACCTCAAGCACACGGGGTTTTTCCTCCCCTTTAAGGGTTCCTATGATGCGTACGCCCAAACCTTCCTCGTCGGCGAGCTTCCAGCCAGGTATGCGGTACTCACCGTTCGATCCATTTTTAATTTCAAACTTTCCGGTAACTTTTGACCAATCGCCAAACCATTCGTAATCAAGGCGACCTTTAATTGGTGCGTTTGATGTGATTACGGCGTTTACCAGCTGGGCCTCATAACCCAAAACACCTTTTACTGTGTGAGTTTTTTGAGCAACGGCGTAAGGATTCATCTTCCATTGCATTGACTGCATGATTACGGCGAGGCAGTCAGATGCGTTCCCTTGCAGATGGTCTGGAATGGTTGCTACACCTCGGGCCATTATGTCGGCTAGGCGCATCATCTTATCCAGAGCATTAGGGTCAAGAATTAACGATGAAGTGCTGGTTTGCCTCTCGGGAAGAGTCTGAATACCACTCTCTTCCCAGCTAGATAGTTCGGTTGATGCGTTCATGCTGCCACCTCTTGCTTGTGTGCGGATTCGGTTAAACGCTCGATAAGCGCCAGTGCGTTTTGTTGGGCTTCGGCCTGGGTTTTACCGCGGCCGGTAACCAGCTGTTTTTTGCCCGCTATGTCGGCGCGAATGTTGTAAATTTCCGTGGGTATCTCGCGCTTTATCATCGAATCGATGTGAGCGCTCAAAGGAACTTCATAGCCGGCCTTCTCGGCCTGGCTCATGTTTGGGTAGGTGGTTGCCACCAAGCCAAGCTCTTTGATTGAGAAGCTGAATGTTTCGGTGACAATGCGGGCGGCGGCGCGCCAGATGACGTTATCGACGAGGGTTGTATCGCCAATCTCTCGCCATTCGCGCATTGCTTTACGCAAACGACCATCCTCTAAACACTCACCAAGAATGTCGCCGTGACGCGCAATGCGCAGGCCTACTTGAGTCTCTTTCCGCTGAAAGAGAAGGCGGGCGGTGCAAACCTCAACAAGCTCGACCTGAGCGGTAACGTTGGCCTCGTCGCGGCCCAGCCATTCGGCGCGCTTATCGGCGTGGAATTGCTGGGCCTCGTACTCATTAAGGCGGGCTGTGTTTTCGTCCAACATTTGGCTTCCCCTTTTGCAGAAAAAGCAGGCTGGTGGGCCTGCTGTTGTTTGCTTTGATGGGGGTCAATGTACCTCTAGGGTAGGATTAGTGTCAACACCTTTAGGGTACATTTATTAAATCTTTTTGGTACAATTGGTGGGCACTCGGCAATTAACCGTCCGCGTAGGGCGGCAAAATGTCTTCTGTGTTTAACCAACAAAGGATGATTCTTATGAAGAAACGATTATTTCCACTAGCCATGCTAGCGGGTTTGGCGGGCGCGTCAGGCAGTGCAATTGTGTATTACATTGGGACTGCCTGCTCGTTATTGTTTGATTTGCTGCGACCCTGTGAGGCCGATCAATTTGAGGCTGAGCTGGTGCAGGCGCGTCAGGCTAAGGTTACGTCAATGCTGCCGGCCCGGGCAGGTGCGACGCCGGGCACGTCTCAGGCTCGGGAATTCGTAACGATGCTGCGAGGGATTGGCTCGGGTAGTAGAGAGGGCTGCTTAGCCTAAACACGATTAAGCATTGAAAGATAAGAAAATGGCCCGTTCAGCGGGCCATTTTTTATTGGGGATTCTATCGGCGTCGGCGCATCCAGCTACCAGTGACCACGCCACATATCTGGGTATCGGCGGGTATTTCGATCTTGCGATTGGGGTGGTCGGGGTTTACAGCTAGCAGATAAGTGCCGTCGGGCGTGATCTGCAGCCGCTTAAAGGTGTGCTTCCCGTCTGGCTCTCGGGCCACTACGTCGTCGTTATGTATGGGCTCAATAGCCGGATCGACAAGTATGTATTCACCCTCCCGATAGTCCGGCCACATTGAGTCGCCCACCACAGCCAGGCAGAACGATTGCTTGCTGAACGGGAAAGGGCAGTCTAGCCACTCTTCGGCGTCACCCGGCGCGTAGTTGTCGGGCGAGTCGCACCAGCTTCCGGCGGCTACCCATGCGATTAGGGGGACTTGCTTAGTCCTGATTGGCTCTCCGGCATTTGGGGTCTGGTCCACATCCATCCAGCCATAGGGCTTCTCAAAAGCCACCTCTATTTCGCGAGCAATCTTACTGCCAATACCTTTTCTTGGGTTCGATCCAGCAAAGGCGCTGGCCTGCGTGGCAACCTTCCCGATTTTCTCACTGAACGCCTGCAGGCTCCCCGCCTGATCGACCAGGAGGCGTGCGTTCTTGTATCTGATCTCTTTCATGTCCATAGCGCAATTATTCAGTGCTGTACCCTAAAGGTAAAGTATAAAAAAGGTTGACTTTATAAGTACCCCGTTGGTACATTTACCGCAACTTAGTCAATATCAGGAGCAGCCATGAAACTCAGGGACTACATCGAATCTCTGACGACCGACGAGCGGGAGGCGTATGCGCGCAAGTGCGGCACCACTCCCGACTACATGCGAATCCATATTTTGACGGCCCGTAAAGAGCCTCGAAAGCCTCTGCGCGAAGCATTAGCCCGCGAGAGTGATGGCAACGTCTCGCTGCTTGAAGTGCTCCAGCACTTTGGGATGGCGAGCGAGGCCGCCTAGTAAGTCTGCGTAAAAACCAAAGGGGAACCACTATGTACCACGATCCACGAGACGTGCGGTATATCCGCAAAGCTACTTATCTGTCTGAAAACGAGCGCGAGGCGATAGAAAAGGCCTCGGCCGAAACCGGTCGCCAGCCCGCCGCGTTTATGCGTGACGCTGCTATGGCTGTATCGCGCTACGTGCTCGGCCAGTCCGGCGCAAAGCAAAAGCCCGACCTTATTCAAGCTGTTCAAACTCGCCTCCAGGGTAGTCGTCCGACTGCTGCAAATGACGAGATCAGTCTGTTCTCCCTCGCGATATAAAGCGAGGCTCCTAGATTTGGCCCTCAGTTGAGGGCCCTTTTTTGATTGTTGAGGGGCCTGAAAAAGCATGAATACAAAACCGATTTTATTCAACGCTGAAATGGTGTGCGCCAAATTGGAAGGGCGTAAGACTCAGACGCGGCGCCCTGTTGATGGCCCAAAAAGGGCTTATCCAGATGATCACTGGAGCATTATCAATAACGAGCTTGTGTCTTGGCCTGGGGATTTCGCGGAAACGGAACCTCTGCGCTGCCCTTACGGAAAAAAGGGTGACCTGCTTTGGGTTAAAGAGTCATATCGCACATGCAGCCAGTGCGATAGCGTCAAGCCGAGCCTGCTGAGCCGTGGTGAGCCTATTTTGTACGAGGCCGATCAAATGGTTCGCACCACCGGATGCGTGATGATTAAGCCCGGTAAATTGCGTCGCCTGAGGTTCATGCCCCGCTGGGCTTCACGCCTAACGCTAGAAATCACCAATGTACGTGTAGAGCGCCTGCAGGATATTAGCGAGAGCGATGCAGAAAAAGAAGGCATCTTCCGCTATAAATCTGGCTGGACTAATGGACAGCTAGGCCCGTTCTCGTCTCCAGTGTTGGCCTTTTCTGATTTATGGGATTCCATCTACCAAAACTGGGACACCAACCCCTGGGTATGGGTAATCGAGTTCAAAGTACACCACTGCAACATTGATGCGTTTATAGCGCAGCGTGAGGCCGCTTAGTAATGGCAAACCAGTGGTTACGGTTATGGCATGACATGCCCAACGATCCTAAGTGGAGGACTATTGCTCGACATTCTGGCGAGCCAATTTCTTTGGTTCTGTCTGTGTACTTACACCTCATGGTTAGCGCTTCGCAGAATGTCACGCGAGGTCACGCAGATGTCACGATTGAAGATTTAGCAAGTGCGCTAGACGTGTCCGACCCCCAGGTTGAGGCTGTTTTGACGGCAATGGAGGGGCGAGTGGTTGAGGATGGGAAGCTGACCGGGTGGGATAACCGGCAGGTCAAAAGAGAGGATGGCGGCGGCGTTCTAGGCGGCGCGCTGTCTGCTGCTGAACGGAAAAGGGCACAGCGTGAACGTGAAAGATTAAATCGAGAAAACGCCTCGTCACATCAAGGTCACGAAGTGTCACGCAAAGTCACGACAGATAAAGAAGAAGATAAAGAAGAGAATAAGAATAGTAAAACCCCTACGTCCGGCTCTGACGAGCCCGACCCGAGACCAAAGAAAAAATATAAATATTCGGCTGACGACATGACCGCGGCCGAGTACATGCTGAAATCTTTGCTCAAGGTGATTCCTGATTACAAAAAACCTAAAACGCTTGAGCCGTGGGCAAACACTGTCCGGCTGATGCGCGAGCAGGACGGGCGGACGCACAAAGACATTTGCGCGGTATGGTCCTGGTGTCGCGCTGACAATTTTGAAAATTCCAACGTGCAGAGTGCGGACAAGCTGCGCACTCGCTTTGACAACTTGAAATCGAAGATGGGGGCAGCTCATGCAACGCATCAACCAAATCATTCCGGCGGACGACAAAGCGCCGTCCACCGAATCGACCAGCAATGCGCAGATGAATTTGCCCTCCTTGCGAACGAGGAAGCTGGTAACCGCGATGTGGCAGCGCATGAGCCAACTGTTTGGCCACCGTTGGTCAAGCCAGGAGGGCGAGGTTAGAACCCCTCGCGGTGATTACTCTCCACGGTTTTTGCTGTGGTGCCGTAAAACCGAGGATTTGGGCGAAGAGGATTGGCGCCGTGGGTTTGCGGTTGTTGAGCAACGTGTGAAAGAGGCCGCACGGCAAGGCGATACCGAATGGCCGCCGACCTATGGCGAGTTTCTTGGTTACTGCATGCCGGCCGTTAAGCCGCGTGGACATAAATATTTTGACCAAAGCCGGGCCATTGAAGACCAGACGGCTAAGAAACAACGATACGAGGCAGGGCAAAAGCACTGCGCGGAATTGCTAAAGATGCTTGGTGACGACGAATGATTACAGCACACGCCGAAGATGGAGCCCAATTTAACTGGGCGGACACGATTGATTTTGGGTATCGCGCAGAGCGCGGTCAGGGTGGTGACCCGTGGGAAAAGAAGTCGACGCCTGACAAGTGTGCCCGGTTAAGTGCACTGCTCGGATGCGACCGAATGAGTTTGTTGGCGCTGCACATCATCCGGGACGGTTACGACGAGAACGAAATCGTGCACTACAGCATGGGTAAGCGCGGCCGTATGCACGGTATCAACGATATTTTTATTCCTGGTGTTGGTACTTACCGAAATATCGAGCACAAAGTTTTTTTCAGGGGCCTCAAAAGGGGCGGGAGGGGGTGATGGTTAAGCCAAATAGCGCAGTTGCATACATCGACGCTAAACGTAGCGGCAAGGTGGCCAGTGATCGCGTAAAGATCATCGAGTACTTGAGCAAGTATCCGGGCAGCACCCGGCACGAGGTTACCCGGGGCGTTCCCGGCTTGCCGATCAATGTGTGCTGTCCTCGGGTTAACGAGCTTATTGGTATCGGTGCGATCGAGGAAATCGGAAACAAAAAAGACTCTGTGACCGGCGGCACCTGCGCCCGGTTGTATGTGGTGGTTCAGGATGGGGATTCGGCAGCATGAATGCAATTGACTTGTTTGCGGGCGCGGGCGGGTTCTCGACTGGCGCGACAATGGCGGGCGTTAACGTGGTTTGGGCGGCAAATCACTGGCCAGATGCGGTCGAGTGGCACAGCAAGAATCACCCCGAAGCCCAGCACCTATGCCAAGACTTGCACCAGGCAGATTGGTCCCAGGTGCCAGCGCACGACATTATGCTGGCTAGCCCCTGCTGCCAGGGGCACAGCAAGGCTCGCGGAAAAGCCAAGGGCAACCCGCAGCATGACGCCAGCCGCTCAACCGCATGGGCTGTGGTCTCTGCAGCTGAGTATCATCGGCCGCAAGTTGTCGTGGTTGAAAACGTCCCTGAGTTTCTGGACTGGACGCTTTACCGGCCGTGGGAGCTGGCCATGAACGCTCTAGGTTATTCGGTGGCTCCTCACGTTATCGATGCAGCTGACCTTGGTGCACCGCAAAACCGCGTTCGTATGTTTCTGGTGCTTACCCAAAGCAAGGCGCCCTTAATGCTCAGCTTGCCGCGTGGCGCGCACAAGCCAGCTTCAAGTTTTATCGATTTTTACTCAGGCAAGTGGCAGCCGATCGAAAAACCTGGGCGAGCACTTGCAACGCTTGAGCGTGTAAAGGCTGGGCGAGCCGCGCACGGTGACCGCTTCTTGATTTCGTACTACGGCAACACAAAGACCGGGCGCAGCATTGATCGACCGGTGGGGACCATCACAACGCGCGACCGTTGGGCAATTATTGATGGTGACCGTATGCGCATGTTTTCTCGGTTTGAGTGCCGCGCAGCAATGTCGTTCCCTGCTACGTATCAGCTGCCAGAAAACCATAGGCTCGCGGTTCACTTGATGGGTAACGCTGTATGCCCCAAGCCTGTATCGCGTTTACTTTCAGCGGTTCGGGAGGCTGCATGATAAATAAATTTCTACTTTGGGTAACAAAACTTATGCCGGCGCGGGCCATTGACCTGGACGGCGAGCACTACATTGAGCGCTATCACGTTTTCCAGCTGGGCAAGCTGGAGGTTGTGCTTCACCGGTATTTAGGCTGCGACGGTGACCGCGAGGTGCACGACCACCCTAACCGCTGGTGCTTAGGTGTTCCGCTTGTCGGCGGCTACCGCGAAGAGCGTGTAACGGGCTTTTGTCCGCGTGATGGGTGGCACTCCAGATACGTGAATATTAGGCCGTGGCGGTGGAATTTTGTCAGCTCTATGCGCTGGCACCGGATTGATTCGGTATTGCCGGGCACCTGGACGCTGTTTATTCGCTGGGATCGGTTTAAGTCGTGGTCGTTTGCTCAAAGGCGCTGGAGTTATGGCGACCCGGGTTTAACTGAGGTTGTACTGAGCCAGCCGCTTGATCTTGGATCGACCGACGGCTGGCAGGCGACGGCACCGAAGGGTGCAGAGTTTCGTAAAGCGCGGGGTACTGAGTAATGCAGCTGGTGTTAGTGCCTCGGGCAGATGGGCTAATGGAGCCCGTAAGCGATCAGGCTATGGCGCTTATTAAAAGCCAGCCGCCGGTGCCAACCGTTTGGATGGCTCAAAAAGATAAGCGAACGGATAAGCAAAACAACTACCTGAACGGCTATTACTACCGAAAGGCGTGCGAGCTGCTGAATGACGCCGGCCACAATATCGCCGGATTCTCGTTTACCCGAGATCGGTTGCACGCGATGTGCCAGCAGATGTTTTTGGTCGTGGAAGAGGTGCCGCTGCCAGGCGGGAAAATTAGCTACCTGTTTGAGTCAACCACCAAAATGAACAAGGCGCGGTTCACCGAATATGTGGACGAGCAGGTAGCTCCGTGGCTGCTAAACGATTACGAAATATCGGTACCGCCACCGGTCGACGAGTATTACCGAATGCTGTGGAACGAAATTTATCAAAGTAAGGGGCGGATGTTGTGATTGAGTTACTGAACGTTAATTGCATGGACTACATGCGTGATCTTCCTGACAACTCGTTCGATTTGGTGGTGGCGGATCCACCGTACTTCGATGGGCCCAACAAGCCAGGCTTCTATCGCAACGGTGAATATTCCTCAACGCTGGCGCCGGCTGGTAAATATGGCGAGTTAAAACATTGGGATGTTCCTGGACCGGAATTTTTCGCCGAAATAAAGCGGATTTCACAACACCAAATAGTGTGGGGAGCCAATCACCTGGCGGATCGTTACGAGTGTGCGGGCCCGGGTTGGATTGTGTGGGATAAGCAAAACGGTAGTAGCTCGTTCGCAGATGCAGAGCTTGCTAGCACCACCTTCGACAAAGCGGTACGAATTTTCCAATACCGCTGGAACGGAATGATTCAGGGTTCTCACGGGAATAAGCGGCTCAATGAAACGCGCATACATCCCACGCAGAAGCCGGTAATTCTATATAAGTGGCTATACGAAAACTACGCGCAGCCGGGCTGGCGCATATTGGATACACACTTGGGATCCGCGTCTAGCGCAATTGCTGCTCATTATTGCGAGTTGGATTTTGTGGGTACTGAGATTGATAGCGATCAGTTCAGAAAATCTAGCAAGAGATTCACTGCAGAGACCAAGCAGATCGATATTTTTTCTGAGCGGGTGACTGCGTAATGGCTAAGCGCAAGCACAAACGATCAAACATGAAAAAACGCGCAAGGGCTGGCGTTAAAGGCCTGCAAGTTACTTGGGAAGACCGCGACCCTTTGAGCGAGTCTCACAAGCGGATTCCGGGCACCGTTGGCCACAGAAATCCGATAATGCGCTTGTGTGCCGAAAAGATCATGCAGGATCACGGCGATTGGATCACACACACGCAGCCGTTCCGTTGGCTGGTAAAAGTAACGTGCTATTCGATTACCCAAACGGCATGACTCAGAACGAGGAGCGCGAGCTGGAGGCCTTCGCCACCATCGACGCTATTAACGATCACGCCATGAGCGCGATAGAAGAAATGTTCCGTCACGGCGATATGAGCTGTTACCGGACAACACGGTTTGAAATTGAATGTGTGGGGGTTAAGTGATGAAGAAGGTTTTTAGTTATGTAGAGCTATTGTTGCTTGTCGCTTCGGGGGTGTTTCTCCTGCTTGTGCTTTATGGGGCTGACGAGTTATTTGAGAAGGCTGTCTGTATATCGCTTATTTATTTAATAAGTAAGGATGCTCTCCAATGGGAAGAAAATAAAAGTGAATAACGATAACGAAAAAGATCGTCCGTGGCCGCACGGCTATGAAGATACCGCGCTATGCGCCGGCCTTTGCCTTGTGCTTTGGTTTATCGCCCTGATGGTGCTGATTTTTTCTGATGCTCGGGTGGGTGTCTAATGCAGAGACGAGCCACAAAAACAACGCGCGGCCCCAATGCGGCTGAAAAGCGGCACTTGGCCTGGATAAAAGGCCGGGAAGTTTGTGCGGCCACCGGCGCACCGGGGCCGGTCATAGGTCACCATTGCGAAGGCAGCTGTTTCAAGCATAACAAGGTGCTGATCGGTCACTGGTTCGTGCTCGGCTTGAGTGAGTTTGCCGATGCGGCGGTAACCAGAGGCGGCCGGCGTCAATTCCGCTGGCAGTATGGCCCGCAATCAGGGCTATGGCTGCGCCAGCTGGAAGATTACCCGCACCGTGACGAGGTGCCAGACGAAGTGGTGGAGGCAATACGCTCATGGGGCAGATAGTCTACCCAATAACACCGAACCCAAAGCCGCGAATGACGCGCTCGGATAAGTGGAAAAAGCGGCCGGCAGTGATGCGCTACCGGGCGTTTTGCGACGAGGTTAGGCTTCGTAGCGTGGATCTTCCGCCGGCAGGGGCCAGCATTCATTTTGTGCTGCCTATGCCTAAGTCGTGGAGCAAGAAAAAGCGGGCCGCGATGCTCGGTGAGCCGCACCAGCAAAAGCCGGACATAGACAATCTTTTGAAAGCTTTGGCGGATGCGTGCCACCAAGACGACGCGCATATCTGGCACTACAGCGGACTAAAAAAGACCTGGGGCGAATCCGGTCAAATCATTATCGAGCTAGTTAAGACGAGGAGGTGAGGGTGTGATTCCGTTGGTGATATTTGGAGGTTTGGTGCTCGCGCTTATTTTAGCTTCCTTTCTGTTTTCTATAGCGGCAATACGGAAGGTGATTTTGTGGGATGTGGTCGGTAGGCCGGGAGCTAAATTACAGCGCATCGTAAAAGATTAGCAGCAAGTAAAACAGTCGGGCGACTTTTTAACTTGGGGGCAACATGAAATATCTAACAGCACGCATAGCAATACACGCGGCATACCTGACGGGCGAGAAGGGGATGGACCCGGCCAAGCTGAAAGAGGGCTTTGGGGGCACTCTTACAGATAGGGATTGGCGTATCGTCGATCACGTTGAAAAGGGATTCATTCAAAAGGCAATGGATAACCTGAAACAGCGGGAGCCGGTACTCTATGCCTGGAACCTGTTTGCTTATGCGCCGCCCGGTACCGGCCACGGCTTTGAGCGGTCGCGCTTACTGCAATGGATGCTGGACAAGTACAGCAGCGAAACCGGCGAGCAGGCGCTACTTGAGCCCAGGCTGCCGATGCTGGCGCGCGTGGCAATGCAAGAGTACTCAATTGTCGATCGCTCGGGGAAGCAAGGCCGGCGGATACCGTACAGCGACTTTGAGCGGTTGTTGGGCCTGGGGTCTGGTGAGTACAAAGCCGGCAGCCGCTGGCACCGCGCCTACTGGAAATTTTACGACTACTGCAAGTCGTTGCCCGAGGACTCATTACCGCCAATCGCCCGGGTTATCGGGATGATGGTTGATTGCTCGGAGGGCGACGCCGAAGCGCATTTACGTTTACAGAGAGAACTGGGGGTTGTAGCGTGATTACTTCTGGAATGAAGAAATTTACGATGGCGGCTTATTGTTACGCCGTTCGGATCAGGGCTGATATTGCGTGTCGTTTCGAGGTCAGGAGAAGGGCTTACGGCAAAGGAAGGGCACGAGCTGATTTCGTCATCATGAGCCGTCTTCACTGGTCTGCCTTAGCTTTCGCAATGGCGTACTCTTGCCCATGGCGCAGAAGACATTATCCCCAAGGCGTGGGAGCTTTTAGGTTTATATTCTCAGCCAAAACGATTGGAGGACTAGAGGTAATCGTTAGGGATGATGCTCAGGGTTTAATTTTTGGTCACTACTTGGAGTCTGACACCAAGAAAATAAACACGTTAAGCAGCTCTACGGCGCCAGGGCCAGGTGAGGGCGTAGAAATTGCTGGGTCGGACTGCAGGGTTTACACTGAAGCCAATTGACAATAACTGGGGAGCTGCAAGTGAAAGTAAAATCTTTTACTCCGATTCGTAATAAGTTGGTTGAGCGATCTGTGGGTACTGATGTTGAAAGTCGTAGCTATTTGGTTGTATCAATTATGCCGGATGGGGAGCGGCGCGTGGGAAGGGCTTCGGGCGTGATTGATGTGGATCTAAGGCGCGATTTTGTGCGAGTTTCTGAAATTTCAGCTGACGCTGGGGCTAAGGCAGTTGAAATTTATCGGACGGGCTGTACGGCAAGTGCTCTCGGGTTTTATAGGGTTGGCTGTGTTTCTGCAAAAGATAGTGTTTTTGTTGATAAAAATATAGCGTGCTTTGGGGATAAGCTGATTTTATAGTTGATTGGTGGGGGGTGAGGGAACACCCGAAAATGTAAGCCTAGAGAAGCTGCCAAAGGACTTCATAAAGCGGGTAATGGATAAGTTTAAAAGGACTTCCGATAACGTTTGACACAGGTAATCAGCTTTCCTAGAATTATCTAAGTTGGGAGTTTTCCCGACACGCAGAAAGCAAAGGCCGCGGATTTCCCCCTGCGGCCTTTTTTGTGCGCATCTGAAAGAGCCCGGCTCGGTTCCCCCCAACCTTGATGATCCCCCGTCGTTGGGCCGGGCTCTACCAAATGCGTATAAACGTTAACAGCCCTGATCGGTTATCCGTTCGGGGCTTTTTTTATGTTCGGCAAATTGAGGTGGTGATGAATTTGGGTCAGCAACTAAGCAATCACGGCACAGAGTTGGCCCTTGCTGTATCAAAGGGCACGGCGATAGGTGGAATGGGTACGACGGTTGGCGCGGGTGTCGCTCAGAAGACCGGAATTCTCGCTATTTTGTCTATGCCCGGGCCAGAGGTTGTAAATGCGTGTGCTATCGGCGGCTTTGTCGTGGGTACTATCGGCGTGCTGGTGAATATCGGCATCAACTGGTACTACAAGCGCCGCAAGTTCAATGCGGAAACCGGGCAGTACCCGGTCGTACCAAACGATGAATAGCGTTGCTAAGGGCGGTGGTGCCCTCGCCATAGCGTCCGTTGGCTTGCTGGCATTTCTTGGCCTCTGGGAAGGCGACGAGCAACACACCGTGTACGCCGATAGCCTGGCCGGTGGCCTGCCTACCGTTTGCCGCGGCTTAACTCGCCACATTACGGACACGCCCATTGTTGTTGGTGAGACCTGGACGGAAGAGCAGTGCCGACTTGAAGAGCGTAAGGCTGTCGAGAAGGTTCAAACTCGCCTGCTGACCTGTTTCGATGAACTGCCCAGTCAGTCGGTGTTTGATGCCGCCACGTCACACGCTTGGAATTTTGGCGTGGGCAAGACTTGCGGCAGCGACTCAATGAAGGCCTGGAACGCCGGCCAAACATCAGTGGGTTGCCTGCTGCTGTTCGATGACGGCACCGGTAAGCCCAACTGGTCGTATGTGAAGACGGCAGACGGCTTCAAATTCGTTCAGGGCCTCCAAAACCGTCGCCGTGACGAGTTCTCTTTGTGCATGGGGTACAAGTCGAGTGGTCAATAAGGCGTTTCTCTACGTTGCCGGGGTGATTATTGTTGCATTGGTAACCGCGAACGCCTTGCAGTGGGTCGAGACCCGCTCGCTTAATTCCGATTTGATCAACGCTCGAGCTGCAAAAACTCTCGCCGAGGTGAATATCGCAAGCCTGAGCTCGGCTAATGAGGCGCTGAATAGCGACATTAAAGGCTATAAAGCAGACGTAAAGGCCCTTGAGGCCAAGCGCGCAGAAGCCAAAGCCGAGGCAGCGGCCCAACGGGTAGAGCACGAGGCCAAAGTAAAGGCAATCCGCGCCGACCTGGCTAAAACTCCCGAAGAAATCCGACTAAAGATGATCCGCAATGCGACTCGCTAGTGTGCTCTCTCTGTGTGTGTGCGTATCCGGCTGTTTCGGTACCACACCAGTGATTGAGTACCGCACTCGCAATGTGCCGGTCGTGATCCCGTGCGTAGAAGAGCGCGCGGTTGTCCCGTCGTGGGCCACGGCCAAGCTAAAAGCTGATAGCGATCTGCCCGAAGTGACAGACGCTTACATGATCGAGCTCGAACAGCGCAAACAATACGAGCTTGAGTTAAATGCAATTATCGCGGGGTGCGAACAATGAGTGATTTACCAAAGTTACCGCAGTACAAGTGCCATAAGGTCGTTAAGGCGGCGAAGATCTGGAACATATTTGAGGCTGATCACGTATTAAACCTAGTATGGGGTGACGGCCTGGTGGGCTGTCATCAGCCTGTTACGCCTGAATGGATGGAGAAGCACAAGCCGGAAGAGGGCGGCTACTTCGTTATATACGAGGACGGCTACACCAGCTACAGCCCGGCAGAGGCTTTTGAGGCTGGGCATTCGCGCTATGCGGGTGAAGACGTCTCGGCTGTTGATCGGGCTGCTAATGCTCTTCGTCACGGGGAGACGGTGACCGAGGAAATGGTGGAGCTTGCTTACGAAGAGATTATGGAAGAGCCCTTGGCAGAAATAAAGATTCGACGCCTGCTTAATGACCACAAGGTAAACCCGGCAAACGATCAGCTAGATGTGATGGTGCTGGATGATCCGGGTCATGGCGAGGCATGCCACAAGTATGCCGTAGGGCATCACAATATATTGCCAGTGGAGATCAATTTCCAGAATGGGCCAATCTCGGAAGATGGTAACGGCGTTAATGGTTTGACTCATGAGGTGTTGCTGGCGATCGTCGCTGACCGTCTTCGTGGGTTCCAGTCAGGTGAATACGCCTGTAAGGCTAATGCTTGCGCGCTTACTCATATCGAAGAGGCGATGCACTGGCTGCAACAGCGCACCCTTGAGCGTATGCGTCGAGGTGTTGAAGGCACCCACAAGGTATAAGCCATGAGTGAAGAAGTATCAGCACTCGACCTGTTAAAGCAGCAGCTCGAGTACTTAGCCGAGGGCATGAAGCCCGCTCACTTGAAGATGGCGCTATCTCTTGCAAATGGCAACAGCCAGGCTCAAGCGTATAAGGACTCGGGCGGTAAAGGTAAGAATCCTCATAAGTGTGGCTGCGATTTAATCCGGACAAATCCGGATATACAGCATTACGCTGATCTTGCCCTTAAGATCGCCTCGATTGAGGCTCAGGGGCAGCTTGTTGGCACTTTGGATCAAAAGCGCCGGATGCTTTTTGAAGCCGCTCAGCGCTGTTTGACTGAGGTGGAGCCAAAGTATGTTGGCCAAGGTGAAGATCGTGAATGCCTGGGTTATGTGTTCGATTCGCGTGGCATGGTTGCTGCCATTGCCGAGCTGAACAAAATGGACGGTGACTTGGCTGCTATTCAGACCAATAACAAGCACACCCGCGAGTATGAAGAAATGACCGACGAGCAGCTGGAGCAAGAAATTGCCAAGCGCACTGCCAAGCAGAGCTGACAAGCTCGAATTATATAAGCTGCTGAAAGAGCGGGAACGGCGGCAAGAACAAAATAAGCTAGCAACATACTTTCTGGATGATGGCCCGTTAAGGCGCGAGCTGTATAAGCAGCACCTGCAGTTCTTTAAGCTGGGCAAGTCTTACCCGACGCGCTGTTTTATGGCGGCAAACCGGGTTGGTAAGACTGAGGGTGGCGGTGGTTACGAAACAACACTGCACTTAACCGGCCTTTATCCTGATTGGTGGGAGGGCCACCGCTTCGATCATCACATTGACGCCTGGGCTGCAGGTGATACCAATGAGACGGTGCGGGACATTATTCAGGGCAAGATGATCGGGCCAAAGGAAGCGCCCGGCACCGGACTGATTCCCGGCAAGTACATTCGCGACATTAAGTACCGGCAGGGCGGTAATGGCGCGGTCGATTATGTGCTGGTTGAGCATGTAAGCGGCAAGCTAAGTCGCCTTGGTTTTAAGTCGTATGAGCAGGGCCGTAAGTCCTTCCAAGGCACAGAGAAAGAACTTATCTGGCTCGATGAAGAGTCAAATCCCGGCATTCGCGCCGAGTGCATCATTCGTTTGATGACTACAGGCGGCTTGCTTATTGAAACCTTCACGCCTCTGCATGGCTTAACTGAGATTGTTCAGGGCTATCTTGGCGAGGGAGGCTTAAATACCGACGCGCGAGTTCAGATCAACGGCGAGCGCGCGATGATTATGGCAGGCTGGAACGATGTTCCTCACTTGTCAGAAAAAGAAAAGACAAGGATGCTGGCCGAGTGTGAGCCCCATCTGCGTGACTCTCGCTCAAAAGGCATTCCAAGTCTCGGTTCGGGCGCTATCTATCCTGTACCTGAAACGGAAATCATCGTTGATCCGTTTATGATCCCGGCGCACTGGAAAAAAGCCTATGGAATGGACGTTGGATGGAAGAAAACGGCCAACGTGTGGGGCGCGACTGACCCCGACTCTGGTGTTACCTACCTTTACTCTGAACACTACCGCGGGCAGGCGGAGCCGAGCATTCACGCTAGCGCGATAAAAACGCGCGGTGATTGGATACCTGGCGCTATTGATCCGGCCGCACGAGGCAGAAGCCAGAAGGATGGTGAAAACCTGTATGAGCTGTACTCCATGCAGGGGCTAAAGCTTGAGAAAGCTGATAACGCTGTCGAGGCTGGAATCCACCGCGTCTTTGAAATGCTTTCGACTGGACAGCTAAAAGTGTTCAAGACACTGCAAAACTGGCTCAGCGAATACCGCATCTATCGCCGTGACGAGAAAGGAAAAATCGTCAAAGAAAACGATCACATCATGGATGCAACGCGATACCTCTGCATGACCGGTCTCGATATGGCCCGAACAAAACCGTTTAAGCGCTCCGGTACCCGGCCCGCAACACGCTCACGCAACTGGAAAACACGCTGATATGCACCTAACAGATCAAACTAAATCGCCCGAGATCGGCTTAGATAAGCTCGAATCGATCGTTGGCGACATTGATTTGCAGCCTAAGTGGCGTGCCGAGTCTGACCGTGCTGCGGACTACTACGACGATAAGCAGTTCACGCCGGCAGAAATTCACGAAATGGAAGAGCGCGGCCAGCCGGTTATCATTCACAACCTGATCAAGCCGACCATTAACGGCGTGCTGGGAATGGAGGCACGCACTCGCACTGATAGCCAGGTTCTGGCCGATGACGAGACGGGTGCTGATGTTGCCGAGGGCTTGAACGAAAAACTGCATGAAGCTGCGCGGATTACCGACACTGACCGCGCTTGTGCCGATGCGTATGCTGCAGAGATTAAAGCTGGCCTCGGTTGGGTGGAAGTAACACGCGGTTACGATCCATTCGGCTATCCCTATGAGGTGAATTATGTTCACCGTCGAGAAATATTCTGGGATTGGCACTCGCAACGCAATGACCTGAGCGACTGCCGTTGGCTAATGCGCAAGCGTTGGCTTGAGGTGGACGAGCTGGTAGCGGCATTCCCCAAACACCGCGAGCTTATCGAGTCTGTTGCCAGCGGATTTGAAGACTTTAGCAACTTCGGTGAGGACGAAGACGGCGAGCTGAGCGAGGACTTAATGTCTGCGTATCAGATCCACACCACGTCCAGCATTGAAACCCACGACTATTGGGACCCTGACCGCAAGCGCGCCATGGCTTCTGAGCTGTGGTATCGCGTATGGGTGACCCGCCCGGTCATTAAGTTTGGCGATCAAGTCGAAGAGTACGACCAGAAGAGCCGTAAGCACCTGCTGCTGCTGAGCACGAACAAGGCCACGGTTGAAATGGCCACGTTCCCAAAAATGCGTCTGGCGTTTTTTGTTGGCCCGCACCGGCTGGCTGACATACCAAGCCCGTACACACACAACAAATTCCCTTATGTGCCGTTTTGGGGTTACCGCGAAGACCGCACGAACATTCCTTACGGCATGATCCGTTCGATGATGCCGGCGCAAGACGAGATCAATAAACGTCGCAGTAAATTAACCTGGCTGCTAAACGCCAAGTTGATCGTCAAGGATGATGATGCCATTGACGACGTGAGCGATGACGAGCTACTGGATACGGTGTATTCGGGCGACGGCGTTATCAATATCAACCCGTACCGGCACAACAAGAGCGGCCGGGGTTTTGAGCTGCTAAGCGATATGGGTGTATCGAACCAGCAGTTCACGCTCATGCAAGACTCAATGAAGCTGGTGCAGGATACCGCTGGTGTTTATTCGTCGTTACTTGGGCAAGAGGGTGCCGCGACTTCGGGTGTGGCCATTGACTCTCTGGTAGAGCAGGGCACCACCACACTGGCCGAGATCAACGATAACTACCGTTTTGCGCGCAAGACTGTGCACGAGCTGCTGTTATCTCTGATCGTCGATGACATTGGCGAGAAAGAAACCGAGATCCGCATTAACGTCAACAAGCCGCAGCGCACGAAAGTGGTGGTGCTGAATAAGCGCATCGATGACGGCGGTATCTCTCGCGTTACCAATTCTGTAATGCGCACCAAAACCCGCGTAGTGCTGTCGGATATTCAGAACACGCCCGGGTATCGCCAGCAAATGGCCAAGTCGCTTATGGATATGGCTGCACAGTTGCCAGAGCAGTATGCGGTGGCGCTGGTGGACATGATTGTAGAGCTCTCGGACATTCCGAACCGCGATGAAGTGCTCAAGCGTATTCGCCAAGCCTCTGGTGTTGGTATTAACCCGGAGGACATGACCGAGGAAGAGCAGGCGGCGGCGCAGCGTAAACAGCAAATCCAGCAGATGATGGAAGATTTGGAGATACAGACCAAGCAAACAGAGCTGGCCGATATGCAAGCCAAGGTGCGTGAGCTGAACGCCAAGGCCGCACAAATGGAGCAAATGACTCCAGTGGAGCGCGACAAGACCGCAGCAGAAATCAAAGAGATCAACGCGAAAATCAAAGAGAAGGCCACCGACATAGCGAAGAAAAAGCGCGAGCTGGCCGGAATGATGCGCGACGAGATCAACTACGAACAGAAGCGATTGCCTTCACCCGAACAAGCAGCATAGAGCCCGCCACTGAGCGGGCTTTTTTATGCCCACGAGATAACCCGCCAAGTGCGGGTTTTTTTGTGCCCAGTTTTCACGAAACCGGAGTCGTGACCGGACCACTACGCATCAATGCGACAAATTGAGTGAGAGAGAGTATGAGCTTAGAAAATCTTGACGACATTACTGATGACGAGCTGGTAGCTGCAGGTGTAGACCTCGACGACCCGGATAGCATCGACGCCTTTTTAGAAGGCCGAGATCAGCCCGAGCGCGACGACGTTGAAACCGAAACCGAACAGGACGAAGAACAAGGCGATACGTCCGGCCAGGCGCAGACGGAAAAGCCAGAGACTGAATCAGAAGAGCCGGCCGCTACGGATAGCGAAGAAAGCGAGCAGGAAGACGAAGCCGAGCCAAGAGTGCTCACAGCAGACGGCAAGCACGAAATTCCATTCGCGGAGCACAAAAAGCTGCGAACTGACTTGAGTGAAGCCAAGCGCCAGATAGGCGAGCTGACGCAGATGGCTGAGCGGTCTAAAAAGTTAGAGGCGTTCATGGAAAAGAACGGCATTGACTTCGATGACCCCGACAACATCACCGAGAAAAACCTTGAGGAAATGGCTGACCTCGATCCGACTTACGCAAAGTCGATTCGGGTGCTACTCAAGAAGGTCGATGATCTGTCTGGCCGATTGCAGCAGCCAAGTGAGCCCGACAATTCCGAAGCTGAGGACGTGGAGCGTGATATTGCGGCCAACCCTGATCTTGTTCAGTGGCGTAAAGACCCTGAGCGATGGAAGGAGGCGCAGGCGATTGATGCGAAACTCTTTAACGATCCTGCATGGCAGGGCCGACCTCAAGCCGAACGTTTTGCCGAAGTCGTTAGACGAAGCAAGCTTATCAATGGCGAAGCCGTTGACTCTCCCACTAGCAAAAAATCTCGCGATAAGGCGCCAACCGCCGCTGAAAAAGCCGCTGCGAAAGTAGCCGAGGCCGAACAGCAAGGCAAAACGCCCACGTCGCTATCCCACATGGGCAAGTCGCCCTCTACTGAAAAATCCATTGGTCAACAGCTCTCGGATAAGTCCGAGGACGAGCTTGTTGACATGATGATTGCCGGCAAAATTTCAGACGAGCAGCTAGACGCTGCGCTAGAAGAGCTGGGCTTTCAGTAAGCGGCCTGCCTGAGTTTTTATTGTTTAACTGCTCAGGAGAGTAAGTCATGGGACAAACTTCAATCCCTACAGGTTCACCCGCGGGTAACCGCGTCTTTAACGCGGCGCTTTTCGCAGAAGCGTGTCGCCGCAATTCAATGACTAACCTGCTTACCGGTGAGGCTCCAAAGTCTATTAAAGACTCTAAGGTTGATCCGCGTAAGCAAACCGGTGCCGGTGCGCCAATCGTGCGCGTGACTGATTTGTCGAAAGAAAAAGGCGATGAAATCACCGTTGACCTGTACCACCAGTTAAGCGGTAAGCCCGTTATGGGTGACAAGCCGCTGGCCGGCCGTGTTGAGGGCCTGACTTCAAGCCAGTTCAGCCTCAAAATCAACCAAGGCCGTAAGGCGGTTGGGTCGGGCGGCAAGATGACCCAGCAACGCACCAAGCAAAACCTCAAGTCGATCGCTAAGAAAATGATCGGCCCTTGGTGGTCTCGCTTGGATGACCAGCTGACCATTGTTCACCTGGCCGGTGCTCGCGGTGATGATGCTAGCTCTGACTGGAACGTGCCTTTGGCAAATGATCCAGACTTTGCCGAAATCTTGGTTAACCCTCTGACGCCACCCACTTATGACCGTCATGTGCTGGGCGGCGACGCCACCAGCTTCGGTGATATTGATTCGGCCGATATGTTCAGCATGGACGAAGTGGACAAGATTCGCTTAATCACTGACGAAATGTCGTACCCGCTGCAGGCGATCAAGTACGAGAACGACCCTCGCGCCGAGGAAGACCCGTTCTATGTGCTGTTTGTGACCCCGCGTATGTGGCACGACTTCTCGACCAGCGATGGCGGTAAAACCCTGCGCGAGCTGCAAGCTCAGGCAATTAAGCGTGGTAGCGAGTTCAAGCATCCGATCTTCTCGGGTGATTGCGCTATGTGGAAAAACATTCTGATCCGCAAAATGTCTCGCCCAATCACGTTTAACACCGGCTCTACCGTGGCGGTTTGCACCAACTCTGCTGACGCAACTGTTAGCTCAGACACTGCGGCTACCAAGATCGAGCGCGGCCTGCTGATCGGCTCTCAAGCCCTAGCAACTGCATTCGGTCGTCACGGCACCAAAGAGAGCGGCGGCCACTACTTCTCAATGCACACCGAGACAGTAGACCACGGCAACGCTCAAGAGCACTCAATCGCTTGGATCAACGGTAAGGCCAAGATGCGCTTCCGCGGTTCCGATGGTCGCATTAATGACCATGGCGTGATGGCTCTGGACTGCGCTGTTTCCGGTTAATCCGGGCTCGCTCATAGCAAGGGCTGGAGTTCCGGCCCTCGCTTTCTCACGAAATGAAATTTTAGGAGCACCACTATGAAAGGTGATCGTTTTAACAATCAGGCTATGTCTCTGCCTTACGGCAATCTCGCCGTGCATGACAGTGGCGCCACTTTGGACGCTGCCGCTATTGGTGAAGTTGTGGATCTTATGGTGCTGCCGCCTGGCGCGCGCCTCATGGATGCACGCTTAATCAATGCCGGCCTCGGCTCTTCAACCACACTTACTTTGGGTTATCGCTTCCCTGGCGGTGAAGGCACTGACGATGCGGCTGGCTTGCTGGCTTCTGCGTCTAGCGCCTCTGCCGGGCGTCGTGATACTGCCGCGGCTCCCATTCAGTTCTCAGCACCGGTGATCATTACCGCAACCGTTGGCGGCGCTGCTGCTACTGGTCGGATTGACGCCGTTGTTGAGTACGTCGATGGCGGCACTCTGTAAAAACCTACTTCGGTAGTCTCCCCCCCCCCGCTTGCCCGGCTTCGGCCGGGCTTTTTTATGCCACAAAGGTAATTGTTATGGACGTAATGACTGGTAAAACGGCGAGCGTTACTTACATCGGGCGCAAGCCAAGCAAGCGCGACACTGTCGCTGGTAGCGCTTACGTGTGGGCCGGTTACGGCGATACACACGAAGTTCCCTACAGTATTGCAACTCGACTCCTGCGCCACAAAGACGTGTGGGTTCTGGAAGCTGAGTTTAAAAAGATGTTTCCGGAAAAATCGCCGCACGATGTTGCGCCGGTTAAAAGCGAAGGTTTCAAGATCCCCGCATCGGTTGATGACTTTGATGACGACGACCAAGGCGACGATCAAGGCGATGATTCCGATGGTGACCAAGGCGACGATCAAGACGCTGGCGATGATCAGGCCGACGATGCTGGTGATAGCCTGGATGCCGTAATCAAAAACGCCATTCTTTCGCTTGAAACTGACAACCCCGAGCACTTTAGTAAAAACAATGCTCCGAAAATTAACGCCGTGCGCGAGGCTGCCGGCGATACCAGTATCACGCCTGACCAAGTGCGTGCTGCCTGGGCACAAATGGGAGCATAAGCATGTCGTCAGTCGAGGCAATTACCAACACGATTGTTACCGCGCTGCGTGATGCCGATCAAGACAACTGGCCGGAGGCATACATTCACAAGGCGATCCATGAGGCCGAGTGCGTGATTGTGAATTACCGGCCAGATGCTTACTCGGTGAACGCTACGTTTGATTGTGCCGAGGGCATCGAGCAAGACATTAGCTCGGTATCTTCGCCGGCGCCGCACCGGTTGCTGTCGGTTAAGTACAACGTGGTTAGTGGCAGCCCCGGTCGCTCTATCCGTCGTGTGAGCGTGGGCGATCTGGATGGTATATCGCCCGACTGGCGTTCTAAGACAGCTGGTGCGGCGATTCGCGAGTTCATGTTTGATGAACGCGAGCCTTTGCTGTTTTACGTCAATCCGCCGGCCGCCAATGGCGCAGCCGTACAGATTAGTTACAGCGGCATTCCTGCGGAGTATGGGAATGTCACTGGCAGCACGCAAACCAGCGTCAATGATACCTATGAGCCCATGATTATTGAGTGGGCGCTGTATCGGCTGTTTGGTCAGGACGTTGAGGGCAGCGTAAACATCAACCGCTCTCAAGCTCACCTCAATAACTTCGGTTCGATGATGGGTATCAAGCTGCAGGGCGAGCAGGTTACCTCCGTCAAAGAACCCGGGTTCCGACTTTAAGAGGGGTTTATGACAGTCGAAGCGCACCGATTAACGTCGGACATAGACGTTATCTTTAATAACGTTGGCATGGCTATTCAGGGCGTGCCGTATGACCTTATCGATTACCACACTAAGCGCGCGCTTGTTGAGTTTTGCCGCGTGTCGCTTTTCTGGCTGGAAGATATTGGGCCGGTTCGCGTTGTTCCTGCCACCAACACCTATGACGTGCCTGTGTCGCAGTATCAGCGGGCAATATCCATTGACCGAATCATTGCCACCAAGGGCGATGACGTTAAAGAGCTGCAGCGCAGTAGTGATCCTTGCGTTGAGTATCGATTCTGGCAAACCAGTGATTTTTCTTTTGACGTTTACCCGCACGACCGGCTTGTGGGGTACGACCTTTCGGTTATCGCCGCGCTGGAGCCGGTACCCATCGGCAGCTCTCGGGCAATCAAAGTCTCTCAATCAGTAGTGGATGCCTGGGGTGATGCAATCTCCCAGGGCGCCATCGCCCGGATACAAAAAATACCGGGCAAAGAATGGACTGACCTTGCCCAATCTCAATACAACGAAGCCGAATTTATGCGCGAGGCGCGCCGTGCCCGCCGCCAAAAATCACGCGGCTTTTCCGGTGCGCCCGATGGTGCCGCTAAAAAACCGAGGAAGTTCTTCTAATGGCGATTCAAACGCGCAACGTTACTGTAACGATCAATGATGTAAACGGTGACTTGGTTGAAAATGCTCGAGTCGTCATTAAGCTGCGCGGCCTCGGTAATGGCCCCAACGGTGCTGTAGCGCCGAACACGGTCGAGCAATATACCGACGCATCAGGTCAAACCGTTTTTGAGCTGTGGGAAAATCGGCCGGACTATTCCGACACGTACTACGAGGTGAGCAGCTATCACCCTGACGGCTACCAGATTCACCGGCGCGAAATATTCCGCGTGTATGACTCAGACGCGAACCTAGCCGAGCTGATCTCGTTGGGCTTGGTGGACATAGATTTAACGCAAGCTCTGGCCGATCAGGTTGCCGCCGATCGCGCCGCCGCCGCGAGTAGTGCATCAACCGCGCAAAACGCTGCGTCTATCGCACTGGTAGCGCAGGGTGAAGCGGAAACGGCTGCCCTCCAGTCTGAGCAGTATAAGAATGACGCCCAGGGCTATGCTACTGCGGCCCAACAATCAGCGTCGAACGCCTCAAGCTCTGAGATCGTTGTGGCGAATCTTCGCGATGAAGCTGAGGGGCATGCCAATGCGGCCGCCGTATCCGAAGCGAATGCGCTGCAGTATTCAAACACCGCCGTCGCCGCAAGCACTCAAGCCGAGAATGATGCTCAAGACGCTTCTGACAGCGCTGCAGCAGCACAGTCTAGCGCCACGAGTGCCGGCAGCAGTGCAAGCGCCGCGGAAGACGCCGCCGACGATGCTTTGGATTTTCGAAATGCGGCGCAAGCGGCCGCTACCACCGCGACTATTAAAGCGAGTGAGGCATCGGATAGTGCTCTTAATGCCGCCTCCGCTGAGTCTGGTGCAGAGGGCTTTGCCAATGCCTCCGAGTCGAGCGCCACCAGCTCCGCCAATAGCGCAAGCGCCGCCGAGGGTTTTAAGGATGATGCCGAAACGGCAAAGAACTTGGCTGAGGCTGCCGCCGCCAGCGTGAACAACTTGCTCAACGGTGATGGTGCGCCCTCTGCCGCGCTGGGCGACGAAGACGACTACTACTTGGATAACGTGGCCATCGAATTGTATGGTCCGAAAACGGCCGGCTCTTGGGGTACGCCGGTTGGGCTTGTTGGCCCGCAGGGTGATGAAGGCCCCCCCGGGCCGGCAGGTACCGGAACGGGCGACGTAAACGGCCCCGCGACCAGCTCGGTTAATAATCTCGCGCTGTTTGGCAATAATTCCGGCGATCTTCTTAAAGAAGGCCCGGCTTTATCCACGTTAATTTTTACTTCGGACGTGGCTAGTACGGCTGAGGCTGAGGCCGGGACTGCCGGTAAGATATTGGACGCCGCTGGCGGTATAGCACAACTGGCCAAATATGGTGTTAGCTCTTTATCTGGTATCGCTCCAGCGTTAATTGGCGATGTTGTAAATCAAGGCTCATATTACATAACAACAAATGATCCCACCGACAAGCCTACAAGTAGGTATAGCTTCCTTGATGTTAAAGTTTACGGCGCATACGTTGAGCAGAACATTCGCGATAGACTTGACCCATCTGAGAATTTTTATCGTTATTCGTCTGACGGCGGAACAACGTGGGAGCCTTGGGAGTCCGTTGTTACAAGCTCAAGAGTAGCCACCATAGCCGAGGCTAGCGCAGGTACATCGGGCAAGCTATTGGATGCTGCTGGTGGTATGAAACAGCTACAGGATTATGGTGTTGCTAGTACCAGCTATCCTAACTATCCTCTATCGGATATGGACGCAGACCCGACAGGTGTTCCTTCGGGTTCTTATCGTATCATCAGTTCTCTTCAAGATAATATTCCGTTTGGGGTTGCGAATGGTACTGTAGAAGTAGACCGGTATTCCTCGGGTGTGGCTGTTATTACGTTCACTACACTTAACTACCCGCCCCGTAGAGCTATGCGTATTTTTGCGACTACTTGGAGATCGACTTGGGAAGCGGACGAGTATTGGACAGCAGGCAACCTACAAAAGACTAGCAGCAACACCGACACAACAGCGGGCCGCGTCCCTACCGTTGGCTGGATGGGGCAGGGCATGGCTATCCAGTTGACCAGTAGTGATGACCTGCTGAGCCTACCGTCTATAGGTTCAGGGGCCAACGTAAACTACGTAATCCACAGCGGAGATTTTCCCGCTAACACGCCAGACGATGCTACAGTCGGAGGCGGTGGAGACGCCTATGTTTCCCGCACTCAACGCTTCTCTTCTCGACAGGTTCTGGTGTATACCGATGCTTACACAGGGGCAAAGTGGAGGAATACTCAGACGGGTGGAACGTGGTCAGGATGGAAACCAATAGCAACTCCAAACGGCTTAGGGACTGCTGCTGAGCTTGATGCTGTGTCGTCTCTCATTGACACCACTGCGGGCCGAGCGGTTACCACTGGGTGGATGGGATTCGGCAGCGCTATTGGTATTAACAGTTCGTCGGACTTAGAGAACCTCCCGGCGCTAGATTCGAATAGCAATGCGTTTTATCGGTACAGCTCAGGGTCTTTACCCGCGAATGTTCCGACAGCTAATAGTGCCTTTTTTCAGAGAGTGTACTTTACAAGCACGACTGAAATTCTAAAGCTGGTTACTACAACTGGTGAAGAGTATAAAAATGTAAAACTTTCAGGCACCTGGTCTGGATGGCTGCCCGTAGGCTCCGGCGGTGGCAGCGGCTTCTCTGGCCCGCCTGAATTTGTTTTTGATAGCTCGGACGAGACCAGCAATTCCATTACTGCGACCGTTGATTGTGACGAGGGCTCTGCCTTCATGCTCAACTTTAACGATCCCAGTATCAGCACAAGCGGCTCATTCATCATCGACATTAACAACATTCCCACCTCTGGCGACCAGATATACCGTTGCTCAATTCAGATGATGCGCGCGGGGCGAAAGCCTACGCTTACTTGGCTTCTTGCTGGAGGCCTAACGGTTGAATTCCTCGGTGCTACAACGTATCGCTCAGGCGACGAGGAAACCGATGTGGTCGAGTTTTACTGGTCGCCCATGACGCCCTCAAAAGTGTTCTTCACCAAGTCTGACTCAAGGACATAATTATGATGGGATCGCAGCTGGGCCTTAAAACGCCCGGCAAAGAAATCGCCGGCGAAATGATGATGCGGGGGGAGACTAGCAATACCTACTCCGGCGTCACGCTTGACCTGTCCTCATGCGCTCTTGTCGAGTTAACCATTCAAGCCCCGGGCGGCGGTGGTGGTGGCTCCGTTGTTATCCGCAACACGTCAGTTCAAATCGTTGATTTTTATGAAGGCGATGGAGCGAGCGGCGGGGCCATAGAAACCTTTGAGGTGAACCTAGAGCCCGGAGACAGCATTACTCTGCCGACGGGTGGCACTGCGGGGTCAAGTACAGGCGGCACGCTCGGCGACGGAATTAATCGCCAGGCCGGCAGTGGCACGAAACGTCCAGACATGAGCTTTAAGGGAACAACCATTGCCAGCGGGAACCAAGGGGCCGGTGCGTTTCGCCGATATAGCGCCCCTCCGTATGAATCCAACTACAACCGAAACGCATCGGGCAATGGCGGCGATGGCGGCTACCTCTCTGGCAGCACGATCATTGGCGCCAAAAACGGTGGTGCGGCAAATATTACATGGGAGCTTAAAGACTGATGCAGTACATCGATATTGTTAGCCAAAACGTTATTCACGATCATCAGGTGAAGTCTCGCTTTCTCGCAAAGCCGATAGAAGTAAATGGCAAAAAGGGTTACCGCAGCGTGCAAAGCGTCGACACGCTCAGTGAGGCTGATCTAACGTCAATCGGTGTGGCTAAGGTCGAAATCGTTAATACGCCCGAGCCTGAGTTGCAGCCCTGGCAGTACGTTACCGAGGGTCCGACCAGCAAAGCCAATGGCGTGTGGGCAAACACCTGGATCATTCACGACAAGCCGCTTAACGAATGCAAAGTTGAGCTCCGCGCTCAAAGAAACTACGAGCGTGCCCTTATGCTTGAAAGCCCGTCGTTGGTCTTGAGTATCAGCGATGGCTCTCGCTGGAAGTTTGACCAATCGTCACTGACAGTGCTGCGCGAAAACCTTTTGCTGTACTCGCTAAACCCGGCGCCCGAGTCTCTGCCGGCGGTGTGGCGCGATGAAGACAACGCCGATCACCCTTGCTCTATCGCTCTTCTGTCGGAAATTGCAGCGCGCTATCAGGCTTATAAGCAAGAGCTTTATACCGCGTCATGGGCAATGAAAGCCGCCATCGAGGACGATTCTACGAACACCCACCAACGACTGTTCGCCATCCGGTGGGCAGATTATTTTACCGAAGAAAACGGCATTCCTGCGCTGCGTTGTATCGGCCAAGAATACCATCAACCAGAGCAGGAGTAGGTTATGCGGATTATTTTATTGTTAGTGATGGGGCTGGCCATGGTTGGCTGTGCGAGTAATCAACCTGACGACCGCTGGCTGCAGTGGGCGGCGGCTGAGCAAGCACGTCAGGCGCGATTGTCGGCCCAGGCGGCCAGCTGTGAAACGGATCTATGCCGCGTCATGGTCGCACAAGAGGGCAATAAGGTGAGTACGCCTCAGCCGCGCAATGACTATCACCCGGCGTGGGGCTTGCTGGATAAAACGTTATCCATGGCTTTACCCATTTATGGGACGTATTTAGTTGGCGAGCAATGGTCAGATGCGCTAGTGGGCGTTACCGGCGCCGTTACCTCGATGGACCGAAGTTACATTGATAATTCGTTGTCGGTCGGTGGTGACCAGATCGGCGGTGACCGGGTGAATGACCACAGTACTTACGCGGGCCGAGACTTGATTAGTGGCCGGCAGGTGAACGACTCTAGTACCAATATCGGCGGTGACAGTGTTGGTGGCGACCAGTGGCATGGCGATCGATACGCTGATAGCTGCTTAGGCGCTAGCTGCGCGAACTACTCACCGGGGCCAGTTGATAACTCGGACAGCTCAAACAATTCCGACAATTCCCGGAAGTAACAGCCCGCCTTTTACACCACTAAGCCCTGGCAACCGCCGGGGCTTTTTTTTGCGAGAAAGATATGCCCTCGATTACGGTAAAAGATTTTATCGGTGCTAACTTTGCGCTCGATAGAAAGACGGTGCCTTTGAATCAGGCGACGACGACGAGTTTTAGCCGTTTTGATCGCGGTGTTGTTGAGCCTGAGTTTTTGCCAGGCAATACCGGTCAAACGCTTTCCGGGTCGTCCGTAAAGTCGATCTATCGCTACAACCGTGAAGGCAATAGCGGCAACGGCTACTGGTTCGAGTGGAATACTGATGTTGACGTGGTGCGTGGCCCAATTGCCGATGATCCGTATTTGCGCACGTACTTTACCGGTGACGGCGTGCCTAAAATGACCACGATAGGTATTGCTCAGGGAGGCAGTGGCCCATACCCGGCAGCTTCTCGCGATCTCGGGCTGCCGGCGCCAGGCATTATCACGGCGGTTGGCCCTGATACCGATCCCTACGAGGATACTGACGGGGAAGGAAACCCGATTACTGTTGATCCCGCCGACGGCAACCAGATCATTAGCACTGCCTATGTGATGACATATGTCTCTGATCTGGGCGAAGAGGGGCCGGCAAGTCCCGCCTCAAACATTGTCGATCGCTTTGATGGCGGCACCGTATCGCTAACAAACCTGTCAACGCCATCTGGCGCGATCAGCGTGCAATACAAACGCCTGTATCGTGTTGAGCTCAACGGATCGTTTCAGTTTGTGGCAGAGCTTAGCCCGGCCACTACCAGCTACAACGATAGCGTAGAGAGTGCGGCCTTGGGTGAGGTTTTGCCAAGCGATGGTTGGATAGCGCCTCACCCGGACATGATTGGGCTGACCGCGCTGCCCAACGGAATATTGATGGGGTGGTGGGAAAACACTATTGCGTTCTGCGAGCCTTACCAGCCACACGCCTGGCCGATTGAATACCGGTATGCACTGGATCATAACGTGGTGGGCGCCGCGGTAACCGCCTCGGGCGTCATTATTGGCACCGAGGGCCCGCCTTACATTATGTCGGGCTCGGCCCCGGGCAGCATGAGCCAAAATAAACTGGACGTTGATCTGCCGTGTATCGCTAAGAATAGCGTGGTCGATATGGGCGAGTACGTTGTTTATGCCTCAAAAGACGGCCTGGTTGCGGTGGGCGGTACCAACGCCAGCTTAATCTCTGGCGATAAGATCTCTCGCGATTGGTGGGAAACTTATATTTATAGCACCGCCGACACGCTAAAGGCCGAGCGTTGGCGCAACAAATACCTGCTGTTCTTTGGTGACAGTGGCTCGTCCTCCGGCCTGACGTTCCATCCTGCCGAGGGCGTTGTTTTATTTCCGCTGACCGACTGCGACGCAATATGGCGAGAGCCGGCCACCGATATTGTTTACATGGCGCAAGGGCAGGATATTGTCGCCTGGGCGCAAGGCCCAACAGACAACTTTGTATGGCAGAGCAGCTACATTCAACCGCCGCCGGCGATGCCTTTCAGTTGCTGCAAAATAAAATCGGACAGCCAGGGATTTCTGGAATTCAAGTGGTACACCGATAAGGGTCTGCAAAAAACCAAAACGGTCGCCACGAATGAGGTGTTTCGCCTGCCGGTTCACGCTCGGTACAGCACCTGCTATTTCTCGATCGACGGGTTTGAGCCGGTGCACTCCGTTCAGCTGGCAACTTCAATGAGTGACTTAACATGACCAAGAATCGCTTATTGCCGAAACAGTCGGCACCGATCCCGCGCGATACTCCCATTGAAATGCGCCGGTTTCTTGAGTCGGTACAGGAGCAGCTTGACGTGGGCGGCGGCTTGCGCCGAGGCGACCCAAAGCACCGCTGGTTGCGCTTTAGTGACTTAGAGAATGCCGGGCTAGGGCGGTTTAATGCCGCGCTCAATGGCGGAGAGGGCGGGTTAGAGCCGCCAAATAATGGCGGTGGCAATATTGTTCGCCCTGGCACGCCTCAGAACTTTGAGGTTAGTGGTGGTTACGACTGGATTCACCTTCGCTGGGATCCCGGTCACGGCTGGCCTCAAACTGAAATATGGCGCGCTACCGACTCGGATAATATTGCCGATGCTGTTCGGGTGGGTACCGTTGGCAACTATGGCAGTCAGTACCCAGATCACGACGTTGACTACGGTGTTACCTATTACTACTGGGTTAGATTCGTTAAAGAGGATGGAATACCTCAGCCGTTCACGCCGGCCAATGGTATGCCGGGCGCCATCGTTCTGCATCCGCCTGAATTACTGCAGCAGCTTGAAGATCGAATCACAAGTCAGCAGCTGTCTCAGGATCTTAATGATTACGTCGAGGGCATTGAGGTAAAGGCTGACCACGCAAACAACCAGTACACCATTAAGGTCGGTCAGAATGGTGCTATTGCAGGCTTTGGCTTGGGGTTTACTTCACCGAACTACAACCCAACAAACCCCAATCACTCGATCGCCCTGTTCAACGTGGACACCTTTGCGATTACGCATCCCGGGGAAACCAGCGCCGACCAGCGCCTAGTTTTCGCGGTCGAGGATGGAAACGTTGTTATGGATGCGGCTTACATTACCAATCTGGTGGTGACCGATGCCGTTATTCAGAGCGTAAACGTTAGCAAGATTGTCGGTAATACGGCGTCGTTTGTAAGTGCGAACATTGAGGGCGCCAGCATTACCTCGGCTCAGATTGCTTACCAGATATTTTCTGATTTGTGGGTTCTTTCTGGCGGCACCCAGGGCTGGATGATCGACCGGGCCGGCGGGGGTTACTTTAACGATATATTTGCCCGCGGCAATATTCAGGCAACTAGCCTAGAGGCCGGAACGGCCATGGTTGATACACTTAACATCAATGGCAATGCGGTAACGTCGCCCCAATACTCAACTGGCTCCCAAATATTAAAATCTCCGGGGTCGTCTCCTAGCAACATAATAACGTCGTCAACAGTGACCAGCAAAGCTGGAATGAACGGCGTTCTGATCATTGGCAATGTCAATATTAGCGGCGAGGGCGGCCCCACTCAGGCCGACATTAGAATTAAGCGAAACGGGTCGGTAAGTATTGGTCATAGCGGCACGTCGGAATATGACGGGGAGACTGGCTCTACCGCGGTAATTGCGTTTGACTCAAGCCCGGGGATTAACCCGTATTACACGCTGGAGGTTAGCGTTCCATCTGCGGCTAGTGCTAGCTGTAGGTTTAGGCTTCCGTCGATGGTTGTGCAAGCGGGGTATCGTTAATGGCCAAGTGTACGTTTTTGTGTAGGTCGGATAGCGGCGAGATTATTCAGCATACCGAGCCGGCATCAGAGTCTTTCCCGGAGGTTCCTGGAGTCACCGTCGTTCAGTCCGATGATGGTGACGCTAGTTGGGTGCTCAGCCACTATCACGCCGGCGGAAGTGTGCTGCCTAGACCTGTCATGGCAGTCACGCAGTCAAATGCGGTTGCCGTGGGCGAACCGTGGCGCATTGAAGGCATACCGGCGGGAACTGTGGTGAGTTATCCCGGCGGCACCGTAACGGTCGATGACGGCTTTATCGAACTTTCGTTTGCCGAGCCCGGAGAATACAAGTTCACGTTATCAAATTTCCCATACATTGAGGGTGAGTGCGTTGCCAAAGTTACAGCAGTTTGATCCTGTCAGTAGGCTGGGCCGCCGCGAGGCGTACCAACGACTGGAAATGACCGGGGAAATGCAGGAAGCGATATGGGAGGCTTTAGCTAAGCTGGACGAGAAGGGCATTGATCTCGGGCCTAAGTTTGCCGCGGTATCGGCTAAGCGCAATCACATCAAAAAAACGGCCGTGAAATCGCCAACTTAACTGGCTCTAAACCCGGCTTTACCGTATATTGTCATGGTCGAGGTTTTCTGCTTATGAGATTAAGAAGAAAGCCAGCTGATCAGATTGTTGGCAGGCGTGAAGTAATCGCCCGACTTGCTTCTACTGTCAACGATCCTGATCTTTATGACCGCATAGAAAAGGCCTTGCTTAACTGCAGGGCCTTTTTTTTTGAGTCGGAGGACGGTTTTGCCGTGCTTCGGCCATACCCCGGTTACATGCTGGCATGGGTCGCTATCTCTGGTGACCATAAATCCCGTATCGGTTTAAACGCCTACTTTGAAGAGCTTGAGCGCCTGGCGATTATTGCCGGCTCCCCCGCGCTGCAGTTCTGGACGGTTCGCCGTGGCTTCTCCCGCATTTGCAAGCAACGTGGTTACCATTCGCGCCAATCCGAGTGGCACGGCGTACCAATTACTATCTGGGAAAAATCCTTATGAATGACTTTCTTGAAGACGATCCGCTATTGCAGGGCAATCAGTTCAAGCCCGTAAAGCTGTTTGAGCGCTTCGGGACACAGCGCGTGTACTACAAGGGCGATGCGCCTGAAATCGAAGAGACGCCGCTGGAGAAAGAGTCGGCGGCGATTGCTGAGGAACGCTTTAAATATTACGAGGATAACTACGAGCCGATCAATGCCGCGTTTCGCGACAAGGTAGATGAAATGGACTCCGAGGGCGCTTACAAGTTTGCTGAGGGCGCGGCACGCAGCTCGGCAACCAAAGCATCCAGCGAAGCACGCGAGAACGTGCGCACTGGCTTGGCGGCCGCTGGCGTCAATCCAAACTCTGGCAAATCAAAAATGGCAATGGCTGATATGGCCGATACCGAGGGCGCTATCGCCTCGGACACGTCGGCCCGGGCGCTCAACTCTCAATCAGACGAGCACGCGACCGGCGTGGCGAACGTTGTGGCTATCGGCAACAACCAAGCGACCACTGCGCAACAGGGCCTTAGCAGTTTGGCGAACACGTCGGCGGCAAAAGCAAAGCAAGATGCCTGGGCAGACTGGAATGATAAATCAGCGAAAAATCAGGCGGTAGGCACCGTGTTAGGTGCCGGCGCCCAGTATGTGGCTGGCGGCGGCTTAGGGTCTGCGCAAGCCAGTCCAGGGCCTGCAGGCACCAATGCGACCGATTACAACAGCCCCGACTTTAAGAGTTGGGTTAATAACCAGTAGGTATCGCTTATGGCATTTTTAGGAAACATGGTGAGCCGAAAGTTGTTTGGCAATAACTCTGGTATCACCAAGGCAAAAGAAGATATTTCGCTGTCCGAGCGAATGATGGGCGATAGTGGTGGTGGCGGTGGTGACCATGAGGCATCCAATCGCATGGCCGGCATCTTGCGCAGAGACTGGGATAGCTATATGGAAAACTATGCTCCCTATGACGCCAAGCTCCGCGAAATGGTGATGGGCGATGCTGATAACGAGGCCGCTATCGATCGGGCCCGGGAAACCACCCGAGACTCATTTGCAGCGAGTCGCGAGGCTGGCGAACGTGATCGATCTCGCGCAGGGCTAAGCCTGGCTCAAGATGAGGCAGACGTTATTAACCGCCGCAGCCAGCGTAACGGTACGTTGGCCGAGGTAAACGCGGCTAATCAAACGCGCCTGCACATGCAAGACCGCGACATGCAGATGATGGCGGGCAATATGGCCGGCGGCTTACGCCAAGCTGCAACCGACCCGATGGGGGCTTACTAATATGGCTTATTCCTTAATGGACGCTGGGCGAAGCATGAAAGCGTCCTCCATGGGTGGTTTGGCCCAGGCACAGCAGCGAGACGAAGAGCGCGAGCTACGCAACGAGCAACTTAAAGACGCCAAAAAGACCACAGAAACGACCTCTATGGCGACCGGCGCAATGACTGGTGCAATGTATGGCGCATCGTTTGGGCCTTGGGGCGCCGCCATTGGCGCCATCGGTGGCGGCTTAGTGGGATACCTTTGGAGTTAATTATGGCTAACGGTTTAAGCACGGCCTCGGCCGTCGATGGGGCGATGCGTGGCGCGCAGTTTGTTAGCGGGATGCAAAGCCAGTCTCAGGCGCGCAGCTTGCGTGATGCACAAGAGCAGCGAAGCCAGGAGCGACACGAGCAAATCAGTCAGGATCGCGAAGAGGCCCGGGGCATTCGCGGCGAAAAAATGGATGCGTGGCGAGAAGATCGCAACGCGGCCAAGGCCAAAGAGGCAGAAAACGCCTTGATCTTGTCGAGCCTGACGGCCAGCAAATATTTGGATGAAGGCTCGCTTAGCAAAGAAGAGCTGGCGCTGATGGACAAGTACCCACTGGCCAACGCCAAGTATCTGCAAAGCCCGGAGGTTGGCAGGGCAATCGAAACCTTTAAGGGTGTTATGGACGGCTCGGTTAAGCTGCCCAAAAACGATAAAGGCATGATTGACCTCAGTCAGAATCCCGATCTCGCCGAGGCGCTAATGGTGCTGGACCCGTCGCTTGCCGCCGGCAACAAAGACGGCAAAAAGGTTCGTCCGCGCTTACTAATTCCGAGTGAAGACGGTAAAACTCTGCGCATGGGGCTTGATGTTGATGGTGACGGACAAGTCCGGCCGCTCACCAAAAACCGCTCTAGTGCTGATGATGACGAAGTGGCCGACATTCCGCTGGAGTCATTAATCAATACGGCAATGGCCGTTGAGAAAGCGCGCGACCTGACGAGCAAGCCTGAGTATTACCAGTATCTAGCTGAGTCTCGGGGCCTGCTAAAGCCATCGGAAGGTAAGGCCGGTGAGCTGCAGCAGCATCCCGATCTTGGCTGGATACAGCAGCAAAAGGACGGCACCTATAAGCAATACGATAAGCCCGGCACCAGCGGCAAAGGCCCGGCGGCGCCGGCTGATTATCGCCTGGCGAAGTTGCTGCAGCAGGAATATGCCGCAACCGGTGAAGAACTATCGTTTGAGGACGCTTGGAACAAAGCGAAAATGTCGGTCAGTGATCCAACTAAGTACGTGAAGGACTACGTTAAAACTAAGCTGGAGAAAGGCGCTTACGACGCGGAAGGCAAAGAGCTGACCACCGAGCAGCTTGAGCAAGAAGCGGTCGAGTCGTACAAGCGTATTCGCAACCTCATGAGCCAGGACGATCAGGGCGGAGCGGTAACGCCTCCCGCTGCATCTGGCCAGCCAGCCCCACAAGAGTTTGATCCAAACAGCTTTTTAGACGGCTTCGGCGTCCCTGCCGGACAGTAGAAACACCTCGGCCCTTCGGGGCCAACCCACCTCATTCCCCACCTACAATTTGAATAGGATCGCATAACGATGAGCGAGCAGTCGCGCGTGCCTCAATGGTCGGAAATTTCTGGCCGTGACGAGTTCAAAGCATTATCCCCTGAGCAACAAGAGCAAACCCGGTCGACGTATTTTGATCGTGTTATTGCGCCCAGCGCGCCAGCCGATCAGCTAGAGTCAATCCGCTCTGAGTTTGATAAGCGGACAATGGCGCGGCCGGTGGAGCCGGAGCCGCCCGAGCAAGAGGAAGGTTTCTGGGCCGGTGTCGGCAACACTGTGCGCGGCGCCGGTGAGCGTGTCGGCGACTTGGCTGGTGGTTTTGTGGATGCCGTAGGTGCCGCTGCTGAGGCCTCGCCTACTGGTATCGTTGGTGCGCCGTCGTATGTTTCTCAAGGCTTTAAGACCCGGACGGCCGAAGAGCGTAAAGACATTGGCGACGCCCACCACGGCATTGCTGAAAAGCTAAGAGCAACCGACTTCGGATACGACCCGGGCCGATACACCCTGGATGGTGCCAAAGGTAAGTTTGATCAGGGTGATTACTTGGGAGCGCTTACCGAGGGGTGGGCGGCCGGTATGGACACGCTCGGCGCGTCTGCACCCGATATGGTTGCCGCTGCGACGGGCGCCGGCCTTGCGCCTTACATTATGGCGCGTACTGGCGAGATCGCCGACCAGCGCGCAAAGAACAAGGGTATGGAGCGCGCCACGGCGGTTGAGCTACGAGAGGCGGCGCCATTTGCTGCCGCTTCCGCCATGCTGGAACGTGTGCTGCCGCGACGCTTAGTTTCTGGCCGCGGTGAAATGACCGAAGAGGCGGCCCGGGAGGTATCGAATAAAGCCATTCGTCACGTCATTAAAAAGGCGGCAAGCGAAGGTGTTAAGGATTTTGGTGTTGAGGGCGGTACCGAGTTTATCCAAGAGGGTGTACTCGAGTATTTAGGCGAGAACTACGGCACCGATGTAGAGCTAAGCGCGCGTGATGCGTTTGCCCGGGGTGCTGAGGCCGCCATTCTGGGTGGCATTGGTGGTGGCACGCTCGGTACAGCAAAAGGCGCATACGACGGCGTGGGTGATGTGCGTAAGCCGCGCGTTGCTACGCCTGATGACATTGAGGCCGAGCTAGACGGCGACGTTGATGTGGAGTCCGAACTGGCCGATCTTGAAGCAGAGCTTGAGGCTCAGGCCGATGACATAGGCTACTCACCCGGAGCTGAAAGCGCTGATCCAGCGGCACCGGTTATCCGGTCGGAATGGCTCAATACTGAGGGCGTCAATTTTGATGCCGAGGCCCAACAGGCCGTGCCCGCAAGTGATGGTAGCCAGCCAATTAGCTACGATCAGTTTAACCAGATGCGGCCGGGCGAGCAGCTGATGTGGCAGCCGGAAGATGTTGAGCAAAGCGCCGCGGTTGAGTTTGAGGGCGTTGCCGGCTCCCTGGGCGGCAAAGAGTTTGCCTCTGTGGTTATTGATGGCCGTAAAGAGCTTGTTCCGCTGGATGAATTAAAGCGCGTGCCTGAGTATCGGGAGCAGGCACCTCAGACACAGCAGCCCCAGACTCAACCAGAAGCGCCCGAGGGCACGGTTAATTTCGAGCGGCCAGAGATTCCCGAAACCGGCGGCCTTGAGCTTGAGCCCGAACAGCAGGTTTATGATGGCGGGCTAGATTTCTCGCCCTCGGATTTGCCGCAAGACACAAGTGCCCGGGACAACCTGGCGTCTGGCGTAGAGCGCCTGATTGATCAGCATATCGATAAAAGCCGTGACGAGAAGCTGCCCGACGGCTTAAAAGATCCTCGCTTACTGCGTGAAGAGTACCGCGCGCGCTTAGGGCAAATGACCAATGAGTTAGTTAAGGGTGGTGACGTGGGCTATGTCCGCGATGAAAACGACCGTATTACCGGTCGCACGCCGTCAATCAATCCTGATTGGTTTAAAAACATGGACGGCCTGGTTACCACCGACGAAGCGCGAACGGCGGTTAATAAAGCGCTGTCTGGCAAAAAGCTGGGGCCTCGCCAGGCTATTGTCGTGCAAACTATCATGGACGAAATTCAGCAGGATCGCGAAAGCATGGTGTCTGCGCGCATTCAGGATCGCACCCGGGCGATTATGAGTCGTGACGCCCAGCGCATTGCCGAGAGCTTAATTGATCCCGAGCTGGCCCTGCCTGAGTCCGATCCGGCTAACGCCGCCGTGGCTGAATTGGTCGCCGATGTTCTTGAGGGCGGCTATCCTCGTGATAAGCTACAATCACTAATTAAACAGCACAGCGTCGGCGGCCAAAACCCGCTACCCAAGGTGCTTGGTATCTTACAGTCAGAAGGGGTATTCAGTGAGCAACGAAACAGAAACGAAGTTCGACCCGGACCTGATAATGCGGGGCGCGGATCACGTAATAGCGGGCCGAAAAGCGCGCCGGGAGCGCAACCTGAAATATCTGAGGGAGACGAAACCGGAATCCCTTGGCGAGACGGGCAAATCACCGACGCAGAGCGAGCCGAGTCAGAGCGAGAGTTAGCCGCGTTACTCGGTGAGCCCGAGTCAAAGCCCAATAAAGAGCCCGCCGACAACGCGGGCTCTTCTGTATCTGCATCGCAAAAAAGCCAGATTGTCGATAACGATAGCGCTCTGGCAGACCGCACCCGAGCCAATGTTGCCGGAGAAAGCCAAGAAGGCGCCGCGGTGATTGCTGTGCGCGACTTCATAGATGAATGGACTGAGGACGGTGCGGTACCCGCTGAGATTGCGCCTGACGTGTCTGAGGTGTATCGCGCCCTGGAGTCGGCCATTGATCGCCGAGACTTTACACCGGAAACTGTTGGCGCCGTGGTTAGCTTCATCGATTCGATTGCGGGTAATGACTCTATTGATAGGGATGTTTCTTTAGAGCTGAGAGGTCTGGCTGACATGATCCGTCCAGTGGCGGCAATCAGCAATGACGGCCAAAGCTCTGGATTTATGAGCACCTATACCGAACAGGATCTTGCCGACCGTGAAGCCCAGTCGGAAAGCCTGCCGGCGCAAGAACAGCGCGCGCAAATTGACCGCGAACGTGAAGAGTTTACGCTAGACAATGGCGGTAATGTATCGGTAGCTGGAAGTAATGACGCGCTGCAAAAAGGCCAAGGCGGCGATATGTTTGCGCCTACTCGTGGCAAGCCGTCGGAAAGGCCTAATGCTTCAAAAACTAAAGCATCTGAACCGTCTGCCGAATTACCAAAAATCCTCACAGACTCCCGCAAGAAAACCTTGCTCAAAATGGCCAAAGAGCGCGGCATTAAGCGCAGCTCGCCAGGCTATGCCGCGGCAATGGATCGCCTCGGTGACGAGTACGAAACGGAAGTCGATAAGGCGCAAGCCGGCTTAACCTTTGAGCAATTCAATGAGCTTAATTCTGATTCGCCCGAGTCGGTGAATCGCCAGGCTTACGATGGGCTGCGTGAAGAATACGGTATAACTGATACTGAAACAGTTGATATTGACACCGCCGCCAGCGAAGCCGACACCAACCCTACCGAGGCCCAGAAAGAGGCTGGGAATTACAAGCTAGGGCATGTCAAAGTCCAAGGCCTGGACATATCGGTAGAAAACCCTAAAGGCTCCGAGCGTTCGGGTACCGACCCTGACGGCAATAAGTGGTCTGTGACTATGGGTAGCCACTATGGCTATATCCGACGCACCACCGGAGCCGACGGTGAGCATGTGGACGTATTCGTAGGCCCTGAGCCAGAATCCCAGCGCGCGTACATCGTGGATCAGGTAAACCCTGACGGCTCTTTCGACGAGCACAAGGTAATGGTCGGCTACCGCGGCAAGCTGGCGGCAACCAAGGCCTATAAAGATAACTACACCAAAGGCTGGAAGGTTGGCCCGGTCACCAGCATGAGCATGGACGAGTTTAAATCCTGGCTCAAAGATGGTGACAACACCAAGCCGCTGAATGCTGACCATTTTCGTGACGCCACGAAAAAGGCTGCAAAGCCCTCGAATAAGGTCGAAAAACAAGAAACGCCCGCGCAGCCAATAGAAGATTTTGGCGAGAAGATAGCCGGCGCCCGGAAAGACTACGCGGCGACCATGAGTGATGCCAAGCAGAAAAACTCTGCAAGTGTACCTTTATCGGAGTCGTGGCCGGCACCCGATTACCAGAAGATGGTCGATAGTGGCGTTGATAAAAAGGTGGTGGCTCTCGCAAGGGCGCTGCGCGAAGCTGTCCCAAGCAAACCACGAACCGGCTGGAAGTTGTCTGGCTGGGTTCGTGGAATGGAGGCGCAGCGTGAGGTGGCTGAGTTGCTTATTGATGGCAGCATGCCCATTGAGAGTATCGACAAGCTGAGCAGCTCCCCAATTATTCGTGACGTTCAGGGCGCAGCCGATCTTTACGAGGCAGTAGGGCATGGTAAGAGCTTAAAGGGTCTGTCGTTGGTTAGCGCCTCGTATAGCATGTACGACGGAGTGGTTCAGGACCCTCAGAAAGTAGTATGGACTGTAGAGCAAAAATCCAAAAACTCGTCTTTCAGCAATATGCCTCGCCGCCTAGCCGCGGGCGACACAAAGGGTGAGGCTCTGGCGCAGTTCAAGGGTGTTTATTCAAGGCTCGACGCGGCGAAGGAGGCAAACTCAAAGAAAGTACGCTTTGATATTTACACAAACCGCCATGACGCCTCGGACACTTACATTGGCAAGAAAATCGGTAAAGATGTAGTGCGCATTAAGGATGGCTTTAAGCACGCTCTTGAGGCGCGTGACTACATACGAGCCAATCAGGCCGAGCTTGAGTCCTTGCTTGCCAAACTAAAGAACGTACCAGCCCACCGCAAAGAAACAAACTCCCCTCGGGTTGGCTCGGATCACCGCAATGGTGGCGATGTGTCGCCTGAGCAGTTCACAGATACGTTTGGCTTCCGTGGTGTTCAGTTTGGTAATTGGGTTGACCAAGGCCGCCGTCAGGCCGATCTCAATGAAACCTATGACGCGCTACTGGATATGGCGGGCATCCTAAATATACCCGCCAAGGCTCTATCGCTTAATGGTGAGCTTGGCCTGGCGTTTGGTGCGCGAGGCCGCGGCGGCAAGAATTCGGCGGCCGCCCACTATGAGCCGGGCACCGTCGCGATAAACCTAACCAAGAAGAATGGCGCCGGTTCGCTTGCCCATGAGTGGTTTCACGCATTAGACAATTATTTCTCTCGGGCAAGAAACGAGAACGGCTACTTGTCCGAGACTCCGTACACGGCAGGCCCAGGTGTTCGCCCCGAGGTGGTTGATGCGTTTCACGAGCTTGTGCAGTCTGTCCGTCGTACAGGTTTGCGTCAGCGCTCACGAAAACTTGACCGGTCTCGCACCAAAGAGTATTGGTCCACCGGCCGCGAAATCAGCGCCCGAGCTTTTGAGAGCTACGTCATTGAAAAGCTCAAAGACCAAGACGCGAGCAATGATTATCTTGCCAATATTGTAAGTGAAGAGTATTGGGAAGCTGCCGCCAAAATGAATGAAACCTTTGGTGGTGACGGTGTTGAGAAGTCTGACAGCTACCCATACCCTCAAGCGGCCGAAATGGCAGACATACGGGCAGGCTTCGATGCGCTATTCGATGTGATTGAGCACAAAGACACCGCAGATGGCGTTGCTTTATTTTCTGTCTCTGGCGATGCGCCTCGACGCCTGTCAGGCGAGGGCGACACCGAAGGCTTGAAAACTGGCTCGCCCATAACTTTTGATTTCATCCATAACACCGAGTCAGCAACGGATATATTTGGAGTGCCAGAGCCGGGAGCACCCTTCGGGCGTGAATATGAGCCATCCGGACGCTATGTAATTGTGACGAGAAACAAAGACTCGGTGGACACGTCGGGCAATCTTATCTCTGGGACCCTAACCTTTGATAACCCCATGGTGGTTGAGGCGGACGGCACCTCTTGGAAAAAAGAGCTATCGGAAAAGTATGGAGGAAAAACGGGTAAAGACTTAAGTCTCGCCTTGATTGGCGATGGTTACGACGGCGTGGTGACGGTAGAGAAGGCTGGCCGAGAACGTTATATTTCCGAGGTGCTAGACCTTACGACGTTTGACCCTTCCATAGCGAAGTTCCGTGGCGGCGAGACCCAAAACAATAAATCGGTTTCGGAAAAGACCGCTCACGCTGTTATCGACCGAATTAAATCGTCCATGGCTGCCGATGACACCGAAATTATTCAGGTGGCAACATTCGACGATATGCCGGAAGGGGTGAAGCGAGGCGCCAAAAAAATGGGCTTCTCGGGCGATCGGGTTAAGGGTGTTTATTATAACGGCGCCGTTTACCTTAATCGATCATCTATGCCCGACGCAGAGGCGGTAGAGCGTACCATTCTCCACGAGCTATACGGGCACCACGGCATTAAGACAATGTTCGGTCCCGAGGCGCGCCAAGCGATGGGTAGATTGTATTTACGTGTAGGCGGGATTAAAGGTGTTCGTGAGCTGGCAAAGAAGCACGGCATAAGCCTGGAGCGTTACATTGACGGGGCGGAAAGTGCGGTTTCCTCCGGCACATTGTCGCGTGAAGACGCGCAGTCAATCATAGCTGACGAGCTTCTTGCTCATATTGCCGAGAGCAATAAGCCGGGCGTTAAGCGTGCGCTTAAAGAGCTTATCGGTGCGGTACGTTCTTGGCTTCGAGCAAATGGCTTTGTGAGCCTGTCACGGCTGGGCGATACCGATTTAATCTATCTTCTCAAGCAGGCTCGGCAAGCTGTAAATGAGGGCCGAGTGACCGGGCAGCAGGGCGTTTATTTTGATCTTGCTGGAATTGGTAGCTCGCCAGAAACTGCGCCAGCCTTCTCTATGGCATCGAGCGAGGCACGCCGCGTTATCGGTGACGATCCGGTATTGGCCGGCTGGACTATGCTTGCGCAGATGGACGATGCCTTTCAGCTTCCCACCAGCGACAAGCAATCCATTGAGGATATTTTTAATGAGCTTGAGGGCCCGGGCGGCATTCAGATCGTTGAGGCCGAAGAGATCGCCCTGCAAAACGAATATGGTGCCGAAAAAGCGTGGCGCATCATTACGCCACAAGGCAAGCGCGCCGCCATTTACCAGAAGGGCGATAGTGTTTGGATTGACGTGTCTGCTGTCGAGAAGGGCCAGAACGGCAAGCGCATTTACAATGCTGTCGCGAACTATGCGCACAACAATGACCTGGTGTTTGAGGGCGATCCCGACGGCCTTTCCGATGTTGCGCAAACCCGTCGCTTGGAGAACATGATAAGCAGCGCGCTCAAGTTTGGAACCACTAAGCACCTGTGGCCGCACCAGAATCAAGTAACCGGCAATCCTGATGTGGATATGCCCAATATTAACTGGAAAGACGGCGACGACGCACACAACCTGCGCCAAATGATCGACGCATCCTATGACGCGACCGTTAAGCAATTTCCGAAAATTAAGGATCTGGTCTATAATCCAAAAACAGATCAAATTGAAGATTCCAAAACGGGGGAGGTGTGGGATGGTAAACGCTTTGACTCAGAAGCACGGGCGTTACGAGGACTGCAAAACGGACGAGGAAGCCGAGGCCCACTTACAGCGGGTCGCACAACGCTTGAAAGAGCGGTACTCACAAATACCCTTTCACGCGGAACGCGCGAGGAGATCGCCAACATATTGGAGAAGTATGGCCAGTTCGGCAGTGAACGCTTAGCCGGCCCCGACAACGCGATACTCTACAGTGCAGACTCAGAGCCCCGCCAACAAGGCGGGGTTTCTCGTTCTGGGCCAGAGAAAAATATCAGCGGATTGCGCGACCAGGTTGAGGCGATGGGAGTTGATGTTTCATTGTCTGAGCGACCAAACTCTATCAGCGTTAGCAAGATAATAGTGCCAAAAGATAAACGAGGCGAAGGTATTGGCACACAAGCCATGCAAGCGGTTATCGATTATGCGGATTCCGTGGGCAAGACCGTGGTTCTATCACCGTCCGGCGACTTTGGCGGAAGCAAGCTGAGGCTCAAGAAATTCTATAAGCGCCTGGGGTTCGTTGAGAACAAAAGCCCGAATAAAGATTATGAGATAAGCGAGACAATGTATCGTGAGCCCCGGCCAAGTGCCGGGGCTTCTCGTTCTGGGGTAGACCAAACCGAAACGCCAGCCTTTAAAAAGTGGTTTGGTGATTCCAAGGTGGTCGACAAAAAAGGCGATCCGCTCGAAGTTTACCACGGCACCAAGGCGGGTGATTTCTCGGTTTTCAAGGATGGATTAAAGTACTTCTCCAGCAAGCCGGAAGTAGCCCAAGATTACGCCGGCATGACAACAGCGGTGCCAGGTCGCACCGAGAGCGGGCCAATTATTCCCGCCTATCTAAAAATAGAAAACCCTCTTGCTTTAGATTTTACCGGCATGAGCGTGAATTTTGATAACGTCCCTAATCCGTATCAAAAAGAAGGGTCGTGGCGCCCAACAAGGTTTGGTAATCCACCGGCCAACGCCATGAGCATTGATGATGTGGCGGCTAGGGCCAAGAGTGATGGCTATGATGGGCTAATTGTTAAAGGCGTAAAAGACAATCTGGTTAGCCACAATAAAGTCAAATCCGACATTTTTGTTGTTTTTGATTCGGAGCAAATAAAGTCTTCTGTGGGCAACCGCGGCACCTTCGACCCGAACGATCCAGACATTCGCTTTAGCGTCTCGGACGACTCCCCGGCATTTGCGGCGCCTCAAGAGGGCAAGCTGTACGGAATCCCCAAAGACGCGCTTCTGCGAAAGCTCACCGATAAGATGCGGCCGCTTTTGCAAACCCAGCGCGAGATCGAGAAAGCATCTGGCTCGCCTATCAGCGAAGAGCTCGACGCCTACCGGATGGAAGAGGCATTCCACGGCAAGACCGAGAACGACCTGCGCAAGCTGAAAGAGCGCTTTATTGAGCCACTGGTGGATAAGATGGCCGAGCACGGCATTAGCCAGGAAGAGCTTGATATGTTTCTGTGGGCGCGTCACGCCCCCGAGCGTAATGCCCAGGTCGCGAAGATAAACCCGGATATGCCAGATGGTGGCTCTGGTATGACTGATACCCAGGCTAAGCAAGTGCTGACCAAGGCCAAGGAAACCGGAAAACTGTCTCAGCTGGTCGAGCTTTCTGACATTGTGTACAAAATGCAGAAGCGCAAGCAGCAGCTGTTGGCTGCCAATCTTGTCGATCAGGATCAGCTAAACGCATGGAACGATAACTATAAATACTACGTGCCCCTCAAAGGCCGCGCTCAGGACGAGAGCAACGTTTCTTACCCAAGGGTGGGCAAAGGCTTTGATATTCGCGGCAAAGAGACCCTGCGCGCACTGGGGCGCCGTACCAAGCCCGAATCACCTGTGCTGCATTCCATTATGGACACGACCGAGGCTGTTGTACGGTCGCGTAAAAACGAGGTGGGCAATACCTTCCTCGACCTGGTGGAAGCCAACCCTAACCCGGACTACTGGGAGGTTTTCACCGCCGAGTCGCCAGAAATGGAGCCGCGGCTATACAAAAACCTCGACGGCGAGACGGTAGGGCAAGGGCCCGTTATTGATCGATCCAAGTACTTCACCACCAAGCGAGGCGGCAAAGAGTACTTTATTAAGATCAACGACGAGCGATTAATGCGCGCCATGAAGAACATGGGGCCAGAGCCGCTTAACTGGTTCACCAAGTACGTTGGCGCCGTGTCCCGGTTCCTATCCTCGGTAAACACCAGCTTTAACCCTGAGTTTATGGTTACCAACGCCGCGCGCGATATTCAGACCGCCGTGGTTAATGTGCTGGCAGAGCAGGATTTGCACAACGGCCGGGTTAAGGGCAAGAAGATAGCCGCCAAAATGGTCAAGGACGCGCCTATTGCCGGCTACGCCGTGCGCATGAGCCTGGCCGGTAAAAAGCTCGACGGAAAAGCGGGAGAGTGGCAAAAGGCCTTTGATGATTTCCGTGATGACGGCGCTAAGACTGGATGGTTTGACACCAAGGATCTCAACGGCCAGGCGAACGACATTAACAATATGCTGGCAATGGCCGAGGGCACCACAAAGGGCAAGTTGCTGCGCGCCAGAAAGACTATTGGCGAGTTTGTCGAGAATACGAATAGCGCGATTGAGAACGCCGTTCGCCTGTCTGTGTACAAAAACGCGGTTGATTCTGGCGTGTCACGTAAGAAGGCGGCTGAGCTGGCCAAAAACCTAACGGTAAACTTTAACCGGAAGGGCGAGATCGGTCAGGTGCTCAACGCCATGTATATGTTCTTCAACGCGAGCGTACAGGGCACCATGACTTTTGCTCGTGCTATCGGCACCATGAAAGAAGTGGACGGCAAGAAGAAGCTCAACACCGCGCAGAAGGTAGGTATTGGCGCCGCGGCGGCCGCTTTTGGTCTGGCAGCGCTGAACCGGGAAATGGCCGGGGAGGATGACGACGGCGAGAACTGGTACGACAAGGTGCCGGAGTGGGCCAAAGAGCGAAATATTATCATTATGAAGTCGATTGCCGGCGGCGAGCCCGGTGAATACTGGAAGATCCCGTTACCTTACGGCTACAACATATTCCATGTGTTTGGTACCCAGCTGGAATCCGTGACAAATGGTGACACTGGTGTGGGCGAGGGCGCCATGAGAGTGGGCAAGGCGGCTATCGGCTCATTCGTTCCGCTCGGGCTGGCAACCTCTGACAGCCTGAGTACCGGGGTGGTGCGAACTCTGACGCCTACTGTTGGTAAGCCTTTCGTGGATATTGCGGCAAACGAGAACTTCTGGGGCACGGACATTTACCGCGAAAACTTCCCATTCGGCACGCCTAAGCCTGAGAGCCAGCTGTCTAAGCGATCGACGCCGGCGCACTGGAAGTGGCTTGCTGAGTTTATGAACGGTGCCACCGGTGGCAGCCCGTACCGAAGTGGCTGGGCCGACGTTAACCCGGACAAAATGAATTACCTGTTTGAGTATTTCACCGGCGCCGCGGGGGCCTTTGTGGGCAGGACTACGAGCGCAGTCACCAAGGCAGCTCAGGGCCGGGAGCTTGAGGATAGAGAGATTCCATTCTATCGCCAGGTGAACGGCAAAGTGCTGCCCTATGAGGATCAGTCGAAGTTTTACGATCGGCTAGATGAATCTGCCCAGCTGGAGGATGAATACAAGTCTCTGCGAGGCAAGGAACGACTCGAGTTCTTTAAAGAGTACGGCAAGAAAATTCGCCTTAAAGCTCTGGCCGAGGACGTGGCCAAAGAGCTTGCGGGTCACCGCAAACGCCGCGACCGTATTGAAGAAAACGAGAAGCTGACTGAGGCGGAGAAGGACGAACGGTTAAAACGGCTTGAGGCCCGAATGAAAAAGACCGTCGATCGCCTTAACCGGGTTTGGCCGAAAGATTAAAGCTGTGGGGTATCGCTGGCCCAGGCGCTTACTATGGCATTGGCGAATATCGCGAGGATAAACAAGCCCAGCAATATCAGCCCGGGCCAGCTATCCCAGAATCTTGTTTTCCCGTTTTTCATGCCGCCACCATTGTGAGTGTTTGGCCGATGGCGATAAAGTCGCCGCCCTGTGGCAATCCAATGCGTATCCCTGACTTCCCTCAAATTCCATGGGGCGTCGGTAGGGCGGCGACCCCTTCACTGTAGGCCATTGTGATTGGCTTTGCTTGTAAGCCAAAACTTAATCTTTTGTAAGAGATCTCGCACGCGAGCCTCAGCGGTACACCAGAGCGCCCGGCGATACTTCGTCCGCCATGATGACGGCGGTGTTTATGAGCTCTCCGGTATCCATGCTGTAAACCTGCAGCAATGTGCTTCCGTGGCGCTCTTTCGTTAGCCTTAATTCGTTATCCTGACTAATATCAACGTCGCCCACCATGCCAAAAGTGTTTACGTTGATCGATGTTGTAGATGCGCCGGTGTACCCATTACCACTGTCTTTGGATAGCTCCCGAATGCCATTGCTTTCTATGAGCGCGATCAACCTGCCTTCGTCATCAAAGTCTATGGTTCCGAAATTCTCGATTGAGTGCACCGCGGACAACTGCTCGCCTGTGGCACTTAGCTCGTAAATATAAGGCGCGTCGGGCATTGAAAACTCTTGGTGCAGCTGACTCGATAGCGCGACGATCACGCCATCAGGACTAACCGCCAGAGCCTTCATTTCCTCCGGAGCATCAAACATTGTTACTACACTACCGGTTAACAGGTCTATTTTGTCAATTTTCGTGCTTCCTGAGCGCGCAGCGATAACGTAGCCGTTCGGGTCAATGTCGGCTGCGGAATAAGCGTTGTCCAAAGTAATTGACGCCTCCAGAATAGCAACGCTCTCTTGACTATCAGTGGTCGCAAAGGGGCCAAAGCTGCCATCTTCGTTAACAAACCGAACCCAGTAATAATATGTTGATCCCAGAGGGGTGGTCATGTCGGCATACTGGCTGCCGTAGTTAATAACTTCGTCAAATTTCTCGGCTGACTCAAACCAATTTTGATCTGATCGCCAAACCTCTGTTTTTGGGTGGCCGTGGCCGGTACCCCATGAGACGTGAGTCCAGTCGTACCCAGGGTTTACCTTTACCTCCTGTGGCGCGAATTCATCGCCCGGTGAAACGGTGGCCGCGTAGGTGTCTGCGCCGTCAATAAGTATGGCTCCAGAGCCAATCGGAAGCCCGAGAACCTGAGCCTGGCTGCTTGAGCTGCTACTTACCGATGACGAGCTGCTTACCGATGACGAGCTGCTAGAGCTGCTGACGATCGGCTTGCTGCTGGTGCCGCCACCACCACCGCCGCCGCAGGCCGCTAGGGTGAGTGTTATTGCTATTGCTATTAGATGCTTCATGCGATCCCCTTATCCCCTGTTGTCGCTAGAATTAGCGTCATCATTAAACGGTAGAGTTATTCTGAAATCAACTTGCCCGGAAAGCGAGGCCCCTTAAAATGGGGCCATAAAGTGCTACAATCCGTTTTCCGAATGAGCAAAAAAGCCTTTAAAATCAAGGGCCTATATTTGTCGTTTTTGCTGTATTTATATGCAGTCCACAATTGTTTTATCTAATAATATCAATGCCTTACGTCGTTTTCGCTGTGACACTGGGGGTGTAGTGGTCGTGGGTTCGAATCCCGCCGTTCCGACCATTTTTCTTTTCTGTTGCGTGACATCCTTCCGCTTTACCCTCTTACTTTTGCGCTTTTTTCTGTCCTGGCGATTATTGGCCTTGTATTTCTGCGGTTGTGCCCCCAGAAACCAGCAATGGCTGCGAGATAGGGTGGCAGTACTTTGCCAAAATGCTACTATGTGCGCCTATTTTTTTCTTAGCGAACCGACAGGGCGCGACAATAACAACGGAGTATTCACGTGACCAAGCAGTTAATGATTTACAACGACATCCAGGCTCTAAGCAGCGAAAAGCACCGTAACATGTCGGTTAAAATCGACTCATACGATTTTATCGCCGATATGACCTCATCGCCGCTGTTGGCCACCGAGATCCCTTTTGCCGCCGCTGAGTACGCGGTTATCTTCTCGGCGCCGAATGCGGAAGGCGAGCACACCCCGCTGGCTGTTATGGGTGTTAAGCAGGGCGAGAACCTGATGCTGAATGATGACGGCACCATTAATGCCCGTTATATTCCGGCTTTTGTACGTCGTTACCCCTTTGTTTTTGCCGGCGGCAATGACGCAGAAAGCCTGACGCTTTGCATCGACGAGCAAAGTAAAGCGCTGGTTGCTGACGGCAGCCGTGGCGAGCGCCTGTTTGATGATAACGGCGAGCAAACCGATCACCTGAAAGACGTTATTAAGTTTTTGCAGGATTACCAATACCGCGCCGAAATGACCAAAGCCTTCTGCAAAAAGCTTAAAGAGCTGGACCTGCTGGAGCCTATGCAAGCGAACATCGAGTTTAACGGCAACGCTGAAAACAACATGAGCATCAAAGGTTTTTACACTGTTAAACGTGAAAAACTGAAAGAGCTGGGCGAAGAGCAGGTTATGGATCTGTTTAAGAAAGACGGCCTGGAGCTGATCTATGCGCACCTGCAGTCACTGAGCAACCTGAATCGCTTAGTCGAGCTGAAAAACGCCAAGTTAGCTAACTAAGTCCGTTAGCCAGCTGTAAAAAAGCCGACGCTTGCGTCGGTTTTTTATGCCTGTTTATTGTGCGGCGGTGCCTGATGCTAGCGCTCATCGGTGTTTTTGCTGTTGGCCCATACGCCTTTTCACCATACTCGAGTGCCAAATAGCGGGGGCGATTACCAGTATGCTCATAGCGCCCAGCACCCATAGGTGGTTTTGGCTTAGCGCCGCAAGCTCAACGATGTCGGCGGCACTCTCGCTGTTGGTCAGCGTAGCAAAGGGTATGGGGGCGATGGCCGCGTCTTTGGCGATGGCAAACCCGCCACTCCATGCGCTCTCCCAGCCCAGCGCTGAGAGCGATCCATAGGCCTTGTAAGCAATGGCCGAGGCGCCAAAACCAATAACCCCCACGGCCACGGTGCCGGCGGCAAGAATGCCAAACCCTAACGCGCCAACAGTTACTACGCCTACCGATACAATACCGACGCTAATGGGTGCCACTGCCAAACCGCCCCAGGCAAACAATAACCCGTAAGCTCTATCGCCACCGGCAATCCAGCCAATGGCGGGCCTCTCGTGCATCTCGGGCAGGCCCAGCTTGACGTGAATGAGAGGAATACCAAAAAGCGAAAGCCGGCTTTTGTATTCGCGCCGCTTGGAATCTACCTGGTCATACTCGGCGAGAAAAGCCTCCGGCTGACGCTGGCGCTCTTGTGCCCGCAGCCGCGGCTGGCTGATAAACATGTACACCAATAGCCATAGGTACGCAGCAATAAACCCAACTACCATAAGCTGCGAGCCTACGGCGTAAAGGCCTTGGTAGTTGCTATTTGCCAGGGCCACATACTTAAGCAAAAACATGCCGGCGACAAAAACTGCCGCCACCAAAAAGTACAGTGCCACGATTTTGAGCGTGGCGCGCCGCTCACGCTCGGTGCGCGATTGCGCAAGGCTTGCCCGCACACTAAAAAACGAGCCAATCACCCCTGAAAAAGACGCCGCTATTGTCAGCAAACTGCCCCACTTAATGGCGTTGCCCGTGTGCGCGACGCCGGCGCTAAACAAAGCCGCTTTGGCTTTGGGCGCCGATATGGTGCTAATGGCCAGCAATACCGCCATGGTAAAGGACGCGCCCGGTTTGCTTTTGGCAAGAGTGTCTTGCACAAAGGTGATCATGGCTTTTTGCAGCGCCTTGCGCCCGCGCGATAACCGCTGCTTTACCGCGTCTTCCGATAACTCCAGCTCCGCCGCCACGTGCTCGATCGACTGTTGTTCACGGTAAAACAAGATCAGTGGCTCACGGTAGGTTTCGGGCAGTTGCTGCAACGCTTGCCAGAGTAGGGCTTGCTCTTGCTCTTGTATTACCGCGTCATCCAACCGGCTGTGCTCGGCGGCTTGCTCGTGCAGCTCGTCTGTGGTCTGGGCCGCGTGGCGGGTTTCTTTGCGCCGGTAGCGGCTGATCTTAAAGCGCAAAATGCCGCACAGCCACGCTTTAAGCTTGGCCGGCTCACTCAGGGTGTCCAGCTTGCGCCAAGCCTCGACAAACGCCTCCTGCGCAATATCTTCACTGTGTTTTAAGTCCCCCACCGATGAATACGCCAGCGAGCACAGCAGGCTTTGGTAGCGGCCCACGATTTCGCCAAAGGCGTCGCGGTCCCCGCCGATGGATGCCAGCACCAGGCTGGTATCGGCTGAATCTTTGTAGTTAACACGCTTTTTAAAAAGGCCCATAGCTTTGTGATTCCGGCTTAAAACGTATAAGTGCCCACTGGTCGGTAAAAGGTGACAGTTTTTATTAAATTAATTTTTTGTCTGATTTTTTATAAAAACTTGTCACCTTTTGTTTTGCTCAAGGCACTTATACCCCGACGCTTATGTACCGGCGTGTTTTTTGGGCCGGGTTTATAGCAACAGCTTGCTCGTTCTCGTTGAAGAGTTCTGAGCCACCCATTATTCCATTAGGAGCACACAGTATGACAAGGTTTAAACCAACTAAGGCAACCATGCTTAAAAAACTGACTTTTATGGCCGCTGTGGTTTTTGCCAGCAACGCACTTGCCGCGCCGCTCGCGCCTCACGTTGATACCTTTGATGATGCCGCCAATAACCAACTTAACCTGCCGCGCCAGCTGCTTACCGATGCCGTGATGGGCGGCGGGTCCAGCGCCACGCAAAGCATAGAGAAAGGCGTGGTCACCCTACAGGGTGAGATTGTACCCGCCCGTGGCCAGCTGGGTTGGGTGAGCTACGTACTGCCTCTCGACATAGAGGGAGGCGCGCAAGACGCTAGCCCTTACGAGGGGGTATTGTTACGGGTAAAGCTCGCTAAGGGCAACCTGTCGGTTTCTGTTAACAGCGCCGAGGTCACTAACTTTGACTATCACGCCGCCCCCATTACGGTCACTCAAGATGGTGAGTTTCACGAGGTAAAGGTGCCGTTCGCATCGTTAAAACGTGCCTGGTCCGAGCAGACGCCACTTAACCCCCAAACAGTAAACGGTATCAGTATAGTCGCTTACGCCGTGCAGCCAGAGCCCTTTGAAGTGGCGCTGGATTCTGTCAGCTTTTATTAATAGGTAACCGAGCGTGTAGCGGGGCGCTGAAAGGGCGGCTCTGCAACATACCTACACCTTTACTACGGGCCGCTGCCATGACTACGCCAAACCAAGCGCTTCAACGCTTAGATTACCTTGATGCCGTACGCGCTTTTGCGTTGTTGTTGGGCATCGTTTTTCACGCCAGTTTATCGTTTTTACCGGTGTATATCGGCTGGGCGGTAATGGATGTTTCCACCAGCGCGCTGGTGGGCACGTTTATGCTGATTAGCCACTCGTTTCGTATGGTGCTATTTTTTTTGGTGGCCGGTTTTTTTAGCCATATGACGTTTCATCGCAAAGGCGCTGCGGGCTTTTTACAGTCGCGGTTTATCCGCATTGTTATTCCCTTTGTGGTTGGCTGGTTTTTATTGCGTCCGTTGCTAGTGTCGGGGTGGGTGATGGGCATGCAAAGCTTACGTGGGGAGGTTGCTATTATTGCCTCATTAAAAGAGGGCTTTAACGTGTTTTTCGGCTCTTTAAGCACGGCTTTTACCGGTACGCACCTATGGTTTTTGTACTACTTGTTGTTGGCGACCACCGCTGTTTTGCTAATGCGCCAGCTTATTGCCTGGCACCCGCGCAGATATCAAAAGCTTACCGCACTGGCCGATGCCGTCGTACATTGGTTAGCCCACTCGCGCTTAGCGTTTATCGTTGCCGCTATACCTACGGTCGCTTGCCTGTGGTTTATGGGCCACTGGGGCATGGATACACCCGATAAATCGCTCGTGCCACAATGGCCGGTGCTGTTTATTTACGGCGGTTTTTTTGCGCTAGGCTGGTTGCTGCATCGCCAAGGTAATGTCATCGAGGCTTTTGGCCGTATTAGTGTTGGCAAAGTGTTTCTCGGGGCAGTTGCTATTATCGCCGCCGTGCTCTTAGCGCGGGTTGAGGGGCAGTCTGGTCACCCGCAATACCTGCTTATTAAAGCGCTTTTTTTATTCAGCTACGCGGTAATGATGTGGTCGCTGGTGGCACTAACCATCGGTGCTTTTAAACGTTTGTTTAACCGCCCCAGTAAAACCGTGCGCTACCTTGCCGATTCATCCTACTGGCTGTATTTAATTCATCTGCCTATTGTTATTTGGCTGCAAATTGCGTTTGCCGAAATCCCTTGGCACTGGGGCGTAAAATTGACGCTAATCTCGGGTATTACCATTGCGGTATCTTTGCTGTTGTATGACTTGCTGGTGCGCGCGAGCGTGATTGGGCAAGTGCTGAATGGCGGACGAAAGGCGAGGGTGTTGTTTGCTTGTCGCCGTAAAGCGGCGCTTGCGAGCAATACCTAGCAAAATTAATAGCACTATTTAGCGCCCTTAACGCGTGGGCGTGTCAGTGTGCCTGCGCGCTAAAGCGTTTACGGTATTCTCCGGGCCCCAAGCCGACGATACGGGTAAAGATTTTGCGAAACGAGGCCGGGTCTTTATAGCCTACGTTCCAGGCGATGGTTTCTATCGGGGCGCGGCTTAGCTGCAGGGCGTCTTGCGCTTTACTGACGCGAATATGTTGGCAGTAGTCGGTGCTGGTTAAACCGGTTGCGCGCTGAAACCGCCGTAAAAACGTGCGCTTTTCTAAGCCGGCCTTCGCCGCTAGCACGGCTACTGACGATTCTTTGCCATCAGTGCTCTGTAGCCAGTGTTGCACCGTTAAAATGGCGTTGTCGCCGTGGTTAAGCCTGGGCGAGAAAGGGCGGTAGTAACGCTGCTCGCGCCCGGGTGGGTCAATTAACAGTGTGCGGGCGGTGTCTAGCATAATCCGCGCGCCCATAAAACGCTCAACCAAGCGCAGGCCTAAGTCCGTCCACGACATAGCGCCACCGGCGGTAATCACATCGCCGTCATCCACAATTAAACGCTCAGTGGCCCAGCTTACCTCGGGGTAGAGCGACTCGACCGTTTCTGTGTACATCCAATGGGTGGTGGCAGTGCGCCCGTGCAAAATACCGGTGCGCGCCAATATAAATGCCCCCGCACACACCGAGCAAATAACCGCCCCTTGCTGGTGGCACTGGCTTAGCCAATCCACCATGGGCGTGGGTATGGGTAAATTCACAGGGTTGTTCAGCGTAGGCGGTAAGATAATCGCTGCCGGTGTGCGCGCGGAGTCTGCCATTTCGCCATACACACGCTTGGGCGGCACCTGCTGGTATGGCTGCCAGTGGGTGATTGCCAAGGGCGCTACCGCCGTGTCGGCCTTGATCATCCGGTTGGCTGTTTGCAGTAAATCGGTAATACCCAGCACAGCGGCTTGTTGCGCGCCCGAGTACAGCAGCAAACCAATCTCCAGTGGCTTTTTACTCATGTGTCGCTATTGCCTCGTATATTGTCAGTAATGCCACTTAGCATTGTGACCCTCTCAGGGCACACTGTCCATGACGATTCAGACCAACCAAGCGGAGATAGTTATGAGCAAGCAAGCGTTAATCGTTGTCGACATCCAAAACGAATACTTTCCCGGCGGCAAAATGCTGCTGGAGGGCGTGGAGACCGCCGCCGACAACGCGGCCAAGGTAATGGCGGCGGCCCGCGCCAATGGCGACGTGATAGTGAACATTCACCATCAGGAGCCAGACCCCCAGGCGCCGGTGTTTACCGCCGGCACCGATGGCATTAACTTTCACCCACTCGTGGCGCCTAAGGACGGCGAGAAGGTGATTTTAAAAAACTACCCCAACTCGTTTCTTAAAACCGATTTGCACGAGTACCTGCAAGCGCAGGGCGTAACGGACGTCGTCATCATCGGCGCCATGAGCCATATGTGCATTCAGGCCACTACTCGCGCCGCGTCCGATTTAGGTTACAAGGTTACCGTGGTGCACGACGCTTGCGCCACGCTCGATTTGGAGTTTAACGGGGTGAGCGTACCGGCGGCGCAAGTGCATGCGTCCTCTATGGCGGCTTTGGGGTTTGCGTACGCAAATTGTGTAAGCACCGATGAGATGACGCAAAAACTGTAATAGCCAAGCTCGCGTACGGTTTAAATCTTAGAGGCGGTCTACCGTCAATGTTGATTGTTTAGGGCGGCTTAGGTCTAGGTCGCCCTAATCAAACCGCAGGCTAAAACACAGGGGCGCCGCCGGCAGCCCCAAAGCAAACTCTACACGACCATTGCAGTTCTTACCCAAGTTACTCCCATATTTTGCTATATACCTACCTCCCAGAGCGCACGGTTTTTAGCGGCTGTGTCGCTGGAACATAGTTTGCTGTATTACGCTGGATATTTTATTTCGTTCGCGCCTGCATCACGGCGATACGACTAAAGAGGGAGAACAGTATGCCTTATCAAAGCACCAACCAGTTGCCAGACTCTGTCAAAAACGTGCTTCCTAAACACGGGCAGGAGATCTACCAAGAGGCATTCAATAGCGCGTGGGATACCTATAAAAATCCCGAGGATCGCATAGGCGATGATGATCGAGAATCGGTCGCGCACAAAGTTGCTTGGTCCGCGGTTAAGAGCTCGTACACCAAGTCAGATCAAGGAAACTGGGTGAAAAGACATTAAGATGCGCGAGCGGAGTAACTCGCCCGCAAAGCCTGGCGGTAGTAAGGTAAGCCTTGACCGACGAAAAGGGTTTTTCCTTGCCGGTGTGGGCGTGTTGGCGCTGAGCTTTGACGCGACGTTTTTGCGTTTAGCCGACACCTCAGCTCCAAACGCTGCCTTTTGGCGCGGCATTTTTATCTTTGTCGCCTTGGCGATCTTTGGTATTTGCTCTGGTCGAGTTCACGAATGGCGTACGCTATGGGGTTTTCGAGCAAAGGCCGTACTGGTAAGCTTTTTATACGGCTTTAATATTGCACTGTTTGTATTTTCGGTCACATACACCGCCATTGCTAACACCGTTGTAATTCTGTGTTTTACGCCCTTCTTTGCCGCGCTATTTTCCTGGCTCATGCTGCGCGAAAAAATTGCTCTAAATACTTGGGTTACCATCTTTGTCGCCGTGGCGGGCGTGGTGTTGGTTTTTCTTGGTGATACCGAGAACAGCAGTTTGTTAGGCAACGCGTTAGCCTTGGTGTTGTCGGCTAGTACCGGCTTCGTGTTTACCCTATTACGCACGTTACCTGATTTACCCCGCATCCCCGCCGTTGCTGCTGGTGCGCTTATATCGGCCATTATTATGTTGCCTTTTGCTGCGCCTTTGTTTGTAGCAACCGCGGGCTTGGGCTGGCTGGCGTTAATGGGCTTACTGCAAAAGCCGCTTGCCTCCGTGTTTATGCTTGCGGCTACCCGCTATGTCGCCTCTGCCGAAGTGAGCTTATTTTTGGTGCTAGAGTCTTTATTGGCACCTATGTGGGCCTGGTTGTTCGTTAATGAGGTGATCCCCGAGCTCACCTTTTGGGGCGGCTCGGTGGTTATAGCCGTGGTATTGGCACACAGTATTTGGCAAGTTAAAAAGCAAGCAAAGCAAGATGCGCAAAGCGACAAAGTGACGGGCGCTACACAATAGCGGTTTTAAGGAGACACATGGACTACCGTAATCAAGAATCCACATTGACAGACGACGGCACCCTACCGACGGTGGCAAACCCCGGTAAAAAGTTGCGACTTAAAAAACGCGCCGGATTGCTCAGAGACACAGAAATACAGGCCTACCGTGGGCACGGCACCTCCAGAAGCTTGCAAATAAAAGGGCGGTTGATCGAGACGGCGGGCAAGAAAACCGCGCTCTTTAAGCGCAACAAAAAGTTATACAATTTTTTTACCACGATACGTAGCTTGCGCTCTAACGAGATTCCGGGCGCCGAGCTAGAGGCGCAGTTTCGTGGTAAAACCCACCGGTTTTACACCGATAACGAAGGTTTCTTTTTGCTCAACCTGTGGTGTGATGATGAGCCATTGGAGCCTGGCTGGCACAAAGTGACCTTGCAGCTAAAGGATTCAATCGCAGGCAACCGTGCCACAGCGATTGTGCACTCGTATGTGCCGCCGGCGGACTCTGAATTTGCCGTTATCAGCGATATTGACGACACGGTACTGAACAGCAGCGCTTTTAATAAAATACAGCAAGTCAAGTTAACCTTATTTAAAGATGCCGCCAGCCGCACAGCGGTAGACGAAGTCGTGCCGCTTTACCAACGGCTGGTAAAAGGCGCCAGCGGCAACGCCAACAACCCCATGTTTTATCTCTCGCGCAGCGGCTGGAACCTAAATAATTTGCTAGAGGAGTTTTTAGACCTCAACGACCTGCCCCCGGGCCCAATGTTTTTGCGCGATCTGGCCTGGCGCGAGGCTAAATCAATTGCGCTGGGCAGCAATAACCACAAAATCGACTACATCCGCTCGTTAATGAATACCTACCCGCACCTGTCGTTTGTACTAATAGGCGACAGCGGCCAGCACGACCCCGAAACCTTCTGGCAAATCGCTATGGAAAACCCCGGCCGCATCAAAGCGGTTTACCTACACGACCTAGAGCGACAGTCGCGAAGCGAAACTGTCGCCGCTATTTGTAGCGACTTGCACGCCAGAGGCGTCCCCGTCGTTCACAGCACTAAAGTGACCGGTTACGCGGAACATATGGAAAAACTGGGGTTAATAAAGCCGGCGGGATGAGGCGCCTTATAGGCGATACAGCCTTGTTAATCTGTATGCCGCAGCCAAAGCCGCATTCAAGTGTAATGTCACTCATCGATAGGTTTCTGCTCTATTGTTAAACTTTGTTACCATGCTGGCTTAAATAAAACCCTATCATTTCGATAGGGATAAACTCGTGATTGTGTTGGTCGCGACCGTAATCAGGATGATTTTGAATGAATAATTACTCAGTTGTATTAATTGGCTTTTGTTTTGTGCTTAGCGCTTGCGGTGGAGACTCCGGCGGTGGTCATATTCCTGAGTGTGGCGACCCTCCGCCTCCGCGAGAATACGCCATCGTTGATTATCAAATATCCTCGCGTGTCCATACCGAACCTGTTGAGCGAGCAACCTCTAATTATGGTGAACCGACACCCGATGCGCCCGTAACCTGGGATTATCTCAGTATCGTGCTTGAGTCCGACAGCACCTATTACGAGGTAAAAGCGGCGCCCACCCACTGGAGTCTATTCCCCACAGCGGCCGCTTGTAGTTTTGCCGGGCCGCAACCTTCACAAACGATAACGCGCGTGTCGGTCGTCAGCGATAATGCCTACAACGATGATTACCCGGCCGGGTCAGAACTCGCCGGCATCGCATCGATATACGCCTATTACTATATTGATGGTGTTGAGTTGCTCAGTGATTTTGCATCAACAGACGCTCCCGCGCGTGAGAGTATCCAGTTTTTCTTTACCGAGGCGCCGCAATACGCAAATCAAAGCTTTACCGTTACCGTTGAGCTGGACGATGGCAGTATTTTTGTTAAAAGCACCACCGACCTGATTCTGGAAGGCCTGCCAACGCCTTAGCGGCAAGCGTGAGGTGCCCACGCCTTGCCCCGCCTCAGATAGCCGGTTGCGCCGATGTACGGAACAAGGATGGGGGTAAAATCACGCACTGCTAGTGCGCTCCCATCGCCAGCGCTGGGCTTTTAGGGGCAGGTTTGTAAAATCACCCTCGAAAGCGTAATATTCCCAGCCTTTTATCGTCCACCAGACCCTTCGAACATGCTCAATCACTTTTTTCAACAGAACAATAACAGCCTATCTTTTACCCGCGAGCAAGCGAGCCAGTTTGCAAAGGAAGTGGCCGGGGATTACAACCCTCTACACAACGTTGATGCAAAGCGGTTTTGTGTGCCGGGCGACTTATTGTTTGCCGTGGTGCTGTTAAAGTACGGTATATCGCAGAATATGCAGTTTTCATTCGATGCGATGATTACAGAAAAGTCGGTAATCACCTTGCCGGAACCGTCAGAAACTTTGGCATTTTCGGATGAAAAAAAATCCTATGTCACCGTGAACCGCTCGGGCGACAACAACACCGACCCCACCTGCGTAGAAAGTATCATCAAGCAATATGTGGCTTTTTCGGGCGAAGCCTTCCCGCATATTTTAGTACCCGCCATGTCGGCCCAAAAGGTGATGATTAACCCCAAGCGCCCCATGGTGATGTACCAGAGCATGTCGGTTCATTTTGACCGCACTGATATTCAAAACCCCGTACTAGAACCCCTTGCACCCATCTTCACCTGCGAGGGCAAGCGCGGCAGGCTTACCTTGCCATTTAACTGGAAAGACGGCGATGAGCTTGTCGGGAAGGGTGAAAAGATCATGCTCGTCTCCGGTATTGTCGACTACGACAAACCCGCCATGGACGAGCTTATTGAGCGGTACAATCAGAGTCTCGCGTAGGTTAATGTAGTGGCATCATAGGGAGTGCTGATCTTACTGGATAGCCTGGCCCAAAAAGGGACGCGGCGGCCAACGACGCATAATGACTCACGGGTTAATTATTGTCCTCTGAGCCGAATATTTTCCCTAATCGGCTCATAGTTTGATTCGATTAGATCGTGTATTCGGCCCAGGCTCATCTGGCAGCGGGGCAGTTGGCCCCACTTCGAGTGGGGTAAAACGGTACCAAAGCCACACATCGGAGCTGCGTGCTCGTTACAGAGGCGGCCTCGCCTATCGGCGGATTTTTAGCGGTCACCCAAGGGCTTCTAGCTAAGCGTATTAAGTTAGCGACAGCTGGGCCTAATTGGGCTCTGGCTGCTGCACCGCCCATAGTTGTGCATAGCGGCCACCGCGCTGCAGCAGTAGTTGGTGGCTGCCCTGTTCCACCAGTTGGCCGTTATCCAGTACCAGAATTTGATCGGCGTCCACCACAGTGGAAAGGCGGTGGGCAATCACCAGGCTGGTGTGGCCACTGGACACCTCTCGCATGGCCGTCAATATTGCCGCCTCGGCATGGGAGTCCAGCGCCGAGGTGGCCTCGTCAAACACCAAAATAGGCGCGCCCTTAAGTAGCACCCGGGCAATGGCAATGCGCTGTTTCTCGCCGCCTGAGACTTTCAAACCCCGCTCGCCCACCAGAGTATTGTCACCGTCGGGTAGGGCGGCGATAAACCCATCCAGATGAGCCATGCTAATGGCCCGGTCGATGGCCTCGTCCGACGCCTCGGGGTTGCCGTAGGCAATGTTGGCGCGAATGCTGGTATTAAACAGCACTGTGTCCTGCGGCACGACGGCGATGGCCTGGCGCAGCGAATCCAAAGTTACCTCGCGAATGTCCTGCCCATCAATGGCGATGGAGCCGGCACTTACATCGTAAAAACGATACAGCAACCGGGCGATGGTGCTTTTCCCCGCGCCCGAGGCGCCCACAATGGCCAGCCTCTGCCCCGGTGCCACGCGAAACGACAAGTCCGTAAAGGTGGTTCGCTCGGGCCGATAGCCAAACGCGACATTCTTAAACTCAACTTCACCGGCGGTTACCTGCAGGGGCTTGGCGTCGGGCGCATCCACAATGCGCGGCGCACGTTTTAAAAGCCCCAGCATATTTTCCAAATCGGTCAGCGCCCGGCGCATCTCCCGGTAAACAAACCCCAGAAAGTTCAGTGGAATAAACAGCTGAATCATATAGGCGTTCACCATAGCCAAATCACCCAGCGTCATCTCCTCGGTAATGACCGACTGGGCCGCCATAATCATCATGCCGGTAATGGCGGCGGCGATAATCAGCGCCTGGCCCGAGTTCAGCGCCAGCAGCGACATGCGGTTTTTTAGCTTGGCCTGTTCCCACTCGGCCAAAAACTGGTCGTACGTCTGCGCTTCAAAGTCTTCGTTGTTAAAGTATTTAACCGTCTCGTAATTCAGCAGGCTATCCACGGCCCGGGTATTGGTAGACGAGTCCGCCCGGTTGGCCTCGCGCACAAACCGGGTACGCCACTCGGTGGTAAACACCGTAAAGCCAATATACACCGCCACCGCCGCCAGAATAATCAGTGCGTACCAAGCGGAAAAGGCAAAAGTAAAAATCGCCGCCACCATAAAAATTTCAAACAAGGTGGGGACGATATTGAACATCAAAAAGCGCATCAAAAAGCTGATGGCACTGGTGCCGCGCTCTATATCCCGGCTAATGCCCCCAGTCTGGCGGCTTAGGTGAAAATCCAGCTCCAGCTGATGCAAATGCCGAAACACCCGCAGCCCAATCCGGCGCATCGCCCGCTCGGTCACCCGGCTAAAAATCGCATCGCGCAGCTCCCCGAAAAACACCCCGCCAAAACGCAAAAACCCGTAAAACAGCAAAAAGGCCAAGGGCAATGCCAGCTCCGGCTGCAGGCTTCGGTCCACCCCATCCACAATATGTTTCAGCGCCCAGGGCATTGCCAGGGTGGCCCCTTTGGCCGCCAACAGCGCCGCAATGGCAAGCAAAACCCGCCATTTGTAATCCCACAGATAAGGCCAGATATAACCCCACACCTGCCGCAGGTTCAACCGGGGCACTGAAGGGTCGGGCGCCGAAGGGGGCAATTTATGGGACATACCGCGCATGGGTTACTTCCAATTTGGGAATTTGGGGGACAGTTTACGCGAGTGTAGGGGTGGTGTTGGGGTTCAAGTACGTTGGCACGGGGCAAGAGCGTCGCAGCACTCCTCAGACAGTACCTTTAATAACTGGTATATTATGTGCCAAACGGCTAAACACAGCGCCCTGGGCGCAATACAAAAACAACTATGGTTGAGTAACGGAAGCGGGCCGCGTTTGGGTATGGATGCCATTACCCGTCAAAACCCTCGCTCGGCCCTTACTCAAGCAATACACAGTTCCCCGCGCCTGCCTGCACCGGGTAGGGCGGTCATGCTTGGATAAAAAATGAACGATACAAATTTCTCTGCCACCGCCGCCTTTATCTGGTCCGTTGCCGACCTGCTGCGCGGTGATTTTAAGCAATCCCAATACGGTCGGGTGATTCTGCCCTTTACCCTGCTGCGCCGGCTGGAGTGTGTGCTAGAGCCTAGCAAAGCGGCGGTACTGAGTGAGGCCGAGCGCATTGCCCCGATGAACCTGCCCGAGGAGGCGCAAGAGAAGTTCCTGCTGCGCGCCACCTTCCACCCGGCAAGCAATGACGAGAACCTGGCCTTTTACAACACCTCGCCCATGGACTTGGGCAAAATGGGCCAAAGCGATATTAAGGCCAACCTGGAAACCTATGTGCCGTCGTTCTCCAAAGACGCGCGCGAGATTTTCGAGCACTTTAAATTCAGCGAGTTTGTCGGCCTGCTGGACGAGGCCAACCTGCTGTACAAAGTGGTTAAAAAGTTTGCCACTACCGACCTAAGCCCGCAAAAAATCTCCAACCACGAAATGGGGCTGGTGTTTGAAGAGCTGATCCGCCGCTTTGCAGAAAGCTCCAACGAAACCGCCGGTGAGCACTTTACCCCGCGCGACATTGTGCGTTTAACCACCTCACTGGTGTTTATGGAAGACGACGATGCCCTCACCAAGCCCGGCATTATCCGCACCATTTACGATCCTACGGCCGGTACCGGCGGCTTTTTATCCTCGGGTATGGATTACGTCACCGAGCTAAATCCCCAGGCTGTGATGCGCGCCTTTGGGCAAGAGCTTAACCCCGAGTCCTACGCCATCTGTAAAGCCGATATGCTGATTAAGGGGCAGGATGTCAGCCGCGTTAAGCTGGGTAACACACTGTCTAACGACCAGCTGCCCAGCGAGCAGTTTGACTATATGCTCTCTAACCCGCCCTTTGGTGTGGACTGGAAAAAGATCGAAGGCGACATTAAAGACGAGCACACCCTAAAAGGCTTCGACGGCCGCTTTGGCCCGGGCCTGCCCAGGGTATCCGATGGCTCGCTACTGTTTTTGATGCACCTGCTGAGTAAGCTCCGCGATGGCAGTGATGACGTGCATGGACGCACTAATGTCGCGGGAGGCAGGACGCCGGGAGCGACCGGGGGTCGCATCGGTATTATCCTTAACGGCTCACCGCTGTTTACCGGTGGCGCAGGCAGTGGCGAGAGCGAAATCCGCCGCTATATCCTCGAGGCCGACCTGCTAGAAGCCATTGTCGCCCTGCCCAACGATATGTTCTACAACACCGGCATTGCCACCTATGTGTGGGTGCTTAGCAACAAGAAAACCGCCGAGCGCAAAGGTAAAGTACAGCTCATCAACGCCGCCGACCTTAGCAGTAAAATGCGCAAATCGCTGGGCTCTAAGCGTAACTACCTAACCGATGACGATATTAAAACCATTACTCAATGCTTTGGTGATTTTGAGGCCGTCGAGCCTATCGCGCTAGATAAACCCGCCGAGCAAAAGTCCAACCGCGGCCGCCAGGCGGCGAACCCCAAGGCCGAGGCCCCTAAAACCTTTGCCAGTAAAATCTTCCACAGCCACCAGTTCGGCTACCGCCGCCTCACCATCGAGCGGCCCTTGCGCCTGTCTGCCCAATTTACCGATGCGGCAATAGAATCCCTACGCTTCGCCCCCAAGCCCTATAACGCCGCCATGCAGGCCGTTTACCAGCGTTTTGCTAACGAGTGGGCGGGTGACGGCTCTGGTGGGGATAAGTACGGCGATTTATCCGGCGTAGAAGTAGAAGTTCGGGCCCTGGTTAAAGCCGAATTCCCCGAGCTAAAAGAAAAGCAAATTAAAGAGCTGCTGGGCCGTAAACTTTGGCTGGCGCAACAGCAACTGCTACACAAAGCCCAGGCCCTGCAAAGCATTATTGGCACGGCGCAAAGTGACGACTTTAATACCTTTGAAGACAGCCTAAAAGCCGCCCTAAAACAAGCGGACGTAAAGCTGGACACCAAAGAGAAAAAACAACTGCTGGACGCCATTACCTGTAAGAACCCAGACGCAGAGCCCGTCATTAAAAAAGAGCTTAAAAAAGCGCATAAAACACCGGCCTCGCCGCTCTATGGCCTGTTTGACTACCAAGGCAAGGTGGTGGAGTTTCAGCCCGACGGCGATCTGCGTGATAACGAAAATGTACCGCTCGATCCATCGGTTGCAACCAGCGAACTTATCGAAAGCTACTTCACCCGCGAAGTGCAACCCCACGTACTTGATGCCTGGATTAATGCGGATAAGCGCGATGACAAAGACGGCGAGATTGGTATTGTCGGTTACGAAATTCCGTTTAACCGGCATTTTTATGTCTACCAGCCGCCCAGGCCGCTGGAGGAGATTGATGCGGATTTGGATAAGGTGAGTGCTGAAATTATGCAGCTTTTAGGTGAGGTTCATTCGTGATGGGGAGGTATCAGGCTTATCCGAAGTACAAAGACTCTGGGATGGAGTGGTTCGGTTTAGTTCCGTGTAACTGGCAATCTTCTAGGTTGAAGTTTGAAGCAGAAATAAATATGGGGCAATCACCCAGCTCTGATGACTGCAATCAAGACGGGGTAGGTTTGCCATTCCTGCAGGGGAATGCTGAGTTTGGAGATAAAACACCCTCACCTAAACAATATTGTGATGTGCCAAGAAAAATTGCTAATAAAGGTGACCATCTTTTTTCGGTGCGAGCTCCGGTAGGAGCATTGAATATAGCGGATCAAAGCTATGGGATTGGTCGAGGCTTATGTGCCATTACTAGTAATGTAACCCTAAATTCTAAATTCCTTTGGTGGCTTATTCCTGTAGTTAAAACTGAGCTAGATGCCGTTTCGACGGGAAGTACCTTCGAAGCGGTAAGTGCTGAGCAGGTTGAGAATGTTGTCGTATATATACCTTCAATAAGCGAACAAACTCAAATCGCCAATTTCCTCGACCGTGAAACCGCCAAAATCGATGCGCTGATTGAAAAGCAGCAGCGGTTAATCGCGCTGCTAAAAGAAAAACGCCAAGCCGTTATCAGCCACGCCGTCACCAAAGGTCTTTCTTGTAATGGAGAGTCGGATGTCCCCATGAAAGACTCAGGCGTAGAGTGGCTGGGCGAAGTGCCTGCGCATTGGGAGGTTAAAAAGCTTAAATATTTTTGTCAGAACATAATTGCAGGGCCTTTTGGGTCAAGTATTACGAAGGATATGTATTGCGCCCAGGGTTATAAGGTTTATGGGCAAGAGCAAGTTATACCGAACGACTTTTTAAAGGGCGACTATTATATTTCTGCAAAAAGTTTTTCTGATTTAATGCGTTACCGGGTTGAAGCAGGGGATCTTCTTATCAGTTGTGTTGGTACGTTCGGGAAAATCGCAGTGTTTCCTGAGAATGCTGAAAAGGGGATTATTAATCCACGATTAATCAAAGCGAAACTTCTACGTGGATATTTTCCACTTTATATTCGAGAGTTCTTGAAAAGTGACACCACGTTTAAGCAGTTTGAGCTGTTATCCCGAGGTGGAACTATGGGTGTTATTAACATTGGGATTTTGAATGAGATAGACGTTGCTGCGCCACCCTATGATGAGCAAATAAAAATCTACGACCGTATAGCGTCTGTTAAAGATAGATATAGCGCATTGATAGGCAAGGCTGTAACCCAAATAGAGCTGCTCCAGGAACGCCGAACCGCCCTAATCTCAGCCGCCGTCACCGGCAAAATCGACGTAAGAGATCACGCCCCAGCAGCAGACGATCTGCCGTTAGAGGCGTAGCCGCCGGTAAAAACCACCCACTAGCTAGCAACACCAGGCCAGCAACACAAACAAAACAAAGAGCCCAAGAACGAACAAAACAAAAGGCGCAAGACGTGACAAGAGAAGGGGTTTTTCAGGATGATGTTGTTCGCCAAATGGTGGCCGGTGGCTGAACATTGGGTTGATGTTTAAACACTGGGTGGCTTGCGCCGGTCGTTTGTAGGGTGGTGGCTAGCGCTTGCCGAGACCGCTAGCCAGCTGCTATTCTGTCCGAAATAAGGGGTATTTTTTCGGACAGGTTTTACAGGTCGATACTATTGAAAACCATTGAAAATCAAATAGTTAGCCGTATTTATGGCAGTGGTAGGGGGTGGGCATTTTCTCAGAAAGATTTTGCCGCCCTTGGCGACCCTGCCAGTATTGACCGGACATTGAGCCGTATGGCGCAAAAAGGCACCATACGCCGGGTAATGCGCGGCCTGTACGATTACCCGGCCTACAGCAAGTTATTAGACAAACCCCTAAGCCCGGATATTGATCAGGTGGCCCATGCCCTAGGGCGTAAGTTTGGCTGGCAAATTCAGGTGTCGGGCAATGCCGCGCTGAACCTTGTGGGGTTGTCCACCCAAGTGCCTACCCAGTACCTGTATTTAAGCGATGGGCCGAGTAAAACCTATCAGGTGGGGCAGGTGGCTATTGTCTTTAAAAAAACCCGCTTTACTCAGCTGGGGTTAAAATATCCGCACAATGAAATTTTAGTGCAGGCCATTCACGCACTGGGGGATAAGCGTTTAAGCGAACAGCAATGCGCGACTCTGCGCCGCTTTTTATTGGCCAGCCATCACAAAAACAAGGGCCCCGTCTCTAAAAACAGCGCCACAAACAACGCCATAGATAGCGTTATAGACAGTGACCAAGCATTACCCGACGCCCTGGTGCAGCGAACCTTAAAAGACACGCAATATGTCACCGCCTGGATTACCCGCCGCATTCGCCAACTGTTATTGGAAAATGCGCCCTCAGCAACCAAGGCCCAGAATACTCGCTCGCAGGTGAGCGAATGAAAGCCGTTGCCCAATTAGCCGAGCGAGAGCGCCGAGAGCTGTTTAATGAAACCGCCAGCGCCATGAATATAACCGGCGCGGCGGCCGAAAAAGACTTTTGGCTTTGCTGGGTGCTGCTGCATCTATTTGAAGATGACGATTTAAGCCGGTGGCTGCGCTTTAAAGGCGGTACCAGTTTATCGAAGTGTTATGGCGCTATAGAGCGCTTCTCGGAAGATATTGATTTAATCTTGGACTGGAACCAGCTCACCCAACAAGATCCAGCGAATACCGAGCGCAGTAAAAACCAACAGCAAAAACTGAATGTCCAGGTCAACGAGCAAGCGCAAGGCTTTATTGCCGAAACACTATTGCCAAGGCTAGTTGGGTTGATGGGCGATATTTGTACATTAACCATCGACGAACACGACCCGCACACCATCAATATCACTTACCCTAAAGCCTTTGACTCAGAGTATTTAAGGCCCCAAGTGCGCTTAGAAATTGGCCCGCTGGCAGCCATGTTACCGATGGAGCCATGCACGGTTAAGCCCTACGCAGCCGAGCAGTTTCCCCGTGTGTTTAAACGGCCTGAAGTTGTCGTGCCGACCATTTCGGCGGCGCGTACCTTTTGGGAAAAGCTCACCATACTGCACGCCGAAGCCCACCGGCCCGCCGATAAACCCTTGCCCAGCCGTTATGCGCGGCATTATTACGATGTGTATAAAATGGTAGCCAAGGGCCTGCACACCGACGCGTTGGCGAAAGTAGGGTTATTGCACGATGTGGTGGCCTTTAAACAGCGCTTTTACCCCAGCGGCTGGGCAAGGTACGATTTGGCAACACTCGCAGCTTTACGCCTTTTGCCTGCCCCCGCGCATAAGCAGGCCTTGGCCGATGATTACCAGCAAATGCACGAGATGTTATTTGGGGAAAAGCCAGGTTTTACCGATATTTTGCACACGTTAGAGGCCTTGCAGGCAGATATTCATGCGCTCGGCGCGACAACGGCACAACCAAACCAAAAGGACAGTTAAGCCATGGCGGTCACCAACGAAGTAGTCTTCCAAAACGATATGATTCGCCAGATGGTGGCCGGTGGCTGGGTGGAGGGCACCGGAGCGGATTATAACGCCGAGCGCGCCTTGTATGAGCAAGATGCTTTGGCTTTTGTGAAAAGCAGCCAGCCCGAGGAGTGGGAGAAGTTTTGCAAAGTCTTCCCGCAAGATAGTGAGCGCCATTTTCTCGACCACTTGGTGGCGCAGCTGGCCAAGGCCGATATTAACGCCACTGACCGCGCCTCGCGCACTTTTGGCACCTTGGGTGTGCTGCGCCACGGTTTAAAAATCCGCAATGCCCGCTTTAAGTTGTGCCAGTTTAAGCCCGAGCACGATCTAAACCCCGAGACCCTGGCTCGCTACCAGCAGAATATCTGCCGCGTGGTGCCCGAGCTGGTGTATAGCCCCTATGCCACCGCTGAATATTTAGCGAAGACGGGTACACAGGCAACAGCCTTGAGCGATAAGAAGACAAAGCGCTGGCGCATCGATTTGGTGTTGTTTATTAACGGCCTACCGATAGCCACGCTGGAGCTAAAGTCCGAGTTTAAGCAGGCGGTAGAGCGGGCGATAAACCAATACAAAGCCACTCGCCTACCCAAAGACCCCGCCACCAAAAAGCCCGAGCCTTTACTCAGCTTTAAACGCGGCGCGCTGGTGCACTTTGCCGTGAGCCAGTACGAAGTGTATATGGCTACCAAGCTGGAAGGGGCGGACACCTTCTTTTTGCCCTTTAACAAAGGCACCAAAGACGGTGGCGCCGGTAACGAGGTGCCCGATAACCCCGAACAGTACGCCACCGACTATTTGTGGAACGAGGTATTAACACCCGATAACCTGCTCAACATTATCGGCCGCTTTATCCACCTGCAAATTGAAGAAAAAGAGGACTGGGAAGGGCGCAAGTACAAAAAAGAAACGCTGATATTCCCCCGCTACCACCAGTGGGATGTGGTGAACAAGCTGATTAACGCTGCGGAGACTGAAGGCGCGGGGCAAAAGTATCTGATTCAGCACAGTGCGGGCTCGGGTAAATCCAACTCCATCGCCTGGACGGCGCATCAGTTGTCGACCCTGTATGACAACGCCGGCAACAAGCAGTTTGACTCGGTGATTGTGGTCACCGATCGCACAGTGCTGGACGATCAGCTGCAAGACACCATCTACCAGTTTGAGCACGCCGATGGTGTGGTGGGGCGTATTAACCGCAAAGAAGGCGACGGCAGCAAATCCGATAAGTTGGCGGGTGCACTGGAAACCTCGCAGCCGATTATTATTGTCACCATCCAGACATTCCCCCATGTACTGGATGCTATTGAAAAGTCCGCGTCGCTGAAAGAGCGCCGCTACGCGATCATTGCCGACGAGGCCCACTCCTCGCAAAGTGGCTCCACCGCCCGCAAGCTCAAAGAAGTGCTAATGACCGAGCAGGTGGACGATGATGTGGAATTGTCATCTGAGGATATTCTGGACGCCTCCATCGCCGCGCGCCGCAACAGTGAGAACCTCAGCTACTACGCCTTTACCGCCACGCCCAAGTCCAAAACCCTAGAGCTGTTTGGTCGGGTGCCCAACCCAGAGCTGCCCGCCTCTAAAACCAATAAGCCCGAGGCCTACCATGTGTACTCCATGCGCCAGGCCATTGAAGAGGGGTTTATTCTGGATGTGCTGAAAAACTACACCAATTACCAGGTGGTGTATCAGCTAAAGCAAAAGCTGGAGGCCGAAGACAAAGAGGTAGACGCCGGCAAAGCCAAGGTAAAGCTTAACCACTGGGTACGCCTGCACGACCACAACATCTCGCAAAAGGTGAAAGTGATTGTCGAGCACTTTAAAAAGAACGTCATGGGCTTGCTGGGCGGCCAAGCCAAAGCCATGGTAGTCACCAGCTCGCGTAAAGAGGCGGTGCGCTACAAGATGGCTTTTGACAAATACATCGCCGATTGCTTAAAAGAGGATCGTGGCTACGCCAACATACAGGCCATGGTGGCCTTCTCGGGCGAGGTCCAGTTCTACCCCAACGACCCGGATAGCACCGCGCTACTGGGCGAAAAGTTCACTGAAACCAATATGAACCCGGGCCTAAAGGGCCGGGAGATGCGCAAAGCTTTTGACAGCGACGACTACCAGGTAATGATCGTCGCCAACAAATTCCAAACCGGCTTTGACCAACCCAAGCTGTGCGCCATGTACGTGGACAAAAAGCTGGGCGGGGTAGAGTGCGTGCAAACCCTATCGCGCCTTAACCGGGTACACCCGGGTAAGAAAGAGTGCGGCACCTTCGTACTGGACTTTTTTAACGACCCGCAAGATATTCTGGATGCGTTCCAGCCCTACTACCAAACCGCCGAGCTGGAAGACGTTAGCAACCCGGACCATATCTTTGATTTGCAGGAAAAGCTCAACAGCGCCGGCATTTACCAGCGCTACGAGGTAGACCAGTACGCCGAGTTCTTTTTTACCAAAAGCAAATCCAACGCCGCCATCAGCAATATCTGCAAGCCCGCCGTAGAGCGCTGGCAAAAGCGCTACAGCTCGGCGGTAGAGGCGTACAAGCAAGCCAAAGAGATGTTCGAACGCACCAAAACAACTGGTGACGCCGTGCTGATAGCCAACGCCGAGAACAGCTTTAAAGAGTGCAAGGTAGAAAAAGACAATCTGGAGATCTTCAAAAAAGACCTAGGCAGCTTTGTACGCTTTTACGAGTTTATGAGCCAAATCGTCGACTACGACGATAAAGACCTGGAAAAACTCAGCCTATTCGCCCGCGCCCTGCGCCCCATGCTGCGCGAGACAATCATCAAAGATGACGAGCTAGACCTAAGCGGCGTGGTGATGAGCCACTACCGCCTAGCCAAAATCCGCCAGCAAGACATCAAACTACGCGAAGAGCAGGGCGAATACCGACTTGAGCCCGGCAACGAAACCGGCACTGGCAAGGGCAAAGACACAAAAGAAGAGTTCTTGTCGCTGATTATCGACAAGCTTAATGAGGTTTTCAATACGGAAGATATTACGGACGGTGATATGGTGAATTATGCCTATACCATTACCGGGAAAATTGGTGAAAACTCAGATGTAATGCATCAGTTGCGAAATAATACCCGCGCACAGGCTATGCTTGGAGACTTTCCACGTGCTCTAGACGACGCGGTCATGGCTAGCGGCGAAGCGCACAAAGTGCAGATGATGCAGTTACTTTCCGACCCTAGTAAGGCTCAAAAATTTGCAGATATTATTTTTGACTTGTTACAGGTTAATGATAGAAATGGATTAACCAGCCAGGCCGCGAGATTTCTTCCACAGGAATATGAGCGCGAGAGTAATCCCTTTTTAGTGAAATATCCTAAGGAGGCCTACGGATCAAAGATGCATGTTGGTCACATGACAGTGATCATCGAGGGGGATTTCGCGACTACACCAGCTTCTATGGCGACAGAGCTGGGCGATGTGATGTTAGGGCAGATGAATGAAGTTTACGAATTTGATTCGGCGCTTGAGTTACGCGTTTACCAGATTCGTGAAGGTTCGATAGTTGTTAGTTATGAGGTAATATATTCAGCGATTGCTAGTTGTGGCCTTACCGCTAGCTTAATTGGCTTTAAAAAGCTATGCGAAATTTTGCATTGGTACGTAAAAAAGCTAAATTCTCTATCGGGTATGGCATTAACATCATTAGACCAAAAATTAATTAAGTATAAAAATTGGCGTATAGATAGTGCTAAATTGAGGGTTTGGTCTGATGACGAGTATAAGAAGCATGTGGAAGAAGTTAACAATCGCCAGCCGCATGCTGAAATCTCGCGTATTGAAGAGAAAAAATATTAGTGACATAAAGTGTGCAGGCTTGAAAGATTGGGAGGTTCAGGCCTTGGAATTCCGAAGACAACTTACTTAATTCTGAGAGTTCAGGGGACAGTTTACTGAATTCAATTTAACGCGCGTGTCCAATCTTTACCGTGTAATTTTCTTGGCGTCGATTGGTTAATGGTGCGCTTCTAGTAACTATTAGTAGTTACTAGAAAGGCTCGATTCCCCAACGCCCGATCTGGAAAACGGATCGCGTGAATTCCGGGGACAGTTTACGCAATTCTAAAAGTGGCTAGGTAAGCCACTGCGCCATATTGCTGTTGCGCCCCCAGTCGCCCGGCGATCATTAACTGTTGCCCGCACTCCGTTCAACCTTCAGCGGCATCTGCCTACAGTAGGTGCAACAACGCCACGCCCATTCCAAGGGACCATAGCGATAGCGCGACAGCCACCAGGCACTGATTTTAATTTGCAGGTATATGATGACCAGGGCAATCAGCAGGGTTTGCCACTCGCGCAGGCTGCTCAAAAGCCCCAGGCCCCAACCATAGAAAATAAATGTGCCTATCAGGGTTTGCAGCAAATAATTGCTTAAGGCCATGCGGCCATAGGGCGCAAGGCCGTTCAGTTTACCATCGGGCTTTTTCAGGTAGATCCACAAAAAGGTGCATATCAAAGTTACGGTAAGCGCAATGCCCAGCAGATCGTACGCGGTCATGCCCAGTAAGAAACGCCAGCTGGTCATATCGAGCGGTTGCGGCAGGGTGACGAAAATGCCAATGGTAAGCAGTAGGAACACCAGCGCGACGCCAATGGAGTAGAAGAACGTCTTCTTAACGCTGGCTAAGCGGTTGGCGATATCACCCACGATACCGCTGCGCACCAGCCAGATACCGACCAGGAAATAGGCCAGCGTCAAGTACCCGCGACCACCCACAGCCACCTGAAAGTCGAATTTGGTAGCCAGCCCCTGCGTCAGGTTGAGGGCGAACACATCCAGTAGAGAGCCGGTTTTAAGCGTTTGAATATAATCGGCGACAACGGGGGATTCGGGCGTCCAGGCAAAGGGTAGGAGCGTGTCTGCGCCGGTGAGAAGGAAGAAGGCGGCGCGCCCGAATCCGGCAAACAATACCAGGGCAATCACCCAGAGCACCTTGTCCGGCAAACGGTAAAACAGCGGGAGGCTGAGGCCAATCACGGCATACACCGTGAGAATATCGCCGCGATAAAAGAGCGTATGCACCAGCCCTATGGCGAACAACAGGGTTAACCGCCAAAGAAAACGGCCACTGAAGGCCTGACCGCGCTTTTCGGCATTGACCATCATGATGGCGAAGCTGATACCAAACAGCAGCGAAAAGATGGAAAAGAACTTACCGCTGATCAATAAAAAACCCACGGCCTGTATCGCTTGGTCAAATATAGTGGGTTCTATCCCCCAGGCATCACCCTGAGGGCGGGGGGCGGCGATAAACTGCTCGAGCATGTGCGCGATGGTAATACCCGCCAAGGCGAAACCGCGCAGGGCGTCCACCGCATGAATGCGCGAGGTGTTAATTGGGCTGTACATGGCGTTTCCCTACCGTTGTTTTCCCATATGACGCTCTGCAACCGATAATAGTTGCATGACCTCAGGAGTCTTTATCAAATCCTCTGGATTATCCAAAATTTTAGCGGTTTGATTAGCCGTTTTGGTAACCGGGTCAAATCTTGACTTAACCTATTTTGGGTCAATACGGTTGATTTTTTTAAGGCCGCCTTTCTAGGAGTTAACTCCTTGGTTCTGCTTGTGATATTGCATAAATAGCTCAAGCAACGCCGGCCGACTGAGGATTTTCTTTCGCCAGGTGTGGGCATCCGCCATAGTGAACTCGTAGCATTTATGCTCGGTGATGACTAAACGCTCACTTTCGCTGGTGGGCGGCCACTGCTCTGGAAGAGTCTCGGCAACAACGGCGGTAATGTCGGCTAACTGGGCCTCAAAATGAAAGTCGCCGCTCACATCGTCAAAATATAGACGTCTGTCGGTCAGAATTAACAAGCCACACCGAATTCCCTTGTCGGTGCGGTAGGTCGCTTTCGAGGCAAAATGTAGCCTGTCGTCACTGCCTAGTTGAAATCTCAGCATAGAATTCCCTCACGTATTATTCACGCTGTTTAATCCGTTTCATCTTGCTGCCAGGGGCCGCCCGCTTTCCAATGTACAGCGAACTTTTGTTCGCTGTTGACAGCTGGCATCAAAAAATCAGCGAGAAAACTAACTACGTCTTTTAGTGGCAGCGCGTCGAGCGCATTTTTACGAAGAAAGGCTTGCCACTGAATCTGTTTTTGAGCGTCGTTCGAGAAATCCACCGTTAACCCCAAAGGTGGCCCCACGGGTAGGCTTGAGTTGCGGCGGGAAAAAGTAGCGTTGATCGCTTGGCTAAGCGTTTTTCCTTCAAAGTCCGTATTGCTTGCCAGAATCCAGAGGTCGAAATAGTCTTTCATCCGGCTGTTTGTCATGCCCAGTTTTGACAGTGCCTCGAACTTTTCCGCTACAACAGTGTAACGTGGGTATGTTTTAAGCCTCGGGGCGTCAAGGTCTTTCAATATCGTGGGGTAATCTTCTTCTTGGGGTCCAGGTGTGACGGCGTCTCCGAACCCAACGTCGGCCTGTACCTTGCTGCGCGCCCCATCCAGCGTCGCCATCAGCGTAATGCGTATGCCTGAATAACTGGCGTCTTTTCGTATTTCTTCAGCCCGGACGGTATCAGGTGCGAACTCGACGCCATCGCTTACCCAAATGCTGCAAATTTTCTTAAAGATCTTTTTCAGGCTAGGTATATCAGACGTGCCAAAACCGAGCAGGTCAATATCGCGCGTCGGCCTGTGTGGTATGTCAAACCAAAGATCAAATAGCAGGGCACCTTTCAAAAGAAACTGGTGTGCATGATCGGAAACGCTGATTCGGTATAGTAGGCGCTCAAGGCAGAATCGGGTAAGGACAAGATTAAAATCCTGGTTAGATTTTCGCGCGTGAGTCAGCAGGCGGGCTCGTATTGACGCTGCTTTATTTTGTTTGGTCATGGTTGACTTCCCTGTAGCTTTGTCATGAAAGAGTCTCCATGTAAGGGCGCATGACATTTGCGACTCGGAACATGCTGGCGCAGCGCCAAAGCTCATCCATGCTGACGAGCTTACTGTCCCAAGCTTCGCGCAGGGCTTCAAGCGCGACATCCAGTCCGATCTTATTGCGAAATTTGAAGCAATCGACCACGGTCCGAGTGACATTGGTTACTTGCACCTCGACTCCGTCAAGCAGCTGCTTTTCAACACCTTCGGTTAGGGCTTTGCCAGAGAATCGCATGATACGCAGTGGCGGATAACTCATTTTGGGGGCTCGCCCTTTGTGGGGTATGGCAAGCCAAATTTCAAAGGGCGATTGGGTGGTCAGGTTGTGTACTCGCAGAGCGGATAGTAGACAAACGATACCTTGTGGGCATTTGCTGGTGGCCTCTATCAGTGAGCTATGTTCCGAGATGTTTCTGCTTTTGGGGGCATAAAGTCCGCGCTCTATACGAATTAGCATTCCCTCCCGAACCATTCTGGTTAGGGCGACACGGGGCAACCCCAGCGCTGAGATATCGCGAGAGCGGATAATCCCTTTTGACTGGGCTATTTCTAGGATTTTCTGTTTGGCTGTGTCCATAAGGACAATAATGTTCCATTTTGTCGGCAAATGTCAATGTATGCCGACAAAGTGGAACATGAGGGGAATGGTTCGAGTTCCGGGGACAGTTTTCGTAATTCAAATCAGCACGCTTGCTGAATCTTCAACGTGTAATTTTTTGGTTTCGATTGGTTAAGGTGGCACTTTTAATTGCTACGAAGCCTGGATTCCCCCACGCCCGATTTGGATAACGGGGCGGTCGTGGGGGTTTTTAGTCCCGGCTAGTCCTGACGCTCAGTCACTTCCAGCAGGTGATAACCAAACTGGGTTTTGACCGGGCCCTGAACTTCGTTGACCGGTGCACTGAATACCACTTTGTCGAACTCGGCGACCATTTGGCCGGGGCCGAAGGTACCCAGATCACCGCCGTTGCGGCCTGAAGGGCAGCTTGAATGATCTTGCGCCAATTTGGCGAAATCTTCGCCAGCTTCGATTTTGGCTTTCAGTTCGTTACAGGTGGCTTCGTCGTTGACCAGGATGTGACGTGCAGCGGCTTGAGGCATAATCGTGTCTCTTTTCTATGGGGTTTAAAGAAGCGCGTACAATAATCGGTATTGGGGTTTAGATCCAGTTTGGAATGGGTGTTTATTGTTGGCCGACGGCTCCATGGATGCAGGAGGTATAGTCGCGCAGGAGTCGTTGCTGAGGCGGGGGGCGTGTACTTGGGGCCTCACTAGGCTGCCTTCTTTGCAGCTGCGGGGCATTCACCTTGTCCCTGGCCCCAATCCTTCGGGCGCATTCGCGGTACAACATGTTTGACCGCCAAGGACGGCGGGAATGCAGATATTGCAGGAGCAAATATCTGCCCGGCATTTTGTGGTCGCTCTTGCGCCCTTCGGGGCCTGCCCACTAGCGTAGCTAGTGGTCGTTCGGCGACGCAAAATGCGGCGCATTTTAAACACTTGCCTCACCCTGCGCCCGCGACATTAGTGCGTCCATGCACGTCAACCACCCTACGGGGGTGCTTTTAACTCTCCCCGCCGAAAAAGAAAAAGGCCCCACTCTTTTCGGGGTGGGGCCTTTTTGCTTTTTGGTGGAGGCGGGGGGAGTTGAACCCCCGTCCGATTCAAAATACTATATTCGCAGTCAACCAACGGATGATGTCGCGTTATGAATCGCACTACAGCGTTAAATCTACTCAAATCGTGTAAGACTGAGCTGCAAAGCCAGTTCGGTGTGACGGAGCTTTATCTGTTTGGCTCTACCGCTCGCGATAGTGCTAGAGAGAGTAGTGATATCGATATTCTCGTTAATTTTGATGGCCCGGCGACTTCAAAGCGCTATTTTGGAGTGCAGTTTTATTTGGAGGATCTACTCGGTTGTTCGATTGATCTTGTGACACAAAAAGCACTCCGCCCAGAGCTCCGCCCGTATATCGAGCAAGAGCGTATTCATGTCTAATCGTGAATGGGGCTTTTATTTAACCGACATGATCGGTTTTGCTGAAAAAGCATTGGAATATACCAGTGGCCTGAATCAAGCGCAGTTTATTCGCAGTTCTATTACTTACGACGCGACCCTGCGTAATATCGAGCTTATCGGTGAGGCGGCCACCCACATACCTGATGATGTTCGGGTCGCTTACCCTGATATTCCCTGGCGCATGATCATAGCGACCCGTAATCGTTTAATTCATGGTTATCTTGGCATTGATGACGATACTGTTTGGAGTATTGTGCAAGACGAGTTGCCACCTTTGATCGAAAAGCTTTCCAGTTTGGCTGATGTCGACTGATTAGCGTGGTCTGGATTGCCGGTGTTCTGCTGTTTCGGGCCTAACCGGTAAGGCGGGGCAGGTTCTACTCGCACCACAAACAAAAAAGGCTGCGGGGGAGTGCATGGCGCACGTCCGTGTGCGCCCAGCCCAGGCAGCCTTCTCTGCCGCTTCGCGCCATTCACCTTGATCCTTCGGGCAGCCTGGTCGGCTGTGCACCAGTTGATCGGGAATCAACTGGCACGGCGAAGCCGCCGCTAGGTGGGCGCCAAGGACGGTGGCCATATATATGGCTATCCTGCCATTTTGTGACCGAAAATTGCTCCATGCATTTTCAGCATTTCCGCCGTCCGTGGCGGTCAACCCCCTACGGGGGTGTCTTTACCTTCCCCGCAACCAATAAAAAACCCCCAGATCTCTCGATCTGAGGGTTGTTTATTGGTGGAGGCGGGGGGAGTTGAACCCCCGTCCGCCGGCACTCCGCTCGCGGCTCTACATGCTTAGTTTCCGTTAATTGATTTAACTCATCTGCGACCCAACGGGCAGGGTGCAGCGAGCGAGTTCGCTTTAGATTTCACAGTGTTGCCACGATCAAAACAACACAGCTATCCAGTTCTGTATGACAGTCTGTAACGCGGTACTGGCACCTTGTCATAGACCGCTAACGGCGTACCGTTAGAAGTGCTTCATCAACCGCTTACGCGGCTAATTGGGCACCGTAGTTGTCGTCATTGGCAACTAATAAATTGCAGCTTTGGATTAACGTGATTCGCTACCATCACGACATGCACCTTGAGTTTTGCCACCGGCGTCGAATCCAAGTCGCCCCCAAATTTGGGTGCTGAGCTTGTCAGCAAAACCGTACCCTTGTGACAGGCTGATGACAGCCAAGTTCCAAAGGCCGGCTATTGTAGGGCCGAGGGGGCTTGGATACAAGGGGTTAGAATGGTCTGACGGCAGATGTCTGAAGTCTGACGCAAAACGCGTCCGACATCAGACATCAGACATCCGACAGCTCTTTGATCTTTTACGATCAAAGAGCTTCTAAATCCAGCGCCTCGCCGTAGGCTTTTAGGTCGTCTAGGGTGGCGCCGCCGTTGGCTTTAAGGGTGAACATGGCATTGTTGTCGATGATCATGATTAGCTCTGGGTAGTCTTTGTCGCCGTTGTAGATGGCTTTTTGGCCCTGAACTTTGACGAGTTTGCCGCCGTTCATGGTGATCATAGAGGGGTTGTTGATCATACCCATCATCGATTGCAGCATGGGTGAGTCCATAACCAGCTCGATGCTGACATCGGCGTCGCCTTTATAGTACTCGCGGTTGGCGGAAATGCCGGCGCCCATCATGCCGCCGGACGATTCACTCTCGACCTCACTGGCCTCCCAGCCGCCTAGCGCGTTGGGAAACACGACTTTAATCGATTCGGCTTTTTGCTGGCGGATTAGGCCCGAGGCGTAATCCAGCTGGCTGGACGCTGTTGACAGGTCGCCACTTTTGTAAGCGCTTAGGCCCTCGTCGACGGCATCAGTTACCTCATCGGCGTAAAGGCTGCTGCTGGCGAGCGACAGGGCAATAGCCGCAAGTGCGGGGCTAAGGAAGGCGCGAGGGGTATGGGTTAATGATAATTTCATGGGTGAGGCTCCGTCTCTGAATTGGGGCGGATATTATCGCCAGAGTTGTTTTGGTAATTCAAGGTTATTACGCGGTTGGCGGTTAGGCCTGTGACGTGATTGCACTATTGTTAGGTTATTACATACGTATTCATAAGGTATATCGCGCGGCAATGGTTTTGAATACGTATGCAGTCAATTGCGCAAGTACAGGCGCTGGCACTAACCTCAATAACAGCTCATGACAAAAACTCAGTGGCTAAAAACTGAGGGTTTGTCAGCCATCTGTGAGGTTGTTACCCCGATGGTGCTGAGACCGATAATAATAGACCTAGATAGGATTGCATCATGAAACAAGCCAAGAAGTTGTTGCTGCCCTCAGCCATTAGCTGTGTTATTGCAGGTTTTGCTGCCCCTGCTGCCTTTGCCCAAACAGACGTTGCCGAGCCCGCCCTGGAAGAAGTGGTGGTAACCGGTATTCGCGCCAGTTTGATTAACTCTATGGCGATTAAAGAGGACGCCAGCTCGATTGTAGAGGCGATCTCGCCAGAGGATATCGGCAAGCTGCCTGACACCAGTATTGCCGAGTCGTTGGCCCGCTTGCCTGGGCTTGCCGGTGAGCGCCGCGATGGCCGCACCAGCGGGATCTCGGTGCGTGGTTTTAACGAGAACTACGTGGCCACCACCATGAACGGCCGCGAGCTGTTGGGCATTGGTGACAACCGCGGGGTTGAGTACGATTTGTACCCCTCCGAGATTGTTGCGGGGGCGGTAGTGTACAAAACCCCCGATGCCAGCCTGATTAACCAGGGCCTGGGCGGCATTGTTGATTTACGTACCCGCCGCCCGCTAGAGAGCGACCGTATTATCAGTTTTAACGGCAGCTACGAGATGAACGAGCTGGAATCTGGTAACCCTGACTTTGATGATACCGGCCACCGACTGGCACTGACTTACTCTGACACCTTTGCCGATGACACCTTTGGTTTGGCCGTTACCGTGGCCACCATGGAGTCGCCCAGTCAGGAAGAGCAAGTGCGTGCGTGGGGTTATGCCGATGCGCCGGATGGCTCTAAAGTCCTGGGCGGCCACGATACCTTTGTCCGCTCGGCATTAATGGAGCGGGATACGATTTCAGCGGTGGGCCAGTACGCGCCAAATGATCGCTTAACCTTGACGGTTGATGCGCTTTATATCGATTTTGAAGAGACCAAGGTCTTCCGTGGTTTGGAAGAGGGCGGCCCGGTTTGGGGCGGCGCCAACTGGAGTGCGACCTCTATTGAAGATGGTTTGGTTACGTCTGGTGTATTTGACGGCTTTCACAGCGTAATCCGTAACGACGGCGAAGTGAAAGACGGCGATTTGTCGACGTTGGGCTTTAACCTAGAGTACATGCTAGGCAACGACTGGACCTTGACCTTTGATGCCGCGCACAGCGAGTCAACCAAAGATGTAATTAACATGGAGAGCTACTCGGGTGTGGGCCGTGCAGGCACTGCAACTCAGGGCGACCCGGCGGCGCGCACGTGGGTGATGGACCCATCGACCGGGGTGCAATACAGCGCGCACCCAAGCATATCGATGCCCGACTACAGCGACCCGGATATGATCCGTTTGGCGGGCCCGCAAGCCTGGGGCGGCGCAATTGCCCCTCTGGTGGGTGGCAACAGCAACGCGCAGGATGGCTTTGTTAACAACCCATCGTTTGAAGAAGAGCTGGATACTTTACGTTTAAGCGCTGAGGGCGAACTCGATTTCTCAGTTATCGATAGCGTAGAAGTGGGGGTGGCTTACTCGGACCGCAGCAAATCTAAAGTTAACTATGGCGCCTTTTTGGTGGCCCCGGGTTACGATGATTCACTGCCAGCTGAGCAGCAAACCGACATTGCGGTACCTGAGCAGTACATCGAAGGCACCGCTAACCTCGACTTTTTAGGTTTAGGCGGCATGCTGGCCTACGACGGTATCGGCATGTACCGCGACGGTTTGTATCGCGAAATCGATGCGACCCAAGCCGAAACTGCCCGTTTGGGGGATACCTATAGTGTGAATGAAGAGGTGTTTACCGCGTACGGTTTAGCCAATTTTAGCGCCGGTATTATGAGCGGTAATGTGGGTTTACAGGTAGTCAGCACCGATCAAAGCTCTACCGGTTTTGATACCTACACCGGTGCCGATGGCACTGTTGTGGCTACACCGGTAACCGGCGGCACTGATTACACCAAAGTGTTGCCAAGCTTAAACACCAGTTTTCAAATTACCGACAACCAAGTGGTGCGGTTTGCCGCGGCTAAAACCATGTCACGGGCCCGTATGGACGACATGAAGCCCAATAACACCATTGGCTTTAACTTTGACGAGCAGCGCCGTTTAAGCTCGGACCCGGAGTTTAGCGCCTGGAGTGGCTCGTCGGGTAACCCTGACCTGATGCCGATTGAAGCCAACCAAGCTGACTTGTCGTATGAGTACTACTTTGCCGACGACGGTTATGTTGCCGCGGCTTACTTTTACAAAGATCTGCAAAATTGGCACTTAAGCACCAGTGAACTGACTGATTTTACCCCTTACATCGTGCCCGGTTACCACGATGCCGATATCTCTGCGCTGGCCTCTACTCAGGGTTATACCGAGTCGATGGTAGAAGCGGGTGACGGTTACGTAAAAGGTACTGAGCTGCAGGGTAGCTTGCCGTTCCACATCTTTAGCGACTGGTTGGATGGTTTTGGCGTAATCGCCAGCGCCACCTTCCTCGATGGCCAAATTGAGTACGAGGGCGTCGAGTCGGATATTCCGGGGCTGTCGGATGAGATTTATCAGGTTACTGTTTTCTACGAGAAAAACGGCTTCGAGTTCCGCGTGAGCGGCCGCAAGCGCGACCAGTACCTGACCGAGTTTTACGGCACCAGCTTAGCGCTAACGCCCACCACTGACCAAGGTGCGGAGCTGATTGATGCGCAAATTGGCTTTGACTTTGGCGCGGCGGGTATCGAATCACTGGACGGTTTAACCCTAACCTTGCAGGGGCAAAACTTAACCGACGAAGAGACGATCTCGGCCGCCGAAGACGACCCACGCCAGGTAAACAAGTACCAGCACTTTGGTGCTAACTACCTGCTTGGGGTTAACTACAAGTTTTAAAGCACGTTTCGCTTTATTGCCGGCTTAGGGTGAACAATTAGCCGGTCCGCTTTAGCCTCTGCTACCTTTTGGTAGCAGAGGCTTTTTTATGTTGGCTAATAAAAGGTAATGAGTGTGGTGAAACGCAATGTGGTGATTGCCGGTGGTGGCAGTGCCGGCTGGATGGCGGCGGCCATGCTATCTCGCTTACTGGGGGCGCAGTTCTCGATTACGCTGATAGAATCCAGCGAGATTGCTACCGTGGGGGTGGGCGAGGCCACCATTCCTCCGATCAGAACCTTTAACCAAGTGCTGGGTATCAATGAGGCGGACTTTTTGCGCGCGACCGGTGGCACCATTAAGTTAGCCATTGAGTTTAATGGTTGGGGCAGCCCGGCAAGCAACTACCTGCACGCCTTTGGCGGCATTGGCCGCGAGCAAGGCTTTGCCAGCTTTTACCACTATTGGCACCGAGCCCGTGCCGAGGGGCTAACCGATAACCGCGAGGATGATTTTTGGCAGTACTCGCTGAATGCGCATGCCGCGCGCGCCGGCCGATTTACACCGCTTGAGCAAATACCCAATACCCCTTTGCCGGGGCTGCAGTACGCTTACCATTTTGATGCGGGCCGTTACGCGCAGCTGTTAAAACGTTATTGCCAAACCGCGGGCGTACACCACATGGACGCGACCATTGACCGGGTAATGCTGGATGCCGACTCGGGCGATATTAACGCTCTGCAGCTAACCAGTGGGCAGCAGCTTGCCGGCGATTTTTTTATTGACTGCACCGGCGCGCGTTCATTGCTTTTGGGCAAGGCGTTAGGCGTGGGGTTTACCGATTACGCCGAGTGGCTGCCCTGCAACCGCGCTATTGCGCTGCCAAGTGAGCGATTGAACGTGGTGCCGCCCTACACGCGGGCCACCGCGCACGGCGCGGGTTGGAGCTGGCAAATACCCTTAACGCACCGCACCGGCAACGGTATTGTGTACAGCGCCCAAAACCTAAGCGATGACGAAGCGCTAAACACCTTACAACAACAGTTAACCGGGCCCGCGGTGGCCGAGCCTAACCTTATTCGGTTTAAGGTCGGGCGGCGAGTAAAGCAGTGGCATAAAAACTGTGTCGCGCTGGGGTTGGCCAGTGGTTTTTTAGAGCCGTTAGAGTCTACCAGTTTGCACTTAGTGCAAAGCGCTGTAACACGGCTGGTGAAAATGTTCCCGGCGCCTACCTGTTACGCCAGCCAAGCCGAGGCGTTTAACCGGCACGCGCAAACCGAGTTTGAATCGGTTCGCGATTTTATTATTTTGCATTACCATCTAAACGGCCGCCAAGAGCCTATGTGGCGCGATTGCCAGCGCATGGCAATACCACAAGCGTTAGCGCAACGCATTGCATTGTTTAAAGCGAGCGGGCAAGTGCATACCGCGGCTGATGAGCTGTTTACTGAGCCCGCCTGGCAACAGGTGATGTTAGGGCAGGGCGTACGGCCCGAGTCGTATCACACCTTGGCCGATGGCTTAAGCCAGCAACAGCTGGGGGATTTTATGGTGCACTTAAAAACTATTTATGCCCGCACGGTAAAACAACTGCCAGAGCACGAAGCGTATTTGGCTACACTTAACACGCACTTGTAGTTTTGCGCTTACCTGCATAAAAAAACGCCGAACATGTCGGCGTTTTTTGGGGTGATAATGCGTTAGGGTTTATTGGGCGCTGTACTGCAGGTTGTTGTCGTTTGCTTGCACGGTAAACGTGCCCGCTCGATTATCGATAATATCGTTGCCGTTGCTATCGAGCACCCCGTCGCTGTTGTTATCGCCAAAGTTGTTGCTCCAGTCGCAGTGGCGATCAAACTTGTAACGCTGATTGGCCGAGCCATCAAGCGTGATAGTGCCGCTCCAGGTGTTATCGGCGGTTAAGCTTAGTGCCGTGCAGCCCCAGTTGTTAAACGTGCCGCGCACGTACAGCGTATCCCAGTTGCTGCTAAAGTCTGTGGTTATGGGATTGATGCTGTAGCTTAGGGTGGCATCGTTGACTTGCACGCGATACTCACCGGTCACGTTGGTGGTAATGTCGGCACCCACGCTGTCGAGCTGCTGATCGGCATTGTTGTCACCATAGTTTTGGCTCCAATCGCCGGTTACATCAAACTTAAAACGCTGGTTGGCCTGGCCGTCGAACTGCACGTCGAGTTGCCAGAGGTTGTCGTCCACCAAATTCATGGGGCTGGTGGCCCAGCCGTTGGGCGTACCGCGAAAATACAACGTATTAAAGTTGCTGACTAGACCGTCATTGCCTACCTCGATACTCACCTCGCGGGTATCGCTGGCGCCGTCGTCGTCAGTGACCGTTAAGCTAAACGCAGCGGTACCGGCATTGCTGAGCGTGGGAGTAATGTTTGAGCTCGTTGCCCCGGTGCTCCATAGGTAGCTGACAATGCTGCCATCGGTATCGTACGAGTTGGTGCCGTCCAGGGTAATTTGGCTGCCGACACTGGAGGTGGTGGGCGCGCCCTCAATGACGGCTACCGGTGCCTGGTTACTTACCCCTGGCAGGGCGCCACCGTGAATGGCTGAGGCGGACTCGGGGCCCACGTTAAAGTTGGCAAAGCCGTTGCCGTCTACGCTAATGATGGTGCCGCTGCACTCGTTATCGCCGCGCAAAATATCGCAGTAATCGCCCGCGGGCATACCCGTGTAGAGGGTTTCGGTTACGGTGCCTTGGCCGTTATTGATCACCACAAAGCCTTTATCGCCACGGCCAAATGCAATGGCGTTGTCGTTAATGACGGTTTTGTTATCCACGCTCCAGGCATCGGCGGTGTAGTTTCTAAAGCCCACCATATTGGCGATGTTACCCCAGCGGTGCTGGCATACCCAGCCATTGGCGTCGCAGCCGCCGGGCGCTGGTGGGCCCATGTCGGTGCCGGCGGTGGTCGAGTCGTCAAACTCAAAGCCGGACATCACTTTGGGGTAACCGTAGGGGTAGGCCAGCATAAACACGTTGGCTAAATTGTACTTAGCGCCGTCCTGGTAAAATAAGTTACCGCTGCCGCCGTGGCCGCGCTCGCGATCGTGGTTGTCGATAAACACCAGTGCGTCAGAAGATGGCAGTAGCCCCCAGCTGGGGCCTAAATCCAGCAGGTGTTTGATCTGGCCGTTAAAGTTACCCGCCACCGCTGGGCCATAGGCAAACTCGGTGACTAACCCCATATGGGTATAGTTGGGCGGCTGAATTTCGGGGGCCTCTCCACCGGCGCCAATGACCTCTAAGAATACCCAGGGGTTGCCGGCCGCCTGTAAAAAACCGGCAATGTCGGAAGGGGGCATATGTTTTGCCGCATCGATGCGAAAGCCGTCCACGCCCATGTTGCTAAGCCGCTGCAGGTAAGCGCCTATGGTGGTGCGCACGTGATTAAGGCTGTGGTCTAAGTCGGGCATACCGCTTAAGTCGCAGCTCCATACCGAGTTGGCATCGGTGTAGTCAGTGGCGCAGCCTGGGTGAAAGTCCTGAGTGCTAAATTCGGGGTAATCCCGCGGTGCCCACCAGGTGCCGTCAATGCCGTAGTTTCCCTCTACCAGATGGTTGGCCATTTGATTGACGACGATATCGGCGTAAATTTTTACTCCGGCGTTGTGGCAGCGGTTGATCATGCTTTGCAGTTCGGCCTCGGTGCCGCTGCGGCTGGCCAGGTTTTGGTAGGTGATGGGCTGATAGCGCGTCCACCACTGCTGGCCTTTAACGTGCTCCGTTGGCGGTGAGATTTGTACTGCATCAAAGCCTTTGGGGCCTAAAAAGGTTTCGCACTCCTCGGCGATATCGTTCCAGCTCCATTCAAATAAGTGCACAAACGCGGTGCCTGCCTGCGATGAGTGCGCCGCGAGCATCAGGGCTGCGCCGCCCAGTAGGCGTTTAATAGGTGTTTTACATTTTTGGGGCATAGATTTGGCTTGCATGTGTAACTCCCAGTTTGTTTATTAATATATAGGGGTACCTCTGGGCACGACTAAATGGTTTGTCGTGCCGTGCCGCACGTTGTTATAAGTGAAAGGCGACACTGCCAGACAACATAGGTAGGGGCGGCGCCCGGGCCAAGATGTATACGTATGCAGGTGCCGTGAATACGTATGTAACCCGCTTATGTTGAATCAGGTGCAAGGTGTTTATTCGCTGTTTGCCGTGGCTCTTAGCTGGGGCTCACGCGGGGAGCCGACTAACATGGCGCTATAGTCACCTTTGGCAGGGCTTTATTGTTGGTTTTGAGGCTTATGGGGAGGCAAAAGCAAGGCAGTGACAAACCTGATTGAACCGCGGTCAGGCTTTGCCGGGTTTAGTGTGCCGGCACATTGGTAGGATAGCGCCTTTAGCGTTTAAGCGCTGCGCAAACCGTGACCCGCGCAGTACGCGGTAAATAGCAGCACATTGCTCAGTGGATGTGGTAGCTTGGTAACCTAGCAGGTTGTTGAAAAACCCCTTACGTACTCAGGCTTTCAGGCTGGTTCGTAATCTAGGCGCCATTTTGAAGGTGTGTGTCCACCCATCGAAACGTGGCAACGACGAGTACGGGCCAGCCTGAAAGTCCCGTAGGGCGTGGTCTAAAGCGCACATCTGCCGCGCCTTGTCTCTAGCAAAGGGAACCACCCTGTCCGTCGAGATAAGGCACAGCAGCTGCACGCTTCAGGCCGCGCTGAGCATGCAAGGGGTCTTACAACAGCCTGCTAGGCTTTGTACCCAATAATTGTGGCAGCAAAGAACTTTTTGACTCAATAAAAAATGACAACGGAGCGGATCATGGCCAATAAAAGCGGCTTTATCGTTAAGATGTTACAGGCTGGAGTGTTTGCCGGCGCGCTGGTAGGCGCGAGCGTGGCAATGGCTCATGGCACTGATAATGACAAATTAAATGAAGCGTTACACCAGGAGTACCGTGGCGATGCCGCCGCGCGGGATGAGTATCGTCACCCGGCTGAAACGCTTACCTTTTTTGGCATCGAGCCGGACATGACCGTGGTCGAGATCTGGCCCGGCGGTGGCTGGTACACCGATATTCTGGCCGCGTATTTGCGCGATTCTGGGACTTTTTACGCCGCCCACTTTGACCCGGATACGGAGGTTGCCTACTTTAAACGCTCGCGCGAGGCCTACGGTAAAAAAATGGCGGCTCACCCCGAGCGCTACGATCAGGTAAAACTGTCGGTGTTTAATCCGCCCGAGCAGTACGATATTGCCCCCGTGGGCAGTGCCGATGCGGTACTGACCTTTCGCAATGCGCACAACTGGTACATGAATGGCGGCGGCGAAAAACGCTTGCTGGCGGCATTCTCGGCGTTTCATCGGGCGCTTAAGCCCGGTGGTGTACTGGGGGTGGTGGATCACCGTTTGCCCGAAGACCGCGATGTGAGTGAGCAAGAAGGCAGCGGTTACATCAAGCAAAGTGTGATTGAGCGCGTGGCCAAACAGGCCGGATTTGAGCTGGCGGCAAGCAGCGATATTAACGCTAACCCTAAAGACACCGCCGATCACGAAAAAGGTGTTTGGACTTTGCCCCCCTCGTACCGTTTGGGCGATACCGACCGCGCTAAGTATGAAGCCATTGGCGAGAGCGACCGCATGACCTTAAAGTTTGTTAAGCCTGCTAAGTAGGCACACCCGGTAATACTCAGAATAACAAAAACGGAGCCCACCCAGGCTCCGTTTTTTGTGGTGGCTTATTAAACTGTGCAAAATAGTCGGCAAGCGAACGCAGTTAGCGGCTAAGGGGCGGCAGAATGGTGCTATTAAATAGTGGCACGCGGGCTTTGGTCTTGGGTTATTTGTGCGAATGCGTTTGTTGAACTGGTCGACCGGCTTCCCGGTGGGTAAAAATGGTTCGCCGTTTTACTTTGGTGTCGGTGAAGCCATTTAGCTTCAGCGACAAAAATTAACGATTTAAGAGGTTTTTATGAGGTTGTTGCAAAGCTTTAATGCCAGTGTTGTCGTTGCCTGTTTGTTAGGTTGCAGTTTTTTGGCCACAGCCAGCGCCGCACCAGAGAGTGAATCGGCGATCAGTTTTGATGCCCGCTTAACGCAGTATCAATACCCCTATCCGGTGCGCCAGTATGCCTTTGACTCTCAGCGCCAATCCTTAGAAATGGCCTATATGCACCTGCCCGGCAAAAAGTCGAAGCCCACGGTGCTTTTGCTGCACGGCAAAAATTTTGCCGCCGACTACTGGCAAAATACGGCTGAGCTGTTACAGGAAAAAGGCTATGGTGTGTTAATGCCTGATCAGATTGGTTTTGGTAAATCGTCCAAGCCGCCGCATTATCAGTACTCGTTTGAGGCGTTAGCGGCCAATACCCATGCGCTCACACAAGAGCTGGGCCTGGATCAGCTGGTGGTGATGGGGCACTCTATGGGAGGCATGTTGGCCACGCGTTATGCACTCAGTTACCCCACCCAAGTGACGCAGTTGGTGTTGGTAAACCCCGTGGGGCTGGAGGATTACTTGCAGTATGTGGAATACAAAGACCCCAACTTCTTTTATCAAAGTGAGCTTGATAAAAGCATTGAGGGTGTTATCGCGTATCAAAAGAAAAACTACTACGACGGTAAGTGGAGCGATCAGTACGAAGCACTTACCACGATTCATAAAGGTTGGCTTAACGGCCCCGATTGGGCGCAAGTAGCCTGGAATAACGCCTTAACCTACGATTTAATATTTACCGGCGCGGTGGTTAATGAGTTTGCTAAATTATCGATGCCAACCCATCTTATTATCGGCACACGCGATACCACCGGCCCTGGGCGGGGTTGGAAGAAGCCGGGCGTTACCCGCACTTTGGGGCAGTACGATAAGCTGGGCAAACAAGCGGCCGAGGTGATTCCCGATGCCACGCTGCATGAGCTGGATGATGTTGGTCATATGCCACAGTTTGAGGCGTTTGAGCGTTATCGTGCGATTTTGCATGAGATATTTTAGCCCCGAGGTTAGAGTCCATGACAACTTAGAACCCAGTTGCTGCTAAAATAAACAATGCGCGTTCAGCCTGAATATGGATAGTATTATGAGTGAATTAGATAAAATGATCGCCGGTCAAGAATACTGGATTAATGACCCGGAGTTAACCGAAATTCGGTTTAAAACCCGCGATCTGGTGGATGATTTTAATGCATTAAAAGCCCGCGATGGGGCCGGCAAAGCCAGCATTCAGCAGCAGATTTTTGCCAGCGTGGGCGACGAGGTCCACATAGAAAGGCCCATGCGTGTCGACTATGGCATTAATACTAAAATTGGCAGCAACGTGTTTATTAATTTTAACTTTGTGTTGCTCGATTGTTGCCCCGTGAGCATTGGCAGCAATGTTTTTATTGCACCAAATGTACAGGTTTATGCGGCGAGCCACCCAATGGATTTAGACAAACGGAAAACTCACATCGGCGTGGCCGGCCCTATTACCATTGGCAATGATGTATGGATTGGCGGTGGTTGTATTATTTTACCGGGTGTCACCATTGGCGACGGTTGCACGATTGGTGCGGGCAGCGTGGTAAACAAAAGCATTCCTGCCAACAGTGTTGCGTTTGGCAACCCCTGTAAGGTGCATAGGCAAAACCAACCCGGTTAGCGGGTTGTGCCGTTCACCATAAAAAAGGCCCGCGTTATCGGCGGGCCTTTTTTATGGTGTGACGAATACAGGTTTAATACATAAAGCCGAATTCAACCGATAGCGTACCAAAGGTTGGGTCGTCCAGGGCATTGTCGATGTCTACCCAGCGCTCGTAGTAGCCGGCGCGGATAAAGTGCTGTTTACTGATATCAAAGCGAACCCCGGCGCCGATCCCGTAAGAGAACGAGTCGTCGCCATAAGTGGGCTGATAGTAGTCACAGATATAACCCCACCAGGGATCCCACCAGCACACGCTGCTCGGGGGGCCGGCTGCGATATTGCTGTCTACCGCGGTCCAGCCGATGTTAGCGTTGACAAACGGTGTCAGCGGGCCATCTAAAAAGTAGTAATCACCCATTAAATTGGCGGTAAAAGAGTCAAATACCCCGCCTACGGTTTCGACGGTATTATTGCCATCGTCGAGTACGCGCTGGGCATCGTAGCTGGTGGAGTTCCAGCTAAAGCTGCCGCGCAAATTTAACTTATCGGAGTAGTTGTAGCCGGCGGTGAAGCCAAAACCGACATCGGAGTTTACTTTAACGTTGGCGCCACCGTCGAAGTCGATGGTCTCTTGGTACAGGTATGGCACCTGCAGTGAAAATTCGTATTTATTGCCGCGATCGGCGGATGCCGCGGTAGTGTTCATAATTCTGTGTCGTTTCTTTATCATTAGCAAAAAAAGAGATG
>NZ_CAXBFW010000010.1:0-115937 GCF_963975215.1 uncultured Gilvimarinus sp.
CGCGAAGGTGGTCGTACCGTTGGTGCCGGCGTGGTTGCCAAAATCATCGAGTAATTTTGACGCTTTGATCGCACAAAAAAAACGCCCTCGTGGCGTTTTTTTTGTATTTATGGTATCAAGAAGTTCTTCGCAAAGTGGCGGAAGGCTCTGAGTACCTTCGTATAATAATAAGCGCCTTCAGCGGTTTTGCTCCGAACGATCACCTACCAATGGAATAGTAGACTCATGAGTACCAGAGAGCGCACGGGGAAAGCCAAGAAAGTCACCATGAAAGATGTCGCCAGCCGCGCTGGGGTATCGATAATGACGGTGTCTAGAGTGCTCAATAACGACAAGGTGTCAGAGTCCACTCACGAGCGGGTAATGGAGGCGGTAAGTGCACTTAACTATCGCCTTAACGTATCGGCGCGCAGCTTATCTGGCTCGCAATCCTATGTTCTTGGTTTTTTTTACGATAACTCTTTAGGTAGTTACATCAGTCAGTATCTGATTGGTGTTTTGCAGCGCTGTAACGAGCTGGGATACCACCTGGTACTGGAGTCGTGCTCGTTTGGTGCCGGCAATGTTGTAGAAACGGTGAGTGGGCTGACCAACCGGTATATGCTGGATGGTGTAATACTGCCGCCGCCAATGTGTGAGTTTTTACCTCTGCTCGATGCGCTGGAAGAGGCTGGGGTTCGCTATGTAAGAGTGGGGCCAGGGCTGGAGCTCGATCGCTCCGCGTTCGTCTCTATCGACGATTATCAGGCCACTTACGAGATGACCGAATACTTGATTAATGCCGGCCATAGGGATATCGGTTTTATCAAAGGCGATCGCCGTCAGGGGGTCTCTGCTACCCGTTACCGAGGATTTTGTGACGCATTGGCGGCACACGGTGTTGTGATCAATGAGGCGTTGGTTGCCGAGGGTGATTTTAATTTTGCCGGTGGCATGACCGCTTGCGAGCAAATTTTGGACTCGGGCGAGCCCGTGAGTGCGATCTTTGCCAGCAATGATGATATGGCCAGTGCGGTGATTGCCACCGTACATCGCCGCGGTCTTCGTGTGCCGGAGGATATCGCGGTTGCCGGCTTTGATGATACCGCCATTGCCCGCTCCATATGGCCGCCGTTAACGACGGTAAAACAGCCTATTGATCAGATGTCCACCGATTCGGTGGATCTATTGATTGAGGCCATCAGAGCGGACAGCCTACTGGGCATTAAGCTCAATAAGCGCGATATTCTGCCGCACTCTATTGTTGTCCGCAGTTCAACGATGGGGGATCGACCCGGCTAGCCTGGCTGGAGGTGGGGTGATAGGCGCCGCCTGTGGCGCCGAATAACACTTTTATATCGGCTATTTTGGCGTTAGTACCATACCTGCACAGTAACGGGCCACTTGTTGGCCCGTTTTTTATACCAGCTTTCCCCCCCTTTAGGTCTATCAACACGTGATGATTTGGTGGCCAGCTTGTTTGTGCCGCGGTGCGGCCATGGTAATTTTCCCTCGCGTGATAAAAGTGGTCAGCCACCCCTTGTTTTTGGTAGTCCAATATGCAACTATTACCTTGATTGGTCAGGCAGGTTGTTTGGCGACTTTTGGCCTGGATGTTGGTGGTCTAGTCACTCCAAGGCTTGAGCTTAATGTTATCTGGTCTGGCCAATTAATGTGGCTCTCCTAAGTCTTTGCTTAGGTTGTGCGGGTGATTCAGGCTGAGTCAGCGACTCTTATGGTCGTTTTGACTCTAATTCTGATAGCCCGCTCTTTTTATACCCTGTATGATTCCGGAGCCTACTAAATAAATATAAAAACCTGTGAGATGTAAGAATGGGTAAGAGCTGGATTAAAGCAATAATGTTTTTGGCTGCCACTGTGCTGCTCTCAGCCTGTGCTAAAGAAGCCGATATCAAAACCTTAAAAATGGCCCACAGTCTGGATCAAACGCACCCGGTACACCAGGCTATCGTGTTTATGTCCGAGCGGCTCGACAGTATCTCGGGCGGAAAAATGAGCATTGATATTTACCCGGGCGGTCAGCTAGGTGATGAGCGCGAGCTGATGGAGCTGTTGCAGATCGGCTCGCTGGCGATGACCAAAGTCTCGTCCAGCCCCATGGAGGGTTTTGTGCCCGCCATGAAGGTCTTTAATATTCCCTATGTATTTCGCGATAACGACCACTTTTGGCGGGTGCTTAACAGCGCCGAAGGTGAAAAGCTGCTGTTATCCGGTGATTCGGTGAACCTGCGTGGCTTAGGTTATTTTGACGCGGGTAGCCGTAGTTTTTACACCACCGATACCCCGGTGCATTCGCCTGAAGACTTAAAAGGCTTGAAGATTCGTGTGCAGCAAAGCCAAACGGCGCTGCGTATGGTGCAGGCGTTGGGCGGCTCGGGTACGCCCATCTCATGGGGCGAACTTTACACGGCTTTGTCGCAAGGTGTGGTTGATGGGGCCGAGAACAACCCGCCAAGCTTTTACACCTCCAAGCACTACGAGGTCAGTAAATACTACACCCTCAACGAGCACACATACGTGCCCGATATTGTTTTGATCTCTAGCTATATTTGGAACAACCTTAGCGCGCAACAGCAGCAGTGGTTACAGCAGGCTATGGACGAAGCCGTGGTGTACGAGCGCAAGCTCTGGGCTGAGTCTACCGCCGAGGCGTTGGCTGCGGTAGAGGCGGCCGGTGTAACCGTTATTCGCCCCGATAAAAAGCCCTTTATGGAGCGGGTAGAGCCTATGCACGAATCCTACAAAGGAACCGAACTGTACGATTTGATCCAAACCTTTAAAGCGATGTAAGCGAAGAGTCGACCATGAAGCAGTTAACCGCAGTGATAGAAAAGTTTTTGGGGGCCTTTTTGGGGCTGCTAATGGCCATAATGGTGCTGGATGTAACCTGGCAGGTTGCCACCCGGTTTATCCTGCAGGAGCCAAGCTCATACACCGAAGAGCTCGCGCGCTTTTTGTTGGTCTGGATTGGGCTTTTAGGCGCTGCGTATGCTTACCGCAAAAAGGCGCACCTGGGGCTAGATATCCTCTCGCAAAAATTAGAGGGCGATGCAAAGCGCAAGCTGGATATTTTTATTAGCGTGGTCTGCGCGCTATTTGCCTGTGTGATTATGATTTACGGGGGCGCCAAGTTAATGCTGCTGACGCTCGATTTGGGGCAGATGTCCGCCGCCCTGCAAATTAAAATCGGCTATCTCTACAGTGTCATTCCACTCAGTGGGGTGCTGATCGTACTTTTTTCTTTTGATCGTATTGTCAATGGTGATCCAGAGCCGGATCACGTCGAGTTTTACGAGTAACAGCTTGGTTCGAGCTGCGCTAACGCCAGACAAAATAAACATAATTTGAGGTAGAAAGATGGATTGGTCCGTAATTGTCCTGCTGGTGACCTTTGTGGTCCTGCTTGTGTTGAATGTCCCGATCTCTATCGGTATTGGCATTGCGACCTTCGCGGCCATGTTGTTCACTATCGATTTTGGCCCGGCGGCAGTCACCGTCGCCCAGCGAATGGCGGGTGGTATTAACAGCTTCGCGTTGTTGGCCATTCCATTTTTTGTGTTGTCCGGGTTGTTGATGGGGCGCGGCGGTATCGCCCATCGGCTGATTGAATTTGCCAAAGTTCTTATTGGTATGCTCCCTGGCGGTCTGGCCTTCGTAAACATTATTAGTTGTACTCTGTTTGGCGCTATTTCCGGCTCGGCGGTAGCGGCTACTTCCGCTATCGGTGGCTTTATGATTCCGACAATGGAGAAAGAAGGCTACGATAAAAACTTTACCGCCGCTGTAACCGTTGCATCGTCGACCACCGGGCTGCTTATCCCGCCCAGTAATATTTTAATTGTGTACTCGCTGGCCAGTGGCGGGGTGTCTATTGCCGCTTTGTTTATTGCCGGTTATTTACCCGGAATTTTGGTCGCCTTAAGCCTGATGGCGGTGTGTGCCGTTTATGCCAAAAAGCATGGTTACCCGGTTGGGCATGTGCCGACTATGAAAGAGCTGGCTAAAAAGTCGTTCGATGCGGTGCCCAGCTTGTTTTTAATTGTGTTGGTGATTGGCGGCATTGTTGGCGGCTTTTTTACCGCCACCGAGGCGAGTGTGATTGCCGTTCTCTACTCATTGCTGTTATCGGTATTCGTCTACAAAGAGGTAAAGCTGCCAGAGCTGCCCGAAATTTTTATTAAGGCTGTCGAGACAACGGCCATTGTGATGCTCTTGATTGCCACCTCTACCGCTATGAGCTGGATGCTGAGCTACGAAAATATTCCGCAAAATATTAGCGCCGCCCTGATGGGCCTGAGTGACAATCCGTTTATTATCCTGCTCACCATTAATATTATTTTGCTGCTGGTGGGGATCTTTATGGATATGACCCCAGCAGTGCTTATTTTTACCCCAATCTTCTTGCCGGTGGCGATGGAGCTGGGCATGTCGCCCCTGCACTTTGGCATTATGATGGTGCTTAACTTGTGTATCGGCCTGTGTACGCCACCGGTGGGGGCGGTCTTGTTTGTCGGGTGTGGTATTGCAAAAACCTCTATTGCCAAGCTGATAAAACCCTTGATGCCTATGTATGCCGCTATGGTGGTGGTCTTGTTACTGGTTGCGTATGTTCCGGCCATTAGTGAGTTCTTGCCCACCTTCTTTGGCCTGTACGAAAAATAATACTGGGAGTGCTGTGATGCGAATCGAACACTTTGCGTTTAATGTAAAAGATCCAATTGCTGTGGCTGATTGGTATTGTCAACACTTGGGCTTTACGGTTAAGCATAAATTTAACAAAGCGCCCCACACACACTTTTTGGCCGATAGCACCGATAAGGTAATGATCGAGATTTATAACAACCCGCCCGACGAGGTGCCGGATTACCCCTCGATGAACCCCTTAACCCTGCACTTGGCGTTTGTCTCGGAAGATCCCGAAGCCGACGCCGAGCGCTTGTGCGCCGCCGGCTGTAAGGTGGTCGACGACGTGCGCCTCAATGACGGTTCGGTGTTGTTAATGCTGAAAGATCCCTGGGGTTTTGCGGTTCAACTTTGTAAGCGCGGTAACCCAATGGTGTAGAGCTGGTTGCTGCATTTTAACGCTAACGGGGTAAAGTTATGAGTCAATCGGGGTCTTGTTTTAAGCGGATGTGGTGCTTGGCACTGTCGTTATTGTCGCTGTGTGCGTTTACCGCCAATGCGGTGGATCTTTCGGCGATGGAAGGCTTTGGTGCCGATACGACGGCCGGTTTGGGTGGCGAGGTGCTCAAGGTGACCAGCCTGGCGGCGAGTGGCCCGGGCTCCTTGCGAGCCGCGCTTGCGCAGCCGGGCAAACGCGTTGTTGTCTTTGAGGTTGGCGGCGTTATCAATTTAGCCGGACGTAACCTGGATATTGCCGAGCCGTTTGTAACGGTTGCCGGGGAAACCGCTCCGAGCCCAGGCATTACTATTATCCGGGGTGGGATCAGTATTCGTACCCACGATGTGCGCATTCGTCATATTGCCGTTCGCCCAGGTACCAACGATCAGCCAGCGTTATCAGGCTGGGAACCGGACGGTATTGGTATTTCCAGAGCCAAAGCCCGGAATGTGCATATCGATCACGTCTCTACCAGTTGGGCGGTGGATGAAAACATGTCTGCCTCGGGCGAGCGCTATGAGGGGCCGGCGGCTACCTCGGGGCGCGTAACTTTTAGCAACTCTATTATTGCCGAAGCGCTGGATTACGCAACGCACAAAAAGGGCAAGCACTCTAAGGGTATTTTGATTCACGATTACGTGCAGGACATTGCCGTTGTGGGCAACTTGTTTGCGCATAACGACCGTCGCAACCCCTATTTTAAAGCCCATGCGACGGGGGTCGTGGTGAATAATCTAATGTACAACTTGGGTAATGCTGCGATTCAGCTTGGCTATATTGCCCACGAGTGGGAAGGGCACGAGCTTAGCCCCGGCAACCCCCGGGTTGCAGTCGTCGGTAATCAGCTTATTTATGGTAGAGATACTTACTCCGACCTGGCACTGGTATCGTATCAAGGTGATGTATACCTAAAAGATAACCAAGTATTAAACCTCGATGGCGGTGATATGGCGCAGGTTCAGGGCGATATTAACTTGCTGGATAAGGCGCCGGTTTGGCCGCAAGGCCTGCAGCCGCTAGCGCTTAATAAAACTTACGATCATGTGCTAACGCATGCCGGCTCGCGGCCGTGGGAGCGCGATAAAGTGGACCTGCGGATTGTGGATTCCGTGCGGCGTAAAACCGGACGGATTATCGACTCCCAAGAAGAGGTTGGTGGCTATCCTGATTATCCCGCAGTGCGTCGGGCGTTAGAGGTGCCTGCCAATTCCGATGAGGTGGCCGATTGGTTGCTGAGCTTTGTGCCAAAGGAGTATCGTTAGAGCAGCCTTTGATACATAAAAAACGGCGCCCAAGGCGCCGTTTTTTTGTGTTGCAGTCGCGTTGTTACTGGTTGTTTTGTGCCAGCTCGCTAAGGAAAAGTTCACGATCAATAACGCCACCGCGGTGCTGGATAATAACGCGCGCACAGCGACAAGCTTGTTGGGCGGCGGCTTCGGCCGATTGCCCGGCACTGCGCGTTGCCAGATAGCCGGCATTAAAGGTATCGCCTGCAGCCGTGGTGTCGACGATGTTTTCTACCTTAGGTACCGCTACGCGCGTTTGTTGTTCAGCGTTTAAGATAATCACATCTTGGGCGCCGCGCTTGAGCACAATCTCTTCGATATTGTAAGCGGCGTAGCGCTCTTTTACCGCTTCGACCGAATCGGCCTCTTCATCGCCCCATAGCAGCTCTTCGTCATCCAGTGTCAGCAGGGCCAAATCTGTCACCGAGAGTAGCTCGCTCATAGCGCGCTGGGCCTGCTCGGGTGTTTGCCACAAGCGCGGACGATAGTTGCTGTCAAACGCGACTTGGCCGCCTTGCTCTTTAAAACGGCGTAAAAAGGCCAGCAATTGTTGTCTGGCGTCTTCACTAATAATAGCCAGGGTAATGCCGGAAAGGTAGATCATATCGTAGTCGCTGAGGGCGTCTTCGAGCATCACGATTTCTTGCTGCTGGCTAAATAAGGCCCGGGCGGGAGCCTGCGAACGCCAGTAAAAAAACTCGCGCTCACCGTCGGGGCTGTTGTGAATCATGTAAAGGCCGGGCACCGTGCCCTCTTGATGCACAATGGCCTGAGTGTCGATTTGCTCGGCTTGCAGGCGCGCGATAATGGCGTCGCTGTAATGGTCGTCGCCGAGCCGGGTGATATAAGCCGTGTCGGCACCCAGACGGGACAAGGTAACCACGGTGTTGTAGGTGTCACCCGCGTAGGACAGGGCCTTGAATTCGCGGCCGTCACCGCTGGGTTCACTGGCGGCAAGCTCGATCATAACCTCGCCGATGCAGGCAATTTTTGCCATGGTGTCTACACTCTCTTATGTGTTTTGAGGCCCTAAAGTCAGCTGGGCCGTCTTTGATAAATGTATGCTTTGCGCCGGATTTTACAATTGGTCAGACCGGTGTGCAAGCGATGGCTACTCTGTGTGACTTAGATGCGCGCTCTGGTACTCACTTTATGTTATAGTCTGTAAAACTATAAGCCTGCTAAGGCCGCCGTGCTGTTTTGATGCCAGCACCCGGCGGCCTTGCTCTGAGTCAATATTTCCCGTGCGGTATTCGATGGCGCCATTGACATAGGCGCAGACATTTGTAACTATAAATTGGTCATACCTTAGTGCGTAAAAATCCTATGGCTGGTCAGGCTGATTTTTGCCCAATCTTTTAACAATGGTAATAATATCATCATGAGTGCACTGAATTTACACCCAGATCGTCTGTTTCCCGCTGATGAAACTACCCGCGCTATCGCGCGTCGACTCTATCAAGAAGTTAAGAGCCTGCCAATTGTTAGCCCGCATGGTCATACCGACCCGAGCTGGTTTGCTGAGAATCAGCCGTTTGGCAACCCCGCCGACTTATTGATCAAGCCTGACCATTACGTGTTTCGTATGCTCTACAGCTTGGGGGTATCGCTGCCGTCACTGGGGGTGCCCAGTAAATCCGGTATCGCGGTGGAGCAAGATCCACAAAAAATCTGGCGCTTGTTTGCCGACCACTACTGGGCATTTCGCGGCACGCCTTCGCGTATGTGGCTCGATTATGTTTTTAAAGAAGTCTTCGAGTTAGATCAGGTTTTAAGTGCCGATACGGCCGACGCATACTATGAGCGCATTAACAGCTACCTGCAAAAGCCCGAGTTTTTGCCGCGCTCGCTGATGGAAAATTTCAATATCGAATATCTGGCCACTACCGAGTCGCCATTGGACGATTTGCGTCACCATAAAAAAATTCGCGACAGTGGCTGGGGCGGTGGCGTAATCACCGCATACCGCCCCGACCCCGTGGTTGACCCCGACTTTGAAGGCTTTGCCGCTAACGTGGCCAAGCTGGGGGAAATTACCGGTGAAGATACTAATACTTGGTCTGGTTATTTAGCGGCCTTGATGAACCGGCGTGAATATTTTAAATCCTTTGGCGCCACCTCAACCGATCACGGCCACCCGACGGCGACCACCGCAGATTTGTCGGTTGCCGAGTGTGAAGCACTATTTGCCAAAGCGCTGGCCGGTAACTGCACCGCGGCGGAGGCCGAGCAGTTTCGCGGGCAAATGCTGACAGAAATGGCCGGTATGAGCATCGAAGATGGCTTGGTGATGCAGATTCACCCGGGCTCGTTCCGCAACCACAACCCCAATGTGTTTCGCGATTTTGGCCGCGATAAAGGGGCGGACATTCCGTCGCAAACTGAGTACGTCAAGGCGTTAAAACCTTTGCTGGACAAGTACGGTAACGATACCCGCTTGTCGATTATTGTCTTTACGCTGGATGAGACCGTATACAGCCGCGAGCTAGCTCCGTTGGCCGGACATTACCCCGTGCTTAAGTTGGGCCCCTCGTGGTGGTTTCACGACAGCCCGGAGGGGATGCGTCGCTTCCGCGAGCAAATTACCGAAACCGCCGGCTTTTATAACACCGTTGGTTTTAACGATGATACTCGGGCGTTTTTGTCGATCCCGGCGCGTCACGATGTGGCTCGCCGTATGGACTGTAATTTCTTAGCCCGCTTGGTGGCAGAGCATCGCCTGCCGGAAGACGAAGCTCGCGAGGTGGCAATCGATTTAACCTACAAACTTGTTAAGCAGGCTTACAAGCTCGACTAAGGATTTTTCATGCAGCGCTTAAATAATCAAACACTCGCGAATGTGACGGGCGTGGCTAGCACGCCCGGCTACGACCGGGCGAACAGCAAAGCCGGAATTGTTCATTTGGGCATAGGTGCCTTTCACCGCGCCCATCAGGCGTGGTACACCGAGGCTTTGCTCAACAAGGGTGCCTCGGGCTGGCAGATTATCGGTGCGAGCCTGCGCTCGCCCACCGTTAAAGATCAGCTGGCTGAACAAGATGGTTTGTACACCATTGTCGAACGCGGCCCGGAAGGCGAAAAGTTTCAGGTCGTGGGGGCGGTTAAAGATGTGCTGGTGGGGCCCGAGTCTCCAGCAGAGTTGTTGGCGGTAATGGCCGATGCTCAGGTTAAAATCGTGTCGTTAACGGTGACCGAAAAAGGCTATTGCCACGATCCGGCAAGCGGGAACCTAAACCTTAGCAATGCCGATATTAAACACGATCTGGCTAACCCCGGCTCACCTAAGTCAGCCATTGGTTTTATTGTCGCCGCGCTCGATGCCCGCCGCCAGGCAGGGGTAGACAGCTTTACGGTATTAAGTTGCGATAACTTACCCAACAACGGTGAAGTGTTAGAGAAAGTCACTTTGCAGTATGCCGGGCAGGTCAGTGATGAGCTGGCGGCTTGGATTCGCGCCAATACGACCTTTCCCTGCACCATGATCGATCGCATTGTGCCGGCTACCACAGATGCCGATCGCCAGGAGCTGGAAGGTAAGTTGGGGCTGCGCGATGAAGGTATGGTGTTGGCGGAGCCTTTTAGTCAGTGGGTGATTGAAGATAAATTTTGCTCTGACCGGCCCGCCTGGGAGGATGTTGGCGCGTTACTGGTAGACGATGTCCACGTCTATGAAATCATGAAGCTGCGTCTGTTAAATGGCAGTCACTCTCTGCTGGCTTACTGTGGTTATCTGGCCGGTTTTGATTACGTCAGCGAGGTTATGCGCGAGCCGGTGCTGGCTAAGCTGTGCCAATATTTTATGGATCGCGAGGTGAGCGAAACTCTGACTGTGCCCGCGGGCTTTGATATGGAGCACTACAAGGTAGAGCTGCGCGAGCGATTTGCCAACCCGGGTTTAAAGCACCGCACCTGGCAGATTGCGATGGATGGCTCGCAAAAAATTCCTCAGCGCTGGTTGCAAACGCTGCAGGCGCAGCTAGAGGGTGAAGGCAACCTCGACCTTTTGTGTCTCGCGTTAGCGGCTTGGATTCGCTACGTATCGGGGGTAGACGAAAAAGGCGAAGCCATTGATGTGCAAGACCCTCTTGCCTCTGACTTAAAAGCGTTGTGCGACGCCAGTGATACACCAGAGGCAACTGTTCGCGCCGTCCTTAATGTCAAAGAGGTGTTTGGTGAAAGCTTGGCAGGCAACGAGAAAGTGTTGGCGGCTACCACCCAGTGGCTGACGCGGATAAACGAGCAGGGCGTTTTGGCTGCATTAAAAGCTGAGTTAACCTAATGGTCTGGGGGCGTAGCGCTTTAGGGCAAGTTAACGTCGGCTGGGCTAGAGTCGTTCAGTTTGTTCTGGTGATCGCGGTGATGCTGGTGGGGGTGGACTTGGCGCGCGCCGAGCCCACCTACCATGCGCTGGTGTCACCCGTGCCCGCCGCTGAGCTGGCTGATATTTCAGATCAGTATCGTGACTTACCCCGTTATGAGTCGGTAACAAAAGCGCTAGCCGCTGCGCCCAAAACGGGGCGCTATCGTGTGGCGATTTGGCCCGGTGAGTACTACGAGAAAATTACCATTCAGCGCGACAATGTATCGCTGCAAGGCATCACAACCGATGGTGTTTTACCGCGTATTTATTTTGACGCCTATGCGGGTATGGCTGGAAAGTACCATCGGGACGACTGGGGAACACCCGGCTCGGCCACTCTTACTATCAACGCCACAGGTGTGCAGGTACATAACCTGCATATCGAAAACAGCTTCGATTTTCTTGCCAACGACGGGCTGGATAAGAGCGATCCTAAAAAGTTATCTCACTCGCAAGCGGTTGCACTATTACTGGATGTCGACAGCGATAGAACGCTGATCACGGACAGTGTTATCGACGGTTATCAAGACACCGTATTTTCCGACGGTGGGCGTAGTTATTTCTACAAAACTCGCATAAGTGGCAATGTCGACTTTATTTTTGGCGATGGATTTGCGGTGTTTGATCAGTGTGAAATTGTCTCGCGTCGACGCGCCAAGGCTTTTTCGGCCGGGGATATCCAGGGGCACTTAACGGCGCCGTCAACGAATATTAACCAGCCTTACGGGTTAGTTTTTATCGACTCTACGCTCGTGCGGGAAGAGGGCGTACTAGAAAATAGCGTATCCCTCGGTCGCCCCTGGCACCCCACCACGACCTTTCCCGATGGTCGATACGCGGATCCCGAGGCTATTGGGTCGGCCATATATATTGATACCTGGATGGACAGCCATATTCACAAAGAGGGCTGGGCCAGCATGGGTGGTACCGCTCGCGATGGCACTAAAAGTCGGGTGTTTACTCCAGAGGAGTCGAGATTCTTTGAAGCGGGCAGCCGTGGCCCGGGAGACAACACGCATCCATCCCGACAGCGGCTTACGGATGTTGAGGTTCGCGCACTGAAAGATTTTATTGCTGGCTTTAAAAAAGAGCTGACTCAGTAGTTGAGGGCGTGCCCGGTTAGTGACCCAGAGGGCGAGCTGATAAATTGTGTGGGATAAAAAGGCGGCCCGATAATAATCAGGCCGCAAAAGCGATAGTGAGGAATCAGCCCTGACTCTACTTGAGCTCTCCTTTTCTCAAGATCGGTTGGATGCCCCATGGGGCATCCACCAAATACCCTTAATAATGTTAAAAGTTAACCCGGGCCCCTAAAGACCAGCGGGCCTCGTAGATATTCTGAAACGCTTTTTGGTCGCTGAACTCAAGATAGGTTTGCTGAAACTCTTCCGTGATGTTGGAGCCGTTTAGGTACAAAGCGACCGAGTCGGTAACATCCCAGGTCACGTTCATATCCAGCTGACCATAGTCGTCTTGATAAAGGCTTTGATAGCCCGTATCCAGATCTCCTGTAGTGATTAGGCGTGGTGAACGAAAGTTGTAAGCCAGGCGCGCTGAAAGGTAGTCGTTTTCAAACCAGCCTACAATGTTGTAGGTGTCTTCGGAGTTGTTAACAAAAGGCACCTCTTTGCCGCCAAAGCCAACGGCATCTTGCGAGCTATCTGAATAGGTGTAATTGACATCAAAACCAAAGTTGGAAATAAAACCGTCCATGAAGTCACTAAAGGCGATCTTTGCCGCCAGCTCAACCCCTTCGACTTTACCGCCGGTGCCCTGTACGGGTGCGGTAAACGGGTGAGGCCCGCGGTTAATGCCGTCGGCGTCGGGCTCATCGACCATAACTCGTCCAGATTGGATGAAGCTATCGATGTTGATTTTATAGAGCGCGGCGCTCAAGATCGAGGCGCTGCCAACGTACCATTCGGCACTAATGTTGGTGTTGTCACCCCGGGTTGGGTCGAGCTCAGGGTTACCGGAAAGACTGCCGTTTAATACTCGCATACAGTCGCAATCTTCGTTGTACACACGCCCGATGGATTTGCCCCCACCCCAACGCAGCAGATCGAGGGGCTGCATGGTCTCGGCGTAAGTAAAGCGCAACTTGACGTCATCGGTAACGTCATAGTTGACGTTTAATGATGGCAATACATCGGTATAGCTGCGTTGCGTTATCTCATCGCCAATATCGTAATTGCTGCCTGAGTGTGGGATGGCATCGCCCACAATGTTTTGTATCACTTGCAGGTCGGTCTCTATAACTTTGACACCTACGTTACCGTGCACTGGGCCATGCTCAAAGTTGGCTTGCAGAAAGTAGCTGAACTCGTCGAGAGCGACCTTGTATGACTGCCCGGGGTTGATGACCTCGTCCTGCGGGCCATAGATAGACTCCTGATAAGACACCACATCATCGAAAATTTCCGGGTTGGCAACCCAGACGCCAGGAATCCCAGAGACGCCGCTGAAATCATCGACCCAAATCATCTCGGCGTAATCGGCACTTTGCATCGGCGGCACTAGCGTATAGTTTTCAAACTTGCCATCGACGTACTCGCCCTGCGGAAGGCTCATGTCACACTCTGGTGTACCGGCAAACTGATCCACCGCTTTCCACAAAGCGTAACAGCCGGTCTCTTCCATGGTACTGAACAGGTCGTAAAGCTCGTGGTCGACTTTACGTTCACTTTTTCTTACCCCCATATCTATGCTCGATATGAAGGGCGTATCGGAAAACTCGTAGCTCCAGTTGGCACTTATGGTGTCTAGTTCACCTTTGTCGCGTGTGTTGCCCTCGGATGCGATCGCGCCCACATGATAGGAGTCCTGGCTTCGCATGTAATCGGCGACACTCATTTGCCCCTGGCCACCCTCAACAATTTGATCGAAACCCGAAAAGACCGGATGTTCACCCGATGCGTCGTAACGCAAATTAAAATTGCTGTCTTCAATGCCGCCAGGAGAATAGGAGACATAACAGCCTCCGTTATCACCGACTGGCGTATCGTCGGGGCCACAGTACTCGGCTGGCATGAGCCCGCCGGGGCCCGTCACAATGGAGCCTTGGTCAATGCTCAGCATGTCGCCTTCGGTATAGCCGTGACGCATTTTTGCCGAGGCCGTGGCGTGGGTGATTCTGAAGTTTGCTGTTAGTGGGCCGCCATTATCATAGTTGACTTCTATATTGGCGTTTTCAGAGTCCTCTAAATTGAAGTTAGTTTGTGAGAACGATTGCATTCGGTAAGGATTAACTTCGAAGGTGTCGCTTGTGCGCCATTGTTGCTCGTTACCATCGTCGTCAAGAACGACAAAGTCATGATCCAGAAATTCACCCTCTGGAACATACAGGTATTCGCTGAAGGATTGCCAGCGGTTATTCATAGAGAAGCCAGCACGCCGGTTGAACCGCTCCTGCTTGCTATAAAAGTAATCGGCGGTAATTTCTACCGAGTCTGTAACCATTGCTTGAAAGGATGCGTTGATTCCATCGCGATTACGCTCTTCTTGTTTTTTAAACGCGCCAAACCCTTGTGGGGAAACGTGATAGATTTCAGGGTTTACACTTGGCGTATTAGAGTAGTGATTGTTAAATGTAGCACCGATACCGCCGTTTTCAGAAGAATCAAAATAACCGTTAAAATCTGACGCTAAGTTTTTTTCGGTGGTGACGGCACTGATAAGAAAGCCCAGCTTCTCGTTGTTCCAACCGATTAAGGCATTAAAAGTTGGGTCGGCCTCTTCGGTAATGGTCCCTGTATCTACTTCGGCGGCGCCGGAGAAGGTCCAGCCTTCGTCTAAGTCAAACGGGCGCCGTGTTTTTAGATTGATCGCCCCGGAAATGCCAAAGGCGGCGTGGTTTGCCGACGGCGACTTATAAACATCGGCGCCGGAAAAGAGCTGAGAGGGTAGGTCACCAAAGTTTGCGCCAGAGCTATCGATGGTGGTTGCGCTCAAGAAGCTTTCACCGTTTAAGGTTGTAGCCACATCCCCCAGGCCGCGGATTTGTACCGGGCCACCTTCACCGGCGGTTCGCTCTACCTGAACCCCTGGCACGCGCTGAATCGAGTCCGAAATCGTGACGTCCGGAAGCTTGCCAATGTCTTCGGCCGAAATTGAATCAACGACAGATGCGGAGTCGCGTTTAATATTGACCGAGTTTTGTTGCGAGGCGTACACGCCAGTCACCACGAGTTCTTCTATGGGAGCGTCGGTTTGTGCTGAAACACCTGCCGCGCTGAATAGCGCCGTGGCGATCGATGATGCCAATAGCCGGCGATTAAAATGGTTGCGTTTTGATTGCTTCATGAGTTCCTCAATGCTTTGGTATTGTTGGTGTGAGTGCGCTAGCAATGCCTTCCTGGCTAAGCTGCTGGTTAGCAGCGTCTCCGGTAATTCTGTTCCCGCGCGTTGTCGCGCTCCGGTACTTACCACCTTGTCGCTTTAGCGTTGTCAGACCAATTAGGTGGCCTCTTCGGGGCAGTGTTGCTGGTTTTTACCGATCACCATGTAACCGGTTTATTCTGAATGTGGTCGCCAAGACAACGTTGTCAGATCATCTTATGAAATTAACTATCGTATTGATACATCACTTCTCGGTGGTGAGTGTCCGCTGTGGTGAGTGTTTGACAAGAGGGCCAATAACGGCCTGCCTTAGCGGGCCATAGAAAAGATAGGTTAAGAAAAGCGCGCTTAATTAACAGTATCTTTTTGCACCAAATCGACCCGTAAATTCCTGTGTTTTCAGTGGCTTGCACCATTTTTGGGCTGGTGTTTTGCAGCCCGGCAGTAAAGTTAATTAAGTGCCGTGCTTGCCAAAAAAGCCGCCGTTGCCGTCAGTTATTGGTTGCGCAAAAGATGACGTCGGTACTTTTTGAGCTTGCTGAGTCACGGTTTGACGGGGTTCTACACGGCGCGGCCGCTGTTGTTCGCGTTTTGCGCTATGTCTTCTGCCAGCCAAGTGCCTGGTTGCCGCCAGAAATACACGCCATCAGCAGGTGGGGGAGGTAAAAGGCGTTCTTTTACGCAGCTTTTGGTGCCATTTTTGTGTTTTAGCCTATTGCTAACTCGCATTAGCAAATTATGTACTATATATTTTCTGTAAATCGGTAAAGCCAAAATGATTATTTTGGTAAGGCTCCGGGTTTTGCCCTGGAGTCTGCAATGCACCCAATAACAATAACTGGGAACGCTATGGCTCAAACCGTCGATGATATCGCCGACCATATGGGGTTGTCGGTAACCACTATTCGCCTGGTGCTGCTCGGCAAAGCGCGTCAGTATCGTATTAGCCGTGCCACGGAAACCCGGGTGCGCGATTATATTGATGAGCATGGTTACCAAATTAATCACACGGCGCGCAGTTTGCGCTTAAAGCGCACCGATACGCTGGCGCTGATATTGCCTCGCCTGTCGAATCACTATTTTGCCTACCTTGCCGAGCTGCTGGAGTGTCGCTGTCGTGAGGCGGGGCTGCAGTTGATGGTGGCTTGCTGTGACGATAGCGAGGCAAACCAGCAAGCACTAATTGATAATTTTCAGCAGCGCAATGTCGATGGGCTTTTTTTAGTGCCTGCCAACGCCAAGTTGGCGGCTAAGCTTTTTGATAATCGCCTGGTTCTGCTCGATCGTGATTTTGGCATGTCGGAATACCCGGTAGTGGTGTCCGATAACGAGCGTGCCGGTTTTGAGCTGGGCCAAAAGTTAATCAGCTTTTGCCGTCAGAGCGGGCGTGACCCTTCGATCCTGCTGCTGGCTGGCAACCCCTTTATGCCGTCGATTGACGCCCGTACAGAGGGCATCAAACGCGCCGTAAAAGAAGCCGGGGTGCCCCGCAAAAACTTGCATGTGCAGCAGGCGCCGCGCAACGGCTTTAGCGATGGCAAAAACGCCATGCACCGCTATTTGCGCGCGGGCCAAAACCTACCCTCCGTGTTAGTGAGTTCCTCAATTCCTGTTTTTGAAGGTGCCCTGGCCGCTTTGCGCGCAGAGCAGCGGGGCTACTCTTGCGAGCAGGTGTTGGCCACCTTTGATGACAACACGATGCTGGATTTTTTACCCAACCCGGTTTGCTCTATGCGGCAAGATTGTCCGCACATGATTGATCTGGCCTTTGCCGAGATGCAGGGGCTAATGACAGGCCACGCCACTATCGGGCGGCATATCTCGCCGTTGACGTTAGTGGCTAGAAATATGTGATCGCAACAAGCAATAGGTGATTTATGAAAACGATAACGACGTTGGTGACGGCCCTTGGTGCCGTGGTGCTTTTATCGGCCTGCCAGAGCAGTCAGCAAGCCTCTGGGCAAGCGGCGCGCGAGTGCTCGAACAACCTTGGCAATGCCTTTATTGCCAGTTGTCAGCAATGGGCCACCACTTATGAGGGGCAGCGTCAGGCAGACATGGGTGACGGCACTTATCTCAATCCTATTATGGCGGGCGATCACCCGGACCCGAGCATTTTAAAAGATGGCGATGACTACTACATGGTGTTCTCCACCTTTGAGTCCTATCCCGCGTTGACGATTTGGCACTCCACCGATATGGTCAATTGGGAGCCTGTGGGCCCGGCGCTGGAAAAGTACGTCGGCAGTATTTGGGCGCCCGAGCTGACCAAACATGGCGAGCGCTACTATGTGTATATCCCGGCCAAGTACCCGGGGCATAACTCCAATTACGTTGTCTGGGCGGACGATATTGCCGGCCCCTGGTCTGATCCGGTGGATCTCGACCCCAACGAGGAGTATCCCGACCGTATCGATCCGGGACACTTGGTGGGGGAGGACGGCAAACGCTATCTGTTTTTCTCGCACGGTGATTACGTGCAGTTATCTGACGATGGCCTGAGCTACGTGGGTGAGATGAAACACGTGTACGACGGCTGGCAATACCCCGAGGAGTGGGACGTAGAAAGTTACGCCCAGGAAGGGCCAAAAATGATGAAGCGCGGCGAGTACTTTTATATGACCACTGCGGTAGGTGGCACCGCTGGCCCACCCACCGGTCATATGGTGATTACCGCGCGCTCTAAAAGCGTCCACGGCCCGTGGGAGAACTCACCCTATAACCCGATTATTCGCACTGAGTCCGCCGCCGAAAAATGGTGGTCGCGGGGGCACGCCACTGTGGTTGAGGGCCCCACCAAAGGCGATTGGTACATGATGTATCACGGTTACGAAAACGGTTTTTACACGCTGGGGCGCCAGAGCTTGCTCGAACCGATTAAGTGGCTCGAGGACGGTTGGTATGTGTCCGCCGGCTATGATGTGGGTAAACCTATTCCCAAGCCCGATGGGGGCATTGATGGCATCAAGCACGGTATGCCGCTATCCGATGACTTTAGTGAGAACAAGTTTGGTGTGCAGTGGAGCTTTTTTCGGGGTGACATCAGTGAGCAAGAGCGGTTGCACTATGGTGTTGACGAGCAGGGCCCATATTTAAAGCTCGATGCCAAAGGCGATTCGCCTGCTAACTCTTCGCCTATGACTTTTGTCGCCGGCGATCAAGCCTATCAGTTCGAGGTGGATGTTGAGATCACCCCGGGCGCCATGGGCGGTGCCTTATTGTTTTACAACGATAAGCTCTACGCCGGTGTGGGGGTGCTGGAGGATAAGCTGCTGCTGCATCGCTATGGCATGGATCAGCGCTTTAGTGATAAGCCCCGGGGCAAAAAATTGCGTCTGCGGGTGACTAATGACCGCCACATTCTGACCATTCACTACAGCACCGATGGCGGTAATAACTGGACTAAATATGACACCCAAATGGAGGTGTCTGGTTACCACCATAACGTGGCCTACGGATTTATGAGTTTGCGCCCGGCGATTTATGCGGCCGGTGACGGCGCTGTTATCTTCCGTAATTTGGTCTACCGAGCTTTACCATGACGGCGTTTAAATAAAGATGTTTGTGGTTCCCGGGGTGTTTTAGCTTCGGGGTGGGGAGTACTTTTGTTTTTTTGGTAATACCAAAAATGGGCGTATTTTTCCACGATATATGGTGGTTTTGGGCGGTTTTTCCTTGAAAAGTAAAGTTTAATCAACTTTAATTGGTAAGTCTGATTTGGTTTTTCTTTGCGGTTTATGGTTAGGCCAAATTTGGGTTTCGCTACAGCTTCGTAGATGAGGTTTTGCTCAATTTAATAATAACAGCCCCGGTATACCTCTGAGCCAGAGGTGAGGGCGTGATGAATAGACCTGTTAGTTACTAAATAATAAACACACTAGGAGAAGTTTATGTCACTTGCTAAAAGTTCAGTAAGGCGCCAACTATTGACCAGTTCATCGGTACTTGCGATGACCCTGTCGATGGCGGCTCATGTCAATGCCCAAGAATCAGCAGAGCAAATGGCTCTGGAAGAAGTCGTTGTGACGGGTTTCCGTCAGAGTCTGGAGCAGGCTCTGGATGTTAAACGCGAGGCAACGGGTACTGTCGATGCCATTATGGCCGAAGATATTGCCGATTTCCCCGATCAAAACCTGGCTGAATCGCTCCAGCGTATCCCCGGTGTAACCATTACCCGCGACTCGGGTGAAGGGCGTGGGATATCGGTACGCGGTTTATCGGGCGAGTTTACCCGGGTGCGTATCAACGGCATGGAGGCAATGGCCGCCACCGGCGGTGAGGGCGGGCCTAACCGAGGTCGTGAGTTTGACTTTAACGTCTTTGCCTCAGAGCTATTTAACTCTATCGTGGTACGTAAAACAGCTTCCGCCAATGTGGACGAAGGCTCGCTGGGCGCTGTGGTCGACTTAAACACCGGCCGCCCATTTAACTACGAAGAGGGCGTCACTTTTGCCGCAAATGTCGAAGGTCAGTACAACGATTTGACCGAAGACGTTGGCCCACGGGTGTCGGGCTTGTTTGCCTATCACGACCCCGAGGGTGTCTGGGGTGCTTCTGTTTCGGCGGCTTACTCTGATACCACAACCGAAGAGCTGGGACAAAACACCGTGCGCTGGCAGCAGGCTGAGTTTCAGTCGGTTAAAGGCGTAGATTGTGCGGCCAACCCAGGTGATGCGGGTTGCGCTGAAGTAAGTAACGCTTTTCACCCCCGTATTCCACGTTATGGTCAAATTGAAGTTAAACGCGAGCGTTTGGGGTTAACCGGTAGCTTGCAGTTCCGGCCCACCGATGCCACTAAAGTGAGCATCGATGCGCTCTATTCAGAGCTGGATGCTTCGCGTGGTGAAAAGTGGGGTGAAGTTCTACTTCGTGGTAATGAAGATGGTATGGATGTACTTGATTACACCTACGATGCCTCGACCAACAACCTTACTATGATGGAGATGAATAACGCGTGGGTGCGTAACGAGAACTTTGAAAAAGCCTGGACCACCGAGTTTGACCAAATTGGTATCGATATCGAGCACGACTTTAGCGATACCTTTTCTATGCACGCACTAGTGGGGCAATCTACCTCGACGCTGGACTTCTCGCACGAAATTACCTTTATGTACGATGACCGTGACTACAACGGTTATATGTACGACTACAGCGATGATGAAAATCCTGTGTTGGCATTTAATGGGCCGGACGTTACCGACCCGACCAACTTTCAAATGTCAGAGTTTCGCGATCGCCCCAGCAGCGTAGAGCACGCTTACGACAATGTGACCATCGATTTCACCTGGCAAATGAATGATGTGTTTAGCCTGGAGTTTGGGACCAGCTATAAGAAGTTTACCTTCGAAACAACCGGTTATAGTCGCGATTCTACCGTATGCGGTAACGAGAATATCGATTTTAACTGTGACCCCGACGGCGATGGCGAGAACGAGTTGTACGGTATTCAGGGAACGGCTGATCTTAGTGAAGTCTACCACTTTGATGATGACGTAGCGGGGGGAAGCACCACCAGCTGGGTAATCCCCAACTTGGATGCGTGGATCAATGAGATTGATCTGTTTAATCAGCCATTAAAAGAGGATACAGGTAATATTCGCAATGTAGAAGAGGAAGATCTGGGTGTGTTTATCCAGTTAAACGGCGATACTGAATTGGCTGGTATGAACTTTCTATTCGATGTAGGCGTCCGTTATGTTGAAACAGATCAGATCTCATCGGGTTATAACGGAGAGTTATGGCGCACGATCGATCGTGACCCTTATGATGATGTGCTGCCCTCGTTTAATACCGCCTTGTGGATTACTGATGATTTAGTGTGGCGAACTGCTGCAGCTCAAGTGATGACCCGTCCAGGACTGGGTAATTTGAGCCCAGGCGGTAGCGTGGATACGTTTAACTACAAGGTCTCCAATAAAAACCCCTACCTGGATCCGACCCGCGCCGACTCTATAGACACGTCTGTAGAATGGTACTTTGCCGAGCAGTCGGTATTGTCGCTAGCGCTGTTCTACAAAGACATTGAGTCTCGTCCCATTGGTTCAGAGTCGGAGGGTACTTATGCCTCTACCGGTTTGCCGCTTTCTTTGCTGAACCCGACATCGCCCGCAGGCCAAGACCCTGAAGGTCAGCCATGGACGATTTCATCTATCGATAATGGCCCCGGCGGTGAGGTCGAAGGTTTTGAGCTTGCTTATCAGTCGCCTCTGTCGGTGTTCGGTGGTAAAGACACAATTTTGGATAACTTTGGTGTAATTGCAAACTACACCTATGTGACTTCCGATGTGGACTACACCTTCGGTGACGATACTATCACCGAGCGTTTGTTTGGCCTGTCAGAAAACTCGTACAACGCCACGCTTTACTATGAAGACGATAAGTTTAACGCTCGTATTTCTGCAGCGTATCGCGATGATTACCTGACCAGCACCAGTGGTAACAATAACCGCTTTGAAGGCTACGAAGGCACAATGAACGTGGATATGTCAGCCGGTTACGCGCTAACTGAGAATTTCGACTTAAAATTTGAAGCGCTGAACTTGACCGACAATTATCAGGATCGCTTTACCGACCTTGAAAATAAGCGCCGCTATGAGTGGGACCATACCGGTCGTGTCTTTACCGTAGGCTTTAAATACACCATGTAATCTTTATCCCCAGAACGACGGTTTTTGAGCACTTTTTACCACTCGTTCTGATTCCTTCAGCCGAACCAGCTTGCTGTGTTCGGCTGCTTTTTTTTGCAGGTTTGCAAAGCCTGAGGTGGGTATGAAAACACTTTGGATGCTGGCGCTTATTGTGCTTGCCGGCTGTCAAACGTCCTCCGAGTCTGTATCGTCAAGCAGCTCAGTCAATACTTATCAAAACCTTATTATTTACGCCGATTATTTTGCCCCGGATGTGGTTGCGATAAACGGTGACTTTTTAGCGGTGGTGAAGCAAGTGATGGTTATGTCGACTTCGATTACGTCCGCTTAGGTGAGTTAGAGGGTAAACAATGAAAGATCAAATCAATAATAATCGACGCCAGCTCTTAAAAACCGGCGTATTGGCCACTGCCATTACGCCTTTGTCTTCCGCTTCTTTTGCCGCCGGGGGCGCCGAGCTGCAAACCCGCAGTGGCCGGGTGCGGGGTGAAAAGCACAATGGGCTGCATATTTTTAAAGGTATCCCCTATGGCGGGGATACCGCCAAACGCCGCTTTCAGCCACCGTTAAAAGAAACGCCCTGGAGCGGTGTGCGCGATGCCACTAATTATGGGGCCTCGGCACCGCAAGGGCGTGATGACACCGGCAGTGAAGACTGTTTGTTTTTAAACTGTTGGACGCCGGGCTTGGCTGATGGCGCTAAGCGCCCCATTCTCTTTTACATTCACGGTGGCGGCTATGCCACAGGGTCCGGCAGCGACCCTCTGTACGATGGCTCCACGTTATGCCATCAAGGCGATGTGGTGGTCATTACCGTCAACCATCGGCTTAATGCGTTTGGCTATTTGTACCTCGCGAATTTGGCGGGGCCCGATTACGCTCACTCGGGTAATGTGGGGCAGCTGGATTTAATTGCCGCGCTGCAATGGGTGCAAGAGCACGCGGAGGCACTGGGAGGCGATCCGAACAGCGTCACGGTTTTTGGCCAATCCGGTGGGGGTGCCAAAATCGCCACTATGATGGCAATGCCCGCGGCAAAAGGTTTGTTCCATCGAGCCTGGACGATGAGCGGGCAGCAGGTGACGGCCGCGGGGCCCCGCGCCGCGACTCAGCGCGCCGAGCGTTTTCTGGCGACTCTTAAGCCAGGTTCTAGTCGCGATGCGCAAATAAAGGCATTGCTACAGGCGCCGGTGGCCGATGTGTTGGCCGCGACTAAAGCAAAAGACTTCTCCCGTATTGAAGATAAGTCACTGCACTTTTGCCCCGTGATGGACAGCGGCGTGTTGCCGCGCCATCCGTTTTGGCCCGATGCTCCACTGCAGTCGGCCAACATCCCCATGGTAATTGGCAATACCCGCGATGAGACCCGCGCGTTTCTGGCAAAAGACGAAAACTTTTCGCTTAAGTGGGAGGATTTGCCCGATAAAATTCGCCGCCAACAATATGTGGATATCGAGCCCCGTGCCGTGATCGAGTTTTATCGTAAACAGTACCCAAACTACACGCCCTCGCAAGTGTTTTTTGCGGCGACTACCGCTGGCCGATCCTGGCGTGGGGCAGTAGAAGAGTTAGAAGTGCGGGCAGCGCAAGGCAATAATACCTGGGCCTATCAGCTCGATTGGGGCTCACCGCTGGACGGCGGTAAATACGGCGCCTTCCACACACTGGATATTCCTTTGGTATTTAATAATATTCACCAGGCCGGCTCGCGCACCGGGGGCAGTGACGACGCTCAAAAAATGGCGCGCAGCATGAGTGCCGCGCTACTGGCTTTTGCCAAAACCGGCAACCCCAACGACGCTGCCGTCCCTAAGTGGAAGCCGTATACGCTGGAGCAACGCGAGACCATGGTGTTTGATGTGCCCTCGCACTTAGAGAATGACCCGCGCGGCGCCGAAAGAGCGTTCTATGCGCAGGTGCCGTTTATGCAGCGGGGAACCTTCTAAGTCCGTCTGAAGAAGGCCCGTTTTAGGGCTGCAGAAAACGCTTTGAATGTGTAATGCACTCGTATCGTCACGCAATAGGTATACAGTAATGGAGTCTATACTTACCTCTGCAGTCACCGTATAGGAGCCGTTTATGGAATCGCCCGTCCACCCTTTGTCTGCCCTATTTGATCAGCTGGGATTGCCCAGTAACCCTGCAGCGATTGAGCAATTTATTGCCAACCACCGGCCGTTGGCAGCGGACGTTAAATTGGCTGACGCCCCATTTTGGGGCGACAGCCAGCAACGTTTTTTACAGCAAGCGATAAGCGATGATGCCGACTGGGCCGAAGTTGTCGATGAGCTGGACGCCTTGCTGCGCCACGGATAACCCTGTTTGCTGACTCCCCTGAAATAACGTTCTTTGCGAATCTCATGGCTTATTATTGCTAAAGGGACTTTGCGCGCCACGCTTGCGGTAACTAAGGTTAAAGCGTTGGTATCGATCATTCGCGTGAGGTAACGGGTTATGACTACAGCAACAGTAATGCGTTTTACGGCGATTCCCATGGGCATGCTGGCTACGGCGGGTTTGCTTTTGGTGATGGCCACCCTGATTCAAACGGACTATGTCGCTATGGAGCCCCCGGAGTCGGTGACCATTGGCAAGATTGTTATGCCGGAGGCGGAGATTATCGTGGATTACGAGCCGCCACTGGCCAGACCTGAAGCGCCCCCGGCACCTCCTGAAATGCCCCTGATGTCCCGTAAAATTCAAATAGACCCAGCGGCGCCCACGGGCACCGGGGTACAGTTTGCCGACCCGGTCGATGACACCCTTAGCGTTGGCCTGGTACAACCGGGCGATTACTTGCCCATCGTTAAAGTCGCGCCGCAGTATCCGCGCACGGCTATTCGCCGCGGTTTAGAAGGCGAGGTTGTGGTCTCCTTTACGGTAACCCGCACGGGTGCCACACGTGATATTGCGGTGATCAGTGCACACACGCTCGATGGTAACCCAACCAGCGTATTTAATAGCGCGGCGATAAAAGCGGCCGAGCGATTTAAATACAAGCCCCGCATTGAAAATGGCGCACCACTGGAAGTACACGGTGTGCAAAATCGTTTTATCTTTGAGTTAGCTCAATAGGCCGTACTTATACTCATACCCTCCTGCCGACCAATCGCTGGTCGGCTTTTTTGTTTTTCCGCTTGCTTAGAATACGGCGTTCCATTTATGTCTCCGCGCTTACTGTGTTTGTCTGTCCGGCGGTTACGCGTACCGTTTTTCGTTAGGTGGGGCTGGCAGGACGATAGTGCGGACGTCTCAGCCCGCTAATGCCCGTTCTATCTGGTTATAATTTGATCTCTGTAGCGTCATGTTAAGCGTCGGGAATAAGGCTAATAAAACCGTCCGCGACCGGGTTTGTCTCTCGTTAACTATTGTGTGAACGGTTTCTCGTTCTGGCCGATAAGCGGCCTTGGTTATTTTGTCAGGCACATCTTCTAAGTCTTTGAAAAAGCGATGCTTTTAAGTGCCGTTTAAATTTCACCAAGGTTTGGTGCCGATATTTATTATGGCGGATATCAGCAAGCCGCTCGTCTTGAATGTCAGGTCAAAGCGCCACTTGCCTAATGGTATGAGCGTTTCGATGTTGAGTGAAAGACTATAGCAGTCAAAGCGTTCGGTTTTTGTCGGGCGCGATAAAAGCAATAACAACACTATTGCGCACCGAGTGAGAGCCACACAGGGAAGCGCGCAAAGCAACTACACTGGAGAACACAATATGAAGAAGCCAGATAAATGGTCTGACGCTACCGGCACGCTGTCGCGTTGCTATCGCATAGGATGGAAATCGTTGCTTGGCTCCTGTGCGCTTATGTCCCTCGGCGCCACTACCGCCTTTGCGCAATCGGCTCCCACCGAGGACGACTTTCAGCGCCAGGTGGTTGCGGAAAACCTCGACCTGCCGATGGAATTTGAAATCTCTCAGGACGGACGTGTGTTTATCGCCAGTAAATGTGGCGCGCTGTACGCGTGGAATATTGATAATGGCACGCCCATCCAAACCGACACAGTGCCCAATGTGCGTTGCGCGTTTGAAGACGGCTTGCTGAGTGTTGCGCTAGACCCTAACTTTACGCAAAACAATTACATTTACTTTCAGTACACCTCACCCGGTAGCATCACTCGGGTCTCACGCTTTACCGTTAACGCCGACAACTCGCTTGACCACAACTCCGAGTCAATTGTGCTGCAGTGGATCACCGGCGATGAAGCGCACGGCCACATGGGTGGCTCCATGCAGTTTGATACGGCCGGAAATTTAATTATTACTACCGGGGACAATAAGGCCGCGGGTGGTTATTTTCAGTCGGCCGCGCAAGGTACCTCGGGTAATACCAATGATTTACGCGGTAAGGTGCTGCGCATTACCCCGACCGCTAACGGTAGCTACACCATTCCGGCTGGTAACTTGTTTACGGGCGACGCGCTGCATCGGCCCGAGATTTACGCCATGGGTTTTCGCAACCCCTTCCGCTTGAACATGGATCCGCAAACCGGTTGTTTGTACGTTGGCGACATTGGCCCAGATGCTTCGGCCGATAGTGCCGAGGGCCCGGGTGGTCTGGATGAGCTGAACGAAATATGCAGCTCGGGCAACTACGGCTGGCCTTATATTATCGGCTACAACCAGCCGTACGCCGGCTTTGACCCCAACAATATTGTGAACAACGCCTCGGATAATACCGGTGCGACTAATTTGCCCAACTCAACGGGCGCCATTTGGACTGTTCGCCATCAGGCGACTATGGCCGGCCCGGTATACCGCTACGATGAAAGCATCGAAAGCGAGTTTAAACTGCCGCCTTACTACAGCGGTAAATTGATTTTTTGGGACTTTAACAGCAGTCGGTTTTCTGTACTCGACCCTGCATCCGGTAGCAATCCGCCGGTTGCTGAAGACTTTCCGTTGAATACCGCCGGGTTTCAGGGGGCGATCGATGTTGAGCTAGACCCGCGCACGCATCAGCTCTACGTGCTGCAGTGGGGCGCGGGCTGTTGTGATAAAGAGCCTTATGGTGGTGGTGCTCTGTATCGCTTTGATTATGTTGGCGATCGCGATGACGGCCCTTTACTACCGGTGTTTAGCGCCTGGGCCAGCAGCGAAACCGGCGGCAATGTGGCGATGGACGCGTTTGACGGCGACCTCGATACCACCCGCTGGGAGAGTGAGGCCTCTGACCCGCAGTGGTTAAAAGCCGAGCTCGATCAAAGCTCTGTTATCAGTACCATTAAAATTAAATGGGAGGGCGCTTACAGTGCGCGCTATGTGCTGGAGGGCTCAAACGATGACGTCAACTGGGACATGTTGGCGCAAGAGTTAAACGGTGTTGGCGGCACGGCATTGCATATTATTGAAAACACCAATGCGTATCGCTATGTGCGTTTAACCAGCACCCAGCGCGGTACCGGTTATGGCCACTCGTTATTTGAGATGCAAATGTTTGGCGCGGGGGGCGATGAGCCCGAGCAGTGCGAGCCGACCGGCTTTGCCTACCTGAATATGCCTTGCAAGTTGGACGCAAATTTTACCGATGTGCCAACCTTGTTGTCGCAAACCGGTGTCTTTAGCGATACCGCCAATATGGTGCCGACACAAAACCTAATTGAGTTTAAACCCAATACTAAATTGTGGTCGGATCGGGCGCTTAAATCGCGCTGGATCTCGCTGCCAACCGGCACACAAATTGGCTGGGATGAAAAAGAGTTTTGGGAGTTTCCGGCCGGTACCGTGGCGGTGAAACATTTTGAGTTGCCGCTCGTGGGTGATGATGGCGCGGTGACCAAGCGCCTGGAAACACGCCTGATCGTGATGCAGCAAAACGGTAAGGTGTATGGCCTGACTTATAAATGGCGTGCCGATAACAGCGATGCCGATTTACTGACCACCGAGGTGTTGGAAGACATCGATGTGGTGGACGCTAACGGTAATAGCTGGACGCAAACCTGGGCTTACCCAAGCCCGACTCAGTGTATTGACTGTCATAACGCCGGCTCTAGCCAAATTCTGGGGATGAGCACGCGTCAGTTAAACAGCGACTACGGCTACCCCGGTGGCAGCGAGAACCAGTTGGTTCACTTTAATAATATGAACCTGTTTAACCCGGGCTTTAATAATGCGCAGGTAGATACTTTTGATCGCATGGTAGCGATTGATGATGCCAGTGCCAGTTTGGAGACGCGGGTCAAGTCGTATCTCGATGCTAACTGTGCCCATTGTCATGGTACCGGTAACGGTGGTTCGCAATGGGATGCACGCTTTAATACGCCGCTTGCCAATATGCAGGTTGTCAGCGAGTTAACCACCGGTATTCGCAACTACGAAAACTATTATGGAATCGCCGATGCCGAAGTGGTTACCCCCGGTGCACCGCACCAATCGGTGCTGTTTATTCGCGATAAGAGCGAAGACCCGGATGATCGTATGCCGCCTATCGGGCGCGCGCTGGAGCACACAGAGTACATCGATGTGTTAGAGCAGTGGATTAACTCGCTCGAAGGTGGTCAAGACACAGGCGTACGTTTGTTGTCGGATGGCGCAACCGTGCAGGCATCGTCGGTACAGGACGCATTTGTCGCTGACTTTGCAACCGATGGCGACCCGACAACGCGCTGGTCGAGCCTGGCCGAAGATCCACAGTGGCTGCAAATTGATTTAGGTGGTGTGTATGCCATCGATTCGATGACGCTTAACTGGGAAACCGCCTACGGCAGTGCCTACACCATCGAAGGCTCCACCGACGGCGTCACCTGGACTGAGGTGCTGGTCAATAATAACGGTCAGGGCGGCGTAGAAGAGTTGTCCAACCTATCCGGTAATTATCAGTACATCCGCCTGACGGGTACCGAGCGCGGCACCGAGTGGGGTTATTCGTTGTTTGAAGTTGCAGTGTACGGCACAGACGCTGTGGCTACTGAGGCCGGCTTACTGTCGCTGAATAAGCCCGCCAGCAGCTCCGATGTTGAGGGCGACATGGTGGCGGCCAATGCCTTTGACGGCGACATGGTGGCGGCCAATGCCTTTGACGGCGACCCGGCAACGCGATGGGCCAGTGAGTTTGCCGACCCGCAGTGGTTGCAGGTAGACCTTGAAGAGGTGTCCACTTTAACCGCCGTTAACTTAAGCTGGGAGGCCGCGTACGGTAGTAGCTACACCATTGAAGGCTCGGTGGATGGCAGCAACTGGACCGTGCTCGCCAGCGTATCTGGCGGCAGTGGTGGTAACGAGTCGCTGAATGTCTCGGGTGATTACCGCTATGTGCGTATGGTTGGTACTGAGCGGGGCACCGAATGGGGCTACTCGCTGTTTGAGATGGAGGTGTGGGGCTACGGCGATGTACAGGCGCCAACGGCCAGTGTCACCATTCAATCTCCAAGCGCGGGTCAGGCTCTGCAGGCCGGTCAAGCTGTTAATCTGGCGTTGTCAGTCAGCGATGCTAACTGGTTTACGGCCGGTGGCAGCGTGCGCTACAGCGTCGATGGTGGCGCTGATACGACGACTACCAGCTCGACGGTAAACCTTGGGGTACTGCCCGCCGGTGCGCATAGCGTCACGATGGTGTTGCTGGACGGCGCCGGTGATACCGTGGGCGCAACGCGCAGTGTGAACTTTACGGTGCAGGCCGGCGAGACGAATGATGCTGAGCTTTTGAGCTTAAACAAGTCGGCCACGTCGTCTGAGATCGAGGGCCCACACGTTGCCGGCAATGCGTTTGACGGCGACATGAATACCCGTTGGAGCAGCGAGCATTCGGCGACTCACTTTTTACAGGTGGACTTGGGTGCAAGCTACGCCATTGGCGGTATTCAAATCGATTGGGAGCCGGCGTACGCCACCGCTTACAGCATTGAGGTGTCAGAAGATGGCAGTGCCTGGGCGCCGGTTTACAGCACAACTAGTGGTGCCGGTGGCAACGAAACGCTCGATGTTACAGGCGTTGGTCGTTACGTGCGTTTAAACGCAACGGAACGTGCCACGGCTTACGGTTACTCCATTTGGGAGATGCGAATTTACGGCGAAGGTGATGTCGCTGTGGATGCCGGTATTGATATAACCGCCCCGTTTAACAATCAGGCTTTCGTTGTGGGCGACGCTGTTAATTTATCGGTGGCTATCGATGACGCCGACTGGTTTAACAACGGCGGTAGCTATCGGTATTACCTGGACGGCAACGGCGCGATTAGCGTGACTCAGCCGGGCAGCGTAAACCTCGGTGTGCTAAGTGTTGGCAGCCACACGGTTAGCGTCGATTTACTGGATGCTAATAACGCGGTGGTGGGTGACGGAGACTCGGTTCAGTTTGTGGTAAACACCGATGGCGGCAATAACGGTGGCCCAACTGGCTCTCCCGAGCAGTTAACGCCCATTGATGTAACCGCCTCTAGCAGTGTAGGTGCCGGTGTTGCCGCGAATGCCATTGATGGCAACGAGGCCTCGCGCTGGGAGAGTGAGCCAAGCGATCCGCAGTACCTGCAACTGGATATGGGTGAGTTAACCTACTTTACCCGTATCTTGCTGGATTGGGAGGGCGCTTACGCCAACGTTTACACCATTGATGTTTCGGATGATGGCAACACTTGGACCACTGTTTACTCAACCGACAGCGGCGATGGCAATGTCGATGACATTACGCTCAATGGTGAGTCGGGGCGCTACATCCGTATGCACGGCACAGGTCGCGCTACCGGTTACGGTTACTCGCTATTTGAAGTGGCGGTATACGGTATGGCGGCCGACCCGGATCTGGCGCTGGTGAATATTCTCTCGCCCGCAGCGGGAGCCAGCATCGCCGAGACGGACCCGGTGAACCTGCAGGTAAACATTACCGATAGCGGTTGGTTGGCAAACGGTGGCAAATATCGTTACCGCCTTGACGGCGGCGCGCCGGTGGATGTCACTAACCTAAATACCGTTAACCTCGGTAACCTGGCCACCGGCCGGCATACTTTGCAGGTTACCTTGGTTGATGCCTCTGGTGCCGAAGTGAGTATTCCACGCACACGGGAGTTCTCGGTTAACTGCGGTAATGACTGCCCCAATGTGTTGGTGTTTTCGAAAACATCGGGCTTCCGTCACGGATCGATCCCGGCCGGTATCGCGATGGTTGAAGAGATCGCCGCCGACTATGGTTACGGTATCACCGCCAGTGAAGATGCGAGTCTGTTCAGTGCGGCTAACCTTGCGCAGTACAGCACCGTGGTATTTATGAATACCACCGGTGATATCTTTACTCCTGCGCAAAAAGCGGCCTTCCAAAGCTATATCGAAAATGGCGGTGGTTTTGTCGGGACACACTCGGCGGCCGATACCGAGCACGGCTGGGATTGGTATACCGACACCTTGATGGCCGGTGCGGAGTTTATTCATCACGGTGACGGTATCCCTTATGCCCGGGTGGAGATTGAAACGGTCAATGATCCTTTGGTGGATCATATTGGCTCCGATTGGTACCTGGCCGATGAATGGTATTTCTGGCAGGGCAACCCCCGTGGTGTGGGCAATGTTCAGGTGTTGGCTAACCTCGATCGCGGTAGCTATAACTCAAACTACCCGGTGGAAGATCACCCTGTAGTGTTTAAAAACACCGTGGGTGCGGGTCGTGCGTTCTATACCGCCGTCGGGCATGTGGATGCCAATTTCTCTGACCCCAATATGGTTGAGATGATTCGCAAGGCTATTGAATGGACGTCTGAAGACTAGTCGTGCGCTGATGGCCGCAAGGCAACCGAAAGCCCGCCGCCAGGTTCTGGTCGCGGGCTTTTTTATGTAGGGTACTGGCTCGCACTATGCAAGGCTTGGCTGTTCAGCGGTTACGATTCCCGAGCGAGGTAATCTGGCTGAGCCCCTGAATAAGTTCCTGGCTAAACGACTCTATTGTGTAAGGCGCAACCGCTGTGGCTATCAGCCAGTATTGCCGCCCTCTGATGTTTAATAAATGATACAGCGCCTCAGACTTTACGCCATCTTCCTGCCAGCTAATAAGCTGATAACTGCCTTCGCTATCGGTCATGGTTTTAATCTGGTAGTGCTTTGGGCGCTGCGGCCTAACGCTCACTCGCGAGTGTTGCTGTTTAATACGCTGAGCTAAATCCAACCACAGGCGCTGTTGATTAAGCGTTCCCTCTATTTGGATTACCTGCAGCAAGTACTGACCGTCTTCTCTCTCATCTCCTGTATCAGCGTTGTTGTGACGAATAAAAATAGTGGCGTCGGCGGGCGTGCTGCTGGCGATAGGGCGTAACTGTATCGGCGCGGGAAAAGTGACACAGATCTCAGGTTGCACGCAATAAGCGCTATCACTATTGCCACTTTGCGCAAAAGACAAACGTGGACTGATCAAAGCCGAGATTATTGTTATACCGATGCACAAGGATATCGATACCGAACGCGCCACCGGTTTGGCCGCTTTGTTGTTAAGCCGCTTGCGTGGTTTAAGGTTGTGTTGCCAATGGCTGTTCACAATGGGTCGCTTAGGTATCCAAAATAACATTGGTGGAAATTGCGCTCGAAATCGTCATGGTAATTAGGCCAGAAGAATATTGCCAGCGGTCTCAACCGAACGGCCCTAATAATAAGTACAGCCAGGTATGAGCATGCACTATTCAAATGGTATGGAACGCATCTACTTTAAGGCCCTCGGATTAATGCGCCGCACTGTGGGCAGAGTGGTACCACCTGACGATGTGGAAGATATAGTGCAGGAAACCTATGTAAAAGCCTGTCAAATTCGGGATTTGGGGCACATACGCAACCCTCAGTCATTTTTACTTAAAATGGCGCGTAACCTTGCTTTAGATCACATAAAGCGAGCGGAATACCGTTTGGCTACCTCAATCACTCAGCTATCCGGCGATAGTGACTTTGAGCTTGGCTCTGAGCACGACAGTACCCTTGACTGCGTTACCGGTGATCAGGAGTTCTCGCTTTTTTGTGAGGCCGTGCGGCAGCTGCCGCAACAGTGCCGGCGCGCTTTTGTGTTAAAAAAAGTCTACGGCTACAGTCAAAAAGATATCGCTGATCGCTTGGGCATCAGCGAGAGCACGGTAGAAAAGCACATAGCCACGGGGCTGCTTAAGTCTCGCCGGTTTATGCGAAATAAAATGGGCGCATCGCTGGAGCCGGGTCGCTATGAGTAATGTATTGCGCTTTGAGAGCCGGGATGACATTGACCAGCGTGCATGTCGCTGGGTGGCCGCTATGGATCGCGGCTTAAGTACCGCTGAACGCAGCCAATTAAGCCGCTGGTTAAAGCAACACCCAGCCCATGAGCGGGCGCTGTATGAGTGCGCCCAGCTGTGGGACAACATGGATCAGCTAAGCAGGTTGGCCGAGCTGTTCCCGGAGGTAAACCCATCCCCCAGGCGCCGCCCGCTACTGTTAAGCGCCGCGGCTTCGGTGCTGTTCGTGGTTTGCCTGAGTGTCGCCTTAATGATTTCCGGTGTGGCGCAGCCCGGTTGGTTTAACCAGGCGCTACTGTCGTCGGCTCCATCCAAGGGCGTACTGACCACCGCAAAAGGTGAGCGTCGCAGCATCGCCTTGAGTGACGGCAGCCGTTTAACGTTAAATACCAACTCGCAACTTGAGTTGGATTTTAATGCCCGTTACCGCGATATTCTGCTGCGCCGTGGTGAGCTTAATGTGCAAGTGGCTCATGATAGTTCGCGCCCGTTACGGGTTTTTGCCGGCGGTAAATTAGTCGAAGCGGTGGGTACAGCATTTAATGTGCAGCTGTTGGAAGACAACCGTGTTGAGTTGATTGTGACCGAGGGTAAAGTACTGGCGGCCCACGCACGTGCTGCGGATGCACCTCAAACCCGGGCGAACACAAATTACAGCCGTATAGACCCGGCGGTGAAGCCGGTTGGGGCGCGCGAGCGGTTAGTGCTTGCCCAGGCGGAGACTGACGTAGAGCGCATGAGTGACGCCGACGTTAATACCCTGCTGAGCTGGCAGCGCGGCGAGTTAGTGTTTCGTGGCGAGACCTTGGCGCAGGCGATTGCCGAGGTGAGCCGCTATACCGATACCCGGATTACCTTTGCCGACCCGGAGCTAAAGTCGATACGTATTGCCGGGCTGTTTCGCGCCGGCGATGTCGACGGCTTGTTGGCTGGACTGCAAAATAATTTTTCAATTGGTCATCGCTACCTGGATGACAACTCTATCGAACTTAATACCCTAACCGACTAGCACCTAAGCATCTTGCCTTGATCGATAATAAAACTCAGGCCAAACCGATGAGAAAATAATAATGACAGATTGGTTTTGGGGGAAATTAACAGCAGGTTCGTCTTTGACCTTGGTGAGAGTAATACTCGCCGGGATTATAAAAAGTGTTGCGTTTTTGTTTCTGTCAGTAATGGTTTTTACACACGCTTATAGTGTGAGTCTTGACGAAAAACATCACTTTGACATCCCCGCAAGCCGAGCTGATATTTCTCTGACTGAGTTTGCTTTGCAGGCCAATATAACCTTGGTGTTTCCGTTTGATCGAGTGAAAGGCGTCACTACCAACCCGCTAGTGGGGACTTACAGTCTCGCCCGGGCACTGGATCAAATTTTAGCGTATACGCCATTGACTTATAGCGTCAGTGAAGACGGTCAGCTCGCGATAATGAACGAGCCATCTACGCAAGAGAGCGATAATATGAATAAAAAGTATCTGTCTGTGGCGGTAGCTACCGCCCTTGGCACCTTAGCAAGCGCAGCCAGCGTTGCACAGCAGGTCGCAGAGCCTGAAGCCCACGGCCTGGAGGTGGTTACTGTGACCGCCCGCCGTAAAGAAGAGAATTCACAGCAGGTTCCCGATACCGTTATTGCCTTTTCCGGTGATGCGGTAGAGCGTGCGAATATCCAGGCCGCACGGGATGTAACCGTTAGAATCCCCAATGTGGCAATTACCGAATCCTTAAGCCCTTCGTCAACGTTTTTAATTGTGCGCGGTATCTCGTCGGTACGTAACTCTGAGCCCGCGGTGGCGGTTGTTGTCGATGGTGTTCAGGTGGGTAGCGCGTCCGAAATTTCGCAATCGTTTTTTGACGTAGAACAAATTGAATTGCTAAAAGGCCCGCAGGGGGCTCTGTATGGGCGAAATGCTTTAGGCGGCGCCTTGATTGTCACCTCAAAGAAACCCACTGAGGATTTCGAGGGCCGCTTTAGTGTAGGCGGTGGCAATGGCGATTTGTTTGAGGTGAACGGATCGCTCGCGGGTGCGATTACCGATGATTTAATGTTTCGCTTTGCCGGCAATCATCGCTCGTTTGGCGGCACCATCGAAAACCAGTACTTAAACGATGTCTATGAGCGAAACTCACGTGCGGTGACCGGAGATACTCCCGGTAGCAGCTACATGGACTTTGAAGAGAATCGCGATTTTCGTGCCCAGCTACTCTGGGAGCCAACCGATCGCACCTCGGTGGATTTACGCTATTCGCAAAATGACCTCGAGTCGGGCGCCATGTGGTATCGCAATATCTACCGCTTAGAGACTGATCCAAACGAGGTTTATGAGTTTCCGATTAACTCCAACGGCAACCCCACCGCGAATCGCACCATCAATAGTGGATCGTTAAAAATTGAGCATGGTTTTGATGATGTTACCTTAACTTCGATTACCGCCGCGACGGATACCAACGAGCGCTATGGCGTTGCCGGTGAAACCCGTGGCAATGATCGCACCGGTAACGTGTTGTTTTTTACCGAGCCCTACGTCAATGCATTTATCGATAGCCTTGATAGCGGAGTCGATCGCGAATTTTTTAGCACAACACTGGCAGACTGGGCCGCGGGTAATTTTGTCGGCTCCGATCAGTACTATGATGTACAGACAGTATCGCAAGAGCTGCGTTTGTCTGGCAGCTTCTCAGACGAGCTTGAATACGTGGTTGGCGCCTACGGTTTGTTAACCGATCGCGCCGATACGCTGCGCACCACCTGGGAGCGGCCAGAAGGGCAACCCTTTGACTGTCAGCCAGCTTACCCCGGCGGCCCGATAAAAACCGACTTTAGTACCTGTAACGGTTTAATTGATGCCACCCAAAATGAGCAAGACAATACCGCCTGGGCGGTGTTTTTTAGCACTGATTACCACATGACCGACACCTTAACGTTGACCGTGGCTGGCCGTTACGACGAAGACAAGCGTGAGGTCACCCGTATTGATGGGCCAACGGTGGACACCTTTGGTCTGGGAGTGGGCAGCTGTGATTCTGTCGCTGACCCGGAGAACTGTTCGCCCTCGGGCTCTACCATTAGCCGGACTTTCTCGGCGTTTCAGCCGAAGGTGTCGCTGGCTTATACGCCAAGCGATGACTGGACCTTTTACGGCACCGCGGCGCGTGGCTTTAGAAGCGGTGGCTTTAATGCCTCGGGCGCGTTATTGACGGACAGTTATGATCAGGAGACGCTGGACAGCTTCGAGCTGGGTTTTAAGTCAACTTTGTTGGGAAATCGGTTGCGCGCCAACGGTGCGATCTTTCATCAGCGTTACGAAAACGCCCAACAGTTTGAGTTTGACGGCGCAATTTTTGTGCAGAGCTTGTATAACATTCCCCAAAGCGAAATAAATGGCGTTGAGCTGAGCTTGGACTTTGCCGCCACCGACAACCTGTTGTTGAGCGCCGGTGTTGGCATTATGGATTCCGAGATTACCGAGTTCGATTCGGGTATTCGCGATCGCATGCAATCGGAGTTACTGGCTCGTACCGCTAACACCGTTAAATTGCCCGCAGGTACTCAGGCGTCATTCGACAATAATTTTCAGGGCGAGAAAATGCCCAATTTTCCGCATCAGTCCGCTAATGTGTCGGCACGACACGATTTACCCATTGGCCGGGACGACAACCTGATCACGCAAATTGAGTATAGCTACACGGCTGACCGTTATTGGTGGATAGATGGTCAGGATGTGCAAGACGATGTGGGGTTAGTCAACGGCAGTATCGCCTACGTGTTTGACGATAACCTTGAGTTTCAGTTGTGGTGTAAAAACTGTACCGACGTCGATTACGACTCTGAGTACGCTCCCACCGAGAAAGAGCTGTTTGGTGGCGCGGCAAAAGATGTGGCCTATCAGGCCCGCGGTCGTACGTTTGGCTTAAAGGCAAAGTATAAGTTTTAGTGCTTGGAGTCCTCTGGCATGGGGTTTCGATACCCTCACTTGGCGGGCCGTTATGGCCCGCCTTTTTTATGCCCGCAGTGACACTGGTTATCCGACATAAAAAAGCCCGCGAGACTATCGCGGGCTTTTTTGGGTACGGTGGTTGTTATTGATAAACCCGAACGTAATCGACGTACATGCGCTGGGTGCTAAAGTTGGCGTGATCCGGATCACCCGGCCAGTTGCCACCAACCGCGACGTTAAGCAAGAACCAGAAGGGTTGGTCGTACACCCATTGGCCGTATTGCTCGACTTGGGCACGGGTAACACTGTAAAAGTTGATATCGTCTACGTACCAGCGAATACCGTTTGCATCCCACTCAACCGCGTAGATTTTATAGGATTGCTCGATAGGTGTGGCATGATCGAGGTGCCCGGTGATAGGCGTGTTGCCTGAGTAACCCGGCCCGTGCAGCGCGCCCGAGGTGATGTTGTTGGTACCAACATGCTCCATAATGTCCAGCTCGCCGCCCTGAGGCCACCCTTGTGTATTAAAGTTGTCACCCAGCATCCAGAAGGCGGGCCAAATACCCTGTGCTTTGGGCAGCTTTAAACGAGCTTCCATCCGGCCGTATTTAAACGACTTTTTGTTGCGGGTGTTCATCCGGGTTGAGGTGTAGCCGCAGTTGCCACCAAACCAGCAGGCGCCACCAGTCTCTTGTCGAGCTTCTAGCACCAGTACATTGCTGCCGGCCTGCGGATCGTACTGGATCGAGGCATTGTTGCCATTGGTGTAGTACTGCAGCTCATTATTACCCCAGCCGTTGCCGCCGGTTTCAAAGTTCCAGGTGTTTAAGTCGATACTATCGAACTCATCGCTCCAGGTAACCGTTGGGTTGGGGTTTGGGTTGCCGCCGCCACCGGTCGGCGTGGCTTTAATCCAGTTGAGGTTCCAGCCGCCAGTGGTGGCATACACGCCGAGACTGTGGTTACCGGCCGGTAGGTACGCATCAAGCGTCACCGTTTGCCAGGTTTGCCAGCCGCCGGTTACCGGAATGGCGACTTCGCCCAGTGAGGTGCTGCCGCCGTTTAAGTCCAGCGATAGTACTCCGCCGCTGCCACTGGCTACCCGCACCTCGAATTGATAGTTGCCGGCGGTGGGGACATTAAAATCATTGTAGGCCAGCCACTCGCCGGATTCGGTCCAGCCAACATTGTAGCCGCCGCCCTGGTCACTGGTGGCTTCGATATCCACATCGCCGCTACGATAGGCGCCCCCGGTGTTGCCTGGCGTGGTGTCGCTGGCGTTGTCGTAATCTTCTGCCTCAATCGTTATGCTGCTGCCTCCGCCACCGGTGCTGCCCACGGGCTCGACTTCAATCCAATTAAAGTTCCAGCCGCCAGTGCTGGCGTAGACGCCCAGATTGTAGGTGCCGGCGCTCAAATCGACCTCTCGCTCTAGGGTTTGCCAGTTTTGCCAGCCGCCTGTGGCGGGTATGGCAAGCTCGCCGAGCAGGATCGAGCCGGCATTGAGGTCGACTGACATGGCACCGCCCGTGCCACTGGCGACGCGTGCCCGAACCACATAGCGGCCATTGGCGGGGATGTTCAGGCTGGCGTAGGTTAGCCACTCTCCGGTCTCCACCCAGCCCACATTGTAACCGCCGCCCTCGTCGCTGGTGGCCTCGATATCGACGTCATCCGAGCGATAGGCGCCCCCGGTATTGCCGGCGGACGTGTCGGCAAAAGCGGTGTAATCTTCGGCCTGAAAGCGCGCGGCCAGAGATGCATGGCTGCACAGTATGGCGCTGGCACAGAGCGCAGCGCTGAGTAACGTTTTGGGATGTGAGTACTTTATTGTCATAGTGGTTTCCCTTGGTAGTCATTCGATACCGCAACCGGTCTTTGCACAAGGCTGCGGCTGATGCAGGCTAGGGGGCGCGGCAGGTGAGGTCGCCACACTTTGCGACTCACGCAAAGTGTGACGTCTGAAAACCGGTATGCCTTTGCGTCACGCTATAGCTGGCGGGCCCTGTAGCCGGTAGATGGGTTTGGAATATCGGTGTAGTGTTTTAATTTCAACAGGCCGTGAAGCCCCCGGTGGCTATGGTATGATGACGGCCTCCTGTGGCGACAAATAAGAGACAGATCTCAGATAAAGGTGGGGCAGGGCATGGCAATAATGAGTATTACGGTAAAGCGTTGGATAGGCCTTGCCTGCCTAATGTGGGGCAACGCCATGTCTGTGTCGGCGGCCCAAAACACCGTCGATGATGCACCAGCGGCGGATGCGCCCCACCCCGAATACGTACTGTGGGTCGGGGGTAATGCTCCGGGGCGGGCCGAGCGTGAAGTCGAGGTAATTTCTCAGGCTTTGGCGCGTACCGAGGCGAAATACGGCCCTTTTCGCTTAACCGTCTCGCGCGAGCCGTCTTTGGGTAAAGACTGGCGCCACCTGCTTACCGCCGGTGAAAAAATTCATATTGTGCCTACCTCCTATTTAAGTTTTCCTCCCGATGAAATTACGCTGATTCCGGTGCCGATTGCCGGCGGTAATCTGGGTTACCGGCACGTGGTCGTCCGGCGCGACCGGCTGGGTGAGTTTGCCGATGTCGAACACGCGGTCGACCTACGTAAAAAGTTGGCGGGCCAGGGGCGCACGTGGCCTGATATGTGGGTATACGAGGCCAATGAGTTACCGGTAAAAGGAGAGCGCGATCTAGCCTCTTTGCTGCAGGCGCTCGATAAGGGCGAAATTGATTACTTACCGCTGGGCGTCGATGAAACTGGCCCCATTTTAAAGAAGTATGCGCGTGACACTGAGCGCTTTGCCATCGTCCCCGATCTGTTGATTTACTACCCGTTATCGAGCTCGCCCGTTGTGAGCAATAAGCACCCGGAGCTGATTGCGCGGCTTAGCGAAGGGCTTGAGGCGATGCACGCCGACGGCAGCTTACGCCGCTCTACAACGAGCACGTTCGCGCCGTCACGTAGCCGTGTGATCAAGCTCGAAAACCCAACCCGCTTATTCCCCTTGGTCTATTAACATGGGGTAGCGGTGACTGAGCTCGAGTATGAGCAGCGCCTTAAAGGCTGGCTGTGGGACGACGCTTATCGTATGGCTCTGTTAACCGCTGCGGCTGAGCTGGCGTTACCCGACTGGTGCCTGGCGGCCGGTTTTGTGCGTAATCTGGTGTGGGACAAATTACACCACTATACTCAAGCGACTCCGCTTAACGACATAGACTTCATTTATTTTTCGGCGGACGAGGGCGAGATCGCCTGCGAGCGCCGTTATGAAAAGCAATTGCAGTTAACGGTGAATGCGCCCTGGTCGGTAAAAAATCAAGCGCGAATGCACCGGCGCAACGCCGACGCGCCTTATTGCTCTAGTGTTGATGCGATGAGTTATTGGGTTGAGCTGGAAACCGCCGTCGGTGTGTATTGGGCCGACAACCGGATCGAGCTGGTGGCGCCATTTGGTTTAGCCCCGCTTTTTGCGGGTACGGTTACCCGCAACCGCCGTTGTCGCAGCGCTCAGGCATTTAGTGAACGGCTAACGCAAAAAAACTGGCAACGCCACTGGCCCAAACTTAGTGTCATAAGCGCTGGGTAACACGCAAAAAGCAATGTGAGGATGATTTTCGATGGACTTTGAAGCGGCATCAGACGACGATATTTTGGCTGTGGCAACACCCATCATGGACAATTTAATGTCAGCCTCCAGCGAGATTGATCATGCCCGTCATACCCGGGATTTTACCGATCGGCTTAAGCAAATTGTAATGCCCGATTATTTGCGTGCCGTGTGTGAGAAGTACCAAAGTGAAAAAGGTTTTTTTGCCAGGCGTGAACCCGTTGCGGTGTTTCGCCGGCCCGACTCTGCCGCAATTGTTTGGCGACAGTACTTTACCAGGGCCCCTGGTGAGTTTGTGGCTGAAATGGTGCTGGTGTATCGCGACGGTCGCTATCTGTGTGATCATGCGGCGGTGTTTTAACAAACGGCTCTTAGGGCTTGTAAAATCTGGAGAATCTTATGTTGCAGATCGAAAAGATTGGTAACCAGCACCTGAACATTACCTTGTCCGGGCGCCTGAATAAAGAGCAGATGAATCAGGCGCTCGACGATTTGATGGCTAAATCGCGGGGCGTCGAACACGGCACCATGTTGTACGATATTGTAGATTTTAAATTGCCCGAGCCGCGAGCCATTGTGGCCGAAGCGATGCGTATGCCGTCGCTGCTGGGGTTAATCCGTCGCTTTGATCGGGTGGCGGTATTAGCGGATCAGTCGTGGCTGCAAAAAATCAGCGAGCTGGAAGGCATGTTGATTCCCGGATTGGAATTAAAAGCCTTTTCCCGCGCGGACCGCACCGCTGCCGAGGTTTGGCTAAAGCGCCAGGGCTAGTAGCCTCGGTTTAGGTGGCGCAAAGGCAATGCGTTTGCGCCACGAACAAAACTCTCATACCCCGTTAACGCTTTAGCGCCCTGGCTTGTAGGGTTCGGGTTGGCCAAAAGGCGTTAGGGCTGCGCGTAAAACTCATAGACCTCTCCAGGCTTTGAGTTAAAAGTGTAGGCATAGCTCGGCGCCAGTTGTAACGCGCCTGTCTCGATTCCATAGTGGTCAATTGCCGGCTTGATTTTGGCAACCCGCATCAGTGGGTTGTCAGTCCGGACGTTATTACTCACCGCGGTTAAGTCGCTATCACCCTCAAGTTTTACTGGCGTGCGCAGGGCGCACTTGCCTCCGAGTCGGGATTGTATTTTAACGTAGACCGGGGTGTGGTTGTGCCACTTTAGGTCGACGATAAAACCGCCCCGGGTGACCAGGCCTTTGACTTCACCGTTGGGCCAAGCTGAAGGTAAAGCTGGCAGCAGATCGATCACCCCGTCGTGGCTTTGCACGAGCATCTCGGCAATACCGGCGGTTACCCCAAAATTGCCGTCGATTTGAAAGGGCGGATGCGCATCTAGCAGGTTGGGGTAGGTGCCGCCGGATTCTGACAGACTGTCCGAGGTGACCAGCGAGATTTGATCCTGCAGCAGCTTGTAGGCCCGATCGCCATCGCGCAGGCGGGCCCAGAGGTTAATCTTCCAGCCCATAGACCAGCCGGTGGATTCATCGCCGCGATCATTCATAGATTGACGTGCGGCCAAAAAGAGCTTGGGGGTGCGGTAGGCGCTGATCTGATTGCTTGGGTGCAAACCGTACAGGTGCGAGACGTGGCGATGCTTATCGTTTGGGTCATCCCAGTCGTCCAGCCACTCTTGCAGTTGGCCGTGCTGGCCGATTTGCATGGGCGGCAGCTGGTCGCGCAGTTGCGCCAGTTGTTTGGCAAAGTCCTGATCCTGCCCCAGTAGCTGAGTCGCCTCAATCACCAGGTTAAACAAATCGAAAATCAGTTGGTTGTCGATGGTGGTGCCGGCGGCAATAGAAAAGCGCGCCTCTTCGGTATCGCCGGGCTGAGCCTTAATATAGCTGTTCTCTGGCGAGTTGGAAGGCAGTGCTACCAGCCAACCCGTGTCCGGGTCGCGCTGCAGAATACTGGCGTAAAATTCGGCGGCACCTTTAAGCACCGGGTAGTAGCGCTGCAAAAACTGCGTGTCGCCGGTAAAGTGGTAGCGGTAGCCAATGTGTTGCGACAGCCAGGCGCCGCCGCTGATCCACTGGCCCCAGAATGGGCCGTCTACTTCACCTGTCATACGCCACAAGTCGGTATTGTGGTGCATCATCCACCCGTTGGCATTGTAGATTTCTTTTGCCGATTGCTTGCCGGTTTGCGACAGATCTTCCAGCATATCGAACAGCGGCTGATGCAGCTCCGACAAGTTGGTTAACTCGGCGGGCCAGTAATTCATTTCGGTATTGATGTTGACCGTGTATTTACTGTCCCAGGGTGGTTTTGTGTGGCGGTTCCAAATGCCTTGTAAGTTGGCCGGTTGCGTACCGGGTTGCGAGCTGCTGATCAGCAAATAGCGACCATATTGAAAGTATAGCTCCGCCATGGCCGGGTCTTGCCGTTCTGCGAACTGGGCAATCCGCTGATCGGTCGGTAGATTAGCCTTTACTGGGTCACCCAGGTCTAAGCTAACGCGATGAAATAGCCGTTGATACTGGGCAATATGCTCGGATTTTAACTCGGCAAAGCTTTTATCTAATGCCTGGGCTAAATCATCGTGTGCCCGTTGGGCGTGATCGGCGCTGACGTCGTCATAGTGATTAAAATTGGTGCCGGTGCTGATATAAACGCTTGCCTCGCTGGCGCCCACAATGCTTAGGCCCTGGTCGTGAGTGATAATCTCGCCGTCGGTGATAACCGGCTTCACCAAAGTGGTAAAGCGTATTTTCCCTTCCACACCTTCGTGATCCTGCCCCTGCCCGGATATCACCAGCGTCTGATCTTGCGTCGCCACAGTATGAGGTTGCTCACTGGCAAATGTCAGCTCAAAGTTAAGCTTTTGCGATTTGCTGGCGCTGTAGTGGTGTACCAGTACGCGCTCGCCCAAGGCGGCAATACTCTGTCGGGTAAACAGCGTGTCTTCGCTTTTATAGCTCAGCGTATGAACCGCGTTGTCGATATTCAGTTGGCGTTGATAGTGGTTAAACTGCTGATGTTCGGGCCATGCTATCTTGACGCTGCCTATGGTCTGATAGGGCATACCGTTGTTTTTAGATTTGATAACCCGGTTGGCCAGCGCCTGAGCCTGTTGATTTTGGTTATCCAGCAGCAGCTGGTTTATTTCTTTGATGTGCTCGGCATAGTCACCACTGACATTGTTGTTGGGGCCGCCGGCCCAAATAGTGTCTTCGTTTAATTGGTACTCGTCGTGGCCGACGCCGCCGTAAATCATAGCCCCCAGGCGACCGTCGCCAATGGGTAGGGCCTGATTCCAGTTCTCGGCCGCCCGATCGTAGCGCAGGGTTAGGTCCGCCTGCCGGGGCTCTGGTGAGGTTTCCGTATTTGAGGGCGTACACGCACAAAGCGTGATACACACCAGAGTGCCTATGCCGGCGAATAGTGTTTTTGTCATCATGGTAGCTCCGCAAGCCTTAATGGGTTTGGGCTATATCAATTAAGCCTTGATAAACCAGTTTAGCAACTTCTGCTGCGCCCTCCGGCTGGAAGTGGGTGTTGTCGTCTTGCCCGTCCGGGTAGGCGGGAAACTTTCCTGCCGGTAAATTCATAAAATAGTTCGCGCTGGTGTACTCTTGGCCGCGCTGGGTAAAAAAGGCTTTGGAGCGCGCCAGTAAGTCTATCCAGGGGGTTCCCGTTTCTAGCGCGATCTCTTTCACGGCAATCGTGTATTCGCCGTGCTCATTAACTAACGTGCCGTCTTCCCACGGGTAGTTGCGAGTGACTGGTGTCAGCAGAACAGGGTAGGCGCCGCGCTCGCGGGTTTGCGCGATAAATAACCGCAGGTATTCCCGATAGCCCTCGGGGGTTACGTAGCGTTCGGTTTTTTCTACCGCAGCGTCGTTGTGACCAAATTGAATCAGCACGAGATCGCCCGGTTTAAGGTCGCGGTAAATGCGGCGCCAGCGGCCCTCTTCAAAAAAGGTGCGGGTGCTGCGCCCGCCACGGGCCCGATTGATTACCTGCACGGTGTCACCACTGATTATTGGCGCAACGGCTTCTAAATTGTCACCGCTTAACAGAGGTTCTAATTTTTGTGCCCAGCCTGTGACCGGGTGGCGGTTTTCCCAGTAGTCGTCATTGAGGGTGTGATCCGCGGCGGTAGAGTCCGATGCGATATAAACGTGAGTGATGCCGGTTTGGCTGTCGCTCCAGGCGCTGGCGGCAAGTATCAGTAAAAGCAGTATGCCGGTGCGTAAGGCTGTTAGGTGCATAGGTGTTAACCCGTTGTTATTGTTGGATGAATATAAATTTTCTACAGACGAAAAAAAACCCTGCTAAGCAGGGTTTTTTTAAAGCTAACTTTCGTTAGCAGGGCGGCCGATGGTGGCCAGGATGCCACCATCGACATAGACTATCTGCCCCGTGACAAAGTCCGATGCCCTGGACGCCAGAAAGACGGTGGCGCCTTGCAGGTCGTCGGGGTCGCCCCAGCGTCCGGCCGGGGTGCGGCTGATAATAAACTCGTTCATGGGGTTGCCATCTACCCGTATAGGCGCCGTTTGGCTGGTGGCAAAGTAACCGGGGCCGATGCCGTTAACCTGGACGTTGTGCTTGGCCCACTCGGTTGCCATGTTGCGGGTTAACATTTTCAGTCCGCCTTTGGCAGCGGCGTAGGCGCCCACCGAGTTGCGCCCCAGCTCGCTCATCATCGAGCAGATGTTGATTACCTTGCCGCCGCCGCGCTGCACCATTCTGGCAGCTACAGGCTTGGTCATGGTAAACACGCCGGTGAGGTCAGTCTTGATGACGTTTTCCCATTCATCCAGTTCCATTTCCAGCAGTGGCGTACGGCGAATAATACCGGCGTTGTTCACTAATATATCAATGGGGCCCACGTCGCTTTCAATTTTGGCGACGGCGTCGTTGACCTGGGCTTCGTCGGTTACATTAAATAAATAGCCGTGGGTGGTGATGCCGGCGTCGCGATATTCTTTTAGGGCTGCATCAACTTTTTCTTGCGATGAGTGGCCATTGATAACAACCGTGGCACCCGCCTTGCCGAGGCCCATGGCCATGGCCATACCCAAACCGTGAGTGGCTCCGGTGACCAGAGCCACTTTGCCTTGCAGAGAAAATAATTCGGTAGACATAATCGATCCTATAAAATTCGTATTACTTCAGGGTATGGGGTTTGTGGAAGTCCATATCGGTGTAGTCTAGGTTTTCCCCGGCCATGCCCCAAATAAAAGTGTAATTAGCGGTGCCGACGCCGGAGTGCATGGACCAGGGCGGTGAGACAATGGCTTGTTCATTGCCAACCCAAATATGACGGGTTTCGTCGGCAGGGCCCATAAAGTGGCACACGGCTTGTTCTTCCGGAATATTGAAGTAGAAGTAGGCCTCCATGCGGCGGCTGTGTGTATGTACCGGCATGGTGTTCCAAATGCTGCCAGGCTGCAACTCCGTCATGCCCATTTGCAGCTGACAGGTCTCTACCACCCCATTGATTAATAGCTGATTGATGCGGCGCTCGTTGCAGGTATCGCTGGAGCCTAGCTCTAGTACTTTGGCGTCACTCATGCCCACCTTTTTGTGTGGGTAGGTGTGATGGGCCGGCGCCGAGTTCATATAAAATTTGGCTGGCCGCTCGGGGTTGTCGCTGGAGAAAATCACCTCTTGGGCGCCACGGCCTATGTAGAGAGCCTCTTTGCTCTCTAACTCAAAGCGCTCGCCGTCGACAATAATGGCCCCTTTACCACCGACATTAATTGCGCCCAGCTCGCGGCGCTCGAGAAAGTAATCGGCCTTTTGTTGGTACACAGGTTCAAGCGGTACGGTGGCGTTCACTGGCATAGCGCCGCCCACCATGATTCGCTCATAGTGAGTGTAAGTGAATAACACTTCGTCGGCGGCAAATATCTTTTCAATCAAAAAGTGTTGCCGCAGCTTGTCGGTGTCGTAGTGCTTAAAGTCATCTTTATGAACAGCAAAGCGCTCTTCGATAATATTCATGGCAATACCTTAATTGACGGTTGCAACTTTACGGCTGCAACAGTTTGTGCATTTCGATACCGGCTAAAATAAACGGCCCTGTTCCTTTTGGGTCATTCTCTACGACCGGCTCGCTCATATAGTAAGCATAGCTGCCATCGCGGCCAAAACCGAGCCCTGCTACGTAACAGATGTTGGTAAGGCTAACCTCGTCGTCGCTATGCACAGTAATAAATTCCCGAATAAGGCCATCGTAGGCGGTCTGTGCGACGCTTTTATACTCTTGACCCAGGTAACCGTTGCGGATGGCTTTGGCGTAGAAGTAGGTAAACATGGAGCTAGCGCTTGATTCAAGGTAGTTGCCTGTTGCGCCGGGCTTGTCCAGAATCTGCCACCAGACGCCGGACTCGGGGTCTTGATAGGTTTTTAAATCGGCGGCCATTTCCTCAATCATAGTCAGCAGGGGTTGGCGGTGTTCGGTATCCTCTTCGGGAATGTAATCCAGCACATCGACTACCGCCATGGCTAGCCAGCCCATGCCGCGCCCCCAAAAATAGCCCGATAGACCGGTTTCCGGGTTGGCCCAATCCTGTTGCTTTTTTTCGTCCCAGGCATGGTAGTAGAGGCCGGTTTTTTCGTCGCGTAAATACTTTCGCGTCAGAACAAACTCGTTAACCACCTCTTCAATACCGTTGCCGTTATCGAACAGCTCGCTGTAATGGGCTAAAAATGGCATCCCCATATAGACACCATCTAACCAGAGCTGGCTATCGTACTTTTGCTTATGCCAAAAGGCACCCTCTGAGGTTTTGGGCTGCTGCTCGAGTTGTTGGTGCAGCGTGCTTGCGGCAATTTTGTATTTCTCTTTGCCGGTTTGCTCGTACAAACGAATTAAGTTGCGCCCTGGCGCGACTGAGTCGATGTTGTAGTTGCTGAGTTTGTAGCGCGCTATCTCGCCTTTATCATTAATAAAGCTGCCGGTCACGGTGGGCATAACATCGGCGTATTTTTCGGCTGGCGCCACTTTATTAAGCTCGTCGTACGCCATGGGTAATAGCCCGACAATGTCGTACTCAAATTTAGGTAGACGCTCGCGATTGACGTCCCAGCCGCCGTGATGGTAGCCCATGGTTTTTCGCTTGAGCTCCGAGTCAGCTAAACGCTTGCTCCAGCTCAGAGCGTTTTCAGCGCTCACGGGGTAGGATTTTTGCTCGCTGCTGTGGCGGGGAGTTACTTGCTCGCGCAAGGGTAGGGTGAGCTTTTCAGCTTCACGCTCCAGGTAGTCAACAAAGGCGTCGCGGGTTTTGATGCCGTTTTTTTCGCCTTCCCACGCACCCAGAAAATAATAATCAACGTCTTCGCCGGCGACATTCATGACCGAGACGTAATTATGCTCGTCCACCGTTTGCTCGCTGCGGTCTGATTTACGGAACAGCAGTGCCATGCCAAGCGTGTCGTCGTTTAGGGTTTGCTTGCCCCAGCTGGCGATGTAGGTATAGGCTTTTCCGGTAATATTAACTTCACCTTCTATCAGCTCGGTACCCGGATGTTTAACCAGGCCAATCGCCAGGTTGTCCAGCGGTTGATCAAGTTCAAGCTGAGTATGAACAAGGCGGCTGCCGCCGTGCATCGATAAAGTTGCACTTAAATTAACGGTTTGATTGTTAATGTTCCAGTTTTTGTAATCGATAGCAAAAGCAGAATATATGTTGCCGTTATCCAGAATTTTCGCATCCCACCCGGCAACGTCCGAGACACGCTCAACACTGTCGCCGTTCCAAAAACCGTAACCGCCTGAACCAACGGAGCTGCCGACTTTTAGGATGTCCATGCCCCAGTCGGCAGGCTCGTGGTACGAGTCAAAGCCATCTTGTCCGACGTTTTGCAGCGCCATGTCATGGGTGTATTTGCCAAAAATATCAAACCCGTTGCGCCAGTCGAGATAAACCCGATACCCCACTAAGTCAGACTCGATCCCCGGGCCTTCGTAGCGAATATAGTAAGAGTGATCGGTGTGTTGTGGCGGCGGCGTTAGCTCGCTGACATTTTCAAACTGACCGCCGACGTAAATTTGTTTGCCGGGTTTGTCCGGGTCTTCTTGCCAGGCGCCACCGGTTTTTTTGGAGATCTCGGCTTGCGTCCGCTTTGATCCCGCTATGGGCTCCATGTCGGGAAATATTTTGAGGGTGACGCTGGCACCTGAATCTATGTCGAGCAGTGTAAATAAACTGTCGGGGCTGCCGTCACCGTCGGTATCAATGCTCTGGCTGGCAATGGCTTGCCCATTGATTTTTATGCCTAGCCCGGCGGCTGAGGTTGCGGCGACTCCCAGCTCGTCAAAGCTAATGCTATAGGGTTCGTCACTGCGTTTAAACTCAGAGGGGTTGCTCAGTGTGATGGTGGCAAGGGCCGTGTTTGTGCTGGCTGAGCTTACGGCCGCGTCACTGGACGGCGCAGTAGTGGTCGTCGAAGGCTCTTCCTGACAGCCAGCTAGCGCGCTAGCGCCGACAGCGATCAACAGTGCAAGTCGTGAAACTCTTGGCATAGTCGGTACCTATTATGTGTTTTGTCTCGGGGCAACGCCCGAATGTTTAACTGTAGGGGGTAGTGCGTAAACTGCAAGAAAACTTTGGTTAAGGCCTGGCGAGCTAAGCCTTAACCAGAGACTTCCTGAAACAAATGGGCACCGGTTAGGGTGCCCATTGCCTGTGCGGTAATACTTAGAACTTATACTGAGCGCCGACATAGAACTGACGGCCAGTAGAGTGGTAGTACGACAAGCGGTTACCGCTGGCGTCCACCCACTGATCTTCCACTTCATCGGTCAGGTTCAGACCTTCAAGACTTACAGAGAGGTGCTCGTTAAAGTCATAAGAAATAGAGGCATCTACGTTGGTGGTGCCGTTGGTGCCTTCACGGTCATTGCCGTTACGGCCAGTTGCATTGGTTAAGTAGCCCGAGCGGTCGGTCATAGACACCCGCGCCTGGAACGAACCGTCATCGTAGTACAGGGTTGCACTTGAGGTGTCTTCCGACATGCCCAACAAGTCTTGCGTAGCAACCACTTCACCATCGGAGTTTAGGTAGTCCAGCTGCGCTTTAACGTAGGTGAAGTTACCTATAAAACCTAAGTTACTGAATGGACCAGGCAGGAAGGTAAACGGTTGTTGGTAGCTAACCTCAAAACCGTACAGTGGGCCGCCCGGTGCGTTGGTAGGAGAGGACACCTCCCAGTTAACATTTTCATCGCAACCTGAGGTTCCGCCGTAACCTGGGCCGGCTTCACAAGCAGCAACAGCCAGGTCAATAGGCAGGCCGGTTTCGGTGTACGGTTTGGTTTCACGAACACTTTGCACCTGGCTCTCGATGTCTTTGTAGAAGACAGCAAAGCTCATCATCGACTCGTTATCGAAGTAGAGTTCGGTCGATAAATCGTAAGTTTTGGCGCGGGTTGGCTCCAGTGTCGGGTTACCACCGCTTACGCTACGTGAACCGCCTGATACAGAGACCGATACGTTTGGACGCAAGCTCGCAATGCCAGCGCGTGCCATTACTTCGGCGTAACTGGCACGGATCAGCACGTCTTCAATGGGCTCGAATACGATGTTGGCCGACGGCAGGGTTTCGGTGTAGCTGTGCTCGGCGGTAATAAAGTCACCGGCTGAGTTTGAGTAGGCGGTAGAGGATTGGTCGGTATCAACGCGGCGCACGCCGATGTCACCGCGTACCGGCGTATCACCGATTTGGGTGTTAAACACTAATTGTGCGTAAACGCCTAGGCTTTCTTCCTCGGCCGAGTAGTTGTCGACCAGACGGTTTTCTTCGCTGACTTCAAACTCACCGGTGTTGCTGTAAATATTATTGGCGGCGTTGATGGCGTCAATGTCGGGTACTGCCCAGATGTTGCTGCCAAGGCCAGAGTCAATAACCATCATGCTGTTGGCATCCAGCACGACGCCGGCGTCGTTTTCAGAGGCGCGTCGCGCTTGATTGGTGGCGAACTGGAAGTCTTTGTACAACACGCCACCTTTTAAGGTGATGCTGTTGTTTAGGTCAAACTCCAAATCAACCGAGGCGCTGTCGAAGGTGTTGTCAGTGGTGATTGGGCGCAAGCGAATGCCGCCGTTTTCCCAGCCGTTTACATCGCCAACTTCATTACCGTAGGTTAATACCGGGTCGGTGCGGTTGGCGCCGCTGTAGTCGTACGAGAAATCGATGCCTTGTTTGCGGGCGATAATCGTGGTTTGAATCGGGTTTTCAAAGTTGGATTCAGACCGGCCAACCATACCGCTTAAGCGAGTGCGATCACCAAAGTCTTGGCTGAAGTTCAGGTTAACCTGAGTAAATTCAGTAGACAGTTCATCGTAGCGGTTTTCGGCCTGAATAGTGGCGTTCTCGAACGATGCGGCGGTCACGGTGTTGGTGTTGTCCAGCGTGTGACTTAAAACGTTCATGGCGCCGGCGTAAGAGCTGTTATTTAGGGCCGCCAGCATAAAGGTTTCTTGGCGGCTTTGATCCAGCTTCGAGTAAAGCATGTCTAAGCTGATTTCGGTAGAGTCGGTGGGCAAGAACTCAATCGAGCCTGCCAGGCCCGTGCGCTCCATCTCGTGCTGATAAAAATCGTACCGTGGCAGACGCGGGCGGAAAGCGTCATTAACTTCCGTCAGGCGTGCGTCGTCGGCGCTGCCCTGGTAGGTACCAAAATCGTTGGAGTTATCCCAGCGCACGGTACTGGCACCTTCGTCTAACAAAGTGCGCTCAGAGTAAGAGCCGGCCAACAGCACGCCGACTTTACCGTCGGCAAACATGTTGCTTACCAGGAAGGTAAGGCGTGGGTCGGTCTCTTCTGATAGGTCGTTGTAGCCAGCTTGTGCGGAGATAGAGGCGGTAAACTCGTCGTAATCAGACGCGCGTACCGTGTTCATGTCTACGGTGGCACCTAGCGAGCCCTCTTCTACGTCTGCAGAGGCTGTCTTGCGTACGGCCAGATTACCAAACAGTTCAGACGGAAATACGTTGAAGTCAAAACCGCGGCCGCGGTTGGCACCGCCGGCAGCATCAGTGCCGCCGCTGGAGGACATCGCCTCCATGCCGTTAATGCGTACGCGAGTAAATTCGGGGCCGAGGCCGCGAACCGAGATTTGACGCCCCTCACCGCCGACACGGCTAATGGCTACACCGGGAATACGCTGTAGCGATTCGGCCAGGTTCATGTCGGGGAAGCTGGCGATGTCATCGGCAACAATCGCGTCGACCGAGCCGGTTGCTTCACGCTTTTGATCCAGCGCCGACTCGAGCGAAGAGCGAAAGCCAGTTACGACGACTTCTTCTAGCATTTCGTTACCGGAGCTTTGTTCTTGGGCATAAGTTGAGGCGGCACTCGCAAGAGCAACGGCAACAACCAAGGGTTTCAGTTTAGGATTATTCATTATTTTATCCCCATCTATTTCGGTTTTGTTGTAGAGCAATTTTTATTGCATAGACCAATTTTCCTGGTAGCCGAATGATAATCGCACAGTTTGGCAGACCAATCAATAGTTTCTGCATTACCAATTTAGCGAGGGTGGATGGCTATTTTGTCGCCAAAGTGGTGGTTTTACGCTCTTAAGGCGGTGAGTTTTTATTTGTAAAAAATGTTTATAAATGCGACTGGTGTGATTGAGCTTAGTGGTTGGTGGTTGTGACGACAGGTGGGGTGGATGTGGCCCAAATTGGTCGGGCCACATCTGGTCAGGGTGACTATCAGGCTTTGAAGGGTTTGCCGTTGATAGAGACGTTCTCGATGGTCAGTTTGTCGACGTTTTCGATAACGCCGGGGTTGTCGGCGTGTTTAAACTCGCAGTCGATAAAGCGCAGATCGGTAATCGGGGCTCGGTCAAACCCCCGGACCCGAAAAACTTGGCCTGCATTTTCGCAAGTGAGGTTGCTTACCTCCACGTGGCGCACGGTCGGGTCAAAGTTGCCGGCATCGCCCTCCTCGTAATAAAAGTTAATCACGATGGCGTTTTTCACGGTGCCGATGGTGCAGTTGCGCATATACAGATGCTCCAGCAATCCACCGCGTACCGAGTTGGTTTTGATGCGAAAGCCGCGCTCGAGATCGGGGCTGCTCATGGTGTTGTGCTCGGCAAATACGTTGCGCACTCCGCCCGAAATCTCGCTGCCGATAACGACGCCGCCGTGGCCCGCCAGCATTTCGCAGTGGCGAATCACGATATTCTCGGTGGGGGTGTTGATGCGCCGGCCGTCGGCATTGCGCCCGGATTTGATGGCGATGCAGTCGTCGCCGGTATCGAAATGACAGCCCTCGATCAATACGTTTTTGCAGCTTTCGGGGTCGCAGCCGTCGGAGTTGGGCCCGAGGCTTTTTAAGGTCACCCCGCGTACCGTTACGTTCTCGCACAGGACTGGGTTAAGCAGCCAAAAGGGCGCGGCGACGATGGTGATATCTTCGATCAGAATGTTCTGGCAGCGATAAGGTTGCACAAAGGGCGGGCGAAAATAAAATCCGTCGCCATAGTGTCGCTCTTCTGGGGGCACCCCGGCCTCGGCGTCGGCAAAGAGTTGATCGCGGCCATCTTTTTGGCTGGGAAACCCGGGCTTGCCCCACTCTTTGTTACCCTTCCAGGGCCACCAGGTGGTTTCGTTGGCGCGCCCGTCCAGCGTGCCTTTGCCGGTAATGGCAATGTTGCTTTGCTCGTAGGCGTAAATGAGGGGTGAGTAGCCCATAAATTCGACCCCCTCCCAGCGAGTAAAAACCTCTGGTAAAAAGCGTTTTGGGTCGGTGTAGAACGCGAGGGTGGCGCCATCGTGCAGGTGCAAATTGACGTTAGACTTTAGGTGTATGGGGCCGGTTAAAAAGGTGCCTGTTGGCACGACGACCCGGCCGCCACCGGCACTGTGGCAGGCGGCAATGGCGCTTTTGATGGCCTCGCTGCAGTCGGTGCGGTCGTCACCACGGGCGCCAAAGTCGGTGATTATAAAGTCTTGATCGCGGAAGGTGGGCGGGGTGATTTGTGCCACAATCTCGTCGGCCAGGTGCCAGGGGGCGGCGGAGTTTTGAACTGTGCTCTGGCTCGTGTGGTGGGTGGCGCAGCCGGCCAGTGGGAGGGCGGCCAGCCCCTTAAGGGTGGAGCGTCGCGTCAACTTATTCATGGTTAACCCTGTGTTAGCATTTGTTATTGATGCTATAAGAGTAACGTAAAAAAGTTATTTTGGTAATACCAAAGGGGTTAAATTGTCAGGCAGGGGGTTGCGTAAAGCGGCGGCCGGCTTGGGTGGGCCGCCGCTATCGCGGGTTAATCGATCAGGTTGAATCGCTCGCGGCTATGCATAACCTTACGTCGGGCTTCTTCTACGGCTTCGGCTTCGGTGGCATCCAGCAACTGTTGAATCACGCGCGTTAAATGTTCCCGCATGGCGGCGCGAGCGGCTGGGCCGTTGCGGGTTTCGAGTGCTTCAAGAATGGCGTTGTGCTCTTCGATGCGGGGCTTGGAGCCGGCCTGGCGTACTTTTTCCAGGATGCGTGCAGAAACGGGCGAGCTGTTGCGCAGCCCCCACAGGTGGCTGCAGACCGAGATAATGGCATCGTTTTTGGTGGCGCGCGCGATCAGCATATGAAAGTTCTCATCGGCTTTTTCGCAGATGGGTTCGCCCTCGTTTTCGGTGACCATGTCGCTCAGGGCCTGGCGCACCTCGGCGAGCTCTTCGTCGGTGATTTTTTTGGCGGCCAGCTCGGCGGCCTCACCTTCAAATAGGATGCGCGCTTCGAGAATATCAAAAGGCCCGACATCTAATGCGCTGCTGGCCAGTTTATCGGCATGGCCGTCACACACATAGACGCCAGAGCCGCCGCGAACCTCGACAAAGCCGGCAAGCTCGAGTGCGATAATGGCTTCGCGTACGGTGGGGCGGCTGACTTCAAAGCGCTCGGCGAGCTTGCGCTCGGCCGGCAGCCGTGAGCCGGGAGGATATTCGCCGCCATTGATGACTAGCGCAAGTTGCTCGGCAACCCGCTGGTAGAGTCGTCCGCCGCTGAGTCTGCCGGTGTCTATGGATACGTTCATGGATTCGCGCTTCATTATATGAAAGTTTGACTGACTGATTCTAGCAAGAATGGCTATGCCACTCAAGCGGCGCGGTTTGTTTTTTAGTCATACCAAAATATTATTGCGGTCTGACCAATTACCTGTTAACTTTGCCCCCATGCTGTTGTGGTGTGCCGTGTGTCGGCGCCGCAAAAGAAATTTGAATATATACCAGAAAGTAGGGGTGGTTGTGAGTAAGTTCATTCACTTGCATCAAAACGATAACGTTGCCATTGCGGTTTGTGCGCTGGCTGCCGGTGAGTCCCTGGATGTTGCAGGGCGGGCGGTGCAGGTTGTGGACCCGATTGCTGAAATGCATAAGTTTGCGGTCGAGCCTATTAGGCAGGGCGAGGCAATCATAAAGTACGGGCAGTTTATCGGCTATGCCGCCGCCGACGTTGCGGCCGGGCAGCATGTGCATACGCACAACTGTATCGTGGGGGACTTTGCCAAAGATTATGGCTTTTGTCGTCACGCCGAGCCCACGGCTTATGTGCCCGATGCACAGAAGGCGAGCTTTCAGGGTTACCGTCGTGCCAGTGGCAAGGTGGGTACCCGTAATTATATCGGTATTCTTACCACGGTTAACTGCTCGGCAACGGTGGCCAAGCAAATCGCCGCCAGTTTTAGCTACCCGGGTGCCCTGGCTGATTACCCCAATATTGACGGCGTGGTGGCGCTGACGCACGAGTCGGGCTGTGGTATGCGCGCCGAGGGCGAAGGTTACGAGCTGCTGCAGCGCACCTTTGAAGGTTATGCCGCGCACCCTAATTTTGGTGGGGTGCTGTTGGTGGGGCTTGGCTGTGAAACTATGCAGGTTGACGGGGTGTTGGCTCAGGCCGGCTTGTCTGAGTCTGAGTTGTTTAAGGCTTACAATATTCAGGACGTGGGCGGTACCCGCAACGCGGTTGAGCAGGGCGTTGAGCATGTTCGTGCGATGCTGTCGCGGGTTAATGAGGCGAACCGTGAACCTTGTCCGGCCTCCGATCTGGTGCTGGCGGTGCAGTGTGGTGGTAGTGATGCTATGAGCGGTATTACCGCCAATCCGGCGCTGGGTGTGGCGGGTGATATCTTGATTCGCCACGGCGGCACGGTGATTTACTCTGAAACCCCGGAAATATACGGCGCCGAGCACCTCTTGACCCAGCGATCTATTTCGCCGGAGGTGGCCGAGCAGTTGTTGGAGCGCATCCGCTGGTGGGAAGAGTACACCAGTACCCACGGCTTTGAGCTTAACAATAACCCCTCGCCGGGCAATAAGGCCGGCGGTTTAACCACTATTTTAGAAAAGTCATTGGGCGCGCAGGCAAAAAGTGGTTCGACGACTATGACGGCGGTGTACCAGTACGCCGAGCCTGTTACGAAAAAGGGTTTGGTGTTTATGGATAGTCCGGGTTTTGATCCAGTGTCGGTGACCGGGCAGGTGGCCTCTGGTGCCAACGTGGTGGCCTTTACCACCGGGCGTGGTTCGGCGTTTGGCTACAAGCCGGTGCCGAGCGTTAAATTGTCGAGCAATACGGCCGTTTATCGTCGCATGCAGGATGATATCGACATTAACTGTGGTGCGGTTACGGACGGCGACGAAACACTCGAGAGCCTCGGGCAAAAGATTTTTGAGCGGCTGCTGGCCATCGCATCTGGTGAGCAGACCAAGAGCGAAGAGCTGGGTTATGGGGATGCCGAGTTTAACCCCTGGAAGATTGGCGCCGTCGTGTAGCTTTTTTCTTGTCGGGCGGGCGCTTGCGGTTTGCGGGTGTCGCGCCTACATTCAACAAAGGCCTGTTAACACTAATTGAATCCAGCCCGAGGGGCTGGAGCCCCTGTTGCTGCCGGCGTTGTTGCCGATCGCTCACGTGGGGCGGCCAGCTAGGCGGGCTCAATTAGTGCTCGCAGGCTCTAGTACTTCCATCCTAATAAGAATAGAGGGTAAGTCTATGAAAATAGCCGTACCAAGGGAGCGTCGTGCCCATGAAAGACGCGTGGCGGCCACCCCCGAGACCGTAAAAAAATACATCGCGCTGGGTTTTGAGGTGGTGGTTGAGGCCGGTGCCGGCCTTGAGAGTCAGGTACCCGACGAGTTGTACCAAAATGCGGGTGCCGTGATCGAGCCGGATCTTGCCCGGCTGTATCAGGGCGCGACCGTCGTGCTTAAGGTGCAGCGCCCGTTGCTTGCCGGTGAGGCTGAGCTGGATGAGCTGGCGCTTATCCCGCAGGGTGCGCTATTGCTTGCTGTACTTTCACCTTTTAATACCCCGGAGTCCGTGGAGGCCTACGCGAAAGCGGGCATCACGGCCATGGCGCTGGAGTTTGTGCCGCGTATTAGTCGTGCGCAAAGCATGGATGTGCTCAGCTCGCAAAGTAACCTGGCCGGCTACCGGGCGGTGTTGGATGCCGCCTACGAGTACGATCGTGCAATGCCCATGATGATGACGGCGGCCGGTACGGTGGCGCCCGCCAAAGTGATGGTGCTGGGGGCGGGGGTTGCGGGCTTGCAGGCAATTGCCACCGCCAAGCGCCTGGGGGCGATTGTCTCGGCTACTGACGTTCGCCCGGCGGCTAAGGAGCAGGTTGAGAGCCTTGGTGGTCGCTTCGTTATGGTGGATTCTGAGGAGACTCGCGAGGCCGAAACCGCCGGTGGTTACGCCAAAGAAATGAGCGATGACTTTAAGCATCAGCAGGCCGAGCTCGTGGCAAAGACTATTCAGGGTCAGGATATTGTAATTTGTACGGCGCTTATCCCGGGGCGCAAAGCGCCGGTTCTGGTGAATGATGAGATGGTCGCCAGTATGCGGCCTGGCTCTATTATTGTTGACCTGGCGGTCGAGCAGGGTGGCAATTGCACGGCGTCCAAAGCCGGTGAGGTGGTCAGTGTCGGCGGGGTCAGAGTGGTGGGGCATTTTAATGTGCCAAGTCGCCTGGCCGCTGATGCCAGTGCGCTCTACGCTAAAAACCTACTCAACTATGTGACTCCGTTAGTGAGCGCCGGTGAGGGCGAGGCTCCGGCCAGTTTGGCGTTGGATTTTGACGATGAAATCCTGGCGGCATCGACCCTGACCCGTGACGGTCAGGTGGTTCACGCGGCGTTCGCTGCGCAGCAAGCAGAGCAATAACGGGAGGCGGTTATGCACGGCGATTTTATATCTCAGTTATCTATTTTTGTGTTGGCGGTGTTTGTCGGTTACTACGTTGTCTGGAGTGTTACCCCGGCGCTGCACACCCCGCTAATGGCGGTCACTAATGCGATATCCAGTGTCATTGTGGTGGGGGCGCTGATAGCGGCCGGCCCCGAGGGGATGAGTTTGGCAAAGGTGTTGGGGTTTGTTGCGGTTATGCTGGCCTCGGTGAACATCTTTGGCGGCTTTGCCGTAACCCAGCGCATGCTGGCCATGTATAAAAAGAAGAAATAAGGGGGAGGTATGGAACTGCAAGCGAATGTGACGGCGCTCGCCTATCTGGTGGCGGCGGTATTGTTTATTCTCGCGCTGCGCGGGTTGTCTTCGCCGGAGACCTCTCGTGCCGGCAATACTATGGGCATGATCGGTATGGCCATCGCCGTGGCGACGACGATACTCAGCCCCGAGATTGAATCCTACACCTGGATATTGGTGGCGGTGGTGATCGGTGGTGCGGTCGGGCTGCTGATTGCATCGCGTATCGCCATGACGGCGATGCCACAGTTGGTGGCGGGATTTCACTCGCTGGTTGGCTTGGCGGCGGTGCTGGTGGCGGGGGCGGCTTATTCGCACCCGGCGTCGTTTGGCTTGCTGGACAGTGCCGGAGAGATTTTTATTGCCAGTCGGGTGGAGATGGCTCTTGGCGCGATGATTGGTGCAATTACCTTCTCGGGCTCGATCATCGCCTTTACTAAGCTGCAAGGGCTAGTGTCCGGCCGCCCGCTGACCTTTGCCGGCCAGCATTGGCTTAACGCCTTGCTTGGGGCTGTCGCGCTGGGGCTGGTGGGTTACTTTTGTGTCGATCAGTCGCCCTGGGTGTTCTGGCTGTTGGTGGCACTGGCTTTTGTCCTGGGTTTTTTGCTGATCATCCCCATCGGGGGCGCGGATATGCCGGTGGTGGTGAGTATGCTAAATTCCTACTCGGGCTGGGCGGCGGCCGGTATCGGCTTTACTTTGCACAATAATGCATTGATTGTGACGGGGGCCCTGGTGGGCTCTTCTGGTGCCATCCTATCTTATATTATGTGTAAGGCCATGAACCGCTCCTTCTTTAGTGTCATTTTGGGTGGTTTTGGTGGCGATAGTGCGGCTGCGGCCGGTGGCGGCGAAGTGGATGATCGCCCCGTTAAGCAGGGTAGTGCCGATGATGCCGCCTTTATTATGAAAAACGCCGGCTCGGTGATTATCGTGCCGGGCTATGGTATGGCGGTGGCGCAGGCGCAGCACGCGTTGCGCGAAATGGCCGATGAGCTAAAAAAAGCGGGGGTGAAGGTGACTTATGCCATTCACCCTGTGGCTGGCCGAATGCCGGGGCATATGAATGTGTTACTGGCCGAGGCCAATGTGTCCTACGACGACGTGTTTGAGTTAGAGGACATTAATAGCGAGTTCTCCCAGGCGGATGTGGCCTTTGTGATCGGTGCCAACGATGTCACCAATCCGGCGGCAAAGACCGACCCCGCCAGCCCCATCTTTGGCATGCCGATTCTGGATGTCGAGCGGGCGAAAACGGTGCTGTTTGTTAAGCGCGGCATGTCGGCCGGTTATGCCGGCGTGCAAAACGAGCTGTTTTTTAATGACAATACGATGATGCTGTTTGGTGACGCGAAAAAGATGGTGGAGAGTATTTTGCGCGCCATCGATTAGCCTGAGGCGGGTGCTCGTTGCCTTTGAGTGCCCGGCCTCTGCTGCTTCCCTTTCTCTTGTGCTGTTGTCTGTGTGCTCAGTCGGCCCGATTAACCCGGGCGGGCCCCTTCCGTACTTGGTGTGCGCGTAGATCTTGCTTCATTTATATGTGGCCGGTTGCCCGTATATGTGGCCGGTTGCCCGGGCCGCTGTATTTCTGTGTATAGGTGGATTGTGGGTGTATTTACCGCAGTATTTCGGCGGTTGGGGTAGGTGCGTCGGCCGCTTTGGCCGCCCCTGAAGGAATTGGTCAAAATATTATCAGTTTTTTCTGTTTTGTTGTTGACAGGGTGCGCCCTGATCATTAAGATTGCGCCTCCATTTTGCACGGACCCTGGTGGTCTTGCCGGGATGGTTTGTTCTTTAAAGTATATGACTGGAGTTTGGTTCACATGCAGAATCAACGCATTAGGATTCGCCTGAAGGCTTTCGATCACAAGCTTATCGATTCTTCGACTCAGGAAATCGTAGAGACCGCTAAGCGAACAGGTGCCCAAGTGCGTGGCCCTATTCCTTTGCCGACTCGCAAAGAGCGCTTCACTGTATTGATTTCTCCGCACGTTAACAAAGACGCGCGCGATCAATACGAGATTCGTACACATAAGCGTTTGCTCGATATTGTTGAGCCTACTGAAAAAACTGTAGATGCCCTGATGAAGCTAGATTTGGCTGCAGGCGTTGAGGTTCAGATTAGTCTCGGTTAACAAGTAAATGTTTGACCGGGCATTCCAGTCCGGTCGTGTGTAACGCTCTGAAATGGGCGGCCATAGCGGGTAACAGCCCCGTACACTATAGAGGTTAGTAAAATGACGATTGGTATTGTCGGCCGCAAAAGCGGTATGACTCGTATATTTACCGATGATGGTGTTTCCATTCCCGTGTCTGTGATTGAGGTTTCACCCAATCGCATCACTCAGGTTAAGAATGTAGAAACCGACGGCTACAGCTCAGTGCAAGTAACCGTAGGGTCTCGTCGTGCCTCCCGTGTTAGCAAATCTGCTGCAGGTCACTTCGCTAAGTCTAATAATGAGGCTGGTCGTGGTTTGTGGGAGTTGCGCAACAACTCAGAAGAAAGTTTTGAAGCCGGTGGTGAGTTGACTGTGGCTGCTTTTGAAGCAGGCCAGATTGTCGACGTTACCGGTACCTCCAAGGGTAAAGGTTTTGCCGGTACCGTTAAGCGCTGGAACTTCAGCATGCAAGACGCTACTCACGGTAACTCTCTTTCTCACCGTGCGCCTGGTTCGATTGGTCAATGTCAAACTCCAGGTCGCGTCTTTAAGGGCAAAAAAATGTCTGGCCATATGGGTGCTGAGCGTGTAACCGTTCAAAACCTGGAAGTGGTTAGAGTTGATGCCGAACGCAATCTGCTGTTGGTCAAAGGTGCCATCCCCGGAGCTCCGGGTGGTGACGTCATTGTGCGTCCAGCAGTTAAAGCGCGCACCAACGCTTAGTTGTCCGAGGGGAAACGACCATGGAATTAAATATTGTAACTCCCGGCGGCTCCAACGGTACCTTGAAAGTATCTGAGGTGGCCTTCGGTAAAGAATTTAATCAGGACCTGGTTCACCAAGCGGTTGTCGCCTATATGGCTGGCGCCCGTCAAGGTACCAAGGCCCAGAAAACTCGCTCTGAAGTTGCTGGTGGCGGTAAAAAGCCCTGGCGTCAAAAAGGCACTGGCCGCGCCCGTGCCGGCACCATCCGCAGCCCAATTTGGCGCAGTGGTGGTGTAACGTTTGCCGCTAAGCCACGTAGCTTTGAGCAAAAGCTGAACAAGAAAATGTACCGCGCTGCACTGCGTTGCATTTTGTCTGAGCTGAACCGTCAGGATCGTCTGGTGGTGGTTGAGGATTTCGATCTGGAAACTCCTAAAACCAAAGCTCTGGTGCAAAAGTTAGGTCAATACGGCCTGTCTGAAGCGCTGGTAGTCACTGAGAATGTTAGTGAAGGCCTGTATCTGGCTTCACGCAACCTGCACAAGGTTGATGTTTGCGATGTTGCCGCAGTTAATCCGGTTAGCCTGATTCGCTTCGACAAAGTAGTTGTGACCGTGCCTGCGATGAAGAAATTCGAGGAGATCCTGGGATGAATCAAGAGCGCATTTATAAGGTCTTGTTAGGCCCTGTGGTTTCTGAGAAAGCTGCAGCTGCTGGCGAAACTGGCAATCAGGTGGTTTTTAAAGTTGCCTCTGATGCTACCAAGCTAGAAGTTAAGGCCGCTGTTCAGGCGCTGTTCGACACTAAAGTCGAGCAAGTTCGCATTTTGAACGTTAAAGGTAAAACCAAGCGTACACGCTACGGTCTCGGCAAGCGCAGTGACTGGAAAAAAGCATACGTACGCCTTGAGCAAGGTCAGGACATCGACTTTGCGGTAGCTGAGTAAGGGGACTGTTGCAATGGCTATTGTAAAACGTAAACCAACCTCGCCCGGTCGCCGCTTTGTAGTAAGCGTTGTCAGCCCGGACTTGCACAAAGGTGCGCCATACGCGCCCCTGTTGGAAAAGAAATCCAAATCCGGTGGTCGTAATAACGCCGGTCGGATTACCACTCGCCATATTGGTGGTGGTCATAAGCAACACTATCGTCTGATTGATTTTCGTCGTAACAAAGACGGAATCCCGGCGACAGTAGAGCGTATTGAATACGATCCGAACCGCACCGCGTATATTGCGCTGGTTTGTTATGCCGATGGTGAGCGTCGTTACATTATCGCTCCTAAAGGTCTGGTTGCTGGCGACAAAATCGAGTCCGGCGACGCTGCATCGATCAAAGTGGGTAACACTTTGCCGCTGCGTAACGTTCCGGTAGGTAGTGTGGTTCACTGTGTTGAGCTTAAGCCTGGCAAGGGCGCGCAAATCGCACGTTCTGCTGGTACCTCTGCCAACTTGGTTGCCCGTGATGGTGCTTATGCCACTTTGCGTCTGCGTAGCGGTGAAACCCGTCGCGTTTTGAGCGAGTGTCGCGCCACATTGGGTGAAGTATCAAACAGTGAGCACAGCTTGCGCTCATTGGGTAAGGCTGGCGCCAAACGCTGGCGCGGTGTTCGTCCGACCGTTCGTGGTGTTGCCATGAACCCGGTAGATCACCCGCACGGTGGTGGTGAAGGCCGTACTTCTGGTGGCCGTCATCCGGTTTCACCTTGGGGTACTCCGGCTAAGGGTTATAAAACGCGCAAGAACAAGCGTACCGACAAGATGATTGTTCGTCGTCGCGATAAGCGTTAATTGACGACCTAACAACCAAAAGAGGAAGCAACAGTGCCACGTTCACTGAAGAAAGGTCCTTTTATCGATCTTCACCTGATTAAGAAGATCGAAGCAGCGATCGAAAAAAATGATCGTCGCCCGATCAAAACCTGGTCTCGCCGCTCCATGATTCTTCCGGAGATGGTTGGCTTGACTCTGGCGGTACACAACGGGCGTCAACATGTGCCAGTCCTGATCAACGAAGAGATGGTTGGGCACAAACTGGGCGAGTTTGCCGCTACCCGCACCTATCGCGGTCATGCAGCAGACAAGAAAGCTAAAAAGCGCTAAGCGCTAAGTGCCTAACGAGGTAATACGATGGAAGTAGCAGCAAAGTTACGCGGTGCTCGTCTGTCGGCGCAGAAAGCGCGTTTGGTTGCAGATCAAATTCGTGGAAAAGGCGTTGAAGATGCTCTTGATATTCTGGGCTTTAGCCCGAAGAAGGGCGCTGCGATAGTTAAGAAAGTGCTTGAATCTGCTATTGCAAATGCAGAGCACAATGAAGGCGCTGATGTTGATGAGCTGAAAGTGTCTACTATTTTTGTAGACGAAGGTATGAGCATGAAACGTATCATGCCTCGCGCTAAGGGTCGTGCTGACCGCATTATCAAGCGCACTTGTCACATCACCGTAAAAGTAGCCGACCAGTAAGAGAGCAGGCGTTATGGGACAGAAAGTACATCCGACAGGTATTCGTCTGGGTATCGTCAAAAGCCATACCTCTACTTGGTATGCCGGCAGCGACGAATACGCAGATAAACTCAACACCGACCTGAAAGTGCGTGAGTACATTCAGGAAAAGCTGGCCAGTGCATCGGTTAGCCGCGTTGATATCGAGCGCCCAGCTAACACTGCGCGTATCACTATTCACACGGCTCGTCCGGGTATTGTGATCGGTAAGAAAGGTGAAGATGTTGATAAACTGCGTGCTGAAGTTAGCAAGCTAATGGGCGTGCCTGTCCATATCAATATTGAAGAGATTCGCAAGCCTGATCTGGATGCGGCTCTGGTAGCCCAGGGTGTTGCCTCTCAGCTTGAACGCCGCGTTATGTTCCGTCGCGCTATGAAGCGCGCTGTACAAAACGCCATGCGTCAAGGTGCCGAGGGTATCAAGATTCAGGTAGGTGGCCGTCTTGGAGGTGCTGAGATTGCACGCTCTGAATGGTACCGCGAAGGTCGAGTGCCGTTGCACACACTGCGTGCCGACATCGACTACAACACCGCAGAGGCGTCAACAACCTACGGGATTATTGGCGTTAAAGTTTGGATTTTCAAAGGCGAAGTTATCGGTGATGTTGAACCGGAAACGACACCTAAGAAAAAAGGCTCAAAGTCTAAGTAAGGGGTACGCAAGATGCTGCAACCGAAGCGTACGAAGTTTCGCAAGCAACAGAAAGGCCGCAACCGCGGTTTAGCCCATCGCGGCTCCAAGGTTAGCTTTGGCGACTTTGGATTAAAAGCCACGGGTCGCGGTCGCATTACAGCACGTCAAATTGAGGCGGCCCGTCGTGCAATGACCCGCCACATTAAGCGTGGTGGTAAAATTTGGATCCGAGTTTTCCCGGATAAGCCAATTACCGAAAAACCTCTGGAAGTACGTCAGGGTAAAGGTAAGGGTAACGTGGAATACTGGGTGGCACAGATTTGCCCAGGCAAAGTCCTGTATGAAATGGACGGTGTTAGTGAGGAGTTGGCCCGTGAAGCCTTCGCCTTGGCCGCGGCAAAGTTGCCTATTAATACAACATTCGTTAAACGTTCGGTGATGTGATGAAAGCTTCAGAACTCCGGGAAAAGTCCGTTGAAGAGCTGAACAACGAGTTGCTTGCACAGCTGAAAGAGCAATTCAAGCTGCGTATGCAAGCATCGACTGGTCAGTTGAACCAGACGCACTTGTTGTCGCAGGCTCGTAAAGATATTGCTCGCATCAAGACGGCGCTTAGACAAAAGGCAGGTAACTAACGATGACTCAGGCAGAAAAACTGGCTCGTACGCTGACCGGCAAAGTAGTTAGCGACAAAATGGATAAAACCATTACTGTGCTGATCGAGCGCCGTGTAAAGCACGAGCTTTATGGCAAGTACGTGAGTAAGTCATCTAAGCTTAAAGCGCATGACGAAAACAATGAGTCCAAGATGGGCGACACTGTGACTATCGCAGAGTCACGCCCGCTGTCTAAAAGCAAGTCTTGGACTTTGGTAAAAATCGAAGAGCGCGCTACAGAAATCTAAAGATTTCTAGCGACCTAAATAGTTTCGGAGACGGACGATGATTCAAACAGAATCCTACTTAGATGTAGCTGACAATAGCGGCGCTCGCCGAGTCATGTGCATCAAGGTGCTTGGCGGCTCTCACCGTCGTTACGCAGCCGTGGGTGACATCATCAAAGTTACCGTTAAGGAAGCAATTCCTCGCGGTAAAGTGAAGAAAGGCCAGGTGATGAAGGCGGTAGTAGTACGCACCAAAAAAGGTGTGCGTCGTCAGGACGGTTCATTGATCAAGTTCGACGATAACGCTGCTGTGCTACTGAACGCCCAAGATGCTCCAGTTGGTACACGTATTTTCGGACCCGTGACTCGTGAGTTGCGTGGCGAGAAATTTATGAAAATCATTTCTCTGGCACCTGAAGTACTTTAAGTACTTTGGCAGAGTCGGAGAGTCGAGGGCAGACAAATGCGCAAGATAAAACGTGATGACGAAGTAATTGTTATCGCCGGTCGCGACAAAGGTAAGCGTGGCAAAGTTGTTCGCGTTATGCCGAACGATAAAGTGATCGTTGCTGGTATCAATATCGTCAAAAAACACCAGAAGCCTAACCCGCAAATGGGCGTTCCTGGTGGGATTGTAGAGAAAGAAGCCGCTATTGATGTTTCCAATGTTGCGATTTTTAACGCAGCAACCGGAAAAGCTGATCGCATTGGCTTCAAGGTTGAAGGCGACAAGAAAGTGCGCGTCTTCAAATCCACTGGCGAAGCCGTAGGGGCGTAAGTGACATGGCTAGGCTTAAAGAGATATACAGCAAAGAGCTCGCTCCCAAACTGAAAGAAGAGTTGGGGCTGGCAAACGTAATGGAAGTGCCACGCATTACCAAGATCACCATTAACATGGGTGTTGGTGAAGCTGTGGGCGATAAGAAAGTCCTTGAAAACGCCGTTGGCGATCTGGAAAAGATTGCCGGTCAAAAGGTTGTGGTAACTAAAGCGCGCAAATCTATTGCCGGCTTTAAGATCCGTGACGGTTGGCCGATCGGTTGTAAAGTGACTTTACGCCAGGATCGTATGTACGAGTTTTTGGATCGTCTGATTTCGATCTCGATTCCACGTATTCGCGACTTCCGCGGCATCAGCCCTAAGCAATTTGACGGTCGTGGCAACTTCTCTATGGGTGTGACTGAGCAAATTATCTTCCCGGAGATCGACTACGATAAAGTCGATAAGCTGCGCGGTTTGGATATTTGTATCACCACATCTGCACGCAACGACGAAGAAGGTCGCGCTTTGTTAAAAGCGTTTAACTTCCCGTTCAAAGGCTAAGGGTAGAGACATGGCTAAAAAATCAATGATTGCGCGCGAAGCAAAACGTGCTCGTCTGGTCGAAAAGTACAGCGCTCAACGTGCTGAGCTTAAGGCGATTGTTTCGAGCCCTGCTTCATCTGAAGAGCAAGTGTGGGAAGCGCAAGCTAAACTGCAAAAACTGCCACGTGACGCCAGTGCCTCTCGTCAGCGTAACCGCTGTCGTGTAACTGGTCGCCCACACGGCGTTTATCGTAAGTTTGGTCTTTGCCGCCACAAGTTGCGCGAAGCAGCTATGCGCGGTGATGTCCCGGGTCTGGTTAAGTCGAGCTGGTAAGCTCAAGACCCATATATAGGAGCAGATTCAGATGAGTATGCAAGATCCGTTAGCAGATATGCTGACCCGCATTCGTAATGCGCTGCAAGTTGGTAAGACTGACGTCACCATGCCATCTTCAAAACTGAAAGTAAGTGTTGCCAAGGTTTTGGAAGAAGAAGGTTACGTTACTGGTCACACCGTAAGCGAAGGCCCTAAAGCCGACCTGACGATTGACCTGAAGTATTTTGAAGGCAAGCCGGTTATCGCTGAACTCGTTCGCGTTAGTCGCCCCGGTTTGCGCAATTACGCTGGTAAAACCGAGCTGCCGAGTGTTCGCAACGGCCTGGGTGTTGCCATCGTTTCGACAAGTAAAGGTGTTATGACTGATCGTGCTGCCCGCGCCGCTGGCGTTGGTGGTGAAGTCCTCTGCACAGTATTCTAACGGGAAGAACCATGTCACGAGTTGCAAACAGTCCGGTTGAAGTGCCTGCTGCAGTTAATGTCACCCTGAATGGGCAAGACCTTAGCTTAAAAGGCAGCAAGGGCACGTTGGCGCTGACAATTCACGAGCAAGTTGAAGTTAAACAGGACGAAAATGTTCTGCGCTTCATCGCCCGTGACGGCGCCAAGCAGTCCATCGCGTTGGCAGGCACCATGCGTGCCCTGGTCGGTAACATGATGCACGGCGTAACTGAAGGCTTCGAGAAGAAGCTGCAGTTAGTCGGTGTTGGTTATCGTGCCAAAGCTGAAGGAAAAACTGTAAACCTGTCTTTGGGTTTCTCTAACCCTGTTAACTTCACTCTCCCAGAGGGTGTAACAGTGGAAACTCCAAGCCAGACCGATATCGTACTTAAGAGCGCTGATAAGCAGCTGCTCGGTCAGGTAGCTGCGGAAATTCGCAGCCTGCGTCCACCAGAGCCTTATAAAGGTAAAGGTGTTCGTTTTGCCGACGAGCAAGTACGTCGTAAAGAAGCTAAGAAGAAGTAAGGGCTAGGTTATGAGCGATAAGAAGCAATCTCGTCTTCGCCGTGCGCGCCGTGCCCGTGCCAAGATTCGTGAGTTGGGTGCTAACCGTTTAAGCGTTTACCGCACCCCACGTCACATATATGCGCAAATCATCGCGCAAGATGGCGCGAGTGTTCTGGCAAGTGCGTCTACACTGGACAAGTCACTGCGTAGCGGTAAAACCGGTAACGCAGAAGCCGCTAAAGCCGTTGGCGAGTTGATCGCCGAGCGTGCCAAAGCCGCCGGTATCACCCAGGTGGCCTTTGATCGTAGCGGTTTCAAATATCACGGTCGCGTAAAGGCATTAGCCGATGCCGCGCGTGAAGCTGGTTTGGAATTCTAAGGGTAAAGACATGGCTTTTACTAAGAAAGATGACAGCAACAACGAAGGCTTCCAGGAAAAACTGGTTCAGGTCAATCGTGTTGCCAAAACTGTTAAAGGTGGCCGTATCTTTGCCTTCACCGCGCTGACTGTTGTTGGTGACGGTAACGGTAAAGTCGGCTTTGGTCGCGGTAAAGCGCGCGAAGTGCCAGTAGCTATTCAAAAAGCTATGGAAGCAGCTCGCCGTAATATGATCTCTGTAGATCTAAACGGTGATACACTGCAGTACGCCACTAAGGGTCGCCACGGCGCCTCTAAGGTTTACATGCAGCCAGCTTCTCAAGGTACCGGTGTTATTGCCGGTGGTGCGATGCGTTCAGTACTTGAAATTGCCGGTGTACAGAACGTTCTGGCTAAGTGCTACGGTTCTACCAATCCTGTAAACGTAGTTCGCGCTACGTTCCAGGCGCTCAAGTCAATGGCCTCTCCGGAGTCTGTTGCAGCTAAGCGCGGTAAGAGCGTAGAAGATATTCTGAACTAATTGGCATTGTCCGATTACTAGACAGCGGTATACGAGCATGGCTAAGAAAATGATTAAAGTGACTCAGCTGAAGAGTACCGCAGGCCGACTGAAGAACCATAAGGCTTGTGTTACTGGTTTAGGGCTGCGTCGCATCGGTCACACTGTAGAGGTTGAAGATACTCCATCTACGCGTGGCATGATTAATACTGTGAACTATCTGATTAAGGTAGAGGGAGAATAACATGCGTCTTAATACGCTGAGTCCCGCTCCAGGTAGCACCCATAGCAAGAAGCGTGTTGGCCGTGGTATCGGTAGTGGTCTGGGTAAGACTGCTGGCCGGGGTCACAAAGGTCTGAAATCACGCTCTGGCGGCAGTGTTGCTCCGGGCTTTGAAGGCGGTCAGATGCCTTTGCAAAAACGCTTGCCGAAGTATGGCTTTAGCTCACGTATCGGCCGCGTTACTGCGGAAGTGCGCTTGAACGAGCTGAACCTTATCGAAGGCGAAGTAGTAGATCTGGAAACCTTGAAGCAAGCTGACGTGATCGGCTCGCAAATCAAGCGTGCTAAGATCTTTGCTTCAGGCGAAGTGAAAAAAGCCGTTACAGTGAAAGGTATTGCTGTAACAAAAGGCGCCAAAGCTGCCATTGAAGCGGCCGGCGGTAAAGTCGAAGAGTAAGAGGTGCCAATGGCAACTCCCGGTAATCTGCCGTTAGCAAATCAAAAAGGGTTGGGCGAGCTTTGGGCTCGCCTTCGTTTTCTGTTTTTGGCAATCGTGGTTTACCGTATCGGTACCCACATTCCAGTTCCGGGTCTCGACCCGGAGCGAATTGCCGATCTGTTTAATCAGAATCAGGGAACGGTGCTAGGCCTGTTTAATATGTTCTCGGGCGGTGCCCTTGAGCGTATGAGTATTCTTGCACTGGGTATTTTCCCTTACATTTCAGCGTCGATTATCATGCAGTTGATGACCGCCGTTACTCCTTCGCTGGAGCAGCTGAAAAAAGAGGGTGATGCGGGTCGTCGCAAGATTAACCAATACACTCGCTACGGTACTGTGATTCTCGCAACCGTTCAGGCGATGGCAATGGCGGTTAGCTTTTCCGGTTTCGCCTATGGTGGTGAGCCAGGATTCGCTTTTTACTTTATTGCAGTTACCTCACTGGTTACCGGCGCAGTCTTTATGATGTGGTTGGGTGAGCAGGTAACCGAGCGCGGTATTGGTAATGGTATATCCATGCTGATCTTCGCCGGTATCGTTGCGGGCTTCCCCACGGCGATTGGTGCAGCGTTTGAAAGCGCACGCCAGGGTGACTTACACATTTTGATGTTGTTGGTTATTGCGGTTGTAGCTATGGCGGTAATCTGGGCGATTGTCCGGATCGAGCGTGGCCAGCGTCGCATTACAGTGAACTACGCTAAGCGTCAGCAGGGTCGTCAGGCCTACGCGGCTCAGACTAGCCACTTGCCTCTCAAGATCAACATGGCGGGTGTTATTCCGGCGATCTTCGCCAGCTCGATTTTGCTGTTCCCTGCTTCTATCGCGCAGTGGTTTGGTGAGGGCGGTGAAGGTGTTGTGAGTAACTTCTTGCAGGACTTTGCCTTGGCGATTGGCCCAGGCCAGCCTTTGAACATTATTTTGTTCACCGGTTTGATTGCATTCTTCTGCTTCTTTTACACGGCGTTGATGTTTAACCCAAAAGAAGTAGCTGACAACCTGAAAAAATCAGGTGCTTATATTCCGGGGATTCGTCCCGGCGAGCAATCAGCCAAGTATATCGATAGCGTTCTAACCCGGTTGACTGTGGTTGGCGCCATCTATATGTCGGTAGTGTGTTTGATGCCCCAGTTCTTGGTGGTGGCCTTTAATGTGCCATTCTACCTAGGCGGCACTTCACTGCTCATTGTAGTAGTGGTAGTGATGGACTTTATGTCTCAGGTTCAATCTCACTTGATGTCCCATCAGTATGAATCACTGATGAAGAAATCAAACTTAAAGGGATACGGCAGCGGCAACGCTCGCTAATCCCGGTTTTAAGGGTAGGATCATGAAAGTTCGTGCTTCTGTTAAAAAGATTTGCCGCAACTGCAAAATGGTACGTCGTAACGGTGTTTTGCGAGTAATTTGCAACGCCGAGCCACGCCACAAGCAGCGTCAAGGCTAAGCAAGACAATCAGGCAGCCACTGGTTGCCGATTGGCCAGAGAAGGTGGCATAATATGCCGCCTTTTCTGTCAGCTGAAACACTAAAGGTTTATCTCGGCTGGCTTGCACAATAGGGGGCGTTGACTGTCGTCTGGTGAGAAATCGCCAGGCTATTGCTTTTTTGTGTTTTTACCGCTATCCTTGCGCGCCTTTTTACCATGGTGCGTCGGGGTGGTGTAATTTCACGTCAACGCTGCAATTTTAGAGTTACTGGAGTAATTTGAATGGCCCGTATTGCTGGTGTAAACATACCAGACCATAAACACGCGGTTATATCCCTGACTTATATCTATGGGGTAGGCCGGACCACTGCCAAGCAGATTTGTGCTGCTACAGGCATTGCGGAAGATACCAAAATTGGCTCGCTGAGCGAAGACCAGGTGGATCAGATCCGTAATGAGTTGGGCAAGTTCACCGTAGAAGGTGACCTGCGTCGTGTTGTGTCTATGAACATTAAACGTCTGATGGATTTGGGATGCTACCGTGGCTTGCGCCACCGCCGTAGTCTGCCGCTCCGTGGTCAACGTACTAAGACTAACGCACGTACCCGCAAAGGTCCGCGTAAACCAATTAAGCGTTAATTCGCTGGTTTTCGCTCACATTCAAGTACGGTAACAACAGTTAGGAAGAGAATTGCTATGGCCAAGCCAGGTAATAAAGCTACGACCAAAAAGAAGGTCAAAAAGCAGGTTGCGGATGGTGTTGCACACATCCATGCTTCTTTTAACAACACGATCGTTACGATCACCGACCGCCAGGGTAATACCCTGACTTGGGCAACTTCAGGTGGCTCAGGTTTCCGCGGTTCACGTAAAAGCACCCCGTTCGCCGCTCAGGTAGCAGCAGAGCGCGCTGGTGAAGCCGCTAAAGAGTACGGCTTGAAGAACCTTGACGTGGAAGTAAAAGGCCCAGGGCCCGGCCGCGAGTCTGCCGTGCGCGCCCTGAATAACGTTGGTTATAAAATTACCAACATCACAGACGTGACGCCGATACCACACAATGGCTGTCGTCCGCCGAAAAAACGTCGAGTGTAAGGGGGCAAACTAATGGCACGTTATATTGGACCAACTTGTAAACTGTCCCGTCGCGAAGGTACTGACCTCTTTCTTAAGAGTGGTGCGCGCGCGCTGGATTCAAAGTGTAAACTGGAAACCGCTCCTGGCCAGCACGGTCAGCGTCGCGGACGCCTGTCTGATTACGGCATCCAGTTGCGCGAGAAACAAAAAGTACGTCGCACCTATGGCGTTCTGGAGAAGCAGTTCCGTGGCTACTACAAAGAAGCCGCTCGTCGTAAAGGCGCGACTGGTGAGAACCTGCTGAAATTGCTGGAATGTCGCTTGGATAACGTGGTTTACCGCATGGGCTTTGGCGCTACTCGCGCAGAAGCACGTCAGTTGGTATCTCACAAAGGCATTACCGTTAACGGCCAAACCGTTAACATCGCTTCTTTTCAGGTAGCGGAAGGTGATGTAGTTGCGGTTCGCGAAAAGGCTAAAAACCAGCTGCGCATCCAGAATGCTTTGACCTTATCGGGTCAGCGCGCTGATGTTGAGTGGGTTGAAGTTAACGCTGACAAGAAGGAAGGCACCTATAAGCGCGTTCCTGATCGCAGCGACTTGCCGGCTGAGATCAACGAAAACCTTATCGTAGAGCTTTACTCCAAGTAAGGGATTAACCGTTAACAGGTGTGGCTATGCAGACTGCAGTAAACGAATTTTTGACTCCGCGTCATATCGACGTTACCGAAAACAGCCCAACTCACGCGCGAGTTGTGCTGGAACCGCTGGAGCGTGGTTTTGGACATACTTTGGGCAATGCGTTGCGTCGTATTTTGCTTTCATCAATGGCCGGTTGTGCCGTTACTGAAGTAGAAATCGATGGTGTGTTGCACGAGTATAGTGATATCGAGGGGGTCCGTGAGGACGTCATCGAGATCCTGCTGAACCTCAAAGGCGTTGCCGTGGTAATGCACGGTAAAGATCAAGCCGTACTGACGCTGACCAAAAAAGGTCCGGGTGTTGTGACTGCGGGTGATATTCAGGTTGACCACGACATCGAGGTGAAAAACCCCGAGCACGTGATTGCCAATATCACTGGTGACACTACTTTGACCATGCGTTTGACGGTTGCCCGCGGCCGCGGTTATCAGCCTGCTGATGCTCGCCGCCAGGAAGAAGACGAAAGTCGTGCTATTGGTCGCCTCCAGCTGGATGCGTCTTATAGCCCCGTTCGTCGTGTTGCTTACAGCGTTGAAAGCGCTCGGGTTGAGCAGCGCACTGACCTGGATAAACTGATTTTGGATCTGGAAACCAACGGTACCATTGATCCTGAAGAAGCTATCCGTCGTGCCGCTACCATCCTGCAGCAGCAGTTGGCGGTGTTTGTTGATCTGGAAGGCGAAAAACTGTCACAACCGGAAGAAAAAGAAGAGGCGATTGACCCTGTTCTGTTGCGTCCGGTAGATGATTTAGAGCTGACCGTACGTTCGGCAAACTGCCTGAAAGCGGAAAATATCTACTACATCGGCGATCTGATTCAGCGCACAGAAGTTGAGCTGTTGAAGACCCCGAACCTGGGTAAAAAGTCTCTGACCGAGATTAAAGATGTATTGGCCTCTCGTGGCCTTTCGCTCGGTATGCGTTTAGAAAACTGGCCTCCGGCTAGCCTGCGCAACGAAGACTGATTAATAGACCGTCCCGCGCGTTGCGCGGGCTAACGCGATTGCTGTGAAGCAATCATAAGTGAAGGATTTAGCGTCATGCGTCATCGTCATAGTGGCCGTCAACTGAATCGTAACAGTTCACATCGCAAAGCCATGTTTCGCAATATGACCGCGTCACTGGTTGAGCACGAACTGATTAAGACTACCTTGCCTAAGGCCAAAGAGCTGCGTCGTTTTGCCGAGCCTTTGATCACCTTAGCTAAGAAAGACAGCGTTGCAAATCGCCGTTTGGCATTTGCCCGTCTGCGCAACCCTAAAGCTGTAGGTAAGCTGTTTGCCGAGCTGGGTCCACGTTACGAGAGTCGTCCAGGTGGTTACCTGCGTATTCTTAAGTGTGGCCTGCGTTCTGGTGACAAAGCAACCATGGCTTACGTTGAGCTGATGGATCGCCCTGTTACAGGTGCAGTTGAAGAAGCGGTCGAAGCCGAGTAAATACTGGCTTTATCGTTATACGCAAAAAAGCCGGCTTGCCGGCTTTTTTGCGTTTTTGTATTTGTAGCTTTGCGTAAAAAGTGCGTCAGATTGCTCGCTACATTAGTTATCCCGGCCATGAGGCTGTTTAAGGTCGAGCATTGGCCCCTGGGGCACAATAGCCGTCGGGTTGATCATGGTGTGGCTGCGGTAATAGTGGCCTTTGATGTGCTCAAAATTTACCGTCTCGGCCACTCCCGGCCACTGGTAAAGCTCGCGGGTAAAGGCCCAGAGGTTTGGGTAGTCGACAATGCGTTTTAAGTTGCATTTAAAATGCCCGTGATACACCGCATCAAAGCGTATTAGCGTGGTAAACAGTCGCCAGTCGGCCTCGGTTATTTGATCGCCGGCTAAGTAGCGCTCTTTACTTAAGCGCTCCTCTAGGTCATCTAGCGTATCAAAAAGTGTTATTACGGCCTCGTTGTAAGCCTCTTGCTCTGTGGCAAAACCGGCTTTGTACACGCCGTTGTTGACGTTGTGATACACCGCATTATTGACGTCATCAATTCGGCCTTGTAGCGCTTCGGGGTAATAGTCACCCTCGATGGCTCCGAGCTGATCAAACGCCGAATTTAATATCCGGATGATGTCCGCAGACTCGTTATTAACGATGCATTCGCGCTGTTTGTCCCAAAGTACCGGCACGGTTACCCGACCGCTATAGGTGGGGTTGTCCCGCGTGTATAGATCGTGTAAAAAGCCCGAGTTATAGAGTCTGTCACCGGTCACGTCACTGCCCGGGGCGAAGGTCCAGCCGTTTTCGCGCATCAGTGGGTTAACCACCGACACCTCAATCATATCCTCAAGACCCTTAAGAGCCCGCATAATTAAACTGCGGTGAGCCCAGGGGCACGCGAGCGACACATACAGATGATAGCGCCCGGCCTCGGCTTTAAACCCAGAGTCGCCGGTGGGGCCGGCGCTGCCGTCAGGTGTAATCCAGTGGCGATACTGTGATTCACTGCGTACAAACTTGCCGCCTGAAGCTTTGGTGTCGTACCACTTGTCGTGCCATTGTCCGTCGATCAGTAAACCCATAAAACCTCCATTGCCTCGCCACATGGGGCGTTTAGTATGCTTTAAGTCGGTATAGGTTAGCGCGTGGAAGGCTTGAAAAACACCGGGCAAGTGCTCGGCTAATGATTGAATAAATCGATAGATGTGCGCATACAAAAAAGGCGGCCCATGTGGGCCGCCTTTTACTACCAGATGCGCCAGAGTTACAGGGCGTTGATGATCTGGTTGAGAGTGCCGCTGGCACGCATCGCGGCTGCGGTTTTAACGTCATCGGTCTGGTAGTAGCCACCGATGTCTACAGGCTTGCCCTGTGCGTCGTTTAGTTCGCCGATAATGGCTTGCTCGTTGGCGGCCATCTCGTTGGCGACTTTGCTAAAGCGTGCCTGCAGGTCGGCGTCGTCGGTCTGTGCGGCCAGAGCCTCAGCCCAATAAAGCGCCAGGTAAAAGTGACTGCCGCGGTTATCGATTTCGCCAACTTTGCGCGACGGTGACTTGTTGTTGTCGAGGAATTTACCGGTGGCTTTATCCAGCGCATCACCCAGGACTTTGGCTTTCGGGTTGTTATTAACCTGACCAAAGTGTTCCAGTGAGGCCGCCAGAGCCAAAAATTCTCCCAGTGAGTCCCAGCGCAGGTGACCTTCTTCGGTGAACTGCTCGACGTGCTTAGGAGCAGAGCCGCCGGCGCCGGTTTCAAACAATCCGCCGCCGTTCATCAGAGGCACAATAGACAGCATCTTGGCGCTGGTGCCCAGCTCCAGGATGGGGAACAAATCGGTGAGGTAGTCGCGCAATACATTACCGGTGACCGAGATAGTGTCTTCGCCGTCTTTGGCACGTTGCAATGTTACGCGAGTTGCCTCTACCGGTGCCAGGATGCGAATGTCCAGGCCATCGGTGTCGTGCTCGGGCAGATAGGCGTTAACTTTTTTGATCAGCTCGGCGTCGTGGGCGCGGTTTTCGTCCAGCCAGAAAATAGCAGGGCTGCCAGTGGCACGGGCGCGGTTCACGGCAAGTTTGACCCAGTCTTTGATCGGCGCGTCTTTTACCTGACAGGCGCGGAACAGGTCGCCTTGCTCTACCGGCTGCTCCAGCAGGGTGTTGCCGTCGGCGTCGATAACACGCACGGTGCCGCTGCCGGACATCTCAAAGGTTTTGTCGTGCGAGCCGTATTCTTCGGCTTTTTGCGCCATCAGGCCAACGTTAGGCACGCTGCCCATGGTGGTTGGGTCGAAGGCACCGTTCTCTTTACAGAAATCGATGGTTTCGGCGTAAACACCGGCATAACAGCGGTCTGGAATAGTGTACTTGGTATCCTGCAGATTGCCTTCTGGGCCCCACATCTTGCCTGACGAGCGAATTGCCGCCGGCATAGAGGCGTCGATGATGACATCGTTAGGTACGTGCAGGTTGGTGATACCTTTGTCCGAGTTCACCATGGCCATTTCTGGGCCCGCGGCGTAAACGGCTTTGATGTCGGCCTCGATGGCTTCGCGCTTCTCGGCAGGCAATTTTTGGATATTGGCCAGCACGTCGGCGAAACCGTAAGTGGGGTCTACCCCCAGCTCTTTAAATTCGGCGCTGTATTTTTCGAACAAATCTTTAAAGAAAACGCTGACAGCGTGGCCAAAGATGATGGGGTCCGAGACCTTCATCATGGTGGCTTTCATGTGCAGTGAGAACAGCACGCCTTGCTCTTTGGCATCGCCAATGGCTTCTGCCAGGAACGAGCGCAGCGAGCTCGCGCTCATCACGGCGGCATCGACAATCTCACCCGCTTGCAGGGCCAGGCCGTCTTTTAATACTTGCTTGCTGCCATCGGCTTTTTCAAACTCGATTTTGGCGGTAGTGGCGGCGGGCAGGGTGACTGACTTTTCACTGCCAAAGAAATCGCCTTCGCTCATGTGCGATACATGAGACTTAGAATCTTTCGACCAGGCACCCATAGAGTGCGGGTTTTTGCGCGCGTAGGCTTTTACCGACGGTGGGGCGCGGCGGTCTGAGTTACCCTCACGCAGTACCGGGTTTACCGCGCTGCCTTTGATTTTGTCGTAGCGGCCGGCGATGTCTTTTTCTTCATCGGTGCTGGGCTCGGCGGGGTAGTTGGGCAGAGCGTAGCCTTTATCTTGCAGCTCTTTAATGGCTTCTTTCAGCTGTGGGATGGAGGCGCTGATGTTGGGAAGCTTGATGATATTGGCTTGGGGGGGTTTGGCCAGCTCGCCCAACTCGGCCAGTGCGTCGCCCTGGCGCTGATCTTCTGTTAGGTACTCGGGGAAGGCGGCGATAATACGGCCTGCCAAAGAGATGTCTTTTAACTCTACACCCACGCCAGAGACTTGGGTAAACGCCTCGATAATAGGCAGCAAAGACTGTGTGGCAAGCGCTGGGGCTTCGTCGGTCTTGGTGTAGATGATTTTGGAGTCTGATGTAGCCATTCTTTTACCTATGGTTTTAAGAGGGTATCTTCAGAGGCCGGGCGGGTACTGCTTGCAAGCGGGGACGACTGAAAACTTCAGCCAGGTACGGATAAGTGCCTTCCCGTGCAAGTGCCACCAACCCTTTATCGGCAGCTTTTGGCCGCCAATCAATTCGGCACACAAGCCTCTGCATTGGAGGAGGCGGCATTATACCAGCTCGAACACGTCTGGAGTAGATGTGCCCGAGCGGTAAACAATACCGCCGGCAGCCTCTCGCCGGGGTCAAACACCGTTAGCCATTGCGAGCTTTGGCCCGCTCTTGGGAAATTTTAAGCATTGGCGCCAAAAATTGTCCGGTGTAAGACTTTTTAACCTTGGTGATATCTTCAGGCGTACCGGTGGCTATTATCTGACCGCCACCGCTGCCGCCTTCGGGGCCCAAGTCGATAACCCAGTCGGCGGTTTTCACCACATCCAGGTTGTGTTCAATCACCACCACGGTATTGCCGTGGTCGCGTAGCCGCTGTAGCACCGTCAGTAGTAGCTGAATGTCGGCAAAGTGTAACCCCGTGGTGGGTTCGTCGAGAATATAAAGCGTTTTGCCGGTATCGCGCTTGGATAGCTCTTTGGCCAGCTTAACCCGCTGCGCTTCACCGCCCGAGAGTGTGGTGGCCGCTTGCCCTAAGCGAATGTAAGACAGGCCCACATCCATGAGCGTTTGCAGTTTTTTGGCGATCGCCGGGATGGCGTCAAAGAACTCGCGGGCGTCTTCGACGGTTAAATCCAGCACCTCGTGAATGTTTTTGCCTTTGTATTTCACCTCGAGGGTTTCGCGGTTATAGCGCTTGCCTTTGCAAATATCGCAGGGCACAAACACATCGGGTAGAAAATGCATCTCGACTTTGGTGACGCCATCGCCCTGGCACGCCTCACAGCGGCCGCCTTTGACATTAAAGCTAAAGCGCCCGGCTTTGTAGCCGCGTGAACGGGCCTCGGGGGTGCCGGCAAACAGCTCGCGCGCTGGGGTAAAAATACCGGTGTAAGTGGCCGGGTTAGAGCGCGGCGTGCGGCCGATAGGGCTTTGATCGATATCGACACATTTATCAAAAAACGCCATGCCCTCGATGCTGTCAAACGGGGCCGGTTTTAAGGTGGTTGCGCCATTAAGCTCGGTGGCGGCCACCGGGTGCAAAGTGGCGTTAATCAGGGTGGATTTACCCGAGCCGGATACCCCGGTAACGCAGGTCATCAGGCCCACGGGTAGCTCGAGGTTAACGTTTTTTAAGTTGTTGCCGCGCGCGCCCAGCAGTTTGAGCATTTGCTTGGGGTCGACGGGGGTGCGCTTGGCCGGTATCGCGATTTCCTTGGCGCCGCTCAGGTACTGCCCGGTCAGGGATTTCTCGCTGGCCATAATGTCATCGACGGTGCCCTCGGCGATCACTTCGCCACCGTGAACGCCGGCGCCGGGGCCAATATCAATCACATGGTCGGCCAGGCGAATGGCGTCTTCGTCGTGCTCGACCACAATAACCGTATTGCCCAGGTCCCGCAGGTGGGTCAAGGTGGCCAGCAGGCGCTCGTTGTCGCGCTGGTGTAAACCAATCGAGGGCTCATCCAGAATATACATAACCCCTACCAGCCCGGCGCCAATCTGGCTGGCCAGCCGAATACGCTGCGCCTCGCCGCCCGATAAGGTGTCGGCGCTGCGGTTAAGGGTGAGGTAGTTAAGGCCCACGTCGACCAAAAAGCTAAACCGCTCGCGTAACTCTTTTAAGATTTTATCGGCAATACCCGCGCGCGAGCCGGTAAAAGTAAGGCTGCTAAAGTATTGATGCGCCTCGCCCACGGGTAGCTCGGTAATCTGCGGCAGGGTGCGCTCGTCGACAAATACATTGCGTGCCTCTAGCCGCAAGCGTGCGCCTTTGCACGAGGGGCAGGGCTGGGTCGAGAGAAATTTCGCCAGCTCCTCGCGCACCGATGACGATTCGGTATCGCGGTAGCGCCGCTCCAGGTTGGGTATCACCCCTTCAAAGATGTGAGTGCGTTGGATGACATCGCCGCGCTCGTTGACATAGTTAAAGGTGATTACATCGTCGCCCGAGCCCTCAAGCACCGCGCGCTGGTGCTCCTTGTTGAGGTCTTGCCAGGGGGTGTCCACTTCGAAACCGTAGTGTTTGGCGATGGAGGTGAGCATATGAAAATAGTAAATATTGCGTTTGTCCCAGCCGCGAATAGCGCCTTGCGCTAGCGATGCCTCGGGAAACAGCACAACCTTGCTCTCGTCAAAAAACTGCTTAATACCCAGGCCGTCACAGGTGGGGCAGGCGCCGGCGGGGTTATTAAACGAAAACAGCCGTGGCTCCAGCTCGCTCAAACTGTAGTCACACACCGGGCAGGCGTGTTTCGCCGAGAAAATGCGGTCGGGCTGTTCGCCGTCCATATCGCTGATGCCGGCCAGCCCCTCGGACAAGTTAAGCGCTGTTTCAAACGACTCGGCCAGGCGTACCTGTAGGTCCTCGCGCACTTTAAAGCGGTCTACCACCACATCGATGGAGTGTTTTTTCTTTTTATCCAGCTTGGGCGCATCGTCCAGGTCGACCAGTAGGCCGTCGATGCGGGCGCGGATAAACCCCTCTCGCTTTAAATGATCGAGGGTATGTAAGTGCTCACCTTTACGGTCGCGCACGATAGGCGCCAGCAGCATCAATTTACTGCCCTCGGGCAGGGCCAGCACGGTATCGACCATCTCGCTCACGGTTTGTGCCGCCAGTGGTTGCCCGTGCACCGGGCAGCGCGGCTCGCCCACCCGGGCAAACAACAGGCGCAAATAATCGTAGATCTCGGTGATAGTCCCAACGGTGGAGCGCGGGTTATGGGAGGTGGATTTTTGCTCGATGGAGATCGCCGGGCTCAAGCCCTCCACGTGATCCACATCGGGTTTTTCCATCATCGACAAAAACTGCCGGGCATAGGTAGACAGAGATTCGACGTAGCGGCGCTGGCCCTCGGCGTAGAGGGTATCAAACGCCAGCGATGACTTGCCCGAGCCCGACAGGCCAGTAACCACTACCAGTTTATCGCGGGGTATATCCAGGTCGATATTTTTGAGGTTGTGGGTGCGCGCGCCGCGAACGTAAATCGTATCCAATCTATATCACCTGTTGGGGCTCAAGTTGCCCCTTTGCCTAAAAACTCACCATTATACGTTATTTGGCAGTGCTAATCGGCCCCGGCGGGCGATAAAGCTTTGCTACTGATTGGCAAACGCGTTTTGCTTCGCGCTGTGGTAAAATTCGCCGCTTTTACCAAGCAGGATTTCTTGTGTCCGAGCCTACCGCCTCTTTTGAGCGCCGCGTTGTGATGGCGCTGTCTTCGCTTTATGCATTCCGTATGCTCGGTTTGTTTATGGTGCTGCCAGTGCTCACCCTGTATGGCGATGCCTACAGTGGCGCGACGCCGGCATTGCTGGGGCTGGCGCTGGGTGCCTACGGCTTTAGTCAGGCGCTGCTGCAAATCCCCTTTGGCATGTTGTCTGATCGTATTGGCCGCAAGCCCGTTATTGTCGGTGGCCTGCTGATTTTTGTGCTGGGTAGCGTCGTTGCCGCTCAGGCCGATACCGTGTACGAGCTGGTGCTCGGGCGTATTTTGCAGGGTGGCGGTGCCATTGCCAGCGCGGTGATGGCCATGGTGACCGATTTAACCGCCGACGAAAATCGCACCAAAGCCATGGCCAGTATCGGCGCCTCGATTGGGGTGTCGTTTGCATTGGCCCTGGTGATTGGCCCGGCTTTAGCGGGTATCGGCGGGTTAGGGCTTATTTTTTGGGTGACCGCCGCCCTCGGCTTGGTGGGTGTTTACATCATTATTTATCAGGTGCCGGCGGTCAGCCATGGGGCCAGCGCGGCGCGGCGGCGCGAGACGGGCGCGGTACCGGCACTGTTGGCTAAAACCCTACGCAACCCCGAGCTGCTGCGCCTTGATGTCGGTATTTTTGCCCTGCACTGTGTACTCACGGCAAGCTTTGTGGTGTTGCCCGGCGTATTGGCGAGTTCGTTGGGCGTGGCGAGAGCGCACCACTGGGTGATTTACCTGCCACTGTTAGTGGGCTCGTTTATCGCCATGCTGCCCTTTATTATCATCGCCGAAAAGCGCCGTAAAATGAAGCGCGTGTTTTTGGCGGCTATCGGGCTGTTGGCGGGTGCGTTGCTCTGGCTGGTAGTCACGCCGCAAACACTGCTGTGGTGGTTGCCGGGGCTATTTGCCTTTTTTATGGCCTTTAACCTGCTAGAGGCAACGCTGCCGTCGCTGGTGAGCAAGCTGGCCCCGGCAGGCTCCAAAGGCACCGCCACGGGTATTTACTCCACTGCACAGTTCCTAGGGGCCTTTACCGGCGGGGTGGCCGGTGGCGCATTGCTGCAGTGGCAGAGTGCGCAATTTGTGTTGGCGGCAGGCGCGGCGCTGGTAGCCTTGTGGTGGCTTATCGCTCGCCCAATGACGCCGCCGCGTTATTTGGCCAGCATGCTCCTGCCGCTTAACGGCTGCGACCCGGCCAAAGTTAGCGATACGCTCACGCAAATCGACGGTGTGGCTGAGGTTGTGGTCGTGCCCGACGAATCAATGGTCTATCTAAAAGTCGACGCTCAGAAAGTGGAGCGCGAACAAATACTGGCCGCTATGGCCAGCCAATAAGCTCGCTGGTGCTGATGCGCCAGACGTGACAAACTAGCGGATTACTGCGCCCGATGCGCGCAGACCGTAATAAGCAGAGATAAGTGCGAGGAGGCAACTATGGCATCGCGTGGCGTCAACAAAGTAATTCTGGTCGGTAACCTGGGGCAAGACCCAGAAACCAAATACATGCCATCGGGCGGGGCCGTGACCAACATCAGTGTGGCTACCTCCGAGCAGTGGAAAGACAAACAAACCGGTCAGCCGCAAGAGCGCACCGAGTGGCACCGCGTGGTATTTTTTAACCGCATCGCCGAGATCGCCGGCGAGTACCTGCGCAAGGGCTCAAAGGTTTACATCGAGGGCTCGCTGCGTACTCGCAAATGGCAAGGGCAGGACGGCCAGGATCGCTACACCACCGAAATCGTTGCCAATGAGATGCAAATGCTAGATAGCCGCGGTGGCGACGGTGGCAATAATTACGGCCAAGATAACTACAATCAAAACCAAAATTACGGTGGCGGGCAAAACTTTGGCGGCAACCAGCCGCAGGGGCAGCCCCAAGGGCAACCACAGTCACAACCGCAGCAAGCGCCGCGTCAGGCTCCACCGCAACAGCAACCCCAGCAGCCACAACAACCGGCCGGTGGGTTTGATAGTTTTGATGATGATATTCCCTTCTAGAAAAAAAATCTTTTCTGTAAAGTTTTCAACTAAGCCCTTATTTTTAAGGGCTTTTTTGTAAGCTTGGGCTGGCTTTTTCTCAGTGGAGCATTGATGCCAGCTGGTAACGCATTGACAAACACCGTAAGTTCGGCAGGCATCCGCCTGTAAGAAAACCGCACAATTGCTGAAGCACGTTTCTGAATAATGGAAAAGGATAATAGTTGTATCTGTTTGGGGGCTTACCGTTGGATGCGTTTACTTAAAGCGGTTACTGTTGGGGTGTGGGCCCTAAAAATATTTAGGGCTCTGTGTTTTTGTCGTGATAATTAATTTGCCGGGTTTATACCCGTTGCAGCTGAGTTTCCAAGTCTGCGGTTTTGCGCCGCGCTAATGCAAGATTAGAGGTTTCTTTGTCGAGCACGAGATAAATAAAAAGCCCTTCGTTGGTGATGCTGGGGCGGATAATATGTGTTTGGTTTTTTAGCGTGATGAGGATGTCTTCAATACCGCCATCAATGCCTAAGCTTTTCATGGTTTTAAGTTTAGCCTTGACGACTTCACTGTTGCCAGCGGCTGCCAGTTCAAGGTCTACCCCCGACCCCTCTGAGGCCAGAAGCATGCCAGTGGTGTAGTCGACGATGGCGCAGCCTAAGGCTCCGCTTACGCTCATTAGCCCTGCTGTTATATCGTTTAAGTTGCTCATGGACTTCTCCTTGTGGACCTTATAATGCCACCTATGCCGAGGCGGCTTCGGGTTTTAGATCGCCAATTTCATTGGCAAGCCGGTTGATTAATAATCGTAAACTGGCGATGTTCATATCGCTTTTAGCGGACATAACCAGTACATAGTCGCTTCCGTTAAGTTGAATAGATATAAAAGCAACATTCCCTTGCTCGGCCTCAATAAAGGTAACCTTAAAGCGCTTGCCTAGGATTTGTTGCGCCACGGCGTTGCTTACAGAGTGTAGTGTGCTGGCAGCGGCTGATAAGCTGTCTTCTTCAAAGCTTGAGTTAACTTTATTGAGAGTGTAAATAGGAAAACCATCCGCGGTGGCGAGAGCTATGACCTCTACCGAGCCTTTATTGGCGTAGTCGGAAAATTTCTTTTTTAATTGCCCGGATAAGTGCTCGTTAAACGACATTTATACAGTCTCCCATGTCAATATCAAAAACATTGTTTATTGAGTCGAGTGTTTGTAGCACCAAAAGGCATGATTCGGCATCGCGCGGATCAATTGGAACGATGGGAGCGCTGACGGATTTTTGGTCGAGTATCGATTGGATGGTCTGAATAACAGTCACCAGGCCTCGCTCATCCTGCATTAAATCGTAGTGGCTAAGGCCTATAACTGTTGGGGTGTGGTTGTTGGCGATATCAAAATGAGTAAGCACGTCATTGAGGGCGTCAATGTTGAGATCCTCATTATATTTAATTAGTATCAGTAGCCCCCAGAGCCCGCTTTTCACCATATCCCACAGTAATTTAAAACGTTTTTGTCCAGGCAGGCCATAAAGGCCCAGTGCTATTCCTTGGTCGAGTGTTAGTCGGCCGTAGTCTATTCCGACCGTCGTAAACTCCTTTCCTATATCGACGCTCGATTTCTCTTCTGTGGCGAAGGGGGATATCTCACTGATGGTGCTAATTAACTGAGTTTTACCGGATCCGACTTCACCCACTACCGCTAATTTTTTATAGAGTATGTCCATACGTGGTTAGACTCTCCTTGCTCGTTGCGATCCTATAAACTTCTTTAATGCTTGGCTGAAGCGGTGGCCTGATGTAGAGGGTGGGGAGCCTGTGTTGGAGGAAGTGTTCTTGATAAACGATAAGTTGTCGGATCGTGTGTTTTGCTCGACGATTAATGCATCAGATTGTTTTAACAGCAGCAACGTTTTTTTGCAGCTCCGCCTCGGATGAGAATAGTTGTAGCTCCACCAGGCGTTGGTAGGAAACGCTATGGCCTATAAGTATTGAACTTATTTTCATTAGGGGGGCGGTAAGCCGAAGTTTTGTCGGACAGGGCCACGACTTCATGGAGAGTGTAGTATGGTTGAAGTGTTCGTGGTTTATAGTCTCGCTGCATGGCTTTTTATGTTGGGCGGAAGGGTGGAGTGGTTGCTCTGAGGCGAAGTCAAATAGGTAACGAAACATTTCTTTGTCAGCCTCCGAGGGAAAGCGTAAATCCGCTTGCAACAACGCGTGCATTTTTTTTATATAGGGCGTGTGATGTGAAGGGTCGTCATCCAGAAGTTTGATGCTCCACCGGCTAAACGCCGGTTGTTTAATTTCTTTGTTTAGGATGATGCTAACGGCGGTTATGCCTGGGTCCCGATTAATTCGATAGATTACTTTGGCCAGCGCGTCTGAGTCACCCTCAAGAACTTGCAGAGTAATTGTGTCTTTAATTAAAAAGCTGCCATTAATGTTGTTTTCTTTGTTGAATATTCTTGCGGTCTCAAAAGCACTGAATACGCGTTCTGAGTGATGATTTTTATGTGCGCTTTTGACTAGGGTGGCAAGACAGGCAATTCGCTTAATCAAAATCAATTCCCTTTTAAAGTGGGTCCGTGCCTGTTAAAGCTTAGCCTTCAACTCGGAAGGTGCAATGCTATGTTTATGATGTTTTGAAATAATATTTCCTGGAATTCTAAGTTTTAATAATTATCTTTGGTGAAGATCCGGTTTTTTTGCTTTTGGGGGCAATGGATGATGACGTTGACGGGTAGGTAAAAAGGTGTCTTGGTGCTATTGTCCGGCATGGCATTGTTAATGCCGGACAATGAGGAGTTTGATGCCGGACTCTGGTTTCTGGCTCTTTAGTGGCGGCGGTTGTTCAGATGTATGTTTGCCCTGGATTAACTATCGCTTGCGGGGCCGGCTGTGGCTAAGGAGTTACCCAGTAATTCGCCGAGAAAATCTGCAAAGCGTTTGCCATCGCGATTGCCGGATAACTCGGTATCGGCGTAAAGCCCATCCACCATATCCAGCAGCAGCTGGTAGGGCTCGGCAAAGTGGCTGGCTTGATTCAGTGCCTCTTGGACGTTTTTGATAAACTGCCCAACCGGTTGCAGCCGCTGTTGCAATCCGCCTGCCGCTGGCGGCTCGTGGCCATAGGCGCTGCTGACGCGTTGAATATCAACACGAGTCAAGTTGAGTGCAAAACCTTCAATCTGAGTTTGGTCATAGCCTAATTCCAGCGCTGCTTCAAAAGCGCCAGAGATGTCGTCGGTAAAAAACGATTCGGCCAGCGAATTAACCTGTTGCAGCAATTCGTTAATGGCCGCTTGTTCGGCCTCGTTAAGCTCGCCGGTAATATTTAAGCTGTAGCTAACGCCAGAGCTTGACGCGCTGGAGCTGCTGCCATCAGCAGCGCGCCAAAATTGGGTTTCACCATGACTGGCGTTGGCCTGAATGCTGACCTTGTCGCCCTCGGCGGTGAGCAGCTCAAAGCGAAAGCTCTGGGCGGATGCGTATTCATAGCTGGCCCGGCTTGCTGTGGTGCCGGGGGCAATGTCGTTTGTTTTGGGTGCCCTGGTGGTATCGCTGAGGGTGCGGCCCAAATGGTCCTGTGCCAGCTTATCGATACCCTGGGTGACTAGCTGGTAGGTTTTGTCGATCGCACTGTTTACCTGATCGTCGAGCAGGCTTAGGGCTTCTAGTCGCTCGCGGGCTTCATTAAACCCTTTATTAAACCCCGAAAGCCCTGCCTGCAGGCGAGATTCTAGTTCTTCATCGGTAGCGCCATTGGCTGCGTCCCGCTCTAGCTGGCGCTGGATAAACCCGAGAATATTACCGGCGGCTTGCTCCGCCGTTAAAGGTTTAAAGTTGCCTGCTTCTGCCGGCTGGATATGCCCGGCGGCCTTGTCCCCCACCAAGGTTAAAGCTTGCGTTACTTTGCTGTTAACCACGCCACCGGTGGTGTTTGGCGGTGACGCTTGGCGGGCGCCGCTTAACGCACTGTGTAGGCCGGTTTGATGGGGTGACATAGTAACCTCGGGTAAGAAAAAGAGTGGCACATAACCGGTTATCGACCGCGAGGCGCAATCTTTAAGGCATTTTTTAGTTTACTGTGGCCTAACACCCCCGGCGTACCGGGGCTCTGGGCTCTATGTGTGATATAAAGACGGTATCGTTGTTGTGACCCGTGGTTCTCGCCAGGCTGCAGGCTTCGGTGTTGCGCCACAAGGCTCTGCCGCTAGCCACAAGGCTCTGCCGCTAATAGAAAAGAGAGATTAGATTTGAAGTTGTTATTAACCGATAGCGCGCACTCGCTGGGTGTTGCGCTTGAGCACGAGCTGGAGCGCGAACCTTTTGGGTTACTGGCGCCGGCGGCTAAAGACGTCGATTGGTGCGACCGCGAATCGGTTGACGCCTACATTGGCCAGGGTAAGCCTAATCTGGTGATCAATACGCTGGGTTGGTCGGATGCGCCGAGTGAACCCGATTGTAAGTTGCTGCCATTGGCGGCCGAAGCTTTGGCCGAGGTGTGCAAAGAGCGGGGCATCCCGATGATTCAGCTCTCGAGTTACCGGGTGTTTGGCGACGACAATAAAAGCAAGCACTCTGAGCGTGATGAGCCTGTGCCTAATAGCTCGGTAGGGCGGGCGTTTTACGCCGCCGAGCGGGCCGTGACGGAGCGGCTGGAGCGGGCTATTGTGTTGCGCACCAGCTGGGTGATTGGCAGTTTTGGTGATAATCACTTAACGCGTTTGATGCGCGCGCTGCAGGCCGGCGAGAGCTGGAAGCCTAACAACCGTTTGCGCGGCGCGCCGACCGCTCTGTCGGATCTGGCGCGAGTGACTGTGGGACTGATTAAGCAGATTAGCTGCGGCGCCGAGTGCTGGGGAATTTATCACTATTGCAGTGGCGATGCCTGCACCGAGGTGGAATTTGCCGAGCAGCTGCAGCAAGTGTTGCAGCAGCAGGATTATCAGGGCCCGGAGCCGGTCTTTGAGGTCGTAGATGAGGCGCCCGCAGGTGAGCCGTTAAGTGCGGTATTAAGTTCGCTGCGGGTTCGCAATGACTTCGGCGTACAGACGCGTACCTGGCGCACCATGCTGGTGTCTATGGTCAAGCAGTGGTTGCACACGAACCAGTAGTGGGCGGTGGTAGCGGCAGCAGCGCTTTGATAGCGAAGTGTTATTGAGCCAGGTGTGTTACCAGAGAGGGCGAGAGCGTCGGTGCCCAATGTGCACCGACGCTCTCTTAGTGTGGCGGGTTAGTCCGTGTAGCGCTGGAACACCAGTGACGCGTTAGTGCCACCAAAGCCAAAGCTGTTAGACAGCACACGGTTGAGTGTGACATTGTCTTGGCGCTCGCGCACGATAGGGATGTTGGCCGCTTCTGGGTCTAGCTCTTCGACGTTAGCCGAGGCGCAGATGAAGTTGTTTTCCATCATCATCAGCGAGTAAATCGCCTCTTGAACGCCAGTGGCGCCCAGCGAGTGGCCGGTTAACGACTTGGTCGAGCTAATGGCGGGAATCTTCTCGCCAAAGGTATTGCGTACGGCTTTAAGCTCGGCCAGATCACCCACCGGTGTACTGGTGCCGTGCGAGTTGATGTAATCGATGTCGCCCTCGACGGTGGCCATGGCCTGACGCATACAGCGCTCGGCACCTTCGCCAGAAGGGGCTACCATATCGTAGCCATCGGAGGTTGCCCCGTAGCCCACCAGCTCGCCGTAAATTTTGGCGCCGCGCGCCTTGGCGTGCTCGAGCTCCTCGAGCACTAAGCAGCCGCCACCACCGGCGATCACAAACCCGTCACGGGCCGAATCGTAAGCACGCGAGGCCTTATCCGGGGTGTCGTTGTATTTGGTCGAGAGTGCGCCCATGGCATCAAACAGGCAGGACAGCGACCAGTGCTCTTCTTCGCCGCCGCCGGCAAATACCACATCTTGCTTGCCCAGCTGAATTTGCTCCATGGCATTGCCGATGCAGTGCGCGCTGGTGGCGCAGGCTGACGAGATAGAGTAATTCACCCCTTTGATTTTGAACGGGGTTGCCAGGCAGGCCGAGGTGGTGCTGCCCATGGTTTGGGTCACGCGGTAGGGCCCAATACGCTTGAGGCCACGGCTGCGTAAAATGTCGGCCGCCTCTACCAGATTTTGTGAGCCGGCGCCGCCAGAGCCCATAATGATGCCGGTGCGCTCGTTCGAGTACTCGGCCTCGGTAAGGCCGGCATCTTTAATAGCCTGCTCCATAGAGACATAGGCAAACGCCGCGGCATCGCCCATAAAGCGCAGCACTTTGCGGTCGATCATTTCTTTTAAATCAAGATCGATCGAGCCGGCCACGCAGGAGCGAAAGCCCATCTCTTCATAGCTAGAGTTGTATGTAATACCAGAGCGACCGTGACGCAGGGCGTCCAGTACGGTGGATTTATCATTACCGATGCAGGAAACAATGCCCATACCAGTAACTACAACGCGTTTCATAGGCTACCTCTTAATAGTGCTCAGCTTTGATCAGCGAGAGCGGCTACATTTTTGTCTATTATGCCACAGCGCGACCAACTTCAACCGATTTGACAGTGGGTGCTGAGCTTAGTGCCTTACTGTTAAAAGGAATCGGTGTTGGAAAACAAGCCGACCCGCAGGTCCTTGGCAAAATAAATATCTTTGCCGTCAACCGATACCCGGCCGTCGGCAATCCCCATAATCAACTTGCGCTCAATCACGCGTTTTAAGTTGATGTGGTAGCTAATCTTTTTTGCGGTGGGCAGAATTTGCCCGGTAAACTTAACCTCGCCGCAGCCCAGTGCGCGTCCGCGTCCGGGGTTGCCTTTCCAGGCCAGAAAGAAACCCACCAGCTGCCACATGGCGTCTAGCCCCAGGCAGCCAGGCATGACCGGGTCGCCCGGAAAGTGACAGTCAAAAAACCACAGGTCTGGGCTGATATCCAGCTCGGCGATAATCTCGCCTTTGTTGTACTCACCGCCGGTTTCGCTGATATGGGCAATACGGTTAAGCATAAGCATGTTAGGTACCGGCAACTGCGCATTACCGGGCCCAAACAGGCGACCGTGGCCGCATTCGAGCAGTTCTTCCAGGCTGTATGAGCTCTGCTGGACGTGTGAATTCATAGTGTTAACTCTGAGCAGTAAATCAAACGGGTGGGGCCATCCGGGCCGCAAAGGGGCACATTCTACCTTGTGCCACTGGCTTGTCTAGTGTTGTATCGGGTAATCCGTGTTTTCAGCGCTCGCCGCGCCCGTAATAAAGTCTAGTACATAGCGCCGCCGTATAGGCTTTGCCGCTAGTGATTGCGGCCGGTGGCGAACTCGGCAACATCCGCTAGTGCGCTGCGATAACGGCTCTCGGGGAGGGCCTCTAGCGCCGTCAATGCCAGGGCTACGGCCTCGCGGGCGGCTGCCAGGGTGTACTCCATAGCGCCGGTCGCCTCGACAATAGCCACTACCTTATCGAGCTGGCTGGCGTCGCCGTTGCTGATGGCGTTGCGGATCAGCTCGCGGTCGGCGTCTGGCGCTTTTTCCATCGCCCGGATCAGGGGCAGGGTTGGCTTGCCTTCCGCCAAGTCATCGCCAACATTTTTGCCTAACGCTTCGGCGTCACCTTTGTAGTCCAGCGCGTCATCCACGAGCTGAAAAGCAATGCCCACTTGCAAACCGTATTGGCTGAGCGTCTGGCGGGTGGTGGCGTCGGCACCGGCAATGACTGCGCCCACCTCGCAGGCGGCGGCAAACAGTACCGCGGTTTTCTTTTCGATCACTTGCCGGTAGCCCGCTTCGGTCAGGTCCGGGTCTTTGGCGTTTACCAGCTGCTGCACTTCGCCTTCGGCAATAATATTGGTGGTTTTTGACAGGATGGTCATGATGTCCATGTTGCCAATGGCCACCATCATCTGAAACGCGCGCGAGTATAGAAAGTCGCCCACCAGGACGCTTGGGGCATTACCCCATTCGGCATTGGCGGTGGGGCGGCCGCGACGCAGGCTCGAAACATCGACGACATCATCGTGCAGCAGTGTTGCCGAGTGAATAAACTCGATCACCGCAGCGAGGTCTAAATGGTGTTTACCGTTGTAATCTAAGGCGCGAGCACACAGCAATACCATAAGTGGGCGCAGCCGTTTGCCGCCGGCCTCAATAAGGTAGTGCCCGATGTTTTCGACCAGACCGACATCAGAGTAAAGTTGGCGAATGATGAGATCATTCACCTCGCTAAAATCGTCGGCGACGACATCGTGAAACGGCAGCATTTACAGATCCTTATTAACGCGAGAGCGCATCCTAGGCAGGGCCGCGCGGGCTGTCAAGCCACGGGCCCGCTAGCGGTGATTAGTGCAGTTTGAGTTTTGGCTTGAGCCAGCGATTAATGCTGCCCGATAACATCACCAGCACGGTTTTTAGGTAGCCGTGTACCGCCACCTGGTGCATGCGATACAGCGAGACGTAAACGATTCGCGCCAGCCGCCCCTCAATAAACAGCGAGCCACCACTTAAGTTGCCCATCAGGCTGCCCACGGTGGAGAAGTTAGACAGTGATACCAGCGAGCCGTGATCTTTGTAGCGGTACACTTTAAGTGTTTTGCCCTCTAGTTGAGCGCGGATATTGTGGTAGCAGATATCCGCCATTTGGTGAGCCGATTGTGCCCGCGGCGGCACCCGGCTGCCGTCGGTTTGAATAAACTCGGCGCAGTCACCCAGGGCAAACAGGTTGGGCTCGTTTTTGATTTGCAGGTAGGCGTTAACCGGCAGTTGATTGATGCGGTTGGTCGGGATGCCGCCTAAGTTTTTTAGCGCGTCGGGCACTTTTACGCCCGCAGCCCACACCATTAAATCCGAGTCTATCTTTTCGCCGTCGGCGGTTTCCAGCCCATCGCTTACCGCGGCGGTAATACGGGTGTTGAGCTTGATGTTAACGCCGAGTTTGGCCAGCTCGCGGCTGGCGGCGGCCGAGATGCGCTCGGGCAGTGCGGGCAGAATACGCGGCCCGGCTTCCACCAGGGTGATGTTTAAGTGCTCGCTATCGATAGCGTCAAACCCATAGGTGTGAAACTTGGCCACCGCGTGGTGCAGCTCGGCCGAGAGCTCAACGCCCGTGGCGCCGGCGCCGACAATGGCGATGTTGACGGTCTTACGGGTTTCGGGGACTCGCTGAATACGCAAAAAACGCCCCAGCAGTTTGTTGCGAAACCGGTGTGCCTGAGTGGGGCTGTCGAGGAAGATACAGTGATCTTTAACCCCGGGCGTATTAAAGTCGTTTGAGGCCGAGCCCATGGCGAGCACTAACACATCGTAATCGATGTGTGTTTCGGGCAGCATTTCCTGGCCATCTTCATCGATGATCGGGGCAAGAATAACCTGCTTTGCCTCGCGATCAACACCTGTCATGGAGCCTATGCGAAAGTGAAAGTGGTTATCAAAGGCGTGGGCGCGATAGCTGACGGCATCGACACCTTCGTCCATGGTGCCCACCGCGATCTCGTGCAGCAACGGTTTCCAGACGTGGGTGGTGTTGCGATCAATGAGGGTAACGTGGGCCTTGCCTTTGCGACCGAGCTTGCGCCCCAGTTTGGTGACTAGCTCTAACCCGCCGGCGCCGCCGCCGACTACGACAATCTTTTTCAAATCTGGCTCCTTTAATAATTATCGAGGGGTTGCCTCGCGATAAACGTGGGCGATTAACCCGGGCTTTTGGCCCTTATTGGTTGTGCCTCCAGCACTAAGCGATCCCCTGGGTGAGGGGCTATAGGCTGATCCAGCTTTGTTGTTTGGCACTGCTAACAATTGCATCGAGAACAGTCATGTTGTCGAGTGCGTCAGTCATCGGGGTTGGTACCGGCTTATTATGCAAGATTGCGGCGGCAAACGCATCGGCCATATTGCGGTAATGGTTGGCCGGCTCAATGTTGCGCACCTGAATGGTGCCGTTGCGCTTTAGCGTTAGCTCGGCCGCGTTATCGGCCACCGGGTTAAACGGGATATGAATGCGCAAGCTCCCCGCCTCGCCGGCAATCTCAACCCACTGCTCGGGCTCGGTTTTGGTCGAGCAGGTAAAACTTGCGATAGCGCCGTCAAACTCCATGAGTGCCGAGGTAATACAGTCGACCTCATGGTCGCCGAGATTGTTCATGTGGCCCAGTACCCGGCTTGGCTCAGTGCTCAGTAAAAACCGCGCCAGCGAGATGCCGTAGCAGCCAATGTCCATCAGTGCGCCGCCGCCCATGGCGGCACTGTTGCGGATGTTGCCGGCGTCGCGGTTATTGTAGCTAAACGCACACTGAATGGTGCGCACCCGGCCAATAGCGCCTTCGTCGCACAGTTGTTTAGCTTGCCGCCACTGGGGGTGAAAGCGGTACATAAACGCTTCCATCAGTTTCAGCTCGGGGTGACGCGCCGCGCAAGCCAGCAATGGCTCCAGGTCCGCCACATTAAGGCCGGCCGGTTTTTCGACCAGCACGTGTTTGCCGGCCTCTAGCGCTTTAATGGACCAGGGCACATGTAGGTGATTGGGCATTGGATTGTAAATAGCATCGATGTCGGGATCGGCCAGCAGCGCCTCGTAACCGCCGTAGGCGCGCGCAATGCCAAGCTGATCGGCATGCTGACGGGCGTTGTGCTCATCTCGCGAGGCAATGGCAACCACCTCGCCCAACTGTGACGTTTGCATCGCAGGAATAGTGTGTAATCGGGCAATTTTGGCCGTGCTTAACACGCCCCAGCGGATTTTGGTCATGGCAGCTCTCTTAGCTCGGTAGGGTTAATGGGCCTTTGTGGCCAGATTATACGCGTTAATAAGAGCTTTCGCAGGCGCCCCGATGATAGCAGCAGGGGTTAGCGGGCAGGGGTGATCGCAGGGGTGAGTTGGCTGGGAATGACTCCGGTCCAGCGTTTAAAGGCGCGGCGCAAGTTGCGCGCATCGTGAAAGTGCAGCCGGGTGGCAACCTCGGCCAGCGGCAGTTGCTCGCGGGTGAGCCAAAGCAGTGCTTGCTCTTTGCGCACCAAATCAAAACGCTGCTGAAAACTCGTGTGATGTTTTTTAAGTTTGCGCTTGAGAGTGGCAGGGCTTATGCAAAACTCACTCGCGGCCGTTTCAAGTGATGGGTTGTCTGGCAGTTGATGGCGTAAGTACTGATCGAAATGGCTGATAAACCCCAGGCTGGGAAGCTGCTGCAAGCGGCGTTCACACTGGCTGCTGGCAATGTGCCCCACGCTAGGGGCAGCGCCCGGCCAGTGGTGGGCCAGCTCGCTGCGCGAGATTTGCATGCGGTACTGGTGGCTGTGAGGGTAGATAGACCGGCCCCAGTGCACCTCGTATTGTTCGCGGTGAGCGGGCTCACCCGGCAGGTAAAATTGCCAGGCGAGCGAGCGCCCTGCCAAGATCTTACTGGTGCTCACTAATGCGGTAATCATCATGTCGGTTAAAAATGCGACGTGCTCTCCGGCGCCGCAGGCATCGTGCCAGTAAATGCATAAATCGTCGCAGTGCCACTCTAAACGCGGGCTTAGCAGCGGCGACAAAATCGCCTGATACTGAACGAGTACGTTAAGCGCTTGCAGCAAATTGCCTGAGCTTTGCAGGGCGCTGGAGGCGGGGCCAAAATTGCCGGGGTAAAGCCGGGCGCCCGCTAAAAAAGCGGTTTCGGCGGCGGGTAATAATTTGCGTATATTGGCTACAAGGGCAAAGCATTGCTCGGGGCGCAAGGTTAGTTCGCCCCTTAAAAAATCGTCTAAAAAAATACCCGTTCCGCGTAATAGGCGGTTGCTGTCAACGCCGCGGCTGCAAGCCAGGTCGATTAACGCGGCCGGAAACTCATGGGCCTGGACACAAACCGTATCGATTTCGTAGTGGTTGCTAGTGGTCATGTTAAGCGGCCACGCCTTGTGCGTTTTTTTGATCTTTAGCTTGCAGCAGCCGGGTAGTGGCGCGCTCGATCAGTGCGTCGGCGTTGTCGTCTTCGGCAACGCTAATGCCGGCACTGATGCTTTGGTACAAAGTCTCGCCTTGCTGCGCGGTTTTGTAGGCAAAGTGCTCGATAGCCCGGCTGAGCTGGGCGCTAATCTCCCGCGCCATGAGTTCACCGGTGTTGGGTAACACAACGGCAAAACGGTCTCCGGCGTAGCGGCACAGTAAATCGGTGCGGCGCAAGTTAAGCAGTATCAGCTCGGCCAGCTCTTGTAGCAGGCGGTCGCCCTCGGCGTGGCCAAAGCGCTGGTTGGTGACGGCAAAGTGATCGATGTCCAGCAGGATCAGCGCCAGCGGTTGCTGCTGGCTGCGCGCGCGCTGTAGGGCTGAGCTTAATTGGTGGCGTAAAAAACGCGCGTCGCCAAGCCCGGTCAAACCATCTTGCAGGCGGTACTCGCGAAACACCTGTTCGCGCTTGCGGCGTTGCTCAGAAAACACCAATTGCTCTCTGTGCCAGTGATACAAACCAAAGGTTAATACCGTTAAGCCGATGGGCATAAGGGCCGACTCTAGCCCGCTGTTTAAAAATAGGTTTTTATCGATAGCGATAATTTCGTCCAGCAAATCCTGAAAGGTTCCGACAAAAATTAACCCGAGCCCTAGTGTTAACAAATTGGTGACGGCCCCGTTCGGCCGGCTATTTAAGGTAAAGCCAAGCCACAGCGCTGTCAGCAAACACACGCCCCCCTCGCCGACGATATCCAGCCAGTCAATGTCGGCCCAGTTTTTTACATCGCCTACCGCAAGGCTCAACACAATCGTGATGTTGGTGATGAAGGCAACCGTGAGCAGTTTCCATTTATGTAATCGAATCATGTGAGCTTCCCGCAATTGTTACGGGTGTCTATAGCAGCTCAATGTAACGGTTTTGTGACAGGTGGTTGCGAGAGGTGCAATGAGCGCGAGGTGAAGCCCGGGGGCAAATCGGCTCAGCTAATCGTTCGCTAGCGGGCAAAAAAATGTGGGTTGACGAGTTGCCGCGCGGTAAAGGGCTTTTTCTGGGGGGCCGCTTAGCTCAGTCGGTGCGTTTTAGGCGCCTTAAAGCGTGGTTTTCGGGTGGCTGATCAACCGCTGTCACAGTCTTGTCATTTTCACTTTCTATTGTCGGCGCACCAAATAACGAGGTGTGCGCTCTTGGCTTGTTCAAGCAAAGCGCGCCAACTAACGATTATCATCACAGGAGAGGGTTGTGACTCAGATTTATAAAAACCGTCGGGCATCCAATATCACGAAACAGTGGCCGCGCAATATTTTAGCTTGCGCGGTAGGCGCTTTAGCGGCAGGTAACGCTTTTGCCGATGGCCGTATCAGTGGCCAACTGACTGCCGAAATAAGCGGTATGCCACTGCAGGGTAGCCGGGTAAAAATTGAAGAGTTAAACCAAAGTGCGGTAACCGCCCGCGATGGTCGCTTTGTGATGACGAGCGTTAAACCCGGCTCTTACACCCTAAGCGTTAGCTACCTGGGTGTCGAAACCATGACCCGCCAGGTGACGGTAACCGACAACGAAACAACCGTGGCCAATTTCAAAATATCGCCCGAGCGCCCCGAGCAAGAATACGTCATTGTGTTGGGGCAGGCGGGCAGCTTAAATAAGGCGCTTAACCGTCAGCGCTCTGCTGATAATGTGGTCAGTGCTGTGTCGGCCGATGCGATCGGCCAGTTGCCAGATACCAATGTGTCGGAAGCCCTACAGCGTTTGCCGGGCTTGTCGATCGAGCGCGATCAGGGTGAGGGTCGATACGTTCGGGTTCGCGGTTTGGGGCCAGACTACAATGCGGTAACCATTAATGGTGTGAGTTTGCCATCGCCCGACAGTGGTCGTCGCGCCGTGGCGCTGGATGTAATTCCCTCAGACCTGCTTGAAGGTTTAATGGTAACCAAAACCCTAACGCCCGATATGGATGCCAACGCGTTGGGCGGCAGTATTGATATTCAAAGCTTGTCGGCTTTTGATCGCGAAGGAAACTTCTACTCTTTTACCGCTGAGGGCAGTTACAACGAGCTGACCGATAACACCAGCCCCAAGTTGGCACTGACCGCCTCGGATCAATTCAGCGTTGGCAGTGGCACGGATAACTTAGGGATTGCCGCGGGCGTGAGTTGGTACGATCGCCAGTTTGGCTCAGACAACGTGGAGACCGGTGGCGCCTGGGACTTTGATGATGGCGCGGCACTGCTAGAGGAAATGGAGCAACGCGATTACACCATCGAGCGCGAGCGCTCGGGTATGACTTTAAATATCGATTATAAACTGTCGGAAAACACCGACCTCTACTGGCGCAACCTGTACAGTAAGTACACCGACTCCGAGCAGCGCCTGGCCAATATTGTCGAGTTTGAAGACGCGATCGGTGCCGGCGATGTAACAAACGCCGAAGTGTCTCGCGAGCTTAAAGACCGTTCGGAGACCCAGGAAATTCTGTCGAGTGCGCTGGGTGGTAGTACCCGCGTTAACAGCTGGACGTTTGATTATCGCGTTGCCCTGTCAGAGTCCAGCGAAGACGAGCCGCAACATATGGGTGGCGCAGCCTTTGCCAGCATCGACGATGTTGAGGGTGTATCTTTCAGCGATACGGCCACGCCTTACTTAAATACACCCGCCGCTTTTACGGATATTAATAATTTTGAGCTGGATGAAGTCGAGCTGGCACAGTCGAACACCAATGATACCGATACCAGCTGGCAGTTTGATGCTACCAAAGATTTCTTTATTGGCTCTCACTCGGCGATGCTTAAGTTTGGCGGTAAATACAGCGACCGCGATAAAGACAGCGACGTAGAAATTTGGGTATACGAAGATCTGGATGAGCATGGCTTTAGTGATGAAGCATTATTAATGAGCTCGTACGCGGCTTCCAGCCCGGATTACACTTTGGGTAACTTTGGCCCGGGGATCGACTCTGCCGCCGTGGCGAATGCGATTTCAGGTTTGGATCAAACAGAGTTTTACTCTGAAGAGGATTCCCGGATTGAAGACTTTGATGTATCCGAGCAAGTCTCTGCCGCCTACCTGATGGGGCGTATCGACTTAGGTGACTTGCGCCTGTTGGCTGGTGTGCGCTACGAGGATACCGACTTTAATGCGTTGGGCACACGCTACGACGGTGACAGCTTTAGCGACAACAGCGCCGACAATCAGTACGATCACTTTTTGCCATCGCTGCATGCGCGTTATGCGCTGGGCGATAACACCCAACTGCGCGCCTCCTGGACCAATACCTTGGTGCGCCCTACGTTTGATCAGCTAGCCCCGTTTTTTGTAATCGATGACGAAGAGGCCGAGTTTGGTAACCCAGAGCTTGAGCCGCTGGAATCGAGCAACATTGATGTGGGTATTGAGCACTATATGGGCTTGGCCGGTGTGGTCTCCGCGTTTGCTTATTACAAAGACATCGATAACTTTATTTATCAAACGGACTTGGCCGGCACGCCGATGTACGCCGATTATGACGAGGCCATTACCTATGCCAACGGCGACTCGGCTGATATCTACGGTGTAGAGCTGGCGTTCTCTAAGCAGTTTACGTCACTGCCTGCGCCTTTTAACGGTTTGCTGTTATCGGCCAATGCTACCTTTTCGGATTCGGATGCGACGCTGGCTTATTATGATGAAGACGCCGGCGGTGTTGTTTCGCGCGATAGTGCTATGCCCAGTCAGTCTGACACCACGGGTAACCTTTCTATCGGGTACGATGCCAGCAGCTTTAGCATGCGCTTAGCGGCCAATTATAAATCTGAATATTTGTTAGAAGTTCAGGACGTGAGCGATGCGGTGCAAGACGTGTACGTGGATGAGCAAACGCAACTGGATTTCTCGGCACGTTATTATCTAACCGAGGGTATGCAACTGTACTTTGAGGCGGCTAATTTAACCGATGAGCCTTACTACGCCTACGTTAATGAGGCGTCCTATAACGCCCAGTACGAAACCTACGGTTTGACCTATAAGTTGGGTTTAACCATTACCAACTTCTAATAAGCTGTTAATAGCAGCCGGGCGCCTACAAAATCATGTGGGGCGCCCGGTGTCGCGAATAAAAACGACAGGACTTAACCATGAAACTAGTTCGAATTTGTTGCGCGTTACTCGCCTCGGCCAGTATTAACGCCTGTGCCACCACAAGTCAGCAGCCGGGCAGTGTCTCCGCCGCGGCCCTAGCACCTTTAAGCAAAAATCAATACCTGTTATTAGATAATACCGGCACCCTGAACTGGTACGCTGCCGATGCCAGCCCTAAGCCTCTTGATATTACTCAGGCTGAGTTGCTGGATGTAATGGCGACCGACAGTGCGGTGTACGCCGCCACGTTTGTGGGCGAGGAGTATCGGCCAACATTGCTGCGGGTAGAGCCAAAAACGCAATCCGTCGCCGTGGCTGCACAAGCCGCCGCACCGGCATTTTTACCCGAAGCGCTATGCCTTGACCAAAACAGTGATGGCCATATCTCGTTGTTTGTGGTGGACGAGCGCGGTGGTGCCGAGCAGTGGTTGATGGCCGATAGTAGCGGTCCGATTAATCCGGTTAAAGTGCGCACTTTGGCGGTCGCCCCCAATGTAACCAGTTGCGCCAGCGATAATTCCGGCAGCTTGTACGCCACCGAAGAGGGTGTGGGTATTTGGCAATACTCGGCCGACCCGGAGTTGCCCGCTGGCCGCCGGGCGGTGGATATGGCTGTACCTTTTGGCGCATTGGCCGGCGCCAGTGAAACCGTCGCCGTGGTGGGTAGCTCGGTATTGGCCGTTAGTGTCGATAGCCAAGAGCTGAGCATTTATACCCAGACAGACGATGGCTTTAAAAGACAGGTGTTGGGCCAGTTTGAAAACCTTGGCGAGCTAGAGGGGCTGCGCGCCTGGTACTCGAGCAGCGATAACAAGCTGCACACGTTAGTGCGCGACGATGACAGTGGTTTAATTCACCGTAACCACTGGGCGTTGCCGCAAGGCTTTGACCGCAAACAGTTGCAACCCATTGCCACAGCGAGCTTGCCGAGTGTTATGCCCACAGTGCAAACCGAGCCTGTAGTGCGATTTGGCGATGCCGCCGATGACCCAGCCATTTGGGTACACCCAACCGAGCCCGCCGCGAGCCGTATTATCGGTACCGATAAAAAGCACGGTCTGTTGTCTTACGATATGAACGGCAAGCAAGTACAGCTGTTGCCGACGGGCCGCTTAAACAATGTAGATTTACGTTATGGTTTTAACTGGGGCGGCAGCGCCGGCGATATCGCCGTCGCCAGTCAGCGTGACCACAACTCGCTATCGGTTTATCACATTGATGCTGCAACCGGAGAGCTCTCTCATCGCGCCGAGATTCCCACCGGCTTAGACGAAATCTACGGCTTGTGTATGTACCAAAACGCCGATGACTTCTACGCGATTGCCAATGGTAAAAGCGGGCGCTTTGAGCAGTACCTACTGGCGGTTAACAATGGCAAGGTAACAGGTAAAAAAGTGCGCGAGTTTAGCGTCGACACGCAACCAGAAGGTTGTGTCGCCGATGACGCGCGAGGCCAGTTGTTTGTCGGTGAAGAAGATGTCGGCATCTGGGCGTTATCGGCCAAAGCCGATGCCGCTGCAAACCTTGAGCCGGTAAAAATGATCGACGCCGAATTGGTCGACGACGTTGAAGGTTTAGCGCTTTATCCTGCCAGCAATAGCCGCTACCTGATTGCCTCCAGCCAGGGGGATAATACTTATCTGGTGCTGGAAAGCCAGGCACCTTACCGCACGCTGGGTAAATTTCGCGTTGCGGCGAACACCGCCGCCGGTATCGACGGCATCTCAGAGACCGATGGTTTAGAGGTAACGCATCGCTCATTGGGCAAGGGCTATGAGCAGGGCGCGTTTATTGCTCAAGACGGCCACAATGTCATGCCCGAGCAGCCACAAAATTTTAAAGCCGTTAGTTGGCAAGCTATCGCCGAGGAGCTGGGCCTTGAGTAAGCGTTTCTCCTTAAAAAATGGCAATAGTTTACAGGCGGATTTAACGGCCCGGGGTGTCGCGGATATCGATGATATTGCGGTGAACCGTTCGGGCAACCAGTCCCTTTGGGAGCTCTCCTGTAGCCGGCGCAAGCTGGCTACCGGTTCCATGACGCTTTGCCTGGCGAGTATCGCCGGGCCTTTTTCGTTAAGTGGGTGTGCCAGTGCAAAACGCGGCAATACTTTTAGCGATACCCTGCGGCCTGACATTGGCTTTACCCCGGTGCCTGCGGCGCTGGGCGATAGTATTGACAGTGTGACCGTGCCCGAGGGCTACACGGCCCGTGCGTTTTACAGTTGGGGCGATGCGGTGCTAGAAGGTGCGCCGCCTTGGCAACAAGACGCCAGCAACAGTGCGGCCGAGCAAACTCTGCAAGCCGGGCAAAACCACGATGGCATGCATTTTTTTCCGTTCCCCGACGCGCCCAATGAGCACGGCTTGTTGGTGGTGAACCACGAGTACAGCAACGATACTCTGCACCCGAGTGGCCCTACGGTTACAACCGCCGCCGACGGCAGCAAACAGCGCCCCGCACAGCAAGTTGCCAAAGAGCAGGCGGCTCACGGCGTTAGCGTCATTGAGATTAAACGCGTTGCCGGGCAGTGGCAGCGGGTGTTTCCCTCACGCTATAACCGCCGTTTAACGGCAAATACTCCGATGGCGCTAAGCGGCCCGGCGGCCGCAGTGGAATCCATGAAAACCGCGCAGGATCCAACCGGAACCCGGGTGCTGGGCACTTTAAATAACTGCTCTATGGGGGTGACTCCGTGGGGAACCTATTTAATTTGTGAAGAAAACTGGAAAAACTATTTTGCCAATCGCGATACCAACGATTGGCAAACCCGGGCGAGTCACCAGCGGTACGGTGTAGCGGTAGGCGCCCACAGTCACAAGTATTATTGGGAGTCAGTTGACCCGCGTTTTGACGCGACCTTTAAGCCCGGCTTACCCTACGGCGGCTTTGTTAACGAGCCCAACCGGTTTGGCTGGGTCGTCGAGTTTGACCCGTTCGATTCAAGCTCAACCCCCGTTAAGCGCACGGCGTTGGGCCGGCTGGTGCGCGAAGGTTGCACCTGCGTGCAAGCGCCCGACGGCAGCCTGGCTTTTTATTCGGGCGACGACACCCGCGGCGAGTATGTTTATAAATTTGTTCCCGATGGCAAGTATGATCCAGGCAACCCCGCGGCTAACCGCCGTTTACTAGACTCTGGCACTGTTTATTGCGCCGTTTATCACGCCGATGGTCGCGGTGAGTGGCGGGCACTGGTGCACGGGCAAAACGGTTTAACGGCGCAGCGCGGTTTTCATACCCAGGCGGACGTGTTGATTAACTTGCGCGGCGCGGCGGATGTGGTGGGGGCGACCCCGATGGATCGGCCCGAGTGGGTCGCTGTGCACCCGCAATCCACCGATGGCTACGTTGCCCTTACCAACAACGACGAGCGCGGCAGTACAGAGCGCCAGGCGGTGGATGCCGCCAACCCCCGCGCCGACAATCACCACGGGCAAATTTTGCGCTGGCGCGAGCACAAGCAACACCCGGCCGCACTAGCGTTTGAGTGGGAGTTGTTTTTGCTGGCTGGCCCGACATTAAGTGCGCCTAACCAAAAAAATGAATTGGCACCGCTGGCCGGTGATCGTTTTTCTTGTCCCGATGGCTTGTGGTTTGATGGCGATGGCCGCTTGTGGATCGGCACCGATTACGACGAGTTGGAGGAGCCCTACCTGGGGCAGGGCATGAATCAGTTGTTGTGCGCCGACCCTGTCACGCGAGAGGTGAAACGGTTTATGACCGGCCCGGTGGGCAGTGAGATAACCGGGTTGACCGGTACACCCGATGGCACCACTTTATGGTTTAACGTGCAACACCCGGGGCTTAGTTACCCCGCCTCGGACGGTAAAACCCGGCCGCGCTCGACCACCGTGGTCGTCACCAAAAACGATGGTGGCGTTATCGGCACGTAGCAGGCAGCTTAAGCGCTTTTAATAAAGCGCTTAAGCAATACCGGTAACAGCGTTAAGTCAGTGATTAAGGCAATTACCATCGCCAAGCTGGTGAGTAAGCCAAACTGTACGCTGGGTACAAAATCAGAAAACACCAACAATAAAAAGCCCAGCGTGATAATGGTGGTGGTGTACAGCAGCGCGTAGCCGACACTCAGATGGCTGCGCTCGAGCGCGTGGGCGCCATCGCCCTCGGCCAGTTCTTCGCGGTAGCGGTGGATGTAGTGAATCGTGTCATCCACCGCAATGCCCATGGCAATTGAGGCGATCGTGATTGTCATTAAGTCCAGCGGTATCGCCATCCAGCCCATAAAGCCCAGCACCGCTACCGTGGTAAGTACGTTGGGTGTAATGCCAATTAAGGCAATTTTAAACGAGCGAAACAGCACCCAAAACGCCAGCAGCAACAGCACATAGACAATGCCCAGTGCCAAAATCTGTGAGCGAAACAGTTTGTCTAAAATATTTTGGTACAGCACAAATAAATCGGTCAGTAGGTAGCGGTCTTCGGGGATTTCGAGCTTTTCCATATCAGCGCGAATGCCGGCCAGTAAATCGGCGCGGTTGAGCCCCTCGGTGGTGTCCTGAATACGGGTACTGATACGTACCTGACGCTCGTCCGCGTTAAAATACGAGCCGAGCAAGTCGTTTTTTAAGCTCTCGTCCATGCTCCAGTAAACCGCGTTAAGCTCGTACTCGGTCAGCGGCTTGCCATCGTTAATCTGTTGCGCCAGCTCGGTAAAATTAACCACCGATAGCGTGTCTCCCACGCCCTTGTGGTTTTCGAGCGCCGCTTGCATTAACTGCATGGTCTGAATGTCACGGGCGGTAAACTCTAAATCGGTATCGCCGGACTTTTCCGGCAGGGTGTAAATCAATTGCAGTGGCGTCGACCCGCCAAACTCTTGGTCGATAAAGCTTAACTCTTGATGGACTTTAGTCGAGTCACGAAAATAATTGATAAAGCTGTTTTCGACGCTTAAAAAGAACAAGCCGGACCCGCCCAAAATTAACACGATTAAACTTGCCACCACCGGCCAGCGTGGGTGTTTTTGAATCCAGTTGGCGTTGGCTGTTAGCAGCTTGCTGGCCCAGCGAGATTTTTTGCCGGCCTGCTCGCGTTTTAATAGCGCCAGAATCGAGGGGAACAGTAATAAGCTCACGGCAATGGATAGTGTCATGGCGATAATCATCATCCAGCCAAAGCTAATAACCGGCTGGATGTCGGTAAAAACCAACGAGGCAAAACCAATGGAGGTGGTAATGCCGGCGTAAAAACACGGCTGGACTTTGCGGGCAAAGGTCTCAATGATTAGCTGGCTTTGAGCCCAATCCGGGTTGGCGTTGCTGTATTCGCGGTATTGCACAATTAAGTGCACCACAATCGCTAGCGTGAGAATGAGCTGTAAGGCAATAAAGTTGGAGGAGATAACCGTCGCCTTAAGCCCCAGTAAGCCGAACAGGCCCACGGTGCACACCACACTGCTGATACAGCACAGCACCGGAATCGCCACCCAGCGCACTTTGCCAAATACAATAAAAAGTACCAGGCAGATCATGGCCGCAATGGCGCCGCCAAAAATGGTTAAGTCACTTTTAATGATGTTAATTAGCTGATAGCCCAGCACGTGGGCGCCGCCCAGATACAGGTTGGCATCGGCTTCAAACGGTTTTATCAGTTCGCGAATATGCGCAATCTCGCTGTTGCGCTGGCGGGTGAGCTCGCGGGTTAGGGGTTCGGCCTCAGCCTGTAATTGCTCGAGCTGCTGCGTGTCTTGCTCGTTTAGCTCGCCATTTAATGCCCGCTCTTGCAGGGCGGTAATCTTGCTGTCGATCTTGGTTAGCGTGGCGTTGGGCTTAAAGAGTACCTGCAGCGCGGTAGCCGTTTGTGGTTGGTTGATCACCAAGTCTTCGTAAATGGGGTGATCTTTAAACAGCTTTTTTAGCTCATCAGTACTAAAGTTGCTTTGCTCGATGGTCCATTTTTGCGTGGCGTTGTCGGCGCTTAGGCCGCCATCGGCTAGGCTTAACAAGGGTACGTTAAGTATCGAGCGCACCGAGTCTACCCGCTCCATTTGGCTCAGTTGTTTACTGAGAGAGCCAATGTCCTTAAAGGTGCGTTGGCTTAACACTTCATGGTTTTTGGGTTTGTAGGCAATCAGCAAAAACTCTTGAGGCGAGAAGCGCTCGTTAATGACCTGCGTTTGCAAATAGAGTTTGTTGCCTTTGGTCAGTAGGGTGTCAGCCGAGGCATCTATTTTAAAGTTTAGCGCCTGATAGCCAAGCGCCGCCGTGATAATAAAGAATACCAACAGCACCAGTTTATGGCGCTCGACTAAAAACCGCGCGATGCGCTTATTCATAATCGGCGTCCCTCATGATGCTTTGCAAATACAGGTTGCGGAACAGAATGTAGGGGTCGTCGCTTTTGTCGTACAACGTTTTATAGCGTTCGGCATCACTGGCGTAATCTTGTAAGTAGTCTACGGAGCGCACCGCAAAACGCTCGGGTTCATCCAGTAAATAGTTAATGGGGTTTAAAAAGTAATCGGTAATGGCCGAGGCGCCGTCGCGTAAATCCGAAGGCCCCAGCAGCGGTAATACAATGTACATGCCGTAGTCGGCGCCCCATGCCATCAGGGTGTCATCAAAGTGCGCTTCGGCGCGCTCCAGGCCAAACCATGCCTCGGCCGGATCAAACAGCCCGGCAACCCCCAGGGTAGAGTTGATAAGAAAGCGGGCCAGGTTGCGACAGGCGAGCTTGCCCTCGAGCTGTAAGGCATTGTTCACGACGTAAATAGGGGATTTTAAATTGTAGAAAAAGTTGGTCACGCTGTTGCGCACCGGCAGCGGTAATACTTTTACATAACCATTGGCCAACGGTATAAGTACATAGCGATAAGAGAAGTCGTTAAAGGCAAATATTGCCCGGTTTACGCTTATCAGCGGGTCGTTGTAGTCGGTGTAAGACACCACCGTTGGGCGTACATCGGGAATCCCCTCCGGCGCTTCGATAACCTTGCCGCCGTCGTCGGCCTCGCGGGTTAAGCCCGAGCCACCTTGCTCTGGCGTTTGCTCGCTGGGGGCGCTTTCGTAGGGGACGTAAGTGCGGCCGATGTCATTCGCCGGTTGCGGCTGGCTGGAGCAACCGGTAACAAGGGCGAGCAATAGCATCGAGCTCAGCCATAGCGGCCAGCGTGTTTGGTGGCTAGGTCGGGCGGGCGGTCTCATCGTGCTCATAAGGTGTCTCGCGCAAGTAAGGTTCGGGTCACAGTTTTTATTGTTGCTGCTGTACGGTCGGTGCATGGGCCAAAGCTCAGTGCTCGCCTAAGCATAGCAAGCCTTATGCCATAGGGTAGAGTGTGACATGACAGGGGGACTGTGGCGCAATCGGCGAGAGGGCGCAACCATTGCTGGCGCGAAATACATTTTGTTGTAAATTCTACGATGCGCGCGCGGCGGGGCAGAGTGGCGCAATGGACCGACAAAAAAGGCGGCCGTAGCCGCCTAAGAGGGAGTCTGGAACCAATAGGCTTTAGTGCGCCTGAGCAAGTCCGTTGGGCTCGGCCGGGTTGAGGATACGAATCTCCACCCGGCGCTCTAGCGCGTAGGTCTCGGTGTCGCCGGGGGTTGCTTTAGTGGTGCTGGCGCCGTGAGCGTTGAGTTGTACTCGCTGGGGGCTGACCCCGGCGGCCACCAGCGCTTCGAGTACGGTGCGTGCGCGATACTGCGACAGGACATTGTTGTACTCATCCGTGCCCCGGGGGTCGGCGTAGCCGTCCAGTTGTACTGACAGTTCGGGGTTTTCGACTAAAAATTTCGCCAGAGTATTAAGCGCGCTGCTGTTTTGCGGGCTAAGCTGATCCTCGCCGGTTTTAAACATCACTTGCAGCTCCAGCTGATCGAGCGTGATGGTCTCAAAATTATCGATGGTGCTGTGTGCGGCATGCAGTTGGCGGGTCATGTCGTTAAGCTCCACCTGCGAGGCCTGCCATTTTTTTTCCAGCGCCGCCGCCTCGGCGTTGTTCTCCATTTGCTCACTGACATAAATGGTGCCAACGAATGCCGCGACCAGGCCTGCCGGGCCGCCAATCAGTGCTCCGGCCAATAGGCCGCCGGTGGCGACGCCAGCTTGCTTGGTCTCAAGGCTCACAGCGTGGCTGTCAATCGAGGCTACTGCGGTGGTGGCGACGATGGCGCTGGCGAGAAGTGCTTTTTTCATAGTGCTGCTCCTGATGGTGGGGTATGGTTTTGCTTCAGGTGCTATTACACAAAACAAAGTAGGCGAGCCTGTGCTGCAATTAAGGCAACCTGGCGCTCAATTGTGATGAAATATGACGTTGCTGGCTGGCGTTATGATGAATATTGTTTAGGCTTGCCAGCGCCGCTTGCGCACAAAGATTGTTGCGCCGGCATCTTGATATTGCCCGCCGCGCCCTTATTAAATAACCACGAAAGCTTTGTGGGCTTTATGTTTAGTGCCGCGCCTGTGCTGGGCCCGGTATGGCAACGCGAGGAATGATCAATGCGAATAGATCGCTTAACAAATCAATTGCAACTGGCTCTGTCGGACGCTCAGTCGCTGGCTGTCGGGCGGGATCACAGCCAGCTGGAGCCAGTGCACTTGCTGTTGGCCTTGCTCGATCAGCAGGGTAGTACAGTGCAACCGTTATTGTCCCAGGCGGGCTTTGATGTAAAGGGCCTGCGTAATGAGCTGAATAAAACCCTCGATCGTCAGGCTCGGGTGCAAGACCCTTCGGGCGATGTGCGTATGTCACCCGAGCTGGGCCGGCTGTTAAATTTGGCCGACCGCTACGCGCAAAAAGCCGGCGACAAGTTTGTCTCTAGCGAGTCGTTGCTGCTGGCAACCATGAAGGACAAAGACTCCGAGTTAGGTAAACAGCTGGCGCAGTTTGGTAACACCGAGCGCTTGGCGCAAGCGGTAGAGGCGGTGCGCGGTGGCGAGACGGTGGATGACGCCGACGCCGAGGGCAACCGCCAGGCGCTGGATAAATACACCTTGGATTTAACCGCGCGCGCCGAGGCGGGCAAGCTTGACCCGGTGATTGGCCGGGACGATGAGATTCGCCGCACCATTCAGGTATTGCAACGGCGCACCAAAAACAACCCGGTATTGATTGGCGAGCCCGGTGTGGGTAAAACGGCTATCGTCGAGGGGCTGGCCCAGCGCATCGTTAATGGTGAGGTGCCCGAGGGGCTTAAAAACAAGCGTTTGCTGTCGCTCGATTTAGGCGCGCTGTTGGCCGGTGCCAAGTTTCGCGGTGATTTTGAAGAGCGTTTAAAGGCTGTAATGAATGAGCTGGGGAAGCAAGAGGGCCGGGTGATTCTGTTTATCGACGAGTTGCACACCATGGTGGGTGCCGGTAAAGCCGAGGGCTCGATGGATGCCGGCAATATGCTCAAGCCTGCGCTCGCCCGTGGCGAGCTGCACTGTGTGGGCGCCACTACGCTGGATGAATACCGCAAATTTATCGAGAAAGACGCCGCGCTCGAGCGTCGCTTTCAGAAGGTATTGGTGGATGAACCCTCCGAGGCCGACACGATTGCCATACTGCGTGGTCTTAAAGAGCGCTATGAGGTTCACCACGGTGTCGATATCACCGACTCGGCGATTATTGCCGCGGCCAAGCTATCTCAGCGTTACATCACCGACCGGCAGCTACCCGATAAAGCCATTGATTTGATCGACGAGGCCGCCAGCCGTATACGCATGGAGATTGACTCCAAGCCGGAAGAGATGGATCGCCTGGAGCGACGCTTGATCCAACTTAAAATCGAGCGCGAAGCGGTTAAAAAAGACGAGGATGAGGCCAGCCGTAAACGTTTGGCGAAACTCGAAGCTGATATTGATGAGCTGGAGCGCCACTACGCTGAGCTAGAAGAAATTTGGCGCAGCGAGAAGGCCGCGCTGCATGGCTCACAAGAAATTAAAAGCAACTTAGAGCAGGCGCGCCTGGATTTAGAAACCGCCCGTCGCGCAGGTGATTTAGGGCGGATGTCCGAGCTGCAGTACGGCATTATCCCCGAGCTGGAAAAACAACTGGATATGGCCAGCCAGGTCGACATGATGGAGATGACCCTGCTGCGCAACCGCGTCGGCGATGAAGAAATTGCCGAGGTCGTCAGCAAGTGGACCGGTATCCCCGTGAGCAAAATGCTCGAGGGCGAGCGCGAAAAACTGCTAAAAATGGAGCAGGCGCTGCACCAACGGGTGATCGGTCAGGATGAAGCCGTAGTGGCTGTGTCCAACGCCGTGCGCCGCTCGCGGGCCGGGCTGTCCGATGCCAACCGGCCCAACGGCTCGTTTTTGTTTTTAGGGCCTACCGGTGTGGGTAAAACCGAGCTGTGTAAAGCGTTGGCTACCTTTTTGTTTGATACCGAAGATGCCTTAGTCCGCATCGATATGTCGGAGTTTATGGAGAAGCACTCGGTGGCCCGCTTAATTGGTGCCCCTCCTGGCTACGTAGGTTATGAAGAGGGTGGCTATCTGACCGAGGCAGTGCGGCGTAAGCCTTACTCGGTATTGCTGCTCGACGAGATCGAAAAAGCGCACCCGGATGTGTTTAATATTTTGCTGCAAGTGCTGGACGATGGCCGCTTAACCGATGGTCAGGGGCGCACGGTCGATTTTCGCAATACCGTGGTGGTGATGACCTCCAACTTAGGCTCCGATCGCATTCAGGATCTGGCCGAAGATAAATCCTTCGATACCGTCTCGTTTGATGCTACCGGCCAGTTGGCCGACTCGGTGGACAACGAAAACCGTTACGCCGCGATGAAGGCCGCCGTTATGGAGGTGGTGGGGCAGCACTTTCGGCCCGAGTTTATCAACCGCGTGGATGAGGCGGTGGTCTTCCACCCACTGGGGAAAGCGCAAATACGTGGCATTGCCGATATTCAGGTAGGGCTGCTGGCTAAGCGCCTGGCCGATAAAGACATGTCTTTGGGTTTAAGCGACGGCGTGATGGATCGGCTGGCCGAGGCGGGGTTTGACCCTGTGTACGGTGCGCGTCCGCTCAAAAGGGCGATCCAGCAATCGATCGAAAATCCGCTGGCGCAAGAGATATTGGCGGGTAAGTTTGCGCCGGGAGATGTGATACAGGCGGAGCTTGCCGGCGATACTATTGTGTTCTCGGCGGCTAAGCCTCACTGAGCCTTCTAACGGTTTAAAGCCAGCCACAAAAAAGCCCCGGAAAATCGGGGCTTTTTTGTTTTGTGGGTGGACGCTTGTGCTTAGAGCAAGCTTAGCAGGATTCGTCTACCGCTTCTTGCGCTTGCTCGATACGCTCGGCTTTTTGTTCTTCACTTAAATAGATAAAACTGCCGTCGTCGGTTGGCTCGCGAACCCGTCCGCCGCGGTTTAATATCTCCAGATTACTCTGGGCCACTTTGCAGCGCTCCGGATCTTTATTGGAGTTGTCTTGGGTGGCCGTTTGCTGCTGCTTGGCGGCGGCCTGCTCGTCGTCGCTGGCAAAGTGATCGTAGTTTACCGGCTCGCTATGGCCCGTTTTGGGTTGGATGGCCGTGCTTTCTTTACCGCTGGGTGGCCGGGTACCAAAATGTACAACGCCTTCCTCATCCGTCCATTTATAAAACGTATCGGCAATTACCTGAGTGCTGCCAAATGCACCGACCAGTGCCAGCACGCCCAGTGCGCGACCGAAGATTTTGTACATAATGCCACCTTAAAGTACGTTGTTATCCCGCCCACTATAACGCTTATTGCCGGTTGGCGGAAAACTCCGTGTCGCAAAAATGTGACTGAGTCGGTCGCCTGCGAGGTTTTTTGCCCGCCAAACCGGTATAAGAGGTGCCTTAATACTTGACAAAAATGGTCAAGTTGGGAAAATAGCCAGTTCGCTAGATGGCCCGTAAGCTCTGCCGACAACCTCGGTGTTTCACGCTACGCCCAGCAGGTCACCCGCTTGTTGAACCATCCGCACCGCGTAGGCGCATCCACCGATGCCGCCTGCCCAAGAAACCGCCATCGCTACAAGCGCGTAACTTGGGGAATCTACTATCTATTTATCGCTCTGCTATCCTGACGCGGCCTTTCTGCCGTGGTCTTTGGTATAGTGGGCGCATTCTGTTGAGACCAGCTGTTTTAAAAGGGGATACAACGTGGAAATGCTATCAGGCGGCGATATGCTCATTCGCTCGCTGCGGGACGAAGGGGTGAAGTACCTGTTCGGTTACCCGGGCGGCGCAGCACTGCATATTTACGACGCCATTTTCCGGCAACAAGACGTTCAGCACATCTTAGTGCGCCACGAACAAGCCGCGACACACGCGGCCGACGCATATTCGCGCGCCACCGGCGAAGTGGGCACCGTACTGGTGACCTCGGGCCCTGGCGCGACTAACGCCATCACCGGTATTGCTACCGCCTATATGGATTCGATCCCGATGGTGGTGATTTCCGGTCAGGTCATGAGCCACCTGATTGGCGAAGACGCCTTCCAGGAAACCGATATGGTCGGTATCTCGCGCCCGATCGTAAAGCACAGCTTTATGATTAAGCACCCGAGCGAAATTCCCGAGGTGGTTAAAAAAGCCTATTACATCGCCCGCACTGGCCGCCCCGGCCCGGTGGTTATCGATGTGCCCAAAGACTTGACCAGCCCGTTTGAGACCTTCCCCTACGAGTATCCCGAGAAGGTCAAAATTCGCTCTTACACGCCGGCCACTCGCGGCCACGCGGGGCAAATTAAAAAAGCCGCGCAATTGTTGCTTGAGGCTCGTCGCCCGGTGATTTATGCCGGCGGTGGCGTGGTGCAGGGCAATGGCTCAGAGCTGCTCACCGACCTGGCAAAAAAGCTGAATTACCCGGTGACTAACACCTTGATGGGCCTGGGCGCCTACCCGGGTAGCGATAAGCAGTTTCTGGGTATGCTGGGTATGCACGGCACCTACGAGGCCAATATGGCCATGCATCATGCCGACGTGATTTTTGCCGTGGGCGCGCGCTTTGACGATCGCGTGACCAACGCCGTTAAGCAGTTTTGCCCTAACGCCAAAATCATTCACGTGGATGTCGACCCGGCGTCTATCTCGAAAACCGTGACCGCCGATATCCCGATTGTGGGCTCGGTTGAGAGCGTGTTAAGCGAAATGCTGGCACTGATTTTAGAGGGTGATGACAAGCCCGATGAAGGCGCGATTGCCTCTTGGTGGACGCAGATCAATGAGTGGCGCGAGCGTCACGGCTTGTACACCGCCCCGCGTTACGACAACAGCGGCGAAAAAATCATGCCGCAAGACGTCATCAAAACCTTGCACGAAGTCACCGGCGGCGATGCTTACGTTACCTCGGATGTTGGTCAGCACCAGATGTTTACGGCGCAGTACTATCTGTTTGATAAACCGCGCCGTTGGATCAACTCCGGCGGCCTGGGCACCATGGGCTTTGGCTTGCCGGCGGCCATGGGCGCGCAAATGGCCGATCGCGATGCGGTGGTGGCCTGTGTCACCGGCGAGGGCAGTATCCAAATGTGTATTCAGGAGCTCTCTACCTGTACCCAGTACCACTTGCCGATCAAGATTATTTGCCTGAATAACCAGGCGTTGGGCATGGTGCGCCAATGGCAGGACATGCAGTACTCCAGTCGTTATTCCGAGAGCCTGTACGAGGACTCGTTGCCGGACTTTGTTAAGTTGGCCGAATCTTATGGCCACGTGGGTATCCGCGTGACCAAAAAAGAAGAGCTTAAGGCAAAAATGGAAGAGTGCTTTGCCATGAAAGACCGCGTGGTCTTTATGGATATCTCGGTAGACACCTCTGAGCATGTATACCCCATGCAGGTAGCCGGTGCGGCCATGCGCGATATGTGGTTAAGCAAGACGGAGCGTACATAACATGAGACGAATTATTTCTGTACTGATGGAAAACGCCCCCGGCTCGCTCTCGCGCGTGGTGGGCTTGTTTTCCCAGCGTGGCTACAACATCGAGTCGCTCACGGTAGCGCCTACGGAAGACGAAACCCTGTCGCGGTTGACGCTTACCACCGTGGGTGACGATCATAAAATTGAGCAGATCACCAAGCATCTGAACAAGTTGATTGATGTGGTTAAGCTGGTGGATTTGACCGAGGGCGCCCATATCGAGCGCGAAGTCATGCTGATCAAGGTGAAAGCCGCCGGCGCCCAGCGCGCCGAGATCAAGCGCTGCGTCGATATCTTTCGCGGTCAAATCGTCGATGTAACCGCGAGCTTGTATATCATCCAGATCACCGGCACGAGCGACAAGCTCGACGCCTTCTTGCAATCGGTGGGTGACGCCTCGATCCTCGAGGTGGTGCGCTCCGGCGTCTCGGGCATTGCCCGTGGTGAAAAAGTTCTTAGCTTGTAACGTTTGCGCCGGCGAACTTTGAGTTCGCCGGCGTTGCCTCCCCCTTTTAACTGTTTATCTGCGCCCACAGTGCCGCCACAATCGGGCTCTTCAATCGTTTCTCTAGCACGCAAATCCCTGTTTCAAAGGGGCCCATGTCGGGCTGATCGGGCAGTCGTTTTACCCGTTGTTGTAGCGGGCTATTGTCCAGCACAATCTGCGGCACTAGGCCAACTCCAAACCCCAGGCTCACCATACTCACAATGGCTTCATTGCCCTTCACCTCGGCGTAAATATTGGGGGTGAGATTCTCTTTTTGGCACCAGGCGTTAAAGCGCTCGCGGGCCAGTCCATCCTCTGAAATAATCATCGGTAAATCGCGCCACTGGCTGAGTTTGCCGCCCAGATGCGTTTGGTCAACCGGGCCGATAAACACCAGTGGCGAGTGGGCAATGGGTTTAAAATCGAGCCCCGCCGGCAGGCGCTCGGGTCGAGTGGCGATGGCCACATCCTCCAGCCCCCGGGTGATACGCTCGATCGCCTGAGCTGGATCGCCGGTATGCAGTTTGATATTGATGCCCGGATGACGGGGGCGAAACTCCGTAAGAATCTCGTATAAAAAGCTATAGCTAGCGGTTACTGAACAGTACAAACTGAGTTGCCCACGTAACTCTTTGGCGCCAGCGAGTAAAGATTCCTGAAAGGTTTCCCACTGCTGTAATGTTTCCCGGGCAAACTGCAAAAATTGCTGTCCCTGATCGGTCAGTGCCACCGAGCGGTTATCACGTAGCACTAACTCTGTACCCAGCTCTTCTTCCAGCTGCTTTAGGTTGCGGCTGATGGTGGAGGGGCTGACATGGCAGCTATTGGCGGCGCGGCCAAAGTGGCCAGCCGCGGCGAGTGCGGTAAACAGCTTGAGCTTATGTATATCCATAGCGGGCCTTTGTTGCGAGTTGTGCAATATAAGGTTGCGAATATATCATTTTACGTAACGCCGTGCATTGACTAAACTGCATGGGATTTTTCTACTCACCTATTTCTACAGGAGTCTGCTATGCAGGTTTATTACGATAAAGACTGTGATCTGTCGATCATCCAAGGTAAAAAAGTTGCCATCATCGGTTACGGTTCTCAGGGCCACGCTCATGCGTGTAACCTGAATGACTCTGGCGTTAATGTAACCGTTGGTCTGCGTAAAGACTCTTCCTCTGTTGCTAAAGCAGAAGCTCACGGCTTAAAAGTAAGCGAAGTGGCCGAAGCCGTTGCCGGCGCTGAAGTGGTTATGTTGCTGACTCCCGATGAGTTTCAGGCGCAGTTATACAAAGAAGAGATCGAGCCAAACCTAAAAGAGGGCGCCACTTTGGCCTTCGCCCACGGTTTTGCCATCCACTACAACCAAATCGTGCCGCGTAAAGACCTGGACGTGATCATGGTTGCCCCTAAAGCACCTGGCCACACTGTGCGCACCGAGTTCACCAAAGGCGGCGGCATCCCCGATCTAATCGCTATCTTCCAGGATGCGTCTGGCAAAGCCAAAGACGTTGCGCTCTCTTACGCCTCAGGCGTGGGCGGTGGTCGCACCGGTATCATCGAAACTACCTTTAAAGACGAAACCGAAACTGACCTGTTTGGCGAGCAAGCGGTTCTGTGTGGCGGCGCCGTTGAGCTGGTTAAAATGGGCTTTGAAACCCTCACCGAAGCGGGCTACGCGCCGGAGATGGCTTACTTCGAGTGTCTGCACGAGCTGAAGTTGATTGTTGACCTGATGTACGAAGGCGGCATCGCCAACATGAACTACTCGATCTCTAACAACGCTGAGTACGGCGAGTACGTAACCGGTCCTGAGGTGATCAACGAAGAGTCTCGCGCGGCTATGCGTAACGCTCTCAAGCGCATTCAAAATGGCGAATACGCCAAGATGTTTGTTGCAGAAGGTGCGCACAACTATCCTTCAATGACCGCTAACCGTCGCAATAACGCGGCGCACCCAATCGAGCAAGTGGGTGAGAAGCTGCGCGCCATGATGCCTTGGATTCAGGCTAACAAGATCGTCGACAAGTCTAAAAACTAAGTCGCGCTCTGCTATACCGGAAGCTTTGCTTCTGACCGCAAACCCCTGCCTTGCGCAGGGGTTTGTCGTTTATGTGTTACGCTAATGTTTTGAATCGGCGAGATGAGACTGTATGAGCCAAGATCCGCAAAAGCACCTTGACGAGCAAGACGACGATAGCCTGCTGCCGTTTGATGAACATGTCGAGGAAGTTCAGGAGGGCGATAAAAAAGTACGCCACCGCGGCGTTTACTTGTTGCCCAACTTATTTACCACTGCTGCACTGTTTAGTGGCTTTTACGCCATTATTTCGGCTATGCATGGCCGCTTCGAGGTGGCCGCTGTTGCCATTCTGGTGGCGATGGTATTCGACGGCCTGGACGGGCGTGTCGCCCGGCTGACTAACACCTCCAGCGCTTTTGGCGAGCAGTACGATAGCCTGGCCGACATGGTCTCGTTTGGCGTGGCCCCCGCTCTGGTGGTCTTTAATTGGGGGTTAGCCGATTTTGGTAAAGTCGGCTGGGCCGCAGCCTTTGCGTTTACCGCTTGCGCTGCGTTGCGTCTGGCTCGGTTTAATACCCAGATCGGTACCGTTGATAAAAGCCAGTTCGTCGGGTTGGCCAGCCCGTCTGCGGCGGCGCTGATCGCCTCGATGGTTTGGGTGGGGCACGACGTTGATGTCGAGTGGGGCATCGCTACGGCGGCTACGCTGATTACCATTTTGGCGGCGCTGTTAATGGTGTCCAATGTGCGCTACACCAGCTTTAAAGGTATCGACTTTCGCGGTCGGGTGCCTTTTGTGGCGATGCTGGTGGTGGTGCTGGTGTTTGTGGTTATCACGATTGACCCGGCCCGCGTACTATTGGCGATGGCTGCGTGCTACGCATTCTCCGGCCCGGCCTGTTGGCTGTGGAAGCGCAAGAGCGTTCTTTTTAAGCGCCGCAGTGCCGAAGCTTCCGGCACGCCGGTTGAGGCCGGTGATGCCGATGCGAGCGATAACCCCGAGCCCAGAAGCTAGGGCCGCCCGGCACTACATCCGGCAAGCTTAGTAAAGGCGGCGCTAGCCGCCTTTTTTGTGCCTGTAGTTTGGGTATTTGTGTGGTCGGTTTTTGCCCGATTTAGCCGGTGTTAAAGAAAGTGTAAAAATAATGTGATTTGGGGCTTGTGCGATTCGGATTGGTG
>NZ_CAXBFW010000011.1:0-103973 GCF_963975215.1 uncultured Gilvimarinus sp.
TGACGGGTGACGGGTGACGGGTGACGGGTGACGGGTGACGGGTGACGGGTGACGGAATTTTATTCGTCCACCACTCCCCGTCAACCGCTCCTCACTTTCTACTCGCATCCGACATCAGGCGCCCGGCCCAATCAGGTTTCCCATTGTCCATCCACCGTACCCCGCGAGATCAACCAATCTCCTTCGTATCTTTTTCCACCGCCTCCAGCAAACGTGTATAAACGTCAGGCACAGCACTTAACACACGCGACCAATTCGCCATAAACGGTTTTTCGGTTGGATCATTTAAAAACTGCTCGCCGGCGCGCATAATGCACTGGGTAAACTGCTCGACAGTTTCTTCCTCTTTGTTGCGATCAAGCGTCATGCCGTTAATCACCGCATCATTGTGGTAGCGGTCGATTAAATCCAACGCTAAGCGGTAGTAGCTGGCTTTTAAGGTGCGAAACACCTCGGGGGTAAACACTACGCCTTTAATGGCGAGCTTGCGAAAGAACGACTTAGAAATATCGGTGCTCATTTTTGACAGGCCGCCATCCGGATTCTCGGCCGACAAATCCTGATGCTTATGATCGTAAGCATCGGCAATATCCACCTGACACACACGCTCATCGGAGTAACGGCGGTTTACCTCAGACAACACACCAATCTCTAAGCCCCAATCACTGGGAATACGGATCGAGCTGACCACATCCATACTCATCGAGAACTCACCGGCCAGGGCGTAGCGGAAGCTGTCGATAAAATCTAAGTAATCGTTGTGACCACAGACTTTTTGCAAGGCGCGCACCAGCGGCGATACCAGCAAGCGACTCACCCGGCCATTTAACTTGCCGCCGGCGGCGCGGTAGTAATAGCCCTTACAGAACATGTAATTAAAGGTGGGGTGCGCGATGGGGTAAAACAGTTTGGCAACGATGTCGCGTTTGTAAGTAACTATATCGCAATCGTGCAGGGCCACGGCGCGGGCGCGACCTTTGGCCAGCGCATACCCCAGACAATACCAAACGTTACGGCCTTTACCCAACTGTTGAGGGGCCAGGCCCACTTCGTCCAGCACCTTATCGACCGCTTTTAAGCGGGGGCCATCGTTCCACAATATAGAGTGCTTTTGCGGTAAACGGGCAAAGAATTTTTTGGCTTTTTTGTACTGCTCTTCATCGGCGCGATCGAGCCCAATAATAATCTCATCTAAAAATGGCACTTTGGACAACTCATCGACAATGTTTTCCATGGCCGGGCCTTCTAACTCCGAGTACAGGCAAGGCAACACTAGGCACATAGGTTTTTGCTTACTCCACTCAAGCAACTCGGCCTCTAACTCTTCAATGGGACGGTCACCTAAATTGTGCAGTGTTCCGATACGACCATTCTGAAAAAAATCGCTCATTACGCTTCCTCGCCATTACGCAGCTTTTGCAGGGCTGCTTCAACTCCAACGCGCCAACCGCTCGCGCCCTCTTGTGGTGCACGAATCTCGCCCAAGAGCTTATCATCGTGCATGTAGGTTCCATCTTTGTGCGGCATCACCACCGCCTGATCCACCTCTTTGAGCATCACCAGGTCATTAGGGCTATCGCCCAAGGCAATACTCTTTACTTTCGCCCCATAATGGGACTCATAGGTGTTCAGCAAATAACGTACCGCATCCGATTTATCGCAATGGGCCATCACATGATAAAAACGCCCGCCTTTAACAACCCGCAAATCATGCACGCCTAATTGTTGGGCAAACTCGTCAAGGGCCGCACCAGAGTCGTGCCACAGCAGCGGTTCGGTGGCAAAGCGCTGCTTGGCCTGAGCGGCTCCCTCCTCGCTTAAACCGGTGCACTCAATCACCTGGGTAACTGTCATATCGGCAAAGCCGGTAAAATTAAATCTCGGCTTTAAGCCGGCCAGCAGCGCGGTGATTTGTTGTCGATCGGCCCCCTGCACAAATTGCCAGGCACCGTCGCTAAAACTAAAGCCATCGCTAGCCAGTCCCATGTGCTTTACCCATGTATCGGGCAGCACAATCAAGCTGCCATTTTCACAGACGTAAGGGTCGGTAATCGCTAGCTCGCGGCACAGCTGGGCCATCTCGGCCCGGGTTTTACTAGAGACCAAAATCAGCGGGATATTCTGCTCTCGCAGCGTCTTAATAGCTGGCAAGGCCGCCTCATAAGAGTAATCGTCGTGATTTAATAAGGTGCCGTCTAAATCGGTAAAGACTAACGTGCTAACGTTAGCCGGGGCGAATGCGTCTACAACGGGTGAACTCAAAACCATCTCCTAACGCGTCGAGCACGATTTTATGGGCTAATACGAGTGTCGATTTTAGCGATGCTGTGGTCGGCCTGCAGGCTGAGTAAAATATCCGCGCGCGCTGGCATCTCCTGGAGCATCCAGCGGGTTAAACGCTCGTAGTGAGCAATAAACCGCTCGATCTGGGTGGGGTTCATAACCCGCGAGTGTGCAAGCTCATCGGGGCTTAAGGTGTCGCGTAGTTTTTGTTCCTGCAACTGCCTCCACTCAAGCACCTGATCAAACGAGAGCGCCTTTAACATCACCAGCATAGTCAGTTTATCGAACAGCTGTTGATACTCTCGCAGCTGCTGGTTAACAAATTCACGCCACACTCCACTGCTATCGTCTTCGGCCTCTAAGGGGTTGACCGGCTGGGCTAAATCACTGCTACGCTGCGCCCGTGCGCCAACGCACCAGCCTTCAAAAATAATTACCTGGGGGCGCCCCACAACAATATCCCACTGCTCGGGGGGGCAGCGGTCGTCCACCGCTTTGTTAAACCGCGGGATCATGGTTTGGGTGCCCGGTTGCGCACCGGCCAACTGGGCAAACACATCCAATGCCAGCGCTAAATCGTGAGTGCCGGGAACACCTCGGGTCGCCAGCAAAGGGTGTATCTGCTGCGCAAGCTTCTGCCGGCTGGCGTGCGAGAGATACAAATCGTCGATGGATATCTGACACACCGACAGATCAAATTGCTGTTGCAACAAATGTTGCAAAATATGCGCGGCGGTAGACTTACCGGTGCCCTGCGCGCCATTGATACCCACCACCACGGGAGCGTAAGGGCTCGCTTCAACCCTCGCGGCGCAGTAACTCGCCAGAGGTGCGTAACTATGAACCAATTGCTCGGCAACACCAGTTGGCAAGGCAAGTTCTCGCGCAACAAAATCTATCATCGGGTGGTCGCTGCCCGGCACGCGACCTAATTCGAGAAATGATTTGGGCCACAACGACTCAGGATGTTCGGACATAGCACTTCCTTTTTGATTGCCCTCGCGCTTTATGACAAGGGTAACAATGACAAAGCACAAAGCTTGCCAAACAGAATAATCCATCAGCGTGACAGGGGGGTGACCAGGCCAACGTGGGCCCGGTTAAGCGATTAGCGTATTTAGGTTAGCCTTTTAATCACCCATTGGCTGAGCCACGCGCCAATCACCCCAGAGGCGACAATTGGCTATACAGTGTAAATCGGTTAGCGGTAAAAAGGTTTGTTGGGCGCGTGCGGCCGGCGACGTAGCGCTACTACTACGGCGACGACGCCTATCACTTTAAAGAAGACAATTTAGACATTAATACCGTGGGTAACTATGAGCGTTTTTAGACGGACAAGTGAGAGCTGCGCGCGAGTGAATAAAACCGACCGCTACGATCAACCGGTGGGCGAGTGGGAGCTTCATGACTTTTGCACGCAACCTAAACCCGACCCGCACGACTCAGCCAACGCCCGCCTGCCCGGCTCAGAGCAAGATCCGACGGTATTTTTAACCACCGAGCCGAGCTTTATTAAAGATCATGGCGACGTCTTTAACGACAAAGGATCGCCCATATGAATGCTATTGTCTCCTGCACCATATTCCAGCAATCAGGTATCCTGGCGGAGCCCTGCAGCGAGAACAACACTTTCTCGTTTAATAGATGTTTTAAGTTCTATCTGGACAATTTTAACGATCTGAACGCCGATGACGATGAGGCCGAGCAGATGCCTACCCCAAACCGGCTGTAGTGCCCACAAAAAAGCCCGCGAGCGGTTTGCTCACGGGCTTTTTATAACCGGCCGCTGCGGGTGCGGCTAACTCAGTACCATGTTATCGCGGTGGATTAACTCTTCATCCCCTTGATAGCCAAGTAAAGCCGCAATCTGGCTGCTCGGCTCGCCGATAATTTTGCGCGCATCGTCCACCGAATAATTAACCAGACCACGGGCGATTTCGCGCCCGGCACTGTTAACACACACCACCATATCACCGCGGCGGAATTTACCCTGAACACTTTTTACGCCCACCGGTAACAAGCTTCTGCCCTGTCCGGACAATACCTTTACCGCGCCGTCATCCAGCACTAAAGTGCCGCGGGTTTGTAAGTGCCCGGCCAACCAACGCTTGCGCGCCGCTTGCGGCTCTTGGTCGGCCCATAAAAAGGTACCGATGTTATCGCCGGCCGCTAACCGTTTAAGCGCGTTATCTTGCCGGCCACCCACAATCACAGTATCGGCGCCAGAGCGCGCCGCCACGCGAGCCGCGCGCACTTTGGTGATCATGCCGCCACGGCCCAGGCTGCCGCCGTCACCGGCCATTGCATCGAGTGATTGATCGGCTGCGGCCACCTCTGAGATTAATTGTGCCGCAGGGTTACTGCGTGGATCGGCATCAAACATACCGTCCTGATCAGTCAAAATAACCAGCAAGTCGGCGTCAATTAAGTTGGCAACCAGAGCGCCTAAGGTGTCGTTATCACCAAAACGAATTTCATCGGTTACCACCGTATCGTTTTCGTTGACCACCGACACCACGTCTAACTCTAATAAGGTAATTAACGTGGAGCGGGCATTGAGGTAACGCTCGCGCGACGAAAGATCGTCGTGATCGAGCAACACCTGGGCGGTGTGCAAACCAAAGCGGGCAAACTCGGCCTCGTAGTTTTGAATCAGCCCCATCTGGCCCACCGCAGCGGCCGCCTGCAAGCGGTGCAACTCGGTGGGCCGCTCGGTCCAACCCAGGCGGGTCATACCGGCCGCCACCGCACCGGAGGAAACCAGCACCAGCTCGATACCCTGCTTTTTAAGCTCGGCCATTTGCTCGGCCCAGTGGGCGATACCGGCGTAGTTTAAACCTTTACCGTCATTGGTCAGCAGCGCGCTGCCAATTTTAATCACCCAGCGGCGGGCCGTTTTTATTTGATCGCGTCGACTCATGAATCCTTACACTCAACGTTTACAATGCTGCGCCGATCAGGGGACGTACACCACTTCGACGTCATCATCGTCGTCGTCGTAAAAGTCGTCGTCATCGTCACTACTGTTCTCGCCAGCTTTGGCCGCTTTGCGGGCCGCCCGGTGTTGCTCGCGCAAGGTGTCGATACGCTCGCGTACCTCGGCCTGCATGCGATCTTGAAAATCGTACTCGGCTTGCTTCAGCTCCGGGTCGTCGCGCTCGCTTTGCCACTGGGCTTCCAGATGCTTCATCAGCGCCGAGGTTAATGCCTCTGTACCGAGCGAGCTGGCCGCCGCAATTGTATACACCGGCCCCTGCCAATCTAACGCGTTGATAATCTCCTGGCAGCGCTGCTCGCGCTCGTCATCGGGCAGCAAATCAATTTTATTAAGCACCAACCAGCGCTCACGCTGTGCCAGCGACGGGCTAAAGGTGGTAATCTCCCGCGAGATCGCCTGCACATTGGCCACCGGATCAGAGCCATCGGGCGGCAATACATCCACCAAATGCAGCAACACACGGCAGCGGGTTAAATGCTTTAAAAAGCGAATCCCTAAGCCGGCGCCATCGGCGGCGCCCTCAATCACACCTGGAATATCCGCCACCACAAAGCTGCGGTGCGCCTGAACTTTTACCACCCCAAGGTTAGGTACCAGGGTGGTAAAGGGGTAATCGGCCACTTTTGGCGTAGCCGAGCTGACCGAGCGAATAAAGGTACTTTTGCCAGCGTTAGGTAGCCCGAGCAGGCCCACATCGGCCAGTACTTTCATCTCGAGCTTAATTTCGCGAACCTCGCCTTCGCTGCCCGGCGACGTTTGTCGTGGCGCGCGGTTAGTACTGGATTTAAAACGCGCGTTACCCAAACCGTGAAAGCCACCCTGGGCGACTTTAAGCTCCTGGCCTATTTCGGTTAAGTCGCCCAGCGTCTCGCCGGTATCCACATCAATTACCGTGGTACCCACCGGCACCGGCAGGGTTAAATCCTCGCCGCTTTTGCCACGGCAGTCCTTACCCCGGCCCGATTCACCACTCTGGGCCCGAAAGCGCCGCTGGTAGCGGTAGTCAATCAGGGTGTTTAGGTTTTCATCAGCTTTTAAGAAAATGCTGCCGCCATCGCCGCCGTCACCGCCATCGGGGCCGCCTTTCGCGATAAACTTTTCGCGGCGAAAGCTTAGGCATCCGTTTCCGCCCTTACCCGCCTCGACAACAATGGGTGCTTCATCGACAAATTTCACAGCAACTCCCGCGCTATTGGCTTATACGCCCCGTGGCGTAAAACATTATTCTAACAAATAAAGAGATCTAACAAACAAAAAGAGCCCCATCGCGTACGACGGGGCTCTTTTCAGTTCGGCGCCGGGGTAAAACCCCTTAACCGAGTCTCAGGTGCGAACGTTTTAAGCGCTTACAACGCTAACAAAACGACGGTTGTGCTCACCTTTAACGTCAAATTTAATTTGACCGTCTGCCTTGGCAAACAAAGTGTGATCTTTACCGATACCTACGTTGGCGCCGGCGTGGAACTTGGTGCCACGTTGACGAACGATGATGCTACCTGCAGAAACTGTTTGGCCGCCGAAACATTTAACGCCAAGGCGTTTACTTTCCGAATCGCGACCGTTGCGAGTACTACCGCCTGCTTTTTTATGAGCCATGAGTCAACTCCTGGATTAACCTGTGATACCGGTGATTTTTACTTCAGTAAACCACTGACGGTGGCCCTGACGCTTCATAGAGTGCTTACGACGACGGAACTTGATGATTTTCACCTTATCCGCACGGCCGTGGCTGACTACCTCGGCAGTCACTTTGGCACCATCGACAACCGGACCGCCAATTTTGACGTCGTCACCGTTGGCAACCAGATAAACTTTATCGAATTCGATTTTCTCGCCAGTGGCGACTTCGATTTTTTCGAGCTTCAGGGTTTCACCTTCCACTACGCGATGCTGCTTACCACCGCTTTCAAAAATAGCGTACATATATGCTCCAATCGTCTTGGACGGCACGAAGTTACGCAGCTTTGCCACGTATTTAAAGGACTTGCGCCGTATCATCAGCTTTAGGGGCGGCGATTTTAGGCGAAACCGCCCCCCATGGCAAGGCCTATCAACAATTATTTAGTGTATATTATGGGTCTCTGGCGCGTCCGAGCCGCCCCTTGGTGTTATGGCCTGCGAGACCCTATAATGCCGAGTCTTTTATGATCGTATACTTATCATCAACCCACAAACGCAGGGAATTTTGGCCCCAATGCAAGAGCAATATCACCCCTCCGAGGTAGAATCTAACGCCCAACAACACTGGGAAGAACAGCAAAGCTTTGCGGTACGCGAAGACACCAGCCGCGAGAAATTCTACTGCCTGGCCATGTTCCCCTACCCCAGCGGCAAGCTACACATGGGGCATGTGCGCAATTATACCATCTCGGACGTGATCGCCCGCTTCCAGCGTATGCAGGGCAAAAACGTGCTGCATCCCATGGGTTGGGACGCCTTTGGCCTACCGGCGGAAAACGCCGCCATCAAAAACAACACCGCGCCGGCCAAGTGGACTTACTCTAACGTCGATTATATGAAGGGCCAGCTTAAGCAGCTGGGCTTTGGCTTTGACTGGTCCCGCGAGCTGGCCACCTGCCAGAGCGACTATTACCGCTGGGAGCAGTGGTTTTTTACCCGCCTGTACGAAAAAGGCCTGGTGTATAAAAAGAACTCAGCGGTTAACTGGTGCCCCACAGACCAAACCGTGCTGGCCAACGAACAGGTTGAAGACGGCTGCTGCTGGCGCTGCGGCACCACCGTACAGCGCCGTGAGCTGGCCCAGTGGTTTATTAAAATCACCGCCTACGCCGACGAGCTGCTCAAAGACCTCGACAAGCTGCCGCACTGGCCCGAGCAAGTAAAAACCATGCAGCGCAACTGGATTGGTAAAAGTCGCGGCATTGATATGCGCTTTAATCTGGCGCAGCCGGTGGGCGAGCACACCGGCTTTGACGTTTACACCACCCGCCCCGACACCATTATGGGCGTAACCTACGTCAGCCTCGCCGCCGAGCATCCCATTGCCGCCGAGCTTGCCGCCAACAACCCCGCTCTGGCTACTTTTATTGCCGAGTGTAAAGAGCAATCTGTGGCCGAGGCCGATATGGCCGCCATGGACAAAAAAGGCATGGATACCGGCTTAAAAGCCCTGCACCCCATTACCGGCGACCAGGTCTCGGTGTGGGTGGCCAACTATGTGCTGATGGATTACGGCTCGGGTGCAGTGATGGCTGTACCCGCCCACGATCAGCGCGACTATGAGTTTGCCAAAACCTACAACTTACCCATTCAGCAAGTTATTGCGCCCCAAGACGGCAGCGCGATCGACCTAAGCAAAGAGGCCTTTGTCGACAAAGGCGTACTGGTTAACTCGGGCGAATACGACGGGCTGGACTTTAAAGCCGCCTTTGATGCCATTGCCCAAACCCTAAAAGCCGCGCAAAAAGGCCAGGTGCAAACCAACTACCGCCTGCGCGACTGGGGCGTCTCACGCCAGCGTTATTGGGGCACGCCAATCCCAATGCTCAACCTGCCGGACGGCGGCGAAATTCCGGTGCCGGCCAGCAAGCTTCCTGTATTACTGCCTGAAGATGTGGTCATGGACGGCGTACAGTCGCCCATTAAAGCCGACCCCGAGTGGCGCAAAACCGAGATCGACGGCCAGAGCGCCGAGCGCGAAACCGACACCTTTGATACCTTTATGGAGTCGTCCTGGTACTACGCCCGCTACACCTGCCCCAACTACACCGAGGGCATGCTCGACTCAGACGCCGCCAACTACTGGCTGCCGGTCGATCAGTATGTGGGTGGCATCGAGCACGCCATCTTGCACCTTTTATACGCGCGCTTCTTTCACAAGCTGATGCGTGACGAGGGCCTGGTCGACTGCGACGAGCCGTTCGAGAAGTTACTGTGCCAGGGCATGGTGCTTAAAGACGGCACCAAAATGAGTAAATCCAAAGGCAACACCGTCGACCCGGCCGAGCTCATCGAGCAGTACGGCGCCGATACGGTACGCTTGTTCTCGATGTTTGCCGCGCCACCTGAGCAGAGCATGGAGTGGAGCGACTCGGGCGTTGAGGGCGCGCACCGCTTTTTACGCCGCCTGTGGAAGAGCCTGCACGGCCACTTAGCCGCTGGCACACCCGACACCCTGGACGCCGACAACCTAAACGACGCCCAGCGCGATTTGCGCCGTAAAACCCACGAGACCATCAGCAAAGTCAGCGACGACTACGGCCGCCGACAAACCTTTAACACCGCCATCGCCGCGGTGATGGAGCTGATGAACGACGTCAGCAAGCTGGCCGACCGCAGCACGGGCCAGGGCCTAGCGGTAGAGCGCGAGGCCCTGAGCGCCGCTATTTTGCTGCTGGCGCCCATCGTGCCCCATATTAGCCACTCACTGTGGCAAGCGCTGGGCCACAGCGACATTCCGCTGGACGCCCCCTGGCCGAGCGTCGATGAGGCCGCGCTCAAGCGCAGCAGCATCGAAATTGTGGTTCAGGTCAACGGTAAAGTGCGCGATAAAGTGCAAGCTCCGGTGGATGCCGAGCGCGCCGATGTCGAGGCGCTGGCGCTGGCGCAACAAAATGTGCAGCGCTTTATTGAGGGCGCCACGGTGCGCAAGGTAATTGTCGTGCCCAACAAACTCGTCAACATCGTTGCCAATTAAAAGGAATTGCCCATGAAAGCGCTGATTTTAAGCCTGTCACTGCTACTGCTTACCAGTGCCTGCGGCTGGCATTTGCGCGGCAGTTTAAATCCGCCGCTGGATATCGAGCGGATTTACGTGGCCAGCACAGAAGAGCACACCGAGCTGCTGCGTGAGCTGGAGCGCTCGCTTGCCAGCCAGGATATCGCCATCGTTGCCCGCAACGAAAACCCCGAGTACATACTGGCGCTGGGTGACGAAACCACCCGCCGCCGTACCGTGGGTATTGGCGCCGACACGCTTGCCAGCGCTTACTCGCTCACGCTTATGGTGCGCTACCAAATTTTAACCGCCGACAATATCCCGCTGGGCGAACAAGAGCAGGCGCGGGTCACCCGCACCTACGATGCCACCGACTCCACTGGCCTGGAACGTGAAGAAGAAATCCTGAAAGGCGAAATGCGGATAGAGCTGGTGCAACAGATGATGCGCCGCGCTTACATTTTACTGCAGGACAACAACGGCGCCGATGGCGAAACTACGCAGTGAACAACTCAGCCGCGCGCTGAACGGCACGCTGGCCCCGATTTACCTGGTTAGCGGCGACGAGCCGCTACTGGTACAAGAGGCCTGCGATGCCATTCGCCACGCCGCACGCGCTCAGGATTTTACCGAGCGCGAGCTGCACCACGTAGACCCAAGCTTCGACTGGGGGATACTGCACGCCAGCGCCAACAGCTTATCGCTGTTTGCCAGCAAAAAAATCATTGAACTGCGCATCCCCAACGGCAAGCCCGGCGACAAAGGCGCCCGGGCGCTCACCGAATACGCCAGCGCCCCACCGGACGACACCCTGCTGCTGATTGTAACGGGCAAGCTGGACGGCAGCGCGCAGCGCAGTAAGTGGTACAAAGCCCTCGAATCGGCCGGTGCCCACTTAGCTATTTGGCCGGTGGATGCCGCACAGCTGCCGCGCTGGGTGGGCGCGCGCCTACAAAGTGCCGGGCTCAGTGCCGATAGCGGTGCCATCGACCTGCTGGTATCGCGTATCGAGGGTAACCTGTTGGCCGCGGTGCAAGAGATCGAAAAGCTCAAGCTGCTCACCGACGACGGCGTTATCAGCAGCCAGCTGATGGCATCCGTGGTCGCCGACAGCGCCCGCTACGATATTTTTACCCTGGCCGATAAAGCCCTGGCCGGAGACGCGCGCGGCGCCGTTAAAAGCCTGCACGGGCTGCGCTCTGAGGGCACCGAAGCACCCGCCGTACTGTGGGCGCTGACCCGGGACATTCGCCAACTGCTGCAATGCGCGCAGCTGATTGCCCAGGGCCGGCACAAAGACTGGGCCATGAAGCAGGCCGGCGTCTGGGCCAAACGCCAGGCGATTATGGGCACCGCCCTTAATCGCTTAAGCGGCGGCCAACTCCAGTTATTATTGCGTCAGGCCAATGGCGTAGATCGCGCCATTAAAGGCATGCGCAACGCCAACCCGTGGGACGAGCTACTCGACTTAGTCCTGAGCTTTTCCGGTGTGGTAAGCTTAAAACCCGCCAATGTACGCCTTGGCCTAAAACTCTAAAAGCAACTATCCAACAAAGACCTCATGCCATGAAGACATCACTAAAAAGCCTATTAACCGCCGCCCTACTTACCGGTGTAACCGGTTACTCGGCTATTGGTAACGCCCTGCCCGCCACCGAGCCCGTGCCGCGCACCAAACAATTTGAGTGGATGAGCCTATCCACCTGGTACCAAAAGCACGCCGACGACGTCAAAGTCGCCGAGGCCGGAGAAGCGCGCGTGGTTTTTTTGGGCGACTCGATTACCGACAACTGGGACAAAGCCCAGTCGACCTGGGACGCCACTTTTGGTCCCTATCAGGCGGCCAACTTTGGCATCGGCGGCGACCTAACCCAAAACCTTTTGTGGCGTTTGGATCACGGCGCCATAGAGGCGCTCGACCCCGAGGTTGTGGTGATTTTGATCGGGGTAAACAATTTTTTGCACAACAACACCAGCGCCCAGGACACCTTTACCGGCGTACAGGCCGTGATTAACCGCGTATTAAACGGCTACCCCAACGCCCACATCGTATTGCAGGGCATCTTTCCCTACGGCGAAATGCCCGATACACCCGAGCGCCAGCGGGTAAAAGCAACCAACACCCTCATCAAAACCCTGGCCGATAACGACAGAATCGATTACTACGACTTTGGCCCGCTCTTTTTAGAAGCCGACGGGCGAATCAGCGCCGAGATAATGGCCGATCGCCTGCATCCCTCGGTACGGGGCTATGAAATATGGGCCGAGGCGCTTGGCCCGGTAGTGTCTGAATTACTCGAAGACGGGGCCAAGTAACGGTGAAAGCACGTTTTATTTTACTACTGGCCACACTGGCGGGCGCTGGCTGCGCCTCACACGCAGGCCCCGACAACAAAACCCTTAACATCGCGGCGCAGGACCCTCAGGTTCGCTGGAGCGGCCGAACCGCGGCGACCGAAGGCTCTGGCGTACGCTTTGGCTACCCCAGCGTTAGCGCCAACCTCAGCATCAGTGGCGGCACCCTCATGGTGATGGCGCACAGCACCAAGGCCGGAACCCACCTGGGCGTTAGCGTCGATGACCAGCCCCGGCGCCGCTTCGAGCTCGCCACCGAGCCGCGCCTGTACCCGCTGGTCACCGACGACGGCCAGGCCCATAGCGTTCGGCTAAGCCACCTCGGCGAAACCTGGCGCGGCATCGTCACCATCGACCACTTTGAGCTTACCAACGGCCAGTTACTGGCCCCACCCAAGGCCCAGGCGCGCAAACTACTGGTGATTGGCGACTCAGTAACCTGCGGGGAGGGCGTGCACCGCCCCGCCGACAACAACTGCGAAGCTGGCGCCAGCTGGCCCGACCCGGACAACTCCTACGGCATGCTGCTGGGGCGCGAACTCAACGCCGAAACCCAACTGGTGTGCTACGGCGGGCGCGGTTTAACCCGCAGCTGGAACGGCCGCACCGATGAGGCCCAGGCGCCGCAGTTTTTTTACCAGGCCGTCGCCGATAGCGACGCGCCAGCGGCCGACTTAACGGCGTTTGTGCCCGATGTAATTTTAATTTCGCTCGGCACCAACGACTTCAGCCTGGGCATAGGCCCGCTGCCACAGCGCGAGCACTTTGTGTCCACTTACGTCGACTTTACCCAGCGCCTGCTGGCGCTCTACCCAAACGCCGAAATAGCCCTTACAGAGGGCGCCATCGTCAATGATAACGACGACCCCGAGCGCCCGCAAAAAACCGTGCTGCGCGACTATATTGCCACCACCGTACAGCGGCTAGACAACCCCCGTGTGCGGCAAGTACTGTCGCAATACCACCCAGGGGATAAGTGCGATGCCCACCCCACGGGCGCGCAACATCGGGCCATGGCGCGCGAGCTGCAACCTCTTATCGGGCCGCTGTTTTAAGCGGCCCTGATGCACCATTTTTGCGCCATTAGACACTTAGAAACAAAATGCGCCAAAAAGTCGAACCATCACATTAATTCACCTTCTAATACTTGTAATACTGACGCGCGTAACGCAAAGTTAAGTCAGCCTCTTGGTTTTTATCGCGGCATAAGCGGTTGCGCTTTTTGCCTTAAACGATAAAAACCAAACAACAATGTTGTAATAATCAGGTGGGACATATGAGTGAGAGCAAGGCACCCAATAACACAGTCGTGTTAGTGATCGCGGTTATCGTTATAGTGCTGCTGGGCGGCTTTATTTACTGGTACAAAACCTCCGCCCCCGAGCCCGAGCTAACCCCGGCGCCGCCGGTGGCCGCCCCCGAGCCTGTCGCCCCGGCGCCCGAGCCCAAACCGGCGCCCGTGCCCGAGCCGGAACCCGAGCCAGAAGTTGAGCCCGAGCCAGTGGCCGAGGTAGCACCACCAGAGCCCGAAGTCGAACTGCCACCACTGGACAGCAGTGATGAGTTCGTCAACGAGCAACTAACCCCAGAAGTTGAAGCGCCGCTCTTGGGTTTGATCGTTCCCGATGAAGTTGTGCGCAAAACCGTGCGCGCCGTCATCGGCGTAGCCGACAACCGCCTGGTCAACCAGTACCGCCCGGTTATGTCGCCCCTGCCAACCATGAAGGTAATCGAAACCACCAGCGGCCCCGACGCCGAGTACCGCTTAACCGAAGACAACTACCAGCGCTACGAGCGCCACTTAAAACTGATGGAATCCATCGAGCCGGCCACACTCGCCAGCATGTACCAAGAGATGGCCCCCATCTTTAACGAAGCCTACGCCGAGCAAGGCCTTGAAGGCGACTTTAAAGAAGTCGCGCTAAACGCCATCGACAACATGCTCGCCACCCCCGAGGTAAACAAACCGCTAACGCTACAGCGCCCAGCGGTCATGTACACCTTCGCCGACCCCAAACTCGAAGCCCTACCCGACCCGCAAAAACTCATGCTGCGCATGGGGCCCGAGAATCGCAAGCGGGTTAAAGCGTATTTGGAGGAGTTGAAGGTGGAGTTGGAGAAGGTTGATTAATGGGGGACGGAGAATGGTTAACGGGTAACGAAAGGGCCAGATCAGGGTTTTGATCTGGCCCTTTTTTTGTTAGCGCTGGCGACGGTTTTTATACCCAAGCGTGGCGAGCTGACCGTAAATGGTGATTCACATCAAAGATTGTATTGAGCCGTACCTGGGTATTTAAATGTTGATGACATTCGACTGCTGGCCGGTAAACACACCTCGATTTTGGCTAACACAAGTGTATGAACACTACCCAGCCATCAAACTCCCACTTTAAATATCCATCATCTAAATCGCATTGATATTGAATCATCCGCAGAGGGTTCATTAGGGAGAGAGATAATGACCTCCTCGACTCCAGACTCATCACCAGAAATATAGAACGTTATCATTTTATAAGGACTTGAGGTTGGAGTGGCACTAACAGATGTTAGCTTTGCCACTCTAACGTTGCTTATCTCACCGTACTTTTCCTTAACCCGGGAGCTTGAACGCAAAAATTGTTCTGCTTCCTCCACATACTGCTCATTTGCCATCACAATTCTTGCAACTATCTCAAATACTACGGCTGACACTAATAATATCGACACCACTACCAGAAATTTATTAAGCCGTTTTTTACAGTTTACCAATTTGTGCACACCCTATACTCACTCCCACTGATGCGGCATTTCAAGAACACCCTCCAATTTGACAATGCCACAACCCTAAATCCAAGTAAATTTAAGGGGTTGCTGCACCACGCGCTCAAGAAGGAGCCATGACCCAGTCACGTAAGCGCCTGATCTCTCAAGGACATCCTCTTCTACCACTGCGTTTCCCGTTGTGTTAGGCGCGCATTTTTGTGCGGTTCTGGTAAAGGCTATGATTTTGAGCATCGCCGAGGCTAGACCTTCCACCGGCTCAAACAATTGGCGGCGGTTTTCACTAACGATGCAGCTGCCTATTCGGTGATGTCCGACCACTGTCATTTTGGCATTACGCGCTGACCGCGAGCCGGCCAAAGCCTTAACACGGACTGCTATGCATTTGCTCACTTATCATAAAGCGAACCTCCGCAATACCGAAAAACTAACAAGCACCCAGATGGTAAACGCAACGAGCAGCGACAACCTCAAAAGCGAAAACTTCCCCGCATCTGCACATGCAGCGCAGTCGCCGCCTCGCTTTAACGGCGTACCACAAGAAACGCACAAGCCCGAGTTAACCCGACAGTTGCGCCGGAGCATTAAAAATAGCCCGACCGGCAACACCAAAACCCACGGCAAAAGAATTATGTACTGCCAGCTCATATTCATAACCTAGAAAATCACAGTTAATTCAAAAGACTACGTAAAATTCACCACGGCAATATCACACCCCATGGATATGGATGAGCAGTGTTCCTCAAACGGTTAACATTAATGAACAAGAAGTAATTTTCGACAACTCCTCGTCCGGGAAAAGAAATCCTGATTCTTGATAACCCAGACTGTATTCGATTTATTCACACGGAACAAGCCTGACCTAAGTGGCTAATTTTACGAAACATTATCAAAAAAGAGCATCGGGGTTTTGATCTGGTCTCCTAAAATCGCTAACACCGAGCGAGCGCTAGTGTGAGTCCGTGTACTTAGCTTTGTTAAGTTTCATTTGCCTCTTGTTCCTTCAGCGATACACCTTTGCTGTTTCTCCATGCAGTCAGCCCATTCGTAGCACCACCTCTCACTACTGTGGCTGCTGTGCTAGGACTACCAAACTCAATATCTTTAGCAAATACAAAGTGATCATTTTCTTGCAGGAGAAGACCCTTTACGATGAGCTGCTCTCGTTTCTTGCGTGAATTTACAGCCGATGGACGATGTTCCAAAACTGCCTGCGAACCTGAAAAAATAATAAACCCGTTTGCAGTTCTTTTGCCTGTTGCCGTAAACCCCTTAATTTTGCAGTAAAGAAGATCTTTAGATTCACTTACTTGGTCGAGTTTTTCATTAAAATCAGATATACCCAAGACTGGTAGTAGCTGAAGACATTTTTCAAGAAATACATCCATTTCTGCGGCATCGGACTCTGGGAGTCGCGCCCCGCTACCAACCGAATTCATAACTATAGAATTACTATTTGTGTTGGCCTTATCAATTAAAACACCCTCTAGATAGCGTATATGAGCCTTGGTTAAATTTTCATCTTTTGAGACAAATACCGTGACCGCATTCCAGAAATCTTTTGTAGCATGCCCTTTTAATCGAGTTGAAACATTCTCTGCTTCGCCTACATAAATAGTTCCGTCTCCAGATTCTGGATCAACGCCGGTTAATAAATAGAACCCAGGGCTGTTTAGTTCATCTCGTCTTAATAGATCCGACATTTCAGTTCGTGGAGCCGCTATGGCTTTACCTGACCAATTGGACACCTCAGCTGTACGCAAGCCACTTGGACTTCCGTGGACGAGAAATAATTTTATTGTTGCAGCTTGCAATGAAGTCTCCTTTGAAAATTAACGCCTCAAAGCATCGGACACAAAAATGCGATTAGCATTTTTGTGTCCGATGCTTTGACTTGTTAACTGAATTTTTAGTATAAACCACATTAAGTTAGCATTGCATAACGCGAAAAACAGAATTGGTAGAAGATACGTTGTGCCACTGAAGGCTTGACCAAAGGTGAGCATTATTCCTGCAACTAAGGCTGTTGAAAAAACGGCACCTAAATTAAAGCCAAACCAGCTTACTAACCCAATATGCATGAACCACAGATAAATAGGCAAGCCGAAAAGTAAGGTAAAACCATATGAGTACAAGAATGATGCAGAGAACAGTATTGCGGTGCTTTGAAGGAAGCCTAAGATACCATCTTGAAACCCAGTAGCAATGGAAATGAACAACACAAAGAAAAGCACAAGAAGAGGGCTTGCGAGCGGCCCTAAAAGGAAAGCAGTCTTTGTATTCATTCCCATTCCATCCCTAATTAAGCTCACGCTCTTATTCAACCGCGCCCGCTTGCCGGCGTCGGTTGGAATTGATTGTTACGAGGTGTTGATAAACCACATCCAAATCCTCTATAACGAAAGGATCGGGCGATATAGGCGTCCAGCCATGCCCACCATAATAGAAAGAAATACGTGTTTGATACTCTTGGTTAAGCATAAAGCACGTTTCTACTTGATGGCCACCCTCTACTTTGTCCGGCTGTAACTGCGCGAAAGCGATCGGATTACCTGTTTCTCTTTGGACTTGATGTAAAAAGACCTCTGGGATATTCGCATCAGGCTGATCTTCGAGGTGCTCTGGAAGGTCGATAACTAGCCACACGCATTCATAGTCTTCGTGCCCTGAACCCAGTTTAAAAGAAAGCCCCGCCTCTTTAGCCTCTTCAACTGAAAGGGCTTTCGGCATAGGCGTCGAGAAAGCAATGTTTGCCATCAGCATTAAAGCGAGCAGCCATAGGGATTCTCTATTCATCTAGGTATTCTCGTAACAGCTTATTAGTGTGCGAATTGAAAAATCCGCCCGGGCAACCTATCTTTTGTGGAACACCCTTTAGCAGCAAGACACACCCCACTGATTTTAAAATGAAAAAAGCCACCAAGCCGCTTATCTTAAAAGTCAAAGTAAGCCGGCATTATTTGTCGCTGGCAACCTAACTCATTAACAATGAACACCGCACCCGCAACGTAAGCCTTTGTTTTTAATTAAATTAAAAACCAGTGCGAGCTATTTTTGCCATTTAAAAGTAAGCCTGACCGCAATAAACTCGCGGTTGCGCGTTTTGGTGATAAAGGAGAAAGGGATAAAGGAACTTAAAGCAAACTTCCATTTAAACACTGCTCTCCGTCTTAATACTTGCCGATATTATGCAATCATTGTTTTTCACTGATACTAACCGATAATGATTTTTATGCCAAGCCGGGAATACGAACATGACGGTGAAAGCCCAATGGCGACTCAGGGCACACAAGGCAGCAGTCAACCGATGCAGTCGTATAGCACCAAAACACTTCGTAGCTAACAAAGCCACTGGATACCGGCTCAAGGCCGGTATGACGAAGTAGAGCGATAAAGGTAGCCGTTGTCGATCAAGCCATCTACGAAGTACCGCCTTTAGATCCCCTGCAGCCAGCCGAGCGCAGGCCTATTTTAGTGGGTAAGTACGCATGGACGCGTACGCAAGCTATCGTCACGCCATGGACGGCGTGTCGATGCGGCCCGCTAAAATCGGCCGGAGCGAGGGGACCCGTTAGGGCTGAGATGCCGGGGTGGCCTCTTTTGGTTACTTTTCTGGCCAAACAGAAAAGTCACTCGCCCGCCCGGCGACAGAGGGCACATAAGGCAGTAGTCAACCAATGCAGTCGTATAGCACCGAATCACTTCGTAGCTAACAAAGCCTCTGGATACCGGCTCAAGGCCGGCATGACGAAGTAGAGCAGTTGAGGTAGTCATTGTCGATCAAGCCACCTACGAAGTACCGCCTTTAGATCCCCTGCAGCCAGCCGAGCGCAGGCCTATTTTAGTGGGTAAGTACGCATGGACGCGTACGCAAGCTATCGTCACGCCATGGACGGCGTGTCGATGCGGCCCGCTAAAATCGGCCGGAGCGAGGGGACCCGTTAGGGCTGAGATGCCGGGGTGGCCTCTTTTGGTTACTTTTCTGGCCAAACAGAAAAGTCACTCGCCCGCCCGGCGACTGAGGGCACACAAGGCAGTAGTCAACCAATGCAATCGTATAGCACCAAAACACTTCGTAGCTAACAAAGCCACTGGATACCGGCTCAAGGCCGGTATGACGAAGTAGAGCGATAAAGGTAGCCGTTGTCGATCAAGCCATCTACGAAGTACCGCCTTTAGATCCCCTGCAGCCAGCCGAGCGCAGGCCTATTTTAGTGGGTAAGTACGCATGGACGCGTACGCAAGCTATCGTCACGCCATGGACGGCGTGTCGATGCGGCCCGCTAAAATCGGCCGGAGCGAGGGGACCCGTTAGGGCTGAGCTGCCGGGGTGGGCTTTCTTTTCGTTAGTTTGCTTTGCCCAAACAAAGAAAAGTAACTCGCCACGCCCGGCGACACGGGCATACAAAAAAGCCCGCGTTAGCGGCATTAACGTTAACGAACCAAAAAGCGCAGTAAATACGGAGGACGCGGCTCCCAGCCAAAAGTAAATTGACGAAAAATATCGGTGGCGCTTGTTATAAGCTCACAACACCCATGCTTGGCGAGGGAGTTTTCTTTACGTTAAAACCTACAAAACACTAATATTTTTCGACAACTCTGCCTTACTCAAATGCACAAACCAAACTATTAGCGGCCGCACTGTGCCGAAGACACATCGTTTTTGATCCTGCCAGTTTGATGGGAGCTTTCAACAAAATGATTATATGAAATCACAGAATCAACCAATTGTTTATAGTTTGACACAACGTCTTCCGTTATATTTTCTACTACATAAGGACCTTCTTTATGGTACTTAAGGTAAGCTCTAATAGATGATATAAGAGAGACTTCGTCGCCGATCACATTGATCAAAAGCCGATCTTCTGTCTCATCTCTCGATATCGAAGAGCAATTTATAGTTTTATCATTTGCCAAAAGAACTTTCTCCTCTAAAGAAGCTAGTCCATTTATGTCCATTTTCTTTACAGCTTGAGCGCTCAACTGCAAAGCTTCGTAGTATTGTGTAAACTCTGAGGCGCAATCGAGACTCTTTGCCCACTGAGATATTTCACACTCGCTGGCGATCGAAGAAAGCGGTAACAACGTCAGGCTTATAAAAAAAGCCCGCCTTAGCGGCGAAATCACGCTCACCGCCCCCCATCCCCCACTCCCGGCCCAAACGGCTTAGTCAACAAAATCAACTTAGGCAACAAAGTTAACGAGCCGAGAATCGCGGCAAACATGGCGAGCGCGGTTAGCAAGCCAAAGTAAATAGACGGAATGAAATTTGAGAACGCCAATATCGAGAAGCCGACAATAATAATCACCGCGGTGTAATACATCGCCCGGCCAATCGAGGCGTGGGAGCGGTGCATGGCCTCGACATAGTCGCCGCAGCGGCGCAGCTCATCGCGAAAGCGGTATAAATAGTGAATCGCGTGATCGACGCCCACCCCGACGGTAATAGCGGCAATGGTGATTGTCATCATATCCAGCGGTACGCCCCACAAACCCATACCACCCAGCACGACACCGGCGGCCAGTAAGTTTGGCAACAGCGAGATAATGGCGATTGTGAGCGAGCGGAACAGCACCAAAAACATAAACATGATGCCCAAGAACACCGCGCCTAAGGTAACAATTTGCGAGCGAAACAGGCTTTGCAGCATGTTGTTGTACAGCACCAGCATGCCGGTAAAGTGCACTTGCTCGGGCGCAAAGCCTACCTCGTTAATGGCGTAAGCGCGGATTTTTTCTACCAGCTCGACGCGCTTTAAATCTTTGCTGGTTTCTTTTACCCGCAAGGTAATACGGGTTTGCTGATTGGCATCAGAGATATAAGGGTCGACCAAAAAGCCGCGAATATCATCGGACAACATATTGCGCATCACGCCCAGCTCAAAGTTGTTAAGCCGGCCGCCGTTAATGTCTTGTGCGACTTCGTACATGATGGCAAGTGATTGCACTTTGCCCACTTCGGGTAACGATTCCAGGTAGCTGTGCAGCTGTTCAATCGAGTCGAGCGATACGGTGGTAAACCACTCGCTTTGCCCGCTCGCGGCCTCGCCTGCGGAGCCTTCGCCAAAGGGGTCTTCGCCAAACGGGTCATCGCCGTAAGACTCAGCGGCCGGCGCTTCGGCAAACGGATCGCCCTCGCCAAACGGGTCGTCACTGGCTGCGGCCTCGCTGCTGGTCACGGCGCTATCGTTTGCGGCAGGCTCCTTCGCTTTAGGGGCGTCGATAATAATATCCAGGCTGACCGTGCCGCCCAACTGCTGATCGATAACTGACATGCCCTGATAAATTTCGGTATCCGAGTGAAAATAATCGATAAACCGGTTCTCGACTTTTAACAGAGAGATACCATAGCCACTGATGAGCGCGGCCACTAAAGCGATGGCGATTACCCAGCGCCCGTGAAACTCCGCCATACGCGAAAAGCGCATAGTGGTGGCAGCCGTGTTATCGCCACTGTCGCGAGGCTTACCTTTAGCGAGCAGCATAAGGCCAGCCGGTAATAGTAAAAATGCCAGCACCAACGCTAGGCTAAGCCCCATGGTCATCATCCAACCAAAATCGATAACCGGCCGAATATCGCTGACCACCAACGAGACAAACGCAACAATTGTGGTCAGGGCGGTATAGAGGCAGGGCTTAACCATCTGGCACGCTGTGGTGGTGACCAAATCGGCCTGAGACCACTCGGGGTTGGCCGCATGCAACTCCCGGTAGCGCACCACCAAGTGGATGGTGATCGCCAGCGTCATAATCAGCAGCAGCGCGACAAAGTTAGAGGAGATGACCGTAAGCCGCCAGTCTACCCAGCTTAGCAGCCCCAACATAATCACCACGGCCATTAAGCACACCGACAACGGCAGCACCACAAAGCGCAGCTGACGAAAAATAATAGCCAACATCAAAATCACAAACACCACAATGGCGGTGCCAAAAACCACCAAGTCACTGCGGATAAATTCGATCATATCGTTGGTGATCATACTGACGCCGCCGAGGAATACCTCGGCTTTATCGTCGTACCCGCTAAGGATGCCGCGAATCGCTTCGACCCGCGCATGGTCGCGTGCGGTTAACTCGGTGCGATAGGCCAAGAATTCGGCACTGACCTGCTCTAGCCGCTCAGCCTCGGCATCGGTTAAGGCTTGCTCGCGCATTTTAGCCCGCAGCGCATCGCGCTCGCGCACCAGCTCGATGTAGCGGTTATTGACCTTTAAATTAAGCTGGATCGCGGTGGTTGAACTATCGGGCGAGAGCAGCGTATCGCGGTATATGGGGCTGGTTAAAAACTCCTCGCGCGCCTGCTCGCGGTCAACCCCCGGTGTCATCAAGGTTCGGGTGGATTCTTTTTGCTCGGCTAGGCTGCGCACCGGGCTATACAGCAAGGGCACATCCAGAATGGAGTTAATATTTTTAACGCCCTCTACCGCGGCCAACTCATCGCGCAGTGACTGCAGCGTTTGCAACGACTCGTCGGATAACATGGGCGCCTTGGGGCTGTAGGTCACCACCAAAAAGTCGCCGCTTTGATAGCGTTTGTTAATTTCGCGAAAATAATCCAGCGAGTTATCGCTCTCCAGTGTTAATGAATCCGCCGAGGCATCGAGCTTAAAATTAGGCAAACCGAGCGCCGCAAAAATTGTGAGTGCCAACAACGCGACGATAACCAGCAACGGGCGTTGGGTAATAAGATAGCGATAGGCCGCAAAAAGCTTAGCTGACATAATCCCTTGATAACTCCTGTAGGTGCAGCGGTGTATGCCACTGCTAAAAATAATTAAGCGGTTGCCAACAAATCGCGATTACCGCTTTTGATGTCGATTTTTGGCGCGCCGGCTAGCGGTCGGAATGACCCAAATCGCGCTCGGGGCATATTAGGTCCCGCAGGCGCTGCTTAAGCTCTTTGGCCTCGGGGAATCCGCCATCGCGCTGGCGCTCCCACACCAAGGTGTCGCCCAGCCAAATGGCAAACACACCGCCATCGCCCGGGTGCAAACTCACCTCGTCGAGCTCATCGGGAAAGCTGCTGAGCAGCTCTTGCGCGAGCCACGCGGCCCGCAGCATCCAGCGACACAGGTTACAGTAGTGAATAACTACCCGGGTTTGCGCCACCGGGGGCGCACTAAAATCGTCAAACGGCATACTCTTTACCCGTATCGCGTTAAATTCCCCGACACTGCGCACAACCGGCTAAAAATGGTACTATCGCCTGTATCTGCACAGCGTTGGCGCTGACACTTTGTCACCCAACAGCGGACCGAGACACTGTGGTAGGGAATCATGCTGAAATTACAGCGTAAGGACAAGCCCCAAGATCCCATTCTGGTGGTGGAAAAACTCTATAGCATCGGCAGCGCCAATGATAACAACCTGGTGCTCGATGAGCCCGGCATTGATTCAATTCACGCGCGCTTAGTGGCGAGCGATGGTCACGTTACCTTAAAAGACAACACCAGCGCCCGCGGTTGTTTTGTCAACGGCCAGCGCGTTACCCAAAAACTGCTGCAGGCCGGCGATACCTTACGCCTGGCTGACGTGGAGTTTGATGTACACGACTTTGTGGTTGACCCACAGGCACCCGAGAAAACCAACCAGTGCTGGCAACTGGTTGCCGATGGCAGCTGGCTAACCGGGCAGACCTTTATTATCCCCCCCGATACGCGCTGCGTGCTAGGGCGCAGCAGTGAGTGCGACATAACCATTGCCGGCTCGCATTTATCTCGCCGCCATGTCGAGCTAACGGTGGTGGGCAGCTCGCTACGGGTACACGACCTTAACTCTGCCAACGGCACCTATCTTAACGACGAGTGGGTGGAGGATGATCTCGCGCACAATGGCGACCACCTGCGTATTGACGTGTACAGCTTTCGTATCGTCAGCCCCGATAACGATTTAAAGCGCACCCGTATCCGCACGCCGATACCCGACATTGTTAAACCCATAGAGCGCAAAAGCACCCCCAGTACCCCAAAGCGCTGGAAGACCAAACCCACCTCGCCGGGCAATCGCGACGAGCCCGCCCCGGTAAGCGTTACCTCCTGGGGGTTGTGGCTGGGGGTCAGCGCGCTGGTGGTGATACTGGCGATAGCCGGCTACCTCTACCTGAGCTAGGGGAATATGCTAGAATCGCGCACCGAATTATCCGACTCTTTGAGTAGACACCTTATTTAGTAAACTACTGTGGAAACTTGGCTATGAGCTTTGAAAAAGTCCCCGCCGGCAAAAACCTGCCGGACGACATGAATGTCATCATCGAAATCCCCATGAACGGCGAGCCGATCAAATACGAAGTTGATAAAGACAGCGATGCTATCTTTGTCGACCGCGTGCTTAGCACCTCCATGCACTACCCCTGCAACTACGGCTATGTTCCTCACACCCTGTGCGGTGATGGCGACCCGGTTGACGTGCTGGTACTGATGACCCACGCCTTAATGCCAGGCTCGGTCATTCGCTGTCGCCCGGTCGGCGTGTTAAAAATGACCGACGAATCGGGTGAAGACGCCAAAGTACTCGCCGTACCCGTCGACAAAATCACCCCGCTGTACAGCAAGGTTAAAAGAGTCGCCGACGTGCCTGAAATCACCCTTAAGTCGATCGAGCACTTCTTTGAGCGCTACAAAGACCTCGAGCCCAACAAGTGGGTAAAAATCGACGGCTGGGAAGACGTAGAAGCGGCCCGCACCGAGATCAAAGATTCGGTAGAGCGCTACAACAAAGGCTAACATTAGCCTGCGCGGCCGGCCTTTTACCGGCGGCCAATAAAAAAGCCGGCCCCGCAAAGGGCCGGCTTTTTTGTGCCTAAAAGACCGTCGGGGTCAATCGGCCAGGTGCAGTGCGCTGGTATCGGGGCTAAGCGGCCTGCGGGTATCCGGAATTTGCCCAAGCTCACTGCCCACCGGTGCTAAATCGGCCTCCAGATCCGCCACCATCAGCGGCAGGGGCGCCTCGTGCTCGTCCGGTTTTAGCAGGTCATCCCCCACTTCCGACAGCCCCCAATCGGCTACCTCGACCGGGGCGCTGGCGGGTGCTTCGCGCTCGTTGGCGGTTAACACGTCGGCGCCAACCGGCGCTACATCAAACTCGGGCACCGCCACTGGCGCAACGGCGCCCGCGGCCACCTCAGCGTGCTCGACCAATCGCCCACCGGCGGGGCTTACGCTTAGGCCCGAGGTATCAATCTCTACCGGCACAACGGCGGTACGCTCGGTAACGCGCAATAAACTCGCCCCGACCGGCGCCAATGTAAAACCTCGGGTTGGCGCTGCCCGCGGGGTAGCCTGGCTGCCCGCCGGCACCAGGGTGACGTCGGCGCCGGCCTTAGTCAGTACGGCCTGGTACTTTTTTGCCGTGGCGCCATCGAGGTTGCGCTTTAGCGGTACCGGGCGGCCGCTAAATAAGCTGTCTACACGGGCGCTGTCGACTTTAAAAAGTTGCCCCAGGCGCGCCTTTACCTCATCGAGCTTATGGCCTAAAACAATGTCTCCGCGAAAAACAATATCAAACTTTTTCTCGGCTTCAGCCATAACACACCTCCGGTTCTAGAGCCTGTCTTATTCGTCCTTCGCGCATATTAACACAAGCCCACGCTAACGCTTGAAGCGCGAAGCCGCGCCAGTGTTGGCTAAGAATTAAACTACCCGCCGCCACGACGTTTTTGTGAGAAATCGTTATGGAACATAACTGGAGCCACCGCCTCTTAACTCCCATACTGAAGTTTCGTCGCCGCTTCCGGGAGGCACGCCAGCGACTGGCGGCAATGCCCACGTCGCCAGCCCCCTGCGAATCGGCCCCGATAAAGGATACGGGTGATAATAATGCAACGAACTGCCTTAACGAACTTGCCACCTGACTCGGCCAAATTCTCGGTACTGCACCGGGTAGAGACCGATATTGCCAGCCTCAACCGTAAAATTTGTCAATTGCAGCGCGAGCCTCGCGGCAACGATCAGCTGTTGGCGGCCTACCAGTTGATGCTTAAAACCCGCACCGAGGTGCTGGCCTGCTTGCTCGAAACCCTGGAGCGAGATCAGCCCCATTAATCACTGGCGCTAACGCTTAGCCGCGCCCACCGGTGGCTTATCGAGTGCGGCCTCGCCCAGTGGCGAGTCGTCCATGCCATGGGTCATCTCGCGGCCCGGTTCATCGCGGCCGCGCTCACCGATAATCCGGGCGGGCACACCTACCGCCGTTTGATGAGCCGGCACGTCCTCAAGCACCACACTGCCGGCGCCCACTCGCGCGCACTCGCCCACCTGTATATTGCCCAGTATTTTGGCGCCCGCGCTAATGAGCACACAGTTGCCTATTTTAGGGTGTCGGTCACCTTTGGTATTGCCACTGCCCCCCAAAGTGACCGAGTGCAACATAGAGACGTTATCGCCCACCACCGCAGTTTCACCAATCACAACCCCGGTGGCGTGATCGATCATAATACCGCTGCCAATGCGCGCGGCCGGGTGGATATCGACATGAAACGTCTGCGAGATTTGATTTTGCAAATACAGGGCTAACGAGCGGCGCTCCTGGCGCCACAGCCAATTGGCAAAGCGGTAAGCCTGCAAGCCGTGAAAGCCTTTAAAATACAGCAGCGGCATCACAAACTGGTTGCAGGCCGGGTCGCGCTCGCAATAGGCCTCGATATCGCGACACAGCGCACTCTCAATGCTGTCATCAAGTTGCAGCGCCTGTAAAAACACTTCGCGTATCGACATCGCCGGCACAGCCTGACTGTCAAGCAAGGTCGCCAGATGGTAGCTAACCGCATCGGCCAGCGTATCGTGATTTAAAATACTGGCATGGTAAAAGCTGGCCAAGGCGGGCTCTTGAGCCGCCAGCTCAGTGGCCTCGCGGCGAATATGCTGCCAAATATCCTGGGGGGAAAGCGCTGTGCTCAACCAAGCCTCCGTACGCAATAAGCTTTAAGGGCTACAAACCCTGTCGAGCGCTTATGCTCTCACAATAGCTTGGGTAATTCATCCATTTGGCGAAACAAGCGGGCGCCCTCGGCCAGCATTAACGCATCGGTATTGTCACGTGCGAGCAATGGCTCGTAAGGGCAGTAACCCAGCAATGACATACCCGCAAGACGTGCCGCGCGAGCACCGCTGGGAGAATCCTCCACAACAACGGCCGCCGAGGGTTTAGCGCCCATGGCGCGGGCGGCGTGTAAAAATAAATCGGGCGCGGGTTTACCCTGATCGACATCGGTAGCGCTAAAACGATTAGCCCGGGGAAAGTAATCCAGCAGGCCAGTACTGCCCAGGGTCATTTGCATTTTTTCGTGCCGGCCGTTGGAGGCGACACAAAAAGCAATGCCCTCACCGCGCAGCCAATCAAGCACTGTGCGTATACCGGCAATGGGCTTCACACCAGACTCAAATGCCACCAGAGTTTCCTGCTGTACTTTGCCCCAAAACTCTTCGGCAAATGCCTCGCGCTCGGCCACCGGCCAGCTTTGATAGGGCTCGCTGTCGGCCAGTAATGCGGCCACTTGCTCGGCGCAAACGGCTATCGATTTACCGCGAAACAAGCTCAGCACCTCGGCCACATTAATGTTAATGCCCAGCGGTTGTAAGCAGTCGCGCAACACCTCGGCACTGACGGTTTCCGTGTCAACCAACACGCCATCACAATCAAAAATCACCAGCATTTATCGGCCTTTACGGTAACGTGCATTTAGCCCGGTGCGCAGCTTTGCCAGAGGCTACTCGCCCGCCTCTTGCGGCGTTTTAGCCCGGGCAAAAAAACGCGCGTTAAGGCGTTTCAAAAACACTGGCTCGCGCACCAGGATCACGATAATTATGCAGCAGTGCAGCGCCATGGTAAGCATAAAAAAGTGTGGAATTGTAAAGTCCAGCGCCCCCAAAACCACCACGGCAAAAATAGCAGCGACCACCATAAATAACGCGTTTAAAACATTGTTGGCGGCAATAACCTGAGCGCGAAACTCAGGCCTGGCATTCGCCTGCATCAAAGCTTGCAGCGGCACCGTGTAAAGCCCGGCCGAGCTGCCAAGCGCCAACACCGCGGCCGCCACTGCCCAAAAGCCTGGTTTGCCGGCTAATTGCATAACACTCAACAGCGAATCGCCTTCCTGCATGGGGCTAAAACTATTGCCCGCCAGCGCCAGAGCAACCCCCGCCACACCGACCAAAAACGCACCCAGCGGCACCAGCGCCGGCTCAATTTTATGGCGACTGAGTTTTTCGCACAAAAGCGCACCCGCAATCACACCCAGCAAAAACAACACCAGCAGGCACGTCACCGCCGAGGCACTGCCACCGAGCACCTCGCGGGTAAAGTTGGGCAATTGGGTAAGATAAACCGAGCCCAAAAACCAGTACCAGGAAACCCCGATAAGGCACCAAAACACCGTTTTATTTTGCCGCGCGTAGCCCATGGTACGAGCCATTTGGCGCAGCGGGTTTGGCTCTATCGCCGGCGCGTCAGGCAGCGCCGGCGCAGGCGGAATAGCGCGGCTAAATCGCCAGCCCGCCCAGGCAATTAAAATCCCCCCGGCGGCCACCAGCCATTGCCCGGAGCTCCACTGCATGGCCAGCGTGCCGGCAATTAAACCGAGAAACACCGCCAGCGATGTCCCGGTATGAAACAGCGCATTGGCGCCGGTCAGCTCTTCGCTATTCATATGTTGCGGCAAAATGGCGTACTTAAGCGGACTAAAACAGGCCGACTGTATCCCGGTGGCAAAAATGACGGCCAGCAACATGGCCGAGCTGCCGCGAATAATTGCCACAGCGGCGCACACCATAACTGCGAGCTCCACCAGTTTGATGACTCGTGTTACCCGCGCTTTATCGAGCCGGTCGGCGTACTGGCCGGCGCTGGGGGCAAACAAAAAAAACGGAATAATCAGCGCCGCCGCCACCAGGTTATTGAGCATGTCGATACTCAGCCCCCAGCGCTCTACCCCACCGTAGGTAAAAAGCATCATGAGGGCGCTTTTATAAAAGTTGTCGTTAAAGGCGCCGCCAAACTGCGTCCAAAACAACGGGTAAAAGCGCCGCTCGCGCAGCAATTGAAATTGACTGCGGGTGGCCGGCTCGACAAGACTTGCTGAGCTAACGGTAGGCTTCTCCATGAAAGACCCTAGACGCGCACGTAGCGCTGAAAAATAGTGTTGATGTTATCGAGCACAGCAGATTTTAACGCAATGTCGGTGACCGCCAACTGCCGGGCCAAACGCTCTGGGCTCAGGCTTTGGCTCAAGGTGTCGGCCACCGGTGCGTAGCTCAAGTGCCAGGGCTCGGGAGCTACGCCTCCGGTATCGCGGGCGTAGGGGCGAAAAAAGCCACAGCTGGGCAAGTACTCGTCCAACCAGCGGTGCAACCCGGCGAATACTCCCCCCTGACAGCACTCCGCAGGGGTCAGTTGCACGCTGTAGCCTGCAGGCTGGGCCGCGCTATCGTAAACGTCCATGTCACTGCCCCAGTGATGGCGCGAGCCCCCCGGCAGCGCCGAGTAGCGCAAGATCGCCCACAACTTGTCGGTATCGCTAAGGCTCGCCATTGCAACCGGCTCACCACGATCGTCCAGCACCGGGCGCTGGCCAGAGGCCTTGGCATTAAAAATAGCTAACTGACGCGAAAAGCTACGGTAGCCACTGGCGATCTGCAACGCAAAACCCTCGGCCTGCGCCGCTTTTACCAGCGCCTGGTAAGGAGCAATAACATCCGCGTGCAGACAGACACTGCCCGCTAGCGGCCGCAGCGCACTCTCGTCCAACCCTAGCGCAGCTCGCGCGTTTGTCTCTTTTGTATCCATAGAACACATCATTCCGAAAACGCAGTTTGCGGTAAACCGCTGCAGCCTGTGTCGCGTATGAACCATTAGGCCCCACCTTGCAGGTAGAAGCCACACTGATTGGTAACACAGCGGCGGCATAATCAAGCGGTACATCTAAAGCAGAACAGCTGCCGTAAAAGCCCCAAAAATCAGTGATTTATACGCCTAGCGTGGCTTAATTCGCAAGTTTACTGGCTAAAGTTTGCACTTGTTAGCCATTTATGTAATATAACCATAAGCTATAAATATACATACGGAACCAGCCACAAAATATAACGATAATGTGACAATGGAGCGAAGTAAACATGGCGGCGCAGCACAGTGAGTTGCTTGAGTTAAAAAATTTGGGGATGGCCTCGGTCAACATTCTGCGGGCTATTGGGGTTAACAGCTACGAAGATCTAAAACATATGGGCGCCGTAAACGCCTATCGCCGGATTAAAGACCGGGATATTAACGTTTCAAAAGTCATGCTGTACGCGCTGCATGGCGCCCTGCTCGATATTCACTGGAACGATTTGCCAGCCGACCTAAAAGCCCGCTTAGTGAGCGAGGCCGAGGGCGATCAAGTCGCCAGCGCCTAAGTTGACGGCCCGTTGAGCTAAGGCACCAGCCGGTCGCTGCGCACTGCGCAGCCGATCAAGCAGTAACACCGGGCTGGCGCCTGTTACGCCGTAGACTTAGCCGAAGCTTCCATAGTATTCTCAAACATTACCCTATGTGCCGGCCTTACGCTGGCTGTCAACGCTGCCGAGCCGCTAGATTTAACATGCACTTACCTACTAATCACACCGAGTCACTCGCCGAACTCAGCCAGCGCATTCGCGATATCGCCTCTGACATATTTGCCACCCTTACCCCACACACTGGCGAGATCACCTTAGCCGCCAGCGACGATTTATTTGCCGAGCAAAAAAACTCGCAGGTATTTCTGCTGCGTGCCGGTCAGGTGCAGTGCCAAATGGCCGCCAAAACCATCGTCTGTTGCGAGCCCGGTGACCTGCTTGGACTGCCGCGCACGCTCAGCTTACCCAGTGCGGTATTTAGCGCGAGCGAAGACATTACCGTACAGCCCATTGAGCGCGATGAACTGATTAAGCACGTCTGCTCGGACGCCAACCGGCAAAAGTTGTGGAGCTATTATTTAATCGCCAGATTAAGCTGGTACCAGCAGGCCCTGGCCCTTGAGATTCGCAAAGAGTTTCACCCCAATGCCGGCTTTTTACACTTTAGCGGCGGCGATACGATTATTCGTCAGGGGGATGAGGCGGATTTGGTTTACACCCTGCTTGAGGGCCATGCCGAGGCCGTGTGTGACGGCGTCACCGTGGGCCAAATTAACCGCGACGAAATTTTTGGTGCGCTGGCTGTTTTTACCGGTCAGCGACGCATGGCCGACGTAGTCGCCACCACCGACTGCACGGTACTGACGGTTCGCAAAGAGGAATTTATCGAGCTGGTGGAGCATCAACCCCACATTTGTATTGGCTTGATCGAAGAAATGGCCGACAAAATTAAAGGCCTGAACAGCCAGCTGCGCGATCAGCACTAGCCGCAGCGGCGCTCTAGTTAGCTTACCCCGGCGGCGCTAAAAAGCCGCCCCCTCATTTGGCCATAGAGATAACCGCTCTGCCCCCCCCCTGCCCCACCCGGGCGAAAACACAGTACAAAAGGCCGTTGAGCGTGCGCAATTCGAGCAAAGTCACACTTTTTATACATTTGTCATTGACAAAGTAACTGATAATTATTATCGTTACGGTTATCGGGTAGCGATTTATTGCTCCCGCTGATCATTCAATTCTCCTGCAAGTCAATTGTCTGATCTTCTCCTCTGGCCCTTAGGGGCCAATGGGTACTTAGGTACCCTGGCTAATCACGGTTGCTTAGGCCGCCCTTTGGGCGGCCATTTTTCTCTCGCCCCTATTGAAATTTTACCCGCCAACACGCATATAGTATGTCACCTGCTACGGTTCACCAGGAGACACTACCGTGATGCGCATTGGTTTATTTATTCTGACAAATTTAGGGGTACTGGCACTCGCCAGTGTCACGCTTAACTTACTCGGTGTGGGCCAAATTCTTAACGAGTCCGGCACCGGTCTCGATTTAACCAACCTACTTATCTTTTGCGCCGTCTTTGGTTTTGCCGGCTCGTTTATCTCGCTGTTTTTATCCAAGTTTATGGCCAAGCGCGGTACCGGCACCAAAATCATCACTAATCCACGCACCCCCGACGAAAAATGGTTAGTCCAAACCGTGGCCGACTTAGCCGAGCGCGCCGGTATTGGTATGCCCGAGGTGGGTATCTTTCCCGCCAACCAAGCCAACGCCTTTGCCACCGGCTGGAACCGCAATAAGTCACTGGTCGCCGTGAGCGCCGGGTTACTGCAGCGCTTTGATCGCGAAGAAGCGCGCGCGGTATTGGCCCACGAGATCGGCCACGTCGCCAATGGCGACATGGTCACCCTGACACTGATTCAGGGGGTGGTGAACACCTTTGTCATGTTTTTTGCCCGCATTATTGGCTACACCGTTGACCGGGTGGTGTTTAAAACCGAGCGCGGCGTGGGCATCGGCTATTACATCGTCACCTTCGTGGCCGAAATACTGCTGGCGTTTATTGCCTCGATGATTGTGATGGCCTTTTCACGCCACCGCGAATATCGCGCCGACCACGCAGGCGCGACCCTGGCCAGCCGTGAGGGAATGATTCGCGCACTGGAGCGTCTAAAGGCCGAAACCCAGGCTGGCGCCCCAACGCCTATGCCCAAAAGCATGCAGGCCTTTGGTATCTCTGAAGGTTGGCATAAAACCGCCGGCAAGCTGTTTGCCAGTCACCCACCGTTAGATGAGCGTATCGCTGCCCTTAAAAACCATGCCTAAAACGCTAGTTCAACTCACCGCCCTGCTACTTAGTTTTATCGGCGCTGCATCTTGCAGCGCCGAGCCGGCGCCCACCGCCACACCAGCCCCGCCGTTTGCCACCGATGACGAGCGCAACACCATCGAGGTATTCGAGTTTGCCAGCCCCAGCGTGGTTTACGTCAACCGCTACCAAGTCGTGCGCGATCGCCGCTCGCTCGATTTGCTGTCGATTCCTCAGGGTGCCGGCACCGGCTTTGTCTGGAGCGAGGCCGGTTACATCGTCACGAACTACCATGTGGTGGAGGGCGCACAGCGGCTTTCTATCACCCTGCCCGATCAAACCAGCTGGCCCGCCACCGTAGCGGGGCTCGCCCCCGACAAAGACCTGGCGGTGCTTAAGGTTGAAGCCCCCAAAGATAAACTTCAGGCACTGCCCATGGGCGACTCAGCCAATTTGTCGGTTGGCCGTAAAGTGCTGGCGATTGGCAACCCGTTTGGTCTGGATGCCACCTTAACCACCGGTGTGGTGAGTGCCTTGGGGCGCGAAATTCAGGCCCCCAACCAGCGCAAAATCCACAACGTGATTCAAACCGATGCGGCGATTAACCCCGGTAACTCGGGCGGCCCACTGCTTAATTCGGCCGGTGAGTTGATTGGCGTTAACACCATGATTTTTAGCCCCAGTGGTGCCAGTGCGGGTATTGGCTTTGCCATCCCGGTTAATATCGTCAAACAAATTGTGCCGCAACTGATTGAATACGGCCGCTTAGTGCGGCCCGAGTTTGGTATCGAGTTTGCGCCCGACCGCTGGGCGCGCCGCGCCGGGGTTGAAGGGGTGGCCATTTTACACGCCGCCGCCGGCAAACCCGCCGCCAGGGCGGGCCTGCAAGGGGCCAGGCGCGGCGCCTGGGGCACCATCGAGCTGGGCGACATTATTATCGCGCTGGACGATACCCCCACCCGCAATTACGATGAGTTTCTCGCACTGCTCGAAACCCACAAGCCGGGGGACACACTAGAGGTGCACTTTGTACGCGACGGCGAGCTGCGCCAAACCCGCGTAACCCTTAGCCAACCGGAGCTGTAATAACCGTGGCCGACCATTACCTGTGCCAGCTTAGTGAGCTGGCCGACAATACCAGCCGCGGCTTTGACCTGCCAGAGGCAGATATCAGCGTGTTTGCCGTGCGCCGGGGCGAGCGCGTTTATATCTACCGCAACCTGTGCCCCCATGTACACATCCCGCTGGAATGGGTCGAGCACGAGTTTTTAACGGCCGATAACAGCTTGATTCAGTGCGCCAACCACGGCGCCCTGTTTACCATTGAATCCGGTCAGTGCATTGCCGGGCCCTGCAGCGGGCAAGCGCTGCAGGCTATTGAGCCGGTTATTCGCGATGGCGCGCTCTACGCGGTGATTAACGTTTAAGCTGCACGTCAATACGCCGGGTGAGGGTGATGTCGCTGTGCTCGGGCTGAATCTCAGCGCGATAGGCCAGCACCTCAACGCCCCGCGCCACCGCATCGTAAAATGCCTCGCTGTAGGCCGGGTCGATATGCTCCGCGGCCGCAACGCGCTCGATGCCGGTGTGCTGCACACAAAACAACAGTACCGCCCGCGCGCCCGACTCGGCCATTAACGCCAGCTCGCGCAAATGTTTACTTCCGCGGCTGCTGACCGCATCGGGGAAGTACCCCTGCCCTGCAGCGCCCTCTTTAAGGGTGACGTTTTTTACCTCGACGTAGCAGTCGGGCCCATCGCCGGTTAATAAAAAGTCGATGCGGGAGTTTTCATCGCCGTATTTCACCTCGGCTTTGCAGGCTCCGTAACCGGTAAGCTCCACAATGGCGCCCGCGGCAATGGCCTCGGCCACCAGCGCATTGGCCCGGTTGGTATTAATACCGGCTAAATCCCCCGCCGGGGTGGTGGCGACCTCCCAGGTATTGGGGTACTTGCGGGTTTTGCTGTCGGAGTGAGAAAACCAGCAATACTCGCCGGGCGCCAGACATTCGCGCATTGAGCCGGTATTGGGGCAGTGGATGGTCAGTTCGCTACCGTCGCTCAGCTCAACATCGGCAAGAAAGCGTTTATAACGGCGAAGCAAACGCCCACGCTGCCAATTTTTAGCATCCTTCATAACCACCTCACATCGCGAAAATGCGACATTATAGGCGACCGTAAGCCTAAGTCGCGCCCATCCGGTTAATATCTAACCAATTTTGCAAAAAAAACTGGCACAGCTTTTTGTAATCTGGTAGCTTCGCTTTCCTTCCGCCATAGTGGGCCAAATAGCCACTGTGAGCGAAGCGGAGATCCGCGGTGTCGGTAGACCGACCCCCGTAACCTTGACACTGGTCTGGCGCTGTAAATGCACCAGAATCAGCCCCAGGAGAGACAGAGGCGTTGCACTATGCCCAATGATTCAGCCAAAGCCGAAAGCTATACGCTGCGCACATTTTCGCCCTACAAAGAAAAGAAGGGCGAAGAGTACATGAACCCCGCGCAGCTGGAGCATTTTCAGAACCTGCTACTGTCGTGGCGCCGGGAACTTATGGAAGAAGTTGACCGCACCATGAGCCACATGAAAGATGAGGCCGCCAACTTCCCCGACCCCGCCGACCGCGCCAGCCAGGAAGAAGAGTTCAGCCTAGAGCTGCGCACTCGCGACCGCGAGCGCAAACTCATCAAAAAGATTGACAGCACGCTCGAGCTGATCGAAAACGAAGACTACGGTTTTTGCGACGCCTGCGGTGTCGAGATTGGCATTCGCCGCCTTGAGGCTCGCCCTACCGCGACCTTGTGCGTCGATTGCAAAACCCTCGATGAGATCAAAGAAAAGCAAATCGGCGGCTAATCTCGCCTGAGCGGGCGCCACCAGCGTGGCGCCCGTTTGCTACTCCCGATTAAAGCCACCACTAGCCGGCACCCTGCCACCTCATGCCTTATATCGGCCGCTTCGCCCCATCGCCCTCCGGGCCACTTCACTTCGGTTCGCTGGTGAGCGCACTGGCAAGCTATCTCGACGCACGTCACCATCAAGGCCACTGGCTGATGCGAATGGACGACATTGACCCACCCCGGGAAATGCCCGGTGCCGCCGACGACATTCTGCGCACACTGGAGCAACACGGGCTTGAGTGGGACGGCGAGGTATTGTGGCAAAGCTCGCGCTCAGAGGCCTACCACGAGGCACTCACCGAGCTGCAACAAGCCGACCTGGTTTACCCGTGCAACTGCACCCGGCGCGACATCAACGCCAGCGGCGGTATCTACAATGGCCACTGTCGCCATCACCCACCGGACAACAATGGCCCGCAGGCCCTGCGGCTTAAGCTGTACCAGTTACCCGAGCCGTTTAGCCAACTGGCCGATACGCTGGCATTTACCGATTTACTGCAAGGGGCACAGGCGCAAAACCTGGCACAAGATGTGGGCGATGCGGTGGTGCTGCGCAAAGACGGGCTATTTGCCTATCAGCTGGCGGTGGTGATTGACGACATTGCCCAGGGCATCACCCACGTGATTCGCGGCGCCGACTTACTACCGGTTACGGCCCGGCAGATACGCTTTTTTGAATTGCGCGGCGCCACGGCACCACACTACGGCCACGTGCCGGTGGCTACCGGCGAGAACGGCCTAAAACTCAGCAAACAAAACCACGCACCGGCACTGAATAAAACCCAAATTGGCGAAAACCTCTGGCAGGCACTGGCCTTTCTGAGGCAAAATCCCCCCAAGGCACTCGGCTGCGAATCACCCGCCACGATACTTGCCTGGGCTACCCAGCACTGGCAAATCTCAGCACTTACCGGTATCGCCGCCCAGCCAACGCCCTGAATAATGGATACTCTATGAATAACCAGCGTCTGGTGATTTTGCTGCTGCTGATTGCCTATATATTCTCGCCCACCCTATTCACCTGGATTGTGAACCCGGAAGGCGCCTGGTATCGCCCGTATATCATGTGGATTTTGGTCATCGCCATCGCTTACGCTATACAGGCTCGCAAGAAACCCTCATGACTTTTGAACTCGTTCACGTCGCGCTTATCGGGCTCGGCTACCTGCTGCTGATTTTTGGTATTGCCACCATTACCGAGCGCGGCTGGCTGCCCCGCGCCATCACCGAGCACCCGGTTACCTATATTTTGTCGCTGGGGATTTTTGCCAGCGCCTGGGCTTTTTACGGCGTTATCGACTTGGCGTTTCAGTTTGGCTATGGCGCGCTGGCGTACTACCTGGGTACCGGCGCCCTGTTTTTGTTTGCCCCGGTGGCGCTCGAGCCGATCACCGAGCTGGCCCGCCGCCACCAAGTGCACTCGCTGGCCGACTTACTGGTGTTTCGCTACCACAGCCACGGCATAGGCGCCCTGACAACCCTGTGTATGCTGCTGGGGATATTGCCGCTGATGGCCCTACAGATTCAGGCGATTGCCGACACCATGCATATCATGACGGTCAGCCGCGACCCGGCACTACCCATTGTCGGCACCGGGCTGACCTTTAAAGATCTCATGGCCCTCGCCTACTGCGGTATGTTGGCGCTGTTTACTATTTTGTTTGGCTCCAACCGCGAGCGTCACCGCGGCCTGATTACCGCCATGGCGTTTGAGTCGCTGCTTAAAGTGTTTGCCCTGTGCGCCATCGGTTTACTGGCTGTGTACGGCGTATTCGATGGCTTTAGCGGCCTCGATGAATGGCTTGAGCGCAACCCCGAGAACCTCGCCCTGCTGCACTCGCCCATTCGCGACGGCGCAGCCCACACTCTGCTGCTGGTGTTTGTGGCCACCGCCGTCACCATGCCGCACATCTTTCATATGGGCGTGGCCGAAAACCCCATTTTGCGTAACACGCGCACGGTCACCTGGGCGTTTCCGCTGTTTTTGCTGTTTTTGGCGCTGCCGATCTTTCCCATACTGTGGGCGGGGTTTGAGTTATCGGTGCCACTGCCGGCGCAGTACTTTACCCTGGGCGTCCCCATTTTGGCCGGCTCCCACTCGTTAACAGTACTGGCCTTTGTCGGCGGCCTGTCGGCCTCCACCGGCGCCATGGTGGTGATTACACTGGCGCTCTCGACCATGGTGATGAACCACTGGATTCTGCCGTTTTTACGCCTGCGCCGCCGGCAGGATATTTACAGCCAGCTGGTCTGGCTGCGCCGCATTGTGGTCGCCGCCCTGTTTTTAGGGGCCTACCTGTTTTACTGGATGCTGGACAACCGCCAAAGCCTGTTTCATCTGGCGCTGGCGGCTTTTATCGAAACCCTGCAGTTTTTGCCCGGTATATTCGCCATCGTCTTCTGGACCCGGGGCAACCGCCGCGGCCTGATTGTCGGTTTAACCGCCGGCACCCTCGTCTGGGGTGTCGGTTTGTTGATGCCATTAATTACCGGCATCAACACCATAACCGTGCCCTTTGGCGATGGCGAGCTGGGCGTGGGCATGGAGCACTGGAGCCAAATTACCCTCTACTCTCTGGGGCTCAACACGCTGCTGTTTGTGGGTGTCTCACTGCTGACGCGGCAGACCGAGGAGGAATCCTACAGCGCCGAGCTGTGTGCCGCCGACGAGCTGTCCCACCCGGTGCGCCAGGCGCTGGATGTGCACTCGGCCGATGAGTTTAAAACCCGGCTGGCTAAACCGCTGGGCAAGGTAACCGCCAGCCGCGAGGTGGATATCGCCCTGAAACAGCTCGGTCTGAATGTCGCCGAGCGGCGCCCTTACGCCCTGCGCCGTCTGCGCGATCAGCTGGAGGCCAACCTGTCCGGCCTGATGGGGATTCACGTGGCCGGTGAGATTATGGACAACCACCTCCCCTACAAGCTGGCCGAGGCACGCGACACAGTCGACATTAACCTGATCGAAAACCGCCTGTCACAGTACCGCAGCCACTTAACGGGGATGGCCGCCGAGCTCAACAACCTGCGCCTATACCACCGTAAAACCCTGCAAGAGCTGCCCATGGCGGTGTGCTCGCTGGGGCGCGATAAAGAAGTCCTGATGTGGAACCGGGCCATGGCGAGCCTGACCCATATCCCCTCCGAGGTGGTGATCGGTTCACATCTGGACGACCTGGCGCAACCCTGGTGTGAACTGCTGCTGAACTTTAGTGAGGGCGAGGACGCCCACCTGTACCGCCACGAAATCAGCCTGGAGGGCCGGCCGCACTGGATCAGCCTGCACAAAGCCGCGATTGAGGGGCCCGCCACCGGCCGCCGTGTGCAACCGGCCGCGTTCCGCAAAAGCGAGTATGATCAGGTTATTCTGCTTGAAGACGTCACCGAAACTCAGCTGCTCGAGCAAGAGCTGATCCACTCCGAGCGCCTGGCCTCGGTAGGCCGGCTGGCGGCTGGGGTGGCCCATGAGATCGGCAACCCCATTACGGGTATTGCCTGCCTTAGCCAAAACTTACGCTACGAGTCGGATAACCCCGAGATCCTTGAAACGGCTGAGCAAATTTTGAGCCAAACCGACCGCGTCAGCAAAATTGTACAATCATTGGTGAGTTACTCCCACAGCGGACAGAACAAAAAAAGCGCGTTTGAGGCCGTGGTACTGCGCGAGTGCGCCAGCGAGGCTATCGGGCTGTTATCACTGCAAAAAGAAAAAACCCAGGTGCACTTTGACAACCTGATTGCCAACAACGCCATTGTCGCCGGCGATACCCAGCAGATGATTCAGGTATTTATCAACCTACTGTCTAACGCCCGGGATGCCAGCGAACCGGAAGGACGTGTTATCCTAGACAGCGACGAAGATGAAGACAACATCACAATTACCGTTACGGACCAGGGTGAGGGCATCTCGCCCGAGCACATCGATCAGATTCTGGAGCCATTTTTTACCACCAAAGATCCGGGCGAAGGCACCGGGCTTGGGCTGGCAATGGTGTACAGCATTATCGATGACCACGGCGGTACTTTGGACGTGATCAGCCCGGTCGATACCGCGACCAATCGCGGAGCTCAACTGGTTATCAAACTGCCGCGTCACCTGGAGTCCATGCTGCCGATTGACAACATGATTCGCGGTGACGCGACCGACAAGGCCGATTGAAGTAACTATGACTAAGATTCTGGTTGTTGAAGACGAAGCAATTATCCGCACAGCGCTGCGCAAGCTACTCGAGCGCAACAAGTACGAGGTCAGCGAAGCCCCTTCGGTACGCGAGGCCACCAGCAAGTTCCAGCTCACTGATTTTGAGCTGATCATCTCGGACTTGCGCCTGCCCGGCGCCCCCGGCACCGACCTCATCAAACTCGCCGGGGACATCCCGGTGCTGATCATGACCAGCTACGCCAGCTTGCGCTCGGCGGTGGATTCCATGCGAATGGGGGCGGTGGACTATATCGCCAAACCCTTTGATCACGACGAGATGGTCACAGCCGTTAAACGTGTGATCGGCAAATCCAGCGCCGCCAAACGCGATCTGGTACCGAGCACCGACAGCAGCAAAGTTACCGGCATGATCGGCTCCAGCGAGGTCATGAAGAAACTCTACAGCCGTATTGCCAAAGTCGCCCCCACCGATGCCACCGTACTGATTCACGGCGAAACCGGTACCGGTAAAGAGCTGGTCGCCCGCTCACTGCACGAGCAGAGCCGACGCCACAAAGAGCTGATGATCTCGGTCAATTGCGCCGCCATTCCCGAAACCCTGATCGAGTCCGAGCTGTTTGGTCACGAGAAAGGCGCCTTTACCGGCGCGGCCAGCACCCGTGAGGGCCTGGTAGCCGCCGCCGATGGTGGCACGCTGTTTCTGGACGAAATTGGCGAGCTACCGCTAGAGGCTCAGGCACGCCTACTGCGCGTACTGCAGGAGGGAGAAGTGCGCCCACTGGGCTCAGTAGAGTCGCGTAAAGTCGACGTCCGACTGGTTGCCGCTACCCACCGGGATTTACGAATGCTGGCGCAAGAGGGCAAGTTTCGCGAAGATCTGTACTTTCGCATCCATGTCATTCAGTTAGAGCTGCCACCATTACGCGAGCGTGGCCGCGACATCTTACAACTCGCCGAAGCGCTACTCACCCGTTACTGCCACCAGTTTAACAAGCCAATACTCAAGCTCTCACCCGAAGCCATTCAGGCCATTACCACCTACACCTGGCCCGGTAACGTGCGCGAGCTGGAAAACGCCATGCAGCGGGCGGTGATCTTGTGTGAGGATGAGCGCGAAATCAGCCACGAGCTGCTGGCCATCGACCTCGATTTGGTAAGGCTGGACGAAGAAGACGACAACCCCTACATGCAGGCGGGTAACAGCCTGTCCCGTAACCGGCCTTCGCACCAGGATCCACCCGAAGACTTATCACTGGAAGATTACTTCCAGCACTTTGTACTCGAGCACCAGGACACCATGAGCGAGACCGAGCTGGCGAAAAAGCTGGGGGTAAGCCGTAAATGTCTGTGGGAACGTCGCCAGAGATTTGGCATCCCCAGACGCAAATCCGGCACCACGGCCACTAAATAGCCCGCTTAACTCTGCCAAATCGCCTGTACCCACACGCCGCACCTGCGGCGTGTGTCGTTTCTGCCCCATCGATTGCGGCTAGTCTCAGTCAAAAAAGTGATTTATACGCCAGAATAATTCATTGAATGCCAATTTGTTACCGGCGGCCTCAGGGCTGTTACCCCACTCAACTGTTACCCCCACCACACAGCCGTAACAATAACAGCGTAAAGCTGTAACCGTTAGAAATAACAAAAACGAATATACCCATACATGAAAATGTTAAATCGTTGTTTTTGTTGTAATTTTTACAACTGGCACAGCAAGTGCTTTATACCGTGTACATAACAACAAGAAACAATAAAAAAGCGACACACACTAATAACAACAACAAACAATAAGAAACGTAGAACCGCTTATAAAAACAATAAACAATTACAAAATGAATAAGTTCAATAATAACAACAAGAAATAATAAGAAAGGGTAAAAACATAATAAGAACAATAGACAATAAGAAAAGAAACAAACTTAAAAATAACAACAAACAATAATGATAAGTAATAATAAAAAAATAACGATAATAAAATATAAAGCGGAACGACTGACTAGGCACCAAATGGATAGCAACTGATTTGGAATGGGCAGGGACGCAGATTAAACAACTTGTGCCGCCCATCCCACGGGAAAGCTTATGCTTTCCCGTTTTGCTTTCTGGCCTACCCCGCAAGCCCGTGATAGACTTGGGCTATATTAAATTTCAGCCGCCTGCCGGCTCAAACTCCAAAGTGCAGATTACTCCATGCTGAAAAGGCTGTTCAAACTCATTACCCCTCGCTCCAACTCCAACACCCCCAAGCAGCCAATTGTCATCCCCCGGGATCAACACAGCGTCTCCCGCAAGCTGGTCAGCCACGCCGCCATTAAAGTCATGAAGCAGTTAGGCGACCACGGCTACGAGGCCTATTTAGTCGGCGGTGGCGTACGGGATTTACTGTTGGGGCAGCAGCCAAAAGACTTTGACGTGGCCACCAACGCCAAGCCCGAGCAAATAAAGGGGTTGTTTCGCAGTGCACGCATCATCGGCCGCCGCTTTAAAATCGTCCACGTGCGCTTCGGCCGTGAGATTATCGAGGTAACCACCTTTCGCGGACACCACGAGGCCGCCCGCAGTGAGCACGGTATGGTGCTGCGCGACAATGTGTACGGCTCGGTGCAATCTGACGCCGTACGCCGTGACTTTACCGTCAACGCCCTCTATTACTCGCTCGACGGTTTTGCGGTACACGACTTTACCGGCGGCATTCACGATTTAGAAAAACGCACCCTGCGCATGATCGGCGACCCCACCACGCGCTATCAGGAAGATCCTGTGCGTATGTTGCGGGCGATCCGCTTTGCCGCCAAGCTGGGCTTTACCCTGGCCCCGGAGACGGCCGCCCCGATCCCTAAACTGGCCAACCTGCTCAGCAATGTGCCCCCGGCGCGCCTGTTTGAAGAAGTGCTAAAGCTGTTTCTGGCCGGCTCCGCCACGGCCACCTTCCATCTGCTGCGTGAATACAAGCTGTTTGGGCAGCTGTTTCCCATGGTCGAAGCGCACCTGCAAACGGGCGACCCAATTGCCCTGGCAATGGTTGAGCAGTGCATGTGCAACACCGATAAGCGCATTCGCGCGGGCAAATCCATTACCCCGGCGTTTATTTTTGCCGCCCTGCTGTGGCCGCCGCAGCAAGCCTTACTGGGGCAACTTATGGGCACTATGCCCAAAGGTCAGGCCTTTAACGAAGCCTGCCAGCAAGTTATTAGCGCGCAACTGGCGCGCATTGCCATCCCCAAACGTTTCTTGATCCCGATGCGAGAAATTTGGGACATGCAGCACCGGCTTACCTTGCGCGGTGGTCAGCGGGCCTACACCATGCTCGAGCACCCGCGCTTTCGCGCCGCTTATGACTTTGTGCTACTGCGCGAAGAGGCCGGCGAGCAACTCGATGGACTGGGCAACTGGTGGACGCAGTTTCAAACTGCCGACGAAGCCTTGCGCGCCAAGCTGATAGACAACATTAAACCCAGCGGCCCGCGAAAATCACGCCGGCGCCGTAACAACCGTAAAAGCCCGGCCCCGAAACCGGATTGACGCCGTGAGTGATTGGTCCAGCCACTGTTGCTATATAGGCCTTGGCAGTAACCTCGACGAGCCGTTAGAGCAGGTAACACGCGCACTACAAGAGCTTGCCGCACTCGAGAATACCGAGCTGGTGCGCGCTTCATCACTGTATCGCTCGCGCCCTGTGGGCCCTGGCGAGCAGCCCGACTACATTAACGCCGTCGCTCAGCTCGCCACCAGGCTCGCCCCCGAGCCGCTGCTGGACGCACTACAGTCACTGGAGCAAGCCCACCAGCGCGAGCGTCTGGAGCGCTGGGGCCCGCGTACTCTGGATTTGGACATACTGCTGTACGACAACGTCCGGCTTAACACTCAGCGCTTACGTGTGCCGCACCCGTACCTGCCCGAGCGCAACTTTGTATTGCTCCCGCTACTGGAAATTGCCCCGGAGCTGTCGCTGCCCGATGGCACCTCTATCGCCTCATTGGCACAGCGCTGCGGCAACGAAGGTTTGATAAAGCTCCCGCCGCAGCGCTAAACTGCGCGAAGCATTCACTGAGGACTCTAATGTGGTAGACGCTGTGTTCGAAAAGCTGGCACTGGACTTATCCTCTGTCAAGCTGCCCAACTACATTGCCATCGAGGGCCCCATTGGCGTAGGCAAAACCACCTTGGCGCGCAACCTGGCGCAATTGTTCAATTACGACTTACTGCTCGAGCAGCCCGAAGAGAACCCCTTCTTGGCGCGGTTTTATCAAGAGCCAAAATCCGTTGCCCTACAAACGCAACTGTTTTTTCTGTTTCAGCGCGCCGGACAAATCCAGCAGCTGCGGCAGGATGATATGTTCAGCTCCCATCGCATTGCCGACTTTATGCTGGAAAAAGACCAGCTGTTTGCTCAGGTAACACTGGACGACGACGAGCTGGCTATTTATCAGCAGGTTTACGAGAAGCTCACCCTCGATGCGCCTCGCCCCGATCTGGTGATCTACCTGCAAGCGCCCTTAGACGTGCTTCAAGCCCGTGTAAAGCAGCGCGGTGTCGAGTTTGAGCAACACATCAGCGACGAATACTTAAAAGTATTAAACGAAGCTTACACCAGCTTTTTTCACTACTACGACAGCGCGCCATTGCTTATTGTTAACGCTCAGGATTTAAACCTCGCGCAAAATCGCGACCACTTTCAGCATTTGGTTGAGTACATCACCACCATTAAAAGTGGCCGCCACTACTACAACCCCACGCCCGTTTTATAGAGTCGATACCATGCCCTACTCACAAGCAAACGATTCCGCTCTGGAAAAAAAGGTCACCATCAATACCTTGCACGCTTTGCGCGGCCAGGAAAAATTCGTCATGGTCTCGCTGTACGATGCTCCCATGGCCGCCATGGCTCAGCAATGCGGTATCGAGGCGGTGCTAATTGGCGACTCACTGGGGATGACGGTACTGGGCTACGACAGTGTCATTCCCGTGACTATGGAGCAAATGATCTACCACATCGAGGCGGTCGCGCGCGGCAACCAAAAATCCCTGATTATTGGCGACCTGCCCTTTATGACCTACGCCAGCCCCGAACAGGCGCTGGCCAATGCCACCCGGGTTATGCAAGCCGGCGCGCACATGGTGAAAATCGAGGGCGGCCAGTGGCTGGTTGATACCGTAAAAATGCTTACCGACCGGGGCATCCCGGTGTGCGCGCACCTGGGCTTAACGCCGCAATCGGTGCATAAATTTGGCGGGTTTCGGGTGCAGGGGCGCGACGCCGATAAAGCCGAGCAAATGATCGCCGACGCCCGGGCGCTGGCCGACGCAGGTGCTGCCCTACTGGTGTTAGAGTGCGTACCGGTAGCGCTGGGCAAAGCCATTACCGAGGCCGTTAGCATCCCCACCGTAGGAATTGGCGCCGGCGCAGATACCGACGCTCAGGTGCTGGTCATTAACGACATTCTGGGCTTAACACCGCAGCCACCTAAGTTCTCCAAAAACTTTTTACTCGAAACCGGCGACATTGCCGGCGCGCTAAAAAAATACCGCGACGACGTAAAGAACGGTACCTTCCCAGAGCCCAGCCACAGCTTTAATTAAGCCCCGTGATACTCGCGCTGGATAAACGCCCGCAGCTGACGGGCTTTATCCGGCTGTGCTAACGGCCCCTCAAAAAGTTCTGCCAAATACCGGTACGCAGTCGCGACACCCGTGTCACCGCGATAGTGCTTATGAGCATTTAACAGCAACGCCGCCCGCTGCCGGGGCGTTAACTGCTTAGCCAATTGTGGCCACAGCGTTAACGTAGTGGCAAGTTTGGAGGGGCGGAATGTCGGCACGTTAGCCAGCGTGCCCAACAGCACCCGCGCCGCCTCTTGTTTATTATTTTTAGCTAATAAAAACTCCAGAAAAAAATCCGAATGGGCGCTCAGCGCGCGGCGGGCATCGGGCGAATCGAGCTGCAGTAATAACTGATGGTACTGACGCTGCACCGCCAGCTCATTCTGATACTTATTCGCCAACTCGCGCATTTGCTCGCACGCTCGCTCCAGCTCACCGTGCTGCTGCAGCACAAACACCGCCCCCAGCCCTTGAGCGCGAACGAACTCGGCCTCTGGCAGCACCGGCCGCTCGTCGGGCTCAAGCCCTATCTCGGCGCGAAACTGAAACAACGCATACCCCAGCAAGCCATAGCTAAGCAGTGAGCTGTAAGTGGTGATGCCCAAAGTCGCGGCCAGTTGCCACGGCTCGTGTAATAGCGGCACCGCAAACTGTAACGCCGCGTCTATCACTAGCCCAAGTATGATTAACAGCGCCCACAACAGCAGGTAGTAAACCCCCATACCGGCGATAACCGCACCAATCGCAAAGGGGCTGATGGCCCGTAACAGAGACTTCTCGCGTGCTAAAACCATGGTTATAGCCGGAAACGCAAACAGCATCAGCGCCAACGAGCCGTACAGAATAAACGGCTGATAACGCAGCGGGAGGTAATTGTCGGGATAATAAAAAATCAGCCCCAGCAACAATGCAGCCTGCACTACATACACCAGCACCGCCTTTAACAGCAGCTGATCGCGATCGCTTTTAATAAGGCTTAACAGACTGGGTGGCCAGCGCTTACCCTCGGCCCTTGCGGCTAGCACGGCAAAATAGTATTTAACACACACCACCTGAAACATGACGGCAAAAATTATCGCCGGCGTACCACCGCCAAGCATCAGTACGCCAAACACGGCGGTGAGTATTAATAACAAGCCATTAAGGTGGAATGGATACAACAACAGGTACGGCAGAACATGCCAAAACGGCTTGGCGAGTGATGGATCATCGGTCGCGGTTAATTCACTAAAGCATAATAAGCAGACCGGGCCACGGCGCCCCCAGAGCGGATTGTGTCCATCGGGAATACAGCGTTCACTATAATGGGCGTTGCAGTGCGAGCAAAACCACGCGGCGCGTTTTGTTTTATCAAAGTCACATCGCGCTCTAATGTCCATTATTGTATTCGTCCACTGAAGTGGGCTGGAAAGCCGCTAAAAAATGGTCGGAGCGAGAGGATTCGAACCTCCGACCCCCTCGTCCCGAACGAGGTGCGCTACCAGACTGCGCTACGCTCCGAGCTGCTGCGGCCTACCGCCCTAAAGCGGCAAATTATAACGCAACGAAAAATTCAATGTAAATCATGCCGGACACACGCACAAAAAAACCGACGCCTTGGGGGAAGCGTCGGTAAAGAAGACCATTCTAGGAGTAACATGAAGGAAAGATCCTGTCGGCAAAAGCCGAGCCGCTGGCTGAATGCGGGTTAGATTCAACCGTTGGTAACGTAAGTATTAACCAGCGCGCAAAAAATGCCAGTATCCGCGCCACGATACTTAAACCAATTGGAGATAGAGAGCTCCCGTTGCAGATGATCTGGCTATATTCATAGAGCGCTTAGTGCGCCTACATCGCCGCAATGCGGCTCTTAAGCCAAAATCGCCAAATGTCAGACCAAAAAAAGAAAGCTTTATTTTTGGTCTCACCAATACCTATTCATATAGCTTAAACCTTAAGAAGCCCTCATCAGCACTCAGATTTTTAAAACCCAAGCCAACTTAGAAAGCCTGAAACCCAACCAAAAACAATGGTTAATCCGCCAAATTCAAGATAAAGCACCTTTAACACACTTTTGTGACGGTATTGGCTTTACACAAAATAACATAACCACTATATTGCCTGACCAATTGGGCATTACCAATTGCCCATTAAAATGTCTGACCACTAAGGGAGCCAGGACGTCAGACGGATGGTTTCTCTCATAACAGGCAACACCAGAAGCACCCAAAAGCATCAGTAGTCAGTCGAGTCGTAACACAGCGGACTGTTGTAAAACAGAGGAAGTGACGACCCGTTCGAGAGTGCTTTTACCAGTCCGCCAACAACACAGGCAATGTAGCGGTTGGTTGGTAGAGGTAATACCAGTTCCAGGTTTCCAGCTGCGGCATATCCATAAAATTTAATAACAGGATTGTCCAATGAAGAACATATTTCACAAAACACTTGCCCCCTGTACTCTGGCGCTCGCCGTTGCCGGCGCGTCAGGTTCAGTTTTAGCAGCCCCTAGCGGGTTTGCGACTCTCAATGGCGGTACCACCGGCGGCGCCGGCGGTAATGTGGTGTACGCCACCAGCGGTACCGACATTCACGCCGCGCTTTGCAATCGCGCCTCTAGTGACACCCCAGTCATTATTCACGTGGAAGGCACCATCAACCACGGCAATACCAGCAAAGTCTCGGGCGATAGCTGTAACACCGCCGACGACAAAATTGAAATTAAAGATGTCAGCAATATCTCCATCATCGGCGTCGGTAGCGGTGCGCTGTTTGACGAGCTGGGTATTCACCTGCGCGGTGCCGAAAATATCATTCTGCAGAACCTTCACGTTCGCAATGTCAAAAAATCCGGCTCGCCAACCTCTAATGGCGGCGACGCTATTGGCATGGAGAGCGATGTCTATAACGTGTGGGCGGATCACCTGACCCTGGAAGCCCAGGGCGGAGAAAGCGCCGGTTACGATGCCTTGTTTGATATGAAGGCCGACACCAAGTACGTGACACTGTCCTACAGCATTTTACGTAACTCCGGCCGTGGCGGCCTGGTAGGCTCAAGCGATGGCGACACCAACAACGGCCCCGTCACCTTTCACCACAACCTGTACGAGAACATCGACTCGCGCACGCCTCTGTTGCGTGGCGCTACCGCCCACGCGTACAACAATTACTACATCGGCCTGCAAAAGTCCGGTATGAATCCGCGTATCGGTGGCGAGATTAAAGCCGAGCACAATTACTTTCAGGATTCCAAAGACCCACTGGGCACCTTTTACACCAACGATATGGGTTACTGGGATGTCAGCGGTAACATCTGGGACAATATTACCTGGACGGCGGATGACGATGACAACCACCCGGCGGGCCCCAACCCCACGTCGACCACCAGTATCAGTATTCCCTACAGCTACACGCTCGACGATGCCAGCTGTGTACCACAGATTATTCAAGGTACCGCAGGCGCGCACACAAACTTAGCCACCTCAAACGGTAGCTGCGTTATCAGCAGCAGTTCCAGTAGCTCCAGTGTGCCCAGCTCCAGCAGCTCGAGCTCTTCCGAGCAAAGCTCTTCCAGCTCAAGCAGCTCGACGGACCCGGTTGATCCCGGCACCAATTTATCCATTGGCGCCGGCTCCGACGGTTCCAGTAAAGGCTCGGGTAGCTACGGCAATGTGCGCGATGGCGACACCTCCAGCTACTGGCAGCCAAACGGCACCTCCGACGAGCGTATCTCTGTTAAATGGGACAGCGCCACCACCTTTAACACCGTGGTTATTCGCGAGCTAAACAACGCCACCAGCAGCTGGCGGTTAGTGAACGACGACACCGGCGCCCTACTCGCCTCGGGCAATGGGCTTGGTAACGAGGCGGTGATTAGCTTTGCCGATACTACCGCCACTAAAGTTAACTTACTGATCGACAGTGCCAGCAGCGCACCGCAAATTGGCGAGTTTGAAGTTTACAACGGCGCGGTGAGTAGTAGCTCGTCGTCCAGCTCAAGCGAAGCCAGCTCGTCCTCAAGCAGCTCTGTCTCTTCGACCCCGGTTGAGAACACCCTAACGCTAGAGGAAAGCAACGGCTTCTGTAATGTCGAAGGCAGCATCGACAGCAACCACGCGGGCTTTAGCGGCAGCGGCTTTGCCAACACCGAAAACGTACAAGGTGCCGGAATTGACTGGTCTGTTACGGTGCCAACCGCAGGCACGTACGAGCTTAACTGGCGCTACGCCAACGGCAGCGACAACCGCCCTGGCAGTGTACTGGTCAACGGTGCCAGCCAAACCAATGTCGACATGCCTGCCACCAGCGCCTGGAATGACTTTACCGGCACCGGCACCGTCTCGGTGTACCTCAACGCCGGCTATAACGACTTGCGCTTAGAGGCCACGGGCAGCTCAGGCCTTGCCAATATCGACAGCGTAAGCATTACCGGTAATGCGCCTCAGGCAGGCGATTGCGCAGGCGGTAATACGTCTAGCTCAAGCAGCGAAGCCAGCTCCTCAGAAGCGTCTAGTTCGTCTGAATCAAGCGCGCCTGTCGAGCCACCAGAGCTGGGCGATAACAAAGCCTCCGGCGCCGATGGCAGTAGCAAAGGTGGCGGAACCAGTTACGGCAATGTTGTCGATGGCGACAGCAGCTCTTACTGGCAGCCGGGCTCGTCCAGCAACGAGACCATTTCAGTAAAAGGTATGGCAGGCAGCTTTAACACAGTCATTGTGCGCGAGCTTAACAACGCCACCACCAGCTGGTCTCTGATCAACTACGACAACGGCGATGTACTGGCAACCGGCGGTAGCCTTGGCAGTGAAGCGGTAATCTCGGGCTTTGGTGATGTCTCGGCGAGTAAAGTTAGCCTGGAAATTCACTCGGCCAACGGCGCACCGCAAATCGCCGAGATCGAGGTCTACAACGCTAACGGCCCCGTGGAAGGCTCCAGCAGCTCATCGGAGGCTAGCTCTTCAAGCGAAGCCAGCTCATCAAGTGAAACCAGCTCTAGCAGTTCGTCGAGCTCATCGGTAACGCCACCTCCCGAGACAGACCTGTCGGACGATTGTGTCGCCATCGCCACCAATCCGAACGTCAACTGGCGCTCGACCTCGCTGCAATCCGACCAGGAAATTGTTGAGTGTTTGTCTAACTCACTCGGTCGTGCCGTAGGTTACGGCGAGAACGCTCTGGGTGGTTTTGATCCAAACGGCAACAGCAAACTGACCATCATCACTAAAAACAGTGCAACTTCAGTCGAGCAACAGCTACTGGACGCGGTTACCGGTGATGATCACAACTGGATTGTGTTTGATAAAGTCGACTTCGCTAATGAGACTGAAATTTCCATGCATCGCAACCACTGCTCTAACCCGGCGGTACTGGACGCGATTGATGGTAATGAAGCTCAGTGTAATGACTACCACCAGTGGTGTGACGACAAAGGCATTTCCGATGCGAACTGCGCGGCCGAGTTTTACAACGACCGCTTGAACGACAATGATTTGCCAATTCGCAACACCAAGATCGGCTCACACAAAACCCTCGATGGCCGCCTGTCCAATGGCTACTTCCGCTTTAACGGTTTTGCCATCGGCAGCGACATCTCGGGGCAGCCGGTACAAACCGCCGAGAGTGTGATTCTGACTCACCTGGACTTCCGCGGTGCGGGCCATACTGAAGACCACGGCCTGGACCCAGATATGATCCGCAATACCGGTGCGTCACACGACATCTGGATTCACAAAAACACCTTCGACACCACCGGTGACGCGGCGTTTGATGTGAAAGTCGGTGCCTACGACATCACCATATCGTTCAACAAACTGATCAACGTTAAGCGTGCCGCACTGCATGGCTCTAGTGATAGCCGTACCATTAACTCGCAAATCACCACCACCATGCACCACAACGCGTTTATCACCACGGACGATCAGTACAACAACTTAGGTAACACTCTGCGTCGCATACCGCTGATTCGTCGCGGCACCTCGCACATGTTTGAAAACTTCTTTATGAACTACCGCAAAGACATCTTAAGTGTACGGGTCGGCGGCACCGTTCTGTGGGAAGACAACATGGTGTTAATGAACCGCGACTTTCAGGAAAAAGATGACGTGGTGCAAGCGCTTAATGAGCGCGGAGAAGAGCTGGCACGGGATGTAGACGGCGGTAACTTCCGCTCAGAAAACACCCGCGTGTGGTTCTCGGATGCCAACTGTAATCTCGACCCATCACTGGAGTACCTGATTACCGACGCCTCTGGCAGTGTGCCCGACCTTAAGCAAAACTATTCGCAAACGTCACGGAATGCCATTAGTTATAACTACTTAGGCTCTGGGCAAGAGCTGGCCGATTACGTCAGCGCTACCGCCGGTAAAAATGGTGAGGCTCCGTTTAACTCACCGCTCGGCTACGAGCCCTGGTATGTATTGGGCTTGGGTAAGGTCGCTTGTCAGTAATCATTGCTCACTGACGGGCAGAAACTTAAACCCATCCGCCTTTGGCGGGTGGGTTTTTTATTATCGGATACTTAACAATAAGAGAAACAACTATGAATACAGTGTCGGTCATTAAGCTTTACGCCGTAAACACCGCCCGTTCAGAACCCGGCCTACCAGACAAGCTCCACCGCTGTGTTAGCTGAATGATTTTTAGCGAATAAGGATAATAATTACCATGCAACATCCACCCACACCAGCCGATGATCGGAGCTGGCCGCACGGCTCTCAACCCACGAGCGATGCGCCTCGTTTTGCGCGGGCCAGAACACACCGCTGCCCGTTACCGTCAAATCCGCCGAGGGCAAAACGTAATCAGCCCGCATGCCCCAACCCGCGGTATGATGACGACTGTAACGATTATCCGGCCGAGCCTCAGCCGCACCTGTACTAGCAGGGTTAGGGTCCGTAATGCGTGGGTGCGTCAGCAGTGCGCTAATGGCGTCTTTACGACCATCACCCTCCACCGCCGAGCTGTTTAAATCACCGGCAATGACAAAACTGGCCTGAGTATCCAGCCCGCCTTTGCGCCCCTGATCGTCGTACAAATAACCGGCCTCACCGTCGATGTAATCCAGCCACAACCGCACCTCATCATGGTTGCGCTTGCCGTTGCGATCTTCCGGGCCGTCAAACACCGGCGGTGTCGGGTGACTCGCCAGCAAATGCAGTGTGCGGCCATTTACGTTTATCGGGACATCCCAATGGCTTTTAGACGACAGCCGAAACTCAGCCCAGGCGCTAGCGGAGTAGTAGGCCGAGCCATCGGCTTTTTGCGGCACCAATGCACCGGGCATATCCTTCCATTTAAAGTACTGAAAGCTGCGCACAGCACTGTTATCGATGGGGTATCGGCTCAGCAGCAACATCCCATACTGTCCGGGATAATGACCAAAACCATAGGTATCAACAGGGGCTGTAACCGCCCCGTCGCCGTTTAAATCATACGGAAACAGCACACCGGTATTAACGGGGGCGGTGTAAAAGTACGGGTAGTTAATAACGTCGTTATCCGCCTGCGGCCGGGCCAGATAGTTAGCCTGAAACAACGCAACCGCACGCTCGGGGTCCGCGGTGTAATCAAACTCATTTAACAGGACAATGTCCGGGCGAACCTGTTGCACAATAGCCGCCACATTGGCGATCTGAGCATTCTCCCCCGAGGTCAACTCACGCATCAATAGGGTCGCCGAGTCAAGTGTAGGCGAGCTCCCCGGAGGCAAATAGTTAGTCGCCTCCATACTCACGTTGAAGGTCGCCACCCTAACGGGTTGGGACGCTTGGTGCTCGCGTTCGGCGCAGCCGCTAATCGCCATACTCAATAACACTCCCCACAGTACTCTTATTAGCCGATACTCTTGCACGTAGCCCCACCTTGACCGCATTCGATCACAAAAAGCGTGAGCCTACCCAAACATTGTGACCGATCTGTGACCTGTCACCCCTTTGTCTTTATTTTGTCACAGCGCGGTCACAGAAGTTTCGCATATTTTCGCTAGAGTCCTCGGGCCAATGTAAAAACAACTCTAATAATCTCCCACCGCAGGATAACAACCAACTCTCGTATGGCGCTCAACCGCCATAGCGGGCGGGAGCATGCACTCATAAAAAACGGGGGCATGAAACGCATTGAACAATCGACCATGGAGCAACCTAACGGGAATAAATGCCATGAACAAAACGTTAACACGGAACACCTTAGTATTATCGATAGCGGCGGTTATGGGGACCGCGCTACCGGCCATTGCACAAGAAACCAGCTCGGCCATTCAGGGCCAGGTAACAGACACCAGCGGCCAGCCACTGGATAATGCCACCATCACTATTACTCACACCCCGTCCAACAGCCAAAGCGACATAACCACGACCGACGCCGGTCGTTTTAATGCCCGCGGTTTGCGTGTTGGTGGCCCTTACACGGTAAAAGTGGTTTCGGATGAAGGCAGCCGCACTATTCAAGACGTGTACCTGTCGCTGGGCGATGCTTACCAACTTGAGATTGTAGTGGGCGAAATGGCCACCGAAGAAGTACTGGTGGTGGGTAACTTGCAAGAGCAAAACTTTGCCGCCGTAGGGCCCAACACCACGTTTAGCCTGCACGATCTAGAAACGGCCCCGGCCATCAACCGCGACTTAAAAGACGTGGTACGCCTGGACCCACGCATCTACATCGATGAAGCCTTTAATGACTCGATTCAGTGTGCCGGCGCCAACCCACGCTTTAACAGCCTGACCGTAGACGGCGTTCGCATGAACGACAACTTTGGCTTAAACAGCAACGGTTACCCCACCGAGCGCATGCCGTTCTCGTACGATGCCATCAATCAGGTTGCCGTAGAGCTGGCTCCTTTTGATGTGCAATACGGCGGCTTTAGCGCCTGTAACATTAATGCGGTTACCAAGTCGGGCGATAACGAATTTCACGGCTCGGTATTTTACGATTACACCGACGACTCAATGGGCGGCGACTCGCTTGAGGGTGACAGCATTGATATCGCCCCATTTGACGAGCAGCGCTATGGCCTAAGCCTGGGCGGCCCGATCATTCAGGACAAACTGTTCTTTTTTGCCGCTTATGAAAAACTCGAAGGCGTAGACACCTTTGATCGCGGCACCGCCGACGCCAACGTTGCCACCCCGGTAGAGGGCGTATCCGCCGCGCAAATCGCCGAAATCGAGCGCATTGCCAATGACGTCTACGGCTACAACCCAGGCACTTTTCCCTCCAGCCTACCGGTAGAAGACGAAAAATTACTGGTAAAGCTTGACTGGAACATCACCAACTCGCAGCGCGCCTCGTTTACCTACAACTACAACGATGGCTACTCAATTGCACAGTCCGATGGCGATTCTAACGAACTGGAGTTTTCCAATCACTACTACGAGCGCGGCGCCGAGCTAACCTCCTACGTTGGTCAATTATTCTCCGACTGGACCGACGCGTTCTCAACCGAAATTAAAATCGGTTATCAAGAATTGGACAACCGTCAGCTATCGCTGGCCGGCACCGACTTTGGTGAAGTACAAATCACCACCATGAACGATCACGACAACGACGGCAACCTGTCAGAAGCGACTGTTTACATGGGCGCCGATGACTCGCGTCATGCCAACAAGTTGTCTTACGAGTCGCTTAACTTAAAGCTTGCCGGTAGCTACCGCTTAGATCATCAAACGTTTACCTTCGGTTACGAGCGTGAAACCTTTGACGTGTTCAACATGTTCGTTCAGGAGTCGGAAGGCGAATACCGCTTCTCCTCCATCGAAGACTTTGAGGCCGGCACCCCGAGCGTTATTATCTACGAAAACGCGGCCGGCACTAACGTCAAAGCCGACGCCGCGGCCGAGTTTGAGTACGCTATTAACACCCTGTACCTACAAGACGAAATCTTTCTCGACGGTGGCGACCTGAAAGTGGTAGCCGGCCTGCGTTACGACTACTACGAAAGTGACGACACCCCCACTCAAAACTACGACATCCTGGGTTCTTACCTCATTGATACCCGCCAAAACCTGGATGGTCTTGACCTGATACAGCCGCGTTTAGGCTTTAACTGGGATTTGACCGATCAGTTTGAAATTCACGGTGGTGTGGGCTTGTACTCGGGCGGTAACCCCAACGTATGGATCTCTAATAACTATTCTAACGATGGCGTAACGCAAATCGAGGTGCAAGATGACTCAGGCGACTCAATTCTCAATATGCCCTTTACCGGCGAAGGCCGCCCGATCTACGATATCCCGCAAGGTCTGTACGATCAGGTGGCAAACAAACAAGGCGCTAACGGCGGTGTTAATTTACAGGATCCGGACTTTGAGCTTCCCTCCGTCTGGAAGTACGCTTTTGGTACCAGCTACGAGTTCTCGGGCAACTTAGTCCTGTCGGGTGACATTCTTTACAGCCAATACGAAAATTCCGCCTTTATCTCGGACATCTCTCGCGTGCAGACCGGTACCGCGCTTGACGGTCGTCCTATTTACGGCAGCGTCGATGGTCGCAGTCAGGACTTTATGTTGACCAACGTTGACGACGGAGGCGAAGCACTGACCATTTCCGTGGGCGCCAGTAAGTATTTTGACTTTGGTTTAGAGCTGGCCGCCGGTTACGCCTACAGCGACGCTGAAGACGTTAACCCTATGACCAGCTCGGTCGCCTTCTCTAACTATACCAACTTAGCCACCAGCGATCCGGAAAACCCCGGGCCGGCCACCTCTAACTATAATATCCCCCATCGCTTTACCACCAAAGTCGCCTACGAGCACGCCTTCTTTGGTGATTACGATACCCGCATCACCCTGTTTGGCTCTGCCAACGAGGGTCGGCCTTACAGCTACACGTTTAGTGACGGTTTTATGTTCGGTGATTCCACCGGGTTTATCGCACGTCACTTGCTGTATGTCCCCACCGGCACTGATGATCCAAACGTGGTATTCGATCCAGGCTTTGACAGCGACGCCTTTTTTGAATTTGCCGATAGCGAAGGCCTTGATCGCGGTCAAGTGATGGAGCGCAACGAGCTAAACAGCGACTGGTGGATTAAGTTTGACCTGAAAGTCGAGCAAGAGCTGCCTGGCATTATGGAAGAGCACCGCTCGTCGATTTATATGGTTGTCGAGAACCTGGGTAACCTGATCAACGACGACTGGGGTGTGCAGTACGAAACCAGCTTCCCTCGTTCGCAAGCGGCCGTTAACGCTTCAATGGACGATCAGGGCCGCTACGTGTTTGAAGAGTTTCGTGACCCAGCTGGCCCAACCCGCGTGGGTGGTGCCTCTTTGTGGGAGCTGCGCGTAGGTTTCCGCTACGACTTCTAAGCACAAGCGTCAATGCACCATTTTAGGTGTTTAACACAAAAAAGGCCGGATCATTGATCCGGCCTTTTTTTCGCGTTATAAGCTATCAAGGTACTGACGATGCTCGGTGGAAAACTCAAAATTATTAAACTTATCCCAGTTAATCGACCAGGTCATCACTCCGCGTAAATCGCTCCACCCAGTACCCGTGTGGGGCTGATAGGTGCCGCAACCTTGCAGTTTGATGAGACAATTGAGCGCCGAGTGCACGTCACTCACCGAGGTAAACCCGCCACCGGCATTGTTATTGGCCGGCAGACCCAGTAGCACCTGATCTTCGCGTAAGGGCGGAAAGAAGTCATTGGTGCCGGCAATGGTAAACCCGGTCAACAGCATATCGATCATGGCCACGTGAAAGTCAGCCACACCCATCGTGTGATACTGATCATCCAACCCCGTAATCGGGCCGGAGTTATAATTTTGCACTTGCAGCCAATCCAACTGGTCACGCATGGCATAGATTACCGGCAAGTACGCCCCTGCCCGTGTATCACAACCGGCACAGGTGCCACCGTAAAAGCTATAACCTAACTGTACAAAGAAAGTCTCTGGTGCCATGGTTAGCATAAAATCACTACCGTAGTGAGCGGTCAAATCTTGCAGCGCACCAATCAGGTTAGTCACTACTGGCGTGGTCGGGTTACGGAAATCATCATCGCCACTTTGCAGATAAAGCGAGTGCCCTTCAAAGTCCACATCCAGCCCATCAAAGCCGTACTCATCAATAATACTAATCATTGAGTTAACAAAATTAGTGCGCGCCGAGGCGCTTTCTAGCTGCACCTGGCCATTGGCGCCACCAATACTAATAATGACTTTTTTACCGGCGGCTTGTTTAGCCGCGACCCCGGCCCTAAACGCTTGCTCATCAAACGCCGGGTCAAGTACAAAGCCAATCTCCCCCGGTGCATTACCGGTAGGCTCGGCAAACGAGACATTGATCGCATCAAAGGCGTCCGATACATCGGCAATGGGAATCACCCCGGAGCCGTTATCAAAGTTGTGCCAGTAACCGGAAATAATACGGTCGCTATTGCCCGCCGAACTGCTGGATGAGCTACTGGATGACGAGCTATTGGAGGAGCTAGAACTGCTTGAGGATGAACCAACATCACAGCTACCCGCCAACTGCCACGCATCCTGCCAATGAGCACCGGTGCCGGGCGCATAGGCCCACGCGGCATCAGATGAACACCAACCGGCTATTGTACAGCGGTATTCATTGCCCGCATTTTGCACTAACTGATTGACACTGTAGGTGGTGCCGGCCACGTACTGGGGCGAAGCGCAATCACCCGAGGCGGAACTGGACGAGCTGCTCACACTGGATGAACTGCTTGAACTTACCGAACTTAAGCTACTGGAGCTTGAGCTGCTTGAACTCGTCGAGCTTGAGCTGCCATCACACGCGCCCTGAGACGCCCACACATCCCACTGCCCGGAGTGGGTTAACGGATCGTCACCTTGCGTCCACCACTTTGCTTTAAACAAAGTCGCATCGCGCACCGCTGTTACATCGGCGGTATAAACAGAGCCAGCACTCCAGCTGGTCACATTGCTGCAATCGGCCGCGTGGGTTTGGGCCGGCAACAAAAAGGCGCTAAGCGCCGTGCCAACGAGCGTCCACTCCCGCAATCGAATAACCGCGGATAGATTTCTTTTAATATGAGCTGTTTTTTTAGTGTGTATAAACTGCATAGGTCATGCTCCAAAAAACGTTAATGGATGCATGTAAGTAATATCTATCAGGCTGCAGAGAATCTCTGCTGTCCCGTCCTTGGATTATTATTAAAATAACGTAAGCGACTCACATACTACGGGCATGGCCGCCATTTTATAAATATGATTAAGAAGTGCTCGCGCCGTTTTTATATAAAATGAACTTATAAGTGCTCAACCCTATGGGGTGTCATCACCGCGCAAGCGTAAGCGCTATAGGCATTGCAAACCAACCCCAAAACTTACCAAAAAAAAGCCCGGACAATCTATTTATCCGGGCTTTTCCAGTTTAAACGCTGGGTGCTCAATCACCCAGCTCTTGCGGATTTACGCCATTACAGCGAGCGCAAAAACGCTAACAGGTCGTTCTTTTGATTTTGTGAAAGTGACTCATAGGTTTGCTTAGAGGCTTCACCTTCACCACCGTGCCAGCGAATCGCCTCATCGATTGTGCGAGCACGGCCATCGTGCAAGTAGCTGTGTACAGGTGTACAGACTTGCTGACCCTGAGGAGCATTGGTGGTACCGCCAGTCACACAGGCGGCCAGACCCAGGCCCCAAAGAGGCGTGGTACGCCACTCGCTTCCGGTCGCGTCACCCTCGCCAAGATTATCGGCAAGGCCCGGACCCATATCGTGCAACAACAAGTCGGTGTAAGGCTGAATCGCCTGACTGCGCAGCTCTGCCAGTGGATGGAACTGGCTGGTCTGGTAAGACGGCGTATGACAATCGGCGCAGCCGATCGAGTCAAAGATGTTTTCACCATTGATCACAGCCGGGTCATTGTAATCACGCTGCGCACGTACACCCAAGAGTGAAACATACTTAACCACGTCATCCACATGCGAGTCGGCAAGTTCAGAGCCAGATGGCCCGCAGTTTGACTGCGCACTGCCACAATCCGGATTGGGGAATAGTGACGTCATCACGCCCATATCCGTATTAAAGGCGCCGGCGACTTGGTCTTTCACACTGACTTTAGCGGCCTTCCAACCAAAGCGGCCCAGACGTGTTTCACCGGTCGCAGGATCGGCAACCCGGTTAGCGCGGCCTGAGATACCGTCGCCGTTGGCGTCGTTAGGGTCTTCCTGCGCCAGTACATCCGACTCAGAAATCGCCTCAAGCAAGCCCATCCCCACCAGCTGCGGTGCAATACGGGCCGAGAATGTCTCGGGCGTTACACCGCTAAACTGGAAGTTAGGTGAGCGCAAACCGTTTTGCTCAGTCCAGGATGAAATGGACACCTGACCTTCACTGCCAGCACCACCGTTAGCTTCCGGCTGTAACACACGACCTAACTGCGGGTGCGGGTTACCGTTAACATCGCCCACTTTGAATACCCACTTGTCCAGATGCTCGCCCACCGGGTTCGCCGCGGCGCGACCATTGCGCTCGTGGCAACCGGTACAGCTTGAGTTGACAAACAGCGGACCAGAGCGGCCGATGGCCGGGCCAAAGGCGGGATTATCGATTGGGTTTTCATCGTGCAAACCATCGACAAACGAGCTGTGCAGCACCCGACGCCCCAACATAAACGGTTGCGCATTATCGTAACCAATGTTGGTAGCCATCTGTAAAAACAGATTGTCTGGCTCGTTCGAACTCATGGCGTGAACGGTGGTGTGACCACCTAACCAAGCCTTCTCGGGAATCTTAACCGAGTCCTTAATACCACCGGCAGGCGTTGCGCCGCCCACTTCCCAAGGCACTAAGCCCTCGCCCACGATGTACAAGTAGGTCGAACCATAGTAAGCCGATCGGCCGTTGGGTACGCTGTGATCGAGAAACTGACTCAGCTCAAACTCCATCTTATCGCCGATCTGAATCGCACGACCTTCACGACAGTTAAAGCTGCGCTCTTTGTAGTAGTGCGTGTCGTCAATCACCTCCATCGTGCCGTTATCGCAGAACTCAGCAACGGTGCCCACACCGCGATAGAACCAGCGGTTCTCGGCTTCGGTATCGTTAAGCTTAAACTGTGTAACCACATTCATCCGGATAGTGTCACCGCCTTTCGCCACGTAATCGACAATCTCGATGGCCGCCGTGCGATCCTCCCAGTAGTGGCTAAGATAGTGCTCGTACGCCTGAAAGTGATCTTCTTTGGCGTGACGATCGCGGCCGCGATCAGAAAAGCGCGTCACCAAAGCGTCGCCTCGATCAAACTGAATCACCGGCTCCAGTGCTGTGCCACTATTATACAAAGGCACTACCGGACCGCCCGGAGGCGTACTTGAGCTACTGGAAGAGCTGCTTGAATTTGAGCTTGAGCTGCTGGAACTGGAAGAGCTGCTCGAGCTAGACGACGAATTATTCGAGCCGCCTACGGTATAGTCGCGCCACGCTAGGCTCTGACCGGCACCGTTGGTAATCACCGTAAAGCTCACACTTACCACATCGCCACTGTTTAGCCCGGCGATATCATAGGTCCACTCACCGTTGGCCTCATTCATACGCACGTTGTTCTGTGCACTGCCGTTAACGGTGTAGTGAACGTCTACGGTATCACCGCCACTGACGGTGGCGCGCAAAGTTTGGCCATTAACCAATTCCAGACAGCCATTGTCGCAGTTGCCACTGGCGCTGGACGAGCTAGACGAGACCGAGCTGGAACTAGAACTTGCGCTCGGCTCCAGGTGAATCCAATCGAGGTTCATACCCGCGGCATTCACATCTAAACGTACGGTGTAGTTGCCCGCTTGCGCCACTGAAATAGCGCCCGGGGCTTGCTCTTGCCACGCTTGCCAACCACCGGTAGCCGGTACACTGCCACTGACGGCACCGCCGGCCAGCGATACACTGTAAGCACCGCCTCCTGTGTCAGACGCTACCCGGGTGCTAATGTCGTAGGTGCCAGCGGCCAGGCTGACGTTGTACTCAAGCCATTCACCCGGCTCCATCCAGCCAACGTTATAACCGGCGCCATTGGCTTCGATATCAACGTCATCGCTGCGGTACGCAGTGCCGTTGTTACCGGCCGAGGTATCAAAATAAGCGTCGTAATCTTCGGCCTCAAGGCGTACTGGTTTCGCACTGGCACCACCGCCTGCCGCCACACCAAACAATTCAAACTCCGACAACTGTAAAATCGAGCCCGAGTTATTGGTCATATCTAAGCGATAAAAGCGGTACGCCGTGCTGTTACTAAAACTAAAGTCACGGGTCTGGTAACGGTTGGGGAAGTCTTCATTAATGCGTGCATCAATGGCCGTCCAGTTGTTACCGTCGTTTGAACCCTGCAAAGTCCAGCTCGCTGGGTCACGCTCTGGGCTGTCATTGGCCGAGCTGATAGAGTAGCGGGTAACGACGTAAGAGTCCGCCACCTCGTACTGCAGCCATGCCGAATTGTTAAAGGTGAGGTACTTGGTATTTACATTATTATCCACCGCGTCGCCATGGCCCTCGCCGGCTGGCGAATCGGCGTGTTGCGAGCTGATGGTACCGCCGAGATTGGTCAGCTCCACTTCGCTGCCCTGTGAGGCCGGTGCGCCGTAAACTTCCATCTCCCATATAGAGTAGCCCCAGTTGTTACCAGCACTGCGGCTAATGCCGTGCATCCGCACATAGCGGTAGTTACCCGAGACAGGGACGGTATCGGTACGATCACCGAAGGTACCGCCCGAGCGGGTGGCGATGGTCGACCAGTTGTTGCCGTCGTTAGAGCCCTGAATTTCGTATTCGGCAGCGTTGGCCGCCTCCCAGTAAATAATCACTTCAGACAGCGCGAAGCTATCGCCCAGATCCAGGGTCAGTGACGATGGATCAACTTGTGCGGTAGAAGCCCAACGGGTATTACCGTCGCCGTCGATTGCCGCACTGGCGGGCAAATCCTGAGTTGTGGCGTTTGCAGTTGCCGAGCCAGATAGGTTGCTTACCTGAGCGTAGGCGCCGCTGCTGGCGGCTATGACCAGTGCCGCGAGGGCACCTCGAGAAAACGTTTTGGCTATCATGTAGCGCTCCTCATTATTAGCATTGTGTGAGGTTTGAGTAAATGTATCGCTGCACGGCTTCCATCGTCGATAATCAGTCCGACGCTCCTGTCGGTCGTTCAATCGATCTGCTGCAGTGCTGGAGCTGGGCGGCTCTCTAAGCGCAATACTCAGAGTCATGCATAGTTCCAGTGCTTGCACTGTATTCCTGCCCCATCAAGGTGTCTTCCCACTAACCACCCAACACCAATGTGACAAGTCACTCTTTCCCACATTTGGCCACAATAAATCGAGACCATCGCTCACAGCCCTTTAGTAGCAAGGGGTTTGGGTTTATGGGCAACTTTTTAAAAATGTGAAGTAAGTTTATTTTTAGTGCGAAAAGCTGTTTGGGAAAATGCGCCAACATTCAACTTAAGATGCCATAACCGGGTTAACCTCGACGCTTTAGCTCGCCCTCATGCGCCAATCATGAGCAGTGTAAAACGGTGCAGCCGCACCACCCTGCAGCCACACTACCGCGACTGCCTCAAACTAGTGCAACCAGTACCCCAACAAAGGCGATTCCGTCTCGCACAGCCCCTCGAAAAAGCTAATGAGGGGCTATAAGCGCGTCACTGTTTGTCTAGATTTAGAGTGACACAGGTCACGTTCACAGGCCCGAAAAAGTGGGACGACGCGCCGCCAACGCGCGCTACATGATAGGCCTGTCGACAAACCTACTCCGGCTTTATCGCCGGACAAGGGTATGCGCCATAACGATAAGAAATGCAGTAACAAGTCCTGACGAATGCGCCAGTTTATTGCGCCGGGCACATCAGCCGCGCGGAATAACCCTTAATAAAAAGTGATATAAAACGAGGCCATCATGATAAAAAACCTATACCTTCTCCCAACGGTGAGCGTTATGGCGCTTACCCTAAGCGCCTGCGGTGGCGGCTCTGGCGGAGGCGACACAAACACCTCCTCCAGCGTTGCCAGCTCGGTGAGCTCTTCTGTGTCGTCAGAAAACCCACCACCGTCAAGCTCATCCAGCTCAGAAGACAATTCAAGCGAATCCAGCTCGTCTGAGACTTCCAGCTCGATCAGCTCAAGCGAGTCGTCGCAAAGCTCGAGCGAGGCCAGCACTAGCTCCAGCAGCAGCGCTAACTCCTCTGTGTCAAGCTCTTCTAGTGTCGGCAACTCAAGCACACCCGCCTCAAGCGCCTCCTCGAGCTCAAGCTCAGCGGCCAGCGGCGACTGGACCATGGTGTGGAGCGATGAGTTTGAAGGCAGCAGCATCGACAGCAGCAAGTGGTCACACGAGGTTAACTGCTGGGGCGGTGGCAACAATGAACAACAGTGTTACACCGACCGCGCTGACAACAGCTACGTACAAGACGGCAAGCTGTTTATTGTCGCCCGCCAGGAGACTTTTAGTGGCCCGGCGGTAAATAACGAGGATCCGGGCTACAACCCCGCCGACACCTCGGCCACCATGCCCTACACCTCGGCCCGCTTGCGCACCCGCAATAAAGCCGAGTGGACCTATGGCCGCATGGAGATTAACGCCAAGTTGCCGCAAGGCGACGGCTTGTGGCCCGCCATCTGGATGCTGCCGACCGATTCGGCGTACGGCGGCTGGCCACTCAGTGGCGAGATCGACATTATGGAAGCCGTTAACCCCAATGCCGGTGGCGGCAATGAAACCCACGGCACTCTGCATTACGGTCAGGCGTGGCCCAACAATATAAACACCGGTAGCGCTTACACACCGCCTGCCAACGTATGGGAAGAGTTCCACACCTACGCCGTCGAGTGGGAGCAAGGCGAGATTCGCTGGTACGTCGACGACGTGCACTTTGCCACCCAAACCCAGGACGATTGGTTTACCTATTACTGGGGCGGCCAGGAGCAAGGCTTCCAGCTGGGCGCCGACGATGCACCATTCGATCAAAACTTTCATATGCTGCTGAACGTCGCGGTGGGCGGTAACTGGCCCGGCGCGCCCGATGGCTCAGCCACCTTCCCGCAAACCATGGAGGTGGATTACGTTCGCGTTTATGAGTGTTCCGCCGACCCGGCCACGGGTAAAGGCTGCGCCACCAAAGACCCGGCGGCTAAAGACGTCGCAGGTGCGGCGGCCCCTACCCCGGAGAGCTTTGCTTTGTACGACGGCGGTGCCGCCAGCTTTATGTTCAACACGATTGATGGCGAAATCACCAACACCCTGGTGCCGGGTTTTTACGATAACGGCACCGGCAATGTGATCAGTGATCCACAGGCGATGGACGGCCAGGGCAATACCGTATGGGACATTGAGTTTAATGGCCCGGGCAATGCCTTTTTATCGACCGGTGATATGGGCGCCTATCCCGAGGTAAACGACGGCGTAAAATTTACCAATGTCGCCGCCTACGGTGAGCTGCGCTTTAAGATGCTGGTGGAGGCCATCGACCCGGCCACCGAGTTGCATATTAAGCTCGACAGCGGCTGGCCCAACGTTAGCTTCCACACCATCGACACGCCCACTGTTGGCGAGTGGACGGAGGTGGCGGTTGCCGTTAACGAGCTTTCGCCCAACAACATCGAGACGGGCGAGGCCAACCTCGGCCAGCTAATCAACCCGTTTGTGATTGAAGCCTCGGGCGGTACCGCTCACGTGCAACTGGCGGATATTCGCCTCGGGTGTTTAAGCCCCTGCGGCATCGACCCGGTACTGGCGGCCGTTAGCGACACCTTAACCGGCGAGTTCGCGATATTTAAAAACGGCATGCCCGGACCCAACTGGGACTTTGGTGTTGGCACCTGGGATAACAACTCCGGCCATGTCACCGCCGAAGTCACCACTGACGCCGACCGAGGTGAGGTGCTGGAGGTTCTGTTCGGTAACAGCGGCAACAACGGTTTGGCCTTTATCCAGTCCACCACGCCTAAAAATGGTCGCGCTTTTGCGGAAGATGGCCAGCTGCGCTTTGACATTAAAGTGCTGGATTACGGCACTAACACCGGCGGCATTGTGGTAAAAGCCGAAAGCGGCCCCGGGGTTGGTACCGGCGATTACATTATCGACCGGGTGCCCACTGGCGTCTGGACAACCTTGACCATCGACATTGCCGATTTGCTATCAGCCCCCGGCAACAGCGGTTTTAATATCGATGCCTTTAACACGCCGTTTGTCATTTTACCGGCGTGGGACGATCAGGGCGGCGTTCATCTGCAAATCGATAACGTCGAGTGGATCAACGGCGGCGGCTCCAGCGAGCCTACCGTGGATGCCATTAGCAACGACTTTGATGTCTACGTCGACGGCGCGCCGGGAGCAACCCACGGCCTTAATATTGGCACCTGGGATAACGGCACCGGGCATATAACGGTTAACACCATAGCCGATGCCGACCGCGGCGATGTGCTGCAGCTCGACTACAGCGACAGTGGCAACAACGGCGTGGCCTTTTTGCACTTCACTGACCTGAAAAACCTCAGCGCCTTCGCAAGCGAAGGTCAACTGATGTTTGACCTCAAAGTGCTGGACGCTGGCACGCAAAACCCTGAGTTTATTGTTAAAGCCGAGAGCGGCGCCAATATGGGCTCGGGTGATTATCAAATCTCTACGCCTCTGGCCAATGTCTGGACCACCTACACCATCAACATTGCCGAGCTAATCGCTGCCGGCCCCCAAGCGGGCTTTACCCTCGACTCCATTAGCACGCCGTTTGTCTTCCTGCCTACCTGGGGAGCGCAAGCAGGTGTCAGTGTGCAGCTGGATAACGTGCGCTGGGTATTCGACGCCTTATCGGGCTCGTCCTCAAGCAGCTCATCCGACACCGGCGGTACCGGCTCTTCTAGCTCTAGCTCAAGTTCCAGCTCTGATCCCGGTACTGGCACCGGCAGCTCGTCCAGCACCGGCAGCGGTGGCGGTTCGGGTGCTGGCATTGATACCAGTGGCAGCGCACCTACAACGCTAGCCAGCGGCTGGGAGCTGGTGTGGAACGACGAGTTTAACGGCGCGAGCATCGACAGCGACCGCTGGGAGCACGAAGTTAACTGCTGGGGCGGCGGCAACAACGAAGCCCAGTGTTACACCGACAGCGCCAGCAATAGCTACGTCGACGATAGCCTGCTGCACATATCGGCCATCTACGAAGGCCCCGGCATGGTGTGTGGTCCATCATTAAATCAGGAAGACCCCGGCTACCCCGGCGCCAACACCTGTAAAGACTATTCATCGGCCCGCCTGCGCACCCGCGACAAAGCCGACTGGACCTATGGCCGCATGGAAATTCGCGCCCGGGTACCACAAGGCGTGGGCATCTGGCCCGCCATTTGGATGCTGCCGAGTGACACCAGCAAGTACGGCGGCTGGCCACACAGTGGTGAAATTGATATTTTTGAAGCCTTCCAGCCCGGCGTAGCGGGGCCCGCCCCCACTGGCACCGAAAACGAAATGCACGGCACTTTGCACTATGGCTATTCGTGGCCCTGGAACCAGTACAGTGGCGCGCCTTACGAGCCACCCACCAACATCTGGGATGACTTTTACACCTACACCGTAGAGTGGGAAGAAGGCGAGATCCGCTGGTATGTAGACGATGTTCTGTTTGCCCGCAACAGCGGCAACTGGTTTATCTACTACTGGGGCGGCCAGGAAGTTGGCTACCAGGTAGGCACCGAGGCGCAACCGTTCGATCAAGCGTTTCATATGATTCTGAACGTGGCCCTGGGCAATGGCTCGTACATTGACCTGCCAACCTTTAACGACACCCGCACCATGGAAGTCGATTACGTGCGCGTTTACGAGTGCGCCAACGACCCGGCAACCGGCCAGGGCTGTGAAACGCCAACCGCTGACGCGGGCGTAATACCGGAAGACATTACCGGCCATGTACCGCCACCGGATGTGCGCGATGAACTGGTGTTATACAACGGCGCCGAAGGTGGCATTCAGACCTTGAGCTTTGATGTGAACAGCACCGAGGTTCTCAACACGCTGCAACATCAAACCTATAACCCCGATGGGTCTCTCAGCTCCGACCCGGCCGCCACACCTATCGACAGCGGCACCAGCGGCGTGGTCTGGGATCTGCAGTTTAATAACGTAAGTCCTGGCGTGGCCTGGCTGCGCTCGGCCGATATGGGCAGCTACCCCGAAGTGCAAGATGGCTTTAACTTCGGCAGCGACCCACTGCACAACCGTCCGCGCAACCTGGGCGAGTTTAAGTTCGATATCTGGGTCGAATCGGCCGATGTGGGCGCCAAGCTGCAGGTCAAGCTGAACTCGGAGTACCCCAACCTCAGCTTCGACGAGGTAGAGCTTAGCGCCGATATGGTAGGCCAGTGGACGCCAGTCGCGGTACGCTTCTACTCGCTGCGGGCCAACCCCAACGAGTCCTGGGGGCCAACGGTAGACTACTCGTCTGTAATGCACCCCTTTGAAGTAGAGCTGGTGGGTGGCGCCTCGCATGTTCAGCTTAATAACGTGCGTATCGCCTGTCTGGAAAATTGCGACATCCAGCCCAAACTGGCACCGGTAACCGTGACGGAAGATATGGATGTCTTTGTCGGTGGATTGTCGGCCGACTGGGGCAACCCAGGGTTTGGCGTGTGGCAAGCCAATGGGCAGGTGATCAACCTGGATGCCACAATAACTGACCCCGACAAGGGCACCGTGCTGCAGGCAGAGTTCACCCAAAACAACATGGGTACTTTCTACATTCAGGACACTGCCGCCAAAGATCTAAGCGCTTTTGCCGGCGGCAACCTGGTGTTTGACCTCAAAGTGGTCAGCAACAATGCCGGCAATACCTCGGGCTTTTTGGTTAAAGTGGAAGGTGGCGCCTCCAGCAATGAAGTGCCGGTTGCCATGCCAGCGGACAACGATTGGCACACCGTCAGCGTGCCTTTTGCCGATTTGGCTAACGCCGGGCTCGACCTGGAAAAAGTGACGGTTCCTTTCTCGATGTGGCCAATATTTGGCGAGCAAGAAGTCACCTTTCAAATAGCCAACCTGCGCTGGGAGTTGGCAGACTAACCCGACGGTAACGAGCCCCGCTACCATACCGGGGGCTCTTAACTACCCAACTAAGGCCTGCAAACGCTGTTTGCAGGCCTTTTTTAACACCAGCTACGCGCTATCGACCACTCACCACCACTACCAGCATCCCCTTCGTTCATCACATGAGAGCTGGAAACCATCATTCAATGGCGCACTCCCTGCGAGGCCAAACAACACACTGGTATGACCAGTTGAAATAAAAGCGTTATTTGTACAAAGCCAATACATCATACAATTACCACAAAACCCACCGCTATTACTCGCCTCGTGCGCTAAGGCGCAACCACAATGACAGCGATGTCATTTCTGCCAGACCAAAAAATTACCAATTTATGGCCAAAAACACACAAAAGGCTTACCAATTTTATTGCCCGGTATGACCAATAAATGATTTAATGCTCCTTCACGAACTTGAGGAGCAGCGACATGGCAAATGCATTCTACGGTCAATCTGGTGGCGTTTCGGCGGTTATCAATGCGACGGCCGCCGGGATCATTGCCACCGCGCGGCAACACCCCACCGTATTTGAAAAGGTGTATGCCGGGCGCGACGGTATCCTCGGCGCGCTGCACGAAAACCTCGTCGACATCAGTGAAGAGTCGGCCGAGACACTGGAGCTGTTACTGCATACACCGGGCGGCGCGTTTGGCTCGTGCCGGCATAAACTGCAAAACCCCAATGTCACTCACGATGAATATCAGCGCTTAATCGAAGTGTTTCGCGCCCACGATATCCGTTACTTTTTTTACAACGGTGGCGGCGATTCGCAAGACACCACCCGCAAAATCGCTCAGGTCGCCGAGCTGATGGGGTACGACTTAACCTGCATCGGCGTTCCCAAAACCATCGATAACGACTTGCCCGTTACCGACAACAGCCCGGGCTTTGGCTCGGTGGCCAAGTACGTTGCCGTATCGGCACTCGAGGCCTCATTTGATATTGCCTCGATGCACAAAACCTCCACCAAAGTGTTTGTCATGGAGGTGATGGGGCGCCGTTCGGGCTGGATTGCCGCGGCCGCAGGCCTGGCCAAAGACGAGCGCGAACTGGGCCCGGATATTATTCTGGTGCCCGAGATCAGCTTCGAGCCCGACGCTTTTTTAGAGCGCGTTAAACAAACTGTGGCAAAAAAAGGCTTCTGTGTGGTGGTTACCGCCGAAGGTATTCGCGACGCCTCCGGCCAACTGCTGGCCTCGGCGGCCAACCAAGACCCATTTGGTCACACCCAATTTGGCGGAGTGGCGCCACTGCTGGTGGATTTTATAAAACAGCGCTTTAACTATAAATGCCACTGGAGTGTGTGCGACTACTTACAACGCGCCGCGCGGCATTTGGCCTCACAAACCGACGTCGAGCAATCTTACGCGGTGGGCAAGGCGGCCGTGGAATACGCAGTAGCCGGCCTGCAATCGGTAATGCCGGCCATTGTCCGCACGCAATCGGTGCCCTACCAGTGGGAGATCAAACCGGTGCATATCTCAGAGGTGGCCAGCGGCGAGAAAAACATGCCGCGACACTTTATGAGTAAAGACGGCTTTAGCGTCACGCAAGCGGGGCTGGATTACTTTGCGCCGCTGATTGCCGGCGAGGCCTACCCGCCCTATCGCAATGGTTTGCCCGATTACCGCAAATGCCGCAACCGCTTGGTGCCGCGCAAACTGCCAGAATATTTCGGCCGCAAAGACGGCGTAGAAGACCCAGTGTCCTGTCCGGTTAATTCACATGCTTTCAGAGCGCCGTTGGGGTGCTAGTACAAGGCGCGTGCCGCCGTCCATAGTGGTTCTATGGGCAAGGTGAGCAACGCCGTAATAGGGCCCCAACGACGATCCCGCAGGGCGTGCCCCACAAGGGCTCTGACTGTGTTGCGATTCTTGCCAAAGGCTACGGCCATTCACGGCGAACCGCGCCTTGCCAGAGCCCTTGTAGAACACGCTGAAATACTGCGAATTAACCAGACAGGACACTAGAGCCTGCTTAGAACTTACGACTGACAAAGGAAACTCTCATGACTGATATCGCGAGTTTGCTCGGCGATGAAGCCGACTCTCTGCTCAACCACAAAAGCCAAACCATCCCGGCCAACACGCTGATTACGCCCAGCCCGGATTACGTCAGCGCCACCTTCAGCGCCACCGACCGGCCCCCCCAGGTGCTGCGTAATTTTCAAAGCATCTTAAACGCCGGGCGCCTGGGCGGCACGGGCTATGTGTCTATTTTGCCCGTAGATCAGGGTATCGAGCACTCGGCGGCGGCCAGCTTTGCCCCTAACCCGGCTTACTTTGACCCGAAAAACATCGTCGAGCTGGCGCTTGAGGGTGGCTGCAACGCGGTCGCCTCAACCCTGGGGGTACTGGGCGCGGTATCGCGTCACTACGCCCATAAAATTCCGTTTGTGGTTAAGCTCAATCACAACGATGCACTCATCCACCCCACCGCTTACGACCAGCGGATGTTTGGCAGTGTACGCCAGGCGTACGACATGGGCGCAGCGGCCGTCGGGGCGACAGTTTACTTTGGCTCGGATACCTCGCGCCGCCAGCTTGAAGAGATTTCGGCCGCCTTTGCCGAGGCGCACAAACTGGGGATGGTCACCATTCTTTGGTGTTACCTGCGCAACAGTGCCTTTAAAACAGCCACCGACGATCACCATGTGTCGGCCGATTTATCAGGTCAGGCCAACTACCTGGGCGTGACCATTGAGGCCGACATCATCAAACAAAAAATGCCCGAAACCAACGGCGGCTTTAACGCGGTCAACGTGGGTAAAACTCATGAAAAAGTCTACAGCACCCTCACCTCCGATCACCCGATCGACCTGACACGCTATCAGGTGGCCAACTGTTATATGGGGCGAATTGGCCTGATCAACTCCGGCGGCGCCTCGGGCGCCAATGATTTATCACAAGCAGTACGCACCGCCGTGATTAACAAACGGGCCGGCGGTATGGGGCTAATCAGCGGGCGCAAGGCCTTTCAAAAGCCCTTTGCCGAAGGCGTACAGCTGCTCCATTCGATTCAGGATGTGTATTTAGACAAGAGCGTCGACCTGGCGTAGCCGCGGCAACTGCGCACCGCAACCGTTACGCCCACAAGGCGCCCCAACGGGCATTACCCGCCACACCCGGCGGTTACTGCCCGTTGCTTAACACGCCGCCACTACCCGTACGCTTATACCCATCACGGGCGCTCAATAGCCTTGGCGGCAGCAAGGTAAGACCAAAATCGTCAATGGTAAAACCAAATATTGAAAAAACGCGATTAATGTGCAAACATCAGCTATAAATTGGTATTACCAACCAAATTTCTAATAATCTATAAAAAACGGAGTACCCTCATGCCGAAGTACCGACTTCTCTCAGCGTTGATTGCCGTGGCATCCGCCGGCCAACTTCAGGCGCAGGAAACTGCCCCGCCAGAAGAAGCCCTCGACAGGGCCGCCATGGAAGAAATCGTGGTTCAAGGTGTTCGCCAGGCCGAGCTGAATGCCCGCGAGCGCGAGCGCGATAAAGACGCCTTTAGCTCGATTATCGCCACCGATGATGTCGGTAACTTTGCCGATCAGAACGTCGCTGAATCGCTGCAACGTTTGCCCGGTATTACCCTGCAAAAATCGGAAGGTGAAGGTAAGTTCGTCACCGTGCGCGGCCTTGGGCCCGGTTTTGTCACCGTCAGCATGAACGGTAATGAGCTGGCCTCGGCCGGAGAAGACAGCCGGGCGTTTGCTCTGGATGCCCTGCCCGCCGACATGCTCGGCTCAATTGAAGTGATTAAAGCCCTGACCCCGGACATGGACCTCAACTCCATCGGCGGCACCGTCAACGTCAACACGGTATCGGCGTTCGACCGCAAGGGCGACAGCGTTAAAATTAAGGCGCAGGGCAACTACCAATCCTACAAAGAAGACTTCAACCCCAAAGTCGCCATCAACGGTACACACTTATTTGCCGATGACACCATTGGCGTGGGCTACTCCGCCTCGTACGAAGATCGCTCCAGCGTTGTGTATCAGGTGCAGCACCACTCAGATTCGCTGCCGCGCTACATAAACCCCGATGTATCCACCCTGCCCGAAGAGTATGCTGGCGATCCGATGCTGATTCCGTTTCGCTACGAGGCGCGCCAGGAGGATGCCGAGCGCACCCGCACCTCGGGCTCGCTCGATTTAGGCTGGCGCCCAACCGAAAACGCCGAGTACTACGCGAAAGCCAGCTACACCAAGTACGACGATCTGGACATGGCCATGCGCGAATACTACCGCTTTGGTCAGGCGGGCTCGGGCGATATCGTCTACATCGATAACGACAGCGGCCTCTTTGGCTTGGTCGATACCGACCTACAGCAACAATTTTTTATCCAGGACGGCACCTCAGAAACTACCGCCTTCTCTATTGGTGGCGAAAATCGCTTTGCCAACGACTGGACACTGGATTACGACTTTGCTCACTCTGTTGGCGAGTGGACCAAGCCAGACGGCCGCCGGGTGCAGTTTCGCACCCGCGACTTACCCATGCTGGGGGTCGCAGGCCCAGGCTACATTCAGGGCCAGGTGGTATCCCCCGATGTACTTGAAGCACTCAGCGGCTCGAGCAGCCTGCCGCAATCGGGCGGTTACGGTGGTTTAAACGGCTACCAAGAGGGCGAGCGCCGGCAAACCAACTTGCTCTACGACAACATCTTTATTGAAGACAGCTTTCGCGAAGACACCATTGATCAGGTAAGCCTTAACCTGCAAAAAGACTTCGCCGACAGCGACTTTATTAATTACTTTAAAACCGGCTTTACTGTTAAGCAGCGCGACCGCTACCGCAACAAAGACCGCTGGAGTGTGATACCCGGCGACTACACCAATGGCTGTGACGGCGATGCCGAGTGTTTGCAGTTAGCCGGTGCCCGCCTGGGTGATTTTGCCACTTTCTCGCCCGCGCACCCGGATATTCAGCAAGACTTTATTACTTACGATGAAGCCGAGCGCCTGCTCGATATCACCACCCCCATTGCCAAATACACCGATCCGCTGCGCTCGGGTCAGGACAGCGTAAAAGACGACTACACGCTGACCGAAGACACCGCCGCCGCCTACTTTATGGGTGAGTTTCAGTTAACCGAAAAGTCCACCTTAATTGCCGGGGTGCGCTGGGAGAAAACCGACTTCACCTCCACCGGTAACCTGTCGATTCGCAACGACCGCTTTGAAGTGGCCAATGAATCGGCGGTACTGGATATTGCCGTCCCCATGGAGGGCGCCGACAGCGCTTATGACGATTTCTTTCCCAGCCTGCACTACCGCTACGAGCCCCGCGAGGACATTTTAGTAAGGGCGGCACTGTGGACCAGTTTTACCCGGCCATCGTTTAACGAAGCCCGCGCTTTTGCCGACTTCTCTGGCCGCATTGAAGTGTGTAACGATATCGAAGGCAGCGCCAATTACGGCGAGTGTAGCGACAGCCCCACCGATATTGGCGCGCAGTCACTGGACGATTTATCGGCTGAATCAAAAAACTTTTACGTCAGCCCCGATAACGTTATTAACCTGGGCAACCCAACCCTAACCGCCATGAAGTCGGTTAACTTTGACACCTCGATCACCTGGTACGCCAGCGACGATCTATACCTGCAAGCGGCGTTCTTTTACAAAGACATCTCCGATTTTATTGTCGATGTCAGTGGCGTATCCAGCTCGTTTGAAGACATGCCGGTACAAATTCCCGTCGATCAGGTGAGCGAGTTTTACTTTCCGCCGGGGCAGGTTTACAACGACGTAAACTTAACCACCAACGGCGACGAAGCCACCGTTTACGGGGTCGAACTGTCGTACTCGCAGTACTTTGAATCGGGCCTGTTTGTGCAAAGCAACATGACCTTAATCGACAGTACTGCCAACGTGGGCGACACCATTCGCGCCGATGAGATCCAGCTGCCCGATCAAGCCGACACCACGGTCAACTTTACCCTCGGCTGGGAGAACGACTTTGTCTCGCTGCGCTTAATCAGTAACTACCGCAGCAAAGTGCTCGAGCGTATCGGCTCGTGCTCGCAAGCGGATATCGACGCCGATGCCGCCCTTGGCCTACCGCAAAACTGTGCCACTTGGGCTGATATTTACGACGACGACACCTTTAGTCTGGATGCCAAGGCAACCTATCAGTTTAACGACGATATTCAGTTCTACTTTGATGCTATCAACTTAACCGAAGACAAGAGCTTTAAATATTTTGAGGGCAACGAGTACTCGCGCGGCAACATGATGTTTGAGTCAGAGGACTTTGGCACCTCGTTCCAAGTGGGCGTGAACTACCGCTTTATGTAATTACTACGTCAATAGTCATGGCGCCAGCAATGGCGCCCACCAAAGAATCTACAATAACGAAGGTATCTAACTATGAACACTAAGCTTATCAATACTAAGCTAACGCTTCTAAGCTCTCTGATTATCGCCGGTGGCTTACTCACCGGTTGCGGCAGCGAACCCGACTCCAGCGCCCCCGACATTATCATCAACATCGAAAACCCCGACTCAGGTGGCGGCGATGGTGGTGGCGACGGTGGAGATGGCGGTGACACTACCGAGATCAGCAATACCGACCTCCCCCTGATCGAAGATTTTGGCGCGAGTGATACCGCCGGCTTCTTTACCTCAGCTTATAAAGCGCTGGCAACCGACGCCGAAGATGGTGAAGATGGTTTTTACTACTCAATGGCCGGCGTTTTTATGGAAGACGGCACGGTTGATACCGAAGGCGGCAACTGGATTACCGCCGACCCCGATCAAAAAATCCGCTTGGGTGATGCGCGCTTTACCATCGCCCAAACAGTATCGTCACTGGCCGGCGATGTCGCCGACCCGCGCAAAGACTCCACCCCCGGCGATGGTATTGACGAGGGCTTAAGCTGGGGCGAGCTGGATTTAAGCCAGGATTACAAAGTCTCATTCTGTGTGGTTGCGGTACCCGATACCGCCAGCGCCAGTGACTTTCAAATTTATGTCGACAACAACACCACCAGTGAGGCCAGCTCCATTCACGGCGGTGGTAACGTCGGCTCGCGTATTTTTAACCAGCCGGTCAACACTTTAGTGCCAGGTGAGCGGGTTGAAATTAATATTCCTGGCGACACCACACTTGCTCCGGGCGGCACACTGGTGGCCTCTAAACCCGACCGTGTGGGCACTGAAAATTCATTTATCGCCATGCGTGTATCCAGCGGCGGCTGGGCGGTGTTTGACGATCTGTTAATCGAGTATCAAAGCGATGTCGGCAACAACCCGCAGCCCGACTGTGCCGCTAAAGAATCCAACTACACACTGGTAAACCCGGCTACTGGCGGCGATGACAACAACGCCCCCGAGCCCGAAGTAGAAGGCACACCGTTTGGCGGCCTGCCACTGACCGTCGATTTAGCAAGCGATGCCGACACTTTATTTGGCGAAGCCGACGGCGCTGACTTCTTGTCGATTTCAACCAACCGTGCCGATCCGTTTTACAAAGTCACCAGCGGCAGCAGCCGCATCACGGTCGAAAACAACGCACTCAGCATGAACAACGCGCGCTTCACCATTGGCGATACCGGCGTGCCAAGTGCCGAGGCCACCAACCCATCGGGCGATATCGATTTAACCGCGCCCTACCGTATCAGTATGATGATTACCGATTTTGCTAGCGCCGATGCGGCCGACCCGGGTAAATTCCAGATCTACATCGACAACAACACCACCAGCTCTGGCAATTCGGTTCACGGTGGCGATTCGAAAGTCATCGAACTCACCCCCGACGATATCGCCTCGCTGCCTTATGAGTTAGTGCTCGAGCCAGAGTTTGGTACGGCTAACTCCTTCTTGCAGCTGCGCGCCGATAGCCGGGTGGGCAACATCACCCTCGAAGACATCAAAATCGAGTACACCGATGGCGCCCCTGGGGCCGATGCCGAGTGGGTGCCCAGCACCTTAAATCTGGCCGGTGAATCGGATATTGCACCGGCCGGCGAGGTGACCGAAAACACCGCGTTCTCAGTCACGCTAAACGCCACGGGCGGCAATATGTCTTCGTCCAACCATAACTTCTTTTTTGCCAGCCAAAAAATCGAGATGAGCGACTTTATGTTTACCGCGCAAATCACCTCGGTAACCGGCGCCGACATCGCCACGGGTAACGCCTACCGCTTTGGCATTATGGCTACCGAGAATATGGACCCGGTCGCCGACTTTGCCGAGCTACCCGGCTGGGCCGATGCCGGTTTTTACGTCGATGGTGACCCGGCGGTGCTGATTGGCTCGCGCGCACAAATGAAGCCTAGTGGCAGCCGCTCGCGCTCGGATATCCCCGAGTTAGAAGTGGGTGATTATGTGCGTATCGAAATCTACGACGACGGCGACGACAAGCGGGTTAAACGCTACTACTCGAAAGACGGTATCGATTTTGTTCAAGCCAACAGCACCAGCGACTTTGCGGCCACACCTGAGAGTGATACCTGGTACGTCGGCCTGTACGCGGCACCGGGCGAGAACAACGTCACCGTTGAGTTCGACAACATCAGTATCGACCCGCTGGCCCCGTGAGTGATAGTCGCGGCGGCTAACACCGCCGCGACTTTTTAGCGCCAAAACGGCAAACGACGTAATGAAGTAACGCAGAGAGACATTCCATGAAAACAGTCACTTTTTCTAGTATTTTGGTGCTCACCGCTACCCTGAGCGCCTGTGGCGGTTCCAGCGGCCCGACTGGCAGTGATCCTACCTACCCCGAGAGTTCGTCATCGAGCAGCGAATCCAGCTCGAGTGTCTCGAGCGAGAGTTCGTCCACCGAGAGCTCCTCCAGTAGTTCGGTGGCCAATCACTGCGATGCCATGAACACCGTCGTGGGCTTTGCCAGCTTAGGCGATGGCACCACCGGCGGCGCCGGCGGTGAAACCGTCACAGTCACCACCGGTACCGAACTTAGCGCCGCGCTGTCGGGCAAAGGCAGCAATCCATTAACTATTTTTGTCGACGGCACCATCACCCCGGATAACTCCAACGTCGATAAATTTGATATCAAAGACATGTCCGACGTATCGATCATTGGTGTGGGCGATAACGCCATGCTCGATGGCATAGGTATTAAAGTGAATAAAGCGGACAACATTATTATCCGCAACCTCACCATTCGGTATGTCGATATCGGCGAGAAAGACGGTATTAGCCTCGAAGGGCCGGCCAGCAATATCTGGATCGATCACAACGAGATCTACAATACACTCGATAGCGACAAAGATTACTACGATGAGCTGGTTAGTGGTAAACGCGATGTGGACAATGTCACCATCTCGTACAACTACCTGCACGACAGCTGGAAGACATCCCTGTGGGGCAGCAGCGATGACGATAACAGCCACCGCCGCATTACCTTCTACGCTAACTTCTGGGAGAACGCCAGCTCGCGGATGCCGCTGTTCCGTTTTGGCGAGGCGCACATTTTAAACAACTACTACAAAGACGTTTCCTCTACCGCCGTTAACTCACGCATGGGCGCAAACATCCGGGTAGAAGGCACTGTATTTGAAAACGTGCAAAACCCCGTGGTGAGCTTTTACTCGGAAGAGGTGGGCTTTTGGGACTTAGCCGACAACGTTTACGACAACATTAGCTGGAGCAACCCGGCCGATGGCGACTTGATTGCCGGCCCGGGCACCGACCTGACCTCAACCGTTAGCTACACGCCAGAATACAGTTACACCGCCATGGCGGGCGCCGATACCAAAGCGCACGTAAGTACCTATGCCGGCAGCGGCAAAGTCGACGAGTGTTTGCCAACACCTTAACCCCGGATGCAGCTTGCGCGTAAGCACACTGCACCAGATCTCCTCTAGGCAACAGCTTTTTAGCTGATCCCTCTTCGGGCCCGTTGGGCCCGTTTTTTGTATCAGTCTGTAAGAGTTACAAGCAGCCATTCCCAAAGCTACATTGATTCTTCTTAAAAACCGCACACGGCCTAAGCTCAACACCGCTAAAAAACCATAAACCACTGATTTTAAACATTTTTTAAATTCTGGCACGCATCCCGCTATAGTCTAGACAACAGCAAACGAAGACAGCGACAGGAGCACAGCATGAACGTCAAACAACAGCGACTACCCAGCATCCGCTCCGATCGCGCTCGTTGCACCGAACCCTCGTTGGGCCACCTATAGGCCCCTTTTTATTCCCTTCGATGAGAGCCACGTCCGTGGCTTACATCACCCTCCCCCATTGGGCCGCATTGCGGCCCCTTTTTTTGTCTGATTATTTTACGTGTGGCTTTTATATCTGGCCTGTGGCGTATAAATTTTTATGTGGATAAAAAAACACACACGTTCGAAAAAAATGTTATTCGCCCGATCACTTTTACCGTCGCGTCGATAGACAGCTTTGCCAATTCGGGCTATGGTTTCACGGCGTAATATTATTAGCATAGGAGGCTAACGCATGAAAAAGTTACTTTGTACCCTGCTCGCAACCGGGGCCCTCAGCGCCGCCGCATTCAGCCACGCCGGCACCGAAAGCGGCCTTTACCTTGGCGGCTCTTTTGGTAACGCCGAGATAGATTACGATGAAAGTTTTCCCGAATTTGACGACATCAATTTTAAAGATGACGACACCGCCTATAAAGTTTTTGGCGGCTACAACTTTGGTGTATTACCACTGCTGGATTTAGCCGTAGAGGGTGGCTATATCGACTTCGGCACCCAGGAGCAATTTCTGAACGACGCTCTGGGCAACCAAAAAGTGGAAGTAACCGGCTGGACCGCCGCGGGTTTAGTGGGCGTAGATTTGGGTCCGGTAGGCCTGTTTGGCAAAGCCGGGGTTATCACGTGGGATGGCGATATCTCTAATTTTGAATTCGACACCTCAGAGTCGGGTACCGATGCCGCCTATGGCGTAGGTGCCAAAATTCAGTTGGGTTCTTTAGCCGTGCGTGCCGAGTACGAAATCTTTGAGCTGAATGACGCCGACATGACGTTCTACTCCATCGGCGGCGTGGTCACTTTCTAAGCGCAACATCCGTGCGCCAACAATAACTAATAATTGCGCCAAGAGGCCCGGAAATACTCCGGGCCTTTTTGTTTTTGGCCGTTAACGGTTGACCATTTTTTCTGTGCGATAGAGCTTAAGCATGGTTCGGCAATTTACGGTAATCAGCGTCGCCTCGAGCAGTGTGCCGCCTATCGAGCCGACATAAATATTATTTGCCAACCAAAAACAAGCCCCCACTAAAAACATCAGGCGCATACGCACACCCTGCAAACAAAATAGCGCATAAGTTCCTAAGCACGAGCCAACAACCGGTAGCATATCCTGCCACACATCCGTTAGGTAAAAGCCCCACACGCCGATCACCACAATAAATAGCCAGGCCACGATTCGCGATTTAGTGTGCAGTGACAAGCCGGTGCGGACTACCGAAAACGCCGAGCTGAGCAGTGCCGTCTTGGCCCCCAGCAGCGCAAAATGTATGCAGTTATTAGCCTGCATAGTAAACATAATAATTTTAAGGCGCCGGTCATCGCGCTGGTAAAAACAATAGATACCAAGGCAATAGCTAAGCAGCCCAAAAAACTGAGCCAAGGGATTTTCAAACATGGAGAGCCCGGGGGAATAAATAGGTGTGCTAAACGTTAATTTTACCACACTCTCAGGCCGCCCCGCCGGCCGTTATCAGCTGACCTTAACCCAGCGCTCGCCCTGCTTAACCACGCGAAACCTGGCCCAGCGGCGAAACTCGTCCACCCGGCACATACCGGTTTGCTCCTCCCGGGCACCGGCTACCGCCCGGTAAATAAGCCGCGCTCTGGGGTTATCGGTATCCTCTTGCGCCAAATCAAATACTTGCCGAACGCACCAGCGCTCACCGACTTCGCCGTTGCTGTAATAGTGGCCGCGCGTTAGGGTTAACGGCTGCTGATCGGCCGCGCGGGCGTGCTCCCAGGCGCGGTCAAACAGCTGAGCCAGCTCTTCAGAGCTAACATCCACGTAAGTATCCAGCGAGTGCATGGCCGCGGCAAAGTCCTCGTGTGAGAGTGCCAGGTGCGGTCGGCTGGGTTCACTTTTACGCAGTGTCATAAATGCCACCGGATAGCGCCGCCAGTGAAATAAATTATTAAACACCAAAGCCACCGCTATAATCGCCACTAGGTTAAGTGCCACCGGGGTAAGCAAATAACCATACCCCAAACTGTGCAGTGCAGGCCCCCCGATAACCGCCGCCAACGCCGTCGCCCCACCGGGTGGGTGAATACAACGCAAATAAGCCATAGCACCAATGGCTATACCCACAGCCACCCCCGCCGCTAAGAGCGAGTTCCCCAACCACAAATAACACGTCACCCCTACCAGCCCCGACACCAAATGGCCGCCTATTACCGGCCACGGCTGCGACAGGGTGCCGTGCGGCACCGCAAACAGGAGCACCGCCGAGGCCCCCATCGAGGCCACCATTAAGCCAGCTGCCATGCCATCCAGCGCCCAGTGGGATAAACCATACACCGCCGCAATACCCAGGCCACCGCCTAGCGCTGAAATCCACTTCTCGTGATGGCTGGTGGTATTGGATTCCACCCCCAACCACGCCAAACACACTTGCCACCAACTCTTCACTCTCGTTACCCTCGCCTGCCGAGCATTCGGTGTTAGCTCACACCAAATTTAGGTTACACTTTGTGCCTTGCTTTTAGCATGCACAAAAAAGGTGCAATCATAGTAACCTGTTACATTCACAGCAAGTGATATCCCAACCAGCCCACAAAAATAGCCTGCCACAGAGTCGAGGACTGAACCCACACCGACTCTGGCACTCAAAGCCGCAAGCAAGCCAATCATTAACCTCAGGAATAACGTTTTTATGCCAGCAGCGAGTCAACACCGCCTTTTACTTAACCCCTTAGCGCTAGTGAGCCTGGCGCTGGTATTTTTGACCGCGCCACTGGCGTATGGGGATAGCGACAAGGTTTACACCCTGGATTATCGCGTCGACCTTACTCACTCTGACGAGCACGCTCTGGTACGGGTTGAGCTTGGCGACGACAGCGGTGTGTCCGAGATAGATTTTAACCTCGACGAAGCGTTTCACAGCGAGGTGAAGGCCAATGGCGAGCTAGAGCTGGAAGACGGCCGTGCCCGCTGGCAGCCGCCGGCTAAAGATGCCTGGCTAAGCCTTGAGGTAAAAATCCCCCACAAGCGCGACAGTGGCGGCTTTGACGCGCTGCGCGAAGACGACTTTGCTATTTTTCGCGGTGACGACTTAATTCCGTCCGCCAGCGTGCGCGGCCGCAAAGGTGTTGAGAGTCGCGCCACTTTGCACTTTACCCTGCCCAACGGCTGGAACAGCGTCAACAGCGGATGGGAAAAAACCGCCGACGGCACCTTCAAAATCGACAATCCCGAGCGCCGCTTCGACCGCCCCACCGGCTGGTTTATAGCCGGCAAGTTAGGCACCCGCCGCGAGCGCCTGCCAGACACCCATATCGCCGTAAGCGGCCCCGCCGGCGAAGACCTTCGCCGTATGGACGTTCTGAGTTTTGTCATGCTTAACTGGGCCACCCTAAAAGAAGTCGTGGGCGAAACGCCGCCCAAAATTCTTATGGTGATGGCCGGCGACCCCATGTGGCGCGGTGGCCTTTCTGGCCCTAACTCTTTATTCGTCCACTCTGGGCGCCCCATGGTCAGCGAAAACGGCACCAGCACCTTACTGCACGAATTAATGCACACCCTAACCCGTATCAGCGGCGCCAAAGGTGACGACTGGATCGCCGAGGGTCTGGCCGAGTACTACTCCTATACCGTATTACACCGCGCCGGCGGTTTAACGGACGATCGCCTAGAGCGTGTAAAAAGCTGGCTGACCGACTGGAGTAAAGATATCAAGCAACTGCGCGGCGGCGCTTCCAGCGGCGAGCGCACTGCCCGCGCCGCCTTGCTGTTTGGCGAGCTAGACGCCGAAATACGCGAGCGTACCGACGATGATAAAAGCCTGGATAACGCCACCCGCGCCATGATGAAACTGGGCGAGGTAAGCCTTGCGCAATTGCGTGACATCGTCGAAGAGCTCACCGGCGAGCCCTCTAAGGTGCTGACCAGCGAGCTGCTGGAGGATTGAGCTTTCGCGGTACGTAGGCGGAGTGCCCTCAGACTTCCTGTGTCACGGCATTCGGCCTGCGTGCACTTATTCGCCGGGAGGGCGCGAGGCACCCACCCTGCCCAAACCCCGTGGTTTCTGTTAGATTATTGCCTCGGGTACCTCCGTCAACTTAATCAGGGAGCGCCACTATGAAAGTTAACAGTATTCTCGACACCATCGGCAACACCCCTCACGTTAAAATCAACAATCTATTTCGCTCCGACATCGAAGTCTGGATGAAAGTCGAGCGCTTTAACCCCGGCAGCAGCATTAAAGATCGCATCGCGCTGGCGATGATTGAAGAGGCCGAGCGAAAAGGCCTGCTTAAGCCCGATACCGTTATTATTGAGCCCACCAGTGGCAACACCGGTATTGGCCTTGCCATGGTCGCCGCGGCGCGCGGCTATCGTTTGATTTTGGCGATGCCAGAGTCTATGTCGATCGAGCGGCGCAAAATCATGAAGGCACTCGGTGCCGAGCTGGAGCTGACCCCCAAAGAGCTGGGCATGGGCGGCGCAATTGCCAAAGCCAAAGAGCTGCACGACGATTTCCCCAACAGCTGGATTCCGCAGCAATTCACCAACAAAGCTAACATCGAGGCGCACCGCAACACCACCGCTAAAGAGATTCTGGCCGACTTCCCCGAAGGGCTGGATTATTTAATTACCGGGGTGGGCACCGGCGGCCACATTACCGCCTGCTCGGAAGAGCTAAAAGCCGCCTTCCCCAAGCTACAAACCTTTGCTGTGGAGCCCGAAAAATCGCAAGTAATTGCCGGTAAAGAAAAAGGCCCGCACCGCTTACAAGGTATTGGCGCGGGCTTTGTACCCGACATTCTCAACACCGACAGCCTCGATGGCACCATCGCTGTCAGCGAAGAAGCCAGCTTTGAGATGGCCCGCGAATGCGCCCGTAAAGAGGCGATTTTTGTGGGCATCTCATCCGGTGCCAGTCTTGCGGCCATCAAGCAACGCGAGGCAGACTTTGCGCCCGGCAGCCGCATCTTAACCTTTAGCTACGACACCGGTGAGCGATATTTATCGATAGACGACTTATTTGGCGCCTAGACGGCCGATAATCTTCGTTAAGAATCGTCATGGCCGGCCGCTTGCGGCCGGCTTTTGCGTAGAATACAACCACTGGCCCCCCCCCATAATAAGCCAGATACCAAATAATTGAGACGGCTAACAAGAGACCACACAATGATTACCCACGAACCGAATCCGCGCTACGTTGCGTCACCCGATCGCTATCAATCTATGAGCTACCCGCGCTGTGGCAAAAGCGGTTTGCGCCTGCCTCAGTTGTCGCTGGGCCTGTGGCAAAACTTCGGCGCCGTCGACTCGCTGGCCAATGCCCGCTCGATGATTCATCGCGCGTTTGATTTGGGCATTAACCACTTCGATTTAGCCAACAACTACGGCCCCAACTTTGGTTCGGCCGAGTCTACTTTTGGTCAGGTAATGGCCGAGGGTTTATCCCACTACCGCGACGAGCTGATCATCTCCAGCAAAGCCGGTTACGACATGTGGCCCGGTCCCTACGGTATCGGCGGCTCACGCAAGTATTTGGTGGCCAGCTGCGACCAAAGCTTAAAGCGCTGCGGCGTCGAGTACTTTGATATTTTTTACTCGCACTGTTTTGATCCGGAAACGCCGCTGGAAGAAACCATGCAGGCGCTCGATTACATCGTCCGCTCGGGCCGCGCTTTGTATGCGGGCATCTCGAGCTACGACCCAGAGCAAACCCGCCAAGCGGCCGCTATTTTAAAAGATTTAGGCACCCCGCTGCTGATTCATCAGCCGCGCTACAACCTGTTTGATCGCTGGATTGAAGACGGTTTAACCGACGTACTGGATGATGAAGGCGTGGGCGCCATTGTGTTCTCACCACTGTCACAGGGTATGCTGACCAATAAATATTTAGGCGGCATCCCTAAAGACTCGCGCGCCGCACGTGGCGAGCAAATTTACTTGAGCGAGAACGATATTACCGAGAGCACCATCGCCAAAATTAAAGCGCTAAACGAGGTAGCCGAAGCCCGCGGCCAATCACTGGCGCAAATGGCGCTGGCCTGGGTGCTAAACAACAAAACCGTCACCAGTGCCATTATTGGTGCCAGCCGGGTCGAACAAATTGAAGACTCGGTAGCCGCACTTAAAAACACCGCGTTTAGTCATGCCGAACTGAAAAAAATCGATGACATTGTCGCCTAGATCGCACAAAAAAGGCGCTGAGAAATCAGCGCCTTTTTTGTGGTTTACCATTAGTATTCAAAGCACAGCTTAATACAAATATACCGCGCCACTGCCATCGGCGTTGCCGCTATCGGCCATCACCTCGGCATCCATGCCTACCGCCGAGCCATCTTCTTCCGGTGCGCCCACCGCAATAATGTCGCCGTTACCACTGATGCTCACCGCTTTGGCAAACTCGTCGCCGGCACCCGTGTTTTTGGCTTTGATGTAAATCTCTTCCTGCCAGCTGCCGTCTACATGGTTGTACAAATAAGCGGCCCCGGCCATCGGTGCGGCGTTGTTGGCATCGTTGGCAAAAAAGCCATTGCCGTTGCCGTCTTCAGCTGAATCGCCAATCAATACCCGGCTACCATCGCGGCTCATAGCCAGTGCGGCACCATATTGTGATCGGCCTGTTCCGCCTGACTCGCCGGAGCCAACTTGATCGAGCTGGGCAAAGGTGTGGCTCAAGCTCCACTCGTCGTCCTCCGCGGGCTCAAACAGATACACCTCTGGCTGCTCTAGTTGCTGTGCATTAACCAGTGCGCTTTCGTAGTCAACCCCCACCAACAGCTTGCGCGCATTACCGCTCAGCAATACCCGGTGGCCAAAGTGTTGCCCGACAAAAGTTTCAGGGGCCCGCAACTCATCCTGCAGCACCCAGGTTTCGTCCTGCTCATCCTCCGGTACGGTGAAGTGATACACACCTGCCACGCCCACGCCGGTGTCCTCATTGGCCTCCCCCTGAGCATTACGCGCACCAATCGCCAGATAGTTACCGGTGTTATCAAGGCTTATAGAGCTGGCCGGCTCAAAGCGCTGTTCTAGCGCCCATTCGTCGTCTTCATTAAGGCGGTACAACAGCGCCTGTCCGTCGTTGGTCATTGACCGCTGGGCAACAATCGCCAGGGTATCGCCGCTGGCATTTAATGCCAGATCGGCACCCAGACCAAATATCCGGGTGGCGTTTTCGCCTTGATCTGCGCCACTGATCTCGTGCGTCTCACCCCAGGCGCTGGATTCAAAGCGGTAAATATAAACCGCCCCCTCCTGGGAGTCGCTATTGCTGCTAGAGTTAGAGTTGGCACCCGGCGCACTAATGGCGATGGTGTTGCCATCACGGCTTAAGCTAATACGCTCGCCAAAGCGCGAGTTAGGGCGAATGTCGTCACGCTCAATGCTCGCCTCAAGCTCCCAACGGGTTTCTCCCAAACGGTAGATATACACCACACCACTGCACAACCCGCCGTTATCGGCGGTGCAATTTTCCGGGGCGCTGGCGGCCAGCGTTTCGCCATCGCCACTAAAGGCTAAGGCCGTACCCAAACGCAGGCTGGAATCGTCGGCCGGGCGTTTGACATAACCAATCGCCTGATTGATGCCACTGTCGGTAATAAGCAACTCGGAGTCTAAACAGCTCTCTTCGTTGCACGCCTCAAGCTTGTATTCCGCCTGCAGATTATCGTATAGGGTTTCTGTGCTTTGATAGCTCAACTCGTCGCCGGCAAGCTCCGGGCCGTGCTGGGTAAAACCTGACATGCCATCGATATTTTTATACAGGGTGTAACGCAGGGCATAGGTCACTTCGTTCCACTTTAAGCCAATGCTGCGGGCAACCGCGGTATTGCTAAATTGTAAATTAGCTTGCTCTTCGATGGGGCCTGTCTCAAAGGTTGCGTGAATATCGCAAGGCGCCTCGATATCGGCGGTTTTATAGCGGTTTTCTTCGATCACCGCGCCATCGCAACCGGTCATATTAAGCAACCGGTAACCCAGCTCTGGGTGCGCGGTAACATGCAACGAGGCGCCGCGCAGTACGTCAGATTCGGTAGGGGTGACAGTACCACCCTCTCCTGCGCTGGCGGTTACCCGAAAAGTTTCCATTCCCTCGTAACTATCGTCATTGCCACTGCCGCAACCCGCCGCCACAGCGACACTCAACCCCAGCAGTGTCCAGCGCACAGGCGCGGTAAAGACACGATACGTCATACAATCTCCCTACATTTATGTATTACTCTTGCACCAACCTATGGTGAGAATCGCCGCTGAGTATACCCAAGTTGCCCGCCTTACAGTAAACCCTGTACACAATTTAACAGGTTAAAAAGCAGACCTAAAACGGGTAATATGATGCTCTTACATTCATCAATAACAATAAAACCATGCCAACAATTACCTTAACAGCGCTACTGGCGAGCGTAATACTGACTCTGGGGTGCAGCCACACTCCGGCTGTTACCACAGATGATGTGCAAGCTCACGCCGACCGACTCGCCCGGTGGCAACTGGCCCATATGGATGATTTTAGTTACATCCGCACCTTTCGCGATCATACCGCGCAACCCGAGGGCTGGGTGCAAGCGGCATTTTATATTGGCTTAAATCGTTGGGATAACACAGGTGGCAACGGCCGCTACCGCGACGCCCTGCAACAAAAAGCGCAGTCTAATCGCTGGCAGCTGGGCCCCCTGTACTGGCACGCCGATGATCAAGCGATTGCGCAGGTATATTTAGCGCAGCTGGATAGCCACACCGCCGCGCATCAGGCGCAACAACTAGCGCCCACCCAAGCCGCCTTTGACAAAGTGCTGGCCTATAACGCCGACAACACGCTGGAGTTTATACGCGATACCACCGGCCAGGCCGAGGGAACATGCCAGCGGCGCTGGTGCTGGTCCGACGCGCTGTTTATGGCGCCACCAGCCTGGGCGGCGTTAAGCCGCATTACCCAGGATCCGCAATACCTGGAATACGCCTTGCGAGAGTTTTGGGCCACCACCGATTACCTGTTCGATACCACCAAGCACTTGTACTACCGCGACAGTCGCTTTTTTGAGCGCCGCAGTGAGTACGGCAACAAAATCTTTTGGAGCCGTGGCAACGGATGGGTGTTTGCCGGTTTACCATTATTAATTGAGCAACTGCCCGAGACGCACCCCGCACGGGCGACGTTAATCGCGCATTACCGCAAAATGGCCTACGCGTTTAAAGCGATACAAACCCAAGAAGGCTTGTGGGCGCCATCGCTGCTGGATCACAGCAATGACCCTTTGCCCGAAACCAGCGGCAGCGGCTTTGTGGTGTTTGGCTTGGCGTGGGGGGTTAATCGTGGGCTTTTACCATCGGCCGACTTCAACACGGCAATTGTCAGCGGCTGGCAGGCGATTGATAAACGCTTAACCCCAGAGGGTTGGCTTGGCTGGGTACAACAAGTGGGCTACGCGCCCGATAAAGTCCACGCCGACGACACCCAGTTGTACGGCAGTGGTGCCTACTTATTAGCCGCATCGGAGATGCTAGATTACGCGGGCGGTAAAGCGCCTGTTAAATAACTCTGTAGCAAGCCCGGCGCAAACCGGGCTTTTTATCGGGCTAATCGCGATCTTGCTGTTCGCGGCGCGCTCGCGAGCGTGCACGGCTTTTATGCGTCAGCACAAAATACACAGCCAACACGGCGCCTACCACCGCTAAGCTTATAACCGAAAAGTGCACATGCTCAGATGCCCCGCCGGCACCGTGCCCCGGATGCGCCAAGGCTAGCGGCACCAGTAATAGTGCGCTCAAAAAAGCGGTTACTTGGTTCAATAGTTTCATCGTACTCTCCAAACGTATCTAGCAGTCATTGTTAACAGTGATGTTTACGGTCATGCGGTTAAGCGCGGCGGGTTAACATGCCGGCGCTTTCGATAAAGGCAATCACCTCGGCCACACCCGATTCATCTTTTAAATTGGTAAACAAAAAAGGTTTATCGCCGCGCATTTTTTTCGCGTCGCGATCCATCACCCCAAGGTCGGCGCCCACCAATGGCGCCAAATCGGTTTTGTTAATAATTAATAAATCAGACTTGGTGATACCTGGCCCGCCCTTGCGCGGAATTTTATCCCCGGCAGAGACGTCAATCACATACAGCGTTAAATCCGACAGCTCAGGGCTAAAAGTCGCGGCTAAGTTGTCGCCGCCGCTTTCAATTAAAATCACATCCAACCCCGGGTGGCGATCTTGCAGCTCGGCCACGGCGGATAAATTCATCGAGGCGTCTTCACGAATCGCCGTGTGCGGGCAACCGCCGGTCTCGACCCCGATAATACGATCATCGGCCAACGCCTCGTGGCGCTGCAAGAACTCGGCGTCTTCGCGGGTGTAAATATCGTTGGTGATTACTGCGATGTTGTAGACATCTTTTAGGTGCGCACACAGGGTTTTGACCAAGGCGGTTTTTCCCGAGCCAACCGGGCCGCCGATACCTAAGCGTAGTGCTGGTTTGTTCATATGGATTTCTTCCTTCGTGTAACGATTAAGCTTTAATTCTAATGGTTCAGGTTGCAGTCAAAATTGTTCTGAGCAAGGCGAAAAATGTGAGTCTAAACGTGTAAACAATCATTTTTTAACGCAGCTCAGGGCGATTTTGGATGTGAGCTGAATCATTAAGATCGAAACAGACGCGTGTATTGTCGCTCGTGTAGGCACGAGGCCATCGCCAGGCCCGGCAAACTCAGGCCCAGCTCATCGTCGGTTAATGGTTTAGCCCGTTCGCACACGTCATCCACCGCTGGCATTAATGCCACCAGTAACTGCTGCGCGTGGGTTTGGCCTAACGGCACAATTTTAGTGGCGGCGGCCACTTGGTTCTCGAGCCAGCTCCAGACAAAACCCCGGGCCAGCTCATCAATATTTACATTCCACTTAACACCGGCTAATGCAAACAAAGTCACGTAGCTGGGCGAGCTGTTAAAGTGTGAGCGCGCCGCCTGCGGGATATCGAGGGACTCGAGCAAACGCCCGAGCGCTAATCCCAGTTGTTCATCTTCAAGCAACAACTCCTGGGTCTCCCGGCAAGCCAACACAAAGTCGTTCCAGTGGTTCACCTCGGTTAAATCATCGGCTTGCCAGGCGCTATACAACCGGCGCAACACGGGTACATCAAGCTGCCCCAAACTGTGAGTCATCACTTGTTCGATCCAGTCTTGCAGCGCCGACTCGCTACCCGCCCAGCCGCTGTCGATGGCGTACTCCAGCCCTTGCGAATACGCATAAGCGCCCACCGGCAGTGCCGGGCTTACCAAGTGCATTAAGTGCAACAGCGAGCCGGACATCAGTGGCTATGCTCCGCGCGATGATCGTGGCTATTAGAATGGGCGTGGGAATGACCGTGATCATGGGAGTGTGCATGGCCGTGACTTTTACCGTGATAGGCGCCGTTTTCGGGCTGAAACGGCTGCTGCTCAAAGTTAACCGCGAGGCCTAAACCCTCGACCATTAAATCTAATACATGATCGTGTTGGTAACGTAAAAAACCCGCACCGATTTGCAGCGGCATATGGCGATTACCTAAATGATAAGCCGCCCGTGTGAGCGCCAACGCATCGTCGCTGGTCACTTGGCTGACCGGCTCCAGCGCCGCGATAACACGAACTTGTTGGCCGTCGCTACACTGCAGCACCTCACCATCGAGCAATACGTGGCCGCGCTCGATAAACCACCCCAGCGGCTGACCGCAACGGGTGGTCGTGCGGTAGCGGCTTTTTTGCCGCTGCTCGAATGTGGCTTCTACTTCCAGCACAGCCCCGGGGGCTGCCTCTTGTTTAACGCTAAAGGCTTCTAACATAACAACTCACTTAAAACAGGCTGTAGCGCTGCGCCAACGGCAGCTCGCTGGCGGGCTCGCAGGTCAGTAACTGACCGTCGGCGCGCACTTCGTAGGTTTGTGGGTCGACTTCCATATGGGGCTGGTAGTCGTTTAGGCGCATATCGGCTTTGGTTACCGAGCGACAATTTTTAACGGCCACCAAGCGCCGCTCTAATTCAAACGAGCCGGCAATGCCTGCCTCTAACGCCGCCTGGCTAACAAAGCTAACGCTGGTGCCGGTACAAGCGCGCCCGTAAGCGCCAAACATGGGGCGGTAATGCACCGGCTGCGGTGTCGGGATAGACGCATTGGGGTCGCCCATAGGGGCGGCGGCAATGGCGCCGCCTTTAATAATTAACGCGGGCTTAATGCCAAAAAACGCCGGTTTCCACAGTACTAAGTCGGCCAGTTTGCCAACCTCAACCGAGCCCACCTCGTGGGCGATACCGTGTGCCACAGCGGGGTTAATGGTGTATTTGGCGATGTAGCGTTTTGCGCGCAAGTTATCGGCACTGCTGGTTTCGCCCGGCAGTGCGCCACGTTGCACGCGCATTTTATGCGCCGTCTGCCAGGTGCGACATATCACCTCACCGACGCGGCCCATGGCTTGCGAGTCCGAGCTGATCATCGAGAACGCGCCTAAGTCGTGCAAAATATCTTCGGCGGCGATGGTCTCTTTGCGAATACGCGAGTCGGCAAAGGCGACGTCTTCGGGGATATTCGGGTCAAGGTGGTGACACACCATCAGCATATCCAAGTGCTCGTCGATGGTATTTACCGTGTAGGGCCGGGTCGGGTTGGTGGACGACGGCAAGACGTTATCTAACCCGCAGGCTTTAATAATATCGGGGGCATGGCCGCCGCCGGCGCCTTCGGTGTGATAGGTGTGAATCGTGCGGCCGGCAAACGCGGCAATGGTGTCCTCCACAAAACCCGATTCATTCAGCGTGTCGGTATGAATCGCCACTTGCACGTCGTATTTTTCGGCCACGGTTAAGCAGTTATCAATACTGGCAGGCGTTGTGCCCCAATCTTCGTGCAGTTTTAATCCCAGTGCACCCGCCTCTAACTGCTCCTCCAGGGCAATCGGTAAACTAGCGTTGCCTTTACCGAGCAAACCGATGTTCATCGGAAAGCTTTCAACCGCTTGCAACATTTTACCAATGTGCCAGGGGCCGGGCGTACAGGTAGTCGCTTTAGTGCCCGTCGCCGGGCCGGTGCCGCCGCCAATCATGGTGGTAACACCACTCATCAGCGCCTCTTCGATTTGCTGCGGGCAAATAAAATGAATATGCGCATCAATACCGCCCGCGGTTAAAATCTGGCCCTCGCCGGCAATAATTTCGGTGCCGGGGCCAATGACGATATCCACCCCGGACTGCACATCCGGGTTACCGGCTTTACCAATGGCGCTAATGCGGCCATCGTTAATCGCGACATCGGCTTTCACCACGCCCCAGTAATCCAAAATTAACGCATTGGTGATTACCGTGTCGGGAGTATCAAAGCAGCTGGCTTGCGATTGGCCCATGCCATCGCGAATCACTTTACCGCCGCCAAACTTTACCTCTTCGCCGTAGCGGGTGTAGTCGCGCTCGACCTCGAGCCACAACTCGGTATCGCCCAAGCGAACTTTATCCCCGGTGGTGGGGCCGAACATATCGGCGTACGCGCGTCTGTCTATTGTCGCCATGTTATAGCTCCCCCATTACATCGCCACGAAACCCGTACACGGTACGAGCGCCTTCTAGTGCAACTAACTCCACCTCGCGCGTTTGACCAGGCTCAAAGCGCACGGCGGTGCCGGCGGCAATGTTTAAGCGAAACCCGCGGGCTTTATCTCGCTCAAAGTTAAGTGCGGCGTTAGTTTCGTAAAAATGATAATGCGAACCCACCTGTATGGGGCGATCGCCGCTGTTGGAAATACGTAATGTCACCGTCTCGCGGCCTGGGTTTAGCTCGATCTCGCCAGGCAAGATATCGTATTCTCCGGGAATCATAGCGCCTCCTAAACGATCGGGTTATGAACGGTGACAAGTTTGGTGCCGTCGGGGAAGGTCGCCTCGACTTGCACCTCGTGCACCATCTCGGGGATGCCGTCCATCACATCCTCGCGGCGCAAAATCTGGCGGCCATAATCCATTAACTCGGCGACGGTTTTGCCGTCGCGCGCGCCCTCCATAATCTCGGCACTAATAAACGCAACCGACTCCGGGTAGTTGAGCTTAACCCCGCGATTTTTGCGCCGCTCGGCGAGTAGCGCGGCGGTAAACAGCAGCAGTTTATCTTTGTCTCTGGGCGATAGTTCCACAACTCTCTCCTGTGAATGTGTCTGTTAGCGGCGCCGTAAACAGCGCAAGCTTACGATTTAAATGGTTGCAATATTAATTTAGGTATACCAAATGCGCGGCTCTACTGCCTCGCAACCAAGCATCACCGGGCGTAGCGCCTGCCAAATCGCCACAAAACCAAAGCGGCACTCGGCGGCACTGGCACCCAGGTAGCGGGCAATTAACAGCTGCTTTTTTTGCGTAATGCCCCACTTGGCCTCGGGCCAACGCTCGGCCAGGTTCTCGAGCAAGTTATCAATCTGGTCGCGACTTAAAGTGACGCTTGCCACCAAAGTGCCAAAGCTGCCGGCGCCTTGCAGGCCCCACATGGCTTCCATCATGGCATCGCCACCGCGCATCCGGTTGCGCTCGATCAACACCGGGCGATTATCGATGCGCACTTGCAGCGTTTGCTCGACAACGCCCTCGGTAAACACCTCGTTACTGGCCGGCCGCCCCAGGCAGACGATATCCCACAAACAAAAACGGGCATCGGCAGCCGCCTCAAGCTGGGTATTAAGCCGGGCGTTGGCGCCATTAAAAATAATCGTCTCTTGCGGCAGCCACTCGCAGACAGAATCTGGTTGTAGCACTAAACTCACTCGCTGGGTTTGCTCGGTCGCCGCATCGCTGTGGCGCAAGCCTTTAACGGTATAAATCTTACCCGCCGAGGGCGTGGTTAACAGGCCGTGAGCACCGGTAGCAGCCGCCACTGAGATACTAAGCTCGTCCCCCACCACCAGCCCCCCAGGCGGGTGCAATAGGTAAACATGGGCACAACCGGATGGCTCTGGGTAAAACACCCGCTGGATACGCAGCGGCCCCTGATGGCGGGCGCGCATCAAAGCGGTGCGCCCTGCCCGCTGGGCCAGCTCGATATCGATAGACGCGCGCCACTGGCGCGACACCTGAGGTAAAGGGTTTGCGTCATCCACGGGTAATTCTGGCGCAGATAACCCAGCGGCGCTGGTTGAATGGGGCACAGGTACTCTCTCTTTGGTGGCCAGTTAATGATGGCCTTTATCGTCTTATGGGTCGGGCTACTTACTATCCAAGGAACAGCCTATCCAGAGAACAGATCAAGATCTATGCCAACCAAAGTGCGCCCACAGGCCCCACGGGGCGGGGGCCAAAACGCCGAAACGCACCAAAATGACCCGCCAAATAAATCACCGTTACATTGCGCACCATTGTTGTGCGCGCAGATGGCGCACGGCATCACCAAACACGTAACGGCCACCCCAATACCAGGACCAAGGCACATGCACAAAGAGCTAAGCAAAATATAAAGCCCTCTCGGCCTGCAACACCCAACTCAACAAATCTGCGTTACACTTAAACGTACGATATACCCATTGTAGACAGAGGCGGTAAAGCCCGTCGCTGTAGTCACCGCCGCCTAGGCGCCAGGAAGGAACAAGACTCAATGCCCCACAATCAGCCATACCAACACGCCCATCACGAGGCAGGCCACTACGACACCACCGACGCAATTATTGCCCCCCACGAGCAACTCAATATTCTCTCTAAAACCGAGGCAGCCAAGCTGCTGGACGTAAGTCAGAGCGGGCTTTACAAGCTATTTCGCAGCTGCTCGCTGGCGGTGCTTAACTGCGGCAACTCGCTGGATGACGGTAAAGAGCTACTGGAGCGCTACCCCGACTTTGATATTAAAGTCATTCAGGAGGAGCGCGGTATTAAGCTCGATGTAAAAGGTGCCCCTGCCAGCGCGTTTGTGGATGGCAAAATGATTCGCGGGATTAGCGAGCATTTGTTTGCCGTATTGCGCGACGTGATATTTGCCAGTGGCGACAGCCGCCTGGCCGAAACCCAGCAGTCGATCAATAAAGGCGATGCGCTCTCGACCGAGGCCACCACCGACGCGGTATTTCATATGCTGCGCAACGCGCACATTATTCGCCCCAACATCGACCCTAACATTGTGGTCTGCTGGGGTGGTCACTCTATCAGCATGGGCGAGTACGACTACACCAAAAAGGTGGGCTACGAGATGGGCCTGCGCGGCCTGGATATTTGCACCGGCTGTGGCCCCGGCGCCATGAAAGGCCCCATGAAGGGCGCCACCATTGGCCATGCCAAGCAGCGCTTGGGTCAAGGCCGTTACATTGGCATCACCGAGCCGGGCATTATTGCCGCCGAGGCCCCCAACCCTATCGTAAACGAGCTGGCGATTATGCCGGATATCGAAAAGCGCCTGGAGGGTTTTGTTCGGGCAGGTCACGGGATTGTCGTGTTTCCGGGCGGCGCCGGTACCGCCGAAGAAATCCTTTATCTGTTGGGCATATTGCTGCACCCGGATAACGCTGAGCTGCCCTTTCCACTGGTGTTTACCGGGCCGGCCTCTAGCGCGGCGTACTTTCAGCAAATCGATGAGTTTATCGCCAGCACCCTTGGCGCCGAGGCGCAGGCGCGCTATCAGATCATCATCGATAACCCCGAGGCCGTGGCACGCACTATGCTCGATGGCGTCACCGAAGTACGGGCCTTTCGCAAAAGCACAGACGATGCCTACTACTTTAACTGGCAGCTAAAAATTGCGCCGATGTTTCAGCAGCCTTTTGCCCCCACCCACGCCAACATGAGCGCTCTGGCTTTGCACAAAAACCAAGAGCCCCACACGCTAGCGGCCAATTTGCGCCGGGCTTTTTCCGGCATTGTGGCCGGCAACGTAAAAGACGAGGGCATCCGCGCCATTGAAAAGCACGGCTTGTTCGAAATTTGCGGTGAAGCCGCCATTATGCAACCTGTGGATGACCTGTTGCAGGCGTTTCAGCATCAGGGCCGCATGAAATTACCCGGCAGCACCTATAAGCCCTGCTACCGCATAATGCGTTAACCGGTAACAAAAATGTCACACTAATAACACCAATATGCAACGAACGAATCACATCCTGTGTACGACATATCTCACAAAAACTAACGTTAATGGCGACTATCTCGACATAAGCGTTTTAGGGATACTACGCTTACAGGGACGTTACACGGACGACTAAGGGGCCAGGAAGGTTCACAGGATGTACCCAACCACAGGATGTGGTTGCGCTATTTGCGCCAAGAACGGAATCCTGCAGGATGCAGGTTTAAGGAAAGACAGGGACACATCACAGGATGTGAGATTAGCGGGATGCTAAACAAGGATTTTATTACACGGATGTCGTGCCATGGACGGGCCAGGGAAGAACAAAACAACAACAGGTAAGACGACAGGGAAACGTCAATCGGCACGGAGCCAAACACTAAGAATTCCACGACAGGGGTTTGAAGGACGCATCGGCAGGACGCCAGAGGGGACAATCAATACGCAAAGAGTCAACACGCAAAGGATGTACCCACGTCTACACGGATGAATAAAGACATTAATCGCACAAGGGGTCCACGCAAAGTGGGCCTTTTTTTTATCCGCTGTTTTATCACCCTGTAAAAATACGCTTGCGCAATACCACGGCCGCTATCACGTTCACACCAACAGGCCAGGCATTAGTGTTCCCCCATCAGATCTTCTATAATTATTGCGCTAACGCTACGCCTTAAACAGGCAACAGCTATCCAATATTGGACACGTTACCTCAAGGACTTTCTAGTGATCACCACAACCCGACCACTCCGTTTTTTAGGCTTGGTGCCTATTGCATTTTTTTGCGCCACCGCCAGCGCGGCGTCTGCCGCAGAGCGGCCAGACTCTGATACGGTAACCATTGAGATCAACGCCCCCTGGGATTGGGTAAAACTCACCTCGGGTGAATGGCTAAAAGGTAAGATCACCGCGCTGGAAAAAGACTCCCTAAGTTTTGACAGTGACGAGCTTGGCGACCAAGACATCGACTGGGACTCGGTGGAGGCCATTCATAGCCACACGCCACTCAATGTGCTGCTTAACAGCCAACAGCTTTATTCCGGCACCCTTGAAACCGTGGATGGCAAGCTGATAATTGGCAGCCAGGGGCCCATTGAGTTTAGTGACGCATTGCGTATTGCCAGCACCAGTAAACGCGAGCTCGACCGCTGGAGCGGCAAAGTGGGCGCTGGCGCCAACTACCGCACCGGCAACACCAACCAAAAAGACTTTACCGCCAACGTCGACTTGCTGCGCCGCACGGCACGCTCCAGTATCCGCCTAAGCTATATCGCCGATGTATTTTACGACGACGGCGAAGAAACCAGTAACGAACACCGCGCCAATGGTAGCTGGTATATCCGTCGCTCTGAAAACTGGTTTTGGCAGCCCGTGCAGTTTGAATACTACAGCGCGCCGCTGCAAAATATCGCAAGCCAGTGGACCGGCGGTATGGGTGCAGGTGTTTATATTTTTGATACCGACGACATTAGCTGGACCGCGTCGGCAGGCCCGGGCTATATGTACACCCGCTACGAAGAAACCCCCGAGGGGCAAAGCCGCACCGTCGACTCGGGTGCGTTTTATCTATCCACCCAGTACGATCAATCACTGACCGACTACATGGACGTGAGTGCCAGCTACCAACTGACCGCATCCAATAAAGACTCGGGCAAATACAAGCACCACGGGGTGATTAGCTTATACATTGATCTAACCGGCTCGCTCGACTTAAGCATGAGCGCCTACTGGGACCGGGTTAAATATCCCCAGGCCGACAGCGATGGCGTGCTGCCCGAGCAAGACGATTTTCGTTACACCGTAGGCGTAAGCTACGAGTTTTAATGCTAGTGTACGCCACTGCATTGGCAGTGGCGTACAGCCATCCGACTACCCGAGCATACCTTTATTCAGGGTCCCGCCCGTCTGTACTCTTAAGCTCATCAAACATTGCCGCCATCGTCGGATTACGTTTCGTCAGTTTTTTAACGCTTAAGTCATCGGCTTTATTATTGGCCAGACGCAGATTGTTTTCCGAGCCCAACAGCGCGTTCTTGGTTTTTTGCAAATGATCGATAGTTTTATCGATTTCATCGATAGCGGTTTTAAACTTTTTAGAAGCCAGCTCGTAATTGCGCGCAAATCCCGTTTTAAAGGCATCGAGATCACTCTCAAAATTTGTGATATCAATATTTTGCGACTTTACTAACGCCAGCTCGGCTTTGTACTTGAGCGAGTTTTGCGCGGCGTTACGCAACAGGGTAATAATCGGGATAAAAAACTGCGGCCGAATAACATACATTTTCGGGTAGCGGTGAGATACATCGACGATCCCCGTGTTATACAGCTCGCTGTCCGGCTCCAATAGCGACACCAGTACAGCGTACTCGCAGCCTTTCTCATTACGATCTTTATCCAACTCTTTTAAAAAGTCTTCGTTTTTCTTTTTAGTGGCGGTTTCATCGCTCTCGTTTTTCATCTCAAACATGATCGAGACGGTTTCGGTAGCCGCTTCACCCGTGCCCTCTGCCACGCTATAGTCGCGAAAGATATAATCGCCTTTACTGCCGCTGCGGGCATCGTTGTCTTTCTCGAAGTAAGCGTGCGCAAAGGCGGTCGCGCGAATCCGGTTAAACTCTGTCTCGCAGTGTTGCTCCAGAGTTTCGCCCACCATTTTGGTCGACAACCGGGCCTTCATATCACGCAGGCGCTCTATCTCGCCCTCGCGGTCTTTGATTTGTGCCTCGTAGCGATCTTTTAGTGCAGTGGCCTCCAGTTGTTTCTCCCACTGCGCGCGCTCAAGCTCACTTTTTAAGCTTAGCAATTGGGTATCTTTGGCCGCCGTCGCCTGCTGCAGTTCATTTAATCGCTTTGCCTCGGCCAGCTCGGCCGCCGCCTGTTTGTCGTGAGCTGCTTGCTTAAGCTCGTTTGCCAAGGTATCGCGCTCTTTTTCGAGCGCCGTTAACGCTTCCATCACGGCCAGCTTTTGAGCGTCTTCGCCGGCGGCTAATTTAGCCTGTAATTCTTTTATCTCGGCATCTTTGGCGGCGGAGGCCTTATCGAGCTCGCGGGTCACTTTGCTGGTGGCAAGTTCCACCGCGTTTTGTTTGTCTTGCTCCGCTAGCTCCAGGCGCTCATGCAACTGCTTTTCAAACTCATGATCGCGAACCTGCTTTAAAATATCCGCGTAGCCGGCCTCATCGACTTTAAAGGCTTTTTTACAGTGGGGGCAGTTAATTTCATGCATAGGTTTTATCCTTGTGACTGATCAGGTGCGATAAAACAGCGTGGGTAACAGCGGCCTAGAGTTAAACTTTGCTATTGCGTAACCCTACGCTCAGCAGCGGTAACCCGACGGCTTTGTGGGCACTTGGGCGATGAAACGGATTCTCTCACGCCCAGCGGATTGCCTCAATTGGCCGTAACCCGGGGCGTATATAAACCGGGCACCGTGCGGGAGATTAAAACTAACAGAAGTGGTTACAAAGGACGCCGGCTTTACTGCGTAGACTTTACTGCGTAGAAAACAACCAAGCTTAACCAATAAGGGGGCAACGGCGTTAATACACATCGCGCCGGTAGCGCCCTGCCGCCTGCAGCTCATCCAGTGCCGGCTCACCCAACAGCTCGAGCAGTGCATCGTGAACGCCCTGCCCCATGCCAACGCGGCTGCCACACACATAAATACAGGCGTTGCGCTCAAGCCAGCGTTTTAGCAAATCGCCCCGGCGCAAAAGCCGCTGCTGCACATACTCTGAGTGCTCGCCTGAGCGTGAGTAAACACAGTCCAGCTCGTGGATAACACCCTTTACCTGCAACTGCGCCAGTTCGTCCGCAAACGGGCGATCGGTGTCGGGGTCGCGCTCACCATACAGCACCCAGCAGGCCTCACCGCCGGTATTGTCCCGGTGCTGCCAGTGAGCCCTAAGCCCGGCTACGCCCGAGCCATTGCCAATTAAAATCAGCGGTTGATCGGCCGGGGGCGTATGAAACTCCTGATTATCTCTGATGGCCAACTCCAGCTCGCCGCCCAGTTCGGCGCGCTCGGTCAGCCAACCCGAGGCTAACCCCAACTCGCCGGTGCTGTTGCGCTGCTGGCGCACCACCAGCTGCAAGGTATTCGGGGTATAGGCATTAGCGATGGTGTACTGCCGTGGCGCCTCTTCCGGTAAGGTTTTAAGCCATTGCCCGGCCGGTATAGCGGCGGGTTTTTCGGGTAGCGGCCACTGACGAGAGGCCAGCCAACGCCAGGCCGGAATCGCCTGGCCGTTAAGCTCAAGCGTTGCATCCTCGGTTAGCCCAAGCGCCGCTAACTGCTGCTTGCACAACTCGGCATCGTGCAGCGGGTAAACCTCGGCGATATCACCGGCGCTGTAGTTAATCGCATCAGTCGTGTTTAACATCAGGCTGTACAGAGGCGCACCGGGGCTGGCACTGTTTAAGCATTGGCGCCGATGCAACGTTGCCCGGTACCGATCGGGCACGACGCTGTCTTCGGCGGTGTCGACATCAAAGTCGCCACCGAGCGTTTTTATCAGCGCCTGTAGCTGTGTTAATGCCTCTTGCTCGGGCTTACTGGCATCCAGCTCTATGCAACCGGCCAACGCACGCGCGTCGCACCGCTGCAGCGCCGAGTACACACGCCGCCCAAACGCACAAAAGCCGGAGTAATAGGAATCGCCCAAAGCGACAACCGCAAATTGCGTGTCGGTAAGCGATAACTCGGGAGCTTGTCTGATGAACTTTTTCTCGAATAAAGCGCCATTGTCCGGCGCCTCGCCCTCGCCATACGTACTGGCCACAACAAGCAGGGTTTTACTCTTTTGCAGCTCGCTTGGCGTAAGTTGGTTTAACCCACACAGCGACGCTCTGCCGGCAAAAGCTTCACAGGCTTTTGTCGCCAGGGCATGGGCGCGGCCGCTCTGGCTGGCGTAAGCCACCACCACATCGGCTTGCGTTACAGCGCCCCCGGCCGTAACCCGGCGCCGGCTAAAACAAAACCAGCAAAACGCGCCATAAAAAAGCGCCAGCAAAAGTGCCAGCGCTATACGTTCCAGCTCGCTCATGGGTAATTACAGCGGCAACACTTCCAACGTCGCGATGTACTTACCACTGCGCGTAGTGGCGGGCGCTTTGGCTTTGTCGTCTTCGTACTCGGCCTCTAACCAGTAGCGGCCCGCTTGTGGCCAATCAACCTTTACTTTGCCCGCCTCGTCGGTGGTCAATGCTATTTCCTCCTGCGAGTCGCGATAGCGCATACCCTCGGGGATAATCACCACGTTCACGCCTTCAATCGCCTCGCCATCCATAAAAAAGGTCAGCTCTACCGGCTCGCCGGTAAACAAATCGTTGGGGTGTACCGAGGATTTCATCTCCAGGCCTTTATTGCTCAGCGCCAACACGGTATCGGTAGGGTTACCGGCAGTGATAAAGGTTTCTAGCTTGGTGGACGAGTAGCCGACTTTAAGATCCTTGGCGTCTTGTGGGACTTTCTTTTCAAAGTCACCGGGCTCGGGCTTTTCGCCCCGGCCGGGCCAACGCTTGCGCTCGCCATCGGCGGTTTCCCAGCTCGCGTGCAAGCCACTGCTGTCCATCAGCACTTTATAAGTGCCCTGCTCGGTTAGGTTAATATCAAATGTAGTGCGGTGCTTACCTTCGCCCACATTTAACATCTCGCCTTCGCTGCCGTCGGGCTTAACCACACTTAGGTAATGTGCTTTTAGTGGGAAGTGGTTAAAGTAAAAAATGTCGTTGGATACCGCCGCATCCAGTGTGACCCACGGGTCGTCCCCGGATAACACGGTCGCCGCCGGCAACACCCAATAGCGGTGAGCTTCGGCCGCCATTGGCAGCGCCAATGCCAACATTAATGCTAAAGACTTCTTAAATTTCATAACCAACTCCTGTGGTGTTAAGGGTTAAAGCTGACCGTAAGCTTACCCAGCTCGGTCTCGCCCTGTGCAGTTAACGTTTGTGATTTTTCTACCGGCCAATTGAAATCGACGTTGAGCAACTCGCGGCCACCCACCTCGCGTGAGGCCTCGACGTACAGTTGATACTCACCTGGCTCAAGTTGCTCGGCCACGTGCGTTAAATCAACCTCGTAAGCGCCGGGTTTGCGAGTGGCACCGGTGACGCCGTCGATGGGCACCTCTAGCGAGCGGCCACTGCGGCGCCACCACAGGCGCATATCTTTTAGCCATTTTTCGCCTTCGCCATCGTCGTCGATCTGATACCACACGGCGCCATTGGTCACCGCTTTGCTGTCTTTGTGTTGTACCCAAATGGCAACATAGGGCCGGTGGTATTCGGCCACATTCATGTCGGGTATCTCTAGGTTTACCGACACATCGGCCGCCGCTAACGGCCCGCACAGGCCCAGCAAACCGGCGGGAAGAACTCGCTTAAACAATGTCATAGAAGGTTTATGTCCTTATTGGCATTTAGTGAACAAACAAAATAATAATGATGAGCGGTACCACTACCCCTAAGGCCACCGCGGGCCAAGTAGCCGGCCGAGTTTTTTGCAAACGGCACAACAGCCACAGGCCGGTAACCGAAAAAATCACACAGGCCACGGCAAATACATCAATAAACCAGCTCCAGGCGACACCGGTGTTACGGCCTTTGTGCAGATCGTTTAAATAGGCGACCGCGCCGCGAGTGGTTTTTTCGTAGATAACCTCGCCGCTTTGCAGGTCGATGCTCATCCAGGCATCGCCCCCGGGTCTGGGCAGTGCCAGGTAAATTTCATCGTCGTACCACTCCGCCTCGATACCCGCCGCCACGTTCACACCTACCGTGCGGCGCAGCGCACGGCGCAGCGCTTTGGGTAAAGCCCCCACCTCAGAGCCGGGCACGGTTAACGCTGCCAGTACCGTCTCGTCTAGCTGGCCCTGTTTCTCAACAATGGATTTTTGCGCGGGAATTTGATGGGCGTGGTTAAGCGTGATGCCGGTAACGGCAAACAACAACATACCTACCAAGCACACAGCCGAACTGATCCAGTGCCACTGCCTTAACGATCCGAACCCCACACTTCCCCACCTTGTAATAGCCCCGCCGATGCCTTTTGCGAGCGCATAACCAGACGTTAAACCAGCGCCGGGCGAGATAATGCCCGAACACACTTTCGATAATGATTCTCATTTTAGGGGCGGCGCGACTATTGTGCAATAGCTGAAGTGCGACTTTGGCTGGCGGCAAGTGGGGTTAACCGACAAGCAACCGGTAAAAACAGGAGCAAACGCAGCGTGAGATCAATACGCCCGGCGGGGAAAGCCATTAGCGGGCTTTAACATAAATAGCCATTAGCGGGATTTAAAGTAAATAGCAATAAGTAGGATGTAACGCACCAGACTGCGCGCCTGGCCGCACCAAAACCAGGTATTAAATAGCGGCCAGAGTGCGGCCTACCGGTCTCTGGCAATGGCTAATGGCGAGGCTTAATCAAGCAACACCACCTCGTCACCAACACTGATGGTGCCATTTTGCTGAATATCGCCGTAGACGCCAAGGTTTTGCTCGGCCTCGCGCACAATCGTACGCAAAATGCTCTTATCGTCGGGAAGCTCGCTCTGGCGCCTTACCACCGCACCACAACGCGGTGCGGCGCCGTTACAGGCCACAACAACATTGCCTAGCTTAAGCGTGCGGTTGATCCACCCCTGCTCGACCAGCCCCTGCAACGCAGGTTCGGTATTAATAACGATGTTGGGCCGAAACCGCTCCACATTCCAATCCGAGCCGGGGTTGTGCACTTGCATCTGGTGAAGGCTGGCGGTGGTCAGTAAATGCAAAGGCGACACGAGAAAAAAGGTGCCGAGCACCGAGACGTACTCTTGCATAGCGGGGGGCAAATTATCTAAATCCGGCAGCGGCTCACCGGGTTCGCGCTCGAAGGTGGCTTTAAGTTCATCGAGCCATGTGTGGTCATCTTGCTTGTGGCGCCGGTAAAAATCGGCGTCAGCGGCCGGGCGCAGTGACTGTAGGACGCTGGCGTGCCCCAGCAGCTGCGATATCCGCTCGTTGGTTTTTTCGGCACGGCTTGGCAACAGCTCACCATCGGGAAACCGAATCGCCACCCCGCCGCTGGCTAAACTTTGCGCCCGGCACTGCAACAGCTGCGGGCGAAACTTACAGCTTTGGATCTCTTGCCGCTTTACATCCTGCACCGCCCACAGCCGGTCCCCTTCAAGGCCCTTGGCATCGAGCCAGCACGAGCGCAGTAACTCGCCGGCCATCCCCTTTACCGGGTAGCGCCAAATAGACTGTATCGTGCCGACTTTCATAGGCGCCTCTGTGTGGTGTTATTGCACCACAGTAGCCGCGCTTAGCGCTAAGGTCTATACGTTGAGACTGTAGAAAAACTCCAAAAAATAGGCGTTTTTTGCTAAAATAAGGCA
>NZ_CAXBFW010000012.1:0-103343 GCF_963975215.1 uncultured Gilvimarinus sp.
CCAGCGAGCAGCGCATCACACCAGCGTGCAGCCATTTTGGTCAGTGTGGTGGTTGCCAGTTACAACATTTGGCTGCGCCCGATCAGCTGATGGTTAAACAGCAGGGCGTGTTGGATCAACTGCGCCGCTTTGCTTCGTTAGTGCCCGAGCAGCTTGCCGAACCTTTAACCGCTGAGGCGTTTGGTTACCGCGCTCGCGCTCGGTTGGGTGTGCGTTTTAACAAGCTGGGTGAGGTGACGCTGGGCTTTCGTCGCGCCGGTGATAAGCAACTGGTAGCACTGTCGCAATGCCCGGTGTTGCAACCCTCCTTGCAAGCGGTATTGGCGCCACTAGCCCAGTGGCTTGAGCAATTTAATGCGCTGGCCGTGTCTCATGTAGAGTTGGTGGCCAGCGCGCCGTGCACCTTAGTGTTACGTCTGATCCGGCCACTCGCGGCGCCGGCGCTGGAGGCTTTGCAGTGCTTGGCTGATGAGCATCATTGGCAGGTATTTTTGCAGCCCGATCGAGACAGTAAAGCGCTGACGCAAGTTTCTGGTACACCGGTGGACCCGCGTTTGTACTATCAGCTGACGGCCGCTGATAGCAACAATGAGCCGTTGCGTGTTGGCTATCACCCCACCGACTTTACTCAGGTAAACCCGGCGCTAAACGTCAAGATGGTGGCCCAGGTGATGGATTGGCTGGCGCTTACGGCCAATGAGCGGTTGTGGGATTTATTTTGTGGTGTGGGCAACTTTACCTTGCCTGCCGCGCAGTACGCAGCGAGCGTGGTGGGGGTCGAGGCCATCGAGGCGATGGTGGCGCGCGGCCGGGAAAACGCCCGCGCCAACCAGCTTGATAATATTGAGTTTGTTGCGGCCGATTTAACCCAGTCATCAATCGATCGCCTGGTGCAAAAAGCCGGTCGCCCGGACGCTATTTTACTTGACCCGCCCCGCGATGGCGCGCGCGAGGTTTGTGAGCAGTTGGGGGCATTAAAGCGGGCGCGGATCGTTTATGTTTCTTGTAACCCGGCGACGTTTGCCCGCGATGCGCGCATCCTCGTCGATCAGGGTTATCGCTTGCACCGCTTTGGCGTTATGGAGATGTTTCCGCAAACCTCTCACCTCGAAACCATGGCGTTGCTGAGTAAAGGTTAGTAGATAATAGTATGTGCAGCGGTTGTCGTTCTGCTCCTGTCGCCGTGACTGGCAATAGGCACAACGCATACGACAGGGTATGATCAGGCCCACGAATTGGTCCAACACTGACGGTTTACTATGTACCATCAATACTTTGGGTTGGTAGAGCCTGCGTTTTCCATTGCGGTAAACCCGCGCTACCTGTATATGAGCGATCAGCACAAAGAGGCCTTAGCGCACTTACTGTACGGTGTGCGCGGTGGTGGTTTTGTGTTGCTAACCGGTGAGGTGGGTACCGGTAAAACCACGATTATCCGCTCGCTATTGGAGCAGCTACCTGACAACACGGATGTGGCCATGGTGTTTAACCCCATGGCCAATGTGCCCGAGATGCTGGGTATGATTGGCGATGAGCTGGGGGTAAAGTACGTAGCGGATGAGCCTACGGTTAAGTCTCTGACCGACGCCTTGCACTTATACTTGTTAGAAAACCATCGCCGTGGTCGCAACACTGTTTTGCTTATTGATGAGGCGCAGTTGTTATCGGCCGATGCCCTCGAGCAAATTCGCCTGCTTACCAATCTCGAAACCGATACCAAAAAGCTGTTGCAAATTATTTTGGTGGGCCAGCCAGAATTAAACACCTTGCTGTCGCAGCCACGGTTGCGTCAATTAGCGCAACGTATTACCGCGCGCTTTCATTTATCGCCGTTAACGCTTGCTGAAACTCAGGCATACATTGCTCATCGTTTACAGGTGGCGGGGCTGAGTGAAGAGCGCAACCCGTTTCCGCGCGCGATTGTAAAAAAAATTCACCACTTTAGTGGCGGTATTCCGCGGCGCATTAATATTTTGTGCGAGCGGGCGCTGGTGGGGCTGTATGGACACAACAAGCAGCGGGTGGACAATGCCACGTATCGTCTGGCCAGGCGCGAGGTTATTGGCGGGCTGGACGAGCCGGGTAAAGATTGGCGCGGCTGGTTAGTGTTAGGCCTGGGGGCGGCGCTGGTAGTGCTAATGGCGCTATTGTTGTGGGTGTTGTGGCCCGCCGGTGCCGCGCCGGATGATGCCCCCCGGGTGCCGGCAAATCAGCCCGAGAGCGCCTCGCTTAGCAGCGCCGCGGGTGCGGTGCCGCAGGCTCCCGCCAAGCCCGAAGAAATGATTAATTTTGCCCGGTTGCGCGACGCGCAGCAGGCTTTATTTGATCACGTCGGGTTGGCGACCGGGGAGGGCAACCCGTGCTGGCAGGCAACGGCGGACAACATTCAGTGCGAAACCGCTAAGTTTACGACCTGGGCCGAGCTGCGCGAGCTAAATCGCCCGGTGGTGTTGACCTTAAATACCCCTGATAAATTTACCGTTTTTGCGCTAGTGGTGGGGCTAGGAGAGACTCATGCGGCGCTTATCGATAGCGCGGGCGAGCGCTCGAGCATGGCCCTGACAGAACTCGGACGACGTTGGAATGGCGCCGTGTTTTATGTGTGGCACCGCCCGGAGGGTTACACTGGCGCGATAAGTCAGGGCGATCGAGGGCCATTGGTAAACTGGCTGGCGGAGCAGTTTGCTTTTCTCGATGGCCAGTCCCGTCGTCTGGCCGATAACCGCTTTAATCAAGCGCTAACCGAGCGGTTAAAGATTTTTCAGCGCCAGAACGAGCTGACAGCCGATGGCATTTTGGGACAGCGAACCCTGCTTAAGCTCAATGAACAGCTGGGTATTGATACCACGTTAGAGCCAGTGCAGGAGCCTTAACTATGTCGTTGATTTTGGATGCGCTGCGCAAAGCCGACCGCGAGCGACAACAGCAACACAATGGTGTGCCGGGGATAGACGCGACTCACACGTCAAACCAGGATGCCCCGCGTAAACTGTGGCCCTGGTTGGTAGCGTTAGTGGTGCTGGTAAGTCTGTTACTGGCACTGGTGATTTGGTTGCTGCTGGAGCGCAAGCCATCGGTAGCCCCGACGGCGCCATCGGTGCAAGCCCCGGCGGCAGTGCCGCAAGCGCCGCAACCGGCAACGGGTACGGTACAATCCGCCGCGCAACCACACAGTCAAATGCAACAATCCCCGGCCGAGCCGCCACCGGCTCAAGCCGCGGGTGCGGGCTCTGATACCGTTGCGCAACCGGCCCCCGCCGCAACATCGGGTGTTGCAAGTTCGTCCGCCTCAAGTGAGGCTGTGTTGGACGATGAGGTGGCCCGTTTGTATAACACACCGCCACCCGATGAAACGCCGGTAACCGTAGCGCCGCGGCCCGAGGTTACCGCTGTTAGTGCAGGTTCTGTCGCGCCCGAGCCGGCCCCGGTGGCTGAAGAATTACGCAGCAGTTTACTGGCAGCTCACCCAAATGTGGGCACTATTCGCGATTTGCCGCTGGCGGTACAGAATGAGATCCCCACGTTGATGTACTCGGCCCACGAGTATCGCGCGGGAGGGGTTAGTGAGGTCATGATCAACAGCCAGAGCTTACGTGAAGGTCAAACTTTGCAGGGGCTGACGCTTGAAGTGATTGCCGAAGACGGCGTTATTATGCGCAGTGGCGATCACTTTTTTAAACTCACCGCCATGTCCAGCTGGGTGAATATGTAGCGGCTATCTTATGTAGCGGCTATCTATTGGGTTATTTATCTGTTTAGCGCTGGCCGATGACCCGCGCCGGGTTGCCCGCGACGATCTGGTAGGCGGCCACGTCCCGCGTTACGACGGAATGCATTCCGGCTACGGCGCCCTCGGCCATCGTGACGCCATCCACCACCCCGGTATGGCTGCCGAGCCACACATCTTGCTGTAGACAAATACCGCTTGAACTGACCGCCTGCTCGCGAATGAGTTGGCCGGGTGCCAGGCCATGGTTAAACGCATACAGCGAGCAATAGGCCGCTATCCGGCAGTGATCGCCAATGGTAATGCCTGCCCGGCCTCCGTCTAAGCTGGCGTGGTGGTTAATCGAAACCTGTTGGCCCAGGGTAATGGGCCCGTGCAGCACCGCATCGGCGGCGATGTAGGTGTTGTCGCCAATAATGATCGGGCGGCCGGGCTCGGCAAATAGCCGTGCCTCGGGGGCTATAAATACATTTTTGCCTATCTCGATGGTCTCCAGGGCGCGCAGCTGGGCTTGCAGGTTATTTTGCCACGGGGTGGCCCACGCTAAGTGGCGGGGTTTGAGCCGGTAGTACAGCCAGGGCATATAGCTTAGGCGGTGTTTATGTTGTGCTTGATAGGCGGCGGAGTCTGGCATGGATACTCAAAGGCTGTCTTTGTGTTAAAGCCGGTATTGTAGCGCAGTCGCAAGGCGCGCTGGTATGAGGCCGCTTGCCGCGGCAAAAGCTGAAGATGCTGAGAAAGGAGAAGGTGTCCGTCGCCGTCATTGCAGCTGGTAAGTGCTGCTAGGTATCTTTTGTGCACCGAAACACGCGGAGCTAGGGCGTGCATTGTCGGATCGTGGTGGAGTATCGAGTGGACACTCACAGGTAACGTAGGCTCATCAGCGCGGCCAGACTCCCTCTATGCGAACACTGTCGTCGAGCGTATCCCGTTATGCTGGCGGACGGACACCTAACACAAGTGTAGCACTATGAGTTTCTGTGGCTATGGGCTGGTTAGTTGATCTGGCTCTTACCCCGTACGGTTATACTTTTTACGGTAATATAGAGCCTTTTTCTGGCCGGTTTTCGGCCCTGACGGTTATAAAGGTTGGGTATGTTCGATATTGTTTGGCAATCCGATCAGGCGTTGGTGATTAATAAACACGCCGGGGTGAGCTTTCATTCTGAGCAGGGTGACGCGGGTTTATTTGCCCGCGTGGCCGAGTCGTTTGCGTCGCTCTACCCGGTGCACCGGCTGGATAAGCCCACCTCGGGCCTAATGGTGATGGCTAAAACCGCCGCGGCTAACCGCCAGCTATGCGAGCAGTTTCGCGCCCGTCAAGTCGATAAATATTATCTCGCCCTGAGCGATAAAAAGCCCGGAAAAAAACAGGGGGCAGTTATTGGCGATATGGTGGCGGCCCGCCGCGGCGCCTGGATGCTAACCCGCGAGCGCCGCAACCCAGCGCGCACGGCGTTTATCAGCCGCAGTGTGGCCCCGGGGCGCAGGCTGTTTGTGGTCAAGCCCGCCACGGGCCGAACGCATCAAATACGGGTGGCGTTAAAAAGTGTCGGTGCGCCCATACTTGGGGATGCCTTGTACGGTGCGACTCCGGCCGACCGGGTGTACCTGCACGCCTATGCGCTTGGGTTTACTCTCGATGGTGAGTATCGGCGTTTTTCCTGCCGGCCTGATAGCGGGCAACAATTTTGCGATGTGGCGTTCGCCTCGGCCATGGCCGATTTGGCCGAACCCTGGAACCTTAAGTGGCCCGCGTGCTGAGCTGGCGCTTAGGGCTAATAGGGGGCTTTGCGCTTGCAGCCGGCATGTTGTGGCTGCTGATTACGGCCTTTGCGACGCCTGAGCGGGCCGCCCAATCCAATCTGCCTGCGCCAGCCGGGCAGTGGCGTCAGGCCCCGTGCCCAAATGCCCCGGAAGCCGCCGCCGTAGAGGCAAGTTGTGGTAGCTGGCACACCGGGGATGGCCGCTTTTCCCTGCCGGTGGTGGTATTGCATTATCGCGGCACGGATAAACAGCCCGAGCCGCTGCTGTATTTACAGGGTGGCCCCGGTGCCGGTGCGGCTATTGGCGATGGGCGGGCGCTGCAGCGTTGGCGCGACTGGAGAGATTTTGCCGGTCTGCGGCGCGACCTGGTGTTAGTTGACCGACGTGGCACGGGGGGCAGCAAACCTCGGCCGGTGTGTCACGCCTACGAACGCTTTAGTCTGCAGGTGCTGGGGCGCAACCTCTCACTGCAGCAGGAGTGGCGCGAAGCCAAACAAGTGCTGCAGGGTTGTCTGGCAAATATGCCGCAGTTTAATCCGCTGGATTACGGCACCCGGATAAGTGCGGCGGATATCCAACAGCTGGGGTACGCTTTGGGTATAGAGCGCTGGCATGTGCTGGGCGTGTCCTACGGCTCGCGTCTGGCGCTGGCGCTCCAAGCCGAGTCTCTCGCCGTCAGTAAAGGGCCCGCAATCGCCTCGCTGGTATTAGATTCTGTTTATCCACCCGGGCGCGGCGGCTTGATTGAGTGGCCCGGTACTCTGGCGCGGGCTTTAGACGGGTTCTATTTTGCCTGCAGTGAGGATGCCGATTGTCAGCGCCACTGGCGCTCGGGTGATTTTGGCAAGCCTATTACGCCCGTGAACCTGAAGGCGGCTTTGTTTGATGGGTTAACGGCCTTGCGCACTATGCCGATGCAGGTGGATGTTCGGGTAGATGGTCTGCCCCGGCGGATGGTGGTTAATGACCACCGTTTGTTGGCGGCGGTGTTCGCCGCCAGTTATCACCGTCATCGCTGGGCCGATGTCGTCGCCGCACTGGCGGCTATTGGCCCGCGGGACCGGGCGCCGCTGCAACGCTTAATGCAATTGTTTGTCTCGCAGGCAATGTCTGATTCACTCACAAGCCTTACGTTTATGGCGGTAGACTGCCGCGATAATCGTTTGGGGACGCAGCAGGAGTTTAATACCGAGTTGACGCGCCACGAGTCACTTAAGCCTTATTTAGAGGGGATGTGGCGGGGCCAGATTTGTCAGCAGTGGCGCGCGGCGCGCCCGTTGCAATTGCCCGAGGCGCCCGCGCGGGTAGCGGTGCTGGCGGGCGAGTTTGACCCCATTACCCCCGCGAGCTGGGCGCACGAGTTACAACAGCAGTGGCCCGCCAGTAAGCTCACCGAGTTTGCGGCTATTGGCCATCATGTGTTGGGCAGTAAAAGCTGTACCCTGACGCAGCTAGAAGCGTTTTTAGCCGGTCAGCGCGAGCAGTGGCAGGTGTGCGACGACTAGGCCTGCCGGCCTGGCAAAGTTAATTACTCGTACAGGCAAAGGTAGGCTGTGTCGGCGGCTACTTTAACGCCGAATTTTTGGTTGGCTTCGATTTCAAATGTTTCGCCAGCGCCGTAGGTTACCCACTCATCACTGCCGGGCAGCTTAACGGTTAAGGCGCCACTGATCACAGACATATATTCTTTTTGGCTGGTGCCAAACTCGTAATCGCCCGGGGCCATTACGCCGACGGTGGCGGGAAGTTTTTCGCCTTGAAAAGCGATCGAGGCAACCTTGCCCTCGAAATAATTATTGACATCGAACATAGCCGTTTCCTTAACAATGAAAACCGAGTAGTAGGCTTATAGCAGCCAAAAAAAAGGCCGCATCACTTGGATGCGGCCTTTTCGATATTTGGCTCCGCCTGCTGGGCTCGAACCAGCGACCCAATGATTAACAGTCATTTGCTCTACCAACTGAGCTAAGGCGGATCAGTGACTTCCGCTGTGGAAGTGGTGCGCATATTATAGAGCGATCCCAACTTGGTCAACCCCTGACATGAAAAAAGTGTAAGAAAAATCAGTGTTCGTGTAAAAACCCTTCAGTTTGTATTAACTCTATACAATTCAATGGGATAGCCAGCGAGGCTGGTCGTCACATCAGGGCTTAATCGCTATACTGTTTGAAGCTGTTAAGGCCCCTTATATTCAACCATTTACTCACTTTGGAATCTTATGCCGACCAACCCTCTGCTTGAGCCATTGCGCCTTCTGCTCAATGAACCTGGCCAGGTATATAGCGAGCAGCACCTGATAAAGCATCTGGTAGCACAAGAGCTACTGCCGGATAACTATGGCAGTAGTCCGTTGCTGTTGTTTCAGACACACTTTGCTTTGTTTAATGCCTTATACCTGTGGCGCGATGAGTTACACGAGCAGGGGTTGGATTTGGATATTGGGCTGATGGATGTACAGGTGCGCAAACTTGAGCAGGCGGCGGGCCAGAGCGTTACGGGTGCCCGAGAACATAAACTGCGCGAGTACTATCTCGATTGGTCCCACTATCGTGTAGCTACCGAGCAGAGCGTGGAGGATTTACTCAGTGATTTTTGGCAGCAAGTCGCCAGTAAGCCTGTGAACTCCGGTGAACGCGAACAAGCCCTGCAGGTGTTGTCGCTCCATGAGCCGGTCACCCTGGCCGAGGTTAAACAGCGTTATCGGCGTTTGGCGATGGCGCTGCACCCGGATCGCGGTGGCGATACCGAGCAGTTGCAGGAAATTAACTGGGCAATGGCGGTGCTGCGCCGCAGTGTGGCCAGCGATGGACTTGTTTAATTATCGCGATCGTCACGGGCAACATTATCGCGTGTGCCGTGCCGGGCAGAGTGTGCGCTTGTATACCGACGGTATTTTTCACACTCAGTATCACCCTAAAAGAGAGCTGGACGGTAGTGTCTGGGATCTGTTGTGGTTGCCTTGTCGCTTACTGACTGGTGCTTCGGTGCGGCGTATATTGGTGCTGGGGGTCGGTGGCGGGGCGGTGGTGTGTAAGCTGCGCAAGCGCTACCCACAGGCGCTGATTATCGGGGTGGATATTAATCCTGTGCACTTGCGGATCGCGCGGGATTTTTTTGCCGCCGGTGGCGCTAACACGTTATTGCTTGAGGCCGATGCCATCGCTTTTATGAGGTTTTACGGCGGCCCCGGGTTTGACGTGATTGTGGATGATTTGTTTACCGCCTGCGAGGGCGAGCCTACGCGGGTCGTGGATGTGTCGCCGCATTGGGCAGCCGCTTTGTGCCGGGGGTTAACCCCACAGGGCTTGTTGGTGGTTAACTTTGCCGCAAGCGCCGGGTTAATCGAGGGTTGGCGATCGCTGCGCGATGGCACGGTTTATTTTGCCCAGGCGCTTGAGTGGCACCATCGGCGCTATGAAAATCGCATCGGTGCGTTTTACCGCCGGCCCGTAACCCCCGATTGGCGAGCGGTTACCGATTCTATGTTACCGCTGGCCCGGCGCCGAGATTACCTAATCGCCGAACTTTAGTGGGCGTTAGAGTGTGGGGCCGGTAAATTGCAGCACTTTAAACTGGCGGTTATTGGCCAGCTCCTGATACTGAGCGAAATGCGCTTTGGCCTTTTGCTCGATACCAATAAAAGCGTTGACCACAAAAAAGGCCTGCCCGTTTTTTGATAGGTGCGCCGCAGCGCTGGCGATAAACCGCTCGGTTAAATCATCGCTGACATTAAAGCCCTGATGAAAGGGTGGGTTGCACAAAATTAAGTCAAAGCGGCCGTTAATTTCTCGCCCCGCATCCGAGGCGATAACCGCCGCGCTAAGGCCCAGTTGCTCACAGTTGTAGCGTGCGCTTTGCAGTGCGGCGGCGTTATTGTCGGTTAGGGTGTAGTGTGCGAGGTGCTTGTGCAAAATACTGTGGGCGGCACAGGCGGTGAGGTAACCGTAACCACAGCCTAAGTCTAAAACCGTGAGCGGCTGGTGCGTTGAAAGGCTTTGTTGCTTTAATGTTGCGATAAAAAAAGCGCTACCGGCATCGGTTTTTTGCCAGCCAAATTGTCCCGGTTTGCTCCACAGCGATGCGTTATTGGCGCCTCCTTCCGTGAGCGTGGCGATAGCGCGCAAGCGGTGGTAGTCACTATCGTCGAGCGGTGCGGATAACTCTATTTTGCTTAAGCGCGCGCCATAGGCTAAACCGTTTTTTTGCGTGGCTTTGGCACAGCCGAGTCGTTTGGCGGCTTTGTCTAAAATACTTTTTGCGCCTTCGTTTTTTAAGCCGGCAATAATCAGCTGGCCACCCGGCTTTAGTATTCGGGCGGCGGCGTTAATAAGATGGTGAACGACAGGCTTTTCTTTGGATACCCGGTAGTACACAGCGTCGAATGAATCGTCGGCGATGGTGTCGAGGTTAAAATCATTAAAGCTAACCCGGTGTTGCCCCTCGCCCAAGCGAGTGGCTATATCCCAGCGATTGCTGACAAATTGAGTGTTTGGTCGCAGCGGCAGCTGATCGGTAAATTCCCGGGCGGCTTCATCGCACAGCCACAGGGTGTTGTGGGCGGCGTCGGCGTTTTGGTATTGGCTGCCAAGCCAGTCCAGGGCGGGGTCATTCATTGCTTGGCACTCGTGCTTTGGGGGAGGGCGACTTCGGCCTCGGTTAAGGGGCGAAACTGACCGGGGGCCAGCGTTGGGTCGAGTACTATGCCCGCTACTGACTCGCGGTGTAAGCCGGTTACGTGGTTGCCGCAGGCGGCAAACATACGCTTTACCTGATGGTAGCGCCCCTCGTGCAACGTGACGCGTGCGGTGCGTTCAGTGATTGGCTCAAGGATTGCCGGCCGGGTGGGTTTGCTGTCACCTTTTAGCCGTAGCCCTGTGGCGAACTGCGCGATGCAGTGCGGGCTAACGGGCTCGGCCAGCGAGGCTATATAAACTTTATCTTTTGCGACCCGCGGTGCGGTGATGATGTGATTCCATTGGCCATCATCGGTAATCAGCACAAGCCCGGTGGTGTCTTTATCGAGCCTGCCGGCAATTTGCAGGCCCGCTGGCGATACGCCGGTAAGGCAGTCGAGCGCCGTGGGGTGCTCGCTGTCTTCATTGCTGCAAACAACGCCCGCCGGTTTGTGCAGCATATAGTAATGGGCGCGCGGGTACTCCAGTGCCGAGTCGTTTAGCTGCACTTGATCGCACTGAGTGATGTGTTGGCGCGGGTCGGTCGCGGTAGCGCCTGCCACGCTGACGCACTTTGCCCGAAGCCAGCGTTTAACCTCGGAGCGACTGGCGCCCGTGCAGTGCGCTATAAATTTATCCAGTCGCATGGAGAGGCTCACGCCACGGCTCGGGTAAGCTATCGCGCCATCCAAGGGTGTCGATGGTCCGGCCAAAGCGGCCGGTAATGGGGGCGTTTATCGTCAGAGGCTCGCCTGTCAGGGGGTGTTGTAGCTGCAGTTGAGTGGCGGCGAGCAGCAATCGATCGGCGCCAAAGCGACAGGCAAAGAAGTGGTTGTGTACACTTTTGCCGTATTTTGGGTCGCCAATGATGGGGTGGTGCAGATGTTTTAAGTGACGCCTTATTTGATGCTTGCGCCCGGTGCCGGGGCGACAGTGCACCAGTGAGTAACGGCTGGTCGGGTAGCGGTCGACGGCCTCGGGGAGTTCGGTTTGCGCCAGTGGGGCGAATGAGGTTTGCGCGCTTTGCAGTGGTTGGTCACTGCCGGGAGCATCACCGTGTTTATCCGCCTGATAGCGCAAAGGGTAGTCGAGATCGAGAGCCTCTAGGTAGCCCCGCACGAGCGCCACATAGTGTTTACTGACCCGGCCGCCTTGCCATGCATCGTTGAGCAATCGTGCGGTGCCGCCGTCGAGGGCAAAGAGCAGCACCCCGGAGGTGGGCTTGTCGAGTCGGTGCGCCGGATACACCCGCTGGCCAATTTGATCGCGCAGTAACTGAATGGCGAAGCGGGTCTCGTGCCGGTCGATGGGGCTGCGGTGCACCAGCAAACCACTGGGCTTGTTGATCGCCACCAGCTGTTCATCCCGGTAGAGTATGGTGAGTTTGGGCTCACAGGCTGGTGTGTGTATCGGGGTGACCACGTATCGTTAAATCAGTATAAGTTAAACGCTGTTGAGCGTGGGATAGTATCGTTGCTTGTGCACTCAAAGCCCCACTCGCGCTGTTGTTTTATCAGGCTTTGGGCGTTGCTCTCGCAAAAGCCTTCCTGATTGTCGGCGCGCCATAAGACTTCAGTTTTGTCATCGTCTTTTTGGTAGCGCACTTCACAGGGCACTTTTTGGTCCGGTAATAAGTACACCACTTCAATCAGGCGCTGGCTGTTGTCCAGCTCGCAGACGTAGGTGTAGTTATTGATGGGCTCGGCATTGCCGGCGGTACTTGCGGCCAGCAATGCGATTGTTATCCATGCGGTACGAGCCATAAAGCTTGCTCCTTGTGCTCCATTCGGGCACGACAGTTTACGCTCCGGCGATGGCCTTTTCACCGGAATCTACAGTTTGATAAATCAGGGTGTTGATGGTCATGGGGCCAACACCGCCGGGCACTGGTGTGTAAGCGGCAACCCGGTCAACCAAGGGGGCGAGCTCAATGTCGCCAACGCCGCCTGGGTGGTAGCCGGCATCGACCACAACGGCACCATCTTTAATCCACTCGGCTTTGATAAATTCGGGGCGGCCAACGGCGCCAACCACGATATCGGCCTGACGGATATGATCGGCCAGGTTTTGTGTACGGGAGTGGCAGATAGTGACGGTCGCGTTGGCGCCCAGCATCATCATGGCCATGGGTTTGCCTAAAATAGGACTGCGACCTACCACCACGGCGTGTTTGCCGGCCAGCTCAATATCGTAGGCCTCCAGCAAACGCATAATACCTTTTGGTGTGGCGCACCCGTAGGCTTGCTCGCCCATACTCATACGGCCAAAACCCAGGCAGGTAACACCATCGACATCTTTTTGCAGGGCAATGGCGTCAAAGCAGGCGCGCTCGTCAATTTGTTCGGGCACCGGGTGCTGAAGCAAAATACCGTGCACGTTGGGGTTGTTGTTTAACTCGTCGATTTTTGCCAACAGTTGCTCGGTGGTGGTCTCGCTGGGCATTTCTACCTTTACCGACTCCATGCCGATGCGCTCACAGGCGTTGCCTTTCATGCGCACATAGGTGGCCGATGCCGGGTCGTCACCCACGAGAATGGTGGCCAGAATAGGGGTTTGGCCGTTGCCGTTAGATTTTAGTTCGCTAACGCGGGCGGATAACGCTTGTTCGGTTTTTGCCGCTAGGGCCTTGCCATCGAGAAGCAGTGCAGACATGGAGTGCAGTTACCTTAGTTGGCGGCGCGAGTGTTATTAAAAACGCGCTGCGGTGCAAAAAGAAAAGGGCCGATATTCTCACATAGCTTAGGCGAGAGGCCAAGGCGGCGCAGCTGAAATTTACGCTTTTTTTGCTGGTCTTGAGGGGTTGCTATAACAGCCGTTGCCAATATGGCCGCTGCGAATATAAGCGGTGTGCCGTCGGGCGAAAAGAGGGTTGTCAGTGGGGTGCCGCAACGGAAAAGTTTTGCGGGTGTCGCTGGAAATCGATATTTAAGCGGTAAGGGTGGGGTGGCTGACGGGGCTCGAACCCGCGACCACTGGAATCACAATCCAGGGCTCTACCAACTGAGCTACAGCCACCATCGAGACAGGTGTTACCTGTTACTGACGCTAACGAGAAACGCAAAACGGTCAGCGCGAAATCCACTTAATGGATTGTCGACCTTAGCAATAAGTCGACATTCACTAAGTGTTTGGCGCGCCCGGCAGGACTCGAACCTGCGACCATCCGCTTAGAAGGCGGATGCTCTATCCAGCTGAGCTACGGGCGCATGGCTGGAGCATTGAACCGGACGGCTCGCGTAAAATGGTCGGAGTGGAGGGATTCGAACCCCCGACATTCTGCTCCCAAAGCAGACGCGCTACCAGGCTGCGCTACACTCCGATGTCTTGTTGCGGTGGTGTTGATGCCGCGTTTCAAGAGGTGCGCATAATACCCATGGCTCAGCGTGTCGTCAACGATAAAACCAAGGAAATTGTAAAAAAATCCCAGTGGCCGGGCGGCGTCGATTAGCGCGTGGGCAATTTGTTTGGTGCGCAGGCAAATTGCCTGAAATGTCTACGGTCACTGATGGATTCAGCGCAAAAGTAAGGGAGGCTTGTGTCTATCGGGCGCGATGGTCAAAATAGCGGCCTGATTAACGTGGAGGTGTTATGCATAATACTGATGTAGCTTTGGCAATGAAGCAGGGGATGAGGCGTTTGGCCTCTGGGGTCAGTGTATTATCGACCAGAATTGATAACGACCAGCGCTTTGCTATGACTGTCTCGTCAGTGACTTCTGTGTCAGACGAGCCGCCATCGCTATTGGTTTGCATTAATAAGCAGATCTCGCTGCAGGGGCATTTAGAAAATCTGGGTTGCCACTTTGCGGTGAATGTCCTGGCTCACCATCAGGAGCGGGTGTCTAATGTCTGTGCCGGCTTTGAGCCCGTGCAAGACCGTTTTAGTGTCGGCAGTTGGCTTGAGGGGCCGGATTCGGTTCCGTACCTGACCGACTCGGAGGCGGTATTTTTCTGCCAAACCGATAAAGTGGTCAGCTATGGCACGCACCATATTGTGATTGCCCGGATTGAGGATGTGCTGGTCAGTGAGCACGAGTCTGACCCGCTGCTTTATCACAGCGGTGGGTATCAAAGATTAAATGGGATGTTGGCACACGCTGATAAAGGCTAAATTGCCGCCAAGGGCCGGCGGAATATGCGCCTACTGTGGGGGCGAAAGTCTTCTCGTCGCAGCGGGGTTGAATATGACAGTTGTGCGTCGGGAGGATGTTGGAATTATGAAGGTTTTGTGTCTACGGCAAGTTTACGGTTAAGGGACACTAACTTTTTATGCACATCTGCCGCCAGCCGCCGGGGGATTTCCGCAGAAATGACTCTAAAACGTCACAAAACACTGGCAATCTCTTGTAAGCTATTGATATTAAAGGGTTTAAATATAAAGGTTAAATAATGCTCAATTTGTACTCCAGCCAGTAATTACGGGCATTGGAGTGCTTTTCCCAAAAACAATCCACCAAGTTATCCACAGAAAGTGTGGAAAAAATGAAACGCTGAGAAATTGTGCAGAATGGTTACAGTTTGGCTGGTTAAGTAACAATCGACAGTGTCAATTTTTGATCGTACTGATGGTTATATAGCGATACTCGGTAAATAATCAAATTCAATATATGTCCCTGTGCAGAACGTAAGTGCGCAGGGCGTGAGGAGCTCACAACCCATGGGAAATAAACAACAGGTAGCTGTACTGGGTGGCGGAAGCTTCGGTACCGCCATTGCGAATATTGTGGCGGCCAATGGCCATCGCACTTTTTTGTGGATGCGCGATAAAGACAATGCCCTGCGCTGCCAAAGCGCGCGCGAAAACGAGCGTTACCTGCCGGGAGTCGCGTTAACCGACGGGCTGGAGGTGACCGCCGAGCTTGAGCGCGCAGTGACAGGCACTGATTTGGTGTTTGTATCGATTCCGAGCCATTCCTTTCGCGCGGTGGCTCGTCAGCTGCGCCCCTATTTAAAAAGCGATGCCATTGTGGTGAGCACCGCTAAGGGGATCGAGCCCGAGGGCTTTACGCTGATGAGCGACATCCTGCTCGAAGAGCTGCCCGACCATGACATCGGTGTGCTGAGCGGGCCTAATTTTGCCAAGGAAATTGTCGCCAAGCAGCACACGGCCAGTGTTATCGCCAGTGAAAGTGAGCGAGTGTGTCAGGCGGTGCAGGATATTTTGCGCTCGGAGACCTTTCGGGTTTACGCCAATAAAGACCGTGGCGGCGTCGAGTTGGGCGGTGCGTTAAAAAATATCTACGCCATCATTTGCGGCATGGCCGCAGCGATGGGGGCGGGTAAAAATACGCAGGCCATGTTGCTCACTCGCAGCCTCGCCGAGATGGGGCGCTTTGCCGCCGAAATGGGCGCAAACCCGATGACTTTTTTGGGTTTGGCCGGTGTTGGCGATTTAATTTTAACCTGCACGTCGGATCTTAGCCGCAACTATCGGGTGGGCTATCAGCTGGGTAAGGGGGAGCCGCTGGATGCGGTGGTCTCGGGTCTCGGTCAGGTGGCCGAAGGTGTTAATACCCTGCATCAGGTAAAGCAAAAAGCCGATGAGCTCGGGGTGTACATGCCTTTGGTGAGTGGCCTTTATAGCATTTTATTTGAGCGTCGCGCTGTGGCCGATGTGGTGCGCGAATTGATGTTGGGCGAGCAGAGCAACGATGTGGAATACAGCAATAACCTTGAACACCACAGTAAGCTGTAACGAACCTTGGGGGAAACCTACAACGTTCGCTACAGGGCCGTCAGATGGCCAGTACCTCCGGGGCTCAACCTGAGGCGGGAGGTCAATAAACCCATGTTTACCGCTATTTTTTTCGACAGGGACGTTCTTCAGTATGTCTATTAACCGCATTAACACGCCTGCCTGGGTAATTTTTGCCGCTCGTTATCAGCTGCCCGGCATCGTATTGCTCGCGCTGATTTTTTATATTTTTGGCGACCGTTTGCAGTGGTTGTTAGGCTCCCGCTGGGGCGGCAGTTGGGCCGTGCTGGATGCACTGGCCGATACCTTTTTACTGTTGGGGCTGGTGTCTTTGGCGCACTATTGTTTTCGTCAGCAGCGCCTGTGGTCGCTGTTGTTGGCGTCGGCGCTATTGTTGCCGCTGGCGCTGCAGTATCTCGTGCTGTGGATTGGGGGGCAGTACCTTACGCCATTAGCGTTGGGCAGCGTCGATCATGTTGCGCTGCTGTTTACCTGGGGTAACGCCGCCAAAGTTTTCATCGTGTTGCTGCTGTTTGCGGCGGTGGGTGCGGTGGGCGCTTTAGCGCCGCCGCGCCGTGTGGTACCGGCGATAACCGCATTTTTTTTGGCGTTGACAAGCTTTGCTGGCGCTGCGCTGATCGAGCAAAAATATGAGTTTCATGTGTATTCCTGGCAGCGTCTTAACAACCTCGATGCCGCCGCCCCGCTGAGGGCGTATCAGGCGTTGCTGCCACATTCTGACGAGGCCTTGGGGCCGGCCCTTTCGGGGGGCTTGTCGGGCGTTATGCTGCGCGACGGGCAGGCCCCGGCGAGCATTGTGGCGCCGCGCCAAACGGAGGCTGGTAAGCGGTTGAATGTGCTCTTAATTTTTGCCGAGGGGATGTCGGCCCGCACCATTGGAGCCTACGGTGGCGCCGTGCCAGATTTGACGCCCAATATTGACCAGTTTGCCCGCCGTGCGATGGTAGTGAGTGACTATTACAATCACACGGCGGCCACTTACCGCGGTTTACTGGGGCAGTTGTGTGGGGTTTACAGTGGTTTAGGTGGCGCGGCCAGCTGGCGTGAGTTGTTTGCCGCCGGAGGGCAGCGCTCTTATCCGTGCCTGACTCAGCTTTTTGGCGAGCTGGGTTATCGCAGTGCATTTTTTGATGCCCATGTCGCGCGCGATGCCTATGTTGATGAGCTTATGGCCATGATCGGGTTCGACTCAGTGCTCACCGCAGAAAGCGTTAAGCACTATCCGGGCGTGGGTGCCCCTAAAGCGGCCGGCTCGCTCTCGGATCAGCAATATTTTGATGGCCTGATTGGCTATTTGCGTGAACATGAGGGCACCGATGAGCGTTTGTTTATGGCCGGTTATAACCTTGGGACTCACGCGTGGGTCGATGTGCCTGCGGATGAGCTCAGCTACGGCGACGGCAGCGTCAATGCCTTAAATACGATTCACAATTTTGATGGTGCGTTTGGGCGCTTTTGGCAGTATTTTAAAAGCTCGCCCTGGGCAGATAATACCTTGCTGGTGTTAACCTCCGATCATGCTCACTATATGGAAGAGAGCTACGTCGAGGCGCTCGCCGATCACGGTGATCACGACTACCGCCCGCTGTTTATCGACCGTATTCCGTTGCTTGCCTACTACCCGGAAAAAGGCTTCTTGCCGCCGCGCTATAACGCCAAAAACAATACCTCCCTGGGGCTTGCAAAAACCGTGACGTCTCTGCTGGATATCCCGGTCGCCGAGGGGGTGTTTTCGGGCTATTCTATCTTCGCTAAACGCCCCGAGCCGATAGGTTTTGCCTCTTATGGCAATGAGTTTTACCTGATTGAGCAGCGCCAGCTGTACAATCGTAAGTCTGTTACTGATGCGCGCCGGGGTGATTATCAGCAGTTTATGAGTCAGGTGCGTAAAATGCAGCAGCAGGAGCAGGCAGACGAGTTGTGGGAGCCGGGCCCTGCAGTGCTACACTGAGTCAATTGCCAGCCGGGCTACATCCAATTTTTAGGGGAAATGTATGGATAACGAAAAGCTTAAGTCGAACATCACCTCGTCCGACCACTGGATTCGGTTGCTGTTTATGATTCTGTTTGCGCTGGTCTTGTACGTCGCCGGCATTGTTGTCGGGGTTTTGGTATTGGTGCAATTTTTGTTTGCCTTAATCACCGGCAGTGACAATACCAATTTGCGCCAGCTGGGAGACTCACTGACTCAGTACATCGCACAAACCCTGCGCTTTTTAACCTACAACAGCAACGATAAACCGTTTCCTTTTGCCGATTGGCCCGAGCCCGCCCCGGTGGCCGAGGTGGTCGAGCCGGAAGAGGTGGTGACAACCTCGGCCGAGGCCGACAAGCCGGACGCTAACGGGCAGAACACGGATGCAGCGATTATTGCCGAGCAAGATGCCGATGAGAGCTCGTCCAGGCCTGTGTAACAACGGGTGCTTTTTACATTGAATTATTAAGGCGGAAATATGCGTTTATTTATCCTGCGCCACGGGCGCGCCGAACCCTACCAGGCCATGGATGCCAGTCGGGCGCTGGTGCCCACCGGGCGCGACGATGTCCGTCTGGTGGTGGAGCGGCAACGGGATAAAATGCCCGCACTAACCGATGTGTGGGTTAGCCCTTATGTTCGCGCCCGTCAGAGCGCCGAGATCGCCAGAGCGGCGCTGGAGCTGCCGGAATCCTGTGAGCATATTACCGATTTGATTGTGCCCGAGGCCCGTATTGATACCTTGATTGCCGAGCTCTACCGCTCCGGTCTCGAGTCGGTATTGCTGGTAAGCCATCAACCCCTGGTGTCGACCCTGTTGGATACTCTTTGCGGCGCATCTGAGGCGCACCACATGAAAACTGCCTCGCTGGCAGCGCTTGAGCTGGATGTTGTGGCGGCCGATATGGGGCGACTGCTGTGGATCGAGCACCCCTAAGCCTTTTCTTGACGACCCTGGAGTACATATGACCCCCAAGCAACGCCAGTTTAATATTGCGGGGTTGGGCTATAGCGCTCAGCAATGGGGCAGTGAGGCGGGGCGCCCGGTGCTGGCCTTGCACGGTTGGCTGGACAATAGCGCAAGCTTTACCCGCCTGGCGCCACAGTTGGCCTCGTTAAACCTGGTGGTGCTGGATATGGCCGGTCACGGCCAAAGTGAACATCGCCCGGGCAGCGCACCTTACAATATTTGGGACGACGTAGCCGATGTGCTGGCCATTGCCGATGCGTTGGGGTGGCAACACTTTAGCTTGCTGGGCCACTCGCGCGGGGCCATTATTGCGGCCTTGTTGGCCGGCTCGTTTCCTGAACGAATCGACCGTATGGTGTTAATCGAGGGGTTATTCCCCGAGCCGGTCAGCTCTGAAAATGCCCCCAGGCAACTGGCCGACTCTATCCGTAAAAATCGCGAGTTGGCCGATAAGCCGCTGCGGGTATTTGCCGATGTTAACGCCGCGGTAAAAGCCCGTTCGCAGGGGATGTTTCCGCTCAGCGAAGCGGCGGCCCGCTTGCTTACCGAGCGTGGTATAACACCCGTGACCAATGGTTTTACCTGGAGTACGGACCAGCGCCTGCTGGCGCCATCGTCGGTAAAGTTAACCCGCGGGCAAATACACGCGTTTATCTCGGCGATCCAATGCCCTGCCAGAGTGCTGTTGGCCGATGACGGAATGCCTAAGTTCTATCCCGGTTTTACTGAGGCGGCGCAGCAGTATCCGCAATTAGAGGTGATTACTATGGCTGGCGGTCACCACCTGCATATGGAAGAGCAAGCCGACGCGGTAGCGAAACATATTAATGATTTTTTATAAGAAGCAAACGATGCAAAACTCTGTGTTCGGATACTGGTTGGTGTGTGTCTTAATGTTTGTTGCCTGTAGTGGCGCGCAGGCTCTCGAGGGCCCTGGCGGGCCGCTGCAGTTAAACGATTTTCCCGGTGCGAGCATCGAGTCGCGCGCGCAAACCGACGAGCGCGACTACATGGTGGCGTTGGGTAATTACCGCAAAGTGCGCGGCCTGTGGCGGGTTGAAGAGCTGCGCACCAGCGGCGAGCTGACCCGCACTACCTATCGGTTGCCCGATAACCACTCGGCTCGGGAAGGGTTTGATTTTTTTGCCCGCCAGCTCGCGCAATACCCGCTGCGCGAATTGTATGTGTGCCAGTCGCGCGATTGTGGGGAGTCCAACAGTTGGGCCAACAACCATTTTAATGTCTATCAGCTCTATGGCCTGGATCAGTACCAGTACTATGGCGCGTATGAGTTATCGCTGCCCGAGGAGACGGTTTACGTGACCCTCTACGCGGTGCTGCGCGGCAACAAGCGGGTCTATGTGCAGCTGGAGGTTTTATCGAGCGATGGGGCTGAGACGGGCAGTGCCGACCGCCCTCTGGAGTGAGGCCGGCCGGATAAGGCGTTACCGTAATAGCGATAAAAACTCGGTGCGGGTCGCCTGATTACTGCGAAAACTGCCGAGCATGGCCGAGGTTTTCATGCTGGAGTTTTGTTTCTCGACGCCGCGCATCATCATGCACATATGCTTGGCTTCGATAATCACCCCAACCCCGGAGGCGCCGGTGATCTCGGCGATTGATTCGGCGACTTGTACCGTTAGCTGCTCCTGAATTTGCAGCCGGCGGGCGTACATGTCGACGATGCGGGCAATTTTGGACAGGCCTACCACTTTGCCGGTAGGGATGTAGGCGACGTGCGCTTTGCCGATAAACGGCAGCATATGATGCTCGCACATTGAGTACAGCTCGATGTCTTTTACCATAATCATCTCGTTCGAGTCCGACGGAAACAGCGCGCCGTTTACCACTTCCTCCAGTGATTGATGGTAGCCTTTGGTCAAAAACTGAAACGCTTTGGCCGCGCGTTTGGGCGTGTCTATAAGCCCCGGGCGCTGTAGATCTTCGCCGATGCCTTCGATGATTTTGGCAAAATGTTGCTGCATTGCTTGTTACCCTGTCTAGGACGAGCGCTCGGCGCCAGCCGGATGAGTCTAAGTGGAACTTGCCACAGTATTAACGTTTTATGAAAGGGCGGCAACATTACGCCAATCTCTGCACTCGGTAAAGGCTTGCCTCTGGTATTATGGCGGCCTTCTCTCTAATACAGGTGAATTTTGTCGTGCAGCAATTGAATGAGGCACAAGCCCGCGCCGAACTGCTCAGTGTTCGGGATTTTATCCGCTATGGCGCCAGTCGTTTTAACGAGGCGGGGTTATTTTTTGGTCACGGCACCGACAACCCCTGGGACGAGGCGGTGCAGCTGGTGCTGGCAGCGGTTCACCTGCAGGGCTTTAACAGCCCCCATGTGCTGGATGCACGCCTCACCGACGATGAAAAGATTGCCGTTCTAGCCCTGTTGCGGGCGCGTATCGAGCGCCGCGTTCCCGCCGCGTATTTAACCGGTAAGGCCCACTTTTGCGGCCTGGAGTTTAATGTGGATGAGCGGGTATTGGTGCCGCGCTCGCCCATCGCCGAGTTGATCGAGGCCGGATTTTCCCCTTGGCTGGAGCAGGCGCCCGAGTATGTGCTGGATTTGTGCACCGGCAGCGGTTGCATCGGCATCGCCTGCGCTTACCAGTTTCCCGACGCCGAGGTGGTGTTGAGCGATATCAGCGCCGATGCGCTGGCCGTTGCCGCGAGCAATATCGAGGCCCATGGGGCCGGCGACCGGGTAGCGTGCGCTCAGGGAGATCTATTTGCCTCTGTGGCAGGGCGCTGCTTCGATTTAATTGTCAGTAATCCCCCGTATGTGGACGCTGAAGACCTTGCCGCTATGCCGGCGGAGTTCCACGCCGAGCCTGAAATTGGCCTGGGCTCGGGTGTTGACGGGCTCGATTTTACCCGTCGTTTGCTGGCCGGCGCGCCGGATCACCTCAACGATGGCGGCTTGCTGGTGGTCGAGGTGGGTAACAGTGCGCTGGCCCTAGAGCAAGCCTACCCGGCGCTTGATTTTCAGTGGGTGGAGTTTGAACGCGGCGGCCACGGCGTGTTTGTGATCAGCCGTGAGGCGCTGGTGGCCGGCTTGGCTGGCTAAGCGCCTGAGCTTTACCGCTTTTTCACATGTTTGTTGGCGATACAATAGGCGCTAATGTGCGTATAATGTGTCGCCTTTAATTCGTCTAGAGTAATGGAACCGCTATGTCCGGCAACAGTTTTGGCAAACTTTTTACAGTGACAACCTTTGGCGAGAGCCACGGCTTAGCCCTGGGCTGTATTGTTGATGGCTGCCCGCCGGGACTCGCGCTGAGCGAAGAGGATATTCAGCTGGATCTGGATCGGCGCAAACCCGGTCAGTCGCGCTACACCACCCAGCGCCGCGAGGCGGATCAGGTGAAGATTTTATCGGGGGTGTTTGAGGGTAAAACCACCGGCACGCCGATTGGTCTTCTGATTGAGAATACCGATCAGCGCTCGAAAGATTACTCCAATATCAAAGACCAGTTTCGTCCGGCCCACGCCGATTACAGCTATATGCACAAATACGGCGTGCGCGATTACCGTGGCGGTGGCCGCAGCTCTGCGCGCGAGACCGCTATGCGGGTAGCTGCCGGGGCCATCGCCAAAAAATACTTAAAAGAAACCTACGGTATTGCGATTCGCGGCTATTTATCGCAGCTGGGTCCCATCGGGATCGAGTCGGTGGACTGGAACGAAATTGCCAATAATCCCTTCTTTTGTCCCGACGCCAGCAAAGTGCGTGAGATGGAAGAGTACATGCAAGCGCTGGGTAAAGAGGGTAACTCGGTGGGAGCAAAAATTACCGTGGTCGCCAGCGGTGTGGCGCCGGGTTTGGGCGAGCCTGTTTTTGATCGTTTAGACGCCGATATTGCCCACGCTTTAATGAGTATAAACGCGGTCAAAGGTGTTGAGATCGGCGCCGGCTTTGCCAGCGTTGCGCAAAAAGGCACCGAGCACCGGGATGAAATTTTACCCGAAGGGTTTGTCTCTAATAACGCCGGCGGAATTTTGGGCGGCATTTCAACCGGTCAGGACATCATTGCCCACATGGCCTTAAAACCTACCTCCAGTTTGCGCATCCCCGGGCGCAGCGTCGATGTTCACGGCGCGCCCGTCGAAGTGGTTACCACCGGTCGTCACGATCCCTGTGTAGGCATTCGCGCAACGCCCATTGCGGAGGCGATGCTGGCCATGGTCGTTATGGATCACGCCCTGCGCCAGCGCGGGCAAAATGGCGCTGTCGAGCACAGTATTCCGCATATCCCCGCTCAAGCTGAGTGACGCCGGTTGCGGGCACTTTAGCCCGCCCGGGCTCGTGCCCGTCTTCCCGGTGCCGTGTTATAGTTTGGCAATGTTTTTAAGGGGGGCGAATGAAAGACTTACGCATAGCGCTGATACAGAGCGATATAATCCCCGACGACAGCGCCGCTAATTTGGCGGCGTTAGAGCCACTCTTAGCCAAACATTTTGGCGATATGAGGGATGCATCCCCGCCAGATTTAATCGTCCTGCCCGAAGTTTTTACCACGGGTTTTCACCCGCGCGCGCGACAGCACGCCGAGCTCCCTGAGGGCCCCGCTAGCCAGTGGCTCATGGAGCAGGCTAAGCGTTATGGGGCCGCCATCACCGGCTCAGTGGTTTTTGCTCGGGGCGCTTCGCCACGGGGCGAGCACGCCGCACATCATACCAATCGCCTGCTGTGGGCCTCGCCCGATCAGCCGTTACAGCACTATGATAAACGCCACTTGTTTCGCATGGCGGGCGAGCACGAGCGCTATCAACCTGGCCGCCAGCGTACACTTGTAACCCTGAAGGGGTGGCGAGTGTTGTTGCAGGTTTGCTATGACTTGCGTTTTCCGGTGTTTAGTCGCAATCGCGACGATTACGATATTGCGCTCTATGTTGCCAATTGGCCCTCGGCCCGGCACGATCACTGGCGCACCCTGCTTAAAGCCCGCGCCATTGAAAACCAAGCCTATGTCATTGGTGTTAACCGCGTTGGGCAAGACGCCTATGGGCAGGATTATGCCGGTGGCAGCGTGGTATTCTCTCCTTTGGGTGAGGTGTTGGCTGATGCCGCCAACCTGCCGGGGGTGTTAACGGCGCTGCTCAGCGAGGCGGATCTCAGATCCTATCGCGAGCGTTTCCCCGCTCATTTAGACGCCGATGATTTTTCGCTTATCATAGATTAACGGCGCAAGACACTGACACAATAATGGCGATAAGAGAGGTTTTGATGTTCCGCACGGTTTTTGTTTTTGCGTTAATGCTGTTGAGTACTTTGAGCTACGCCGCCGACAAAACGCAGGTTTTTATGGCGGGCGATTCGACCATGTCCATTAAAGAGGTAAAGGACTATCCCGAGACGGGGTGGGGCGTGCCGTTTAGTTACTTTTTTGCGGACAATATTGTGGTCGACAACCGTGCCCGCAATGGTCGCAGCACCCGCACTTTTAAAAGCGAGGGCCGCTGGCAGGGTATTATGGATGCCTTGCAGCCGGGCGATTATGTGTTTATCCAGTTTGGCCATAACGATCAGTCCGAGCACAAAAAAGATCGTTACACACCGCCGGCGGACTTTAGTAAAAACCTAGAGGGCTTTGTTGCCGATGTGCGCGGTAAAAAGGCCGAGCCAATTTTGCTCACACCTATTACGCGTCGCTATTTTAATGAGCAGGGCGTTATCGACCCAACTCACGGTGTGTATGCGGATCTGGTGCGCGAGGTGGCGGCCTCGCAAAAAGTAACACTACTGGATATGGAAGCCATAACCCGGGAGTATTTTCAGGCCATGGGGGATGAGTTTTCGGCGCTGCGCTTTATGCACATTGCCCCCGACCTGCACCCGAACTATCCGATTGGGGTGACTGACGATACCCATTTAAATCATCTGGGTGCACGTGAAGTGGCGCAGCTGGTGCTGACAGAGCTAAAGCGTCAGCAACACCCGCTGGCAAAACAGCTGCGTACCCCCGACCCCAAACACCTAAAGCGCTAGTTATTACAATCTGTTACAAAACAGGCCGCTGATTTAGTAGCCATACTCCGCTGGTTTTTTCTATAGTGGAGGATTTGGGCGGCATGTGTCCGCTGTGCTTGGGTAGTCGCAGTGATTGAGGTGATTTTGTGGGTGTAGTGTTAACGCGTGGCTTGGCTGCGACTGGACTGTTATGGCTGTTGGCGCCAGGTGCGCTGGCGGCCGATACTCACTGTGAGGCGTATCCCGATGATTGCATCGCCATAGGCGAGTGGCAGTTTTCGCTGGGTGTTGGTTTGGGCGGGCGCAGTAACCCGCTGGTGGGGGGCGATACCATTCCGGTAGTGGTGCTGCCGCAAGCCAGCTATTACGGCGAGCGTTTCTTCTTAGATACCACGACCCTGGGGTTTTCTCTGCTTGAAACAGAGCGCCAGTCGGTGGCGTTGGTATCGACTCTCGGTCTCGATCATATGTACTTTAACGATGTGTCGCTGGGTAACTTTGTGATTGAAGGGGCCGGTGGCAGCTACGCATTAAGTGCAGCCCCTCAGGGGCAGGGGGCGAATAACCTCAGCGTCGCTCCTGAGGATAGTACCAATACCCCCAACACCACCGATAAAGACGGCCCCAGTGAGTTTTTTCACAAAAAAAGCGACACCGCCCGCGATCTCGAAGAATTTGTCACGCTGGACGACTTAAGTCCGCGGCGTTTGGCGGTACTGGGGGGGCTGGAATACAGCGCGTTTTATCGGCGCACCGGGTTCAGCGTGCAGGCGCTCAGTGACCTGATTGATGTGCACGGTGGGCAGGAGCTGCGTCTTGGGCTCGACCAGCGGCTGTATCGCGGCCGTAATGAGTTTACTCTGGCGGGTGGTTTTGTCTGGCAGAGCGATGATCTGGTGGATTACTACTATGGCATCGATGCCGGTGAGGTAGCTCAGGTTCCCGATCTAGAATATCAGGCGGATGCCAGCGTAACGCCCTATGTGAGGTTTGACTGGCGCCGCCCGCTCGCCGAGCGCTGGACACTGCAAGCCACGCTGCATCAAAAGTGGTTTGACAGCGCTATAACCGATAGCCCGTTGGTGGATCACAGTGGTTCAACAACAGTATTCCTTGGGGGTATTTACCATTTTTAGTCCGCCACGACAGGGACTTTGGGTGGTCGCAGCTCTGGGGTTGCTAGCGGTGTACCCCGTCAGCGCCGCTGACGAAGAGGTCTCTGGATTAAAGACCGGCGCGGTCGAATTGACCCTGGAGCCCAGCTTGTGCGTACTGGCAGAGGGGGAAAACCTCTGCCGTGATCGTGTGCGCGTGAGCTGGCGGGCAAAGCAAAACCGCTCGCTGTGTTTATACGAGTCCGGCGAGTCAGATCCGCTAGACTGCTGGCAAGAGAGCCGCTCGGGAACGCATACCTCGCTGTTAGAAACCGCGAGTGACATACAGTTTCAGCTGGTGGATGCCAGTGGGCGCGGGCCGATAGTGGCGGCCCGGGCTTTTGAAGTTATCGCCGATGCCAAGCGCTACCGGCGCCGGCGGCGCAACCCGTGGAGCTTTTTTTGATGAGTGTGGTGCTGTTAGCGGAAGATGACCAACGTTTAGCCGGCCTGGTAAAAGACTTTTTGCAGGCTAACGGTTTTACGGTGGTGGTAGAATCCCTCGGGCTTAATGTCCCGCGTCAGGTGCAAAACCTTCAGCCGGATATCGTGATTTTAGATCTGATGCTGCCCGGTAAGGATGGTATTAGTATTTGCAAAGAAATTCGCCCGCAGTACGAAGGGCCGGTGTTAATGCTAACCGCGCGCGATGCCGACGCCGATCAGGTGCTGGGGTTTGACGTGGGGGCTGATGACTATGTCATTAAGCCCGCCGAGCCGCGGGTATTGTTAGCACGCATTAATGCGCTGCTGCGCCGATCTAACCGCGAGCCGGCCGAGACGGGCGATATCGTTGTCGGCCGGTTGGCGGTGCGCACCGGCGCCCGCGAAGTGTACTTTGCCGACGAGGTTGTGCCGTTATCGAGTCACGAATACGATTTGCTGTTAACGCTGACGCGGCAGGCGGGTAAAGTCCTTAGCCGCGAGTATTTGTTTACCACGATTTGTCAGCGGCCCTACGACGGTCTCGATCGCACCGTCGATGTGCGAATTTCTCACCTGCGTAAAAAGCTCGGCGATAATAGCGATAATCCGACGCGTATTAAAACGGTGTGGGGGCGCGGCTATATGTTGGTGGCCGACGCCTGGGAGTAAAGAATTTGCTCGGGCGCGCCTTTTTTACACTCTACTTATTTGTTGTGTTGGCCATTTTAGGGGCTGGCTGGGGGCTCGATCGCCTGTACCTTTCGCTTGCCAGCCCCGAGCAGCCCGACCCGCTTAACCGCGCTTTTTTTACTCTGCTGGAAGCCGGAGTACGCTCCCCTGCTGAGCCGGTTACCGAGTCGCCCCGCGACCGCCTCCAGCGCCAATTAGACGAGCTGCAACTGGCGGCCCGTGTCTATCAGTTGTCGGATTTAGCCGACTCAACTCTGAAGCAAGAAATTATGGCCGGCGAGCCGGTTATGCTAAGTGCCGAGCAGCAGCGCCAGGTCTACTATCGCCTCAGTGACTCACCGTGGGTTGTGCAGCTACTGCTACCTGCGGAGCCAGAGCGAGATGGGTGGTATCGGGTCTTGCTGTTGCTGTTTTACCTGTTGCTGGCACTGGTCATTTACCTTTGGATTTGGCCGCTCGTGCGCGATTTGCGCTCGTTGCAAAAACAAGCGCGTTTGATTGGTCGTGCCGATGCCGGTATGCGGGTGCGCTTAAGTCACCGCTCAGCGGTCTACAGTTTATCGCGTGAGTTTAATCGCATGCAGCAGCGTATTGATGAGTTGCTCGCCTCTTACCGGGAAATGACCTACGCCGTATCCCATGAATTGCGCACGCCCTTGGCGCGAATGAAATTTGCACTGGAGTTGGCGCGAGGCGATGCCAGCGCCGCGCAGCGCCAAAACCAGCTGGATAATTTGCGTACCGATGTGGCGCAAATGGATGCGCTGATTAATCAGTTGTTGAATTACGCGGGCTTTGAAACGCAAACTCAGGCGCTTACCTTGCAGCGGGGGGCTCCCGGTGCCCTGGGGGCTCTCGCTGAGGGTTTAATTGAAGGCTTAACATCGCGCGGTACGTTGCCGGCGCTGCCGAACTTTACCGTGCGCGATAATCTGGCCCAGCGCCCCGTGCACGGCGAGTGGAATTTACTCGAACGGGTGATGCAAAATTTACTGGGCAATGCGGCCAAATACGCAAACAGTAAAGTGTTAGTGACGCTGGACTTTGAGTCCGGTTGTTATCGAATTAGCGTTGAAGACGATGGGCCGGGAATTTCAGAAGCCGATGCAGAGCGGGTTTTTGATTCATTTGTAAGGTTGCATCAAGAGCCCACCCGCGACAGTCAGGGTTTTGGTTTAGGGTTGGCGATTGTGAAGCGAATTATCGACTGGCATGCGGGCTCGGTGGTGGTGAGCAAAAGCCCGAGCCTTGGCGGCGCTTGTTTTACCGTGTGTTGGCCTGCGCCCGATGAAGATGCGAGCTAAAACATCAGCGCTAATGGCGGGCCCGCTAAGGCCATTGTGGGTGTAAAAACGCGAGCCGGTAGGGCTCGCGTTTTTATTGCGTGATGGTTTAAAACTGAAAGGCAAATGCCGCGTAGGGGCCGTCCAGCGTTAAGTCGGCGCCCATACCTTGACTGATGTCGATGGTTTGATTGCGATAGCCAAACTCGACACCAAAGTCGACCAACGAATCAAACAGGTAGCGCAGTTTGAGGGTGTAGTCGACGACTTGGTAGTCGCTAAAATCGGTAAAATTACCCTCGGCGCCAGCGGACCAGCCGGTAAAGGGGAGTTCGGCTTCCAGCAGGGCATAGGCCATCGGCAACACCTCGTCGACTTTCATGCTCTCGTCGGTTTCCGGTGTCATCAGGCTGATACGTCCGTCGTATACCCGCAGCGATAAACCTAAATCCAGGCTCACCCAATTATCCAGAATTTCGTAGTAGGCGGTGCCGTCTACATGAGTTAGCTCGATACTGGAATTGGCGCTACCTTCATCCCAGTTTACCGAGCGCCCGGCGTTAATGTCTGTGTAGGCCAGTCGCGCATTGGGGATTAGCGGAATAGGATGCTCAAAAGAAAGGTGTAAAAAACGATTGCTTTCATCGGTGTAACCAAGTGAGTCAACCGGGGTAGCGGCGCTGCCAATATCGCCGGCATAGTCAGATCGCCATAACCCAATGTCACCTTTGATGCCGATAACGTCAGCGTGGGCGATGCCGCTAACGGCACTGAGGCAGAGCGCGGAAAACAAAACTCTCATGGTAAAGTCCTTGCGGGAGTGCGACACAAGTTTGTGCACAAAAGCACAAACAACAAATCAGGTGGCGATCATAGCATTGTGGATTTAACGAAAACAGTCGCGATTAGTCGGCTTGTGTTGAACTTTGTAAAACCGCTAAAAAATTCTGCGCGGCATTACTTTGGCTGCGCCGGTTATCAAAAACAGCCCCCAGTTCACGGGTTAAGGGCGGCAGTTGTAAGTTGAGTGTGGCCAGCTGCGCGTCGATCATCGAACGGGGCAAAACGCCCCAGCCTAAGCCGATAGATACCATCATTTTAATCGTATCCAGATGGTTGGTTACCATTGATATGTTCAGGGTTAATTCATTGCCCTCGAATAAGCGTTGAATCAGGCGTGTGGTGTGAGTGTTGCTGTCCGGGGCGATGGCTTGGTAGTCGCATAAGTCGCTTAACTGCAGCGGCCCTTGCTGCGCCAATGGGTGTGTTTTGGCGCAAACAAATTCTAGCGTGTCGCGCCAAATGGGTCGCTGTGTTATTCGCCCGCTGGCGTGTCCGCCAAGCGTAATAACGCCTAGCTCAAACTCACCTTGCTCCACGGCCGCTAAGGCTTTCTCTGAGTCTAAAAAGTGTAAATCGAGGTGCACCCTGGGAAAGCGGCGGGAAAACTCACTGAGTACGGCCGGTAAGCGGTGCAGGCCAATATGGTGGCTGGTGGCAAGGCTCAGGGGGCCGCTGACATCGCCGTCAAGATCGGCCAGGGCTCGGCCAGCATCGGTCACCGCTTGTAATATCTCCCGGGCGTGGGGCAGTAGTGCCCGGCCGGCCGGGGTAAGCTGGGTTTGTTTACCGTAGCGGTCAAACAGCTTTTTATCCAGCTGCTGCTCGAGTAGCGCGATGCGCTTGCTGATCGCCGGTTGCGTCAGGTGCAGCCGCGCGGCAGCCACAGAGAAAGAACCGCTCTCGGCAATGGCGACAAATGTGCTTAAGTGTTGCGTATCCATGGCTCTATCTTATCATTCCTTTCTAGAATGGAAAATATAAAAAATATGAATTTGTTTTATTTGTGGTGTGTCTATACTATTAGCCTTACACAAGATATTGGTATTAGCGACCTTGCCACAGAGCGGGCCAATACCGAGAAGTACCGCTGTAAATCAGCACCGTGAATTAGCACAAACGAGGACAACATGGCCGCAAAAACTCTTTACGACAAGCTCTGGGATACCCACCTTGTACAGCAGCGCGACGATGGCTCGGCGCTCATTTATATCGACCGCCACATCGTCCATGAAGTGACATCGCCTCAGGCGTTTGAAGGGCTGCGTTTGGCGGGCCGCAAACCCTGGCGGGTGGACTCGGTGTTGGCGACACCGGATCATAATGTGCCCACCACTGTAAAAGAGCGCGCCTCGGGTATCAGCGGTATCGAAGACCCGGTGTCTTTGATTCAGGTGCAAACCCTGGACGATAACTGCGACGAATTTGGCATTGTCGAGTACAAAATCAACGACAAGCGTCAGGGCATTGTGCACGTCATTGGCCCCGAATCCGGCGCTTGTTTACCGGGTATGACCATTGTCTGTGGCGACTCACACACAGCCACTAATGGTGCTTTGGGTGCCTTGGCTCATGGTATTGGCACCAGTGAAGTAGAGCATGTGTTGGCAACCCAGACGCTGGTGGCCAAAAAAATGAACAACATGTTGATTCGCGTAGACGGCGAGTTGGCCGACGGCGTAACCCCTAAAGATGTGGTGCTGGCGATTATTGCTAAAATCGGCACCGCCGGCGGCACCGGTTTCGCGGTTGAGTTTGGCGGCGATGTGTTTCGTGCTATGAGCATGGAAGGGCGCATGACCGTCTGCAATATGGCTATTGAGGCGGGCGCCCGTGCCGGCATGGTCGCCGTGGACGATATCACCATCGATTACGTTAAAGGCCGCGCCTACGCACCGACGGGTGAGATCTGGGGGCGCGCGGTAGAGGCCTGGCGCGACTTAAAGTCTGACGACGGCGCCCACTTTGATGAAGTGGTGGTGTTAAACGGTGCCGATATTATGCCGCAAGTCAGCTGGGGGACCTCGCCCGAGATGGTGGTGGGCGTGCACGAGAATGTACCCGACCCGGCGCAAGAGCCCGATGCGGTGAAGCGCGATGGTATGCTGCGCGCGTTGGAGTATATGGGTTTAAGCGCCGGTCAGCCGATTGCCGATATCAAACTCGATCGCGTGTTTATCGGCTCGTGCACTAATTCGCGCATTGAAGATATTCGCGCTGCCGCCGAGGTGGTGAAAGGCCGCCAAAAAGCCGCCAGCGTTAAACAGGCGATGGTGGTGCCGGGCTCTGGTTTGGTCAAGGCCCAGGCCGAGGCCGAAGGCTTGGATAAGATTTTTGTCGAGGCGGGCTTTGAGTGGCGCGAGCCAGGCTGCTCTATGTGCCTTGCCATGAATGCCGATAAGTTAGGGGCGGGAGAGCACTGCGCCTCTACCTCTAACCGCAACTTTGAGGGGCGTCAGGGCTATGGCGGGCGGACTCACCTGGTGAGCCCCGCGATGGCAGCCGCCGCCGGTGTGGCTGGCCATTTTGTTGATGTTCGTGAATTTGTGCGCACTTAAGCGGGAGCTATTATGAAGCCTTTTACCCAAGTTACCGGCATTGTGGCGCCCATGGATCGCGCCAATGTCGATACCGATATGATTATCCCTAAGCAGTTTTTAAAATCCATTAAGCGCACCGGCTTTGGCAAAAACCTGTTTGATGAGCTGCGTTATTTGGATGTGGGACAGCCGGATCAGGAGTGCACCGGCCGCCCGCTCAACCAGGATTTCGCGCTGAACCAGGCGCGCTTTCAGGGCGCCGAGATTTTGCTTACGCGCAAAAACTTTGGCTGCGGTTCGTCGCGCGAGCACGCCCCCTGGGCGCTTGATGATTATGGTTTTCGCTGCGTTATCGCGCCGAGCTTTGCCGATATTTTTTACAACAACTGTTTTAAAAATGGCTTGTTGCCGCTGGTGTTAAGCGAAGAAGTTGTCGAGCAGTTGTTTCAGCAGATGTATCAAACCGAGGGTTACCAGCTGACCGTGGACTTGCAAAAGCAGCAAGTCATTACGCCGGCCGGTGAAGCGTTTGATTTTGAGGTTGATGAGTTTCGCAAGCACTGTTTGTTGAATGGGCTGGATGATATTGGCTTAACTCTTGAACATGCTGATGCCATTAAGGCTTATGAAACAGCTCGCCGGGAAAGTGCACCGTGGCTGTTTGATGCGGTAAAAAATTAACGCCTGTGTTAATGATTGTACGCAAAGGAGTGTTGTGTGAAGCGCTTTCATATCGCCCTGGCGGTAAAAGATCTAACCGAGTCGATTGCCGATTACTCCCGGCGCTTAGGTTGTAAACCAAGCGCTGTGGTGCCGGATAAGTACGCCATGTGGCGTACCGATTTGTTAAATTTTTCTATTAATGTAATTCCTGAACGGGCCGGCCAGTTGCGCCACCTTGGGTTTGAGGCGGATGAGGCGGCAGGTTTTTCCAGTGAGGTGGATGTCAACGGCATCGAGTGGGAGTTGTTTTCGCCGGCGGCGCAAGACGATAAAATTTTTGAGATTTACGGCGCGCCATCAGTGTAGCTGGTGGCGCGCCCCGATAATGATTAGGAGCAAGCGTGTCTAAAAAAATTATGATTTTGCCGGGCGATGGTATTGGCCCGGAGATTGTTACAGAGGCTCAGCGCGTATTGAACGCGGTAAACGACAAGTTCTCATTGGGCCTGTCGTTTGTCGAAGAGCTGATTGGTGGAGCCTCTATCGATAAACACGGTGAGCCTTTAACCGATGCGGCGGTGGAAAATGCCCGCGGCTGTGACGCGATTTTGTTGGGCGCCGTGGGTGGGCCCAAGTGGGATGGTATTGATCGGGCTATTCGCCCTGAGCGCGGCCTGTTAAAAATTCGCTCGCAGTTGGGGTTGTACGCCAACTTGCGCCCGGCGTTGTTGTACCCACAGCTGGTGGATGCCTCCAGCCTTAAGCCCGAGGTGGTGTCTGGCCTGGATATCTTAATCGTGCGCGAGTTAACCGGCGGCATCTATTTTGGCGAGCCGCGCGGTATTCGCACGCTGGAAAACGGCGAGCGCGAAGGCTACAACACCTATAAGTACAGCGAGAGTGAGATCGAGCGAATTGGTCGCACCGCCTTTGAAATGGCGCGCAAACGCGGCAAAAAGGTCTGCTCGGTGGATAAAGCCAATGTGCTTGAGGCGACTATTTTGTGGCGCGAAGTTATGGACCGTTTGGCGCCCGAGTACCCGGATGTCGAGCTGTCGCACATGTACGTTGATAACGCCGCCATGCAACTGGTGCGGGCGCCCAAGCAGTTCGACGTGCTGGTGACCGGCAATATGTTTGGCGATATTTTGTCTGATGCCGCCGCCATGCTCACCGGCTCCATCGGTATGCTGCCGTCGGCGTCGCTCAACCAAAGCGGGCAGGGGATGTACGAGCCGTGCCACGGCAGTGCGCCGGATATCGCCGGCCAAGGCATTGCCAACCCGCTGGCGACGATTTTGTCGGCGTCTATGATGTTGCGTTACTCGCTGGGTATGGTTGAGGCGGCCGACGCCATTGAGGCGGCGGTGGGTAAAGTGCTGGATCAGGGCTTGCGTACCGCCGATATTGTTACCGAGGGCAGTACCAAAGTCAGTACCTCGGCCATGGGTGATGCGGTGTTGGCGGCCCTGTAAAAGGGTGGTCAATTTGCAGCCAGCGGCTGTTTGCGGCAAGATATATAGCGCTCGAAGCGATGCTCACAAGGCTCGGGGAGAGCGTTAATTCATTCAAAAGAGAGTTATAAAATGAAAGTAGGTTTTGTAGGTTGGCGCGGTATGGTCGGCTCTGTCCTGATGGAGCGTATGCAGGCAGAGAACGATTTTGACGGCATTGAGCCGATGTTTTTCACTACCTCCAACGTGGGTGGCGAAGCGCCCAAGGTGGCTGAAGGGCTGCCGCCATTAAAAGATGCCTACGCTATTGACGACCTTAAAGCACTCGACGCTATTATCTCCTGCCAGGGTGGCGATTACACCAAGGCAGTATTCTCCGACCTGCGCGCTGCCGGTTGGGATGGTTACTGGATCGATGCGGCTTCGAGCCTGCGTATGGATAAAGATTCACTGATTGTGCTGGACCCGGTTAATCTGGATGTTATTAAAGATGGTCTGGCTCGCGGTGTTAAAAATTACATCGGCGGCAACTGTACCGTTAGCCTAATGTTGATGGGTTTGGGCGGTTTGTTTGCTAATGACCTGGTTGAGTGGGCGACCTCGATGACTTATCAGGCGGCCTCTGGTGCCGGCGCGCGCAATATGCGCGAGCTGATCGAGCAGATGGGCACCATTCGCGACGGCGTTGCCAGCGAACTGGCTGACCCCGCCTCCGCCATTTTGGAGATTGACCGTAAAGTGGCCGCCACTATGCGCTCGGGCGATTTCCCCACCGAAAATTTCGGTGCGCCGTTGGCCGGTAGTGTATTGCCGTTTATCGACAGTCAGCTGGAAAACGGCCAGAGCCGTGAAGAGTGGAAGGCGCAGGCTGAAACCAACAAGATTTTAGGCAACGATGGCAACCCAATCCCGCTGGATGGTACCTGTGTACGTATCGGCGCTATGCGCTGTCACGCTCAGGCTTTGACCATTAAGCTGAAAAAGGACGTGCCGCTGGATGAGATCGAACAGATCATTGCCGCACACAACGAGTGGGTAAAGGTTGTTCCAAACGATAAAGAGTCTACTCTGCGCGATCTGACTCCCACCGCTGTGACCGGTACCTTGAGCATCCCGGTTGGGCGTTTGCGCAAACTCAGTATGGGCGGTGAGTACCTCAACGCCTTTACCGTAGGGGATCAGCTTTTGTGGGGCGCGGCCGAGCCATTGCGACGCATGCTGCAAGTGCTGCGCAACGCTTAACAGGCTTGCTTTTGCCGCGTTGGCGGTCGTAAAAAGCCCCGGCTCACACCAGAGTCGGGGCTTTTTTATGTTGAACCGCGTCGCATTTTTACGCATTTTTTTAGAAGCTGGGCTTATTTGCTTAAAAAGCGAACTATAAGCGCTGGCCGTCGCCGGGTTAAGTATTGATAAAAAGCTATTTATAATGAATACTTACGGCTATTAGTGAAGAAATATTCGAGGTTGAAAAGCCTCATTACAACAATTTTCGGGTATGCCGCGCCACAGTGTTGTGGCTGACAGGACGTCCAATGGCGGGTGGTCGTCAGGAGGCCGGGGGAGACAATAAAAGGAAAATGCTATGCATCTTCGTAAGCTGGTAATACTGCTTGGGGTTTTATCACTGTTAGTTTCGCGCTCTGTTTTGGCGCTGGGGCTCGGTGACATATCGCTAAATTCGTCTCTCAATCAGCCGCTGGACGCTCATATCGGTCTGCGAGATCTGGGTGATCTCAGTGCGGAGCAGATCGTCATTAAGCTCGGTACAGAAGAGGATTTTGAAAAGGTCGGGCTAGAGCGCTCGTTCTTTTACACGCAATTGCGTTTTAATGTTGTCGCCGATGGGCCCAATGGCCCGTTTGTGGCGGTTACCAGTCGCGACCCGGTACGCGAGCCGTACCTGAGTTTTGTGGTCGACATGCGTTGGACCAGCGGTCGGGTAATGCGCGAGTACACTTTGCTGCTAGACTTACCGACCTTCTCAGGTGAAACGGCTGCGCCGGTGCAGGGCAGTGTGACGCCGATCGAGTCAAACAGTCGACCCGCAAAGAGCGAGCCGGTACGGCAGCGCACTGAATCCGGCGCCGTACCGGCTGAAACTGCCGGGAGCGATGTCTACGGTCCTGTAAAAGCCAGCGATACATTATGGGAAATCGCCCGCGATTATCGTCCGGGTAATGCCTCTATCCATCAAACCATGCTGGCCATCCAGCAGGCCAACCCAGACGCTTTTATACGCAATAACATAAACCTGCTGCGCAAAGGGCAGGTGCTGCGCATCCCGTCTGAGAGTGAAATTCGCAATCTTAATAATCGTCAGGCTATCAGCCGTGTTGCCGAGCAAAACCGTGAGTGGTCGGGCGATGCCATGGGCGCTCAGCTCGATGGCTCTGGTCGCACCCGCGATAACCGCGCGGCACCGAGTGAGGTAAGTGGCCGTGTACGCCTTGCGTCAGGCAGCAATGAAGCCTCTGATACCAGCAACCCTGGTGCCGGTTCGGCCGGTAGTGAAGAGCTCTCCCGTGAGCTGACCGATGCTAAAGACGAACTGGCCCGTACCCGTGGAGAAAACTCTGAATTGCGCTCGCGCGTGGGCGACCTCGAAGAGCAAATTGAAACCATGGAGCGCTTGCTTGCCGTTAGTAACGAGCAAATGCGCGCTCTTGAGTTAGCCGCGCAGCAGGAAGAGGGTGCCGATACCACGGCTGAAGATTCAGCGATCGCGAAAACCCCCGCGGCGGCCGATAAAGCACCGGCTGCAAAAACGGCTGCGGCTAAGGCCGGTGGCGCTGAACCTGAGCAAAATGCTAAACAGCCTGCAGAACAAACAACCGCTGAGACCGGGGCGCAAGCGGCTAAGCCGGAAGAGGCACAGCCCAATCGCAATACGACCAAAGTAGTACGTCGCGCACCTGAGCCGACGCTCATGGACAAAGTGATGAACAATCTGTTGTGGATTGTTTTGGCACTGGTTGTCGTTGTGTTGTTGATTGTATTTGCTCTGCGTAAGCGGAGCTCAAAAGCCGGTGACGATGACGAGTTTAGCTCTGACTACGACGAGCCGATTCCCTATGAGGATGACGAGAGCGAGGCGGAGTTTGAGCAAGCTGACGCCGAGCAAGAGCAGCCGTTGGCCGAAGACCCGCTGTTTACCGAAAAGGATGATGATGGTGATGCGTCCGTCGAGGCAGAAACGGGTGACGTAGTTGGCGAGGCGGACATTTACATTGCGCTGGGTAAATATGACCAGGCCGAAGAAATGCTGCTGGCCGGGCTTGAGCGCGAGCCGGGTTCGGTAGCGATTAGTCTCAAATTGCTTGAGCTTTATGGCGAAAGTAATAACCTGGAAGCCTTTGATGCACGCTTTGCGGCTATCGCTGAGCAGGGCGACCAGAATGCTATTGCGCGGGCAAAAAGCTTGCGTGAGCAACACTTCCCGGGCGCTGCCGAGTTTGTCCTGCCGGCTGCTGTAGCCGGCACTGCGGCGGCTACAGCAGACGATTTGGGTGAAGACGACTTTGCGCAAACCTTTGACCTTAACGATGAGTCAGAGGCGGCTGACAGCCAGGAGCTTGACCTGGATGACGACTTTGATTTCGACCTCTCTGATGAGCTGGGTGACTCAACGCTGGACGATTCGTCAGAATCTACTGACTTTGAGGCGCCTACCGGTAGCGATGAGTTGGAGCTGGACGAGTCGTCAAGCCGTTATGACCTGTCGTTTGACGAAGGCGATGCACAAGAGCAGGACGATGTGCTCGAGTTTGACTTAGATCTCGATGACGAAAGCGATATCAGCGAGCCGACTGACGATTTATCCCTTGAACTCGATGACGCGCCGGAAGCTGAGCCGGATGCGGCGGATGATCTGGAGCTCAGTCTCGATGATGTGGAGCCTATGGCGCCGGAAGATGTGGCGGCACCTCAGCAGCTGGACTCTGATGAGTTGGCTGATTTGGAGTTTGATCTCGATGCTATTAGCGACGACTCGGGGGAGACTGACACTGACGGTGGCGTATCCCTGACCGATGAGGCGCCGTTGTTGGATGAAGATTTTAGCTTTGATACACCGTTAGATCTGGAGCCCGAAGAAGACGAAGCGCCGGTTTACGACGAGCCAGAGCCGTACAGCCCGTCGGCTGCCGGTGAGCCGCGTGCGTCGGTGGCGCTGGACGACGAAACCTCAACAGACACTGAAGATGACGTTCCAACGCTCGATTTGGCTGAAGACGAAGCAGATGACTTTGATCTGGATAAGGCCATGGACGATTTTGATTTGGAGTCTATGGACGCCGATATGGCGGCTCTTGATGACGCAGACTCTGAAAGCCCGAAGGAAAGCTTAGCGGACGCTGGTGCCGATCAAGCACAGGCGGAGCCGGAAGCGTTTGATGCGGATGACGACGATGCTTTTGATCAGGCGCTCGGTGGCTTAGACGTTGATGAGTCGGCGCTAGATGATGCTCCGGACTTTGACAGTTTGGCTGAGCTCGATGACGACAGCGATGTTGACGATGAGGATCTCGACTTTTTAACCGACAGTGACGAGGTCACCACCAAGCTTGATCTGGCTCGTGCTTATATCGATATGGGTGATCTCGATGGTGCTCGCGATATTCTCGCCGAAGTGGCCGAAGAGGGTAACGACGAGCAAAAAGCTGAGGCGAACAGCTTGTTGGAGAAGGCTCAAGGCTAACTCTGTAGCTGCTCTAAAGGCCTTGCCCACCTAGGTGCGCAGGGCCTTTTTTATTTGTAGGGTGAGGTTTTGCCGCCTCCGCATCGCACATCCTAAATGTGCTTACGCTTAGAGCTTAGTTATGCAAGAAAGATTTTATACCCGCAACTGCGAAATCACGCCCACTACGCCCTGGCCCGAAGGCATGCAGCGTATTGCCCTGGGTGTTGAATACAACGGCCGCGACTTTCACGGTTTTCAGGTGCAGCCCGGTGGCGTACCGACGGTGCAGGGGTATTTGCATCAGGCCCTGTCAAAAGTTGCCTGCGAGCCAATTACTTTGATTTGTGCCGGGCGTACCGATGCCGGTGTGCACGCTACCGCTCAGGTTGTGCATTTTGATACCTTGGCGGTGCGCCCGGAAAAGGCGTGGGTGTTAGGTGCCAGGCCGCATTTGCCTGAGGGGGTTGGGGTGCGTTGGGCTCGGGCTGTAAGCAACAGTTTTCACGCCCGGTTTAGCGCCCGATCCCGCGCTTACCGCTATTTAATAAGTGATGGTGAGTCGCGCCCGGCGCTGTTGCACGACCAGGTAACCTGGGTGCGCCATAAGCTTGATGCCGAGGCGATGGCGGTTGCGGCGCAAGGGTTGGTGGGTGAGCATGATTTTACCTCCTACCGTGCCGCTCAGTGCCAAGCCCATAGCCCGGTGCGGCTGGTAGAGCACATACACCTGTCACGCCGAGGTGATCTTATTGTGCTGGAGATTAAAGCGAATGCGTTTTTGCATCATATGGTGCGCAATATTGTGGGCGTGTTGTTAGAGGTCGGCCGTGGTGCCAGGCCCATAACCTGGCCGGTCGAGGTGCTTAAAGCGCGCGAGCGGGCGGCAGCGGCGGCTACCGCCAGACCCAACGGTTTGTATTTGGCCTCGGTCGATTACCCGGCTCACTTAGATTTACCGCGGGTGAGCCCCGGGCCTTTGTTTATTGCCGACCCGATTGGGCAGCTGGCTGAGCGAGTGGGCTGCAGCAATATTGGATAAAATCTGTTAGTATTCAGCCCTTTGCGGTCGCTCGTCAGCAGCGAGCCGGTTTTGATTGCATGATAGGTAATCCGCTTGAACTCTTCGCGCGTAAAAATATGTGGCATCACCCGGGTAGGCGATGCACTGCAGGCCGTTTCCAGCGGGGCGGATGCTATCGGTCTGGTGTTTTACGAGCCCAGCAGTCGGGCTGTTGATATTGCTTGCGCGCGCGATATTGCCTATGCCGCAGGCCCATTAGTGACGGTGGCCGGCTTATTTGTAAACGCCTCGGCCGCAAGGGTTTGCGAGGTGCTGCGCGAAGTGCCACTGCAGCTTTTGCAGTTTCACGGTGATGAATCTGCCGATTTTTGCGAACAATTTGAACGCCCTTATCTCAAAGCGATTAGAATGCGACCGGACTTAGACCTCAAGGCCGCCATGCAGCCTTTTGCGGGCGCCGCGGGCTTTTTGCTGGACGCTTATCAGGCTGGGGTTCCCGGTGGTACCGGGGCTACCTTTGACTGGCAGCGGGTGCCGGCAAGTGCCCCACGCCCGGTGGTTTTGGCGGGTGGCCTAACGCCGGACAATGTCGCTCGGGCGATTGCCACCACAGGTTGTTATGGTGTAGATGTCAGTGGTGGTGTCGAGGCCTCACCGGGCATCAAAGACGCCGCAAAAATGGCCCAATTTATTACCAATGCCAAATATCCTAGCGCCAACCATGGCGCACCTCTGAAAGGTGAGTTGAACTGTGAGTGAGAAAGAGCAGAAATCTGCGGTTAATTACAGTGCGTTTCCCGATGCGAAGGGTCACTTTGGCCAGTTCGGTGGACGCTTTGTCTCCGAGACCTTGATCTATGCGTTGGATGAGCTGCAAGAAATCTACAGCAGCTTAAAAGACGATGCCGAGTTTCAGGCCGAGTTTGATCGCGATCTGGCGCATTACGTCGGCCGCCCGTCGCCGCTTTACCATGCCGAGCGAATGAGCCGCGAGCTGGGTGGGGCGCAAATTTATTTTAAGCGCGAAGATTTAAACCACACGGGTGCGCATAAAGTTAACAACACCATCGGGCAGGCTCTGCTGGCGAAAAAAACCGGTAAAACCCGTGTTATCGCCGAGACAGGTGCAGGTCAGCACGGCGTAGCGACGGCCACTGTGGCCGCGCGATTAGGGCTTAAGTGCCAGGTGTATATGGGGGCAGAGGACGTTCGCCGCCAGGCGTTGAACGTGTACCGCATGAAGCTGTTGGGCGCCGAGGTGATTCCGGTGACTTCTGGCTCCAAAACCCTAAAAGATGCCATGAACGAGGCCATGCGTGACTGGGCCACCAATGTCGATGATACGTTTTATATCATTGGTACGGTTGCCGGGCCGCACCCATACCCGCAGCTGGTACGTGATTTTCAAGCGGTTATTGGCCGCGAAGCGCGCGCTCAATGTCTTGAGCGTACCGGTCGCTTACCCGATGCGCTGGTTGCTTGCGTGGGTGGTGGCTCTAACGCCATTGGCCTGTTTCACCCGTTTTTGGATGATGAGACCGTGGCCATGTATGGCGTTGAGGCCGGCGGCGATGGCGTTGCGACTGGTCGTCATGCGGCGCCGCTCAATGATGGCGTTCCGGGTGTACTACACGGCAACCGCACCTATTTAATGGAAGACGAGAACGGTCAGATCATCGAGACGCACTCGGTGTCAGCGGGGCTCGACTATCCGGGCGTTGGCCCTGAGCACGCGTGGTTAAAAGATCTGGGGCGGGTTAACTACGTCGCCATTAATGACAATGAAGCGTTGGACGCTTTTCGCAGCACCACCAAGGTGGAAGGTATTATGCCGGCGCTCGAAAGCTCACACGCATTGGCTTACGCGGCAAAACTCGCACCGACCATGACCAAAGATCAGATTATTATTGTCAATCTGTCCGGTCGCGGCGACAAAGATATTCTCACGGTAGCCGATATCGACGGCATTACGGTGTGACCTAAACGCAATTGGATAAACTTTCATGAGTCGAATCAGTCAACAGTTTGAATCTTTGCAGGCCCGCGGCCGCAAGGCGTTAGTCGCCTATATTGTTAACGGTGATCCGTGCCCGGAGGCGAGCTTGCCCACCATGCACAAAATGGTTGAGGCGGGGGCCGATATTATCGAGCTGGGCGTGCCTTTTTCCGATCCGATGGCCGAAGGGCCGGTTATCCAGCTCGGGCACGAGCGGGCTCTGGAGTCAGGTACAAGCTTGAGCGGCACCCTCGATCTGGTGGCTGAGTTTCGCAAAACCGATACCACGACTCCGGTTATCTTGATGGGTTACGCCAACCCGGTAGAGCGCATGGGCTATAGCCGTTTTGCCGAGCGCGCCGCGCAAGTGGGTGTTGATGGCTTGCTCACCGTCGATTTGCCACCAGAAGAGCTGGGCGAGCTTAAAGCTGAATTGGCCGAGCGCGATATTGATAATATCTTTTTGTTGGCGCCAACCACGGCCCCAGAGCGCGCTCGCCATTTGGCCAGTAATGCCAGCGGGTTTTTGTACTATGTGTCGCTTAAGGGCGTGACAGGTGCCGGGCACCTGGATGTGGATGCTGTTAAGGCCAAGCTCGAGGAATTTGGTGCGCTGACCTCGCTGCCTATGTGTGTGGGCTTTGGTATTAAAGATGCCGAAACGGCGACCAAGGTGGCGCGTCTGGCTGACGGCGTTGTGATCGGCAGTGTCCTGGTGGATGCTATGGGCAAACACGCGGGCCAATCGCCGGACAAGATCGCCGACGCAGTCGGTGCTATTATTAGTGATATTCGTCGGGGGTTGGATAGCCTGTAAGCAGCGCGCCCCCGCTTGTAAGATAAAGCAAACCAATTAAGAGATACCACCATGAGTTGGCTAGAGAAACTGGTTCCCAGTGTTGTACGCGCTGATGGCAAGAAGGGCTCGAGTAAAGTCCCGGAAGGTCTATGGAAAAAGTGCGTTAAATGTTCTGCGGTTTTGTATCGCCCAGAGCTGGAAAAAAACCTCGACGTCTGCCCAAAGTGCGACCATCACATGCGCATCGGTGCCCGCCGTCGGTTGGATATCTTTCTTGATGAAGATCGTCGCCAGGAAATAGGCACAGACGTCGAGCCAATTGATCGCCTCAAGTTTAAAGACGTTAAAAAGTACAAAGACCGTTTGAGCACGGCGCAAAAGACCACCGGCGAGAAAGACGCGCTAGTGGCCATGAAAGGTGAGCTAAAAGGCATGCCTATTGTGGCGGTTGCCTTTGAGTTTGCTTTTCACGGCGGCTCGATGGGGTATGTTGTGGGCGAGCGCTTTGCGCGCGCAGCCAAGATAGCCCTGGAAGAAAATATTCCGCTGGTGTGTTTTTCGGCCACCGGTGGTGCCCGTATGCAAGAGGCGCTGATCTCACTGATGCAGATGGCTAAAACCTCCGCCGTGATTGAGCGCTTAAAGCAGCAGGGGACGCCTTACTTCTCGATTATGACCGATCCCGTCTATGGCGGTGTGTCTGCGTCGCTGGCGTTGCTGGGCGATATTAACGCGGCGGAGCCAGGCTCGCGCGCCGGTTTTGCCGGCCCCGCCATTATCGAGCAAACCATTCGGCAAAAATTGCCGCCAGGGTTTCAGCGCGCCGAGTTTTTGCTCGAGCATGGCGCTATCGACATGATCATTCATCGGGGGCAAATGCGCGATAAACTTGCCGGCTTGTTGGCAAAGTTTACTCTCCAGGGTACAGCGCCCGCTCAGCCACAAGAGGAAGTGAGCTAGTGGCGCAAGGCGCTGGCGAGCTTTACCCCTTTGTTATGATACGGCATCGGTGCTTAACCGCTGCCCTACCAAAAGCGCCCCAAACCGGGCGCTTTTTTGCTGCCACTACCGCTTTAATGGCCTGTTGAGGTCGCCTGATGATGGGTTTTACTCAACTTGATGACTGGCTCGCATGGCTTGAACAAGCACACCCAACCGAGATTGATCTGGGGCTTGATCGGGTGCGGCAGGTGCTTGAGCGCCTGCCGCTGGGCGATTTGCCACCGGTTATTACTGTGGCCGGAACTAACGGTAAGGGCTCTTGTGTTACCGCAGCCAGTGCTTTACTAATGGCAGCAGGCTGGTGTGTTGGCAGTTATACGTCCCCCCATATAATGCATTATTGCGAGCGAGTTCGAATCGCCGGTAAAGCCGTTAGTGAGGCTGACATGTGTCGCGCCTTCGCGGTGGTAGATGCGGCTCGCGCTCAGGTCTCTCTCACTTATTTTGAGTTTGGAACGCTCGCTGCACTGGTGCTTTTTTGCCAGCAAAACGTTGATGTTATGGTGCTCGAGGTCGGTTTGGGCGGGCGCCTGGATGCGGTGAACGTGATTGCCCCCGATGTGGCGGTGATTACCAGCATTGCGATCGATCACGAGGCCTGGCTGGGTAGTGACCGAGAAAGTATTGGTCGCGAGAAAGCCGGTATTATGCGTGCGGGTAAGCCGGTTATTTGTGTCGATAGTGATCCACCGGCTTCGCTGTTGCAATACGCCGCCGATATCGGCGCACCTTTGCGGTTAATCGGGCGCGACTTTATTGTGCAAAATGCCGCCGGCGAGGCGCAGCCTGCCGCTAACGTTAATGCCAGCGCCGAGTCTTGGCGCCTGTTTGATGTGGCGAGCAGCAAGTCGTTGGCACTTCCGGCGGTGTCGTTAGTTACGGCCAGTGTGGCGGCAGCCATAGAAGCCGTTAGTGCCCTTGGGGTTGATGTGGAATCGCTCACGCTGGCCGATGTGTTGGGTGGCCTGCAGTTACCCGGTCGTATGCAGCGGCTTCACTATGGGGCGACGCCCGTGTTGCTGGATGTTGCGCATAACCCTGCAGCGACGGCCTATTTGGCAGAGGTTGTAGCGCGACAACATACGCCGGGCCGGGTTGTTGCCCTGGTTGCCATGATGGCTGATAAAGATATTGCGGGGGCGTTGCAGCCTCTACTGCCCCTGGTCGATGACTGGCTGGCCGTAGGGTTGGAGGATGTCGCTCGTGCGGCCGATGTCGATACTCTGGCGGCAATAATTGCTCAAAGCGGCGGGCAGGTTTCGGTCTGCCCCGATATGGCCGATGGCTTGGCGCGGTTATCTGCAGCAGACTTGAGCGAAGATGATCTGCTACTGGTGTTTGGTTCCTTCTTTACCGTGGCCGCCGCAATGGCTATATTAGCGCCAGACATAGTGGCACAATTGGCTGGGGAGACTAAGTGAATAACGGGTTAAAACAGCGTTTGATCGGAGCTTTGGTGCTGGCCGGTATTGCCGTGATTTTTTTGCCGGGCTTTTTTAAGCAGCACGCTCCTTATCAAGTCGATACCCGAAGCCAAATCCCTCCTCGCCCCAATATCACCCCGGTAGTCATTGATAAGCCGCAGTCGGCCTCCGCGATGACGGCGGCTCCCGAGCCCAGCACCATGTTTTTGCCCGAGAATGAGCAGCCCTTGTTGGATTCAGATGTGGAGATAGCTAGCTCGTCATCCAGCGCGGGCGAAGCGGCGCAGGCCGTATCTTCCGCCACTGACACCCAAACCCCGGAGGTGATCCCCGCACCTGAACCGGAGGCTGATACCTCGCTGCTGGCCGATGCCTGGATGGTGCAGGTGGCTAGCTTGCGCTCATCTGAATCGGCTCAGGCGCTGCGCAAACGCTTGCAAGAGCGCGGCTATAAAGCTTATGTGCGCTCGGCACAAACCTCTCAGGGTGAGGTGAGCCGTGTGTTTATCGGCCCCAAACTGGATAAGGCCCTGGCGCTAGAGGTGAAGCAAGAGGTAGACCCTGTGTTTAAAGTCAATTCTATGGTGTTGCCATTCAAACCGTGAGCTGGGGTATGCCCGCAGGGGCTGCTCTGTTAGAATCAGCGCCTTCTGAAAACCGGAGTCACTGAACCCATGAACTGGGCAGACTGGACCATCGTCGGCGTTATGGCTGTGTCCTGCTTGATCAGCATAAAACGAGGTTTCGTCAAAGAAGCTTTGTCGCTGGTAGTCTGGGTGGCGGCTTTTGTTATTGCCTCGATCTTTGATGATCGCCTGGCGGTTCTCATGACCGATCTAATTCCTACTCCTTCGCTGCGGGCTATGGCCGCTTTTGGGATTTTATTTGCCGCTACGTTAATCGTAGGGGCCATGGTGAATTATTTGATTGGCGAGTTGGTTCGTATGACCGGGCTGTCCGGCACCGACCGTCTGTTTGGAATGGTATTTGGCTTGGTTCGCGGTGCACTGGTAGTGCTGGCCGCGGTAATACTGCTGCCCTCATTGGTTCCTGTAAATCAAGATCTTTGGTGGCAAGAGTCTGTATTGATTCCCCGATTTTTAGTATTTGAAGCCTGGGCCCGGGACACAACCGATCAGGCGCTCGAATGGATTACATCATTTTTTTAATGGTTCGCATTACACGAAGGTGAGGCAAATATGTGCGGTATTGTTGGTATAGTGGGTAAACGCGACGTCAATACGCAGCTTTATGATGCGCTGACTATCCTCCAACATCGCGGCCAGGACGCAGCCGGTATTATGACTTGCCAAGGTGGCAAAATGACCCAGCAAAAGGCCAATGGCTTGGTGCGCGATGTATTTCGCACCCGCCATATGCAGCGCCTGGTGGGTAATGTGGGCATTGGTCATGTGCGTTACCCCACCGCGGGTAGCTCGGGCCCCGCGTTGGCGCAGCCCTTTTACGTCAACTCCCCCTACGGCATTGCGCTGGCTCATAACGGCAACTTGGTGAATGCCGACAGCCTCAGCGAGGAGTTGTTTAAAACAGATTTGCGCCACGTTAATACAGATTCTGACTCTGAAGTTCTGCTGAATGTGTTTGCTCACGAGCTGCAATTGCAGGGTAAGTTAGTGCCGGATCAGGACGATATTTTTGCTGCGGTCGAGGGTGTGCACAAGCGTGTCAGTGGTGGCTACGCGGTGGTCGCCTTGATTGCCCGTTATGGCATTGTTGCCTTTCGAGACCCTAACGGTATTCGTCCGTTGGTGTACGGCAAGCGTGAAACCGACAAAGGTGAAGAGTATATGGTTGCCTCCGAGAGTGTCGCGCTCGACGTTCTTGGGTTTGATTTAATTGGCGATGTCGCCCCCGGCGAGGCCATCTATATTACCTTTGACGGTGAGTTACATCGCAAACAGTGCGCCAAGAATACTCGCCTAAGCCCCTGTATTTTTGAGCACGTATATTTTGCCCGTCCCGACTCCATTATGGATGGCGTGTCTGTTTATAAAGCGCGTTTGCGCCAGGGTGAAAAACTCGCCGAGCAAATTATGGCCGAGCGGCCCGATCACGACATTGATGTGGTGGTGCCAATTCCCGATAGCTCACGGGTTGCCGGCCAGGCGTTGGCCTATAAAATCGGGGTTAAGTTTCGCGAAGGCTTGATTAAAAACCGCTACATTGGCCGTACTTTTATCATGCCTGGGCAGCAGATGCGCAAAAAATCCGTGCGGCAAAAGCTCAACCCCATCGAGTTGGAGTTTCGCGGCAAAAATGTGTTGCTGGTGGATGACTCGATTGTGCGTGGCACTACCTGCCAGCAAATTATCCAAATGGCCCGCGAGGCGGGAGCGGCAAAAGTGTATTTTGCCTCAGCCGCACCGGCGGTGATTTACCCTAACGTGTACGGCATTGATATGCCCACCAGCAAAGAGTTAATTGCTCACGGCCGCAGCCATGACGAAGTCTGCAAAGAGATTGGTGCTGACTGGCTGATTTATCAGGATCTGGAAGATCTGGTGGCCGCGTCGGCCGAAGGTGCCGATGGCGTATCAGAGTTTGATTGTGCTGTGTTCGATGGTCGCTATATTACCGGCGATGTCGATAAAGAATATTTAGACAAGATTGAAGCCGCACGTCAGGAAGGCAAAACCAAAAAGAAAAAAGAGTTGCGGGAAAAAGAAGAGGAAAGCCCGATAGGGCTACATAATGACAGTGAAGATTTGCATATTCACTAACGCAGGATAAGCAGTAAGCGGCGGAACGGTTATGAGTGATTTACAAGAGTTGCGTAAACAGGCACTGGCCGGGGCCGGTATCGATACCCTGGCCGTGCGGGCAGGGCAGAGCCGCAGTGCTGAAGGGGAGCACTCCGAGGCTTTGTACCTGACCTCAAGCTATGTATTTGATAGCGCCGAGCAAGCCGCTGCCCGCTTTGGTGGTGACGAGCCCGGTAATGTCTATTCGCGCTATACCAATCCAACCGTACGAACCCTCGAAGAGCGCATCGCTGCCATGGAGGGCACCGAGAGTGCCGTGGCCACGGCATCGGGTATGGCGGCTATTCTGTCGACCTGCATCGCGCTGTTAAAGTCTGGCGATCATATTGTTTGTTCGCGCAGTGTATTTGGCACCACAACGGTGTTGTTTACCAAATACCTGGCGCGCTTTGGCGTGACGACCACATTCGTCGACCCCATCGACTTTAACGCCTGGCAAGAGGCGTTTACGCCGGATACTCGTTTAGTGTTTGTCGAGACGCCGTCTAACCCGCTGTGTGATGTTGTCGATTTGCAGCGCTTGGCGGATTTAACCCATGAGCACGACGCCTTGTTTGTGGTGGATAATTGTTTTTGCACCCCCGCGTTGCAGCAACCGATTAAGTTCGGCGCCGACCTGATTGTGCACTCGGCCACCAAGTATATTGACGGTCAGGGCCGCTGTTTGGGTGGGCTGGTGGCCGGGCCAAAGGATTTAGTCGATGAGGTGCTAGGCTTTATCCGCAGTGCTGGCCCTACCATGAGCGCTTTTAACGCCTGGGTGTTTTTAAAGGGGCTGGAGACGTTGCGGCTGCGTATGGATGCCCACTCAGCAAATGCGCAAGCGCTGGCCGAGTGGCTGTTGGCGCAGCCTCAAGTCGAGAAGGTTTACTATGCCGGTTTGCCGGATCACCCCGGGCACGCATTGGCGGCGCGGCAACAGCGCGGCTTTGGTGGTGTTTTGTCGTTTTGTGTCAAAGGTGGCCGTGAACAAGCCTGGCAGCTGATCAATGCAACCCGGATTATGTCGCTCACGGCTAACCTTGGCGACGCCAAAACCACCATTGTCCATCCAGCGACGACAACGCACGGCCGCTTAAGTGATGAGCAAAAGCTTGCTGCGGGCATATCCGATAACCTGATTCGCGTGGCGGTGGGGCTTGAAGATGTGAATGATTTAAAAGCCGACCTGGCCCGTGGTTTTGCGGTTATCGCGTAGCGCCTGAGAGCCCAATTATGCGAGATAATGTTAATGCCGCTTGCCGTGAAATAGGTAAAGTACTTCTCGGTAAAGAGCACGAAGTAAAGCTGGCATTAACCTGCCTGCTGGCCGGCGGTCATCTGCTGATTGAAGATTTGCCGGGTATGGGCAAAACCACACTCGCCCACGCACTGGCAAAGGTGTTGGGGCTAGAGTATCAGCGGGTACAATTTACCAGCGATATGTTGCCTGCTGACATTATCGGTGTCTCTACCTTTGATACCAGTGCCAGTCAGTTTACCTTTCACCCCGGGCCGGTTTTTACTCAAGTGTTGTTGGCGGATGAAATTAATCGCACCACACCCAAAACCCAGAGCGCGCTACTTGAGGCTATGGAAGAGCAGCAGGTCAGTATTGACGGTAAAACCCGGCCCTTGCCCCAGCCTTTTTTTGTGATTGCCACGCAAAACCCCGAATCGCAAATGGGAACCTTCCCTTTGCCTGAGTCTCAACTCGATCGCTTTTTAATGCGTATTAGTTTGGGGTATCCGTCCCCAGAGGCGGAGCGAATTATTTTCTGTGGTGGCGATCCGCGCCGGGCGATTCCCACACTCGCCCAGTGTATTACTGTCTCGCAATTGGCTGAGATAAAAAAGCAAGTACGGAGCCTAAAAGCGTCCGACTCGCTGATTGCCTACCTGCAACGTCTGGTGCATGCGACGCGCTACGAACAGGGCTTTAGGCACGGTCTGTCTCCCAGGGGCGCGCTGGCTCTGCTGCAGGCTGCGAAGGCCTGGGCCTATGTGGCGGGGCGCGATTATGTTATCCCGGAAGATTTACAGGCGGTGGCCCCGGCGGTTATTGCGCATCGGGTGAGCGGCGCCGAGATAACCGGCAGTGCGCAGCGTTTGATTAGTGAACTGCTGGAGAGTGTTGACGTCATCACCGCTGGCGCCGCTACCTGAGTGAGTGTACCTGCCACTAAACTTATGAGATTTTCAGTCGACAAATACCCTAAGAACACCTATACCCTTAGTAGTGCTGAGTCGTCAGGAGAACAGATGTTGATCGGAGAGCCATCATGATAACCAGCTTTTTTGGCCAATATTTACTGCTAAAAGGCATTGTAACGGGCTCCCGGTTGCGTGAGGCAATGGCGCTGCAAAGTGAAGTCAACCAAACACTGGCTCAAAGAGCTTTGATGGCTGGAGTCCTCAGTCAGCAGCAGCTGGAAAAGCTACCTTTGTCCGGCTGTGAAAATGATGCTTTGTTTAGCCAGATCGTCGTCAACCTGGGCTGGATAAACCGCGCCGCGTTAGAGGCATTGCACGCCGAGCAGCGGACCCTGCAGTTAACGCTGGGCGAGGCGCTGGTTAAATGCGGCTATTTAAGCGATAACAACCTGCCCAATTTATTGACGGATTACCATTACTGGAACCTGCGTAACTTGCAGTTGTTTGGCGCTCAGGTCTCTCGCAGCCAGTTTGCCAGCGAGGTTGATACCTTCAGTTTTGCCCTGACACAGCATATGCTTAAAGTGTATGGCCTGCATGTAAAACCCGATTGCGCTGATCATTCGCCGGTAACCGACGCTCCGGTCTGGGCCTGGCAAATACAGACGCAACACCACCGATTAAACATTATGGTGCCAGATGTTGGTGAGGGCATTGCCCGATTGCTCAATCGGGCCGAGCTGATAGGTGCGCTTAATTTACCGTCTTTGGCAGATCCTGAGCTCGAGGGGGCCGGGGATATCCCCTCGCCAATGACTCCGACGCAATTCTTTGCCAGCTTGTTGCATTTGCTGTTGGCTGATTCGGGCGGTCAGGCAATACGACAAATCGATGGCGAAGAGGCTGTGGCCTACAGTGCCGGGCAAGAGTGCCTGCGCTGTTGCTATAGCATCGAGGGTGAGCTGTTTGATATCTTCGCCTGTCCGGCTTAACCGCTCGCCGATACTTCTTTGCTCTGCCGTTCAGTTTGCTGCTATTCAGGTAAAGCGCTGTGAGCTTTGAGTTTAACAAACGATTTGATGCGTTGTTTTGGCGTTGGGCCAAACGACGCACCAGCGCGCAAAAAACCGTTACGCTTAAGCATCGCGCTATTTATGTGTTACCGAGTAAAGCCGGTGTGTGTTTTTTTGTTGCGGTTATCTTGCTGTGGCTACTGGGTACCAATTACGAAAATAATCTGGTGCTGGCCGCGAGCTTCTTTCTTGTTAGTTTGTTTATCGTTGCGATCATTCACGGGTTTCGTAATCTGGCGGGCTTGCAGCTTACGGCATTACCGGCGCGGCCGGTGTTTGCCGGAGAGCCTCTTGAGTTGTCGGTACGCCTTAAGGCCAGGGCCGGTACAACGAGTGGCCGCGTGTCGTTAGCGGCCGATGTGAACCGGGCCGTGGTTACTGATGTCGCGAAAGACACAGAAGAGCAGCTGGCGTTACGTTTAGCCACTCAAGGCCGGGGCTGGTTCACGCCAGAGCGAATATTAGTGCAAAGCTATTATCCGCTGGGGTTACTGCGGACCTGGTCGTGGGTACGCTTTGATGTACGCCTGCTGGTTTATCCGAAGCCTCTGGCCTGTGCTCAGCCCGCCACCATTGGCCGCGACGATGGTGAACGCAGCGCTACGCAACTGCAGGGCGATGATTTTGATGGTTTTAAACGTTACCAACCCGGTGCGCCGCTGACACATATTGCCTGGAAGCTATACGCGCGCGGAGCGGGGCTTCACATTAAACAGTACGCCAGTGCCGAGCTTGATAGTGTGTGGTTGGACTTTCGCGCCGTGTCGGGTGATCGTGAGGCGCGCCTCTCTGCTCTTTGTTATTTGGCGCTGCAATGGCACCAAGCTGGGCGCACTTTTGGTTTGCGCCTGTTAGAGCAGCAGATCGAGCCCGCCAGTGGTCAGGAGCACCTTCATCGGGTGTTGCAGGCTCTGGCGTTGTTTGAGCTGGAGCAAGAGCCCTTATGACCACCCGTGTCGATAAGCTACCTCGCCAGGGGCTGCTCTGGATGTTGTCGGCACAGGCGATTGTGCTTTTGCCGCTGGTATTTGAAGTGCCGGTTTGGCTGACCTTGCTGGCGATTGCTACCGGCATCTGGCGCTGGAAAATTGCCGTTGCTGGCTGGCCGTTTCCCGGCAAGCTTGTGCGGTTTATGTTGGTATTGCTGGTTTGCACTGGGTTGTTGCTCAGCTTTAGCGGCAGCTTTGGCATGCAAAGCATGCTTAGCTTATTGGTGGCGGGTTTTGTTTTAAAGTTGATTGAGCTGAAGCGCCGGGGCGATTTTTATCTGCTGTGTTATTTGGCCTACTTTGTCACCGGAACACAACTGCTCTTTGCCGCCTCTTTGCCTAGCTCGATATACGGCTTGCTGTCGTTGTTGGCCGTCACCGGCGTGTTACTGGTTAATAACGGCTCGGTGGCTCGTGTAAGTGTCGCGCGGCAGTGTCAACGTTTGGGCATTCTGGCGCTGCAGGCGCTACCCATTATGTTGGTGCTGTTTTTTGTAGTGCCCCGCATTGGTTCTTTATGGACAATCCCCCTGAATAAATCGGCCGGCCAAACGGGCGTGAGCGACTCTATGGCGCCGGGTGACTTCAGCAATTTAATGCGCTCTGGCGAGTTGGCGTTTCGGGTGAGCTTTGATGGACAGATACCGGCGCCGCAACAGTTGTATTGGCGCGCCCTGGTGTTTGACAGCTTTGATGGCAGAACCTGGCGTCAGAGCCGGCAGCAAGATGTGCAGCGTGGGCGCGCAAGTGCGCAATGGCCAAACTGGCATAACGCTTTGCAGTTAAGTGGTGAGCGCCTGAGCTATCAGGTGTTGTTGGAACCTACCGCGAAGCAGTGGTTGTATGCACTCGCGGCCTTTACTGAGGTGCCTCAAAGTGCCCGGGTCAGCCCTGGGTTAACTCTGTATGAAACCGACCGGGTCAATCAGCGAAAACAATATCGGGTAAGTTCTGTGCTGGATTTTCGCCTGCAGCAAGACGGGCTATCCGAGAATCAAGCCGCCCAGGCCATGACCTTGCCGGACGGGTATAACCCCGAGACCCGGCGCCGCGCGCAACAATGGCGTGCCGAGGCCGCAAACGAGCGTGAACTCATGCAGCGCCTACTGGGCTATTTTAACCAGCAGTTTCGTTACACCTTGCAACCGCCGCAGCTGGGTGAGCATACGGTTGATGAGTTTTTATGGCAGTCACAGGCCGGTTTTTGCGAACATTTCGCCGGCAGTTTTGTGTTTTTTATGCGCGCGGCGGGCATTCCCGCCCGGGTTGTGGTGGGTTATCAAGGCGGGCAAGTTAACAGTAACGAGGGTTACCTGGTGGTTCGCCAATACGATGCCCACGCCTGGGCCGAGGTATGGCTTGTCGGTGAGGGCTGGGTGAGGGTAGATCCAACCGCCGCTGTAGCCCCCGAGCGTATAGAGCGTGGCGTCGAGTTCTCACTCAGTGACGATGACAACCAATTGCTAGGCAATGGGTTTAGTCGCCGGTTTCAATTGTTGGGCGACTTACAACTGCGTTGGGATGCGCTTAATTACCGCTGGCAATTATGGGTGATGGGCTACGACAGCGCCGCACAACAAGCGCTGTTACGTAAATGGTTTGGGCGGGTCAGCCCTTGGCATTTGGCTTTGCTGGTAATAACTGTTGTGGCCCTGACGAGCCTATTACTGCTGCTACCGTTATTGCGACGCAGTGGGCGAGGCTTGCCTCCGGCCGAACGAGCTTATGCCCGGGTTGCTAAAGCGCTGGCTCGCTGTGGTTTACCACGCCATGTGGGTGAGGCGCCGCGCCAGTACGCCGCCCGTATAAGCCGCGAGCGCCCCGATTTGGCCGACGATATCAATATGTTGACAGCGCTGTTTGAGCGCGCCAGTTATGGCGACTCGCAATCGGCGTTGGGCCGCTTGCAAAGTGCAGCGCGCCGCTTTACTCCCCGCCGTTAATCTCTCCCGCCTATACTTGTTTTTGCCCGCCTAAGGTGCGCCAGCTATTGGAGTGCACCCATATGATGCGAAAAAATGTGCGGCGCCTTTATGTGGTGCGCCTTAGTGCTCGATAAATGTACATGTGTTTTGTAACCTACTGTTAATAAACAAAAAATTATATGGGCATAAAAAGTGCATTATTTTGCATTGTGCACTTGTGTGAGGCGGCTGACGTATCTTCGTATAACCAGCCGTTTATTAAGACACTTTATTGTGCATGGTTAATGGCCGTAGGGCTTTGTACGACAGTTGCCGTAAAAGATGATAATAGGAGTCACCATGATGTTTTTTTCTCGTAAGTTGACGTGGGGAGCGTCACTTGCCTCGTTGCTATTGTTGGCGCCAGCGGCGCTGGCACAAGAAGCCAACGGTGCCAATACGGCGTGGATTTTAACGGCAACGGCTTTGGTGCTGTTTATGACCCTGCCTGGGTTGTCGTTGTTTTACGGCGGTTTGGTTCGCAGTAAGAATATTTTGTCGGTGTTGATGCAGTGCTTCGCCATCGCTTGCGTCGCGTCACTGCTGTGGTTGATGGTGGGTTACAGCCTAAGCTTTGGCGAAGGTAACGCCTGGATCGGGGATTTTAGTCACGCTATGTTCAGCGGTATCGGCAAAGATACTCTGGCGGGTGATATCCCGGAGTCGCTCTTTGCGCTGTTTCAAATGACGTTTGCCATTATTACCCCAGCGTTGATTGTGGGGGCCTTTGCCGAGCGGATGAAGTTTTCGTCTATGTTGATTTTTTCGGCGCTGTGGTTACTGGTGGTGTACGTGCCGGTTTGTCACTGGGTGTGGGGCGGCGGCTTCTTGGGTAGTTGGGGGCTGTTGGATTTTGCCGGTGGTACGGTAGTGCATATCACCGCCGGTGTTGCCGCGCTGGTCGCCGCGTTAGTGCTGGGTAATCGCGATGGGTTTGAAACCGTTGCCATGCCCCCGCACAACATGACCATGACTGTTACCGGGGCCGGTATGCTCTGGGTCGGCTGGTTTGGCTTTAACGGCGGCAGCGCTCTGGCGGCCAATGGCGATGCCTCTATGGCCATGCTGGTGACTCATATTTCCGCCGCCGCTGGTTCGCTGTCCTGGATGACGATCGAGTGGATTAAGTTTAGAAAGCCCAGTGTGCTGGGCATTGTGACGGGTATGGTGGCAGGCCTTGGTACCATTACTCCGGCTTCGGGCTATGTGGGGCCGGGCGGCGCGCTGGTTATCGGTTTGTTGGCCGGCGTTGTGTGCTTTGTGATGACACAGCTGATGAAGCGTGTCTGGAAAATTGACGATTCGCTGGATGTGTTTCCGGTGCACGGCATCGGCGGTATTTTAGGTACCTTATTAGCCGGGGTGTTTGCCTCGCCCAATCTAGGCGTGTTTAGTGGCCACGGTTTCTCGGATGCCGTCGAGGGTATGTCCGGTCAGGTATGGGTACAGTTTTTGGGCGTGATTATTACCTTCGGTTACACCGCCGTGGCGACTTACGTTATCTTAAAGTTGACCGGGGTGTTGACCTCTGGCCTTAGAGTTTCTCGCGAGGATGAACTACAGGGGCTGGATATCACCATGCACGAAGAAGAGGGCTATAAGTTGTAAGCCCCTCACTTAGTCAGTAAAACAAAAAAGCGCTGCCCAAGGGCAGCGCTTTTTTGTGTGTGGCATTGGTAATCTAGCGAGATATTAACGAAAGGCGATCAGTGCGGCCGTTACCGCCACATTAAGAGACTCGACTTGATTGTTCATGGGGATTTTTACCCAGTGGCTGCACTCGTTTTGCACCTTAGCAGACACGCCCTCGGTTTCGTTGCCTAATACAAACACGTTTTGTTCGCCGCTATAGTGCTGCAGCGTTTGTTTGGCGTGGGATGAAAGCCCTATTACCTGATAACCCGCCTGTGAAAACTTGTGCAGCGTAGCGGCTAAAGGCTCGCTGGTGCGTAAAATGGGCGCGCGAAATACGGTGCCGGCACTGGCTTTAATGACCAGCGGGTCGATTTGCGCACAGCCTTTTTCGGGCAAAATAATGCCGTCTATATTGCCGGCACAAGCGCTGCGGATAATCATGCCTAAATTTTGCGGGTTGGTGATGCCGTCCAGTGCCAACAGGTTACTGGTTTTTGTTTTTTTTGCGGCTAAAAAGTCGTCCGCGGTACTGAACTTTTGGCAAATCAAATCCACCGCCACGCCCTGGTCTTGCTTGGCATTTTTAGAGATGCGCGATAGGGCGGCACGGTCGTGGTATAACACCTCGGCCTGGCGCTTTTCGGCCTCGGCCATAATCTCATCGATAATCCCGCCGCGCTTATTGCTTTGTGCCAGATGCAGACGGTACACCTCGACGCCGGGCTGCTGTAACGCTTCGAGTACCGGTTTGCGACCGTATACGGTTAACAGCGTATTAAAGAATTGTTTTTTGGCGAGGTAGGCGTCGCTGTCGCGTTGCATGGTGGTTATCCGCTATTCGGTGGTAGCCGCAACTGAATGCGGCGCTGTACAAAGCAGCGTCGCAAGGATACCACAAATCATTCGCTAGCTTTGGCGCAGGTAGCAGTCTTCGTCGTTATCCAGCAGGGCTGCCAACACATCGCTGCGGGTAATTAAGCCCACCAGTTTCCCCTCGGCAACAACAGGGTAGTTTTTTGGGGTGTGTTGCAGCATAACCTCGGCAATTTTGACGATGCTGTCGGTGGGGGCGAAACTGACCACCTGCGTTTGCATTACGGTAGCGACACTGGCGGGCTCTTCGCAGTAAAAAGCGCCGTGCAAAATCTCTTTGATGCAGTCGCGCTCCGATACAAAACCGATCACCCGGCGCTCGGCGTCGATGACCGGTGCGCCCGTGACTTTTCCGGCAAGCAGTTTATGAACGACTTGCAGCAGGTTGGTGTTTTGCTCAAACGCCAGTGGTGAGCTTTGCATATAATCTTGCACGAGAATCGAGTGCATAGTGATCTCCAGCCGTGAGTCTATCGCCTAGTATTCACACCAGTAGTGCCACGCAGATGAGCGTGGCACACCGGGCAATGCCCGGCGCTTACCCTAAGTGTAGTTCAGGTTGCAGGCTATTGCTGGCAGATGGTCCGGTAGGCGGCAACGGCTTTAGAGAGGCCCATATTAAGTGCATCGACGGTTAGCGCATGGCCGATGGAAACCTCGGCAATGTTGGGGATGGCGAGAAACGCGGGCAGGTTGTGTAGGTTTAGATCGTGCCCGGCGTTCACCTCAAGGCCGCATTGCGTGGCTATGTCGACGGCGGCGCGGTAGCGTTTAAGGTCTGCCTCGGTTTGCTTGCTATTTGGGCTGAAGCGCTCGGCGTAAGGGCCGGTATAGAGCTCAATGCGTTCCACCCCAAGGGCACTGGCAAGGCGTATTTGCTCGGGCTCCGGATCCATAAACAAGCTAATACGCACCCCTAGCTGATGCAGCCTGGCGATGATGGGTTCGAGCTCTTTGGTGCTGGCCGTTAAATCAAAGCCGTGGTCTGATGTCAGTTGATCGTTAGAGTCGGGCACCAGTGTGCACTGGTGGGGACGGGTTTCTTCAACCAACTGTAACAAGCCCGGGTAGCTGCCTTGGGCGGCGGCAAAAGGGTTGCCCTCGATATTAAATTCGATGCGGTCATGCTGCGCGACTAGATCGGCGAGTTGGTAAACATCTGAGGGACGAATATGACGCTGATCGGGTCTGGGGTGCACTGTTAGTCCGTCAGCGCCGGCATCAAGGCATATTTTTCCATGCTCAAGCACGCTCGGGAAGTCCCCTTCGCGAGAGTTGCGCAGTAAAGCGATTTTGTTGAGGTTAACACTCAGTGCGGTGCTCACTGGGCAATCATCTCCTTCAGCTTAGAGCTCGAATTGGCCGGAGCTTTAACTTTGCCGCGGCTGGATTTTAAGATACGCACGGCCGCGTTAGGTGCATCGGGATAAGAGCGGAATACACCGCGAGGTTCGGCGACAATTTTTTCTACCACTGACTCGCCATCAATCACTTTGCCAAATACCGCATAACCGGCTTTGTCTTCGGTGGCATCGAGCGAGGGGTTGTGTTTTAGGTTGATAAAGAATTGGCTGGTGGCACTGTCGACCCGACTGGTGCGCGCCATCGAGAGGGTCAGGTATTGGTTTTCCAGGCCGTTGTCGGACTCGTTCACAATCGGCGGCTGGGTTTCTTTTTGTTTAAAGTCAAAGGTAAAACCGCCACCTTGAACCACAAATCCCGGAATAACCCGGTGAAAAATAGTGCCGTCGTAAAAGCCGCTGTCGACATACGCTAAAAAGTTGGCGACGGTTACCGGGGCCTGCTCGGGGTACAACTCGATAATCAGTGTGCCTAGGTCAGTTTCAAAGGTGACGTACTTGTCTTCGGCTTTGCCGGCCGCCACACTGACACTGCTGTATAAAGCGCAAAGCGTTAGGGTTGCCCAAAATGCCAGCACTTTTGATGGAAATTTTATCATGATATGGACTCGTATTAACGGTGTGTTTGGTGACTTGCGGGGCGCTTAACCCCACTCCGAGCGGCGCTTGCGACGACCAAAAGATTGCAAGATAAGCGATAAAATAACCCCGCCCAGTAGGATGCCCGCTCCGACAATCCACTCCTGGTAGCGCTGGCTGTTTTTTAATCGCTCGTTGTCGGTTTTTAAGACTTCGGCGCGAGTTTGCAGCAGCTGGTAGTTTTCGTTGAGCTTTTTGTACTGTTCGTTAAGGGCTACAGTACTCGCCGATAGCTTGCGCAACTCGGCAAATTCACTGTTGGTTTGTTGGTAGTCGTCCTGCAGCTGCGCGAGCTGTTCTTCAAGCTGGTTGTTTTTGCTCTCAAGTGCCTCGTTAGTATCCAATAGCTCGGTTTGGTCGCCGTCTAGCTGGCTCATTTTTTGTTCGAGGTTGGCAAGCTTGATCGCCGCGGTGGGCTCGTTTAATAAATACTGGGTGCGAATCCAGCCCTCAAGCCCACCGCTGGTGCGAACCTGAGCCCACTCGACATCAGAGTCGTCAGAGGCGGTTTTAATCAGCTCAAGCTTTGTGCCGCTGGGTAAGCCTCGGTGCACGATGCGGTATTGGTTTCCCATCCCGCTGCGCAGGGGCACTTGCAGTGTGTCGGCCACGTATTGTGTTTCGGCGTGAGCTTGGATGCTAAAAATGCTGACGCTGAGTACGGCGGCGCTCACCAGAGTCTTGAAGTAAGTCGTTGGTTTTATCACTGGAGTACCTATTGGATCTGAGTTGCAAAAGCGGATTATTGTACCCTAAGACGATCACCCTACCTGTCAACCGGATCACGGGTTAGGGCAGCACCCTCTTAAAGGGCTTGACGGTTACTTTAGCGTAAACACCCGCGGCAATGTAGGGATCGGCATCGGCCCACTGTTGCGCCTCGGCCAGTGAGTCGAATTCTGCGACGACCAGCGAACCGGTAAACCCGGCATCACCGGGCTCGTTGCTGTCGACGGCCGGGTGAGGGCCGGCGATGATAAGGCGCCCGGCGTCGTGCAGCGCATTGAGGCGCGCAATATGATCGGCGCGTGCGGGTTTGCGCTTGGCGAGGCTGTCGGTAACGTCTTCGCTGATGATGGCGTAAAACATAGGCTAGGGTCCTTTATCTGTCACGGTTTAACTGTTTACAACTTCTTCAAAGTCGAGCTGAGTTAACTGTTTGATGCGTTTAAATAAATACATTAAAGCGCCGGCCATGACGATCGTCGCCGGCAGGGCGATAACCGGAAAGCTCAGGGCGGTCATCTTGCCCAGCTCTTCGTTAAAGGCGACGGTGCCCGGGTCACTTACCAGTAGCCATTTGGCCAGCGCGTAATTGAGAAAAGACGATAAAAAGAACGACAGCGCTACCAAATAAGAGGCGTTGCGCAGAGCTTGGTTAAAGTGTGCGGTGTTTTGCTGTTGCTCAAGCCGCTCGGCGATTAAGTCCACTTTAAGCACTTTGTCGTTGTACAAAAACGTTTTTACCAGAGGGAAGCGGGTTTTCATCGAGAGCAGGGTAGCAAGACCAATTAGGCCCGGAATGGCGGCCTCTTTGATGGCAATATACTGCGGATCGAGCTCTAACAGGCTGATTCCACCGGTCAGTAAGATACTGATCGCCCCCAGTGCCGAAAACACGTTAAACTCACGTCTTACCAGAAAATCCCGTAAACCGTAGGCCAGCGGAAAAGCTAAAGCCACCACCAGCGCCCAGCGGGTGCCTAAATATTCGTCGCCACTGAGCTTGGTTAAAATCAGCGTTGGGATCACGATGTTGAGCAGGATATTGCCCAGCAGGCTTTCGCGCTTTTTAGGGGCCGGTTTGGTCAGCTCGCTATTGCCCGGAGCCACAGGGGTAGTTTGAGAGCGGCTTTGCTCACCATTTGATGGAGCTGAATCATTCATACGAAAGGTGTCCGCCTTACCAATTAATGTTGTACGCCATCGAGGTACGCTTTGGCTGCAATGCTCCGTTGCAGGAGCTGGCCGGGCAGTGCACGATGGCGTATTAGAAAAACTGCGATTATACGGTATTCAACCCGCTTAATGTTATTCGAGGTTCGGCTTGAAGATTGATTTGCATATGCACAGTACTTGCTCCGACGGGGAGTTAACCCCCGAGGCGCTGGTGATGCGGGCCAAAGAGGCGGGCCTCGATGTTATCGCGCTGACCGACCACGACACTGTCGAGGGGTTGGCCCGGGCCCGCTCTGCCGCCGAGCGTGAAGGTATGACACTTATCAATGGCATCGAGTTCTCTAGCCGCTGGGGTAAAATTGGTGTGCACGTGGTGGGATTGGGCCTGGATACGGCTAATGAGGCCTTAAAAGAGGCGGTTGCCGCCCAGCAAGCGGCGCGCGTCGAGCGCAATTTAACCATTGCTGCCCGGCTGGAGAAGCTCGGTGCTCGCAATATTTATCAGCGAGCCGTGGATCTTGCCGGAGGCACCCAAATTGGTCGCCCGCATTTTGCTCAGCTGTTGGTGGATGATGGCTTGGTGAAATCGGTGGCGAGTGCGTTTAAAAAGTATCTGGGGGCGGGAAAAGTTGGCGATATTCGGCAGCAGTGGCCGCCGTTGCCCGAGATTATTGCTGTGATCCGCGCCGCCGGCGGCGTGGCGGTACTTGCGCATCCGGCAAAGTATCGCTTAACCCGCACTAAATTAAGGGCTTTAATTACCGATTTTGCCGAGGCCGGTGGCGGAGCGCTGGAGGTGATTAGCGGCTATCAGCCCAGTGGGCTTGCCCGCGACTTGGCGGGAATGGCTAATGAGGCTGGCCTTGCCAGCTCCTGTGGCAGTGATTTTCATCGCCCCGGCGGTATCTGGCAAGAGTTGGGGAGGTTTGAGGCTATGCCCACGAACGCGCGCCCGGTATGGTCTTTGTGGCCCGAACTGGCCGCAGTGGGCGACCATAAATAGGCGATCATCGTTGAAGGTGTTTGTATCTCGCTTACGTGAAAATTATAATGGCGATTCATCGGGCCGCGAGGCCCCATAGCTGGCAACAAAGGAAGGCTCAGTGGCACAGTTTTTTCAGATACACCCCGAAACGCCCCAGGCGCGTTTAATCTCGCAGGCGGTTGATATTATCCGGCGCGGCGGCATTGTCGCGTACCCCACTGACTCCGCCTACGCGCTCGGTTGCCACATCGGCGATAAAATGGCGCTCGATCGCATCCGTTTGATGCGCAAGCTCGATAAGCACCATAATTTCACCCTGATGTGCCGCGATCTGTCTGAGATTGCGACCTACGCCCGTGTGGATAATCAAGTGTTCCGCTTGCTAAAAGCTCATACGCCGGGCCCCTATACCTTTATTTTGGAGGGTACCTCGGAGGTGCCGCGCCGGTTGCGCCACCCCAAGCGTAAAACCATCGGGTTGCGCGTACCCGACAACCCCATTGCGCTGGCGCTGCTGGAAGAGCTTAACGAGCCTCTGATGAGCAGTACCTTGCTGTTGCCCGGCGATGAGTATCCGCTAACCGACCCCTACGACATTCGCGATCTGCTTGAGCATCAGGTCGAGCTGATTATCGACGGCGGTTACTGCGGCCTGGAGCCCACTACCGTGGTCGACTTAACCGAGGGCGTGCCAGAGCTTATTCGGCAAGGTAAGGGCGATTTTTCTGTCCTGCTGGCCGATTGAGCACCCTGATGGCGCTGTTCCCGAGCTTGGTTCCTCTTTATAATGCGGCAAACATTGCTGCATGGCCGCTTGCCATTAGCGTCATCGATGACCGGACACAGGGGAGGCTTGTGTGAATAACCAAAACCTAGACCCTGAGATAGCCGCCGATAACGCCGGTGAGCTGGCCGAGCTGGAACTTCCCGCGGCGCCGGCGGAAACCAAAGCAGCACCCAGCCAGGGCGAAATGCCGTTTGCGATGGTGCAGGGCAAAGCCTATACCGAGCTGCCCAAAGATCTGTACATTCCGCCGGATGCTCTCGAGGTGTTTCTTGAGGCCTTCGAGGGGCCGCTTGACCTGCTTTTGTATTTAATTCGCAAGCAAAATCTGGATATTCTCGATATCGATGTGTCTGAGATTACCTCTCAGTACATGTCTTACGTAGAGTTGATGGACGCCGCCCATTTTGAGCTGGCCGCCGAGTATTTGGTGATGGCCGCGATGCTGGCCGAGATCAAATCACGCATGTTACTGCCGCGCAGCGTCGAGGAAGAAGAGGAGGGTGAAGACCCGCGCGCCTCGCTGATTCGCCGCTTGCAAGAGTACGAGCGCTTTAAAATGGCGGCCGAGGACATAGACGAGCTGCCGCGTGTGGGGCGCGACGTGTTTGCCGCCAGCGCCGAGCCGCCGGATCGCAACCTGACGCGCCCGGACCCGGACGTAGAGCTGCAAGAATTGCTATTGGCTTTATCTGAGGTGTTGCGCCGCGCCGATATGTTCGAAAGTCACCACGTCGAAAAAGAGCGGCTCTCCACCCGCGAGCGTATGGCTCAAGTGCTGGATAAGCTCGCCGGGCGCAACTTTATGCCCTTTGTGAGCCTGTTTACCGTCGAGGAGGGGCGGCTGGGTGTGGTGGTCACCTTTTTGGCCATTATGGAGCTGATCAAAGAATCTTTGGTAGAGATCGTCCAGAGCGACAACTTTGGCCCGATCCACGTTAAGGCAAGAACACAATAATGATAGCGAACGAGCAACTGCAAGCGATCGTAGAGGGCGCCTTAATGGCTTCCAGCGAGCCGCTCTCCGTCAAGCGTTTGATGAACCTGTTTGAAGAGGACAACACGCCAGATAGCGCGGCCTTTGATGCGGCGCTGAGTGCGATAGCCGACTCCTGTGAAGGCCGCGGCTTCGAGCTCAAGCAAGTGGCCAGTGGTTGGCGGATACAGGTGCGCGAGGAATTAGCCCCCTGGATCAATCGCCTGTGGGAAGAAAAACCGCAAAAATACTCCCGCGCACTGCTTGAGACTTTGGCTCTGATCGCTTACCGCCAGCCAATTACTCGCGGTGATATCGAAGAAATACGCGGCGTTGCCGTTAGCTCGCACATTATTAAAACCCTGGTTGAGCGCGACTGGGTAAAGGTGGTGGGGCAGCGGGATGTGCCAGGGCGGCCTTCGCTGTATGCCACCACCCGGGATTTTCTCGATTACTTTAACTTAAAAAGCTTAGATGAGCTGCCCACCTTAAGTGAGATACGCGATCTGGACGAACTGAACGCCGAGCTCGATTTAGGCGCCGCTCTGGCAGCCACCACCGGTGGTGATGATGCCGAGCCCACATCGGGCGCCGACGAGACTGTGTCAGAGGGCGGTGATCATCCGCAAGCGGCGAGCGACGAAGCCGATAACCTCACCGGGGCGGTGGTGTATGAGTCGGATGCCTATGAGCAAGATGACGCCGAGTCACACACTGGCGTCTGGCCGGATGATGAAACTGAGCCGGTTCACGAGACTGAGACTGAAGCATCCGAACCGCACGAATCGAGCGTAGGGGAGACCCCTCACACGTCTGCGGCGGAGGCTGCCGGCACCGATGATAGCGACGGTGATGACGTGGCGGAACTTATTGACAATCAAGAGTGCGACCGCCAGGACTAACCCGGCGGCGCCCACCCAGCGAATTATTTATGGCAAAACGAACACCAGATCAAGCCCCTCCTGAGGCGGACAAAACGGCCGAGGCAGTAGCGCCGGCGACGGATGAAAAGCTGCAAAAAGTCCTCGCGCGCGCCGGTTGTGGTTCGCGGCGGGAGATGGAGCGCGCTATCTCGGCAGGTGAGGTCAGTGTCAATGATCGCGTTGCCACTTTAGGCGATCGCGTCACCGAAAGCGATAAAATCACGTTGCGGGGCAAGCCGGTATCCGCGCAAAAAGATACCTCTAAACGGCGTGTTATTTTGTATAACAAGCCCGAGGGTGAAATTTGCTCCCGCCACGACCCCGAAGGCCGGCGTACCGTTTATCAGGCGCTGCCTAAAATCTCTGGCGAGCGCTGGATCTCGGTGGGGCGGCTGGACTTCAACACCAGCGGGTTGCTGCTTTTTACCAACGACGGTGATTTGGCCAATAAGCTGATGCACCCGTCGTCGGTTATCGACCGTGAGTATCTGGTGCGCATCCAGGGTGACGTCGACGACGATATGCGCAAACGCTTACTGGATGGCGTTATGCTGGACGACGGTGTTGCCCGCTTTACCGATATCGTCGACGGCGCCGGCGAATCCCGTAACCGCTGGTTTTATTGCGTGGTAATGGAGGGGCGCAACCGTGAAGTTCGACGCCTGTGGGAGAGCCAGGGAGTACGTGTAAGCCGCCTCAAGCGGGTGCGTTACGGTAATATTTTTATTCCTTCTCACGTGCGCGTGGGCCAGTGGCTTGAACTCGACTACCGCGAGATCGCCGATCTTTGTCAAACGGCCGGGCTCGAGGTGGAGCGGGTTGCCAAGCCTAAGACGAGCCGCGAGGCGACGACTCAACGCGAGCGGCACGAGCGCAAGCTGCGCGCCGGCAAAGGGCGCAAGCCACCACGCCTGAAAAAAGGCCCGCGTCGCTAATAGGCTAACGTTAGAGGCGCTGCTGTGTGTCGCTGTGCACCAAGCGCGCCAGCTCTGGCACCGGTGGTTCACAGCTGCTGCGGTTGCGGCCAGATTTTTTGGCGCGGTAAAGCGCTCGGTCGGCGCGGTCAATCAGTGCGCCGGCTGTCTCTTTGGCGTCAAGACAGGCGCTGATTCCCAAGCTGATGGTGGGCCGAATGATCGCCTCGTCGTGGGTGATGTGCAGCGCCTCGACGGCGCTCCTTAAGCGCTCGGCGGTAATGAGCGCGCCCGCCGCTCCTGTCCCGCTCAGCAACAGGGCAAACTCCTCTCCGCCGTAGCGAAACGTCATATCGGTGCCGCGGCTTACGTGATCGATGGTATCGGCAACAACGCGAATAACCTTGTCGCCGCGGCGGTGGCCGTGCTGGTCATTAATCTGCTTAAAATGATCAATGTCGATCAAAATCAAGGCAAAAGGCTCGCCTTTACGCATCAATAATTGCCGCTCGCGCTCTAGCGCATTATCGAGTGCTGTACGGTTACCCACCCGGGTGAGTGGGTCGATAAGCGCTAGCTGCAGTGCCTCTTGATACTGTTGCGCATTGCGCAGCGGAAAGGCAAGTGATGCCAGTAACGTCTCAAGGGTTTGCTGCTCCGACTCGCTAAAACGCTGGCGGCGGTAAAAGGTGAGCTCGCCTAAGCGGTGGTCGGCCAGGCGCATGGTGTAGTGGCACTGATGGGTCGCCTGCCTGCCCAGTTGCAGGGGCTGCTCACTGCCGGCGGTACTGGCGCAATAGCGTAAGCCGTTAAAGCCAATCAGCGGCTGGGCGTGCTCAAAAAACAGTCGAATAATGGTGTTGCTATCCAGCGAGGTTTGCAATGCGTGAGCGAGCTTAGTGCGCAACTGCAGCAGCTCGGTGGCTGCCGGGCTGCTGGCCAGCGCTGCTACACCGCTTGTGGATGACAAATCTCGCATAATAGTGCGCCCAATTCACGCTCGGGCGACAGGCCCGGCTTACCAATGTATTCGTTGGCTTGGGTTGTTGCGATTTTTGTGCCAAATTAATGGGCTGTTAAACTTCTTGTTATATAACAAAGAGTTGCGTGCTTTCTTGGGCTGCCGGCAACACCCGGCGTGTCATGTTTTTGTCGGTTTTTGGCCGCGGTGGCGGAAGCGTGTTGCCGCCAGTCAAAGTGTTGTCGCGAGGGTTTTATGCCTCGCGGGTGTTGCCATTGGCCTCATAGGGGAGGCAGATAGTCACGCACAGTCCGCCCTCGGGACGGTTCTCGGCCACGATGTGGCCGCCGTGTAAGGCGGTGGTGCGCTGCGCTATGGCCAGCCCCAGGCCGTAGCCACCGCTCTCACGGTCGCGCGCTTGGTCGGTGCGATAAAAGGGCTGAAATATATCGCTCAGTTGATCGGCCGGAACACCGGGGCCGGTATCTTTTATCTGTATTTGATATTCCGCGTCGGTCAGGGTGAGCTCGGTAGTAATACTGCCCCCGGCTGGTGTGTAGCGCAGCGCGTTGCGGGTGACGTTATCAAAAACGCCGTACAGCATATTGCCATGGGTAGCCAAAAGCGCCTCTTCGACCGGCAGTTGCAGTAACAGCGCAATATGACTGCGGGCCGCTTCTGGCTGCAAGTTTTCGTCCAGGGCTCTGAGTAGGGCGACCACATCGGTGGTGTCATCAAGCGTCCAGCCGCCGTCGTCCAGCACCGGCAGGGCCAGAATATCGGTAATGACATCATTGAGGTAGTCCGCCGCCTGTTTAATGCGGGCCAGCTCGCGGTCCACTTCACCGGCGCTGCGCTGCTGGGCTAGCGCCAGTGCCACCTGCAGGCGGGCCAGTGGGGTGCGCAGCTCGTGGGATACGTCTTTTATCAGGCGCTTTTGCTCGGCCATGGCCCGCTGTAAGCGCTCGGTCATATGATCGAAATCGTGGGCGAGCGAGGCGATCTCGTCGCGGCGATTGTTAAAGCGCTGGCTGATGCGCACGCTCAAGTCGCCTTTGGCGATGCTGCGAGTGGCTTTTTGTAGGGCAGATAGCCCGTGGGCAAAGTGTCGCGCGAGAAAAAAGCAAGCGGTACCGCTGACCAGAATGGATGCCAGTAGTAGGGGCCAGATGTTGTTGATAAACAGTTGCCAGACAATGTCGCCGGAGGATTTAGCGCCTTGGCCGGACGAAATGGTAAACACTTTTAGGCTTTTGCCGTCGTTTAGTGTGACGTGTCGGCCCCAGGTTTTATGATTGTCGCCCACGACCTTATTAAACGGGTGACTGGGGGAAATCTTGGGAATTAAGTACTGCACGCCTTCGGGCAGTGGGCGCCCGAGCAGGTCTTCGTTGTGGGAGTCGACGATATAAAAGTACTGCCGGCTCCACTCGGGCATGGCGCGCATGTCCGCCAGTACCTGAGCTGAATTGCGGTTGACGATGGAGCCGGCCATCTGAAACAAAAAGCGTTGCGCCGGCTCGTACTCCTGGCCGCCGCGCAGCTGTTGCAGGGTGTTGTCGGGGTTGTCGCCGCGCCAGTGAACAATCACGTTGGTGGTGACAATAATCACCGCGGTGATACACCAGAAGGTGAGGAAGACCCGGAGGTAAAGTCGAGTCATCCGCGTTGCTGGGTTTCACTCGCACGGGTCAGCATATAGCCGGCACCGCGTACGTTGATGATTTGGTCTTTGCCGGCACCGGCGCTGGCAAGCTTTTTACGGATGTTGCTTACGTGCACATCAATGCTGCGATCGTAGGGGGTAAGTTTTCGCCCCAGTGCCTGCTCGGTGAGCTCGTCTTTACTGATCACCTGGCCCGCCTGGCGTACCAGTAGCTCCAGCACGCTGAACTCGGTGCCCGTTAGGGGCAGTAACGTGTCTTGCCAATAAGCGGCGCGGCTGCCGATTTGTAGCAGCAGTTTGTCGACTTCGAGATCGCTGGTTTCGGGCAGTGTTTGCGCGCTGTTTGCGGTGCGTCGCAGTACCGCACGCAAACGGGCGACCAGTTCGCGGGGGTCACAGGGTTTGGGTAAGTAGTCATCGGCGCCAATCTCCAGGCCAATAACCCGGTCGATGGTATCGCCCTTAGCGGTCAGCATAATGACCGGGGTATTTTGCTGCCCCAGATCGGCCTGCTGGCGCAGTTTTTTCAGGACGTCAAAACCACTGTGGCGCGGCAACATAACGTCGAGGATCATGGCGGAGTATTGGTTTTCACCAGCCATTTGCAGCGCCTGGTCACCATCGTAGGCGGCGGTGACCGTAAAACCTTCCGAGCTGAGGTACTCCTGGAGCAGTTCTGAGAGTTCTTTATCGTCGTCAATCAGTAGAATATCTGTCATTGGAACCTCTTACTGGTTATTCTGGCGCGCTGGCCGCCGCAAGTGTGCAACAGTGGGCGGTTGCTGTCATGGGCCCCTCTCACTTATTAACCTTTCTTAACTTCAGGTGCAAGTTTGCGTGCTGCTTGCACCACCTTGAAATAGCTGGGAAAATTCGCGCGCTGTTTTATTCACTTGTTAGTTATAAAGGTACTTCTGTGGCCATTATAGGGCTTTTTTTCGGCAGTGATGAAGGTAATACCGAAGCCGTAGCGCGGCGTATTCAAAAGCGCCTGGGCGCTGACGTTGTGGACGTGCATGATATCGCTGACGTTACCCAGCTAGAGTTTACCCAATATGAGCGGATTATTCTCGGCATTCCCACCTGGGATTTTGGCCAGATTCAGTCCGACTGGGAAGAGTTTTGGGACGATCTGGGTGATATTGATTTTAGCGATAAAACCATTGCGCTGTTCGGTTTGGGAGATCAGTTTGGCTATGGCGATTACTTTCTCGATGCGATGGGTATGATGCACGAGGTAATCGCGCAGCATAACCCGATACGCATTGGCTATTGGCCCACCGATGGGTACGAGTACGACGCCTCCAAAGCCGAGTACGATGGGCAGTTTGTCGGCTTGGCTATCGATGAAGATCAGCAAGAAGATCTAACCGCCGAACGCCTCGATCGCTGGTGCGAGCAAATTCACCGTGAGTTTGGTTTGGATACGCCCCTGACGCCGGGAGATTAACACTGGTTTGCGCCCCTTAGGGCGCTTCCGCCAAAAACACCGCCCGTACCGGAGCGGGGTGTCCCTCAACCGTTAGGGCGGGGTTGTCGGCGTCGAGAAACTTGTCCAGCGAGTGAAAGTGCATCCAGTCGGTGCTGCGTTGCTCGTCCAGTGTTGTCGTGCAAACATCTACCACGCGTGGGTTTTGCAAGCCGCATTTGCGCATCCAGCTGAGCATGGTGGGTACGCTGGGCAAAAACCACACGTTGCGCATCATCGCGTAGCGATCTTCGGGTACCAGCACCTCGCCCTCGCCACCCTCAATAATCAAGGTTTCTAACACCAGCTGCCCACCGGGACGCAAAGTTGCCCTCAGCTCACGCAAGTGGTCCATAGGTGAGCGGCGATGGTAGAACACTCCCATAGAGAAGGTCGTGTCAAAGGCGCCGAGCTCGGTGGGTAAGTGCTCGATACCCAGTGGCAGCACATCAATCGGGTGGTGCTGGCCAAAAAAATGTTTAATGGCCTGAAACTGCACCACAAAACGCGGGGAAGGGTCGATGCCGATCACCCGCTGGGCGCCGTCGCCCAGCATGCGCCAGCCGTGGTAGCCATTGCCACAGCCCACATCCAGCACCAGGCGGTGTTTGAGCGGGGCGATTTTGTCGCGAATACGCTGCCACTTCCAGTCAGAGCGCCACTCGGTGTCAATGTCGATGCCGTGTATCGAATAGGGCCCTTTGCGCCAGGGGATAAGCGCGCGCAAGCCTTCGCGGGCCTCGCTCACGAGGTGAGGGTCGGCCCCGCCGCTGACGGTCACGCTATCGCTTAAGTCAATTGCGCCGGGCTCGATGCGGGGCAGATTGTCTAACGTGGTAAGCCAGCCGGGTAAATCGCCAAAGCGCTTGGTATCGAGGCCACGCTCAATATCCAGCGCCAGGGTGTCGGCCCAGGTATGGAGAGTCTCATGGTTTTTTACATACTCTAACAGCGTCGTAAAAGTCATCATTTAATGGCGATAATGGAGGCAAAGTTAAGGCACTGAAACCAAACGTCGACGCTCGAAAAGCCCGCAGCGCGCAAGCGTTGGCGGTGTACGGTGAGCGATTCGGGCAACAGCACATTCTCGATGGCGGCACGTTTTTGCGCGATCTCCAGATCGCTGTAACCGTTGGCGCGCTTAAAGTTGTGATGCAGTTCGATCATTAGCTCTTGGTGGGGTTGGTCATCAAAGGCGACTTTTTCAGACAAGATCAAGACCCCGCCGGGGTTGAGCCCGCGGCCTATTTTTTTAAGCAGCGCCGGGCGCTCGGCCACGTCGATAAACTGTAAGGTAAAGTTCAGCACGGCTAATGAGCCGTTCTCGATGGCGACATCCTGAATCCGTCCCTCGACAAACTCCACCGGAATCTCGTCCTGCCCGTCGGCGGCAATAACTTGTCTGGCGCGCCGGATCATCGCCGGTGAGTTATCTACCGCGATAATTTTACAGTTGGCATTTTGGATGCGGTGACGCATGGCCAGTGTCGCCGCCCCCAGTGAGCAGCCCAAATCGTAGCAGCGGCTGCCGGCAGTGACATAGCGCTCGGCTAGCGAGCCGATCATATTGACAATGGTGGGGTAGCCAGGCACCGAGCGCTTGATCATATCGGGAAAGACATCGACCACTTGCTGATCAAAACTAAAACTGTCGACCTGCGCTAGCGGGTTGGCGTATAGGGTGTCTTTTGGCTCGGTCATCGGTGCTGCGTCTCGGGCGAAGGCGATAAAGGCGTTTGCATCCCACGGGGGCGCAGGCATTCTAGCTTGCTCAGCGATTTGGCTCAATTGCCAGGGCTTGCGTTGTCACAAATTTGTCACCTGCGGTGCCGATAATGCCGCAATGCAAAATCCGCCAAAATCATTTTCAACGCTCGCAGCTTTGCCCGGCAATTTGTCCCGGGCCGAGGCACTATTGCAAGCGATTATTGTAGATAAACAGATAAGCGTTGTGTTTCAGCCGGTCATCAATATTAATAGTCACAGTATTATTGGCTATGAGGCCCTGGCCCGCGGCCCACAAGGCACTGAGTTGGAGCGGCCGGATCAGCTGTTTAGCGTGGCCGCCGAGTTAGGTGTGCTGGCGCGTTTAGAGTATGCCTGTCGCGAGGTGGCCTGCCAAAGTTTTGTACAGCAGCAGTTGCCGGGTAAGTTGTTTTTAAATATGTCGCCGCTGTCGTTTACCGATAGCCATTACCGCGATGGTGTGACATTGGCGATTTTACAGCGCCTGAACTTAAGCCCTGAGCGGGTTGTGTTTGAACTTACCGAAAAACAACCCATGGATGATTGCGATTTGCTGCGCGATGCCTGTGAGCACTTTCAGCGCCAGGGTTTTGCCGTGGCGATTGACGATTTAGGGGCGGGTTACGCCGGGTTGCGAATTTGGAGTGAGATCAACCCCGACTATGTCAAAATTGACCGACATTTTATCAGCGGGGTAGAGCGCAGTGCGGTAAAGCGCGAGTTTGTCCGGTTTATGCTGGATATTGCCCAGCGAATTGGCAATAAAGTGATTGCCGAGGGCATCGAAACTGAGCAGGAATTTACCACTCTGGCGGCACTGGGTGTGGAGTATATGCAGGGCTACTATCTGGCCCGGCCGGCTCGCAAGCCGCCGCTCGAGGTGCCAGTACACATTACCACGGCACCCACCGCGCCGCGCTGGCACGATCCGTTTCGGCAGACGCTGCGCGAGGTGACCGTATATGAAGCCGCAATAAGCCCCGGTTTATCGGCGGCCGAGGTGGTAAATATGCTGCGCTCTGATGTGCGTATCAGTTGTTTGCCGGTGGTGAGTGACAGTGGCGCACCGGTGGGTATGATCAGTCGCGCCGAGTTGCTCAACACCTTCTCTTGGCGCTATTCCTACGAGCTGCACGCCAATAAGCCCATCGCTGAGTTTATTAGTCCGCGCACGCTAACGATGGAGATTGATGCCGAGTTACATGCCGCCGGGCGGCTGGTTACGGAAGATCCGGCGCAAAATTTGAGTGTGGATATTTTGGTGCAAGAGCAGGGGCGCTATGTCGGGGTGGTTAAGGTACGCCGCTTGCTGCGCAGCATTGCCGATGAAAAGTTACGTGCCGCGCGGCACTCCAATCCGCTTTCGGGGTTGCCGGGCAATGTGCCTCTGTACGAGTGGATTGACCGGTTGCTGGATCAGCGCGCTGATTTTGCCGTGGCTTACTGTGATATTAATCACTTTAAGCCTTTTAACGACGCTTTTGGTTACAGTTGTGGCGATGATGTGATCATTATGTTGGGCCAGCTGCTGTGCGATGTAGTAGACCCGGACTGTGATTTTGTCGGTCATGTGGGGGGCGATGATTTTGTCGTGGTGCTGCAAAGCGCCGATTGGCGCGAGCGCTGTCAGCGGTTGCTTGACGGTTTTGCGCGAGAGGTTGCGCAGCGGCTTTCGGCGGCTCAGCGAGATTACTGGACGCCCGATCGCGAGGGCCGCCGACGCCGGTATGGCCCGCTGACGTTGGCCATTGGTTGCGTCCTGCCGGACTCGACGCAAAACATGACACATCATCATGTCGCGGTGATGTTGGCTGATGCCAAACACCGGGCCAAAGAGCTGGGAGGATCGCAGTTGTTTGTGTCTCGTCGCCGGGTTCCGGTTACTTTGATGGGAAGTGACACGGCTTGAAAACTTTTTGTCTGTGTAGCATTATCAAACCCCGTTGATAAGCAGGCAAAAGGATCTATGAATGCTGAAAATCCGCTTTAAAAATAAAAAATACAGTGCGGTATGGCTTGTAGAGCCCAGCGTAGTGATCGGACGTGATAAGTCGAGCCAGTTGGTTGTCAGTGCCCCTAACGTTGCCGATCATCATCTAAAAATCAATGTTAATCACGAGCAGTTAGAGCTGGTTAATCTGGTGCCTGAGAGCGAGGTCCTGCTTAATGGCGCGCCAGTTAAGGCGCCGCGCCCGTTAAAGGCACGCGATACCATACTGTTGGCGGGTATCGAACTTGAAGTGATCGACCCCAAGGCCGATCCGATAGCGGCGCCCGAAGTGGCTACCGTTAAAACCGGCACCACTAACCCCCGAGTCCCTAAATCGACCGGTTGGGCGCTAAAGGCGAATCATTCGGCGCTGAAGAGCCGGGTGTTTCCACTGCGTCAGGCCAATACCGTGGGCCGCTCCAGTGAGTGTGATATATCGCTGGCGGCGGCTCATCTGTCCCGTCGGCACGCCGAGCTTAATATCGTCGATGGTGTCTTGTACGTGAAGGACTTAGGCTCTGCCAACGGCACCTTTGTCAACGGGCGCCAGGTGAGCGAGGCGCGGGTGAAGCGCGGCGATGAGCTGCGCTTTGACACCTTAAGCTTTGGCGTGATTGGTCCGGCCGATGATATGTCTCAAACCACGGTGCGGCAACCGGGCAAACCACCGCTTAACAGTGCCAAAAGCAAACCGCGCACCGCACGCCCGGCGCCAGCAGCCTCCCCCCGGCAGGCGCGCAGCGAATCCCCCGCGGTAGAAACTAAACCGCGTTATGGGGCGGCGGGCCTGTTGGTGCTGGCGGTACTGACGGCAATTGTGGTGGCGGCCTTATACCTAACCCGGGGTTAAGTTTAACGAGCGTTGTATTGTCTGTCCGGTGTATCGAAACGTCATGACCGAATCGATTATTTTATTTACCACCGCTGGTTGTCATCTGTGTGATGAGGCCAGCGCACTGCTGTCGCAATACCCTAGCGTACGGGTGAATAAGGTGGATATCGCTATCGATGATGCCTTGATTGAGCGCTACGGTGTGCTTATTCCGGTGTTGCGCGCCGCTGATGGGCGCGAGCTCAATTGGCCCTTTGATGCCGGGCAGCTACAACGCTGGCTGGCCGATGAAGACAGTTAAGCCGGTTAACTGATCTCGGACTGTAGCGTCAGCATCGTTTCATCGACCCACGCCAGAGTTTGTAAGTACAGCGATGTTAAGGTGTGTGGGTCGAGTTGTTGCCCGGCTAAAAACGCCCAGTCTATGTCTTGCCACTGACCGTGTTCATAGTGCATAACCACTTTAAGAACTTGCCCTTCACTACCGGTGAGCTCGAGCAGGGCGTTGCGCAGCGCGGGGCTTAACTGAATATCCTCAAGAACCTTGGGCAGTGGAGCGTCCATAAATGCCCCCAGAGTTGAGAGCAGACCGGCGGTAAAAAAAGTATCGCATTGCGTGTGAGGCCGGGTTTGGCTGGCGATTAATTCGCACAGCTTAGCCCGTGTCAGTGCTTTTACCGACAACTCGGCCGGCTTGTCTCCGAGCTTTGCCATCGCCAGCAGGCCAATCCAGTTACGGATGATTTTCAGGCCAAGTAACGTCAAAGCCTGACGCAGTGACTCAATAGTACGTGGCAACGCAAAGGCGGCGGAGTTAACCAACCTTAATAATTTGTAACTCAGTACCGGGTCGCGGGCAATAATAGTTTCGATGTCTTCGAAGGCCGCATTGGGGTCGTTGAGCCTGGCAAGTAATTGCAATACGGCTTGTTTGCTTTCGTTTAGTCTTTGGCCTTTTAGTACCTGAGGTTTTTCTAAAAAATAACCCTGAAACATGTCGCACCCCAGCTTGCGGCAGTGTTCGAGCATTTCAAAGGTTTCGATTTTTTCGGCGATTAACTGCACGCCCAGAGGCTTTAAGTACTTAATGTGTGCGGTTAGCTGGCTATCACTGAGGGCTAATACATCAAGCTTGACGATATCCGCGTAGGGAATCAACGCGGCGCTTTCTTTGGTTAACACAAAGTCATCGAGTGCTATGGCAAACCCGTCTTCGCGTAATCTTTTTAATTGATGCAGTAAGTTGGCGTTAATGGCCTCGCTTTCTAACACCTCAATAACAAGCTGAGAGGTATCAAAGGGAAAGCGGGTTTCCATCAGTGCGGCGGTAAAATTAATAAAGGCGCGGTGGTTGCCCACCACCTTTTCGATGGACAGTTCGGCAAAGGTGTTGAGTAAAACTTGAGTGCTGGCCGAATTCCCGTCGGTGAATTGCGCTCGGTTTCCATGGTCGGCGCGATACAGTAGCTCATAGGCGACAACCTCCATGGTGCGATTGAAAATAGGTTGCCGTGCCAGCAGCGGAAATTCTTGGGGCATTAATACGACCGTATAGTCCGTGGTGCCTTGTTTTAGCGTTTAGCTGTGCCACTCCATTGTGGCCTTGCTGCGCAGCGATTGCGAGTCGCGAACGAGGGACCTCCGGAGCGACTCATTGAGCTCGTTATCGTTTTTCACTCGCCATCGCAGAGTGCTCGGCCAAGTAATTCTCTACAAACTCTATTGTAAGGTAAATTGAAGTTCTTTGGCATATAAAATTGTATTCACCACTGAGACGCCCGGCGCTAGAGCGCCGGTAGGAGCAGCCACTATAGTGAACTGCGCGCTTCGCTTGGGGTAATAAACGGCTTTTCTTCACCGAGGCGATAGCCGTAAATTACGGAGTACGACAGCACATTTTGCACGTAGCCGCGAGTTTCGCGGTAGGGGATGGTTTCGATCCACACATCGTAGGGCAGGCTGGTACTTTTGCTTTTACTTAGCCACTGCTTAACACGATTGGGGCCGGCATTGTAGGCGGCGGCGGCCAAAATGCGGTTGCCGTCAAATTGAGTCAGCAGTTGGTTGAGGTAGCGCCCGCCCAGAGCGATATTGGTGGCCGGCTCTAACAGATCGTAGGTTGAGAAGCTCATGCCCGAGCGGTGCGCCGTTTGTTTCGCAGTGGAGGGCAACAGTTGCATTAAGCCCAGTGCCCCGGCCGATGAGCGGGCATCGGCGGTAAACGCACTTTCTTGGCGGGCGATGGCAAATAGCAAGTGCGGCGCCACCGATAAATCTTTAGCCGTGGTGTTGACGTGCTCTTGGTAGGCGAGCGGAAAGCGCAGCTCCAGATCGTCCCAATAGCGCACCTGAATCATGGCCTGGATGCCGTTGCGGTGCCAGCCCCAGCTCTCGGCGAGCTTGCCGGCGGCGATGATTTGTGTCTCGTCCAGCTGCTTGGTGGTGTGATACCACTCGCGGCGGGCATCCAGAGCCTTACCTAGAATAAAGAGTTCGCGGGCGCGCTGTACGCCTCCAAGAGTCGCGACCTGATCCCGTGTTACCGAGTTTACGGTGACCGGCTTATCGACCAGCTCATAGGGTATGTTTAGATGGTCGGCCGACAAAAAACCGTAAAAACTGCGGGTTTGCGCCACCAGTTGATAAAGCGCCTTAATTTGTTCGGCGCTGCCGCCGGTGTGTTCCAGGGCGCGAGCCTGCCAATAGCGCCAGCGCTCGGAGGCGCGCGCCTCGGTTGGCAGCATGGCGATCCACTTATTGACCCGGTGCCAATCCAAATTGCGCAGCGCATCGCGTACCAACCACTCCGTTAAATCCTCTGAGCTCAGCGCGGGCGTCGCTTTAATCAGGGCTTCGGTTTCGCTGGTGTGCCCTTGGCGCAAAAGGCGAACGGCAATGTAGCGCTGTGTCTCCAGGCGGGCTTTGTCGGCAAACAGCTGTTGCGCGTCGTAGCGCTGCCACAGTTTGTGGGCAAGCTCAGCGTCGCGCAGCGAGAGGCGCTGCAGGCCGTGCAAAATGATCTGCTGCATATCGGCGCTTTGCTCGCCAAAGCGTGACATATCACTTAATACTCGCGGGTTGCTGTCTACTTCATCGTAGAGCTCGGCGAGCTTTTTCTTTTCGGGTGACATCTTCTTGGCGGCGTAACGTGCCAGCGAGCGCTGGCGCGAGTCCATCGCTTTTACAAATCGCTGCCATGCGATGGCGTCGGTCATGCCGCCACGATCCATCCAATTAGCAAACAACGGATCACAGGCCTTGGGTTGTGAGTGGCCCACGGACCATAGCTCTGGCACCTCTTTATAGGCGCTTTGGTCGCCTTCGATGATTCGGCCGCGAAGGTAGTAACAGGTAAGCTCGGTAGTGGCGTTGTCGGCCCGGTATTGCGTTACCACATCGGCCCATTTACCTTGCTGGGCTAACTTTTCGACCCAGCGGCGATTGAGTTTATCGGCCAGATACGAGCGCGGGTAATCGCGCTCGAACTCGGCGATGTCCTCGGCGGGTAAGGTGGAAAAGCGGCGATTAATGTAGTTGTACTCGAGGTAGGGCTTAAGCGGGTAGTGCTCAAGCTCGGCGAGTAGCTCGCGGTACTCGGTATAGCGGCCACTGCGGATTGCCTGTTGCGCGTCATTGTAGAGTTTGCGCTGTTCGGTTTTGTCGGCAATTGACGGTGGCGCCGCAATACTGGTGGGTGCGGCGTGCGCCTGTGTCAAGGCGATCAAAAGCCCCAGAGCAGTTGCTCCGGCCAGACGTCCGGCTCTGCGTGCGCCGGTGTAGGGAGTCATTGCAGATCGCAAAAACCGCATTGCGGTACCTCTTAAAATTAAATCGCTGCGATTGATACCGTCCTGTGGCAGGGGTTGTGACAACATCCGTTGCCGGGCGGCGCTGGCGTCAACGTCATCTGCGTCGCCTAAGATCCCCCAACAAGGCTTACGATTGGTGTTCGATCGTTTATTATTGTGTTGTTTTTGCCGACAGAAGCCTGTCTGTCGGTAGTATTTACAGGTATCATGCTGCCACTTTTTTGATCTCGAATGCAACTATTTCTGTCCTTATTCCCTACGTTAATTGCTTTTCGTAAGAGTTTGTTTTTTTAGCTATAAGTTGCAATGAGCGACACGCACACAATACACAGGTAATGGAACCTATATGGCACTGTTAACAGTAGATGGCGCCCAGTTGAATTACGGCTTACAGATTCTGCTTGATAAAGTCGATTTTGTCGTCGAGCGAGGCCAGCGCTGGTGTCTTATTGGGCGCAACGGCGCCGGTAAGTCCAGCTTACTTAAAGTACTGGCAGGAGACGTCACCCTAGATGGGGGCAGTGTCACGGTCGATCGCGGGGTGCGGGTAGCACGCCTCGCGCAGGATCTGCCCGAAGCCGATGGCCGCAGTGTGTTTGATGTGGTCGCTGAAGGCTTGCCGGGAGTGGGGCAGTTGTTGGCGCGCTACTATCAGTTAACTGAGGGGGCCGGGCAGCTTGCCGAGGGCGCCGATACGGTCGCCTCAGAGGCTTGGGTTGAAGAGTTAACGCGCATTCAGGGTAAATTAGAGGCGCTGGACGGTTGGGCGCTGCAGCAAAAGGTCGATGCAATTTTAACCCGTCTGGAGCTTACCGGCAGCGCCCCTATGGCATCCTTGTCGGGTGGTTGGCGCCGCCGGGTGGCGCTAGCGCAGGCGCTGGTGGTAGAGCCCGATATCCTGTTGATGGACGAGCCGACCAACCATTTGGATATCGCCGCAATTGAATGGCTTGAAAAAGAGCTTAAGGCGTTTACCGGTGCGCTGATTTTTATCACGCACGACCGCGCTCTGTTGCGCTCGGTAGCCACGCATATTGCCGAGCTCGACCGTGGTCATCTGCGTACCTGGTCGGGTAATTATCAAAGCTATCTGGAGTACCGCGAGCGCGCGCTGGCCGAAGAGGCGCGTCACAACGAGCTGTTTGATAAAAAACTGGCGCAAGAGGAAGTGTGGATACGTCAGGGTATTAAAGCCCGTCGCACCCGCAACGAGGGCCGCGTGCGCGCCCTAAAAGATATGCGTGAAGAGCGTCGTGCGCGCCGTGAACAGCAAGGTAACGCTACTTTCGACCTGGGTAAGGCAGGGTTATCGGGCAAGCTGGTGGCAGAGCTCGATAATGTCAGCTTCCGCTATGGCGAGCGCACAATTATTGACTCGTTTTCCACGCGAATCATTCGCGGTGATCGTATCGGCTTAGTGGGCCCCAATGGTGCGGGTAAAAGTACCCTGCTCAAGTTGGTATTGGGGGAGTTAAACCCCGATAGCGGTAAAGTGAAGCTCGGCACCAATTTAAGTGTGGCTTACTTCGATCAGTTGCGCGACCAGCTCGATCTGGATAAAAGCGCCGTCGATAACGTCTCTGAAGGGCGCGATAGCATTGAGATTAATGGTAAATCGAAACACGTTATCTCCTATTTAAGCGACTTTTTGTTTTCCGGCGAGCGCGCCCGAACGCCGGTGCGGGCTCTGTCGGGCGGCGAGCGCAATCGGGTGCTATTGGCTAAGCTGTTCAGTAAAAGTGCCAATATTTTGGTGCTTGATGAACCGACCAACGATCTCGACGTGGAGACGCTGGAGCTGCTGGAAGAGGTGCTAGGGCAGTTTAATGGCACCGTGCTGCTGGTTAGCCACGACCGGGCATTTTTGAACAATCTGGTCAGCAGTGTATTCGCCTTTGAAGGGCAAGGTCAGGTGCGTGAGTATATTGGCGGCTACGATGACTGGCTGCGTCAGGGCGGGCGTTGGGTCGAGCCGGGTGCCGCGGCTGGCGGGGCTCCGGCGCCACAGCAAACAGCGACAAAACCCGCTGGGTCAACGCCAGAGCCAAGTGCACCTGCGGCCAAAGCCAAAAAGCTATCGTATAAGTTACAGCGCGAGTTTGACGCACTGCCGCAAAAGATAGAAAAACTCGAAGCTGAGATCGAGCGGTTACAACTGCAAATGGCAGAGCCTGACTTTTATAGTTTGCCCGCCGATCAGGTCGACGAGCACTTAAAGCAGGTGGCCGAGGTACAGCAGCAGTTGGATGACTGTTTTGAGCGCTGGGCTGAGCTTGAAGATCTGGGGGGCTAACCCCCGCGTTCATCTGCATGCTGGAGCGCGGGGTGAGCTAAGCTAAGCGGTGTTATTCCTCCTGACGCTCGACCCGAATTGCCAGTACATCGCAGCTGGCGCCGTGTAATACGCTGTTGGAGGTAGAGCCCAACAGCAGTGCAAAGCCTTTGCGGCCGTGGCTACCCACGGCGATTAAATCGGCGCTTATTTGCTTGGCCAGGTGGTGCAGCTCGGTGGCGGGCTGCCCGACCAATACGTGCTCTTGCTCAATAGGGCAGTCGGCATTTTTAATCAACCGCAGTAGCTCTTGCTCGGCTTTGATTTGCAGTTGATCCTGAACCTCGGATAAATCAATCGGCATGTCGCCGCCGTAGGCAAACGTTAATGGCTCAATAACGTGGGCGACGGACAGCCTGGCGCCGCAGGCCTGGGCCAAAATCGCGGCTTTGTGCAAGATGTCCGGGCACTCTGGGGTTAAATCCAGGCCCACCAGTATATGTTGATATGAAGTCATACAGGCTCCTTGCGGCTGCGCTTGCGTCTGATCCCCTAAGCATGGATGATTTCCCCAAATTTCGCCAGTGAGTAATTCTATGAGCGCTACCGTGATCATATTGATCGTACTTGTGGCTGCCATGGTGGTCGGACCGGTGGCCATGATGCAGCCAAACCGCGGCCAGCGGCGGCGTGAACGGCTGCGTCAATATGCCCGCGAAGTCGGTATATCGGTGCGATTGTTGCCGCCGCCGCGGCTGCCAACCGATACCGCAGCACCCTCTGCGATGCCGGTTTACTCGCTTATTGCCGATACTCTGCAACCGGCTTGGTCACTGATGCGTGCGCCCTATGCGCACGAGAGCCATGTGCAGGGCTGGTGGCAGTTTCTTGGGCCCAAGCCGACCGAGGCGCGGCGCCAACAAATTGAAGCGGTGCTGGATGAGCTACCAGAGGGCGTGGTCGGGCTGCGCTCTGGTGCGCGACAACTGGATATTTTTTGGCGAGAAAACGGCGACGAACAAGATATTGATCAACTTCTTGTGTGTTTGCAAAAGCTCGCCGCTTAGGCGCGGGCACAGAGGTGGTTGTCCCGTGTCTTTGTGTTGTGCAGCGCTGGCAACCCGGGCGAAAAAGGTGCCGCTGGCTTTAAGCGAAAGAAAATTTCATTTTTTTCGATTTATTTTATGCGGTATTTAAAGGACGCTTAGTCGGCACTGCCGCCGGGCGTTAAGAGTTTGAAAAATATCTCGTAAAAACAAATGCTTGCGCCTGTAGGTGGGCCTGCTCTGCAATGTGTCTGCGAACTTGAAATTGACACTTAGAACCTATATTAACTACGCCCAGTGGTGGACGGTCGAGTCGATCCGCGCTTGACCGACGTGCGTACAGGACTTATATATGCCCACCTTGATGGCGTCGTTTGCACTTAATCTTGCACTGATAAAGTGCGCCTGCGCCCCGTACTCCAACACTGTCACTGGGCTGGATTACACACAGTTGCCGATGTAACAAAAGGAAAGAAGAGCGCTTATGGGTAAATCGTTGGTTATTGTAGAGTCACCTGCAAAAGCGAAGACCATTAATAAATATCTGGGTCGCGACTATATTGTGAAGTCCAGTGTTGGTCATATCCGCGATTTGCCTACCAGTGGCAGTGGCAAAAAAGTTGACCCTAAAGAGCGCGCTAAGCAGGCTGCAATCACCCGGAAGATGTCGCCCGAGCAAAAGGCGCGGCATAAGGCCGAGAAAAGCCAGCAACAGTTAATCAGCCGTATGGGAATCGACCCGACTCACGATTGGGCGGCTCATTACGAAATATTGCCCGGTAAAGAAAAGGTTGTGGCCGAGCTAAAACAACTGGCTGCCGATGCCGACACTATCTATCTCGCGACGGATTTGGATCGCGAGGGAGAGGCCATTGCCTGGCATTTACGCGAAGCGATTGGTGGCGACGACGAGCGCTACCGCCGTGTGGTGTTTAACGAGATTACCAAAACCGCGATTCAAAACGCGTTTGAAAAACCCGGCCCGATTGATATTGATCGGGTCAACGCTCAGCAGGCGCGCCGGTTTCTCGACCGGGTGGTGGGCTATATGGTGTCGCCGCTGTTGTGGGCCAAAATCGCCCGCGGTTTGTCCGCCGGGCGAGTACAATCGGTAGCGGTTAAGCTGGTGGTCGAGCGCGAGCGTGAAATTCGCGCCTTTGTACCCGAGGAGTACTGGAACCTATTTGCCGATTTAGTGGCAAAAGGCGGAGATCAGATCCGCTTTGAGGTTAAAAAGCAGGCGGGCAAAGCGTTTAAGCCAAACAACGAAGCGGATGCGATGGCCGCTGTTGCCAAGCTTAAAGATGCCAGCTTTGCCGTTGCCCAGCGCGAAGACAAGCCGACCCAATCGAAGCCTTCGGCGCCGTTTATTACCTCGACGCTGCAGCAAGCGGCCAGTACCCGGCTGGGTTTTGGCGTTAAAAAGACCATGATGCTGGCGCAGCGTTTGTACGAAGCGGGCTACATCACCTACATGCGTACCGACTCGACCAATCTGAGCAAAGAGGCGGTAGAGTCCTGTCGCGACTATGTGCAGGAAACCTACGGTGAGCGTTATTTGCCATCGAGCCCCAATAGCTACTCCAGTAAAGAGGGGGCACAAGAGGCGCACGAGGCGATACGTCCCTCCAGCGTTTCGGTGCTTACCGCTCACTTAAAAGGTATGGAGCGCGACGCCGAGCGCTTGTACACGTTAATTTGGTCGCAGTTTGTGGCCTGTCAGATGAGTAACGCCGAGTACACCAGCACCTCTATTACGGTTGAGGCCGGCGACTTTGAGTTGCGCACCCGCGGGCGAGTGATTCGTTTTGATGGTTTTACCCGGGTCATGCCGCAGATCAGCAAAAAAGACGAAGACGTGGTACTGCCGGAAGTCAGTGTGGGCGATCAGTTACCGTTAGAGAAGCTCGATCCGTCACAACACTTCACCAAGCCGCCGGCGCGTTTCTCCGAGGCGAGCTTAGTTAAGGAGCTTGAAAAGCAGGGTATTGGCCGCCCTTCGACCTATGCCTCGATTATCTCAACCATTCAGGATCGCGGCTATGTACGCCTGGAGAATCGTCGCTTTTACGCCGAAAAAATGGGCGATATTGTTACCGAGCGCTTGAGCGAAAGCTTCTCGGATTTAATGAGTTACAGCTTTACGGCCAACATGGAGCAGTCGCTGGATGTGGTCGCCGAAGGCGGTAAAAACTGGCGTGTGTTGCTCGATGAATTCTACGCGGACTTTATCGGTCAGTTGCAAAAGGCGCAGGGTGAAGAGTCGGGTGGTATGCGCCACAATGATCCGACCAACACCGATATTGAGTGTGAAAAGTGCGGTCGCCCAATGCAGATTCGCACCGGCTCCACCGGGGTGTTTTTGGGTTGCTCAGGTTACGGCTTGCCTCCCAAAGAGCGCTGCAAGCACACCATGAATCTGGTCTCGGGGGACGAGGCGGTCGATGTCGAGGCCGATGAAGAAGCCGAATCACGACAGTTACGCTCTAAGCGCCGCTGCAAAATTTGTAACACGGCCATGGATAATTATCTGCTGGACGAAAAGCGCAAACTGCACATTTGTGGCAACAATCCTGACTGTCCGGGCTATGAGGTGGAGCTGGGCACCTTTAAGCTCAAAGGCTATGAAGGCCCCACGCTGGAGTGCGACAAATGCGGCAGCGAGATGCAGCTAAAAACAGGCCGCTTTGGCAAGTATTTTGGTTGCACCAACGAGGACTGTAAAAACACCCGCAAGCTGCTTAAAAGCGGTGAGGCGGCACCGCCGAAGATGGACCCGGTGCCTATGCCGGAGCTTGCCTGCGAAAAAGTTGATGACACTTATGTGTTGCGCGATGGCGCGTCCGGGCTGTTTTTGGCCGCCAGTGGCTTCCCTAAAAACCGCGAGACACGCGCGCCTTTGGTCGCAGAGATCCTGCCCCATAAAAAAGAGATCGACCCGAAGTATACGTTTTTGTTCTCGGCGCCCGTGGCTGACCCGGATGGCGTGCCCACCGTAATTCGTTTTTCGCGCAAAACCAAAGAGCAGTATGTGCAATCGGAGGTTGACGGTAAGGCGAGCGGCTGGAAGGCGTTTTATCAGGGTGGCAAATGGGTGCCAAATAAGTAAGTTGCAGCGCTAGGAGAAGGGCAATGGCATCGTTAGCTGCGCAGGTAAATCGCCGAATCGCCAGTGCGCGCGTTATTTTGGCGGAGCTGGCTGGGGCAGAGCGGACTCCGTTCGCCCGGCAGGCTCTATTGGAGGCGGCACTGTTCCACCTTTACTGTGGCTATAATCATTATCTTCGCGAACTGTGTGCTTATTACGGGGTTAAGTCTGTTGCGTCCATCAAGAGTGCGTCGGACGCGGCTCTGGCGCTTAAACGTCTGGATAAGCAGCCCGCCGAAATGAGTGAAATTAGCGAGCTGGCAGCTCGCCCGGACTCTTGGCTGAGCCAGTTGGCGGCGGGCTATCAGGCCTGCTGGGCTTCAGACTCCGGGGCGGATGCCGCCGCTGACAACTTGATTCAGGTCCACCATCTGGATGATCAGGTGCTGGAAGCGCTTGATGAGTCACTACTGGTACAGTGGCTGGCTCAGATGCAAGCGCTGGTTGAGAGGCACCGACAGTCGACGACCGAGTATTAACGCTTTAAACGGGCTTTTAGGGCTTGTCAGGCGCCGCTCAGAGTGTGTCTGGCCGTTATGGCGTGCCCTGCGCGTTTAATGCGCAGACCAAAAGTGTTAAGATAGCGGCTGAACATAGGGTTTAGAGCCCACGTTGATCACTTAAGTACCTGCGCCGTAGCTCAGGTGGAGACTCCATGTCAGCCTCTTTGTATGAAATTGTCGAGCTATCCAATGGCGATGTTGTACTGCAGCGCGCCGATGAGAACGGTGAGCCTCTGGTTAGCATTCGTTTCTCAGCTGAGTCTTTATCGTTTATGCGTGACGGTAAATTTGACGTCGCCAAAGCCATGATCGAGGCGGGAATGGAGGTAGCCGGAGATTTGGCCGATATGCCGCCCGAAGATTGGTCCGAGGAGGGCGAGTCAGAGCTTTACGATAAGCGCACCTTGCACTAAAGCAGTCTCTGCTACGTTAGCCACATACTCTCGAATGCCACCTGACCTCAGTTTGACCTGATCTTATCGCTGTACCCTCGTCAGGAGCGACACTTTTCGCTTTGCTCTCAAACGGTATCGATGACAGCCGTATTAGGCATGAGCTTTCTGCCCGTAAGAGTTGTCGCCTCCGTTTCTTCTCGATATTTTACCACCTCTCTTAGTGCCTGAAGCGATATTTACGCCTCGCATTGCAAGTGGCCGTGTGTTGTTTATCGATAGCGCAATATCAAGGCCTGACAGTTGCCGGCGTAAGCCGCTTGCTCCAGGTAGTGCTCCTGTCCCTGGCTTAGCAGGCCCGGGCTGGCAATCACGGTGTGGCTGTTGCCCATCTCTAGCGCATCCCAGGTCACCCAAAGCTGTTGGTCGGCATCGCGGCAATGTATTTGCCGCAGTTGCAGCGGATTGATGCCAAAGCTTATCAGCAGGGCCGCGGGTAACGGCTCGGAGGTGATCCAGGTAAGCCAGCGTTGAGTGTCTTGCCGGCACAGGTGGGCAACCATAGGCAGTATCATGCTCCAGCTGCTCGAGGCTCCCTGGGCAAGTACCAGTTCGGTTAGGCCCACATTGCTATTGTTTGCGGCGGTGTTGTGTGCCTGGGGCAAACTCTGAAAATTATTCACGGCGTATGACTCCTACACTTAAACCTTCGATGCTAAAGCTTTGGTCCCGCAGGTCGACGTGAATAACGTCAAAGTCGGGGTTTTCGGGCCAGAGCTCAACCTGGGCGCGGTTGCCTTCGCGCTTAAAGCGCTTAACGGTGACTTCATCCTCGATACGAGCCACTACAATTTGGCCGTTGTGTGCTTGATCTGTGCGGTGTACCGCCAGCAGGTCGCCATCGAGAATGCCGGCGTCCTTCATGCTCATGCCTTGTACGCTTAGTAAATAGTGGGCTTGAGGGCTGAAAAAGCTGGGGGGGATATCACAGTAGTTTTCGATGTGTTCCTGCGCCAATATCGGGCTGCCCGCCGCTACACGGCCAACAATAGGCAGGCCCTCTTGTCCCTCGGGAAGCTTAATACCGCGCGAGGCGCCAGGAATCAGCTCGATAGCACCTTTGCGCGCCAGTGCTTTAATGTGCTCTTCCGCCGCATTAGCCGACTTGTAGCCCAGCATGCGCGCAATTTCGGCGCGGGTGGGAGGGTAGCCGGTCTCGTCGGAGTAGCTTTTTATAAGCTCCAGAACCTGTTGCTGGCGTGCCGTTAGGTTTTGCATATCCCTTACCTTTGTGTTGGATGGCTGTGTACGCTAAAGCCGTAACCATTTATAGCCATAACCATCGCAAATGAGTGTTGTCGTCTCATGCACTGTTTGGCTGTACAGTATCTGTGATTATATACAGTTATAATCACTGTGCAAGTATCCAGTTGTCGGCAATAACATTTATTTCATCGGTTGGTTATACTTGCGGCCCAGTAATGGTCTTACAGGGCAGGGTAATCAGGAGTGTTTTGGATGGAGCAATTGCAAGGTTGGTATAACGAGCTAGTCGATCATGAGCGCCTATGGGTGTTTGAGGTCTTTTTCGTCGTATTAATTACGTTAATTTTGGCATCGCTGGCGCGGGTTATTTTAAATTACCTAATGCGCCATGCTCATAAAACCCGTAACCGCTGGGACGATACCTTAGTTGAGGCCGGAATCCCGCCGTTGCGCTGCTTAATTTGGTTGGTGGGGTTGTGCCTGGCCGCGCAAATGGCGCAAAGCGCTACGCAGGAATCGGTATTGGACTTTGCTGATACCGTGTTGCGGGTGGGTGTGGTGGTACTGTTGACCTGGTTTTTGGTGCGCTTGGTGAAATATGGTGAGCGCAATTTTCTCGAGCCGCCCGACGGTAAGCCGGCCGATCCGACCACCGTTATGGCGGTGGGTAAGCTTATGCGGATTGCGATTGTTATTACCTCCGCGTTAGTGCTGTTGCAGTCATTGGGTTACAGTATTTCAGGTGTCTTGGCGTTTGGTGGTATCGGCGGTATAGCCGTGGGTTTTGCGGCAAAAGATTTGTTGGCTAATTTTTTTGGCGGACTGATGATCTACATGGACCGCCCCTTTAAGGTGGGCGACTGGGTACGCTCACCGGATCAAAATATTGAAGGCACGGTCGAGGAAATCGGCCTGCGCTTAACCCGTATTCGCACTTTCGATAAGCGCCCACTGTATGTGCCCAACCAAACCTTTACGCAAATCTCGGTGGAAAACCCCTCGCGCATGTTTAACCGCCGGATATACGAAACGATTGGCGTGCGGTACGAAGATGGCGACAAAGTGGCGGCGATTGTCGCCGATGTGAAGGCGATGCTGGAGTCTCACGACGAGATCGACGCCAGTCAAACCCTGATTGTTAATTTTAATGAATTTGCCAATTCATCGCTTAATTTCTTTGTCTACACCTTTACCAAGACGGTTAACTGGGTGCATTTTCACTCGGTTAAGCAAGATGTCTTGCTAAAAATAATGGCGATTGTCGAGCAGCACGGTGCGGAATGTGCCTTCCCGACCCGCACCTTGCATATCCCCGATCAACTGCAAATGGTATCGGCCGAGGCCGCCGCAGAAGCATTGCCGGCGGCGGGGGAGCAGCGGTGAGCCCGTTAGACACGGACGCTCAGCACTGGCATGTTGATGGCGCTGAATGCCTACTAGACGCCAGCACGATACGCGCCGCGACGGCCGAGCTCGGCGCCCGAATCAGCGCCGATTACAGCGATTTGTCACAGCCGTTGGTGGTGCTGCTGATTATGAATGGCGCGGTAGTGTTTGGCGGTGGTTTGCTGCCGGCGCTGGCACTTGATGTCGAGCTGGATTATGTCCACGCCAGCCGCTATCGGGGCGATGAGGCAACCGATACGCTTGCCTGGCAACGCCAGCCGCCAGAGTGGGTGCGCGGCCGGGAGGTATTGTTAGTGGATGATATCTTAGACGCTGGCGCCACGCTTGCGGCTGTCACCGAGCGCTGTCTTGCGCTGGGCGCTACCGGAGTTCGATCGGCGGTATTGTTACACAAGCGCACGCCCCTGCCGGCCGTTATTGCGGCGGATTATGTCGCCTTTGAAATTGCCGACCGGTATGTTTACGGTTGGGGGATGGACTATCGCGGGCGAATGCGCAATGCTCCGGGAGTTTTTGCGTTGCCATAAAACCGGCGTTGCACTGATTCACAACATTTGCCGTCGCATGTGGACAAAAACCATTCAATCGCGTAAAAAAGGCTGGGGCGTTTACGCTTACTGCTCAATCGTAATGGCAGCTGTTGGGGGCTGCCGCTGTGGTTGTGCGCTAGGCGCCCGTTTGTATTGGAATACAAGTACATAAAAATAAGAGAGGTTAGGTATGTCAGAACGATTGTCAGGCACGGTCAAGTGGTTTAATAACGCTCGCGGTTATGGCTTTATCACTCAGGGTGAAGGTAGTGAAGATGTGTTTGTCCACTATCGCAGCATTCGGGGTGAGGGTTACCGCTCGCTGACAGAGGGGCAGAGCGTACTATTTGCTGTGCAACAGGGCGAGAAAGGTTTGCAGGCTGACGACGTCGAAGTGTGCTAACACTGAGTGCGGTATCTGAACGGCAGATACCGCACACCTCACGGGTAAGGTCGTTTAGTTGGGTTGCGCAGGTGCCTTATTTGGCGCCGCCTGCGGCGGTGTATAAGGCAGTATTTTAATCAGTACGCCCATTCTGGGGTGGTCTAAAAAGTGCAGTTCGTCACTGCGCATCCGGCGGGTTTGCGCCATGGTAATAATCTCACTGGGCACGTAAGGTGCCGCCAAAAAATCCCCTAGGGCTGCATTTAAATCGCTGTTTTTAAAGCCCAGCGAGTTTGTGTCTGTGCCCGCGCCCGAGAACGAGCCGCTGTTGCTGCCGAATAAATTGTCGTTTTGCCCTGAGCTGGCTTGTTGGGCAATGCGCTTTTGCGGTTGCTGCGGTAATAGCGGCCACTGCTTGCGGCTCTGCCCGGCGTTGGTTTGGAACTGGCTTAGCCACAGGTTGGTTTTGATGTGCAGGTAGCGCGAGACGTTAATGTTGACGCTGCCTTCCAGTTCATTGTGTTCGCCGTAGGTTTCTCCGCCGTAAATCAGAATGGATGGTGCGCGATCTTCGCTCACCACAATTTGTCGCCATGCTTCGTGAAACAGCACGTTAAATCCCGGTTGCGCATCCAGCCGATCACTTACGGCATTCAGGTTGCGGGCGTCTCTGGGAAGGCGGTAAAACGGTGTGCGCGCTAAATCGATGGCGGTTTCATTCGGGGTTGCAGTGCCGTCTTGCGCCGTTGGCGGCTCCGGGCGCTGAAGCTGCTGCCAGTTGAGCGGATAACTAAGCTCGATATTTTTAGGCCACAGTTCAACACTGTTTTGTTGGGGGCGGCTGTAGACGATCATTTCGATCTGATACCAGCCCTCAAAGGTTCCTTGGGCCGCACAGAGGTTACCAGTCAGTAGTAGGGCGATAAAAAAGGCGGCGCGTACTTTCATAATGTTATCGGATTCCGGTTGGTCGGGCCGTCGTTAGTTGCGGACAGCCCGGAGTGTCTCTGGCCTGAGTCTAGCGTTTTTTTACGCCTCAGTGTTAGCCGGCTTTAGCAATCGCAGTAAATCGTTTATGTGCTCCAGGCGAGATTCGGCGTCGGGCATGGGCAGCGTAAACTTTAAAAGGTTGGCGCCTTCCAGGCGAAATACCTGCGGTTGTGTTTGTACCAGTTGAACAATGTTGTAGGGGTCGACCGTGGTGTCGGCACTAAACTCGAGTTTACCGCCGGTGGCAGAGGCCTCGAGCTTTTTGATGCCGAGTTCGGCGGCGGTTAGTTTAATTTGCGTTACGTTTACCAAATTCTTAACGGGCTCTGGCAGCAGGCCAAAGCGGTCGATCATTTCTACTTGCAGCTCGCGCAGCGCCTCGGCACTGCTGGCTCCGGCGAGGCGCTTATACATCACCAGCCGCGAGTGCACGTCGGGTAAATAATCGTCGGGAATGAGCGCCGGGATGCGCAGGTTGACGTCAGTATTGTCCTCTAGCGGCTGATTGATATTGGGCTCTTTGCCGGCGCGCATGGCTTTTACCGCGCGATCGAGCATATCCATATAAAGCGAGAAACCAATGGTGTGGATCTGGCCGCTTTGCTCATCGCCCAATAGCTCGCCAGCGCCGCGAATTTCCATATCGTGCGTGGCCAGTGTAAAGCCGGCTCCCAGGTCTTCGGCGGCGGAGATCGCCTCAAGCCGCTTGAGCGAGTCGGCGGTCATGGCGCGTCGCTCGGGCGTGAGCAAATAGGCATACGCCTGGTGGTGCGAGCGACCGACACGGCCACGCAGCTGGTGCAGTTGTGCCAGGCCGAACTTGTCGGCCCGGTGGATAATAATGGTGTTGGCGCTGGGGATATCGATACCGGTTTCGATGATTGTCGAGCACACCATGACGTTAAAGCGCTTGTGGTAAAAGTCGGACATGACTTTCTCCAGTTCGCGCTCGCGCATCTGCCCGTGGCCTATGCCAATACGTGCCTCGGGCACCAGCTCCTGCAGGGCGCGGGCGGTGCGCTCGATGCTTTTTACCTCGTTGTGTAGGTAGTACACCTGGCCGCCGCGCAAAATCTCGCGCAGTATGGCCTCTTTGATGGTGGCGTTGTCGTGCTGGCGAACAAAGGTTTTTACCGATAGGCGCCTGGCGGGCGGTGTGGCGATAATCGATAAATCGCGAATACCGGCCATGGACATATTTAAGGTCCGCGGGATCGGGGTGGCGGTCAGGGTTAGGATGTCAATTTCAGCGCGGAGCTTTTTTAGCTGCTCTTTTTGGCGTACGCCAAAGCGGTGTTCTTCGTCGATGATTAACAGCCCGATGTCTTTATACTTAATATCCGGCTGAATTAATTTGTGGGTGCCCACTACGATGTCGACTTTGCCCTCGGTGAGGCGCTCTTTTACTGTCTCGACTTCTTTATTGGTGCGAAACCGGCTCATTACCTCGATAACAAACGGCCAGCTGGCAAAGCGATCTTTTAAGGACTCGTAGTGCTGTTGGGCGAGCAGGGTGGTCGGGGCCAATATCGCCACCTGTTTGCCGGCGTGGGCGGCAACAAACGCCGCGCGCATAGCGACCTCGGTTTTGCCAAAGCCCACGTCGCCGCACACCAGACGGTCCATGGGCTGTGGCGATAGCATGTCTTTAACCACCGCCTCGATCGCCAGCTGCTGGTCGGGGGTTTCTTCAAACGGAAAGCCGGCCGCAAACGAGAGGTAGTCGGCCTTGGGGTCGGCAAAGGCCAGGCCCTTGCGCGCGGCCCGCCGGGCGTAAATGTCGAGCAGCTCGGCGGCGGTGTCACGCACTTGCTCGGCGGCTTTGCGCTTGGCTTTTTGCCAGACTTCGGAGCCGAGCCGGTGCAAAGGTGCCATCTCTTCATCGGCGCCACTGTAGCGGCTAATAAGGTGCAGGCTGGTCACCGGCACGTACAGCTTGGCCTCGTCGGCGTATTCCAACATTAAAAATTCGCTGGTGTCGCCCTCGATGCTAATGGTTTCCAGGCCGCGGTAGCGCCCGACGCCGTGATCGATATGGACGACAGGTGCCCCGACTTTAAGCTCGGTCAGGTTTTTAACGACGTTTTCGGCGTTATCCTGCCCCTGGCGGCGCCGGCGTGTTTGCTGGATGCGCTCGCCAAACAGCTGCGACTCGGCAATCAGGGCGAGTGCCCCATCGGCGATAATCAGCCCCTGATCAATGCCGCCGACGGTTATGCCAATTCGCTCATCCGAGTCGATAAACGCCTGCCAGCTACTGAATGTGGTGGGTTTTACCCGGATGCGCCCAAGTAGCTCGAGCAGGGTTTCGCGGCGTCCGGCGGACTCGGCGCAGAAGAGGGCCCGACCGTCAAATTCCAGTAAAAAAGCCTCGATACTGGTCAGGGGGTTCTCGGCGTGGGCGTGAATGGGCAGCGATGGCGGCAGGCTGGTGTTGAAGTTAAGCTGACCGGCCTTGCCCTCGAGTTGCTCGGCGCCGATTTGGGTGCGGCTCATTCCCTTCAGGCCGGCAAATAGCTCTTCTTCTCGCAAGTAAATTTCGGGTGGTGCCAACAGTGGCCGGGTTGGGTCGACGCCACGGGATTCGTAGCGGGCCCATAGCTCTTGCAAAAAGTGGCTGGCAGCACCTTGTATGTCGCCCAGGGTGTAGGCGATGGTGTTGCCCGGCAAAAAGTCGAACAGTGTGCTGCTGTGAGCAAAAAACAGCGGCAAATAGTATTCGATGCCGGGCGGGGCGATACCGTCGCTCACATCGCGATATAATGAGCAGGCGCTAGGATCTACGTCAAAGCGCTGGTGCCACTGATTTTTAAAGTGGCTGATACCGCTTTTATCCAGTGGGTACTCGCGCGCCGGCAGCAGCTCTAATGCGTCGATTTTGTCTTGGGTAAGCTGGGTGTCCGGGTCAAATGTTCGCAGTGTGTCGATTTCGTCATCAAACAGGTCGATACGCAGGGGCAAATCGCTGCCCATGGGGAAGATGTCGATCAGCGCGCCGCGCACGGCAAATTCACCGTGTTCGTAGACGGTGTCAACGACCCTATAGCCGGCTTGAATCAGGTTGTCGCGCAGGGTGGCAAGGTCGAGCGTCTCTCCGATCTTTAACAGCAGGCTGTTTTGCACCAGGTAATCTTTTGGCATTAGGCGCTGTAATAGGCTGGTGACGGGCAGTACCAGTATCCCGTGGTGGGTGTTAGGTAGGTGGTACAGGGTGCGCAGCCGTTCAGAGATAATATCCTGGTGGGGCGAGATGCTATCGTAGGGTAGTGTCTCCCAGTCTGCCAGGTGCAGGATGTTAAGCTCGTGGCCGGCAAAAAAGCGCAGTTCAATCTCAAGCCGCTGGGCGCTGGCGGTATCGCTGGTGATGGCGAGGGTTAAGCCCGGGTGTTTTTGGGCTGCGTTGGCCAGCGCCAGCGCCTGCGCCGAGCCGTATAGTTGTCCCCAGTGACGGCGCTCTCCGGGCCGGTCGGTGACATCGGGTTGGCGAGGGTCAAATATAGTCATAGCGATCGGTAGCGTGTTGTTGGGCGTTGCCGGTTTTACGGTTGCTGCGCGCACGTAGCAATATGAGGCGGCATTGTACCCGCTTTTATCCCTTTTGTAGGTGGTGGTTATCCCCCGCCAGAGGGTGAATACGGTGATTTAGGCAAAGATGCGCTAAAATTGTGCCACGACACTGGTCATTGGCAGCCCTGATCTTTATAATTGCCGCGATTTTTTAGTAGGTTCTGGTTTGTTATTTTGCGCTCAGACTCGCTGTTGGCCGCAAGGCTCAGGCTAAGTTTGAGCGGTATTGCCTCAAAACTGCGCCGATGTGGATAGATTCTGCATTACCGGATGCGTCAGACCAGACTGAAACAATCAATAAACTTCAACTAATAGAAGTGGTTGGCGCACAGTCAACACAGCGACATTGCGGCTCAGCGATTGAGTCGTGCTACTTATTAATCCAACGAGTGATTAGGCAGAGACGTATGATAAAGATTCGTCGGGGATTGGATTTACCTATATCCGGTGCACCCGAGCAGACGATCGCCGATGGGCCAGAAGCCCGCTCTGTGGCAGTCATCGGCCCAGATTATCACGGCATGAAGCCGACTATGGCCGTGGCCGTAGGCGATAAAGTCAAGCTCGGACAGCTGTTATTTACCGATAAAAAAACCGAAGGCGTGCGTTATACCGCGCCAGCTGCGGGTACAGTCGCGGCGATTCATCGCGGCGAGCGCCGGATGTTGCAGTCGGTTGTGATTGACGTCGAGGGCGATGAGTCTGAGACTTTTACCGCGTTAGGCGAGTCTGAGCTTGGCAGTGCCAGCGCCGAGAGTGTGCGCGAGTTGCTAAACGAGGCCGGCTTGTGGACCGCTTTGCGCACTCGCCCTTACAGTAAGGTTCCGGCTATTGATTCCGCGCCACATGCGATTTTTGTGGCGGCGATGGATACCAACCCGCTGGCCGCTGACCCTCAGGTTGTGCTGCGCGAACGCGCGGATGACTTTATTAACGGCTTGAAGGTGTTGGCTCGCCTGACCGAGGGTAAAGTCTATGTCTCTAAGGCGCCCGGCGCTGATATCCCGGTAGCGAGCGGCGATCAGTTCTCTGTCAATGAATTTGCCGGTGTACACCCGGCCGGTAATGTCGGCACTCATATCCATCATCTGGATGCCGTGAGTGCGACCAAAACCGTGTGGACGATCAACTATCAGGATGTCGTTGCCTTTGGTGCGTTTGCCACTACCGGCCGTATTGATACCCGCCGCGTCGTAGCGCTGGCAGGCCCTGGCGTAACGGAGCCTCGCTTGGTGCGTACCCGTGTGGGTGCCAGCCTGGAAGAATTAACCGCCGGCCAATTGAATGGCACGGGTAACCGTATCGTGTCGGGCTCGGTATTTGGCGGTCGCACGGCTCGTGGCCCCTACGCGTTCCTCGGCCGTTACCACACCCAAGTCAGTGTTTTGCCCGAGGGTGACGATCGCCCGATGCTGCACTACTTGCGCGCCGGTATCAATCTCTTCTCGGTGTTGAATATCTATCTGTCTAAGTTGACCCCCTCTAAGCGCTTTGCGTTTACCACCAGTACGAATGGTAGTGAGCGTGCGATGGTTCCCGTCGGTGCTTATGAAAAGGTAATGCCACTTGATATTTTACCTACCCAGTTGCTGCGTGCGCTGGTGGTGGGTGATAGCGAGTCGGCGCAACAGCTTGGCTGTCTTGAGCTTGATGAAGAAGATTTGGCTCTGTGTACGTTTGTCTGCCCGGGTAAGTACGAGTACGGCCCAATCTTGCGCGACAATCTCACCTTGATCGAGCGGGAGGGTTAAGACATGAAAGCACTGCGTAATTTCCTCGATAAAATCGAGCCCAACTTTCACAAAGGCGGCAAGCACGAAAAATGGTACGCGCTGTACGAAGCCGTCGATACCATTTTTTACCGCCCGGCGGATGTTGCTAAAACCACCTCTCATGTGCGCGACGGTATCGACCTGAAGCGTATTATGATCACTGTGTGGATGTGTACCTTCCCCGCAATGTTCTTTGGTATGTATAACGTCGGTCATAACGCCAATGTTATTTTGGCCGATATGGGCATGGCCGGTGTCGAAGGCTGGCGCATCGCGCTGATCTCATCGATTGCCGGCTTTGACCCCAATAGTGTTTGGGACTGCCTGGTTCACGGCGCCGCTTACTTTCTGCCTATATACGCCGTTGTCTTTATTGTGGGCGGCTTTTGGGAAGTATTGTTTGCCATGGTGCGCGGTCACGAAGTTAACGAAGGCTTCTTTGTTACCTCGGTACTGTTTGCGCTTATCTGCCCTCCCGATCTACCGTTGCTGTACGCCGCACTGGGTATCAGCTTTGGTGTGGTGCTGGGTAAAGAGGTGTTTGGTGGTACGGGTAAAAACTTCTTAAACCCCGCCTTAACCGGTCGTGCATTTTTGTTCTTTGCTTACCCCGCCAGTATGTCGGGCGATACCGTCTGGACCGCTGTTGATGGCTACACGGGTGCAACCGCGCTGTCAGTGGTGGCGCAAAACGGTGTCGAAGCACTTGAGGCACAACTGAGCTGGATGGATGCCTTTTTAGGGTTTATGCAGGGCAGTATTGGTGAAACCTCCACCTTGGCTATCTTTATTGGCGGTGCTGTGCTGCTGGTAATGGGTATTGCATCGTGGCGTATTGTGGCCGGCGTTATGCTGGGCATGATCGCAACCAGTTTGCTGTTTAACTTAACCGGTGACGCGAGCTCGAACCCGTCCATGGCAATGCCCTGGTACTGGCACATGGTTGTGGGTGGTTTTGCGTTCGGTATGATCTTTATGGCGACCGATCCGGTTTCGGCCTCTATGACTGATACCGGTAAATACTGGTTTGGTGCTTTGATTGGCTTTATGGTGATTATTATTCGTGTGGTAAACCCTGCCTTCCCGGAAGGCATGATGTTGGCGATCTTGTTTGCTAACCTGTTTGCTCCGCTGATTGATTACCTTGTAGTTCGCGCAAATATCAAGCGGAGGTTGGCACGTGGCTAGTAATGATTCCATTAAGAAAACAGTCACAGTAACGCTGTTACTGTGTATTGTCTGCTCAGTGGTAGTGTCCACAGCAGCCGTACTTTTGCGTCCGGTGCAGGAAGTAAACAAGTCGCTGGATTTTAAGCGCAATATTCTGTCGGCTGCCGGCCTGCTCGAGAAATCGGACAAGGCAAGCGTCGAAAGCCTGTTTGCTGAGCGCGTGACCACGCAAGTGGTTGATTTGGCGTCTGGCACATTCACCGATGCGGTTGACCCTGCCAATTACGATCAGCGCAAGGCCAGCAAAGATCCGGCTCGCTCAACCGATTTGAGCCCCGATGAAGACATCGCAAAAATCTCTCGTCGTGAAGAGTATGCCGTGGTGTATTTAATTGAGGGTGATTCGGGCCTTGAGACACTGGTATTGCCGGTGCGTGGGTATGGTCTTTGGTCGACTTTGTATGGCTTTTTGGCGTTGAAGTCTGACTTAAATACCGTTGAAGGCTTTGGTTTTTACGAGCACGGTGAAACCCCTGGGCTTGGTGGTGAAGTTGATAATCCATCGTGGAAAGCTCAGTGGGAAGGCAAAGAAGTTTACGACGAAGACGGCAATGTTGAGCTGACTGTTATTAAAGGTACAGTTGACCCCCAGTCTAAAAATGCTGATCACCAGATTGATGGCTTGTCAGGTGCGACACTGACCAGCCGTGGAGTGACGAACTTGGTTCAGTTTTGGCTGGGTGAGGATGGCTACAAGTCCTTCATCACCAACCTAAAGAACGGGGAGGCCTAAGATCATGAAAATCAAAGAACTCTTATTTGCGCCGATTTTCTCCAATAACCCGATTGCCCTGCAGATCCTGGGGATTTGTTCGGCACTGGCGGTTACTAGCAGCTTGGCGGTTACCGTGGTTATGTGTATTGCACTGACCTCGGTGGTGGCCTTCTCAAACCTGTTTGTCTCTTTGGTACGTAATCACGCCCCGGGCAGTATTCGTATCATTATTCAGATGACTATTATTGCCTCGCTGGTAATTGTGGTTGATCAGGTTCTGAAAGCGTACGCGTTTGAAATCAGTAAGCAGCTCTCTGTGTTTGTTGGTCTGATCATTACTAACTGTATCGTGATGGGCCGGGCCGAAGCATTCGCCATGAAAAACCCGCCACTGCCAAGCTTTTTAGATGGTGTGGGTAACGGCTTGGGCTACAGCGCTATGCTGTTGGGCTTGGCGTTTATTCGTGAGCTGTTTGGTTCCGGTAGCCTGTTTGGTACTCAGGTGTTGCCACTTGCCACTGAAGGCGGCTGGTATATTCCTAATGGTCTGTTGCTGTTGCCACCCAGTGCGTTCTTCCTGATTGGTTTGTTTATCTGGGCGATTCGCGTTTGGAAGAAAGATCAAATTGAACAGCCCGATTATAAAATTGCGCCTAACACCAAGCCGCTAGCGAAGGAGGCCTGATCATGGAAGCGTATTTGAGCTTATTTGTTCGGTCGATTTTTATCGACAACATGGCCCTGGCGTTCTTCCTGGGCATGTGTACCTTGCTGGCTGTATCGAAAAAAATTGGTGCGGCGTTTGGTTTGGGTATTGCTGTTATTGTGGTGCAAACCATTACCGTACCGGTGAACAACTTGTTGTACACCTACGTACTGGCCGATGGTGCGCTGGCCTGGGCGGGTTTACCCGATGTTAACTTAAGCTTTTTGGGGCTTATTTCTTACATCGGTGTTATTGCCGCCTTGGTACAGATCCTTGAAATGGTACTGGATAAATATGTGCCTGCACTGTACAACGCGCTGGGCGTGTTTTTGCCTCTTATTACCGTAAACTGCGCCATTTTAGGTGGCTCGCTGTTTATGGTAGAGCGCGATTACAACTTTGGCGAGAGTGTTGTTTTTGGTGTTGGCTCTGGTGTGGGTTGGGCGTTGGCCATTACCGCACTGGCCGGTATCCGCGAGAAGATGAAGTACAGTGATGTGCCCGAAGGGCTTCGCGGCCTGGGTATTACTTTTATTACCGTGGGCTTAATGTCGCTTGGCTTTATGTCATTCGGCGGCATTGATCTGTAATCAGCGAGGATTCACATGAACGAAATTATACTTGGCGTAGCCATGTTCACGATCATCGTGCTTGTGCTGGTGATTGTGATTTTGAGCGCGCGTGCACAATTGGTATCGACGGGTGATGTCACCATTGATATCAACGGCGAGAAAAAACTCACCGTTCCTGCGGGTGGTAAACTGTTGCAGACGCTGTCTGGAGCGGGCTTGTTCTTGCCGTCAGCCTGTGGCGGCGGCGGTACCTGTGCCCAGTGTGCCTGTGTTGTGACCGATGGCGGTGGCTCTATGCTGCCTACCGAAGAGAGCCACTTTACCAAGCGTCAAGCGGCAGAGGGCTGGCGCTTATCCTGTCAAACCCCGGTTAAACAGGATATGGTGGTTGAAGTTCCGGAAGACGTATTTGGTGTTAAGCAGTGGGAGTGTACCGTTGAGTCCAACCCCAATGTGGCAACCTTTATTAAAGAGCTGACCCTAAAGTTACCCGAGGGAGAGAACGTAGACTTCCGCGCCGGTGGTTATGTCCAGCTTGAGTGCCCCGCTTACCATATTAAGTTCTCTGATTTTGATATCGAAGAGCAATTCCGTGGTGACTGGGAGCGTTTTGGCTTTTTTAATTTAGAAACCAAAAATTCCGAGCCCGTTCAGCGCGCTTACTCAATGGCTAACTACCCCGAAGAGCGCGGTCTGGTTAAGTTTAATATCCGTATCGCGACACCGCCTCCGGGCTCTAAAGACATTCAGCCGGGCATTATGTCCTCGTATGTGTTTAACCTGAAGCCGGGTGACACAATCACCGTATTTGGCCCCTTTGGTGAGTTCTTTGCCAAAGATACCGAGGCTGAGATGGTGTTTGTGGGTGGTGGTGCCGGTATGGCGCCAATGCGCTCGCACATTTTTGACCAGCTTAAGCGCCTTAACTCTAAGCGTAAAATATCATTTTGGTATGGCGCACGCTCTTTGAAAGAGCTGTTCTATCAAGATGAATACGACATGCTCGCCGAAGAGAACGACAACTTTACCTGGCATGTTGCCATGTCGGATCCGCAGCCGGAAGATAACTGGGAAGGGTTAACCGGGTTTATTCATAACGTATTGTATGAAGAGTACCTGAAAGATCACCCCGCACCGGAAGATTGCGAGTTCTACATGTGTGGGCCGCCAATGATGAACGCGGCGGTTATTAAGTTGCTCCACGATCTGGGTGTAGAAGATGAAAACATTATGCTGGACGACTTTGGTGGTTAAACGTTTCATACCAATGCCTGACATAATGATAATAAAAAAGAGGCTGACATTTCTGTCAGCCTCTTTTTTGTTTCTGTGTCTGCTACTGAGTGGTTGTACCCCCAGTGGTACTGAGCGCCCCAATGTAAAGTTCTCGGGTCGTACCATGGGTACGCACTATCATATTACTGTCGTTGGGCCGGCGTCCGGAGATTTTGACATTAATGTGGATGCGTTACAGGCCGCCGTCGATGAGCAGTTGGTGCACATTAACCAGATGATGTCGACTTACATCGAAGACTCAGAGTTGATGCGCTTTAATCGCGCACCGGTCAATGAGTGGGTTGAGCTCTCGGAGCCGGTGATGGAAGTGTTGGCTATCAGTGAAGACATCAGTAAGCGCTCTCACGGCGCATTTGATGTTACGGTGGGCCCACTGGTTAACCTTTGGGGCTTTGGGCCCCAAATGCAGCCCGAGCAGGTTCCTGATGATGATGCGTTGGCGGCCGCACTGGCGCGTACGGGGCATAAGTTTTTGCAGCTTGATGTAAACCGGGCACGTCGCACCAACGATATAAGCGTCGATTTATCCGCGGTTGCCAAGGGCTATGGTGTCGACTGGATTGTTAATTTCTTAGTGGATCGTGGCTTTGATAACATGATGGTTGAGATCGGTGGTGAAGTGCGTGTTGTGGGCGAGAGCCCGCGCAGTACGCCGTGGCGAATTGCCATAGAGCAGCCATCGGTACTGGCCGGAGGCGCCAGACTCGCCCTGAATATCGATAATCACGCGGTGGCGACCTCGGGTGACTATCGCAATTATTTTGAAGTCGATGGCGTGCGTTACTCGCATACAATCGACCCCACAACCGGTCGGCCTATTAGACACAACCTGGCTTCGGTGACGGTAGTGGCTGAAACCGCAGCCCGCGCCGATGCCTGGGCAACAGCCCTGAATGTATTGGGCCCGGAAAAAGGCATGGCGCTCGCAAACGCTGAGCAACTCGCCGTTTATATGATTGTCAAAGACGGTGACGGCTTTACTGACACTCAGTCGGTGACGTTTTCACAGTTGTTGCAGTAGCGCCAAAGCGCTGCAACACAGGAGGGTAAAGCGATGGCAGTATTTTTAGTGGTTTTAGTGGTGATGCTTACCGTGGTGGTAGGTATGTCTGTGGGTGTTATTTTCGGGCGCAAACCCTTAACGGGCTCGTGTGGCGGAGTTGGTAAAGCGCTGGGCGAAAAAGATTACAGTTGTGAGCTTTGTGGCGGTGATGAACAAAAGTGCGAAAGTCTTAAAAACGGCGTAAGCTCACCGGCTGCGACAGATTTAGCTGTAGATGCGACGGCGAAACAGCCGCGCGATTAACCTGCAGGCAGTGCTCTGCGCAAGTTGTGGAGTATCACCTGCGAAGTAGGGAAGTGGGGGCTTATTGTGGCGACATATACATACGACGTAGTAATTATTGGTTCTGGTCCGGCAGGCGAAAGCGCTGCCATGGCATCGGCCAAGGCGGGTAAACGAGTAGCGGTTATTGAGGGGCGGGGCCTGGTTGGTGGCAACTGTGCCCATAAAGGGACCATTCCGTCTAAATCTTTGCGGCATGCGGTTAAACAAATTATCCAGTTTAAAACCAGCAGCTTGTTTCGTGAAAATGGCGAAAGTTGGCGTATTACGTACCCGCGTGTGCTGGCGGCAGCAAACCAAGTTATCCCCAAGCAGGTAGAGCTGCACACCGACTTTTACGTGCGTAACCGAGTGGCTGTGTTCACTGGGTTTGCGTCCTTTTTGGATGCCAATACCGTTGAGGTGAAATTCAGCGAAGGCTCTACTGAAACCATCCACGCCGAGCATTTTATTATCGCCACCGGCTCACGCCCTTATCAGCCAGCCGATGTAGACTTTACTCATCCGCGTATTTACGATTCTGATTCGATTTTAGAGATGAAGCATACCCCGCGTCATATCTTAATTTATGGGGCCGGCGTTATCGGTTGTGAGTACGCGTCGATCTTTTCAGGGCTGGGGGTCAAGGTTGACCTAATCAACAACCGCGATCGGTTGTTATCATTTTTGGATGATGAGATCTCTGACGCGTTGAGTTATCACCTGCGCGATAACGGCGTACGGGTTCGTCACAGCGAAACCTACGAAAAAATCGAAGCCACTGACCGCGGCGTGACGCTTTATTTGCAGTCGGGTAAGCGCATTAAAGCCGATGCCTTGCTGTGGTGTAATGGCCGCAGCGGTAATACCGATCAGCTTAACCTTGATGCCGTTGGCCTGACTCCCGATCACCGGGGCAATTTGACGGTGAATGAGCAGTATCAAACGGATGTTGAGAATATTTATGCCGTGGGTGATGTGGTCGGGTGGCCGAGTCTGGCCAGTGCCTCTTACGATCAGGGGCGGGCCTTAGCCGCCGTTATTTTAGGTGAGCCGGCCAACGATGTGAGCGAAGTGCCCACCGGTATTTATACCTTGCCCGAGATTAGCTCGGTGGGTAAAACCGAGCGCGAGTTAACCGAGGCGCGTATTCCCTATGAGGTAGGGCGGTGCCTGTTTAAAAATACCGCGCGCGGGCAAATCAGTGGTGAAGATGTCGGTATGCTGAAGTTATTGTTTCATGTCGATACCGGAGCGCTGCTGGGTGTGCATTGCTTTGGTGCTGAGGCCGCCGAGATTATTCACATCGGGCAAGCGATCATGAGTCAGCCTGGTGAGAACAACAATATCAGTTTCTTTTTGAATACTACGTTTAACTATCCCACCATGGCTGAGGCTTATCGTCTGGCGGCGCTGGACGGTACCAACCGTATCAATCGTCAATAACGACAAATGCTATGCCATAAAAAAGGCCACCTAGTTAGGTGGCCTTTTTGGTTGTAGGCTTTGCCGATGCCTTTTGGGGCGCTGGCAGCGTTAAGGTGTACTTCCGGCATCTGTTACCTTGGGGGTAAACTTGATCACTGAGTGCACCACGCGGTCGCTCTCAAAATAGACAACAAAGTCGCTGTAAGTCCAGGTGTAAATGGGTGGTTCGCCAACCGGCCCTTGCTGCGTCATGGGCTCACCGTACTTGGTTTTTACGCTGGCTTTAGTTGTGCCCGTCGCGGGCGTAGAGATGAACTCGCCCGGTTTTTCCTGCTGCCCAACCGGGATGCGTACCGTCTCGGCGTGAGACTGAAAAGCGAAAAGCATGAATAACATGGCGATAGCAAACTTCATGAGAGATCCTAATAGGGTAATAAGTCGGTTTAAAACGCCGGTTGTTGCGGCTTTTGCCGTGCCGAAACCATTTGTGCCCGCATAATATGCTGGCTTATTTGTTGTCGCTCGGCGGCATTAAGGTAAAGGAATTCTGCCGCAATTTGGCAGCCGTTGCCGCGATCCGGTTCACACCGAATGACTTGCGCGTGCAGGGCGATGGCCATTAACGGCGAGTCAAAGCTCAGCATTAGGGCGAGCCATTGCTGTTCGGCCAGCGGAGTAGGGTGAACAAACTGGAGGCCGCCCTCGCTAAGCTCAATGGTTTGGGGGACCTTAAGCCCGGCGATTTGGCTGTTTAAGCAAAACTGCGCGAGAGTGTCGATCTTGCGGGTAAGAATACTCAGGTAATCCCCCAGAGCCCGATCGGCGTCTTTAATCTGTTGCTGCAGCTGGCTGCCGTCCAGGTCCAGCCGCTTAAGCTCTGCCATCGTGTGCAAAATATGGCTGGCGGTAAAATGCGAGGAGGCATCCGCGTTGGCCTCTGGCTGCTGGGGCAGTGCTGCTAGCTCAACGTTTGCGCTTAACGCTAGGCGAAAATAATCCCGTCGTTCATCCATAGTCTACTCGAACTCTAAAAGAGGTTGAGATGGTCATTTTTAACGATAGCACACCCAACGTTCGTCGGCACTAGGTGAGTTTTTGCTCGGCTGGGGTTGTGGTCTTGGCGGGCGGGGCAGTGCGTCGCTCTTGTAGTCCACAGGCCGTTGGGGTTAAATGCGCAGATGTTAAAAATCATCCCTTTGGCCATTGGCTTGCGGTATATCCGCGCTAAACGCCGCAATCAGTTTATCTCGTTTGTCAGTGGCTTTTCGCTGCTGGGAATGGCGTTGGGTGTGATGGCACTTATTGTCGTGATGTCGGTGATGAACGGCTTTGATCGCGAGATGAAACAGCGGCTGCTGCGCGTCATTCCGCACGGCTTTGTTACCCAAGAGCCCGCCATGAAAAACTGGCAGGTGCTGCGCGAACAACTCTTAAGCAATACCGATATTGTGGCGGCAGCCCCTTTTGTCGAAGGTTTTGCGCTGGCGGGCTTTCAATCGCAGGTTCAGGGTGTTCAGGTATCCGGCGTAGACCCGCAGCTACAAGGCGGCGTTTCGGCTGTGGTTGATAATATGCTGATTGGCGAGTTAGGCGATTTGCAGGCCGGGCAATTTG
>NZ_CAXBFW010000013.1:0-102207 GCF_963975215.1 uncultured Gilvimarinus sp.
CGATCGGGAATCTAGTGACTTTGGGTGTGGCACTTTGCCGGTACAGGCGTACCGTTTGTCTAAAGTCACTGGGTCCCCGATCGCCGCTTCGCTCTGTCGGGGACGACGCTGTAGTGTAGTTGGGTGTTTTTGCCGTCATTCTCGGCTACGAGGGGAGTCCCGTGCCTTCTACCTCGTCATTCCCAGCCGCGACCGGGAATCCAGTGTCTTACAGGGTGTAGGCCAGGATAATGGCGTCTTCGCGGCCTTTGGGGGCGGGGTAGTAATTGGGGCGAATACCCACTTCCACAAAACCGGTGTCTTCGTACAGGGCGATGGCGGATTCGTTTGACTCGCGCACTTCCAGATAGAGGGTGTCGGCGTAGGGGGTTACGGCCTTAATAACGTGTTGCAAAAGCGCGCGGGCAATTCCCTGGCGCCTGTTCTTTTTAGCCACCACCAGATTAAGTAATTCGGCATTGCCGGCAACGGCATTGACTACCGCAAAGCCAACGATATTCTCGTCATTAAAAGCAACCACGCAAGGCTGGCGCACGCCCAGACAATCGCTAAACAGTTTGCGGCTCCAGGGAAAGGCGTGTGCTTCGCACTCGAGCTGGCAAATGGCGTCAAGCAGGCTCTCGTCTAACAGCCGAAACTCTAGTGATAAACCACCGCTTGCTACGCCCGAGCCTTTGAGGTTATCGGGCAACAGCTTGGGCTCAGCCATTATCGTGTACCGTCGTCCAGAGTTTAGTTTTAAGCTCGGGGGTGTTGAGCATTTCGGTCAGGCTGGGCAATACCAGTGCCTCGCGTGTGCCCGATGCTTTATCGGCCGTGGCAAGCGGCAGCCGCTTAAAGTGATACGCGTCGGGAGTTTCTTTGGCGGCATCCGGCTGCAATAAAAACTTGGCGGCCTCTGCCCCAAATAACCAAACGTGTGCCTCGGGTGTTTTTTGCAGCTCTTCGGAGAACCACGCTTGCAGCTCTAGCTGCATATCCTCACGGGTATAAAGGTTGGCTACTTTGTCACTGATAGGGCAGCGAACCGCCTCGCCGGCATTTACTTGCACATCGGGCCGCCACAAAAGTTTTAGGATGTTGTGCAGCAGTTTATCGCTAGGCAAAGCGGTGCCTGGCTGGTAGTGATCGAGCACAATTAAATCTTCGGCGGGGCGCCATAGGTGTAGGTGAATGGTCTCTAATGCTTCGCGGCGTTTTGGCAGTGCGGCTTTTAATGGCTCTTTGCGTACCGGCTCAGATTTGCTGACGCCCATGTCACGCAAGACTTGCCCCACCGCCTCGGCACCGGCGGTGCCCGAGGCTTTTTGCGGTGCGGGTGCCTGGCTCGCGGCTGCTTGCTTAGGCGCACTTACCAAGGCCTGCGGCGCGGGGGCTTGTGTTACTTGCGGTAATTCACAAGGCACCGAGGGTTTTGCCCACGGCAATACCAGCCGGGGTACAAAGGTCTCGATACCTAAAGCCGATAAGTAACGCTGGCGCTGCAGTTCATCCATAGCCGGGTTCCGTTATATACCTTCGCGCTGCGGGTGCGAGCGCTCGGGCGCGACCAATAAATTTAGCGCGTGCAAATAAGCTTTGGCCGATGCCACGACAATATCCGTATCGGCGCCAACGCCATTAACGATATGGCCGCCTTTTTCTAAACGCACGGTGACATCGCCTTGCGAGTCTGTCCCCTGGGTAATCGCGTTAACCGAGTAAAGCTTTAACGTGGCACCGCTGTTTACCACGCTCTCGATGGCTTTGTAGGTGGCGTCTACCGGGCCACTGCCCGTCGCGGTGCAAGTGTGCGGCTCGCCGTTGATTTTTACATTAATGGTGGTGCTGGGCTGTTGCCCGCTTTTAGAGTGAACTTCCATCTCACCCAGCTGGTACACCTCGACCACCTCTTGCGGGCGAACATCGCTAACCAGCGCTTGTAAATCTTCGTCAAAAATCTCGTGTTTTTTATCGGCCAAATCCTTAAAGCGGGCAAATGCCGCACCCAGTGCCTCGGGGTTATCAAAGGTAATACCCAGCGCCTCAAAACGAGCCTTTACGGCGGCGCGGCCTGAGTGCTTGCCCAGCACCAGTTTGTTGGTGTTCCAGCCGACATCTTCGGCGCGCATAATCTCGTAAGTTTCGCGGTGCTTAAGTACGCCATCCTGATGAATGCCCGACTCGTGGGCAAAGGCATTGGCGCCAACGATGGCTTTATTGGGCTGCACCGGAAAGCCGGTGATGCTGCTTACCAAGCGAGAGGTAGGCACAATATGCTGCGCGTCGATATCGGTTTCAACCGGCATCATGTCCTGGCGCGTGCGCACAGCCATAACAATTTCTTCCAGCGCGGCGTTACCGGCGCGCTCGCCCAGGCCGTTAATGGTGCACTCAACCTGACGGGCACCGTGCATTACCGCCGATAAACTGTTGGCCACAGCCAGGCCTAAATCGTTGTGGCAGTGCGTCGAGAAAATGGCTTTATCAGCATTGGGAATGTTGCCAATCAGGCGGCCAAACATCTGGCCGTACTCACCCGGCTCGCCATAGCCAACCGTATCGGGCAAATTAATAGTACCGGCGCCGGCATCGATTACCGCCTCGATAATCTGACACATAAAATCAAACTCAGAGCGGCTTGCATCCTCCAGCGAGAACTCGACGTTATCGGTATGGTTGCGCGCCAGCTTAACCGCCGCAACGGCTTGCTCAAGCACCTTAGGCGGATCCATTTTTAGCTTGTACTGCATATGGATCGGCGAGGTAGCAATAAAGGTATGAATCCGGCCGCTGTTGGCAGGCTTAATCGCCTCGGCGGCGCGCTCGATATCGCCCGGTACCGCCCGCGCCAGCGAGCAAATGGTGCTGTCTTTAACCGCGCGGGCAATCGCCTGAATCGACTCAAAGTCGCCTTTGCTGGCAATCGCAAAGCCCGCCTCAATCACGTCGACTCGCATTTTCTCAAGCATCTTGGCGATGCGGATTTTTTCATCCCGCGTCATAGAGGCGCCGGGGCTTTGCTCGCCGTCGCGCAGGGTGGTGTCAAAGATATACAGTTTGTCTTTACTGGCCATGATGGTTCCCGATAATGCAGTGGCGCACCCAGCGGGCGCTTATTCATCAACACATTATAAGGGCTAGCCAGCCGGAAACCTACCGCGGGGGTTAATTGAGGGCCGAGGTGATCTGGGTGCCCGGTTGGTAGCCAAAGACGCTAGATTCCCGCCTGCGCGGGAATGACGGGATAAAAGTCACTAGATCCCCGATCGGAGCCGGGGATGACGGCAAGGCACCCGACACCTACACCGTCATTCCGGGCGAAGCGGAGCGTAGACCCGGAATGATGTGCAGGATGCACGAATGCCGGCGGGAGCAGGGAGAGTCGGAGCCGGCCCAGTGACTTTGAACAAACAGTACACCTGTATCGGCAAAGTGCCACACCCAAAGACGCTAGATTCCCGGTCGCGGCCGGGAATGACAAGATCGAAGACACTAGATCCCCGATCGGAGCCGGGGATGACGGCCAGGCACCCAAGCACCTACACCGTCGCCCCCGACAAAGCGAAGCGGCGATCGGGGGCCCAGTGACTTTGAACAAACGGTACGCCTGTGTCGGCAAGGTGCCAAATCCAAAGACACTAGATTCCCGGTCGTGGCCGGGAATGACAAGATCGAAGACACTAGATTCCCGATCGGGGTCGGGAATGACGAGATAAAAGACCCTAGATCCCCGATCGGAGTCGGGGATGACGGCAAAGCACCGAGTCACCTACATCGTCGCCCCCGACAGAGCGAAGCGGCGATCGGGGGCCCAGTGACTTTGAACAAACGGTACGCCTGTGTCGGCAAGGTGCCAAATCCAAAGACACTAGATTCCCGGTCGTGGCCGGGAATGACAAGATCGAAGACACTAGATTCCCGATCGGGGTCGGGAATGACGAGATAAAAGACCCTAGATCCCCGATCGGAGTCGGGGATGACGGCAAAGCACCGAGTCACCTACATCGTCGCCCCCGACAGAGCGAAGCGGCGATCGGGGGCCCAGTGACTTTGAACAAACGGTACGCCTGTGTCGGCAAGGTGCCAAATCCAAAGACACTAGATTCCCGGTCGTGGCCGGGAATGACAAGATCGAAGACACTAGATTCCCGATCGGGGTCGGGAATGACGAGATAAAAGACCCTAGATCCCCGATCGGAGTCGGGGATGACGGCAAAGCACCCAGTCACCTACATCGTCGCCCCCGACAAAGCGAAGCGGCGATCGGGGGCCCAGTGACTTTGAACAAACGGTACACCGTATCAGCGACGTGCCACACCCAAAGACGCTAGATTCCCGATCGGGGTCGGGAATGACAAGATCGAAGACACTAGATTCCCGGTCGGAGCCGGGAATGACGGGATAAAAGACACTAGATTCCCGGTCGTGGCCGGGAATGACGGGATAAAAGGCGCTAGATTCCCGATCGCGGCCGGGAAGGGCGACCAAAACAAAGCACTGGCCTCCCGCCCGATCAAAACCGGCCCGGTTGCTTTGATGGTGTATACTGCCGCTGCTTCACATTCACCTCGTTACAGGCCTGTTTATGCCTCCCATGCCCGCGACTTTGACAGAAGGCTCCGTACCCCGGCAGCTTCGTTCGCTCGCGTTGCCTATGGTGTGGGGGTTGCTGGCAACCATGTCGTTTAACGTGGTGGATACCTTTTTTGTGGCGCAGCTGGGCAATACGCCGTTGGCGGCCATGAGCTTTACCTTTCCGGTGGTTATGTTGCTTACCAGCATGGGCATTGGCCTGGGGGCCGGCACCTCGTCGGCTGTGGCGCGGGGGGTGGGCGCGGGCGACTCCGGCCGTGCCCAGCGCCTGGCCACCGATGCCGTTACCTTAACGCTGTTGTTGTCGGTGACGGTGTGCCTGGTGGGTTGGCTAACCATTAACCCGCTATTTACCTTGCTGGGCGCCTCGGCCGAGTTGCTGCCGTTAATCCATCAGTACATGAGCATTTGGTACATCAGCGCGCCTTGTTTACTGGTGCCTATGGTGGCGTTGGCCTCGTTGCGGGCCATGGGGTTAAGCCAAATCCAGGGCACCTTAATGGGCGCGGCGGCGCTGTTTAATGCCGCGCTCGACCCAATCCTGATTTTTGGCTTACTGGGCGCGCCAAAGCTTGGCTTGGCAGGGGCGGCGTGGGCCACCTTAATTACCCGCAGCATTACGCTGATAGTAGCGCTGTACATTTTGCGGGTACGGGTGGGGTTACTGGTGAGCCCGCTGGCGCCCTGGGCGCGGTTGTTGGCCTCGTGGCGCTCAGTCGTGCACGTGGGTGTGCCGGCCATGGCGGCCAATATGATTATCCCTTTGGCCAGTGCCATCGTGGTGATGATGGTGGCGCGCTACGGTAACGATGCCGTAGCCGGGCTGGGCATTGCCGTGCGGGTCGAGCCGGTGGCGCTGATTGTGTTTTACGCACTATCGGGTGTCATAGGCCCGTTTTTTGGGCAAAACCACGCCGCTGGCAAGCAGGAGCGGTTGGCCGAGGCTCAGCGCATATTGCTGATATTTTGTGTGGGGTTTGGGTTGTTGCTGGCCGCCATATTGTGGTTTTTAGGGCCTTTTATCGCCCGGCTTTTTACCAATCATGCCGAGGTGGCGGCGGTGGCGGTGCGCTACCTTGCCATTGTGCCTATCAGCTACGGCGCCTATGGCTTGGTGATGTCTTGCAATGCAGCGTTTAACGGTTTGGGTACACCCTGGCCTGCCATGCTGCTGTCACTGTGTCGGGTACTGGTGGTATTTTTACCGCTGGCAGGGGCTTTGCAATATATTTGGGGGCTAGATGGCCTGTTTGCCGCTGCCGCCATCACCAATGTAGTGGTAGGGGCGTGGGCGTGGCGTTGGTTGCGCCGGCACTTGCAGCAATAAACCAATTGTTTATTTTGCGATGTGGTACCCGTGGCACACATTGTCGCGCTTGGTGCGCGCCGGTGCTTGCGGTAGAATCCTGCTATTGGCCAATGCAGTGTGCCGCTCCTGCGGCCCCAAAAATTAGCCCCAAACAGGAAGCTTAAAGGACGTCTAACGGACAAAAGACCCGCCACGAGGGAATGAACCATGCATCAAACGATGTTATCAGTGCTCTCTTTTAGCGCGTCTTCACTAAACTCCTGCTTATTATTGTGCTGTGCCTTCAGCCGTTTGTTCGCCTAGCGCTGTAACGTAAGTGACATTGAGATTCGATATATGGACAAATCAAAATCTAGCCACCCTTACGAGCTTAAAGACATTACGCTCCCCTCCAATGCCGTATGGCACAAAAGCACCGTTTGCCCCGCCGAGCGGGCCGCCTCTATGGGCCAAACGCCGCGCTGTATTTGGCTTACGGGGCTCTCTGGCTCGGGTAAGTCGACGGTGGCCAATGCGCTCGACGCCACCTTACACGCCAATGGTTTTAACTCTTTTTTGCTCGATGGCGATAACGTCCGCCACGGCTTAAACAAAGACTTAGGCATGACTGAATCCGACCGGGCCGAAAATATTCGCCGCGTGGGCGAGGTGGCCAAACTGATGGTCGAATCTGGCCTGATTGTGATTTGTGCGTTTATCTCCCCCTACAAGCGCGACCGGCAAATGGTGCGCTCGATGTTTAAACCCGGCGAGTTTGTCGAGGTGTACCTAGACACACCCTTAAGTGTGTGTGAAAAACGCGACCCTAAAGGCCTATACAAAAAAGCCCGCGCCGGCGTTATTAAGCAGTTTACCGGCGTAAGCGACCCCTACGAGCAACCCGAAAGCGCCGAGCTAATTTTAAACACCACCGACATTACCGTTACTCAGAGCGTTGAGGCGATTTTAAAAGTTTTATAATTCTTATTTGGACTGTTTCATGTCAGCAACTAGCACTGTGTCGCCCGCGGCCTACCAACAGGTAGTAAGCATCGCGCAACAAGCCGGCGATGCTATTTTAAGCATCTATAATCGCGACTTTGAAGTACACAATAAATCAGACGATAGCCCCCTAACCGAGGCCGATTTAGCCGCCCACCGGCTGATAGTGGCCGAGCTTGGTAAATTAACACCCGATGTACCGGTATTGTCAGAAGAAAGCGCCACCACCGACTGGGCCGAGCGTCAACAGTGGCAGCAGTACTGGTTGGTCGACCCGCTTGATGGCACCAAAGAGTTTATAAAAAAGAATGGCGAGTTTACGGTAAACATTGCGCACGTTGTTAACGGCGAGCCTGTGTGGGGCGTGGTGGTAGCACCGGCGCTGGGGGTCACGTACCAGGGCGGCGCTGCCAGCAAGGGCAGCCAAAAAACCAGTGCCGGGGGCACGGCCGATATACACGTCGGGGAGCTACCCGGTAGCCCGGACGGCTGGTGTGTGGTGGGCAGCCGCTCGCACCAAAGCGACGAGTTTATCGAGTTTTTAACCGCCTTTAACAACCCCTCCATCACCAGCATGGGCAGCTCGCTAAAAATATGCCTGGTGGCAGAGGGTGCGGCGCACCTTTACCCACGCTTGGGCCTTACCAGCGAGTGGGATACCGCCGCCGCCCACGCGGTACTGATTGGTGCCGGGGGTAAAATCGTGCAGGCCGATACCGGTAATACGCTGGAGTACAACCAAAAAAATAGCCTGCTCAACCCGTTTTTTATTGCCGCGCCGGCAAGCTACCAAGGGGTAGCGTAAGTGAGGTTAAGGCAATTTTTTGAGCTGGTAGACGTGCAGGCACGCATGTCGCTTAAGGCCGAGGCCTCTAAGCTGTATTTAAGTTATTTGTGGTGGGTGCTCGAGCCAATCCTTTACGTATTGGTGTTTTACTTTGTATTTGATGTGGTGTTAAACAAAGGCCGGGCCGATTTTTTGCTGTTTTTAATGTGCGGCAAAATCCCTTTTTTGTGGTTCTCTAAATCCGTTAACAGCGGCAGCAATAGCTTAGTGCAAAACAAAGGCCTAATGGGGCAGCTGGATGTACCCAAAACCTTATTCCCCTACGTTACCTTGCAAGAGGTTCTGTACAAGCAATGGGCCGTGTTTTTGGTGTTGTTTGCCATGGTGGTGTACTACGGCAATATGCCAACGCTTAACTGGTTATGGCTGGTGCCGCTTATGGTAACCCAGTACGTGTTTATCGCATTTTGTACACTGCTGGGCGCCTGGTTAGTCAGCTATGTGCGCGATGTGCGCATGTTAATTCAAATGGGCACCATGTTTATGCTGTTTACCTCGGGCATTTTTTGGGATATCAACCAAGTGCAAAATGAGGCGCTTAAACAAGCCCTGTTAACCTGGAACCCGCTGGCTTTTTTAATCGATGCCTACCGCAGCGTACTGATGCAAAACCAAGTGTACGACTACCGCCATTTGGCGGCATTAGCCGGGGTAATGGCCACAGGTTTGGCATTGGTGCACGGCTTGTATCACGGCCAAAGTAAACGTATCGCCGCGCGTATTGTGGCCAGTTAAGGCGCCTGTATGACAGAGATTTTATTAAGCGCCGAGAATGTTAGCCTTACCTACAAAACCCGCATAGGCGGCTTTAAATGGTTTGAGCATAAAGCGTTAAGCGACATTAGCTTTACTCTAAAGCGCGGCGATAAGCTCGGCATTTTGGGCCGCAATGGTAGCGGTAAAAGCACCTTACTGCGCATTTTGGCGGGTATTGTGCCACCTACCAGTGGCAGCGTTAGCTGCGCCGCCGATGTTAGGCGCAGTTTATTAACGCTGGGGCTCGGTTTTAGGCAAGATCTATCGGGGCGCGATAACGCCCTGCTTAGCGCCATGCTGCAAGGCTATCGCCGGCGCGATGCCAAAGCACGGCTAGAAGAGATCAAAGAGTTCTCTATGTTGGGCGACTTTTTTGAGCGGCCATTGTTTACCTACTCGTCGGGCATGCGCTCGCGCCTGGGGTTTTCAACCGCGCTCTACACCGGCATCGATATTTTATTAATTGACGAAGCTCTTAGCGTAGGCGACGCCACCTTCCGCGAGCGCGCACAAAACGCACTCGAGCAGAAGCTAGGCGGCGATCAAAGCCTGGTGTTTGTCAGCCATGTGCCAGGGCAAATGGCTCAGCTGTGCGACCGCGTCATCTGGCTGGAAGACGGCTTGGTGCGTATGGAGGGCGGTGTGGCAGAGGTGTCAGAGCAATATGAACTGCCGGCAGAGCCGATGACAGAATAGACACTGGATTCCCGTTTTCACGGGAATGACGGGACAGAAGACACTAGATTCCCGATCGGGGCCGGGAATGACAATAAAAGCACCCCGCCACACTACACCGTCACCCCCGCGAAGGCGGGGGTCCAGCGACTTTGATCAGACGGTACGCCTGTATCGACAAGGTGCCACTGCCAAAGACACTAGATTCCCGATCGGGGCCGGGAATGAAGAGAAAAAGCACCCAACCACGCTACACCGTCACCCCCGCGAAGGCGGGGGGCCAGCGACTTTGATCAAACGGTACGCCTGTATCGACAAAGTGCCACTGCCAAAGACACTAGATTCCCGGTCGGGGCCGGGAATGACGGGACAGAAGACACTAGATTCCCGATCAGAGTCGGGAATGACAATTAAAGCACCCAACCACACTACACCGTCACCCCCGCGAAGGCGGGGGCCCAGCGACTTTGCTTGTGGTCAATGCACGAATACCGGCGGGGCAGGGATAGCCAGAGCTTACGGTACGTCTTTATCGATAAAGTGCCACTGCCAAAGACACTAGATTCCCGGTCGGGGCCGGGAATGACGGGACAGAAGACACTAGATTCCCGATCAGAGTCGGGAATGACAATTAAAGCACCCAACCACACTACACCGTCACCCCCGCGAAGGCGGGGGCCCAGCGACTTTGCTTGTGGTCAATGCACGAATACCGGCAAGAGCAAGGAGGGCCACCAAAGCCAGCCTCGAAACTTTTGCCCGATTAACCCTTTAACGCCCGTCCCACAGAATAATAAACAAACCCTTTCTGCTGCATACGCACAGGCTCATATAAATTCCGCCCATCAAAAATCACCGGGTCAGTAAGCGCAGTTTTGATTAAGTCAAAATCCGGTGCCCTAAAAGGTTGCCACTCGGTGGCAATAATAAGCGCATCGGCTTGGTGCAATGCCGCCTCTTTGGTACCGCAAAGCGCCAAGTCGGGGCGATTACCGTAAACCCTTTGAATTTCTGCCATAGCCTCCGGGTCGTACGCTTTTACCTTGGCGCCCGCAGCCCAAAGCGCCTCCATAATCACACGCGAAGGGGCCTCTCTTACATCATCGGTGTTGGGTTTAAACGCCAACCCCCACAGCGCGAAGGTTTTGCCTGCAATGTCACCTAGATAGTGCTTAAGCACTTTTTGATACAAAGTGGATTTTTGGTCCGTATTACGGGCCTCAACAGCCTTAAGTACTTTTGCCTCAAAGCCAATATCGTCGGCAGTGCGGATAAGTGCCTGCACATCTTTGGGGAAGCAAGAGCCACCGTAACCTACCCCAGGGTAAATAAACTGGTAACCAATACGGGGGTCACTACCTATGCCTTTGCGCACGGCCTCAATGTCAGCCCCCAGTAGCTCAGCCAGGTTTGCTATCTCATTGATAAAACTGATTTTTGTGGCCAGCATACAGTTGGCCGCATATTTGGTTAGCTCTGCACTGCGCGTGTCCATAGTCATAATTTTGCTATGTTTACGCTCAAACGGGCTATACAGTTCGTGCAATACTTCTTTTGCGTAGTCGCTGCTGGTGCCAATAATAATCCGGTCGGGGCTCATGCAGTCATGTACTGCAGAGCCTTCTTTTAAAAACTCGGGGTTGGATACTACATGGCACTCTAGCTCTGTTTGTTGTCGTATCCCCAGCGCAGCCGTGATTTCCTCTTGAACTTTGTCGGCAGTGCCGACGGGCACGGTAGACTTGTTGATGACGACCTTGGGGGTGGCCATATTCTCGCCAATAGTGCGGGCTACAGCTAAAACGTACTGTAAATCGGCAGAGCCATCTTCATCGGGAGGGGTACCAACGGCTATATAGATGACATCGCCATGGCGGACGCCATCTTGGGCGCTAGTGGTAAATTTTAGACGCCCGGTGGATAAATTCTTTTGTACCAAGGGCTCAAGTCCCTGTTCGTAAAAGGGCACTATGCCTTTGGAGAGTGGCTGAAGTTTGTGCGCGTCTATATCAATGCACAAAACCTCGTTGCCCATTTCGGCCAGTACGGCTCCTTGCACAAGGCCAACATAGCCGGTGCCAAAAATACTCACTTTCACGTGAAACCCCTATGGTGTTAAGTGCGCATATGTTACGCGCAAAGTAGGCCTGCGCAAACAGCGTAACGCTCATGTAGGTCGTGGCGCGCTTAGAGCGCAAAATTATAGAGAATGAGGGGTAGATAGTTGCATGGTTTAGTTAAAGTTTGTAGCATAGCGTTCATTGGTTGAACGGAAGCTGGCCATTGGCCTGTTGTACTTTCCTTATTGGGGTTCCTGCCCTAGGTTGCTAGGATGCTAACCGACGAATACCGTTATAAAATATTAAAAGTGCTGGAAGATGATCCGCACATCACGCAGCGTGAATTAGCTAAAAGGCTTGACGTCAGTTTGGGCTGGGTGAATGCCTGCCTAAAGCAAATGGCTGATGAGCAGTTAATCGAATCCCTGCGTTTATCCGGCCAATCCCACCAGTTTGTATACCAGTTGATGCCTACCGGGCGGCAAACCAAAAATATTATCGCAGTCAGCGTGCTAATCACTAAAAAGGCCCAGCTCAAAGCGCTAGAGCGTGATATATCTGAACTTGAAGCAGAGTTAAAACAAAGTAAAGCCCCTAGCGAAGTACCGCAGAGAGCAAGATTATGACCCACGACAATACTTTGGCGAATCAACAAGAGGCTTGTGCAGCGATTCTGGCCCCCATGGGCGGGGCAGATGTGATGCAGGCATATTTTCAGCAGCTAGGGTTGCTATTAACCCCTCTGGCAATTGACGCCGATGCGCCTGAATCGGCGCCACTGTTGTTAGCTTATACACCGCCGCAGATAGCCATTGCGCAGGCATTAGATGCGGGTGTGCAACCAGAGCAAGCGGTTAGTGATTGGTGCAGACAAGCAAGAAACCTTATCGACTATTATATAACGAACCCGGCGAATGCCAGCGCATTTTGTGCGCCAGCCGCTCTATTGCAATCAGGGTTATTATCACAGTGGCTGAGTGAGCGCCACGGAATAGAGTTTCCTGAAGCCGCTATAGAGGCGAATATCGAGGCCCCTCTGGCGTGGGAGCGGGGCTCCCCTCTGTCAAGTTTAACGGCTTCTTTATTTGTGGCGACGCATCCTGATGTGCTGGAAGTTATGCCCGAGCTACAGGCAATCAGTTTGCCTTTAGCTTGGGCCGAAGAGCCTGCAAGTGAACTACATCAAAGAGCGCATTCTCAAATCGCTGGTACTAGCCTTCAGTTGACCCAGGCTAAAGAGGGGGGGGAGTTAATTCTGGGGCAGTTGCACTCTGTACAAGAGCAGCTTGAGGCCTACCACCAAGATAACAACGTCATAACTCAAGAATTATCTGTGGCCAATGCTGATAAGGCGGCCTTACAAGAGGCGCTTAATTCGGCTCAAAGTGCATCGGCGGAATCTGCACAAACAATAAAAGCTTTAGAGGCAGAGCTGGCCGACGCTAAAGGTGAAGCCAAATTGGTTCTCGATCAACTGTTTTTAGTGCAAGAGCAACTGGAAGAGTATTACCTAAAAAACAAAGAGCTGGAGCAAACGCAAACGGATAGCCTTAAAAAAGCCGAAGATTTAAAACAAAAAGTACAGCAGCTTGACGGTGAGCTATCTGCCGAGCGGCAAGCTAAAGATGTAGTAGCTAATGATGTAAAAACATTGTTAGACCTAGGTAAAACGCTACAACCTGCGCCTAAAAGGTCAATGCTAAGTCCTGCCCGTGCGATGGTAAAAAACCTTTCACCGAAGCACCGTCAGCTTAAAAAAGATGTTGAACTGGTTAGGCAGTCAGAGCTGTTTGACCGAGAATGGTACTTGGAGCACAACCCAGATGTACTGTTCACAGGGGCAGATCCGGCGGCTCACTATGTGCTACACGGCGGTCCCGAGGGGCGTAGCCCAGGCCCTGCTTTTGATGCAGAGCGGTATTTGACAACTTATCAAGATGTCGCCGATAGCGGTATGAACCCGCTGCTCCACTATTTAAAGTTTGGCAAGGCGGAAGGCCGTGAATGTCAAGTAAGGCTAGAGGGGTAAAGATCAATGCAGGTAAAAATCCCCGACAATATAAACACGATTGTGCATATAGGTGCCGGCGAAGGATCAGAGCTGCCAACGTACCTGGAAAGTGCTGCTGCGCGTATCGTATTAGTCGAGCCTAATCCAAAGCTTGCAGAGTATTTGCGAGACCAAGTCGACAATAATGATCGAGTAATAGTGCTCGAGAGCGCTGTGGGTGGCGCCAGTGCTGGCAAAACACTATGTGTTTATAGCTTGACCCACACGAGCAGTGTGTACCCGCTTGGGGAACTTAAGAGTTTATATCCCGGGTTGAAGCTTCTTAGGTCTTATGATGTTGAGCAAGAAAAGTTTTCTCAATTATTAAAGAAATTAGATTTGCGCGGAAGTAATAACTTTTTAGTAGTGCAGGCCCCAGGAGTCGAAGCTGATGTTCTGGAAGGGTTAACTCATAGTAATTATTTAGAGTCATTTTCTCAGGTTTACCTACAAGAAACTAGACATGGTTTGTATCAATGCCCTGAGGTTGACGTTGTGTCCAAGCTGCTACAGCTAGGGTATAACCTTGATTCCAGTAGCAATGAAAGTACGGCGACACTTATACATGCTCACCTGGATTCCGGAAGGTTGGCATTGTCGCGCTTGACTGAAAGTTTGGATGTTTTAAGTAAGAAATACGAAAAAGAGTGTGCAGCGCATATCAAGACAAAAAAGAATCTAGATGGGTATAAAGAGCGTTCAGAGCAGAAGTTAAAAAATTTAGAGGGTCAGCTAGCCCGGAAAGAATCAGAGCTTGTTAATATGAAAGAGCAGCTCTCTGAGCAAGCCCAAAAGAACCAAAAAGCACTTAATAGTCTCATCTCTGATCATAAAGAACAATTGTTAAAAATAGAGGACATCTCTGGCAGTAAGCTTAATGCAGTACAGCTAAATCTCAGTGACGCGATCGATAAGCAAGCAGAAGCCGAGGTGAAGAACCAAAATCTTTTGCAGAATTTGGACGAGGTTAACGACAGACTCGACAAGGCTCTGCAAAGCAAAAAGGTTTTGGAGAATACGCTTCAGCCGCTAGGAAAAAAAGTCCTTCAGTTAAGTTCTCTGGAAAAACAAGTCGATGAGCATAAAAAACGCGCAGAGGATGTAGAAAAGGAGCTAAAAAGTTTTAAGCAGGCGGCCGAAAAAGATCTTCAGAATGAGAAGGATGCACATAAAGCGCTACAGGACGAGTGTTGCCAGCTAAGGGAATCTTTATCGGAGACTAAAAAATCACTTGAAGATAATAAAGCTTGGTTTGCGTCACGTAAAAAACAAGCAGAGCAGCTAAAACTTGAGGTGGAAGAATTAAGGGCTCAGTTGCTCCGGTCAGAGCAGCTAGCCAGTGGCTTTGAGGCAATTAAGCAGCAGTTGGAGCAGCTGGGTAGTAAGGTTACCTCGCATGTAGATAAGTCGCTGGAAAATAGTAATAAAAAACTTGAGTCTAGTATGGGGCTTAATCAGTATCTGGCGACAGGTGCTATGCCTTTGTCGGTGCAGGAGCGTCCTTTGGCTCCTGGGGCCGCTTTGTTTCTAGCTGAAAAAATAGAAGCAAACGACTATGACCTGATTGTATCATTGGGCGCAGGAAGTACTACAACGTTGGTCGCAAAAAGCATCCTTAATAAGATGCATCGGTTAGTCGGTGGTGAGGGGCTAGCCTTGCCAAGTGGTGGTGGAAAAGCAAGCTCTGAAGTTGTGGCACCTAGCCAACGTGATTTGCCTGTTAGAGTTGTTGTGTTCGAACATGATAAATCTTGCGTTGAAAAAATAAGAACCCAGGCGAGCTCTAATCAGTTGAGTTCGCTGGTCAAAGTATTTCATAGTCCGTTGGTCGACTATAAACACTCCGGCAGTGATTTTTTACATTACGATTGCGAGGCAGAGTTAAAACGTATGGCGGATTATTTAGACGGCCGGCCTTCCCGTCTTTTAATTATCGTAAATGGCCCACCATCGATGGTTGGGCCGAAGTCCTTCTACCCTGCTTTACCCAAGGTTCTTAACCATTTTAGTCAGCATGCTTTAGATGTTGTAGTCAGCAGTATCACTCGTCAAGATCAAAGAGATGTCATTGACGAGTGGTGCTCCCAATTGCAAAAGCGCAGCTTAACATTTAAACGATACGATAAGCTGGATTTCAGCATCAGCACCTTAGAAATTAATAAACAGTAAAATATGGAACAGTTAATTGTAGCGCAGGCAAAAGAGCACTTTGCTCAAGGTAACTATCAGGCGGCAAAATCGCTTTTTGAGAAGGCGCAAGCGCGCTATGGAAATGCTTTGTTTGAGGTAAACATAAAGCTTTGCTTGGATCGATTGGCGCGGGCTGCAAAAACAGTGCCGCAATCCAGTGGGTTAGGTGATGATGCGGTGAGCGCTGAACAGCAGCTGATAAAAACTCAAGCTTTGCTAGAAGAGTACTACACAAAATATCAGGAGGCCGTTTGGAGACTGCGGAAATTAGATCAAAAGGGAGAGTTATGAAAAAGGTACTAACGGTATTTGGTACACGCCCGGAGGCCATTAAGATGGCCCCGTTAGCCCTAATGCTAGAAAACGACGAGCGATTTGATGCCCGAGTCTGCGTCACTGCTCAGCACCGTGAAATGTTAGATCAGGTGCTTGAGTTGTTTAAAATCACGCCACAATACGATTTAAACTTAATGAAGCCCGGGCAGGATCTTACTGATGTAACTACCGGTATTTTACAAGGGCTTAAACCAGTGCTGTCTGATTTTAACCCCGACATTGTTTTGGTTCACGGAGATACAGCCACAACATTCGCAACTACATTAGCTTGTTATTATCAACAAGTGGCCGTTGGTCATGTAGAGGCGGGCCTTCGTACGGGTAACCTTTACTCGCCGTGGCCGGAGGAGGGTAACCGCAAGCTAACCGGCGCTATAGCGGCATTACATTTTGCGCCGACAGAGACCTCACGGCAAAACCTGCTAAATGAAAACGTGGATGAAAGTAGTATTACCGTAACCGGTAATACTGTCATCGATGCGTTATTGTCCGTAGTTGAGAGTTTAAAAGTCGACACTGAAATGGCCGAGGGTTTATGGTCACGTTTCCCATTTTTGGATGACAGTAAACGAATGATATTGGTCACCGGTCATCGTCGTGAAAGTTTTGGGGGTGGTTTTGAGCGAATTTGCCAAGCGTTGGCCGAAATTTCAGTTAGGCACCCTGACTGCCAAATTGTTTACCCGGTACACTTAAATCCAAATGTACAAGAGCCAGTAAAGCGGCTTTTGTCCGAACACGACAATATACATTTGATTGAACCGTTAGATTATTTACCTTTTGTTTACTTAATGAGTCGGTCTGAAATTATCCTTACGGATTCTGGCGGCATACAAGAGGAGGCCCCGTCACTTGGTAAGCCAGTTTTGGTGATGCGCGAAACCACTGAGCGTCCTGAAGCGGTAACCGCCGGAACCGTAAAGCTGGTAGGTACAGATGTCAAAAAAATTGTCAGTGAAATTGACACTTTACTCAACGATGAAAATGCCTATAAGAAAATGAGTTTTGCTCATAACCCATACGGTGACGGTAAGGCGTGCCAGCGGATACTTGATACATTGCATGGTTTTTAATTTTGGGGAAAATTATGTCCTTTAAAACTATTTCTGTCGTTGGGCTAGGGTATATAGGCTTGCCGACGGCAGCTGTTCTGGCCTCGCGCAAACAAAAAGTTGTCGGCGTGGATGTAAATCAGCACGCGATTAGCACGATAAACAAAGGCGAAATTCACATTATAGAGCCCGACCTAGACATTGCGGTTCGTTCGGCTGTGTCACAGGGGTACTTGCGTGCAACCGATAAACCCGAGCCTGCGGATGCGTTTATGATTGCTGTGCCCACTCCGTTTATAGAGAGGCAGGATGGCGGGCATACTGCTGACCTAAGTTTTATAGAGGCGGCAGTTAAAACAATTGCACCAGTGTTGAGCAAAGGTAATTTGGTGGTGTTAGAGTCGACCAGTCCAGTAGGGGCGACAGAAAAAATGGCTGGCTGGCTGGCTGAAGCTCGCCCGGATCTTACATTCCCGCAAACTCATGGTGAGCAGTCGGATATACGTGTTGCGCACTGCCCGGAGCGTGTACTTCCCGGGCACGTAATGCGCGAACTAATCGAGAATGACCGGGTGATTGGGGGGATGACTCCAGCCTGCTCAATGCGTGCATGCGAGCTGTATAAGATTTTTGTGCAGGGCGAATGCATTGCGACAACGGCACGTACAGCAGAGATGGCGAAGCTCACAGAAAACAGCTTTCGAGATGTGAACATTGCATTTGCAAATGAGTTGTCGACTATATGCCATGAGTTGGATATTAATGTTTGGGAGCTTATCAAGCTGGCTAATTTGCACCCTCGGGTAAATATTCTTCAGCCGGGCGCTGGCGTAGGGGGGCATTGTATTGCGGTAGACCCTTGGTTTATCGTCGACGCCTGCCCCGAGCAGGCGCGCCTTATCCGTACGGCTCGAGAAGTGAATGATGGTAAGCCGGGCTGGGTACTAGAGCAAATCAAAGTGAAGTTGGAGCAATTTCACCAAGCTAACCCCAATGCGACGCGAAGCGACGTAACGGTCGCCTGTATGGGTATTGCATTTAAGCCAGATATTGACGATTTGCGTGAAAGCCCAGCTTTGGGGATCGCTCAAAAAGCGGCCGAATTAGGTTGTCAGTTGCAAGTGGTGGAGCCAAATATTGAGGCACTTCCGCAAGAGCTTAAGTACGCCAATACTCAACTAGTTTCGCTCGAAGAGGCATTGGCACAGGCAGACATTTTTTGCGTTCTTGTCAAACATAAGCCTTTTCTAACAATAAAGGAAAAGCTCCAGAGCAAAAACGCCGTAATCGATGCTGTTGGTTTGTTGGAATAATCGAGAGTTACATAACTTTTTTCGTTGTAAAAATGTTTTTTCTGAATTGAAAAATCATACGTGACAAGTGCTTAGGTATAGTTATAGGAATCGAATGGATCTCTTACTCCAAAAAGCAGCTGATTTAGCCAATAGCCGCGATACGGGCTACCTGCCAATAGCCGGTCGGGTGGCATATGTGGTCAGTCATGGTCAAAGTTATGCTAGTAATGGCTATGCGGTTAGAACTCAAGGCATTGCCAGGGCGCTCAACCAGCACGGGCTGGAAACACTTTGTTTTGTTAAGCAGGGGCGCCCTTGGGATATCGGCGCTGCCGACGATGCAGTCTCACCAGAGATGTGCGTTGATGGGGTTCGTTATATCCACAGCCGTTGGCCTGACGGTATAAGGCCCGACTCGGAATTGGTTCAGTTAGAGACGGCGGCACGGCAGCTAGAGGAGTCATTTCATATTTATCGCCCGGAGGCTGTGGTCGCGGCCTCAAACTATATGTGCGGCTTGCCTGCTTGGGTGGCTGCCACTCGCCTGAATATTCCGTTTTATAACGAAGTCAGAGGCTTCTGGGAGCTTTCTAAAGCTGCGAGAGAGCCAGGTTATGAATTATCTCCAGAGTTTAAGCAAGAGTCTGTCCGTGATGCTTTTGTTGCCCGACGAGCGGCAGCAGTGTTCACCCTTAACGCACCGATGAGGCAGGAGCTCGCCAGGCGCGGGGTTGAGGAAGATAAAATTTACGTTGTACCTAACGGTATTGATCGACTGCCGAGTCTAGGGGATGGTAATCCTGAGTTGGCCGAGAGTGTAGGAATCGAGCCGAATGATAAAGTAGTGGGATACGTCGGCAGTAGAAATTCTTATGAAGGGTTAGCAACTCTTATAGAGGCTTGCGCTCAATTGGTGGGAAATGGCGTTAAGCTCAAACTACTTTTGGTTGGCGACGATCAGGCAGTGACCTGTGCTCTAGCTAAGAATAGTGTGGCAGCGGAAGGCGTCGATGACATGCCATGGGTCATTCACGTGGGGCGAGTACCTCACGAGCACATCTCGGATTACTACGCCCTCATCGATGTCATTGTCATTCCGCGTAAAGACTCTCCCGTATGCCAGTTGGTTCCGCCAATCAAGGCGGTAGAGGCTCTTGGCTACAGAAAGAACGTCGTTCTGTCGAATGTCGCACCGTTAAGACCTTACGCTGAGGCTTTCCCTAGTGCAACACTATTTGATTCTGCTTCATCTGACGCGCTTGCAGAGGCGATCAAAAAATCTTTGAGCGGAACTGGAATTGAGCCACGAGTAGATAATCTTAAATCACTGGAGTTTTTTTATACCGCTACTCAAATGCATCAAGTGTTGGCGGGTAATGCTCCCGAGGTAGAAAGCTACGAGTCGGGCCAGCTAGCTCGATTAAGCAATCTTGTATCGCAAGAGGCGGTAACTAAGTCGAGTCAATCGCTAGCGATCAATGTGGCTGGTTCGTCAGATAGTGAATTTATACCTACCGAGATAACTCGGGCTCCACTTTGGTTTGATTTTCCAGTAGATGAGCTTGTTCCTCATGATGTTAGTGGTACGCTAACTTTCGCTGAACGATCTGACCTATCCAAGCGCGCATGTATAGCGCGTATTGAGTATCGTGATCAGGACGGTAATACGTTGCCAGGCCCATACAGCGGATTAGCAGTATCTGAGCAGGTGGGGGCCTTTTCATATCTTAATGTTACCGGTGATGCACTTCTGCAAATCGTTCCGCCACTAGGGGCTAGGCGAGTATGTCTCGGCATCCAGTGCTGGAACGCTCGCAATGGCGTAACTCTAAACACGGTCATTCAGTGTAAAAGTCAAATTCCATCTGTAGCTGGAGGGCTTAGCTCCACTGCAGATATTAAACAGCATAATGCTAAACGCTCAAATGCGCCTACCCGAGACCTAAAACACCTAAAAGTAGCCGCCATTCTTGATGAGTTTACCATGGAGTGTTTTCGGCATGAGGTGGCGCTTACGGCATTGAGTCCCACTAATTGGGAAGAAGAGCTTGAGGCCGCAGAACCTGATTTACTATTTGTTGAGAGCTGTTGGTTTGGGAATGCTAACCAGTGGAGCGGCCTCATTTACGGTTACAATTCCAATGGCCCTAATAAAATGAATCAGCTGATTGAGGTTGTAGCCCATTGTCGAAAAAACGGCATTCCTACCGTTTTCTGGGCCAAAGAAGACCCGGTACACTACAAACGCTTTGGCCCGACCGCCAAATTATTTGATTATGTGTATACCACTGACGCCAATATGGTGTCGAGCTACCAAAAAGATTTCGGCATTGAGGCAGAGCCCTTGTCGTTCTTCTGCCAGCCTCGGGTGCACAACCCCACCTCCCTTATCACGCGCAACAATAAAGCAGCCTTCGCCGGCTCATACTACAGCGATAAGATCGAGCGTTGCGAGAACTTTCATTCCATCATGCGAGGGCTGGAGCAGGCAGGCGTGGGCTATGACATCTACGATCGTTGCCTAAAGCGCGGGGTGGCGCACTTGCAGTTCCCCGAGCACTTTAAGCAACATGTGGTTGGTTACCTTGAGCCACATGAAATGTGGAAGGCTTACAAAGGTTACCGGTACACCGTAAATTTGAATACCGTCAAACACAGTCCGACGATGTTCGCTCGGCGAGTGTATGAATCTTTGGCCTCCGGCACCCCGGTCATCAGTAACTACTCCGAAGGCGTTATTACCCAGTTCGGCGGTATTGTATGTGCCAGTGATAACCCGCAAGACGTGGTGGACTACCTCAACCGCCTAGGAGACTCCTCCGAGTACCAGGCCATCAGCGAACGAGGTGTTCGTGAAACCCTCGGGCATCACACTCTCGCGGATAGGTTGGAGCAGGTATGCGAGCGACTGGGCATCCCGGTCATTCCCCATCTGCCCATCGCTAATGCGGTTTACACCGCAGGTACTGAGGCAGAAGTCGAGCAGGCGAGGGCGCACTTTCAGGAGCAGGACTACCACCACAAGCGACTGGTGGTTAACCTAGAGAACAGTAATGTACTCTACCCCTACCTCAACCAGAATAATGAGGAAGAGATCTTCCGTGTGCTCACAGAATTTGCCAAGCCTTTGGAAGGTATAGAGGTGCCTATGACATTGGATGCACGGTGCCCGGCGACCTTACTGGAGGATGAAGCCATTAAGACCCAATACCAAGTTGGCGCTGAACCGGTGCAATTCGGGGAAACTGGGGTATGAAATCCATAAAGCTGCTGGTCTATGCTGACGTTAACCTCAATATCATGGACGGCTCTTCCGTATGGCTGGTCGAGCTCTTGAGTCTACTTGCCCATGACCCGCGAGTGCAGCTTGATTTTCTGCACAAAGCACCGGATCAGGGCGGCCCATTGAACGAGCAAGTGCGTGGCATTGCCCAGATAAACCGAATTGAAAAGCACCCCCGCCCCATGCAACTGGAGCAAGTGGTTGACGCCATCCGTGAACTCGATAGCCAAAATCAGTACGACCGGGTTTTGGTGCGCGGCAACATCGCTCTGGGTCAGGAGCTGATCAAGTACCTGCCGGGTCGGCTGGCCTACTATACGCTTGAACCCTTCCAACGTATGGAGGAGCTCACCCCTAGGGAAAAGGCTGCCATCGGCCAAATGCTTAAGGAAGCTGCATTCGCCATCGTGCAGAGCGAGCGCATGCGCACCAGCTATAGTCGGGAGCTCAATATACCAGACGAGCACATTTACATCCTGCCGCCGCTCATTCCGCCGATCGTGAAAAACCCGAGCTTTCGCAATCGCCTCAACACTCTGTGTTACACCGGAAAATTCTCGGAAGAGTGGGGCACTCCCGGTCTGGTAGACGCCTTCAAAGCACTAAAAAGGAGGCTACCCTACGCCAAGCTCAATATCGCGGGAAACAAGTTTCATGGCGATGTCGGAGGCCGAAAGACGGAAGTAGAACAGTTCTTCAGCTCCGACGAAGCAGTTAATTGGGTGGGAGAGGTTTCCCGGCAAGAAAGCATTGAGCTATCGCGAAATTCGGATATCGGTTTTGCTCTACGCTCCAGCGTGATTGACAACGACAACTCTCAGGAGCTCTCTACCAAGTTGTTTGAATACATGAGCGCGGGAAAGCCAGTTATTGTGCGGGCGACAAAAGTCCATAAAGACCTCTTGGGTGAAAATTACCCGCTGTTTGCTGAATCTTCAGCGCAAGCGGCTGATAAGTCTGCACAGGCACTTGCAGATGTGGCTTTGTACAATCACGCGGCGAAAATGGCTTACGAGGCCTACAAACGCTTTGCGAGAACGGTCAATCATCGAGAACTTGTCCAACGTTTGTTGACGGGGCGTAGAACGACAATTCTTTTTGCGGGACATGATTTAAAATTTGTAAAAGACATTATTGCGTCTTTTGAAGAAGATGAGGACTATGATGTTCTGATAGATCAGTGGAAAGGACATACGCAGCACGATGAGCGGGAAAGTACAGAAAAGCTTGATAAGGCTGATGTCATTTTCTGTGAGTGGGGCTTAGGGAATATACGCTGGTACTCAAGGCATAAAAAGCCAGGGCAAAGGTTGTTGGTTAGGGTTCACCGGCAAGAGGTCCAGAGGTTGGATTATCTAATTGAGTCCGCTTCCGAGAATATTGATTATTATATTTTTATTGCACCTTACCGGTATGAGGAGTTTGTGGAGAAAGTTCGAATCCCTCGCGATAAGGCGAAGATGATATTTAACACTGTGGATACGGATACATTTAACACGAAAAACAGGTTTTCCGATGGATTTACGCTAGGACTGGTAGGAATCGTTCCTTGGGGAAAGCGTCTTGATAAAGCGATTGATCTTTTGGCGCTGCTCTGGGAAAAAGATAAGCGTTATAAATTAAGAGTTAAAGGAAAGCGCCCCGAAGATTTGCCGTGGATGTTGAGCAAACAGCATCGACAAGAAATGAAAAAATATAATGATTTATTTGCTCGAATTGAAAGTTCGCCGTGGAAGAAGAATGTAGTTTTCGATCCTCACGGGAATGATATGCCAGAGTGGTACGAGAAGATTGATTATATACTCTCGGTCAGTGATTATGAGGGTAGTCATCAGGCCGTGGCAGAAGGGATGGCGTCAGGAGCTATTCCGCTAATACTTCCTTGGCTTGGGGCAGACACTGTTTATCCAAAAAGCTTGGTTTTCCCTGACGTGGCGTCGATTGCTCGTCATGTCCTGATTTTCCGAGACGAGAAAAATTACATGAATTATACAAAAAAGCATTTCGCCCAAGAGTATATCATCAGGAAAATTAAAGAGCTCTGTCGTTAACTTAGGTTTGTGCTGAATTGCCAAAAAATAAACGATTTAGTAAGGAGAGGGGATGGAAGTTTGTATTTTTGGAGGTTTTCCAAGGTCGGGGACTAGGCAGTATGCTGATATTTTAAATGGTCATGCATTAATGTCAGTAAAAGGGGAGTGTTTTCCTCGAGTGGTAAAGCTTCTCTCGAGAGTATTTGAGGAGGCGGACGATAAGCATCAAAAACGCTGGAGTAGCCAGAAATATGACGAATGGAGAGTTAAATCAGCCCTGAATGCCTACGCTGGACTGTCAAAGGGTTCGAATGCGCCTTATGACTTTTCCGGCCTGAAAGTTTGTGGATTTAAATCCCCAAGAGTTGAGTCTATATATGATGACTTGGGGGGGCTATTTTTCAAAGAAAAAATCAAGTTTTTCTATTGTGTTCGAAAGGTTTCTGAAAACTATTTGTCAGAATGCTCAACATTTGGGATATCGGTGGAAGATTATGTCTCCTCGACTGTTTCTTCGATAAAGAAATTTTTTGAGGTCGTAAATGACGAAAGATTCGACTGTACTGTTCTTAGTTTGGATAGTTTTCTTGCCTCAAAAAATAGAGCTAATTATATTCAAGATAATATATTCTCTAAGTTTTCTGGGGTCTCTACTTCCTTGGGGGAAGTAGAGGAGTTGATTGAGAGAACAAGAAATATTAATTCTACCGAGTCTAGTGGTAAGGTGCGCAGGCTGGATCTGCAGGGCTATGAGAGAGATTATATATTTAATAGTTCAGAGTTGAGAGCGTCTTGCGAAGTGATGAAAGCACACTTTGATGTAGATATATTTCGTTAGTTATAATTTCTGGGAAAGGTATGACGCCTATATTTATAGTCGGTAGTGACCGCAGCGGTACATCTGTTACCAAAAGAATAATCTATGAGCTTCTGGGTAAGCGTAGGATTCCTTTCGAGCCTAGGCTCCTGGCTGATGGAAATTTAGTGAAGTCACCTGTCGTTAGCCTCTTAAAAGAGTGCACGGATAAAGATCTGAGGATGCAGGCTTCATGGATTATGAGGCAATATAACATAAGCGAAGAGCGTGGCTGGCATATGTATTTCGAGAGAAAGGATATGTTAAATACCATCTGGTCATATTTGGATAAATTAAAACACGATAAGAGCGTCGTTCATCTAAAAGAGATGTTTGAGTTTTTCCATCGAAAAATTGCATGTGAGCACGGCGAAGAGTTTATTTATGCAATAGACGACACGCCAAGTAATGTTCTGATAATTGACCTGCTGGTTGCAATGTTCCCCAGGTGTAAAGTGGTGCATTGTATTCGTGACGGAAGGGAGGTGGCAGCTTCTGTTATTTCAAGACAATGGTGGGGGGGAGCTATCGATCGGCACTGATGGAGTGGCATAAAAGAGTTAATGTCGGCAGAGCTTTAGGTAGAATGTTTCCTGATAACTATTATGAGCATTCGTATACCGCGACTCAGAAAAACAAAGTGAACTCATTGAATAGTTTGGTTGATTTTTTGGGCGTGAAAGGGGAGGTTGATTATTCTCAGTTTGATGAATCAAGAACTCGAGTTTTTAATCTTTCAGATTTCGATAACGATTTTTTTAATAGCTTGGCTTCTGAATGGATTCTAGAGTTTGAGTGGGTTTCAGGGTAGCTTGTCAGGTGCGAGGAATGGCGCGGTTTGGGGTTGGATTAAAGAGAATTTTCTGGTTTAAGGGTGTAATATGCTGTAACTCCCGTCCAAGGAACCGCTAAATCTATTCTTTCTTAAGGTGGCCGCATCCGTTTTTGATTCATTTTATGAGCTTGGTAAGTTGTAGGAGTTTCTGGACTTTCATTAAACAACTTTATTGTGCGAGGCTAAGAGCTTCGATTATGTAGTTTCTCGATTAACGCTGAAGGAACATGACTAGCAACCCATTTTGAGTCGCTTATTTCAACTAAAAGATATGTCTTATGAAGTTTTTGCTCCCAGTGGATTCTCGTGTGCGGGACACCCAAGGTTTTTGCGTTTTAGATACGATTACAGGCGTGGTGGATTATACGCACACCGATGAAAGGTATCCGTATAGGCGGAAAGGGTTTCGAGGTGCTTGTACTGTAGGGGAGAGGGTCTTCGTTTGTAACTCTTTTTCAGTGAAGGCTTTTGAGTTTGACGTGGTTGATAGTGGGTTGACATTAATTCCCGTTTGGCAGCTGCAGCTGCCAGAATGGTTAGTGGGGCGGGCTGCTAATGCAGATTTGCATGCATTGCATCTTGATTCAGTGCGCGGTGTTTTATTGTTAGCCAATTCTTTCATGGATTCTGTTGATACCATCTCCCTTGATGGCGAGTTTCTGGGGCGCGAGTTTCTCTGGGAAATTTCTGGTCAAGTTCGGAGTCTTGTAGTCAATAGAAACTCTGCAGCTCCAGACTTATGTCATCTTAATCATATTGCTCAAGCGTTTGGTCAAACTTTTCTAACGTTGGGAAATATCAATGCGACTGGACAAGGCGCTGTGCTGCACAAGGAGTCTGGAGCGTTTGTTGTTGAGGGCCTTGAGCGGCCTCATGATGGCGTTTTTTGGAGAGATGAGTTTTGGATAACCGAAACGGCTGCGAATCAATTGAGGGTATATCGAGGCATTAATAGCGCTGAGTCGTTTAGAAATTGTAAAGCTGAGATAGTCGACTTATCAACGCATATAAATGAAGATGAAAAATTTTGGTGCCGAGGGTTGCACGTAACGGAAGAGCGTATTTATGTTGGTTGTAGCCAATTTCAAGATCGCGTAAACAACGTTGCGGGCATGCCCCCGTCACATGTCCTTGAGCTTGATAAGCAGTCGGGCCGGGTTATTGCTAGGTTCGCTATACTGGGGTCGAAAGAAATGGAGCGACCAGTGCTTTTCAGTTTATTACCGTTGGTCGAGTCGTGATTATTACCTGTCGAGGGTGCGGAGTTATCGGTAGTCAGGCTTGAGGTAGTTATATGAGTGCGATCGTGGCCAGTGAGCTTGGCACTAAATGTACCGCGCGAGGTTTAGAGGGCGTATGTAATAGTTGGCTGTTCCGGGAGCTAAAGGGGGGGGCAGATTTTCTCTGGCGTCAAACAAGGATCAGGGATGAACTCTCCGTTGGTCCCGAGAAATCTCACTTGTTTGGGGCCTTGAAAAAGTGAATCTAGCCTGAATGAATAGTTGTGCTAGGTTGTCACTATGCCCCATTATCTGTGAGCTTTTTAGGTCAATATTGCGAAGTTATGATGCCTATGGAAAATATTAAGGATCAATTTCACGCGCTCAGTGAGAAGTTGGAGGGCATCCTAAAGAGGTTGATAGACAAGTCCTTTAAGGGTTTTAATAATTCTTCAAAGCCGAAGCTCAGATGGAAATCTTAAGAGAGGTTTCGGCGGAGTCTTGGGGGCGTTATCCTGAACTAATTTTTCTCATAAGGCTGTTCTGTGGTTGTACTTAAATAAGTTGTTTCCTGAGGTACGTATGTCAATTATTTATGTTAGATGGTGGGAGTGTGGACGTTGACGAGTAGTAATGTCGGTGAGAGTTATTCTTACCGACCAGATATCGATGGTTTGCGCTGTATTGCTGTGGTTTCTGTAATACTCTACCATTTTAATAAAGAGCTCCTGTCGGGCGGCTTCTTAGGTGTAGATGTTTTTTTTGTAATATCTGGCTTCTTGATAACTGGAAATATCATTCGTGATTGGCAGAAAGGTACGTTTTCTTTTCTGGATTTTTATAGAAGAAGGGTTAAGCGAATTGCGCCTGTAAGTGCGTTCGTAATACTCGCCGCTCTGATCGCCGGGCAGTTCATTTTCTTGCCGGAAGACTACGCAAGGCTTGCTGATTCCGCGATTTACAGTCAATTGTCCTTGGCTAACTTTTACTCGACGTACGTTGTTGATAATGGTTATTTCGCACCCTCGTCAGAGTTTAGGCCTTTGTTGCATTATTGGTCTCTATCGGTCGAAGAGCAGTTTTATTTTCTGTGGCCAATGTTACTTTTATTTGGTCTTTGTTTTAGAGCGCGGTATGTGCTGCCATTAACAATTCTCTTGGCTTCGGTTTCAGTGATAGCGGCCGAGTATATGAGCCACTCTAACCCAGACTTTTCTTATTATATGTTGCCGACCCGGGCCGGGGAGTTGTTGTGTGGAGCCTGTCTGGCGTTTTTTTTGCCACGAATCTCTCGGAGCTCGTATCGTGGTGCCAATGTTTTGAGTTTTTGTTTGGGGGTGGTAGGGGTAGGCCTCATTGCGGGCAGTTTCGTAATGCTGAATGAGGAGGCGCCGTTCCCTGGTTATATGGCTCTTCCTGTGTGTGTTGGAGCTATGCTTGCTATTGCTTCGGGTTCGATTCACTACGGGGTTCTCCATAGCTTTATTGGCAATAAAATATTTGTAAGTGTTGGCTTGATTTCCTATTCCTTATATTTATGGCACTGGCCTGTTTTAGCTTTTTGGCGGTATTGGGGTGGGGGGGAGAATGAGCTTGAGCCTTTGGTCGTGATGGTTGTGCTTTCTGTTTTTACGTACTTTTTGATCGAGCGTCCAATTCGTGCGGCATCTGGAACCTTTGCCCCTGTATTTGTGAAGTTTTATCTAATTCCTACCTTTTTGATTCTGCTAATTTCTATTGGTGTGAAGGCTTCGGGTGGTTTTGGTTATCTGGCGTGGAATAGCGAAAATATCGCTCGTTTTGACAAGGCGGATGTCGCTCCTCAGCCTGCGATTGTGTTGCCATACGTATGTCAGTTTTCCAGGTTGAAGCCGTCTTCCCTGACAAGTAAAAATTGTATAATCAATAGTTATTCTGAGCCGTCAGTTTTGATGTGGGGTGATTCAAACTCCGCACATTATGTTGGCGTGGTTAAAGCTATTGCTGACAAGGAGGGGTTTAGCTTCAGAAATGTCGCTCATAGTTCATGCGCTCCTTTGGTGCGAAATGCGGATGTTTATGCGCCTGCTAAAAGGGCGGAGGATTGTAGAGTCTCCTCTCGGTTAATTCAAAATAGGTTGGATGATTATCGTGCGTTTATAATATCGGCGAGTTGGAATGGCGTTCTTTCAAGGGGGGGGGAGGACTTCTTATCAGACTTAAAAACAACAGTTGAGACACTTACTTCTGGTGGGCGACCAGTTTATGTGCTGGGGCGTGTTCCTATTCTGAAGGGAGTAAGTGCTAGCTGCGCGATGAGGAAGTTGACGGTCGTAGGTTCTCGATGTGAGTCGAGATTTTCAGTGCCTGTTGAGAGTGTTCAGAAAGTAAATCGAGCGATAGAAGATGTGGTTACAAGTGCAGGGGGGAAGTACATAGATTTTAACTCCATACTCTGCGGAAAGGGTGTTTGTGGGCCTTTTGTTGAAGGTGAGATGATTTACTTCGACTCTGGTCACATAAGCGCTCTTGGGGGAGAGGTTTTTGCTAAATCAGTTATTGATTCTGGTAGGTATTCCGATTTTTTTGATGGCTTGGATGAATTGTCGCCGATAAATAAGAGTGAGCTTTCCTTTGACGAAATTAATTGGTCGGACACTATTTTATCCTTACATGATTATGGTCGTGATGCTAGCGTCATGGATGCTCGAGGTCTTCGTCTTATTGATGACAGTACGGGTGAGTACGTGACAGAAACGACTTCTGTTGAGTTTTCCGCGCCAGAGAGCGGAGAAAGGTTAGCTTTGCGTGTTGTTGTATCTGAGGGGGCGGGGTTGCCATTAGTACGAATGAGAGTCACAGGGGGGGATGAAAAGATTTTACAGTATGATTACATAGCTGATTTTTCTAGAAGATTATTCCGCCCAAAAAATGAAGGTATTAAAGCGCTTTGGAGTAGTGCTAGTGAAGGCGGGTCTTTAACCCTACGCTTTTTAAGTGAAAAGCTCTATGGCGATGTAAAGGTTGAAGTTATTCTTTACGGTGGTGCTGTGAGCGATTCTGGAGGTTACTCTAAGAATGCGAAAGGCGAAGTTTTAGTTGAGGACTTAAGCGTCGTTAAAGTAAGCGCCATGTGAGCAGCCTCGGCGGACTTGCGCCCGCCGGGGCTTTAAAGCAAGCCGGATGCTGGTTATCGATCTACTTGATGGGGTGAAATCGTGTTGGCGCTACTTAAGCTCTGTTTAGCATGTTATTCTTGTATCGTTGGGGGTTAATGCTGGTTAGGGGCGGGGGAATATTTTACAGTATCATGAAGACTTTCCTGCATAAGACTGGTAAGGAATGTTCGCGCTGAAATGTTCTGTATTAAGAGTGAGGGAATAAGCCTCGCATTAGTGGCCAAAAAGCAAGGTTAGTTACCACTGGCGGCATCTCGTCGGTAACTTGCGATTAAACTTCACCCTTAAATTCGCCGGTACCCTTAGCACGACTTTTCTTCGATATTAAATAATCGCCTGCTCACTACCTTTTTAAAATTGTTAATTTGAGCAAATACCATGTGGGGTTGCAAAATGCCCCTCGCTAGGACTACGAGACCACCAGTGCGACGTTGTGATACCTATGGAAAATATTGAAAGTCAGTTTCAAATACTTACCGAACAGCTCGAAAGCGTCCGGAAAGAGATAATGAGCAAGTCTATTAAGGATTTGATCATTGTTCAAAACCGTATTTATTCTCAGGTAGAGGCGCTAACCTGGCTCAGTCAAGCATTGATGCTATTTGGTTCGCTCCCGCCGTTGCGTGGTTGGGCCGCTTCTCCCGATGTGCTTCTCCGTTTGCACGAGCATATACGGTTTCAAAAGCCCAAAGTGGTAGTGGAATGTGGCAGCGGCTCCTCTACCTTAGTGATTGCAGATGCGTTGCGACAAAATGGGCAAGGGGTCCTAATCTCGCTGGAGCACTCTGATAAATTTGGCGCACAGACTCGGTCGTTGTTGGATCGAGAGGAGCTTACTCCGTGGGTGGACTTGCGAATAGCGGATCTAGAACTTTGGGCCGGGCCGCATATGAATAGCGGTAAAGATGAAGTGCTTAGGTGGTATTCGGCGTCATCTCTTGTTGGCATTAAGGATGTTGATTTACTTTTTGTCGATGGGCCGCCAGGTAAGACCTGTAAGTATGCTCGTTACCCTGCTCTGCCTGCTATCGCAGACCGTCTGGCGCCCAACGCTCAAATTTGGATGGATGATACTGTGCGGCAGGAGGAGACGGATATTGCTAAAGACTGGGCGGAGAACTATGGCTGTTCGCTGGAATTTTTCTCTCTCGAGAAGGGGCTGGGAGTGCTGACCTCGGCGTTGCCTAATGGTGAGTTGGCGGTTGACGAGTTATCGAAAACGCCGGCATTTAATGTTGGGTTAGATGATGCGATTGCGAGCGCATTTGAGGCGCATATTAAGTCCCGTAGTTTAGGGGTTACATTACAATTTGGTATCAGCTCTGTCACATTGCACTTGGCCGAGGCGTTGAAATCTGAAAATGCAGGTAAGCTTTGCTGCGTGGCCGAGCCTTCTGAGCTGCTGGATGAATTGCAACTAGAAATACAAAAACGTGGGTTAGAGTCTGTTGTATCGCTAATTTCTGCTCCATTGGAAGCGTGGAACTATCTTTATCCAGACTCTACCGATCTAGCGTTAAAACGTTGGTTTGATGCCGAAACACTAGAACAGTTACCACCCCTTGATTGGGTGGTAGTAGATGGCCCTGATTGGCAAGCTAAGCCTTATACCCGCTACCCTGCCTTACCTTCGGTGTTAGATAAGCTTGCTCAAAATGCAGAGGTGTGGATGCTGGGCTCAGAAAGCCAGCAAGTGCGAAGTGTAGTAAATGCATGGTGCTCCGATTATTCTTTGACGTGTGATTCCTCGTCTTCCCGTATCTTTAAACTAAAGGTATAACTTACGCTCACGCAATCCTTATTAGGCTGAGTTACATGAGCTTTGATAGGCTTACTGCTTAAGCTGGTGAGGTTGAGAGTGTTTAGCGTGGCGTTAGTTTAAACAAGGTAATAGCGAAGCTTTGAGCAATATGAGACTTGTCGAGAAAGGTAATAGGGCTTTAGTTTCGGGTGATTCTCTAAACGCCATCTGCTACTTAGAGTTGGCGCAAATATTCTATCCCGCACTGCACGAGTCTCTAGCTATTAATATTGGGCTGGCTGAGCGGCAGGGTAGGGTTGGCCGTTGTGCCGGCGGGCTTACCGATGGCCTCCCTTCAGGCTCTGTGTTTTATCGTACTTTCTCGGAAATGGATTTGGTAAGAACACTACCTTTTGACGCGTTAACCCGTTTGGTCGAAAGAGCGCAGTTGTCTTATGAGACCGCTCCCAAAGCTACGGGCTCTGAACTTTTAGTTTCCGTAGTTATGCCTGCGTTTAACCGTGCTGACTTAATCACTAAAAGTATAACAACCGTGTTGCAGCAGTCTTATAAGAACCTAGAGCTTATCGTTTGTGATGACGGCAGCACCGATCGTACCGCTCAGGTGTTGGCCTCTATTTATGATCCCCGCGTAAAAGTAATCTCACAAAAAAATCAAGGTGCGGCTGCGGCAAGAAACGCTTGCTTGACTCAGGCCAAGGGCGAATTTATTGCGTATTTAGATACAGATAACTACTGGCACCCCGATTTTTTGGCTGTTGCTGTTAAAGCGTTTACGGATAACCCTGGTCTCACGTGTTTGTACACGAACTATGTCGACTATCAAGTGGATGTGGAGGGTAACGCGACGGTGCTCTCAACTGAACGGCCTGACTTTAACCATGAGAATCTGCTAAACAAGCCATTTATTGATTTAAATACCTTTGTCCACAGGCGGCAGCTTTACGATGCCTTGGGCGGTTTTGACTCTACCTTATCTCGTCGGCAAGATTACGATGTTATTTTAAAATACACCTGGCTGCGTGACCCGCTGCATATTAAGCAGTGCTTAGCGCTTTATCAGCGTAACGATTCGTTAGAGCAGATCACACAAAAGCACGGGCATGATCGGCGCCCGGTTGAGGTTATTAACCGTAAAATAGAAAGTTACTTTGACTCTGGCTTGCCGGCTGTGGGCGCCCCTGTAGTTAAAAAGGTTAGTGTGGTTGTGTGGGATTTATGCCGCAACCACTTTTCTAAGGCTTTTGCTGTTGCTGAGGCGTTGTCAGCAAGTTATCAGGTTGAGTTGATAGCCTTTGATTTTTTTGATGAGGGTGTATTTGCCCCGCTTAAGGGTGTTTCCCCCGGTTTTGAGGTGAAGTATTTTGCTGGCGGGCGCTTTCCTGATTTTTTTGGCAAATTACGCCAGGCGATGGATGCCGTGATTGGCGATATGATGTACGTGGTAAAACCGCGCTTGCCCAGTATGGGGCTGGCTATGCTGGTAAACCATGAGCGTGGTATCCCTTATGTTATTGAATCTAATGATTTAGAAACGGTAGTGTCCTCCCCCAGTAAAACCAGCCAACCTTCGGGCCACGGTAACCTTGACTTAAATATACAAGATGAAAGCCTGTTACTGCCGTATGCCGATGCTTGGTCGTATCTGTTAGATAGCTATGCTAAAAAGCAGCCGCAAATGGTGACCCATAATCACGCCCTGAGCGAGCATTACGGGAGCACCGGAATGTATTTGCGTAACATTAAAGACGAGCGGGTATATAACCCAGAACGTTACGAACGAGCTGCCGTACGGGCCGAGTTGGGGTTTGCGCCCGATGATAGGGTCATTTTGTTTGGTGGACTACTGCGCAAACATAAAGGCATTTATGAGTTGGTGGAATTACTTAATCGCTTAAATGATCCACGCTATAAGTTGTTGTTTGTTGGCTCGCGCGTTAGCCCCGACCAAACCGAGTTTATAGCTCAACACGGCGATCGGGTAACGGTATTGCCACCTCAGTCGAGGGAGGCGATGGCTAAAATCAATTATGCCGCCGATTTGGTGGTTTTGTGGCTAGACCCGGAGATTCCGGCCAGTCACTATCAGTTTCCGTATAAGGCGACGGATGCGTTTGCGATGGAAACTCCTGTGATTACCAATGATATTTCCGATCTGGGTGAGCTAGGGCGCCAGGGCTACGTCACTTTAGTGCCCTTTGCCGATTGGGGTGGTATTGTCACGGCGATACAGCAGCTATTTGATGATGAGCCTAGCCGCACAAGGCAAGTAGAGGCTGCACGGCGATTATTTTTACGGCAATTCTCTTATATGAGCGCCCGGACAAGCTTTGATCTGATTGCTCGGCGTACCCTTGCTGGAGCTGAAAAAAGCGCTGCCGTGAGCGCGGAGTTCGCCAATGATTTTAATAAATTTTACCAGCATGTTACGGGCTCCGGGGCCAAGTTTACCGTATGCTAAGCATGTTAAATAACCTTGATAAGGCCGTTGAAACACCCACTGGCTTAAGGCTAAATCCCCGTTATGAGTGACTCTTTACCGCAATACGACCTATACATCGAGGTGCTTAGCGCCCAAGAGCTTTGCGGCTGGATTGTCGATAGCGCGGCCCCCGGCCGAGTGTTTGATTTTACTGTGCAGATAAATGGTAAACCCGTTGCTACCGTCCAAAACAACCTCGAGCGAGCCGATTTAAAAGCCATTGGTAAGTCTGAGGGCCAGGGTGGCTTTAAGCTTATTTTAGTTAGCACCTTATTGGCTGAGGGGACTAACGAGGTCGCGCTGGCGTTGCCCGAGGGGCAGGTGTTGCCGTTGGGGCATATTATCTCAAGCAGCTCGGGTGGTGGCGACGATGTGTTTGTAGGCTACGATCGGCCCGTAACTGTAATTGTGCCTATTTATAATGCGTTAAATCATGTGGCCGTTTGTATTGAGCGGTTGCTGGCTTATACCTCGCCTGACGTTCGTATACTGCTGATTGATGACGCCAGCACCGATGAGGCGGTAGCACCTTTATTGGCGCAGGCGGAGCGCTACGAGCATGTTGAGGTGTTACACAACGAGGTAAATATCGGTTTTACCAAAACCGTTAATAGGGGTATTAAGTATGCCGGGCAAGACGATGTTGTGTTGCTTAACTCCGATGCCCGCGTTACCCCCCGCTGGCTGCAGGGGCTACAACGCGCTTTGTATAGTGACTCGCGTATAGCCACGATTACACCGGTATCTAATAACGCCGGGGCGTTTTCGGCGCCCGAGCAAACGGACGCCCACTTGTTGCTCGCCGATATTAGCGAGCCAGATTATGCCCGCGCTTTTAGGCGTTATGGGGCTGGCCTGTCCCCAAGCGTACCCACGGGTAACGGCTTTTGTATGTATATCCGGCGCGGCTGCTTACATGACGTGGGATTGTTTGACGAAGAGGCCTTTCCCCGAGGGTACGGTGAAGAAAACGACTTTTGCATGCGCGCACGCCGCAAGGGGTGGCGCCATGTCGTGGATGACCGCACCTATGTATTCCATGAGCGAAACCAAAGTTTTGGCGCCGAGCGCGACACGTTAATTAACGCCGGTGCCGGGGTAGTCGCGCAGCGTTACCCGGAGTATGAGTTTGAGATTGGCGTTTTCTCGGCCAGTAGTGCGTTTGCCACTATGCGTACTCAAGCATTGGATGCCGTGGCCCATGCCAGGCAAAACTCTATTAGGCCAAGGGTATTGTTTGTGGTGGCTACTCAAACCGGCGGGACGCCAAAAACCAATTTGGATCTAATGCGTGCGGTGGCCCATGATTATGAGCCTTGGTTACTGCGCTGTGATTCGGCCCATATGTATTTGTCATCATTGGATAGTAACGGTGAGCTGCAAACTGTTAAAAGCCACGATTTAACAGAGTCGGTCGAGCCATTGCAGCATGTGTCGTTTGAGTATGACCGGGTGATAAAGCAGTGGCTAGAGCGGTACGATTTTGACTTGCTGCATATTCGCCACCTTGCCTGGCACTCGGTTAATTTACCTAAGCTTGCCAAGCAGGCGGGTGCGCGGGTGATTAAATCTGTACACGACTTTTACGATATTTGCCCCACGGTAAAACTGCTAGATGCCGACAATAAGTTTTGTGGTGGCAACTGTAATAACTCCCGGGCCGCTGCCGATTGCGCCAATAGTATGTGGGCGCAGCATCCTTTTCCGGCGTTAAAATCTCAGTGGATTGGGCGTTGGCGAGAGATTTTTGCCGGCGCACTTAGCCATAGCGACGCTTTGGTTACCACAAGCCACAGCGCCCGCGATACGGTTAAAGCCGCTTTGCCGGCTGTGGCCGACAAAGCCTTTCATGTCATCCCCCATGGCCGTGACTTTACTGAGTTTGCCTTGCCGGCGGTTACCTTAAGTACGGCAACTACGCTTAACCTATTAGTGCCCGGCACCCTCGACGCCCCGAAGGGCGCCGATTATTTACTCGCGTTGCTCGAGTGTGATGCCAGTAAGAGGCTGCAAATACACTTGTTAGGTGAATGTGAATATCAGCCGCTGGCGCAACACCCGCAGGTTGTGCTGCACGGCCCCTACGAGCGAAATGAGTTTGTCAGCCGCGCCCAGAGCATTGGTGCCCAGATAGGCGCCGTGCTCTCGGTGTGGGATGAAACCTGGTGCCACACCCTAACTGAGTTATGGGCGGCCGGTTTGCCCTGTTTTGTATTAGATTTTCCTACGCTCAAGGCGCGGGTAGAGGCGTCGGGCGCGGGCTGGGTGCTGGATCCAGCCGACCCGCAATCCAGTTATGAACGGATGGTGAACCTAGCCCCCGAAGATTACGCGCAAAAAGCGTTAGCGGTAAGAGCGTGGCAGCAGGGCGAGGGGCAAGCCCACAGTACAGCTTGGATGGCGCAGCAGTATATCGAGCTGTATCAATCGCTATTAGCGCAGCCTGGCCGAGAGCTGCGTTAATTTTAGGGTTGCGGGTTAGGGGGCTTTGGCTTGTTGTCATTCCCGGCTGCGATCGGGAATCTAGTGCCTTTATCTCGTCATTCCCGCGTAGGCGGGGATGACGTTGTAGTGTGATTGGGTGCTTTTCTCCGTCATTCCCGCGCAGGCGGGAATCTAGTGTCTTTGGGTGTGGCACTTTGCCGATGCAGGGGTACTGTTCGTTCAAAGTCGCTGGGCAGGCTCTGGCTTTCCATGCTCACGCCTGCATTTGTGCATCCTGCACGTCATCCCAAGCCTTCGCGGGGATGACGCTGTAGTGTGATTGGGTGCTTTTTTCTGTCATTCCCGGCTGCGATCGGGAATCTAGTGTCTTCGGGTTTGGCACTTTGCCGATGCAGGTGTACTGTTTGTTCAAAGTCGCTGGGCAGGCTCTGGCTTTCCATGCTCACGCCTGCATTTGTGCATCCTGCACGTCATCCCAAGCCTTCGCGGGGATGACGCTGTAGTGTGATTGGGTGCTTTTCTCCGTCATTCCCGCGCAGGCGGGAATCTAGCGCCTTTGGGTGTGGCACTTTGCCGAAGCAGTTGCACCGTTTGTTCAAAGTCGCTGGATCCCCGCCTTCGCGGGGATGACGCTGTAGTGTAATTGGGTGCTTTTCTCCGTCATTCCCGCGCAGGCGGGAATCTAGCGTCTTTGGGTGTGGCACTTTGCCGATGCAGGTGCACCGTTTGTTCAAGTCGCTGGGCCGGCTCTGGCTTTCCCTGCTTTCGCCGGCATTTGTGCATCCTGCACGTCATCCCAAGCCTTCGCGGGGATGACGTTGTCGAGGGGTTTGGTGCTTTTCTCCGTCATTCCCGACCCTGATCTGAATCCAGTGCCTTGTTTTCTCCGTCATTCCCGGCCCCGGTCGGGAATCTAGTGGCTTTGCTTTATCTGTCATTCCCGGCCCCGATCGGGAATCCAGCGTCTTTGCTTGATTCGTTATGCCCACCTCGATCAAAGTCGGGAATGACGCTCCTTTGCGGAATGACGAAAGTCGGAGGTTGGTGGGTAGGCAGCTGCAATTCAGGCACCTTTAAGGCTGGGACGGGCAGGTGAACCCTGCCGCAAAACGAGGCCGATAAGTTGGCCTGATAAGGCGATATTGTGAGATCATACGCGCTACTTAGGCGCCCTGATAATTGGGTAGGCAAGGAGCGGGTTGATACTTGGCGTTGAGCACGCTCTGGCGGTATTGGCTTATAGACAAGGGGTTTGCAAGAGTACAGTGTATGCGGTTATTTAGGCCATTTTCTAGCACCAGCCAATCATCTCCCTCCCCAGAGGACGGTACTACGCCAGTCGTCGAGTTAGCGCCGCTGAGCCTAGAGCCATTTACCCCGTTTAATGCCCCCTTGTTGCCCGGCGCCTGTGGCGCAGACTGTGCCTGTAATGGCGGGGCGGTGCTGTGTAATGCCGCCTATGTTAAGGCAAACCCTGGCTGTACCTCTGTGGCTAAGGCGGGTGTGCATTATGCCGAGGCCGGTGCTAAAGAGGGCCGCTATAAAGCCCTGGGGCGCATGGCGTTTAAATACCAAACCATCGGCTCCTGGCAGTACAAAGAGGCGTTAGCCACCAGCCACCGGCTGGGGCAGTTTACCTCTGACTTTGTGCAAGAGAAGGACGTACCGGCGTTTATTTGGCGTGGCATTCAGCCGCATCAGTTGCACGAGGCCACGTTAGTGGCGTTCGATTTGTTTGATACCCTGGTCTACCGCGCCACCACCGAGCCACACGATATTTTTGATTTGGTTGCATGGGACACCGGCATTGCGGATTTTACCAAGCAGCGCATTGCGGCCGAGGAGCGCTGTAAAGAGGCGTTTGAGGTTAAACAGTACCTGCTTGAGGACATTTACCGCGAGCTGCCCTATACCGACGCCGACCGGCGGCGCGCCTACACCGCCGAGCTTGCGCACGAGCAAGCCAACCTGGCAGTGCGCCATAACCTATTTAATTTTGCCAAAGCGCTGCAAGCCAAGGGTTTGCGGGTGATTGTGGTAAGCGACTTTTACCTTACCAAAGCTGACTTACGCCACATACTGCCCGCCGACATTACCGAGGCGTTTGACGAGATTTATGTATCCGCCGATTTTGGTGTGTGCAAACACGATGGCCAGCTGTTTGAGCAGTTGTCCCAGCAGGTACCAGAGCTGGCCAGCCAGGGCGCCCTGTTTTTAGGCGATAACTGGCGCTCGGATTTTGGGATTCCGCAGCAGTACGGCTATAGCGCCTTTAGGACACCCACCTTGTACGAAACCTCGCGCCGCGAGCGTGGTTTTTTTGAGCTGTTAACTTACTGCCCACCCGAGCCCCGACGCGACAGCCTGGCACGCTTTGCCCGCAACGATAAACATTGGAGCCGCGATGTGCCCGCGTTATACGCGGCCTGCGCTATGGCTTTTGTGGCGCAACACTTAAAAGCCTTGTACGACAACGGCAACTACACAACCCCCGTGGTGTTTTTAGCGCGCGACGGGCACCTGGCCTGCCAGGTGTTTAAAGCGTTGTACCCGGAGATACCGGCCATCGAGGTGGCAAACTCGCGCTCGTTAAACTTTCATGCGCTGGTGAATAAGGTAAAAGATTTAAAAGCCGTGTTTAAGCGCGACGGTAAACCGAAAACCCTGCAGCAAACGCTGTTTAATCGGTTGGGCTACACCGTGGACGATTTACCCGAGGGGCAAATGGCCGATGCGTTATTGCACACGCCAGAGCTTTTTAACGGTGGCTTGACCGAGCAATTGGTTGACTTTTGCCGCGAGCAAACCGATAGCTACCGGGCTTACTTAAGTGAGCAGGGCGTTGCCAGCGGTAACGATTATTTAGTTTTTGATATTGGCTACCGCGGTACGGCGGCAAAAGCGTTTGAGCAACTGCTGCCCGAAAGCCAGTGCAACTGGGTGTACCTGACTACCTTTAAAAAGATGCTGCACGCCAAGCACCCGCATTTTGCTTTTATGCCCGAGTTTGATGCCGAGCGTTACGGCGATATTTTACCGGCGCTGGAGGCACTGCTAAGCGATAACGCGACCAGCAGTGCCCATTATTTTAACGCCGGTAAGCTGGTGCGGCGCGAAGGCGATAACGAGGCACTGAATACATTAATGAGCGAGTTACAAGAGCGCGCTGTGGCGTTGGTAAACGCGCACCCACAGGCGTTTAAGCGGCCGTTTCCGTTAACCTCTAACCCGGTGATTACACTAATGGATTACCTGACGCTGCCCAGCGCCGATTTTGCCCGGCACTTTGTGGGCGTGCCCAGTGAAGACAGTTTTGCCGGCGCTAGCTCGTATTATGTTTCACCCAAATTTTTAACCAGTGCCAGTATGTGGCAAGGGGCATTAAACGCCCTGCTGCAGGAGCAACGTTAACCGTGCAAGCAACCAATAAACTAACGGTACAGGGTGTCACACTCATCGCACGCGATAACTCCGACGCGCATTTTACCGTGCCGCAAGCGGTGTTAAACGATATTGTTGAGTGGGAGCAGGGCGATTATATTTGTCTGGCCAGCGCCTTTGTCGAGCTGGCTTTGCCGCAGGCGCACTTTGCCGACGTGGCCGAGCGCTTTGGCGCCTACACAGGCAAGGCCCCGCTAGAGTACCTAAGCTATTTGGTGGCCGATACTCTGTTAAATGCCGAGCAAGCCGTTAACCTGTTGGTAACCCCCAGCCCGCGTTTTGCCAAACGGCGCGAGCAAGCCACCTACCTTGCCTTATTTGCGGCACCGGTAACCGCTAGCGTGAGTATTATTATCCCCAGCTGTAAGCCCGATAACGTGATACACGCGTTGCGCGCGCTGCAGCCACCCGAGCATGTTGAGGTATTAGTTGCCCTTAACAATACCGACTTTTTACGCGCGGGCCAGTTGTTTGCACAATACCTGAGCGAATTTAGCAAAATCAGGCCCTTTAGTTACCAGTTTGCCGGCGGAGGCTTTTCGTTTGCCGAGGTGTGCAACTTTACGGCCGGTATAGCCACTGGCGATGCGCTGGTATTTTTAAACGATGACTTGCACATAAGCTGGGAGGCGCTTGCGCCTATTGTGGCCCTGCAGCGCTACCGGCAAATAGGCGCAGCCGCACCGCGCTTAGATTGGTACGGCGATGTGGTGCAAAACGCCGGTATTTTTGGTGGTGTGCAGCGCAACAATATGCCTGGCTTGCATGGCCGGGGTTTGCCATCAAGCGCTATAAACCTTATGCCAATTAGCTGCGATGCTGTGTCCGGCGCCTGTTTAAGTATTCGCAAAGCCCTATTTGACGAACTGGGCGGCTTTAACGAGCGGGATTTTGCCGTCGCCTACAACGATGTTGATTTGGGTTATCGCTTAGTGGCGGCTGGCAAAGTGTGCCTATCGGTTAACCATATTCGCGCCTTACATGTAGAGGGTGACTCCCGTGGCACAGGCTTGGGCAACGATAAACCCAGCGAGGAAGTCGCCATTGCCCTGGCCTACCGGCAGCTTGCGCAAAGCGTACGCGCCGCGCGCTTTAACTTACCGCTCGACCCGGAAACCGGCGCGCGCTTGCCGTGCAACGAGCGCGCACCGCAACCACTGCCGCAAAAAGCCGTGTTGGTTACCCACAACATGAAGCTTGAGGGTGCCTCTAAGGTCGCCTTGCGCGTGGCTAAGCAGCTAAAAGCCGCTGGCGTGAAGGTGTATGTGGCGGCACTGGAAGATGGCAAGTTAAAGCGTGAGTTTGCTGCGGTGGCCGAGCAGGTCTACATGGCCGACTGGGCACTGCTAACCGACAATCATGTTTACGCGACTTACGAGCACTGGTTGCACAGCGTAGAGCCAGATTTTGTGATCGCTAATACGGTTATTTCGGCGGCGGCGGCTTACCCGGCGTCCGATCGCCTCGAGTTGCCGCAAATAAACTATATCCATGAGAGTGAATCCATTAACGAGCATTTGGATCACTTTGGCGGCTACTGGGTAGACCGGGCAGCGCAATCATTGGTGACGAGTTTTAATATTTTTGTGTCGCGCTACACGGTGAATGCGTACCGGCATTACTTAAAAAATAACAACTTTGCCATTTTGTATAACCCGTTTGAAGCGGACGCCGACGTACCTGCTAAGCGCGAGCGTGGCGAGGTATTAGAGTTTGTAGCGGTAGGCAGCATTTGCGAGCGTAAAAACCAGATGATGGTGTTTGACGCCATGGACCATTTGGAGAGCCGCGACATTAAAGCGCGTTTTACGTTAGTGGGGGCCCGTGGCGGCGATTATTTAAGCGAGCTGCGCGATATGGCCGGGCAGCGCCGCGATGAGTATGTAAGCCTGGAGTTTGTACCCGAGACAAACAACGTAGCGCCCTATTACGCGAGGGCGGATGTGTTTATCTCGTTCTCTAAGATGGAATCCTTCCCGATTACCTTGCTGGAGGCCTCGTATTACGGGTTGCCGCTTATTTCCAGCGATGTGTTTGGCGCCCGCGAGATGATTGTACCCGGGCAAAACGGTTTTACGTTTGGCAGCCAAAATGTAGACAGCATGAACGGCGCCCTGGATATTATTGCCGGCGCCGACGTGGTGGGAATGGGGCAAAACGCCCGGCAACTATTGGCACTGTGGCCTACGCAGGATGAATACAACCAGCGCCTTGCCGGGCTGCTAAAAGCCGTGCTACCGAGGCTTAGTGTGTAATGTATTTAATGATAGCCGCTAAGTCTGGACGCCTGTAATGCTGTTTAGCTCGCTCGAGTTTATTTTTGCTTTTTTGCCGCTGGTGCTGCTGGGCTACTGGGCTTTGGCGGCGTGGGGTAGTTTGCGCTGGCAAAAAATTTGGCTGGTGGCGGCTTCGCTGTTTTTTTACGCTTGGTGGCGGCCCGAGTATTTAGGGGTGTTGGTCGGGTCGGTGCTGGTTAACTTTGGCGTTGGGCTGGCGATTAGCCGCGGCCAGTGGTTGCGGCCCAAAATCTGGTTGGTGCTGGGTATTGTGGCCAACCTGTTGTTACTGGGTTATTTTAAATACGCGGTATTTTTTAGCGGCAATATCAGCGCGCTTACCGGTGTGGGCTTTACGCTCGAGCAAGTAATACTGCCGCTGGCTATTAGCTTTTATACCTTTCAGCAAATTGCTTATTTGGTGGATGTGTACCGGGGCAACGTAGGGCGGGTAAACTTTTTAGATTACTGTTTGTTTGTTACGTTTTTTCCGCAGCTTATTGCCGGGCCCATTGTGCACCACAGTGAGATGATGCCGCAGTTTAAGGCCCGCCCCACGTCCGACGAGCGCTACCTAAATGTCTGCAAAGGCCTGTTTATTTTCAGTATCGGCTTGTTTAAAAAGCTGGCCATTGCCGACACCTTTGCCCGGTGGGCCAATGCCGGGTTTGATGCCGGCGAGCCACTTAGCTTTGTGGATGCCTGGGGCACAAGCCTGAGCTACACCCTTCAGCTGTACTATGATTTTTCTGGCTATACCGATATGGCCATCGGCGCGGCGCTGCTGTTTGGCATTAAACTGCCGCTTAACTTTTTATCGCCCTATAAAGCGCTTAGTATTCGGGATTTTTGGCGCCGCTGGCACATCACCTTATCGCGCTGGCTTAGGGATTATATTTATATCCCCTTAGGGGGTAACCGCGCAGGCGGTGGTCGCGTATCACTTAACTTAATGGTGACTTTTTTATTGGGTGGCCTGTGGCACGGCGCCGCCTGGGGCTTTGTGTTGTGGGGCGCGCTGCACGGGGTGGCTTTAGTGGTGTGTCATTTTTGGCAGCGCCTGGGTACGCGCCTGTGGCGCTGGGCGGCCTGGCTGTTAACCTTTATGTTTGTCAATGCCACCTGGGTGTTGTTTAGGGCCGATAGCCTCGCCGATGCGGCGCGGGTGTATCGGGGTATGCTGGGGCTTAACGGGTTACCGCTGGGGCCGTGGTTGGGGGTGGATGTGCTGGCACGGGCGTCCGCGGTTGGCACCAGCATTATGGGGGGCGTTGCTTTAACCTGTGTGGCCCTGGTGCTTGCGGCTACCCTGTGGTTGCCTAACTCGGTAGAGCTTGCCGATTATAACGGCCCAGAGCCCGGCAAAGGGCGGTTTAAGCCCACAGTAGGCAATGCCCTTTGGGCGGCGTTGGCGTTTGCGGTATCGGTGTTGTTGTTACTGGCATCGGTAGGTAGCGACTTTTTGTATTTTAATTTTTGAGGCCAGCATGAGATACATAGCGACATTTTTGCTTGCCGGGTTGCTGCTGGTGTCGGCCGTGGCGTTGGTGGCTATTGTGCCGGCGCTGGATGGCGAGGTGCAGGGCTTTGAGGTAAAGCAGCCCCAGTGGCCCGCATCGATGGCCGAGCTAAAAACGCATTATTTTAACGCCGACCGACTGTTGTTTACCTTAGGTGTTATTCGCAAGCCCGCGTTTGTCAGGTTTGGCCAGCCCGGCTGGCTGTTTACCGGCGATAATTACAGTTTGGTGTACTCGGATGCGATGGGCGAGCTTAATGGCTCGCTGGATGAGCTGCGTGATATTCACCGCACCCGTCAGGCGTGGGGGCAGTACTTTGCCGCACAGGGCATTACCTTTAGGGTTCAGGTGGCGGGTAACAAACACTCGGTGTACCCAGAGCAGCTCGCCGATACCCCGGCGGGCGATACGCGCCTGGACCGGTTTATGGCGTTACAGTCACCACCTGATGAGTACCTGGTTAACAGTGTGCCTTACCTGCTGGCGCGCAAAGCGGGCGGCCCCGATCTGTATTTAAAAACCGATAGCCATTGGAATGCGCTGGGCGCTTATTATGCCTACCAGCAGCTAATTGAAAGCCTGCCGGGTAAGCTTAAAACGGTGCCAGCGCCAGACGCCGATAGTTTTACCGCCACCAAAGCCGGGGATTTAGCCCGCCTGCTGGGGGTGCAGCCCCTGTTGCGCGATAACAATATTTTGGTGGCGGGCGCCCCCGTGACCGGCCGGCATTTTGACACGGGTAAGCAGCACTACGTGGGGCCGTCTTATCCGGTGGGGTCGCTTAAACGCGCCGAGGTATTTACCTCTCCCGGTGCGCTAAACCCGCAGCGGGTACTGTGGTTGCATGATTCGTTTGGTAATGCGCTTAGCCCCTATATGCACAAAACCTTTAAAGAGGTGTTGCATCAAAGCTACTTTGAGGGCCTAGGCGATAGCAAACAGCTTATTGATATGGTGCAACGCTTTAAGCCCGATATTGTGTTAATTACTCATACCGAGCGGCATTTGGGAGAGAAGGTTTTTAGACATGGCCCCCGATCGATTACCGAGCTAAACGCCGCCGATGATTACCAGCAAGTACTGTGGCAATTTACCGGGCAGAGCAGTGGTGCAAAGAATATCCAACCTATGGGTGATAGTGTTTATGAGGCGGCCAATAGCGACCCGATTATTGAGTTGCCAACGCTAGCGGGCTGCGCCGATGACTGCCTGGTGCGGATAAGCCTTGAGGTTGAGCACCGTACCCCGATGCAGCTGTTTTACCGCGACAAACCCGCGCAGGGGTTTGCGCCGCAGCGCTCGTACACTCGGGTGCTGACGCCGGGGCCGAATACTGTGCTGTTGCGAGTTCCTGCCGACTATGTTGCGTACGGGTTAAGGTTAGACCCTGTGGCTTACCAGGGCCGGTTTTTATTGCGCCAACTAGAGCTGCTCTCGGAGTAGTGTTGGCTACTGATGTTTAAGGATATGTTGTAGATGAAGTCGATTAAGAGCCTGTTGCGATCCATGGCTCAAAGCCTGCCCCCCTCGGTGCGGCAGAAGTTACGTAACTCGCATACTTTGGCAAGCTGGTATCAAAACCGGGTGCTTGCTTATCGGCCCGCCAGTGCGCCTACCAACCACGATGGTACCGTGGTTTATAGCGCGCACATTGCGGCCAAAGTGCCCGAGTGGGCGGCCCGGGTAGAGCAGTCGGGCGGCGGTATTAAAATCAGCATTGTTTGCCCGGTTTATAACCCCGAGGTGAGCTTACTGGCCGAGGCTGTAGATTCCGTTTTAGGTCAGAGCTACAAAAACTGGGAGCTTGTGCTGGTTGATGATGTATCGACCGACCCGGCGGTTAAAGATTATTTAACCTCGCTGGATGATCCGCGCATTAAAACGGTGTTTCGGCGCTCGAACGGGCATATCTCTAAGGCCAGTAACTCGGGGCTTGAGGTGGCCACTGGCGACTATGTGGCGCTGCTTGATCAGGATGATTTATTGCACCAGCACGCGCTGCTGGCCATGGCCGATGCGATAGCGCGCCACCCCAGCGCGGCGGTGGTCTATTCCGATGAAGACAAACTCAATGCCGATGGGGAGTTTTATCAGCCCCACTTTAAGCCAGACTGGAGCCCGGACTTATTTTACAGCAACAATTACATCTCGCACTTAGGTGTTTACCGGGCGGATTTGGTAACGCAGGTGGGCGGTTTTAGTGTGGGGCTGGAGGGCAGCCAGGATTACGACTTGGCTTTAAAGGTTATCGCCCAATCCGAGTGGTGCAATATTATTCACGTGCCTTATGTGTTGTACCACTGGCGCGCTTTGCCGGGCTCTACCGCCTACGCGGCCGATGAAAAATCTTACACCGTTGATGCCGGCCGCCGTGCGCTAGAGGGGTATTTTGATCAGGTTGGCGGTGCGGCAAGTGTGGGTTTAAGTCAGTTGCCCAATACGTACCGCGTAGCGTTTGCGATACCCGAGGCGAAGCCCTGGGTGGATATTATTATCCCCACCCGCAACCAGGGCGAGCTGTTACGCAATTGTGTGCAGTCGGTGTTAGAGAAAAGTGATTACCCCCATTACCGCATTACTCTGGTGGATAATCAATCGGATGAGCCCGAGAGCCTTAACATTATCGGCGAGCTGGCCAAGCACGAGCGGGTGAGTGTTTTAGCCTATAACAAACCCTTTAATTACTCGGCCATTAACAATTTTGCGGTGGCGCATACTGACGGCGATATTGTGCTGCTGCTTAATAACGATACCGAGGTGATTACCCCGAGCTGGCTAACCGAGATGGTGAGCTTAGTGAGCCGCGATTTTACCGGCTGCGTGGGGCCCAAGCTATTGTACGATGACGACACCCTACAGCACGCCGGGGTTATTTTAGGCGTTGGCGGCGTAGCTAACCACTCGCACCTGGGGTTTGCCGATACTCACCCAGGCTACTTTGGCCGCATGACCATTCGCCAAAACGTAGCGGCGGTAACCGGCGCCTGCTTGATGGTGCGGCGCGAGGTGTGGGATCAGGTGGGCGGCTTAAACGATAAAGAGCTGACCATCGCGTTTAACGATGTCGATTTTTGTATCAAGGTGATGCGGGCGGGTTACTACAATGTGTTTACCCCCTACGCCAAGCTGTACCACTACGAGTCTAAATCGCGCGGGCAAGAAGACACCCCCGAGAAGTACCAACGATTTGTCAGTGAGGTGGAGTATATGCAGGCGACGTGGCCCGATGTGTTGGCAAACGACCCTTACTATTCCCCTTACTTTAGCCGCACCAAAACCGATTTTAGTTTAAGTGAGAACGCGAGCGTATGACGTTTAACTTTATTCATGTTCCCAAAACCGCCGGAACCTCTTTTAGAAAGTCGTTGGAGAACAAACTGGGTAGCGAGGCGATTGCCTACGATTACGGCCGGTTTGTGGATGAAACCCACGATTTGATTCGCGAAGGGGTTTATAAAGGCTCCGTCTATGACATGCGCGAGCAACTGGCGCAGTTTAGTCTGATTGCCGGCCATGTGCCGCTTACCAAGTATGCGCCGGTGACGGGTGTTTCACGCTGTATTGCCTTTGTGCGCGAGCCGGTGCAACGCACTTACTCCGATTATCTGCACAACAAAAAACACTTTGGCTACAAAGGCTCGATAGAGGAGTATTTAAAGCGCCCCGCCCACCGCAACCGGCAGTTTACTCACTTAAGTGGAGTGCCTTTGGCGGCGATTGGTTTTATCGGCTTAACCGAGCGTTACAGTGACTCGTTAGCATTGCTGGGGTATCAGTTTCCATCGTTGCAGGTAGAAGAGTTATCGCTTAATACCCACCGCCGCAATATTAAAGCCGAGCATAAAATCTCCGATGAAGATCGCGAGATTATTTTGGCGGCCAACGATAAAGACGTGGCGCTTTATGCCCAGGCGAAAGCGTTGTTTGAGCAACGCTATGCGTTGTACCAAAATAAAAAGGCAATCCAGCGCGGGATGATTACCCGGGTGCTAAAGCACAAAATTGTGGGCTGGTTGGCCGGCGCCGAGCCAGGTGAGGTGCAGGCAGTGCACGGCGAAGCCAATGAAGTGGCGGCCCGGGCGAGAGCTGTGGAGTATCGACCCGCTGTGGCCGGCTGGGGCATCGAGCGCGATGGTTTTGTGGGCTTTACCCTGCACAATAACGAAGTGGACATGCACGAGTGCCGCGTGCGCATTGCCAACACGGATGTGTTTTTGACCGGGCCTTAGGGGCAGCTCTTCCTTTTTCGTCATTCCCGGCTCCGATCGGGAGTCCAACGTATTTTAGCTCGTCATTCCCGCGCAGGCGGGAATCTAGTGTCTTTGGGGGTGGCACTTTGCCGAAGCAGGGGTACTGTTAGTTCAAAGTCGCTGGATCCCCGCCTTCGCGGGGATGACGCTGTAGTGTGACTGGGTGCTTTTCTCCGTCATTCCCGCGCAGGCGGGAATCTAGTGTCTTTGGGTGTGGCACTTTGCCGATACGGGCGCACCGTTTGTTCAAAGTCGCTGGGCAGGCTCTGGCTTTCCCTGCTTCCACCGGCATTTGTGCATCTGTTCGAAGTCGCTGGTCCGGCTCCGGCTCTCCCTGCTCCCGCCGGCATTTGTGCTTCCTGCACATCATCCCAGATCTTCGTGTCACTACGTCCGGGATGACGCTGTAGCGTGGTTGGGTATCTTTGTTGTCACTCCTGGCTCCGAGCGGGAATCCAGTGTCTTCGATCCCGTCATTCCCGCGCAGGCGGGAATTTAGCGTCTTTTTTATTTGAAGTTACTCCGTTCTCCGTACCCCTTCACCCGTCCCCCGCCTTTAAGTCACTGGGCCGGTACTTAGAATCGCGAGCCATAGGGTGGCGGTGCGGATTGGGTTTTTGCGGTAGGGGCGTTGGGTTACTAAGAACTTTATTTTTTGCCAGTAGCCCCCTTTTAGCGCGTGGCTTAAGCCGGTAAAAAACGCGCGGTCGTGCGTTGTGAGCTGGGTTTTATAGGTGTCACCGAAGGCGGCGGCTTGTTGGATTATCGCCCGGCTGGCCTGAATTTTACTCCGGCGGCTTTGCCAGTAGCTTTGCCCGTTGTGACGCAGTGACTGGCTGCCGAGTTGCGCGGCGCGATGTTGGCGGTAATGCAGTGTGGGTGTGTTGATAATGCTGACGCGGCCTTGGGTGGCGGCGAGTAGGGCAATCCACCAGTCGTACATCACCATGTTGGGGTGGTAGAGCAGTTTATCGATTAACGCTCGGTTGAGGGCCGCCGAGGCGCCTTGCACGCAGTTGTGAAAAGCCAGCCGCTGCGGTTTGTGGATGTTGCCCGGGTCGAGTTGATCCAGTTGCCACAGGGTTTGCACTGGCGTTGCCGGAGGCTGCCAGATCCAGGCGTCCGAAAAAATCAGGTGCGGTGTTGTGTCGTGCTGCATTTGTTGGCTAAACAAGGTAGATTTATTGTCGAGCCATACATCGTCTTGATCGGCGATTAGCACGTAAGGCGATTGTGTGTGCCCCAGCGCAAACAGTAGGTTTTGGTTAATGCCTTGTTTGGGCCCTTGCAGTAGGGTTACGGGGGTGGCGCATACTTCGGCGCGCTGAGTGACCAGCGCGCAGGTGGCGTCCGCCGAGCCGTCATCACTAACAATTATGTGTGCGGGGGGGATTGCCTGATTAAGGATGCTGTCGAGTTGCTCGGCGATATGATGCTCGCCGTTAAAGGTACAGATGACAACGTCGTAGTTCACAAGCGTATTTAAAACCCCAACCGCTTACATCAGCCGCATGGCGGCGGCTACATACAACGCTGTGCTGCTCATTGGGGTTTGGCGGTAGATGCCCGATTGGCGCAGGTGCCAGGGCGCACGCAGCCAGCTGCTGCGGGCTTGTTTAAACTGTTGCAAAATGGCGTGGCTTTCGGCGGTGAGTAAATGCTCGGCCTGAACCAGTGCCGAGATATTGCGATTGTTCCAGTGTTTAAAGCGCCCGCGCAAGAGCATATGGATGCGTCTAATACGCGCGGCGGCGCTTACGCTGCCACCTACCAGGTTTTGCGCGTGCTGACGGTAGCGGACACTGGCGTAGTCGTCGTAAATAATTTTGCCGCCGCTGCCGCTAACCATTAAGTAGGCCCACCAATCGTGGCTGACGATATCCACCATGCCTACCTGGCTTAACAGCTCGCGCGCTGCTTTGTTAATAACGATGGTGTTGCCGCCAGCAATGCTTTGCACCAGGGCATTGGCAAAACAGGGCTCGCGCTGAAACAGTGGCGAGGCGCCTATCAGTGTGCCTTTTTCACAGATGAGGGCGGTACGTGAGCAGTACAGTGCCGGAGTGCCTTCGGGGACATCGGCGAGCTTAGCGAGTGCGCGCTCGAGTTTTTTGGGCTCCCAGATGTCGTCCTGATCGCAAAAGGCAAAGTAATCGGCTTGGATGCGCTGATTGCAGATTAGCGATAAAAAGTTACTGGCAAAGCCCTGTTGCGGCCCGCTGGTGATGTTAAGTGCGGTATCGCTGTACTCTGCCTGAAAGGCTTTTAAGATGTCCAGGGTGTTATCGCTGGAGCCGTCATCGGATACCCATAAATCCCATTGTTGATGGGTTTGGTTCTGGAGCGATGTAAGTTGCTCTGACAAGAACTCCTGACCGTCGTAGGTGGCCATTAAAATGGCCACTTTGGCGGGGGAGGTATCGTTAACCGGTTTGCTGTGTGGCGACAGGCGGGCTGCCCGGCCAAGACCTTGCTGCCGCGTTAAAAACGCGTTTGCCTGATTGCTTGTGTCGTGCCGTACCACTTCCATGCTACTGGTGATCCTCAAAAGTACATCTTTAGCTACCGGGGTAAACCGCTTGGGCTTTACAGCGCCAGTAGGGGCCGCCAAATGCTCTGGCAGAGGCTCTATTATAGCTGCGCGCCGTATGAATTGCTAAGGCGCGGGCCCAAAGTTCCCGGTTTGTTATATTGTTTTGTGTCGAGCGTCAAAGCTTTTAGACTATTGTGTGATGAATGCCGTGGTTTGGGGGCGGGGCTTCTAACACCACCTGTGTGATCACATGCCAGCCCCGTGTCTGTTTGGCAATTGTGAAATGCTGCGATTTCAGGGAGAATGGCGCGCTTACGTTATTGGCCCGCAGGGGCCGCCTGGCCTTAAGATCTAAAACTATGTCTCACGCTAACCTGCTTAAAAATATCCACAAGCGGCGCACCTTTGCGATTATCTCGCACCCGGATGCCGGTAAAACCACCATTACAGAAAAGTTGTTGCTGTTTGGCAATGCTATTCAGGTGGGCGGCTCGGTAAAAGGCAAGCGCGGCCCCCACGCCAAATCGGACTGGATGACGATGGAGCAGGAGCGGGGCATTTCGGTGACCTCGTCGGTGATGCAGTTTCCCTACAAAGAGCGCATTGTTAACCTGCTGGACACCCCGGGGCACGAGGACTTCTCGGAAGATACCTACCGCACTTTGACGGCGGTAGACTCGGTGTTGATGGTGATTGACGGGGCCAAGGGTGTTGAGGATCGCACCATTAAGTTGATGGATGTTTGTCGCTTGCGGGATACCCCCATTTTGTCGTTTATCAACAAAATGGACCGGGACATCCGCGACCCGATTGAGGTACTGGACGAGGTTGAGGATGTACTGAAAATCGCCGCCGCGCCTATTAACTGGCCGCTGGGAATGGGGCGCGATTTTAAAGGGGTTTATAACCTCTACACCGATACTATCCACGTGTTTGCCTCGGGCCACGGCCATATGATTCCGCCTGATACGCAAATCAAAGGGCTCGATAGCGACGAGGCGACTGAGCTGCTGGGCAGTGATGCCGATGATATTCGCGAAGAGATCGAGCTGGTGCGCGGGGCGACTCACGAGTTTGACCTGGAGGAGTATTTAGCGGGCCGTTTGACGCCGGTGTTTTTTGGTACAGCATTGGCTAATTTTGGCGTGCGCGAGATGCTGGACGGTTTTGTCGAGTGGGCGCCCAAGCCCATTGGTCGCGAAACCAAAAGTCATTTTGTCGAGGCCGAGGCCGAGGCGTTTAGTGGCTTTGTATTTAAAATTCAGGCCAATATGGACCCGCGCCACCGCGACCGTATTGCGTTTATGCGGGTGTGCTCGGGCGTGTACCGCAAGGGCATGAAGATGCGTCATGTGCGCCTGGGTAAAGACGTTAAAATATCCGATGCCGTCACCTTTATGGCCGGCGACCGCGAATCGGTAGAAGAGGCTGTGGCCGGCGATATTATCGGGTTGCATAACCACGGCACGATTCAGATTGGCGATACCTTTACCGAAGGTGAAGACTTAAAGTTTACCGGTATTCCGCACTTTGCCCCCGAGTTGTTTCGGCGCATACGCTTAAAAGATCCGCTTAAAACCAAAGCGCTGCAAAAAGGTTTACAGCAGCTGTCCGAAGAGGGCTCCACTCAGGTGTTTTTTCCGCTTAACAATAACGACATTGTGGTGGGCGCCGTGGGGGTGCTGCAGTTTGAGGTGGTGGCGTATCGGTTAAAAGATGAGTACAAAGTCGAGGCGATCTACGAGCCGGTGAGCATTGCCACCGCCCGCTGGACAGATTGCGATGACCCTAAAAAGCTTGAAGAATTTAAGCGTAAGTGTGCCGATAACTTGTGTATCGATGGCGGTGGGCACTTAACATATTTAGCGCCGACCCGGGTTAACCTGTCTCTGGCCGAAGAGCGTTACCCCGACGTGCTGTTTAGGGCTACCCGCGAGCACTAAGCCACTGCGCCGGGTTGGCTTTGCCTTGGTAGTCATTCCCGGCGGTGATCGCGAGTCCTGCGCCTTTTATGCTGTCATTCCCGCGAAGGCGGGAATCTAGTGGCTTTGTTATTTGAAGTCACTCCGTTCTCCGTACCCCTTCATCCGTCCCCCGTCCCAAGTCGCTGGATCCCGGATCTTCGTTTCACTACGTCCGGGATGACGTTGTAGTGAAGTTGGGTGCTTTGATTGTCATTCCCGGCTCCGTTCGGGAATCCAACGTATTTTAGCTCGTCATTCCCGCGAAGGCGGGAATCTAGTGGCTTTGTTATTTGAAGTCACTCCGTTCTCCGTACCCCTTCATCCGTCCCCCGTCCCAAGTCGCTGGATCCCGGATCTTCGTTTCACTACGTCCGGGATGACGTTGTAGTGTGGTTGGGTGCTTTGATTGTCATTCCCGACCACGGTCGGGAATCTAGTTTCTGTAGAACCAAAAAGCGCGGCCTTGGCCGCGCTTTTTACTATTGCTGCTGTAGGGTAAAAGTAATCGGGATCGTAAATTCGTGTCTTTGACCGGTGATTAGCTCTGGCACCTCAGGGAAGGGTTCGGCGGACTCTACGGCGCCCATCGCTTCATCGTTTAGCATGTCGTGTTCAGTTTGCTCAATCAAGGTTGCATTTAGCAGCTCGCCCTGACGGTTAATGCTGATGGCGATACGAATTGAGCCCTCATAGCCGCGTTGCATCGCGCGGCGAGGATAGCTGATCTCGCCTTGTACTTTGCGTACCAGGTTTGAGAAGTAGCGCTGGTTGGCAAGAATCGATTCGGCGGTAAAGGTTGGTACAAAGTCCTCATCTGACTCATCAACGGGCTCTTCTTTGGGCGCGGCCGGTGCGGTACTGCTGGCAACGCTTGAAGAGCTGCTGGCCACCGCGGCAATAGAGCTTTCGACTCGTGTCGCTTCGCTGCTGGCCTCGCTGGCGGTGCTTGGGGTGGCCGAGGGTGTTGGTGGGATCTCAATTTTTGGTTTGTTGGCCACCGCTGTTGCTGGCACGACGACTGGTGCTACGGCGACTTCTTCTTTGGGCTCTGGCTCCGGTGCGGGTTCTGGCTCTGGTTCGGGCTCAGGCGCGCCCCACAGTGCGACCTGATCGATACGCTCGGGGGTGGGGCTAATGCTTGCGTAGCGGCCCGTTAGCGATGCGCTAACGTCACCGGCGACCAACAGTTGTTCGCGATAGGTGGACGATAATGGTACCCGGCCCAGCCAGGTACTTAGAAGCAGGCCAAAAAAGTTGTCGTCGGGGATGGTGCCCAGAGTGATGCTGTTGACGCTGATGGCGACACCTTCACCTGGGTTTAAAGCGAAGACCACGTGGTCATTCTCTAGCAGGCGCTCCTGAAACATCTGGGTAAAAGCCACCATGTTGTCGGCTTGCTCGGTAAGGGCGCTACCGCGAATATTAATGGCCATGCCCTCGATCCACATACGGCTAAATTTACGTGCGGCAATACCCCGCTCGGCGGTAATTTTTAACTCCATGCGCATGGGGTGGTCGGCGGCCAACAGCTCGCTGGCATCGCTGCTTAGGGTTTCACTGTAGAGTGCGCCTATAAATTGATCGCGGCTTAGCTCTTGGTGCACCGCCATACCATTTAGCAAGGGCGCGCCGAGTGCTCCGTTAGCACTAAAAAATAACAGGGCTAGGATCCAGTAAACAGGGACTCTGAGTGTACGCATAGGGCTCGCTTCACTTTATTCTTGGGTTATCGGCAAGTGCCAGTGATCAGGGCATTGAGCAGCTGGCATGAGTGAGCCTTTTGCAAGGTGGGTGTAAAGCGGTAGTAGCGTCAGACTAGGCGGACACGCGACTTTCGGCAATACATTCCTGCTTTGGCTCTTTTTTAAGCTATAGGCTGGTACTCTACCTAAAAACAGCCTCCTAGAAAAGTTTAGTGCGTCAAATCGGCAATCAATATTTGCACTAGGCAATTATCACCGTTATAAAGTGTAAAGAGGAATTGTTAGGCGGGGTATCTGGTCATCCGGTTATAAAAACCCCAAAAATTGTTGCCGACCGCGGAGATGATCGACCGGCGTATGGAGATAAAACTCATTCAAAAGTTCCAGCGCGAGACAGTAGATCAGCTGCTCTCGGCCATTCCCTTTTTTAAAGCCGTTCGCCAGCACGATTTGGGGCAGTTTGAGGTCTTGTTGGCCCACTCGCGTATTATTACTTATCAACCCGGGGAGGTTGTTGTACACCGTGGTGATGGCGACCAGAGCTTGTATTTTTTGCTAAAAGGCTGCCTGGCTGTGTACCCCAGTGAAGCGCTAAAAGGGGAGCCGGTTAACATGATTACTCCCGGCGAAGTGTTTGGTGATTTAGCTCGGCTAACGCACCAGCCGCGCTCGGCGACCATCGTGGCGGACCACAACAGCCGCGAGGCGATGGTGTTTGCCGCCGATTTTAGTGTGTTTGGCGAGTTAAGCGCGACCTCCCCCATCAGCCTGCATACCAAGCTGCTGTATTATCGCAATACCGTCCACAACCTGCGCTGGAAACTTGAGGTGTACCGCTCGATGCAACCGGAGGCACCGCTGGCGAATGAGCACCGCGCAATAAAGTTATACGTGGGCCCTAAAGATTGCCTGCAAGAGCTGCAGTCGCTGCACGAACAAGCCTGCAAGCTGGCCGCTTTGTTGCTCAGCTGGAATAATCGCTTTGGGGCGCTGGTGCATGATGAGCCGATGGTTAACGACCGACTGCTAAAAGCACTAGGGCGCCTTTAAGCAAGGGGAGTATTTCCCTGGGTGACGTGCGGCGGTTAGGGCACGCCGCGCCTTGCCAAAAAAACGATAAGACGGCTTTGGTGTGGCGATTTGCTCCGCAGGTGTTAATTGAGTGATACTTAGCAAAATTGGCGAGACGCTTTACGGCGCTTTGTCGTCAGCGGCTCATTCGGCTTTGGTTAAGTGTCGCTCCGCTTAGCTCACCCCTAATGCTCTACCATTATCCTAACGACCCACTTAATAACTACCTAATAACGACTATGGAATTTTCCGACCTTAAACTGCCCTATGGCACCACGCTGCAGCTGCAAGTGACCAATAGCTCGGGGCAGCCTGAGCGTTTTACCTCACGTTTGATCGGGGCGTTACCGGGGCGTAGCTTGATTTTTAGCGTGCCTCGTGCCGCTGGTAAAACTGCACGTTTTCGAGCGGGACAAAAGCTTGCGGTGCGTATCATGGTGGCAAACGGTATCGGTTTGTTTGCGGCTGTGGTTGAAGCGCAAACCTCCGAGCCGTACCCCTTACTGCATGTTAGCTACCCCGAGGCTGTAACTTTCAAAGGCATTCGCGGTGCGACCCGGGTGGCGGTGGATTTAAAAGTGGCGGTAACCAACCAGGATGACCTTTCGAACGCTAAGACTCATGGCAACCTTGCCGATATTAGTATATCCGGGGCTCGATTAGAGCTGCGCGAGGCGGTGGTTAATGTTGGCGATACATTGACGCTGGCGGCCGATGTATTAATAGCCGGTCTGACCAAACAACTGACTGCCACGGCGGTTGTGCGCTCGCGCATTGAGCGCAGTACTAAAGAGCATGCCCAAGGATTGCCGGCCGTGTACGGAGTCGAATTTACCGAGCGCGATCAAGACGCTCTACTGGTACTTTACGCTTATGTTTTTGCGCGAATGGTTGAAGAACAAATGCCGCGGGAGCTGCACTAAATTGTTTGTGGCCAACCTAGGCTTGGGGCTTACCCTGACGCTTGCGCTGACTATGAGTACCGCCCAGGCGCAAAGCGCTAATGATGATGTCGATGTGCACCAGCTTCATTTGCCTCACACCTATTTGCGTTACCTTCCTTCTATGCTCGATGGTGCCCGCCTGATGGCGGCCGATGAGCACTGCGCTGAGTTTTTATCGGGCGACCTAAATATTGACGAAAGTACGCTGACTCATCCGGTGTTTCGCTATCAGTGCCGCGATTCGGCCGGTCAAACCTATCGCTGGCATATTGATGGGCAAAGCCTGGAGGTAATGGACGATACCCGAGCCGACGGGCGCATTAGCTTTGCCGAGTTGACCGCCGAATACGAGCAAGAGCGGGAGCTGGCCCGGCAGTTAGCGGCGGAGCGTCAGGCCAAGATTGACGCCCTGCAGCTGGAGCGACAACAGGTGGCCGCCGAGCGCGAAGCCGAACGCCTGAAGCGCGAACAATTGCTGGCGGAGCAAAAAGAGCAGGCGCGGCGTAACAGGTTATGGCAAAAATGTCAGGCGCAGTTGGCGCTGCAAACCGATGACATGATCGGGCGAGAGTGGCTAACCGAGACGCAGCCGGCGCCAACGGTTACCCCCGAGCGGGTAAGGTTTGCGATAGACTTTAACGCACGTAACCTAAATGATCAGGCGCTTAAATACCGAGCCTTTTGCGATGCCGAGACAGAGGGTGAGACCGTGGCCATTGAGATTCATCCGCGTGCTTTGGTGCAGGCCGCGTCAAGCCCCGAGGCAAAAACTGACTGATTATAGCGTGCCTAATGTAACGTGGGCGCCTTTGGGGTAGAGCGATAATATCCTCAAACAGCGATACCCGGGTGTAAAAAAGCCCGTGACAACCGAGTTGTCACGGGCTTTTTATTGGCTATAGCCTGTTAGCTTAAGTATTACTTAGCCTTTGGCTTACGGCCGCGCTTGGCTGGAGCTTTTTTAGCGGGTGCTTTAGCTGCAGCGCGCTTAGCGGGCGCCTTTTTAGCGGCCGGCTTTGCTTTAGTTGCTGCTTTTGCCTTGGCTGGCGCTTTTTTGGCTTTTGCTTTGGCGGCGGCTTTCTTAGCCGCTAGTTTGGCTTTGGCAGCGGCTTTACGCTCGGCGGCTTTTTGCTTTGCCGCTGCTTTTTTAGCGGCAGCTTTTGCTTTGGCGGCGGCTTTTTTAGCGGCCAGTTTAGCCTTGGCAGCCGCTTTCTTTTCGGCCGCTTTTTGGCGCACAGCGGCTTTTTTAGCAGCTGCTTTTGCTTTAGCCGCTGCTTTGCGGTCAGCCGCTTTTTGCTTTTTAGCGACTTCGGCCTTAGCTTTTGCGTCGGCTTTGGCAAACTGAGCGGCAACGCGGTTAGACGCTTTGATCGAGCTCAACGATTGCTTCAGCTCGGCCAGGGTAGCTTTGGCGCTGCTGGCATCGGTTTGGGCTTTGCGTACCGCGGCGTTTGCTGCGGTTACTTGCTTAGCAGAAGCCGCAGTGGCTTTTTTCTTTTTAGCCGCAGCCAGTTTGGTGCGGGCAGATTTGAGAGCATTGTTTGCTTTCGTTACTGCTTTTTGTTGAGTTTGAACCGCTTTTGCCGCAGCTGTTTCTTCTGCGGTGCGGGCTTTGGTTAACTGGTTTTGCAATTGCGCCAGTTCTTTTTCCAATTGTGCAACTGTATCAACAGCTTTAGTTTTACGAGCAGCCATGGTGAGCTTCCTTTATTGTTGTGAACAAAAAAGTGAGTGGATAATATCCGGGTGAGTAGTACGTTAAAACTTTGTGTATGAATTTCAAGCATTTTACGACATTTTTACCAAAAAAATTGGTTTTTTAGGAAAAATTAATCGCTTTATTGGATTTTTTTTGTGTTTAAGGCGGTTTTTTTTAGTTTTACGGGTTTCTATTAGCCGCTTACCGATTAAATTTTATATTAGGGTTTGCACCGCTACGCAATTAATGGCTTACTTAACCCTGTTTTTATGTACAGGTTTTGGGGCTGACTATGCAGCGCACTATTATCCATTGTGATGCTGATTGTTTTTTTGCGGCGATTGAAATGCGTGATAACCCGTCGTTACACGGGCGTCCGATCGCCGTCGGAGGTCGACCGGATCGGCGTGGCGTTATTTCAACCTGCAATTACCCGGCGCGGCAATTTGGCGTTCGTTCGGCTATGGCGTCGGCGTACGCATTGCGGTTATGCCCCGGCCTGATTATTTTGCCCCATCGCATGGCGCACTATCGCGAGGCATCGCAAAAAATAATGGCCATCTTCCATCAGTTTACGGATTTGGTTGAGCCTTTATCGTTAGATGAAGCGTTTTTGGACGTGACGGATACTGTGAGTGATAGCAACAGTGCCCGTGGTATTGCAGCGCAAATTCGCGAGCGGGTTGCGGCAGAGTTGGGCATTACTGTGTCGGCGGGGGTGGCACCTAATAAGTTTTTGGCAAAAGTGGCTAGCGATTGGCGCAAGCCAGATGGTCTTTTTGAAATCAGGCCAGAGCAAGTGGCTGAGTTTGTTGCCGCGTTACCCGTTAACTGCATACCGGGGGTAGGCAAAGTCACCGGGGAGCGCCTGGCGCAACTGCAGGTAAAAAGCTGTGGCGACTTATTACGCTTTGATGAGCGCGACTTGTGCCAACGCTTTGGCCAGTTTGGCTCGCGCTTGTACCATTGCAGCCGCGGCATTGATACACGCTTAGTGCGTCGCGAGCGCCAGCGCAAGTCTGTCAGTGTCGAGCAGACTTTTGCGAACGACATGCCTGTGGCCGAGGCGTGTGAGACTTATCTGGCTGAGTTGATTGCGCGGCTACAGGTGCGTATCGATAAACTGACCGATCAGTACGGTGTGGGTAAGGCGTTTGTGAAAGTGAAGTTTGCGGACTTTTCCAGCACTACCCTGGAGCGCGCCAACGGTGAGTTTAGCTACAATAGCTTTGCCGGGTTGATCCACGAGGCCGCGAACCGCCATGATGGCAGTGTGCGTTTATTGGGGGTGGGGGTCAGGCTTACCGAGCAGGCTGCAGCGCCCGCCGCCGGGGTAGAGCAGCTGGGGCTGTTTGGCCGCTAGCGTCCGTAAAGGAAGGGGCGGCGTACAGTTGCCCGATAATGGTGCGTGGCACCTGATTTTTAGGTTAAAATCTGTACATGTCGCCGGGTTTACGAATATTTGCGGACAAATTTGTGGTAAATGGTTAGTCAGGGTCAAAACAAGCTGGTAGTATTGTCCGCCTAAATATCTGCCATCCACTAGCATAATAACGGGAGTGTGTACGGTGAGTCGTAGAAAAAAGAGCCGTAACTCTGAAGAAAGTAACGAGATTGACCTGACGCCGATGCTCGACGTTGTGTTTATCATGTTGATCTTCTTTATTGTGACCGCGTCCTTCGTAAAAGAAGTCGGTCTTGATGTGAATGTTCCTGAAGAGAACGATGAGCCACCACCGCCAAACGCTGACCCCAATATTTTGGTGCAGATTACCGCTGATAACCAAATTTGGGTATTTGGAGAGAATGGCCGCCGTCGTATTGACGAGTCATCGGTACGCTCTAACATCACCCAGATGCGGGCCGAGCTGCCCAAGGCGTCGGTGATTATTCAGGCGAATAATAAAGCCGATGCTGGTGTGTATGTGGCCGTGGCTGATGCCGCTAAAGCTGCCAAAGCGCCCGCGGTTGTATTGGTGCCGGTTGAAGATAACTAAATCCTCGACGTAGCGTCTATACGCTAAAAAAACCACCTTCGGGTGGTTTTTTTATGCCTGGCATTTGATTATTCGCACGCTTGATCCGTGAAGAATAAACGTCGTTTTCTGCTGGAGAGCTTGGAGTTTACGCGGTTGCCCTAAGGCGCTGGGCAGGCTCTGGCTATCCCTGCTCACGCCTGCATTTGTGCATCCTGCACGTCATCCCGGATCTTCGTTTCACTACGTCCGGGATGACGCTGTAGGGTAGTTGGGAGCTTTGGTTATCAGCCGGGCACCTAGCGCCCTTTGGCTCGTCATTCCCGCGGATGCGGGAATCTAGCGTCCTGCATCCCGTCATTCCCGCGCAGGCGGGAATCTAGTGACTATGTTATTTGAAGTCACTTCGTTCTCCGTGCCCCTTCATCCGTCCCAGTCCCAATTCACTGGGCCGGCTCTCCCTGCTCCCGTCGGCATTGTGCATTAGCTACCAGCAAAGTCACTGGATCCCCGCCTTCGCGGGGATGACGGAGTAGTGCAGTTGGGTACGCTTATCGTCGTTCCCGGCTCCTTTCGGGATCCAAAGTAATTTGGCTCGTCATTCCCAAGCGGGCGGGAATCTAGCATCCTGCATCCCGTCATTCCCGCGCAGGCGGGAATCTAGCGCCCCTTATCTCGTCATTCCCGCGGATGCGGGAATCTAGTGACTTTGTTGGTTGAAGTCACTTCGTTCTCCGTGCCCCTTCATCCGTCCCCGTCCCAAGTCACTGGGTCGGCTCTCCCTGCTCCCGTCGGCATTGTGCATTAGCTACCAGCAAAGTCACTGGATCCCCGCCTTCGCGGGGATGACGGAGTAGTGCAGTTGGGTACGCTTATCGTCGTTCCCGGCTCCTTTCGGGATCCAAAGTAATTTGGCTCGTCATTCCCAAGCGGGCGGGAATCTAGCATCCTGCATCCCGTCATTCCCGCGCAGGCGGGAATCTAGCGCCCCTTATCTCGTCATTCCCGCGGATGCGGGAATCTAGTGACTTTGTTGGTTGAAGTCACTCCGTTCTTCGTGCCCCTTCATTCGTCCCCCGTCCCCCGTCCCAAGTCACTGAGCAGGTTCTAACTATCCCGGCTCCCGCAAGCATTCGTGCAACCTGCACATAATCCAGCGTCAAGGCTGCGCTGCGCCCGGAATGGCGCTGCCTTTAGTTAGGGGAGTCTGCTCTGGGGGAGGGGGCACCGGCCTGCGCTGCAGGCCGGTGAAAGAGGCTTACTGTTGGCTGAGCGCCTGGCGTACCGACGCTAGCTTAACGCAGGTGACGAAGACTTCCATGGCGCCTACCACTTCCTCGACCGAGGGCACGGATGGGGCGATACGGATGTTGCAATCGTCTGGGTCGTTGCCGTAAGGGAAGGTGGCGCCGGCCGGGGTAAGCTTAACGCCGGCTTCGGCGGCTAAGCGCACGGTCTCTTTGGCGCAGCCTGGGCGGGTGTCAAACGAGACAAAATAGCCGCCTTGTGGGGTTTCCCAGCTGCCTAAATCGGTGCCGCTAAAAGCGCTGTCGAGGGCGGTTAATACGGCGTCAAAGCGCGGCTGCAGCAACTCGGCGTGTTTTTGCATGTGGGTCATCAGCGCGGCACGGTTGGGTAAAAACTGGGCGTGGCGCAGCTGGTTGACTTTGTCGGGGCCGATGGTTGCGGCGCCCAGGAATTTTTTAATGCCCGCGAGGTTGGCGTCGCTTGCCGCCATAAAGGCAACACCGGCGCCGGCGTGGGTGATTTTTGAGGTCGAGGCAAACTGGATAACAGTGTTGTCGGTGCCGTGTTTGGCGCAGGCGTCAAACACCGAGGCCAGCTCTGGGCCGTTGCTGTTTAAATCGTGCACGGCGTAGGCGTTATCCCAGAAGACGCGGAAGTCGGCGTGGGCGATTTTGCCCAGCTGCGCGATGCGGTCGACGGTTTCGTCGGAGTAAACCACACCGGTTGGGTTGGAGTACTTGGGCACGCACCACATGCCGCGGATGCTGCTGTCTGATTTGATCAGGGCTTCTACCGCATCCATGTCGGGGCCGGTCGCGGTCATGGGGACAGTGACCATCTCGATGCCGAGCTGCTCACACACGGTGAAGTGACGATCGTAACCAGGTACCGGGCAGATTACTTTAGGTGCCGGGCCGTTTTTCCAGGCGCTGTCGGGGCCGGTTAAGCCAAAGTGGTGCGCCGTGAGTACGGTTTGGTACATCAGGGTCAGGCTGGCGTTGCCGCCGACCAGGATGTGACTGCTGGGCACGCCCATCAGGTCTGAACCCAATCGCTTGGCCTCTGCAATGCCATCGATGCCGCCGTAGTTGCGGGTGTCGGTGCCGTTGTCGGTTATGTATTGGCCTTCGAGTACGCCATCTAAAGTGTCCGACAGAGACAGTTGCTCGGCGGACGGCTTGCCGCGAGTGACATCAAGGCTGAGCTGTTTGGCGACAATGGCTTGGTATTGCCCGGCCAGTTCAGCTTCCCATTCACGCAGTTGTTCGACAGTGGCTTGATCCAGTTGCAAGGGGTCACCTCAATAGTTGGTTGCGGGGCGCATTGAGCGCAAGGGGCATCATTATACAACACCGCTGCGCTCTGTTAAGTGTTGGCTACTACTTGAGTGGGGTTATTGTCTCGCCAGCGGCGGCACCGGGCAGTTTAGGCTATCGGCAATGGCGCGAAACAGCTCGGCCTCGGCGGCGGTGATTTTGCCGTCGAACTCGATGGTGCGCATCATGGCTTTTAACAGCTGCGGTTTTTGCAGCGGGCGGGTGCGGTTTAACTCGTTTAGGGCGTTATCCAGCGCCGCGGTGTTCAGTTGTGATTTGTCGAGCATTGGCAGCTCGTTCATGCGCAATAGCTCGAGCGCTTGATTAAAAGCCTGGGTGGCCTCCGCCGTGTTGTCGTTGCCCGCGTGGGCGAGATAAGACAGTACCAGCTGGCAGCTGCTGCGCATTTGGCGCAGTTGTTTATGCTGACTGTGAAAGTCGGGCTCGTTTAAGTGATGGGTAACGATGCGGCGCAAGCTCCACTCGTGCAAGTCGGTTTTATTATCGGCGTCGATGAGTGTGTCCATCGCTTTTTGCAAAGTTTGGCCCTGCGGCTCACTTAAAGATTTTAATGCCGGGAGGCATAACTCCAGCAGAGCTAATCGGTCCAGTTCATCGACTGTGGCCGCTTGCTTTACCGTGTTGCGCCATTCGTGGAGTAGCGCTTTGCTGTAGTGATCGGCGAGCGATTGCCACTGGCGTTGGCGTAAATCGCTGTTGTCTGTGTCGAGCAGCAACCCAAATACGATAGCGCAGGCACCGATGGGGGAGTGAGCTGCGTCGCGCAGCGGCTCGCCAATCTGTTGCAGCTGTTGCTGCGCCTGAGATAAATTTTCGCTGGAGGTCTCGCCCATCTGTTCGACGGCGGCGGCGAGTACGCTGGCCTTAAAAAAGCGTTCGCGGTCTATCGTGGTATTGTTTGTTTCGTTATTGATTTCGGGCTCGGGGGCAGAGGCTGCAATAAATTCGCCATCCCAGTTTGGCTCAATGCGTTTAATGCGCTCGCTAAGCGGTGGGTGGGTGGCCATAAGGCTATTAAAAGCGGTGCTGACCCCCTGGCTAAAATACATATGGCTGAATTCGGCGCTGTGAGCGGCTTCGAGTTTGCTGCCGGCACTGGCGCCGCCAATCTTTTTTAGCGCGCCGGCAATGCCGCTGTTGTCGCGGGTAAATTGCACCGCCGAGGCGTCGGCAAGAAACTCTCGCTGGCGGCTTACCGCCGCTTTAATAATGTTGCCAAAGAACGTCCCGGCGTAACCAACAATAATTAAACCGATACCGGCAATGGCGATACCGCTGCCTTTATTGTCGCGATTAGAGCGCCCGATGCTGCTGTACATGGCACCGCGAACCATAAAGTGGCCAATTAACCCGAGCAACAAAATGCCATTTAACAAAGCGACTAGGCGCATATTTAAGCGCATATCACCGTGAAAAATATGGCTGAATTCGTGGGCAATAACGCCTTGCAGTTCGTCGCGGCTCAGCCGCTCGATACAGCCGCGGGTGATGCCGATAACGGCATCTTGCGGTGTGTGGCCGGCGGCAAAAGCATTAATGGCGGACTCCTCCATTAAGTACACCGGAGGCACCGGCGCGCCCGAGGCAATGGCCATTTCTTCGATGACGTTAAGCAGCTTGCGCTCGTTGGCGTCGCGGGTATCGGTGTTGATAAGGCGCCCGCCCAGAGATTCGGCCACAACCCGGCCACCGCGACGCAGTTGTTGATACTTAAAAAGCCCACCGATCAATACCACGGTAATAACAACCATGGAGATTCCGCTGACGGTTTGCCAGTCGAGCAAGGTGCCAAGGCTTGACCAAAAACCCAGCCCGGCGGTTTCTATGTGGTACGCACTGTTGTTGGTTTGCAGATAGAGCATGACACCGGCAAACATCGCCGAGGTCACTGCGATCAGGGATAAAACGGCAAGAATTAATAGCACCACCAGGCGCTTGGTGTTGCGCCTGGCAATGTCTTGTTGCTCAAAGAAGTTCATCGATGGTTAGCCGCTAAAGCCGCCCGTTTAAAACGACACTTTAGGGGCTTCGGCGATGGCTTCACTGTCTTCAAACTCCAGTAGGCTGGCATCTTGCGCGTGGCCGAACATGCCGGCTAACACAACGGGCGGAAATCCCTGCTTGTAGGTGTTGTAGTTCATCACCGAGTCGTTAAAGGCCTGACGGGCAAAGGCAATGCGGTTTTCGGTGCTGGTTAGCTCCTCGGATACTTGTTGCATATTGGCTGAGGCTTTTAAGTCGGGGTAGGCTTCCATGACTACGTTTAGGCGGCCCAGGGCACTGCTTAATGCGCCTTCGGCACCGGCCAGCTGGCCCATGGCGGCGGCGTCACCGGGGGCGGCCGATGCGGCCTGTAAGCCAGACATAGCCTGATTGCGTGCCTGAGTGACCGCCTCGAGGGTTTCGCGCTCGTGAGTAATATAGGCTTTGGCAGTCTCGACCAGATTGGGGATGAGATCGTAGCGCCGTTTTAGTTGCACCTCGATTTGTGCAAAGGCGTTTTCAAAACGGTTTTTTAAGGCCACCAGTTGGTTGTAAACACTGATAACGTACAGTATCAGCCCGGCGAGAATAACGAGTACAACAATTGTGCTTATGTCCATGTGGCAATCCTTTGTTAGCTATTAGTCGATGTATTCAAACACTCGTACAACTTTTTGCACTCCACCGGTATGACGGGCGATGTCGGTAACCGTTTCGGCTTCGGCCCGGGTGACCAGCCCCATCAGAAAAACGGTGTTGTTTTCGGTGACGATCTGCACGCGGCCGCTTTCAATGTCGCGATTGGTCAATAGCTTAGAGCGTATTTTGGTGCTTAGCCAGCTATCGTTGGCCCCCGCGAGTAAAGAGATGGGGGCCTGAACCTGTAGCTCGTTGTGCACCTGACGAACGTTGGGCATTTTGCGTACGGTGTTGCCGGCCAGCTCGCGCGCCTCGTTGGTGGGAACCTGACCCACCAGCAGTACCACGGCGTTAAAACTGTGGACACTAACAGGGGCGTTATCCAAAACGCTGCTGGCTTTGTCGATATTGACGGAGGCAATCGTCTCGATCTGGCTGTCGTCGATTTTTACTCCCAAAGAGCGCTTGCCCGGGTTGATTTTAATCGGCTCGTCGGTGGTGGCGCTAATGATACTGGTGCAACCGCTGCCAAGTGCCAGAAGGGCACCTATTAGCAGCCAGCGGGACAGTAAGTGAGGCATTATTCGTGGCTCCCAAACAGTTGTTCTTCAATTAAATCACACAGGCAAAAAAGCGTAAGCAAGTGGACTTCGTGAATGCGGGCAAAGCTTGCATCGGGTGCCCGCAGTTCGACATCGCGATTGTCCAACAGTGCAATGACATCGTCACTGTCGCGCCCGGTAAGGGCAATAACGGTGATGTCGCGGTCGTGGGCGGCGCTGATCGCCTGCAGTAAGTTACTGGCGCTGCCCGAGGCGCTGAGCAATACCAGGACATCGCCCGGCTGCCCGAGTGCGCGGATCTGTTTGGCGTAGATCTCGTTGTAGGTGTAGTCGTGGGCAATGGCCGATTGGGTAATAACGTCGGCGCCGATGTTAATGGCTGGCAGGCTGGGGCGCTCGTGCTCAAAGCGGTTTAGTAAACTTGCACTAAAGGTTTGGGCCAGGGCCGCGCTGGCGCCGTTGCCGACGGTGATAATTTTGCCCTCGTTAAGCAGGCTTTCTACTATCAGTTCACTGCTGTGGGCAATGAGCGGGGCAAGCTGTTCGCCCGCCTGCATTTTGGCTTCGATACTTTCGTGAAAGAGGGTGATGACCCGCTGATCCATAATTGTCTCGTTATCGTTAGGCATTAAGCCGCGCCAAAGGCGTTTTTGATCCACTCGGGTTGCTGCTCCGAGTCCAGTGTTTGCAATGCTACCACATCAAATCGACAGGGGACTTTATCGGTGAGTTTTTCGCGCTGAAGGTAGTATTGCGCCGCCTGCATCAGCTTGCGCTGTTTGCTGTGGGTAACGCTTTCGCTGGCGCTGGCAAAGCGCTGGTTGCCCCGCAGCCTGACCTCGACAAACACCAGAGTGGTTTGTTCGCGCATAATTAAGTCTATCTCACCGCCGCCTCCGCTGATATTGGCGGCGACAAAGCTAAGCCCGGCGCGCTCTAAAAATTGCCGTGCGCGCTGCTCGGCCTGCGCGCCGCGGCTGCGTTTTGCTTGCAGTTTGTTGAGCGCCTGTTTGATCACTTGCGTGGGTTGGCGCGCTCAATGGCGCTGTTGCTGATGGGGGTGGCAACACCGCCGTCAAATTCAGCCCAAATTTGCTCCCGCACAATGCGCCCGTCTTGCTGCATGCTTAAAGTGCCGGTGGCGCCCAGCACCCGGGTTTGCGGCAAATGCTTTAGTTGCGGCAGGCGCGGGTACAGATGGTAGGCATCGGCGCCCATAGCGTGCAGCCGCTCGTACGCTGGTGGCGCATCGGTGTTGGCTTTAATCGATTGCGCTTCCGGGGTATCGGCAAACAGCCATGGCAGTGTGTTAAAGCGAATGCCGTTTAGGTCGCGATCGGCCTTGGGGTTGTCGGTGCCGTTGTAAATTTGGCTGGTGGCATACACCGGAATGTCACCGGCGTAATGAAACGCCAGGGTCGGTTTAATTTGTCGCGCCTGAGGTGGGTTAGCGATTAAAAAAATCATCTCGACGTCTTTGCGCCGGCGCGGCTCAAAGTGGGTGTTGGTGTAGATAATTTTGCGCAGCTCGCTGTGGCGCCGCTCGCTGTCGTCGACCAGCAGTGTGCGTTTTAATACGTCGGAGTAATCGCCGGCGCCGACATAGCGGCTTAGTGCTACCACCTCGCCATCGAGTTGCTGCCACTGCCCAATAAACGCATCGATGCTGCGCTCGGCCCAGTCGATATCGGGCGCTATGATCATGGCGCGGCGGTGACCCTGCAGGTGCGCATGGCGGGCAATTTGCCGGGCTTCATCTTCGGCCGCCAGGCCAAATTGGTACAGTGCCGGGGCAAAGAGACTATTGTCGGCTGGCGTGGTTTGCGCGTTGTTGTCGGGCGTGGCTGCACTGGCCCCAAGAGAAATTACCCCAGGCAATTTAGGTTGCATTTGCGGAATGGTTAGTTCACCCAGATTAATGCTGGTAATGGGGGCGTTTTGTTTGCTCGGTTGCTCGCGATAGTTAAGGGCTAAAACCGGTACGCTTAGCGCGGCCCGCTGGGCGAGGGCGTCGACGTTTTCTTTGGCCAGTGGCCCGACTACAAGCTCGGCCCCGTCGCTGACAGCTTGATCGTAAAGCTGGTTAATGTCGGCGGACTCGGTGTCGTATTGGCGAATAGTGGGGCTTTGCTCGGCGCTGCGCTCGGCAAAATAAGCGGCCAAAAAGCCATCGCGCACGGCGCTTGCGGCGCCGGCTAAACGGCCACTTTGTGGCAGCAGTAGGGCGATGGTTTTGGGTTGCCGGGCGATCAGTTGTCCCAGTAGTTGCAGGTCGCTGGGCAGCTCCAGGTTGGCGGGGTGGGTGGGGTTTTGCATGCGCCATAAATCGACCCGCTCCAGCTGACGATTAAGGTTGGCGGCACTGTCCCGGGTGACTTGTGCAAGCTCGGCCCAGCGGCCCAGGGTGGGGCTGTCGGGGTTGTTGGCCAAGGTGGCAAGCTCGTCGCCAGACAGGCTCATCAAATCCTGCCAAATCGCCTCGTTGTTTAGGTACAGCTCGTCGCGCCCCAATAAATAGCCCAGCTCGACCCGCGCCGCGAGGCTGGCTTGGTAGTCGCCCAGTACGGAGTTGGTTTGCGCTCGCAGCTCTAGCAGGTCGCGCTGTTGGTCGGGGGTCAGGTTGCGCCACAGTTGCTCCAGCCGGTTGCTGGTTAACGCATCGCGCGCGGCAAAAAAATGATCGCTGGCGTAGGCAATGGCGCTGTAGCTTTGCAGGTAAGTTAGATATTGCGCGTCGCTCATCGCCTGCGGCGATAACGGCTGCAGCAGCGAGAACGCCCAGTCATCCTGCGCTTGCTCGTGCAGTAAGTCGGCGGCTTGCAGTAAGTAAGTGACGCGCTCATCGGCGCTGCCCTGACGGGCTTTATCCACCAGTTGGGACACTTCGCGCTCGAGCTGCTGGGCGCTGGTTTTGGGGGTGTCGGTGCTGTCTGTGCGGGTGGTTTGCGGTGCGCAGGCGGTTAGGATCACGCCCAGAGTTAGGACAGACAAAGCTCGTGCTAGGTTATTGCGCATGGTTCGACTCTTGTTGAGATGGGCAGCGGTGACGTGCTCGCGGTGGTAAACTGCGGCTTTTGTTAATCAGGTGCCATTATGTCGCAGTCGCTCGGTACATTATATGTCGTAGCCACACCCATCGGAAACTTGGGGGATATGGTACCGCGCGCGGTGCAGGTGCTCCAGTCCGTTGCCTTGATCGCCTGTGAGGATACTCGCCACAGTGCCCGTTTGCTGGAGCATTTTGCCATAACTGGCCGCTGTATTGCGTACCATGATCACAGTGATGATAAACGCACCGAGCAGATTCTAACGCAATTACTGGCGGGCGAGGAGGTGGCGTTAATCAGTGATGCCGGTACGCCGCTGGTCTCAGATCCGGGCTACCGGCTGGTGCGTGCGGCGCGTCAGGCCGGTGTGCGAGTGGTGCCAATCCCGGGGCCCTGCGCTTTTGTGGCGGCCTTGAGTGCCGCCGGGCTGCCGTCTAATCGTTTTACGTTTGAAGGTTTTTTGCCCGCCAAGGCCGGTGCGCGATTAGCCGCCCTTGAGGCGCTGGCCGATGAGGCGCGCACCCTAATTTTTTACGAGGCGCCTCACCGGGTGCTGGCGTGCGTGCAGGATATGGCGCGCGCTTTTGGCCCGGATCGCGAGTTGGTGATTGCCCGGGAAATCAGTAAAACGTTTGAGACCATTTATACCGCGGGCGCGAGCGACATGGCGGACTGGATCGCGGCCGACAGCAATCAGCAGCGCGGCGAGATTGTGCTATTGGTACACGGTGCCCCCGAGCGCAAAGCGGGCATGAGTGCCGAGACCGAGCGGGTGATGAGTGTTTTGCTCGACGAGCTGCCGGTCAAGCAGGCGGCCGCATTGGGCGCGAAGTTAACCGGTGCCAAGAAAAACGAGCTGTATCAGTGGGCGCTGGCCCAACGGGCGGATTAACTTTGCTTGACTTTTAGGGGCGCTACGCTAAGGTGTTGGCTCGGAGTCGGCTCGGCAGTCGCTGCTCGCTTTTGCGGGTGGAGGAAAGTCCGGGCTCCATAGGGCAGAGCGCCAGGTAACGCCTGGGAAGTGCGAGCTTACGGAAAGTGCAGCAGAGAGTAGACCGCCTAAGCAGCTTCGGTTGCCGGTAAGGGTGAAAGGGTGCGGTAAGAGCGCACCGCGCGGCTGGTAACAGTCCGTGGCATGGTAAACCCCGCTCGGAGCAAGACCAAATAGGAATCCATTGGTGTGGCCCGCACTGGATTCGGGTAGGTTGCATGAGGTGTGTGGTGACATACATCCCAGATGAATGACTGTCCCAGACAGAACCCGGCTTACAGGCCGGCTCCGAACTACTTCTTTAGGTCGCGTTCTATATGCCGCGATCGTCTATGTTAGATCCTCGCTTAAACCGAAACGATCCCATACTTAAAGTAACTTCTTAAGAGTTTCGTCTATCTGTTTGTAAATCAAAGAGAATCGTCCTTATTTTGGCGCGATTCCTTTGTTAGATGTCGACCAGTTAACGAACTTTTCCCCTGCTTTTGTGAATTTTACCTGCATTTTCCTGCGTGCTTGCTTGACTTTGATCCCACCGGATTTATAGTGTGCAATGTGGAAAAAAGTGGGTAATAGTGGTTTTTTGTGGAATCAAACCCCTAATAAGTGGTGAAAAGTGTTTACAGGTAGTCATGCCATCAATATGGACGCCAAAGGGCGTATGGCGATACCGACCCGAGTACGTGAAGGGTTGGTGGAGTCGTGTGCCGGACGTTTGGTGGTGACGGCCCATACCGAAGATCGTTGCTTGTTGGTGTTTCCCGAGCCTAAATGGCAGGAAATTCTCCCCAAAATTCAAAGCTTACCCACTATGAATAAGGCGTCACGCCGGGTTCAGCGGTTGCTGATCGGCTACGCCTGCTCTCTCGAAATGGATGCTAATGGTCGGATTCTGGTGCCGCCAACGCTGCGTTCTTACGCTGATCTGGATAAAAAACTGATGCTTGCAGGGCTTGGTGACAAGCTGGAGTTGTGGAGTGAAAGCAGCTGGTTTGCCCAGATGGAAGAGCCCGGCGACGACGACATGCCCGAAGAACTGCAGTCACTGGTGTTATAGGAGACAACATGGGTGAGCAGCCACATATTACCGTGCTTCTCGATGAGGCGGTTGACGCGCTGGTTGAAAACGCGTCGGGCTTTTATGTCGACGGTACTTTTGGACGCGGCGGGCACAGTGATCGCATTCTGAGCCGCTTAAATACCGACGGCCAACTGCTGGCGATCGATAAAGACGCCAGTGCTATTGAGGTGGCGCATCAACGCTTTGGCGCCGATGCGCGCTTTGCGATAGAGCACACCAGTTTTGCCGAGTTGAGCCGCCTGATAGGCGAGCGCGATATGGTGGGCAAGGTAGATGGCATTTTGTTGGATTTGGGGGTTTCTTCCCCGCAGCTGGATGAGCCCGAGCGCGGCTTCAGCTTTTTAAACGATGGCCCACTCGATATGCGGATGGATCAAACCCGCGGGATGAGTGCGGCCGATTGGATTAATACCGTCGCCGAGGGCGAGCTTGCCCGGGTTATGAAAGAGTACGGCGAAGAGCGCTTTGCCAAGCGCATGGCCAATGCGGTGGTGCGTGAGCGCGAGCAATCGCCCATTACCCGGACCGGACGTTTGGCGCACATTTTAAAAGAGGCCAATCCCGCTTGGGAGAAGGGCAAGCACCCTGCTACCCGGGCGTTTCAGGGGATTCGCATACACATCAATAACGAGCTTGGCGATCTGGAAAGCGTGCTGGACCAGGCGCTAGAGATGTTGGCCGTTGGCGGCCGCTTGGTGGTGATCAGTTTTCACTCGCTGGAAGATCGCCTGGTAAAGCGGTTTATTCGCCGTCACGAGAAGGGCGACCCGGTGCCGCGCGGCGTGCCTTTAATGGAGTCGCAATTAAACCGGCGTTTGCGCAGTCGCTCAAAGGCGGTTAAGGCTGGCGGCGATGAGTTGGGGCGCAACGTACGCGCGCGCAGTGCGGTGATGCGCGTTGCTGAAAAACTCGCGTAACCGCTGTGAGTCACGGGCGGGTAGCGGGAGTTAGTGCGGGGCGCTGGATGCTGGTGGTGGGCTTGTGGCTTGCCAATATTGTCTCGGCACTGGCGGTTGTTGCGGTTACCCAGCAAGTGCGGCGCGATACCAACGAGCTGGAAGCCCTGCGCCGCGAGTCGGCTGATTTAGAGGTTCAGTGGGGACAGTATTTATTAGAGCAGAGCACCTGGGCCTCTTATACCCGGGTGGAAAAACAAGCAAGCGAGCAATTGGGTATGAAAGTCCCGGATGCGAGCCAAATTATCTTAATCGAGAAGGAGCGTTAAGTGCGGCAACTCACGCTAAAGTCCTGGCGTTTTTACAGTGTGCTACTGGCTTTGCTGGTGCTTGCTGTTGCGCTGCTTGGGCGAATAGCGTCGTTGCAGGTGTTGCCCGACGCTGACCGTGGTTTTGAGTTTTTGCAGGGCCAGGGCAATGCCCGCACCTTGCGCAGCGAGCCGATCAGCGCCTATCGCGGCGTGATCACCGATCGCAATGGCGAGCCGCTCGCCGTGAGTACACCGGTTGAATCTATCTGGGCTAACCCGCAAGTGTTGCTGCAAAAGCCGCAGCAGTGGGCGGCGCTGTCGCAAAAACTGGGCTGGAGTCAGGCGGAGCTTGAGTCGCGCCTATCGCGTTTTGCCAATAAAGAATTTATGTATTTAGAGCGGCACTTGCCCCCGCAAGAGGCGCAGGCGATTTTGGCGTTGGGAGTGGATGGCGTTTACGCCCAGCGCGAATACCGGCGTTATTACCCCGCCGGTGAAGTGGCGGCGCAGCTGGTGGGCATTACCGATGTCGACGATCGCGGCCAGGAGGGGATGGAGCTTGCCTACGATGCCTGGCTGACCGGGGAGAGTGGCGCCAAGCAGGTGATTAAAGATCTGCGCGGGCGCACCGTTAAAGATCTGGGACTAACCAAGGCCGCCCGCAGTGGGCGGCCTTTGGCGTTAAGCATTGATTTACGTTTGCAGCATCTTGCCCATCGCGAGCTGAAAAAAGCGGTGCAGGAGTTTGGTGCAAAAGCGGGCTCGGTGGTGGTGTTGGATGTGCACACCGGAGAAATTCTGGCGATGGTGAATCAGCCCTCGTACAACCCGAATGATCGCAACAGTATCAAAGCTGCCAGTTTACGCAATCGCGCTTTGACTGATGTATTTGAGCCGGGCTCGACCATGAAGCCGCTGGCCATGGTGGCGGCACTAGAGACCGGTAAGTTTCACCCCTATAACGTGATTGATACCACGCCGGGTTACGTTCAGGTGGGGCGTAAGGCACTTTATGACCCGGTTGATTACGGCAAGCTGGATTTAAGCCGAATTATTGCCAAGTCGAGCCAGGTGGGTATGACCAAGCTGGCCCTGAAGATGGATCCGGACACCGTTCGCAATATGTATTATCGCCTCGGGTTGGGGCAGGGTACTGGCACCGGGTTTCCGGGAGAAGCCGTTGGCGTGTTGCCCTCATACAGAAAGTGGAAGCCCATTCAGCAGGCTACTTACGCGTTTGGTTATGGGTTAAACCTTACCATGGTGCAGCTTGCGCAAGCTTACAGCGTACTTGCCAGCGGCGGGGTAAAGCATCCCGTGTCGCTGCTGCGCAAAGAGGGAGAAGAGATCCCCGGTGAGCACGTAGTGGATGCGCAGTACACGCAACAAGTCATGAAAATGTTGCGCAAGGTGGTTGCTAAAGGAGGTACGGGTACCCGGGCCAATGTCGACTCATACTCGGTGGCAGGCAAAACCGGTACGGCGCACAAAGCGGATGCTGGTGGTTACGCCGATAACCGTTATGTGGGCTCGTTTGTCGGGGTGGCGCCTGCGCAAGATCCCGCCATTGTGGTGGCGGTTATGATCGATGAACCGCGCGATGACAAATACCACGGCGGTCAGGTGGCTGCGCCTTTGTTCTCCAGTATTACCGGTGGAGCGTTGCGTTTGTTGCAAGAGCCGCCTGAAAACAAAGGCACCCGCGTGAGCGTCAGAAAATTAGAGCCGGCGCCTACTCTGGCACAGCATGGAGGGGCACTACTGTGATTACTGCCCGAGCCAATGAGCGCGCCATGACGCTGGCGCAGCTATTAGATGACGACACACTCGGCGAGCTGGATTCGGTGCGTTGGTCGGTGCTGCAATCGGATAGTCGCCGTATTATGCCGGGGCATATTTTTGTGGCGCTGCAGGGCGCGACTGTGGATGGGCGCGACTATATTAACGATGCCATTAACCGCGGAGCCAGCGCTGTTTTTATCGAGGCGGAAGGCAAAGCCAATGCGCTGGAGTACCGCGGTGCCGTGCCGCTTATTGCGGTAGCCGGGTTGGCCGGTAAATTGAGCGAGATAGCCGGGCGTGCCTACGCCGACCCGAGCGCCGGGTTAAACATTATCGGCGTAACTGGCACCAATGGTAAAACCACCTGTAGTTTGCTGATCGCGCAACTGCTTGAGGCGCTTGGTGAGCGCTCGGCGGTTGTGGGCACTCTGGGTTATGGCCGGGTTGGCGAAACCTTGCAAAGCACGGGCTTTACCACGCCTGATGCTGTTTCGAGTCAGGCGCTGTTACGCGATCTGGCCGAGCAACGCATTAAAACCGTGGCAATGGAGGTTTCCTCTCATGCGCTGGTTCAGGGGCGGGTTAAGGCGGTGCGCATGTCGACGGCTGTGTTTACCAATTTATCCCACGATCATCTGGATTTTCACGGCGACTTAAAAGCCTATGGCAAAGCGAAAGCGCGCTTGTTAAAAGCGCGAGATTTGCAGTGCGCGGTGGTGAACCGTGATGACAGTTGGTGTAAATCTCTGCTGAAAAAAGCCGAGACTTTGAATCAGGTGTTGAGTTACTCGCTAAGCTCGAAAAAAGCGGATCTTTACTTTGAAGGGCTCGAATACTCAGCCCATGGCATTGCCGGCACCCTTTGCACCCCTGTGGGTAGTGCGCCGCTTAGTTCATCGCTGATTGGTGACTTTAATGCGAGCAATATTTTAGCGGCGGTTGCTGTGGCGATAGCGCAAGGTTATCCACTGGATAAAATTGCCGCGGCAGTGCCGCAATTGCAGCCGGCCCCCGGACGCATGGAGCAGGTAACGGTACGTGCCGATCAGGGGGTTCAGGTGGTGGTTGATTATGCTCACACACCGGATGCCCTGGAAAAAACACTGCGCGCGTTGCGTCGCCACACCGAAGGTAGCTTGTGGTGTGTGTTTGGCTGTGGTGGCGATCGCGATCGTGAAAAGCGCCCGGCAATGGGACGCGTCGCCGAAAAGTCGGCCGACTATACGATCGTGACCAACGATAATCCGCGCGGCGAAGACCCGGCGAGTATTGCCAGCGAAATTGTTCGCGGCATGCACCACCCCGAGCGCTGTCTGGTGATTGCCGAGCGCGATAAAGCCATCGACCTGGCGGTACAGCAAGCACGCGCCGGCGATACAGTGCTACTGGCGGGCAAAGGTCATGAAGCGGTGCAAATATTCTCCCAGCGGCAGCTGCCCTTCAGTGATTTACAGCAGGCGAGAACGGCCCTAGTGCGCCGTCTGGAAAAAATCGCAGCGGGAGGGCAGGCATGATAGGCACTATGTCGATTGCACAGCTGCAGCGGGACTTTGCCCCGCACTTAACCGCGATGGCGAACGGCGCCTCGGTGGATTTTAATCGGGTGTGTACCGACTCGCGACATATTCAGGCGGGCGATTTGTTTGTCGCTCTGCGCGGCCCGCGCTTTGATGGTCATCAGTACTTATCGGAGGTCCAGGCCGCCGGCGCTGTGGCGGCACTGGTTGATACTCTGGAGCCAGCTTGCACGCTGCCACAGTTACAGGTCGACGATACTGTGCTGGGCCTGGGTGAGATCGCCCGGTTAAATCGCGAGCGGTTTGAGGGGCCAGTGGTGGCGATTACCGGCTCGAGCGGTAAAACGTCGGTGCGCTCTATGGTCGACGGTATTTTGCGCTGCCAGGGCGACGTAATGTCCACTCAGGGTAACCTGAATAACCACATTGGCGTGCCACTGACGCTGTTGCGTCTGGATGGTCACGAAAAATATGCCGTGATCGAGATGGGTGCCAGCGCCATTGGCGAAATTGCCTATCTGTGTGAGTTGGCGCGGCCGGACGTGGCGCTGGTTAACAACGTGATGCCTGCACATTTGGAAGGCTTCGGCTCGATTGAAGGTGTTGCCGACGCTAAAGGCGAAATTTATCAAGGTGTGGCCGCCGACGGCACCTGTGTTATCAATCTCGACGATCAGTTTGCGCCCATGTGGCTCGCGCAGCTGCACGATCGCTCACACCTTTGCTTTGCCCTGGCCAACCCCGCCGCCGATTGTTACGCCAGCGATATTGCGCTGCGCGGTTTGACGACGCGTTTTACCTTAAATCTATGTGGCCGATCGGTACCGATTACGTTGCCGGCGATTGGCTTACACAGTGTGCGCAATGCGTTGGCCGCTGCTTGTTGTGCCCATGCGGTAGGCGCCAGTGATGCCGCAATCCTTACCGGCCTCAATAGCTTTTCGCCGGTAGCAGGGCGCATGAATATCAGTGTCGGGCGCGCCGGAATCCGTGTCATCGATGACAGCTACAACGCTAACCCGGGTTCGGTAAGGGCCGCGATTGATGTGCTGGCCGAGATGCCCGGCAATACTATTTTAGTGATTGGCGATATGGGTGAGCTGGGTGAAGAGGCTTACCTAATGCACGCCGAGATAGGCGATTATGCCGCCGGAAAAAAACTGCAGGCAGTGTTTAGTTGCGGCTCACTGGCTCAGGCGGTAAGCGATAACTTTACCGGCACGAGCCGGCATTTTGATACGCACGATGAGTTGATTGCGCATCTTTATAAGGTTGCCAGCGGAGCAGATTGCACATTATTAATTAAAGGCTCGCGTAGTGCCCGAATGGACGTCGTGGTTCGGGCTCTGACTGACGAGGAGAAACAATAAATGTTGTTATGGCTGGCCGAGCAATTACAAGAATATTATCGCGGCTTTTTTGTGTTCCAGTACTTAACCCTGCGCGCCATATTGGGGGTGATGACAGCGTTGGGTATTTCGCTGTTGCTGGGGCCGTGGATGATTCGCAAACTAAACCAGTTGCAAATCGGCCAATCGGTTCGCGATGACGGGCCGCAGTCACATTTAAGTAAATCCGGCACGCCTACTATGGGCGGCACGTTAATTCTGGCGGCCATATTTATCAGCAGTTTGCTGTGGTCGGATTTAAGTAATCGCTATGTATGGGTTGTACTGGTGGTAACGGCAATCTTTGGCGCGGTGGGTTGGGTCGATGACTATCGCAAAGTGGTTCAGAAGAATTCACGGGGTTTGCCCGCCCGCTGGAAGTATTTTTGGCAGTCGGTCGGTGGTTTGGGGGCGGCTATTTACCTGTACGCCACGGCAACCTTGCCCGCAGAAACCCAGTTATTTTTGCCGTTTTTAAAAAGTTTTGCTTTAGAGCTGGGTATTTTTTACGTAGTGCTTAGCTACTTCGTCGTAGTGGGCGCGAGTAACGCCGTCAACTTAACCGATGGTCTGGACGGTTTGGCAATTATGCCCTCGGTAATGGTGGCCGGCGCGCTAGGGGTTATCGCCTATGTGACGGGCCACTACGAATTTGCCCAGTACCTGCATATTGCTCATGTTCCGGGCAGTGGCGAGTTGGTGGTGTTTTGCGCGGCCCTGTGTGGTGCGGGGTTAGGGTTTTTATGGTTTAACACCTATCCCGCGCAAGTATTTATGGGCGATGTAGGTGCGCTTTCGCTGGGTGCGGCACTGGGCATTATCGCCGTTATTGTTCGCCACGAAGTGGTGTTCTTTATTATGGGTGGCGTCTTTGTCATGGAGACCGTCTCAGTGATTTTGCAGGTTGGCTCTTACAAGTTAACCGGTCGCCGTATTTTTAGAATGGCGCCATTACACCATCACTTTGAATTAAAAGGTTGGCCAGAGCCGCGCGTTATTGTGCGCTTTTGGATTATTACCGTCATGCTCGTGCTGTTTGGGCTGGCGACACTGAAACTGCGCTAAGCGCATAGGGTATTAACAACGTGAGTAATTTGATCGCCTCAAGCAAAATGATCGCCGTAGTGGGCACCGGAGTATCCGGTTTGTCTGCGGCGCGTTTTTTGCGCGCGCAAAAATTGCCCTTTGTATTGTTTGATACCCGCGAGGCGCCTCCGGCGCAGGGCGTAATTGCCGCTGAGTTTCCCGACGTGCACTGCCAGTTTGGTGCGTGGGATGAGTCGCTGTTGCAAAGTGCCGACGAGATTGTACTCAGCCCCGGTTTACCGTTAAGCATGGGCGCGATCGCCGCCGCCCGGGAAGCCGGTGTGCCGGTGATTGGTGACGTGGAGTTGTTTGTGCGCCACGCCAAGGCGCCGATCATAGCCATTACCGGCTCTAACGGCAAAAGTACCGTGACCACGTTAGTGGGTGAAATGGCCAAGGCCGCGGGTATTAAAGTGGCGGTAGGTGGCAACTTAGGTACGCCGGTGCTCGATTTACTGAGCGATGACGTTGAGCTTTATGTACTTGAGCTTTCGAGTTTTCAGTTAGAAACCGTCACTAAGCTCGGTGCCACTGTCGCCTGTATTTTAAATATGAGTGCCGATCACCTCGATCGCTACAATGGCATGCCCGAATACCACCGGGCTAAGCAGCGCATCTATTTTGGCGCCCGTCACGTAGTGGTTAACCGCACCGATCCCTTAACGCAGCCGCCGCTGGCGGACGATGTGACGCGCAGCTCGTTTGCCGGCAGTGCCGACTTTAAAAATATGGGCGTGCGCCAGCAAGAGGGCGACACCTGGCTGTGTGATGACCTTACCCCGGTTATTAAAGCGTCCGAGTTAAAGCTGCCTGGCCGGCACAATATCGACAATGCCCTGGCGGCGATGGCTATTGGTAAAGCGGCCGGTTTGCCTATGGCTTCTATGCTGCAAACGCTAACGACTTTTAAAGGCCTGGAGCATCGCTGCCAGTGGGTGGCGGATGTGGCCGATGTGGTTTACTACAACGACTCTAAGGGTACCAATGTCGGGGCCACGTTAGCGGCGATTAACGGTCTGGCAAATAGTAACGGTAAGTTGATCGTTATTTTGGGCGGCGTCGCCAAAGAGCAAACTTTTACGTCACTCTTGCCAGCGCTAAAAGCCCATGCTCGCGGTTGTATATTAATTGGTGAGGCGGCAGGCGAGCTCGCCGCTATGCTGCAAGGCGAGATCGACTTTGAGCGCGCCAGCTCCATGCCCGAGGCGGTAAGCAAAGCTCAAGCGCTAGCGCACAGTGGCGACCGTGTGTTACTCAGCCCGGCTTGCGCGAGCTTTGATATGTTTGACAATTATCAAGCGCGCGGCGATGCCTTTTGCGCGGCGGTAGGAGGGTTGCAATGAAGCAGTCACCGCTTGCTATTTATTCGCGCACATCGGTTGACGGCACCATGGTGTGTTTGTGGTTGGCGCTGTTGTCGATAGGTTTGATCATGGTGGCGTCGGCCTCCGTGGCGTTTGCCAGTGCAACCTATGATGACAGTTGGTACTTCTTTAAACGCCATATAATGTTTTTGCTGATTAGTGCCCTTGGCGCAGGTGTGGTGTTGCTGTTGCCGAGTGACACCTGGCGCCGTTTTAGTGTGCCGTTATTAATTATTGCCATCGTGTTGTTGGCCGCGGTGTTAGTCCCGGGTGTTGGTAAGCGGGTAAACGGCGCGCAGCGTTGGATTAGCTTTGGCCTCTTTGCGGTACAAATATCCGAGATCGCTAAGTTTGCCGTGCTTATGTTTTTTGCCAGCTACTTTGCGCAGCGCTACCCCCAGGGGCTTAGCGGCTGGCGCGAGTTTGGCAAGCTTATTTCGTTGTTGGCGTTGGTGCTGTTGCTGTTGGTGTTAGAGCCGGACTTTGGCAGTACGGTGGTGATTGCGGCAACGGTTATCGCCGTGATGTTTATTGCCGGACTTAAGTTGCGTTACTTTTTTCCGCTGGCAATTGGTGCGGTGGCGGTAATGGCGGCCATTGCCATTATGAGCCCCTACCGGCTCAAGCGGTTGGTAACCTTTATGGACCCCTGGGCGGATCAGTTTAACGCCGGTTACCAGCTGACGCAGTCATTGATCGCGTTTGGTCGCGGTGAGTGGTTTGGTATGGGGTTGGGCAATAGCTTGCAAAAGCTTTTCTATCTACCTGAGGCCCACACAGATTTTATTTTTGCCATCTATGCCGAAGAGTTTGGCATGCTTGGCGGCGTGGTGTTATTGGCGCTCTTTGGTGCCCTTATTATGCGTATTCTAGCGGTATTTCGCACTTGCATGAGCCGCGCTAACCACTTCTTAGCGTTTGCGGTATTTGGTGTGGCGGTGCTGTTTTCACTACAAGTGTTTATCAATGTTGGGGTGGCTTCGGGCTTACTGCCGACTAAAGGTTTGACCTTGCCCTTTATCAGTTACGGCGGCAGCAGCTTAATTGTCAGCTGCGCGCTGATGGCATTTGTGGTGCGAGCGGATATCGAGATGCGGGCAATCCCAGAGAAAAAAATATCGGTTACTAACCCGTCCCGTGTGCGTCATACGGAGCAAAACACGGCGGAGGTCAGCGCATGAGTCGGGTACTGATTATGGCAGGTGGCACGGGTGGTCATGTATTTCCTGCGCTGGCGGTAGCGCGACGGTTAACGGCTGAGAACGTGTCGGTGAGTTGGTTGGGTACCCGCAAAGGTATTGAGGCACGGGTAATCCCCGAGGCTGGCATTGACATTGATTATATTCGTATCGAAGGGGTGCGTGGTCGAGGCGCGCTGGGTTTATTAAAAGCACCTTTTTTAATTTTGGCTGCGCTGTTTCAGGCGATTGGTGTTTTGCGCCGCAACAAGCCCGATGTAGTGGTGGGCTTTGGTGGCTTTGTGTCAGGTCCGGGCGGCTTGGCCGCCTGGTTGTTGCGTATCCCGCTGGTGATTCACGAGCAAAACGCTATTGCCGGTACCACCAATAAAATTCTAGCCCGCTTCGCCCGGGTGATTGCCACCGGGTTTGCCGAGGTGTTGCCGGGCGCGCACTGGGTGGGTAACCCCGTGCGAGATGAGATTGTAAACCTGCCGGCGCCGGCCGGGCGCTTTGCCGAGCGTCAGGCCGAGCCGTTGCGGTTGTTGGTGTTGGGTGGCAGCTTGGGCGCGCGGGCCATTAACGAGTTAATGCCGGCGGCATTAGCCGGCTGTGCCCCGGCGCAAACCTTTGATGTGTGGCACCAGTGTGGCGCCCGCCATCAAGAGGCTACGGTAGCCGGTTATGTCGAGCATCAGGTTAAGGCCCGGGTCGAGCCTTTTATTAACGATATGGCCAGTGCTTATGGTTGGGCCGATGTGGTGGTGTGTCGCGCTGGTGCTTTGACTGTGGCCGAGTTGGCGGCCGCCGGGCTCGGCGCCTTTTATATTCCGCTGCCTAACGCCATTGACGACCACCAGACACACAACGCGGCGGTGATGGCGAGTGCCGGCGCCGGTATTAGTATTCCTCAGGCGCAATTAAATGCTGAGAGCCTGACGCGGCTGCTGAGCGAGCAGTTGTCAGATCGCCAGGCGCTGGAGCAAATGGCCAGGGCGGCCAGAAGCTTACATAAAGATGATGCTGCCGGTGCGGTCGCTAAGCTCACCGAGGAGCTTATTCATGGATAAAGTTATGACGTATTACGAAGTACCTGAGATGCGCCGCATTCGCCGTATTCACTTTATCGGTATCGGTGGTGCGGGTATGAGCGGCATCGCAGAGGTGCTGATAAACCAAGGTTACGAGATTTCAGGGTCAGATTTAAAAGAGTCCAGCGTTACTCAGCGTTTGGCGAGCTTAGGTGCAAACATTTATTTTAATCACAGCGCCGGTAACGTTTTGGGTGCCGATGTCGTGGTTAACTCGAGCGCCGTCGGTGAGTCTAACCCCGAGATGATAGCCGCGCGGGATAACCGCATACCGGTTGTGCGCCGCGCCGAAATGCTGGGCGAGCTGATGCGTTATCGCCACGGTATTGCGGTTGCCGGCACTCACGGTAAAACCACCACCACGAGCTTGTTGGCATCTGTGTTGGCGGCGGCCGATCGTCACCCCACGTTTATTATTGGTGGCTTAGTAAACAGTGCCGGCAGCAACGCTCAGTTGGGTGAAAGCCGCTACTTAGTGGCCGAGGCCGACGAAAGTGACGCGTCATTTTTGCACTTGCAACCGATGGTGGCGATTGTCACTAACATCGATGCCGACCATATGGATACCTACGACGGTGACTTCTCTAAATTGAAGCAAACGTTTGTAGAGTTTTTGCACAACCTGCCTTTTTACGGGTTGGCGGTAATGTGTGGTGACGACCCGATCGTGCGGGAGATTTTGCCCGAGGTGGCGCGCCCGGTTATCACCTATGGCCTGAATGACGATTGCGACTTGCGCGCCGTTAATATTCGCCAGGACAAAATGTTTAGCGAGTTTGATGTTGTGAGTGGCGCTGATGACGGGGTGTTGTCGGTTCGTTTAAACATCCCCGGCGTGCACAATATTTTAAACGCACTGGCCGTTATTGCGGTGGCACGGGACGAGGGCGTAAGTGACGAGGCTATTGTCGCCGGGCTTGGCAATTTTGCCGGTGTCGGGCGCCGGTTTCAGGTGTACGGCGACTTCCCTGTGGAAGATGGTACCGCGATGTTGGTGGATGATTACGGGCATCACCCGCGCGAGGTGGGTGCGACGATCAAAGCAATCCGCGATGGCTGGCCCGAGCGTCGTTTGGTGATGGTGTATCAACCGCATCGCTATACCCGAACCCGCGATTTATTTGAAGATTTTGTCGATGTGCTATCGGGTGTTGATGCGCTGGTGTTGCTTGAGGTTTACAGCGCTGGCGAAGAGTCGATCCCCGGGGCGGATGGGCGCCAACTGTCCCGCAGTATTCGCAATCGCGGTCAGGTAGACCCGATTTTTGTCGAAGGTGTGGACGGCGTGCCCGGTGTTATTAAAGATATTGCTCGCGCCGGAGATATTGTGATTACCCAAGGTGCGGGTAATGTGGGGGCGTTAGCGGTAGAGCTCGCTAAACGCCAACTCATTCAGTAGTGGATGTATTAATGAAAGAGCAAAACAGCCAATTAATAAAGCAGCTAGGGCGTGTTGGCGTACTGTTTGGCGGTCGCTCGGCCGAGCGTGAGATTTCGCTACGCAGTGGTGCGGCCGTGGTCGCTGCGCTGTCTGAGCTGGGTGTCGAGCATGTGGCTATCGATATTGGCGAGCACAGTATCGATCACCTGCAAAAAGCCGGTATTGATCGCGCTTTTATCGCGCTGCACGGCCCCGGTGGTGAGGATGGACGCATTCAGGCGGTGCTGGAGTATTTGGATATTCCCTACACAGGTAGCGATGTGCAAGCCTCGGCCATTGGCATGGATAAACTGCGCACCAAACAACTGTGGCGCGGTATTGGTGTTAATACTCCGGACTTTGCAGTGCTCAACGAACAATCAGATTGGGCCGGCGTGTTAAATACGTTGGGCGGCGATGTGATGGTTAAGCCCGCTCACGAGGGCTCGAGCATTGGTATGGCTCGGGTGAGTAGCCCCGGCGCGCTAAAAGACGCTTACGTGGCAGCGGCTAAGTTTGATGCCGTGGTAATTGCCGAGCGGTTAATTACCGGCGCGGAGTACACAGTGGCGATTTTGGGTGAACGGGCATTACCACCCATAAAACTTGAAACAGACCATACGTTTTACGATTACGACGCTAAATATTTTGCCGACGACACCCGCTACTTGTGCCCTTGTGGTTTGGATGAGACGACCGAGCAGCAACTTCAGGCGCAAGCGTTGCAAGCATTTCGCAGTATTGGTTGCCGTGGTTGGGGCCGGGTTGATGTGATGTGCGACAGCAATGGCGTATTCCAGATGCTGGAGGTGAATACCGTGCCGGGCATGACCGATCACTCATTGGTACCCATGGCCGCTAAGGCGACGGGGCTGGATTTTAATGCATTGATACTGGCGATTTTGTCGGAGAGTTTAAGCCAATGAGTAAACGAGCGGCGCGCGCCAAAGGCTACCGTCAGGCGACACCTAAAGGTGCCAGCCGCTCGTCCAGCTCGTCAGTGGTTGCTCGTTTGTTTGTATTGGTGTCGCGGGCTGCTCTGGTGGTGTTTGTCGCCGGTATTGGCTTTGGGGTTTATCACTATGGTGGTGCCGCGGCCAACCGGATTTTGCAGCACCCGGTCGATGAGGTGCGTGTTGAAGGGCCGTTTCACTTTGTGACTCGTGAGGCGGCCACCGATTTGATTGGTGCAGCGATTGATAACGATTTTGTCGACTTGGATATTACCGAGTTAAAGCAAAAAATTGAGCAACACAGCTGGATCGAGCGCGCGGTGATTACCCGCAGTTTACCCAGCGCGCTGGTGGTAACGCTGGTCGAACAAGTGCCGATTGCGCGTTGGGGCGACAAGGGTTTTTTAAATCAGCGCGGCGAAGTTATTACGACCGATGAGACGGAGCTGCTAAGCGATATGCCCGAGCTGAGCGGCCGCGAAGAGCAATCAACCCGGATCATGCAGCAGTACCAGGATTTATCCGGTTTGCTGCGCTCGCGTAATTTAACCATTGTGCGGCTGTGGGTAGATGAGCTAAGCACCTGGCGGATCACCTTAAATGGCGGTGTCGAGCTCGTGTTAGGTAAAGATGACTTGGCGGAAAAAATACAGCGCTTTTTGCTGGTATACGACGAGCATTTAGTGCCGCAGTTTGACGCCGTAGTGCGAGTTGATTTGCGCTATACCAACGGCCTGGCAGTCGCCTGGTCGAATGAATATGAAGTGCTGGTGGAAGAAGCCAGTTAACTCACACATTAAGTATTGGGGAAAGAGGTCCATTTAAATGGCGGGCTCAAACGACAACAAAATGATAGTGGGCTTGGATATCGGCACATCCAAAGTGGTAGCCATCGTCGGCGCCATTACCCCTGACGGGGATTTGGAGATCGTCGGTATTGGCTCGTGTCGCTCTAACGGGCTGAAAAAAGGCGTGGTGGTGAATATTGAATCCACTGTGCACTCGATTCAGCGAGCGGTTGAGGAGGCTGAGTTAATGGCTGGCTGCCAAATTCACTCGGTTTACGCGGGTATTGCCGGTAGTCATATTCGCAGCTTGAACTCCCATGGGATTGTCGCCATTAGGGATCGCGAAGTTTTTTCGCAGGATGTAGACCGGGTGATTGATGCCGCGCAAGCGGTCGCGATTCCCGCCGATCAAAAAATTCTGCACATTTTGCCGCAGGAGTTTTTGATCGATGACCAGGAAGGCGTTAAAGAGCCTCTGGGTATGTCGGGTGTACGGCTTGAGGCAAAAGTGCATCTGGTGACCTGCGCGGTGAATGCGGCGCAGAATATCGAAAAATGCATCAAGCGCTGTGGCCTTGAGGTGGAAGATGTCATTTTAGAGCAGCTCGCCTCAAGCTACTCGGTACTTACTGATGATGAGCGCGATTTGGGTGTGTGTATCGTCGATATTGGTGGCGGCACGACAGATATCGCCATTTTTACCGATGGTGCGATTCGTCATACAGGGGTTATTCCCATTGCCGGTGATCAGGTGACCAATGATATTGCCATGGCCTTGCGTACCCCGACACAAAATGCCGAAGAGATAAAAATTAAGTACGCCTGCGCACTGGCGAAGCTAACCGGCCCCGATGAAACCATCAAGGTGCCAAGTGTTGGCGATCGCGCCGCCCGTAATTTATCGCGTCAGGCGTTGGCCGAGGTGGTCGAGCCGCGTTACGACGAGTTGTTTACCTTGGTGTTGGCCGAGCTGCGACGCAGCGGGTTTGAAGACATGCTGCCCGGGGGCATTGTGCTAACCGGCGGCACCGCAAAAATGGAAGGCGTGGTCGAGTTGGCCGAAGAGATCTTTCATATGCCGGTAAGGTTGGGTGCACCGCAAAACATTACCGGGTTATCCGACATCGTAAACAATCCAATTTACTCCACCGGTGTGGGGCTGTTGCAATACGCCGTAAAGCAACATTTGGGCGAAAATCACACGACACCGGCAAGCGATAGTGAACCTACGTTTTTTAGCAAACTGAAAAGAATGTTTCAGGGCGAATTTTAATTTTTTAATCTTCAAATTTTATTTTTTAACTTTTAAATTTTACTTTACGGAAGAGAGGATATAGCCATGTTCGAGCTCGTAGACAGCATGCCACAAAATGCAGTGATCAAAGTTATTGGTGTCGGCGGTGGTGGTGGCAACGCCGTAAAACACATGATTGAAAACAACGTTGAAGGTGTAGAGTTTATCTGCGCCAACACCGACGCGCAGGCCCTTAAAGATGTAGACGCGCGAGTTGCTTTGCAGTTGGGCAACAGCATGACCAAGGGCTTGGGTGCGGGTGCTAACCCCGAGATTGGTCGCCACGCTGCGATGGAAGATCGCGAGCGTATCGCCGAAGTCCTTCAGGGGGCCGATATGGTATTTATCGCCGCGGGTATGGGCGGTGGTACCGGTACCGGTGCCGCGCCCATCGTGGCAGAGGTTGCCCGCGATATGGATATCCTGACGGTCGCGGTCGTTACCAAGCCATTTCCGTTTGAGGGCCGCAAGCGTATGCAGGTGGCGGAAGCCGGTATTAAAGAGTTGCAAGAGCGCGTCGACTCTTTAATTACCATCCCCAATGAAAAGCTGCTCTCGGTACTGGGTAAGGCCACCAGCTTGCTGGATGCCTTTAAAGCGGCCAACAGTGTGTTGCAGGGCGCCGTTCAGGGCATTGCCGATCTAATCATCCGCCCCGGTATGATCAACGTCGACTTTGCCGATGTGAAAACCGTTATGTCTGAAATGGGCATGGCCATGATGGGCACGGCACACGCTACCGGTGACAACCGCGCCCGCGAAGCGGCCGAGGCGGCTATCCGCAGCCCGTTGCTGGAGGATGTGAACCTGCAAGGCGCGCGCGGCATTTTGGTGAATATTACCGCCGGTATGGATTTGTCGTTGGGCGAGTATGGCGAGGTGGGTGAAACCATTGCCGAGTTCTCATCGGATGACGCGACCATCGTTGTGGGTACTGTGATCGACCCAGAGCTGCAGGACGAGCTGCGCGTTACCGTGGTAGCAACTGGCTTGGGTATTGCCGGGCAGGCGGCTAAAGCGCCCACCAAGGTGGTGGTGGATAACACTCGTCGCGCCGATGGCCAGCTGGATTACTCGGCCCTGGATCGTCCAACGGTTATGCGCAATGCGGGCGGTCAAGCGGCGGCTGCCGCACCGGCAGTAGATAAAGACATGGAATATCTGGATATTCCGGCCTTTTTGCGCCGTCAGGCCGATTAAGTCATTAAGCCGTGGCGTTTGTGGCGCACACAGTCGTGTGCCGCAAACGCTATAGCGGCCGCACAAAGCTGGTGCGGCCGCTTGCTAATGGCTGGTGAATCTGAGCATTTTTTGCTATAGTTCGCCGCTTTACGCAGCCATAAAAGATGGGCGATATCGCTGTGCGGTGGTTTTGTTGGGGCCTGACGTTTTTTTAGGGTCGAAACTTCCGTGAAGATGCGGGTTAATGTCGGTATTTTCGGCAATTAGCTGTGACTTGTGCGATCGAATATAACGCCTGCACGGGATGTTTGTTTACACCATCTATATAGAGCCAAACCCAACAATGATCAGACAGCGTACCCTTAAAAATGCCATTCGCGCCACAGGTGTGGGTCTTCACACCGGGCAAAAAGTTTATCTCACACTCTTGCCTGCCGAAATCGACAGCGGCATTGTGTTTCGTCGGGTCGACCTCGATCCGGTGGTTGAGATTGAAGCCAAAGCCGAGAATGTGGGCGATACCACGCTGTCCACCAGCCTGGTAAAAGGGGATGTGAAGGTCTCCACGGTAGAGCATTTGCTCTCGGCCATGGCGGGGCTTGGCATCGACAACGCGATTGTCGAGGTGAGTGCACCGGAAGTGCCGATTATGGATGGCAGCGCCGGTCCGTTTGTGTTTTTGATTCAGTCAGCGGGCATCCAGGAGCAGGCGGCGGCGAAGAAGTTTATCCGCATCAAACGCCCGGTTACCGTACAGGATGGCGATAAAACCGCCAGTTTTATCCCGTTTGATGGCTTTAAAGTGTCTTTCTCGATCGAGTTTGACCACCCGGTGTTTAAGGGCCGCGCGCTTGAAACTTCGGTCGACTTCTCCAGCACCTCGTTTGTTAAAGAGGTTAGCCGTGCCCGCACGTTTGGCTTTATGCATGAAATCGAATACCTGCGCTCTAAAGGTTTGGCTAAGGGCGGCAGTGTTGATAACGCCATCGTGGTTGATGAGTACCGTATCCTTAACGAAGACGGCCTGCGCTACGAAGACGAGTTTGTTAAGCACAAGGTGTTAGACGCCATTGGCGATTTGTACTTGCTGGGTAATAGCTTGATTGGTGAGTTTAAGGCTCATAAATCGGGTCACGCGCTTAACAATAAGTCGCTGCGCCAGCTTATTGCGCAAAAAGACGCCTGGGAAGTGGTCACGTTTGATGATGAGAATGCAGCGCCCATTTCATATATGAAACCGCTGCTCGCCGTATAGCATTCGACGGGTTATCGTTGCGGCGATAATTGCCAGTAAAAAGAGGCTCGCAGATTGTACTCTGTGAGCCTTTTTTATATAGTTGGCAAAATTTACCGCGTAAATAACGAAATCGAAATATAAATAACGGCGCGATATAACGACGACATGTAAGTGAAATGGTGTAAAAATCTAGGCATTACTGGCCCTGTGGGTATGTTAGTGCTTACTTTTTATTGCCGTTTGATAATGAGACAAACACACAGAGTACCCTTAGATATACCGACATGAAGATTATTCTGGTCAGTAAACGCCACGGTCACGCGCGCAGCATTACGCTGGGCGGCTGGACGCGTGCGTTATTGTCCGTGTGTATTCTGGGGTTGCCGGCGGTCGCCGGTGCATTGGGTTACCACCTGCTGGTGGCGCAAAACAACAGCGACTTTTTTACCGCTGAATCCCGCCGGGCTTGGGATAGCGCGCTCGCCGAGCAGCAAAGCCAGGTTTTAGAGAGCCGCCAGCGGGCGCGCTCGGAAGTCGCCGCGCTGACCTTAAAAGTGGCCGAGCTGCAGGCGCGGCTAGTGCGGTTGGATGCATTGGGCGAGCGCCTTACCAACATCGCGAAGCTTGATTCTGGCGAATTTGATTTTAGTCAGCTGCCCGCCCTGGGTGGCCCGGAAGATACCGAATTAGGTGATGCGTATTCACCCCCTCGCTTTATTGATGCTATCGATGAGCTGTCCCGGCAGATCGCCAACCGCGAGCAACAGCTAGAGACGCTGGATGCGCTGCTGGTCAACCGGCGCCTTAAAGAAGATATTTTTGTTGCGGGCCGCCCCATCGAAAAGGGCTGGATGTCGTCGCGCTATGGTCGGCGTACCGATCCGTTTAGCGGCAAAGTAGCCTGGCACGGTGGTGTCGATTTTGCCGGTAAAGAGGGGGCTAACGTTGTCGCTGTTGCCGCCGGCGTTGTTACCTGGTCCGATGATCGTCACGGTTACGGTAACTTGGTTGAGGTCAACCACGGTGGTGGTTTCTCGACCCGTTATGCCCACAACAAAGAAAACACGGTAAAAGTTGGCGACGTTGTTAAAAAGGGCCAGGTCATTGCGTTGATGGGCTCTACCGGTCGCTCGACGGGGCCTCACGTACACTTTGAGGTGTACAAAAATGGCCGCTCTGTCGACCCTGCCTCGTACATACATCGCACCTTGCGATAACCCTCTTTCGGTTTTCATCTCTGCCTCTATTGTGCCTGAGTTTCAGGCTGTAGCGCGGTTGTCTAAGGACGGCGGCGCAGACGTTTATTGATTTTATGGATTTATTGCATGTTAGCTAAAGTGACTAAATGGGTCTTGGGCTCCAAAAACGATCGCGTACTGAAACGTATGCGCAAAACAGTGGTGCGTATTAATGAGCTGGAAGAGCAAATGCAAGCGCTCTCGGACGCGGACCTAAAAGCCAAAACCGCCGAGTTTCAGCAGCGTTTTGCCGACGGTGAAAAAATCGATGCGATTCTGCCTGAGGCTTTTGCCGCTGTACGCGAAGCCAGCCATCGCGTTTTGGGTATGCGCCACTTTGATGTGCAGTTAATTGGTGGCATGACGCTGCACGAAGGCTGTATCGCCGAGATGCGCACCGGTGAAGGTAAAACCCTGATGGCCACTTTACCAAGTTATCTGCGGGCGATTACCGGTAAAGGGGTGCATATTGTTACGGTCAACGATTATCTGGCAAGCCGCGATGCCGCCTGGATGCAGCCGCTATATGAATTTATGGGGCTAAGCGTAGGTGTAATTCAGTCGGGCCAAATGACCGATGCCAAGCGCGAAGCCTACGGGGCTGACATTACCTACGGCACCAACAACGAGTTTGGCTTTGACTACCTGCGCGACAATATGGCCATGCGCAAAGAAGACAAAGTTCAGCGCGAACTGCACTTTGCCGTGGTGGATGAGGTGGATTCGATTCTGATCGATGAGTCGCGCACACCGCTGATTATCTCGGGCCCCACACAAAACAGCGCCGAGCTGTACCAGCGCATGAATAAACTCATCGGCAGCCTGACTCGTCAGCAAGAAGACGAAGAAGAGGGCGATTACTATGTGGATGAGAAAAGCCGCCAGGTTGAGCTGACCGAGCAGGGTCATCAGCATGTCGAGCAACTATTGATTGACGCCGAGCTACTGCCCGAAACAGACAGCCTATACTCGGCCGCTAACCTGAGCTTACTGCACCACGTAAACTCGGCGCTGCGTGCCCACGCGTTGTTTCATCGCGATGTCGAGTACATCGTGCAAAACAACGAAGTCGTGCTGATTGACGAGCACACGGGCCGCACCATGGCGGGCCGGCGTTTGTCCGAGGGTTTGCACCAGGCGATTGAGGCAAAAGAGGGCGTGCGGATTCAAAGCGAGAGCCAAACGCTGGCCTCGACCACCTTTCAAAACTACTTCCGTTTGTATCCAACTTTGTCGGGCATGACAGGTACCGCTGATACCGAAGCGTTTGAGTTTCGCGATATTTACAGCCTGGATGTGGTGGTTATCCCCACCAACCGGCCTACCCAGCGTATCGATAAAAACGATTTGGTGTACTTATCGATCCCGGAAAAATTTGATGCGATTGTGCACGATATTGAAGAGTATCGTAAAAACAACGCGCCTATTTTGGTGGGTACCGCCTCGATTGAAACCTCCGAGGAAATGTCTAAGCGTTTAAAACAAGCCGGTATTCCGCACCAGGTGCTTAACGCTAAGTTCCACGAAAAAGAAGCCGAGATTATCGCTCAGGCCGGTCGCCCCGGTAACGTCACTATCGCCACCAACATGGCGGGTCGCGGTACCGATATTGTGTTGGGCGGCAGCTGGGAGGCTGAAGTCGCGGCACTTGGCGACGCCTCTGAGGCGCAAATAGAAAAAGCTAAAAGCGAGTGGAAGGTTCGTCACCAGCAAGTCATTGAAGCCGGCGGCTTACACATTATTGGTACCGAGCGGCACGAGTCGCGTCGTATCGATAATCAGCTGCGTGGCCGTGCCGGTCGTCAGGGTGATCCGGGGGTTACCTGTTTTTACCTGTCGCTGGAAGATAACCTGATGCGTATCTTTGCCTCAGATCGCGTGCGCAATTTAATGCAGGCGCTGGGCATGGAAAAAGGCGAAGCGATTGAGCATCGTATGGTGAACAACGCCATCGAAAAAGCCCAGCGCAAAGTCGAAGGGCGCAACTTTGATATTCGTAAGCAACTGCTGGAATACGATGATGTGGCGAACGATCAGCGGCAAATTGTGTATCAACAGCGTAACGAGCTGTTAGAGGCGCAGGATATTTCTGATACCGTTGCCAACGTGCGTGAAGACGTAGTGGACGATCTGGTCAGCGCTCACGTGCCACCGCAGTCGATTGAAGATCAGTGGGATATCCCAGGCTTAGAGAAACAACTAGAAGCGGACTTTGGTTTGCAGCTGCCGGTGCAGCAATGGCTGAACGAAGACGACAACCTGCACGAAGAAACCCTGCGCGAGCGTATTCAGCAAGCAGTACAGCAGGCCTATAGCGAGAAGTGTGAGCGCATTGGCGAGGTCATGCGCGAGATCGAGCGCCAGGTGATGCTGCAGGTGCTGGATAACTCCTGGAAAGAGCAGTTAGCCAGTATGGATCATTTGCGTCAGGGCATTAACCTGCGCTCGTACGCGCAGCGTAACCCCAAGCAAGAATATAAGCGCGAAGCCTTTTTCTTGTTTCAGGAAATGCTTGAAACCGTTAAGCGCGAGTCTATTAATATGCTGGCGCGGGTCGAGCCGGTTAGCCGCGAGCAAATGGAAGAAATGGAGCGCCGCCGCATGGCCGAAGAAGCCCAGGCGCGTCAAAAAATGCAGCTTACCCACGATCAGGCTTCGGCCATGGGCACAGAGGGCGCTAAACGCCCCGAGGCCGGTCAGGCGGGCGCAGCACCCGTTACCCGTGAAGGTCGCAAAGTGGGCCGCAACGATCCGTGTCCCTGCGGCTCAGGGAAGAAGTATAAACAGTGTCACGGTACGCTGACTTAAGAGAGCTCATAACATGGCTGTAGGTGAATATCCGTTTCCCACTATGCCGCCGGTGGCGGGTGTTGCCATTGCCGCCGCGGGCGCCGGTATTAAAAAGCCCGGGCGCGACGATGTACTGTTGTTTGCATTGGCGCCTGGCAGTACTGTGGCCGGAGTTTTTACGCAAAATGCGTTTTGCGCGGCGCCGGTTAAAGTGTGCCGCGCACACCTGGCCGAGGCCGAGGCACGTTATTTAATTATTAACTCGGGTAACGCCAACGCCTGCACCGGCGATTCGGGTTACCAAAACGCGTTAACCGTGTGCGCCAGTGTTGCGGCGCAAATGGGTGTGTCTCAGGCGCAGGTGTTGCCGTTTTCTACTGGTGTTATTGGCGAGCCACTACCCGTGGCTAAAATTACCTCAGTAATACCCACGCTGTGCCAAAGCACTCATGAAGATGCGTGGGAGCGCGCAGCCCGCGCCATTATGACCACCGACACCCGGCCTAAAGGGGCAACCCGGCAGCTGGTGCTGGACGGCCAGACGGTTACCGTAAATGGAATCTCGAAGGGCGCCGGCATGATTAACCCCAACATGGCCACTATGCTGGGTTATATCGCCACCGATGCTGCCGTTGCGGCCGATGTGTTGCAGCAACTGGTGCGCGAGTCGGCCGGGTTGTCGTTTAACCGCATCACGATTGATGGCGATACCTCGACCAACGATGCCTGCATGTTAATGGCATCCGGCCAGGCGGGTAACGCGGTTATCAGCGATACCAGCTCAGGCGATTACGCGCTGTTGCGTACGGCGGTGATCGACGTGGCCACCGAGCTGGCACAGGCGATTGTGGCCGACGGCGAGGGCGCCACTAAGTTTGTTACCATCGATGTGACTGGCGGCGCCAGTCACGATGAATGTTTAAAAGTGGCCTACGCCGTAGCGCACTCACCACTTATTAAAACGGCGCTGTTTGCCAGTGACCCTAACTGGGGGCGTATCGTGGCTGCCATCGGCTATGCCGGCGTTACAGACCTGGACGATGAGGCCGTGACGGTGCATTTAAACGATGTATTGATCGTCGAGCACGGCGGCCGCGCGGCCAGCTATACCGAAGAGCAGGGCCAGCAAGTGATGAATGGCGAGCGCATTACCATCGCTATTGATTTGGGCCGTGGGGTGGCACAGGAAACCCTGTGGACCACCGATTTATCCTACGAGTATGTGCGTATTAACGCCGACTACCGCACGTAATATGAAGCAAGTGCATGTGGCCGTTGGCGTGCTGACGGATTCAGAGGCAAACATCTTAATCGCCAAGCGCCCACAAACCGCTCACCAGGGTGGTTTGTGGGAGTTTCCCGGCGGTAAGGTCGAGCCGGGCGAAACCGTGCAGCAGGCGCTTGCTCGCGAGCTCTATGAAGAGCTAGACGTGCATTGCGATAAGTTTCAGCCGGTGATCCAAATTGCCCACGACTATGGCGATAAACGCGTATTGCTCGATGTACACCGCGTACTAAACGTTAGCGGTACGCCCATCGGCAAAGAGGGGCAGCCAGTGCGCTGGGTAACGGCCGCCGAGCTCAGTCAATACCCATTCCCCGCAGCCAATTACCCTATCGTCAATGCCTTACAGTTGCCCGAGCGACTGCTCATTACCGGGCCGTTTAACTCTGAGGCGGATTTTTTAGCGCGTATTGATAACTCGTTAGCACAAGGGCTACGCCTGATTCAGCTGCGCGCCCCGCAGTTATCGCCAGACGCATTAAAGCCGTTGGCGCAAAAGGTTAAGGCACGTTGCGCCGATTATGGCGCGAAGCTTGTAATCAATACGGATACTGCGCTTGCAGCGGAATGTGAGGCCGACGGAGTACACCTAAACAGCGAGCGGCTGCATGAGTTAACGCAAAGGCCCGCGAGTGTGTCGGGCTGTTTGGTGGGGGGCTCTTGTCATAATGCGCGGGATATCGCCCAGGCTAATCATTTAGGGCTCGATTATTTGGTGCTGTCGCCGGTACAGGCAACCTCCTCCCATCCTGATGCCAGCCCTATGGGATGGGATACATTTGCCGAGCTTACCGCCAAAGCAAAAATGCCTATGTATGCACTGGGAGGCATGACCGACCGGGATACTAATAGAGCGCAGCGCGCCGGCGGGCAGGGCGTTGCCGCTATATCGGCGTGGTGGGGTGGGGAAAGTCTGACGTCGGACGGCTGATGTTGGATGCCAAGCCGATGGTTAGGCTCTTGTTCAATGGCTAAGGGATGTTAAATGGCTAAGGGCTTTGTCGCTCCCCCATACTGTCATTGCCTGCCGGGGTACGCAGTTCACCTAAAAGCGCGCAAGCATCACTTATCTTCAAGCCTGACACGATGTCAGCCATCCGACTTTCTTTTATTCAAACTCATCATTCTTTGCCTGGGCATCCTCGCCCGGAATACGGTGGCCTTCGCCCGCCCACTCCCCCAAATCAATCATTTTGCAACGCTCACAGCAAAAGGGGCGAAAAGGGTAATCTTCGCTCCAGACAATGGCTTTTTGGCAGGTGGGGCAGTTTAGTTTTATCACATCATCATTCATGGTGGGGATTATCCCTCGAGTCGAGCGGTGCCGCAAGCTGACAAAGTACGACGTGCGGTAAATCAAAGCCACTAGGTTCCCATTTTCATGGGAACGACGATCAAGGGAGGGTGGTGGTGGACGGGGGAGGAGGGGCCGGCACCACTCTCTCTCTACACCGTCATCCCGGGCGCAGCGAAGCGGAGACCCGGGATCCAGTGCCCGTAAGCTACGGAGTGCGTCAAATCAAAGCCGCTGGATTCCCGTATTCACGGGAATGACAGCAAAGTGCCTACTCTCTACAGCGTCATCCCGGGTGCAGCGAAGCGGAGACCCGGGATGACGTACAGGAAGTACTAATGTCGGCAGGAGCTAGGGATAGCGAAGCCGATCCAGCGTCTTTGTCAGTTCGAACACTGCCCCGGGATGACGTACAGGGAGTATTAATATCGGCAAGAGCTAGGGATGGCGAGGTCTATCGAGAGTCAGCAAAGTAATAGGTGCGGTAAATCAAAGTCACTAGGTTCCCATTTTCATGGGAGCGACGCTGTGGGGGGCGAGATCAGCACAACACACGCTCTACTACATCGTCATCCCGGGCGTAGCGAAGCGGAGACCCGGGATCCAGAGTCTGAGAGCTACGGAGTGCGTCAAATCAAAGCCACTGGGTTCCCGTATTCACGGAATGACGGCAAAGTGCCGTACTCTCAGCGTCATTCTGGGCCCAGCGACGCAGAGACCCAGGCTGACGTAAATGGAAGTACTAATGTCGGCAAGAGCCAAGGATGGCGAGGCCGATCCAGTGCCTGTAAGCTACGGTGTGCGTCAAATCAAAACGGCTGGGTTCCCATTTCCATAGGAATGACAATTGAGAGGGGTTAGTGCAACGTAATAATCTAGTCGAGGCTGTCACTCAAAGCCAAATAACGTTGGTGCAACTTACCAATCTGCACCTCAAGGTCATCCAGGCTGCCATGGTTGTGCAACACGTCCTGCGCGCGTGCCAATCGCTCGGTGCGGTTTAGCTGAGTCGCCATAATCGCCTCTATTTGCGTCGGCGCAATATTGTCCCGCAGCGCGGCGCGGGCTACTTGTGACTCTGGCGGGCAGTCGATAACCAATATCCGGTCGGTGAGTTGGTGTTGGCTAGTCTCCAGCAACAACGGCGATACAAAAATCACATACGCCGATTGGGCATTAGCTAGCTGCTCTTTTAAGCGCTGATTGATAATGGGGTGCAGCAGCCCCTCAAGCCAGGCTTTTTGGGTGGGGTCGGCAAAAATAATTTGCCGCAATTGCGCCCGGTCAAGCGTGCCTTCAGGCTGTAAAATTGTGGGGCCAAAGTGTTGTGCGATATCGGCTAACGCCGGCGTGTTAGGCTCGACCACTTCGCGGGCAACGACATCGGCATCTACCACGCAAATCCCTAACCGCTCAAAGCAGGCCGACGCGGCGCTTTTACCGCTACCGATGCCGCCGGTAAGGCCGATGGTTAGTTTAGGAGAGGGCATGGGGTTTTCGGCTCCTACTTATGGCATTAAGCGGGGTTGGCATTGGAGGGTGGCTAGGAGGTCTGACGTCGGACGTAAAAGATAGCTAGGCAGTCATTCGGTATGACGGCCTGGCGGTGGGCAGACGAAGGCCTGTCTCACTGTAGCCGATTTATTTCTTTCACATCAGACGTCCGACGTCAGCCATCCGACTTTCTTTTTCACATCCGTTCACCCCACCATCGCCACTTGCAAATACTGCGCGACGACTTCATCGCCCCACAGCAGCGCGATCCAGCCGGCAATAGCTAAGTAGGGGCCAAACGGAATGGGTATGTTTTTATCGCGGCCCATTATTAAAATCATGCCGATGCCAATAACCGCACCCACCAGCGACGATAAAATAATAATCAGCGGCAACATCTGCCAGCCCATCCAGGCGCCCAGTGCGGCGAGCAATTTAAAATCGCCGTAGCCCATACCCTCTTTGCCGGTCAGTAGCTTAAACAGCCAAAATACCGACCACAGCGATAAATAACCAAACACGGCGCCCCACAAGGCGCTGGGTAAATCGGTTACTAAGCCAAAGTAATTAACAATTAATCCCAGCCACACCAAAGGCAGGGTAATATCATCGGGCAGTAGCTGGGTGTCGATATCAATAACCGTTAATACCAGCAGCGCCCAGGTTAAAACCAGCAGCGCGCCAGAGGTGGCGGTTACCCCAAATTTAACCACAATAGCCAGCGACAATAGCGCTGTTATAGTTTCAATAATCGGGTAGCGGGGCGATATACGCACTTTGCAGCTAGCGCATTTACCCTTAAGCAGTAAATAGCTAATAACCGGAATATTCTGCCAAGGCTTAATGGCAGCTTTGCACTTAGGGCAATGAGAGGCCGGGAAGGCCAGGCCGAGCTTTTCTGTTGGCGCGTCGTTTGGTTGCTCTAACAACTCACAGCACTGCTCACGCCAGGACGCCTCCATAATTTTGGGGAGGCGCAGGATGACTACGTTGAAGAAGCTGCCAAGGGTTAAACCAAATAAAACGGTAACGATATACACAAACCAGCTGTATTCGCTGGCTAAAAAAGAGGTTGTCGACATGAAGTTACATAACCTGCCCGAGCTGGAAGATAGGTAGATACATCGCGATCATCAAGCCGCCCACCAAAACCCCCAAAACTGACATAATCATGGGTTCTAGCAACGACGATAAGCTGTCGACTTTGTTATCCACGGCTTCCTCGTAGTAAACCGCAACTTTATCCAGCATTTCGTCCAATGCACCAGATTCTTCACCGATTGAAGCCATCTGTATTAACAAGGAGGGGAAAATACCACGGTTTTTTAGGGCTGTATTGAGCTGAATACCCGTCGAAACTTCCTCTCGTACGGTGATAATGGCATCTTGGTATATACGGTTACCCGCCGCACCGGCCACGGATGTCAGCGCATCGATAAGTGGAACACCGGCGGCAAACGTTGTAGAGAGTGTACGGGCAAAGCGGGCCATCACAGATAGGTACAAAATGTCGCCGATAATAGGTAGTTTTAGCATGTACCTATCCACTGCGTAGGCGACTTTTTTACTGCGAAACTTTAACTCTTTAAATGCAAAAAACAGCGCGATCAGTCCAACAAAGAAGTAAAGCCAATAAGCTTGCGCCAAATCTGACAAATGAAGTACAAACAGCGTAAAGGCGGGAAGCTCTGCACCAAAGCTGCCAAAGGTTTCGGCAAACTGCGGTACTACTTTAATAAGCAAAATAGCGGTAACTACAATGGCTACCACGATAACGGCGATGGGGTAGGTGAGCGCTTTTTTAATTTTTGCTTTAAGGGCCTCAGTTTTTTCTTTGTAGGTCGCGATGCGATCTAGCATCGTCTCGAGGGCGCCCGACTGCTCGCCGGCCTCTACTAAGTTGCAAAACAAGTCGTCAAAATAGCGCGGATGCTTACGCAGTGCCGGGGCAAAGCCAGTGCCCGAGGCCACCTCGTCGCGAATTTCATTAATCAGCTTTCGTACCGAAAGGTTGTCGACGCCGTCAGCAACAATATCAAATGCTTGCACCAGTGGCACACCGGCTTTCATCATAGTGGCCATTTGGCGGGAGAATACGGCAATGTCAGTTGCTTTAATCTTTTTTCCGCCGCTCCCCAATAAGGGCTTAGGCTTCTTTTTAACTGACTTTACGTGTAGCCCTTGTTTTTGTAAGTGAGCGCGAATTAACGCCGGGCTGGTACCGCTGGTCTCACCCTGTACCGGCTTGCCTTTTTTGTCGGTGGCTTTATATACAAAGGTCGACGAGGTGACGGCTTTGGTTGGTCTGCGTGTTTTTGCTTTTTGTTGCGCGGTTGCGGTCGCCATGGTTAATCCTTGGTCACTCGGTTGGCTTCTTCTAGGCTGGTTAAGCCTTGAGCTGCTTTGCGCAGCGCAGAAACTCTTAAGTTATTAAAACCCGCCTCGTTAGCTGCTTTGGCTATTTGAAGTGAGTTCCCCCCCTCCATTATAAGGCTAGATATCGCAGGTGTGATGCGAACTACTTCATAGACGCCCACACGGCCTTTATACCCCTTTAAGCAAGAGTCGCACCCAACCGGGTGGAACAGCTCAAACTCCTCCCGTGGGATGCCAATATCGTCAAACCCTTCTTCGGTCAAAATTTCGGGCGGTATATCGGTTGCCGGCTTTTTGCACTTGGGGCACAGGCGGCGAGCCAGTCGCTGGGCAATAATTAAGCTAACACTGGTCGCCACGTTAAACGCCGGCACACCCATATTCAGTAAGCGGGTTAAGGTTTCGGGGGCGCTGTTGGTGTGCAAAGTTGAGAGTACCAAGTGGCCAGTTTGCGCGGCTTTAATGGCAATTTCGGCCGTTTCCAGGTCGCGAATCTCACCCACCATCACAATGTCCGGGTCTTGGCGCAAAAACGAGCGCAGCGCCTCGGCAAAGGTTAGGCCCACCTTGGTGTTCATTTGTACCTGATTGATGCCCTCGAGGTTAATTTCCACCGGGTCTTCGGCGGTGGATATATTACGCTCCTCGGTATTAAGAATGTTTAGGCCGGTATACAGCGATACGGTTTTACCGCTACCGGTAGGGCCGGTAACCAGAATCATGCCCTGCGGCTGCTCCAGCGCGTCCAGGTACATCTTCTTTTGCGCGTCTTCGTAGCCCAGGGCATCGATGCCCAGTTTGGCCGAGCTTGGATCCAGAATCCGCAGTACAATCTTCTCGCCAAACAGTGTTGGCAGCGTGTTAACCCGAAAGTCGATAGCGCGGGTTTTGGATATCTTCATTTTTATCCGGCCATCCTGCGGTACCCGGCGCTCGGAGATATCCATTTGCGACATCACCTTTAAGCGTGCGGCTAGCCGGGTGGCCAGGTTAATGGGCGGCCGCGACACCTCTTGTAATATGCCGTCGGTGCGTAACCTAACCCGGTAGGCCTTCTCGTAGGGCTCAAAGTGAATATCCGAGGCGCCAATTTTAATGGCGTCCAGCAGCACCTTGTTAATAAAGCGCACAATCGGTGCTTCGTCGGCCTCGCTGGTCTCCTCATCTTCTTTTACTGCTGTGCCTTCGGCGCTTAGCCCGTCCAGGTCTTCATCGTCCAGCCCACCCAAGGCATCACCAATACTCTCTTCATTGGCGTTAATGTAAGCCTCGATGGCAACGGTGAGTTTATCGGCCTCGACCAACACGGCCTCGGTATTAATACCGGTATTAAATTTAATCTCGTCTAGCGCGTGCAAATTGGTGGGGTCGACGACGCCCACAAACAAACGGTTGCCGCGGCGCATTAAGGGTAGGGCGCGGTGCTTTTCAATCAGCTTGGCGTCCACCAGCTTGCTGGGCATTGCTTGCGGGTTAAGGGCTTTAAGGTCAAATACCGGGGTGCCAAATTCATCGGCCGCTACCTGAGCCAGGGTTTTGGCATCCAGCACACCGCTTTGCACCAAATAGATAACAAACGGCAGTTTTTGTTTGTTTGCCTCGGCCAGCCCGCTCGCGGCCAGGGTTTCATCCAGCAGGCCGTCGTTAACCAGTCGCTTTGCCAATCCGTTAAGTGCTGCCATAGGCTTAAATGCTTTTGTTCGTGTAATGGTTTAGGTCGCAAGCTTAGTGCCTTGTGTATAAAGGCCGTTATTGGGGTTTACTTTACGAACTGTTGGCCTTGTTGGCAATGTTTGTGTGGCGCAACTCAATTTTGCCGTTTAAAGGTGACGTTTTTTGGCACTGATGGTCGTCGGGCGGCAGTCTCGGTTGGCGTGTTGGTCTAATAACTTCTGTTTTAGCTCTTATCAACCGCTTTGTGCGTGTTGGCCCACACCTTGCTCAGTTACCGCTAGGCTCAATGGGGGGCCGGATAAGAACACAATATTTTACTTTGAGCATATTTGGAGGCTCTAATGAAAAAAGTACAACAAGGCTTTACCCTGATCGAATTGATGATCGTAGTGGCGATTATCGGTATTCTGGCGGCTGTAGCTCTGCCTGCTTACCAAGATTACACTGTGCGTGCACAGGTATCTGAAGGTTTGGTTGCCGCGAGTGAACTGAAGGTTGGCGTAACTGAGATGTTTGCGACTGGTGGTATTGCTGGTGTGGCTGCATACTCTGGTGAGGTTGCTGCTGCTGTTGGTACCGGGGAAATCCTTACAACTCGTATAACTAATGTGGCTGTTGATCCTGCCACTGGCACTATTGATGTGACTTTGGGCGGGATTCCGCAGCTTGGTGGTACCAACGTTGTTCAATTTGTCCCTACTATCAATAACAATCCAATTACTGATGCTAACTCCAGCGGTACCGTCGAGTGGAACTGCTCTCCTGCTGCTGGTGCAGGTGGCACCACCATTGAGACTCAGTTCTTGCCGGGTGAGTGTCGCTTGTAAGTCATTCGACAAAGTTGTTTGATCTTTTTAAAAGCAGCCTCGGTTTTGCCGGGGCTGTTTTTTTATGCCGAGCGTTATAGTTGAGTGAAAGATGCGTCCACCCGCATCGACAAATTCACCGCCCGGCGGTGCTTGGTTAGCGCCCCCACCGATATCCGGCTGATATTTTTAAATAAGCTTTTCAGCGCGTTGATTTGTGCGATGTCTACCCCGCCCGATAGCTCTAGCTGCGCTATAAAGGTTTTGCCTTCTAGGTGACGGTTTACCTCCTCTAAGTCCATTTCGTCTAGCATCACAATATCTGCTCCGCTCGTCAGGGCTTCATCCAGCTGAGAGGCGCCGGGGTCATATATGGTCCGCCCCGTATTGCAAGATAAATTTCTTATGATCGTAAAAGGGTTGCTTCCATATATCCGGCCTTCGGGTAAGGTTATTAAAGCCTCTGGCCCTAATGGAATCCGCAGAATATCATATGGTCCTCAGTCCCCATGGATGAGGTAGCTTAAGTATCTGGCCTCCCAGTCCTTGTGTTGGCACTGCTCCGGTGCGCAAAGGTGGTATGATAATGTCATATTACTGCTGTTTTAGGAGCTCCCACTATGAGTATGCACCGAAAAACCATCACGCTGACCGAACAGCAAAACGACTGGGTGAAGGGTCAGGTTGCAAGCGGTCACTTCGGTAATGATAGTGAGTATATTCGCGATCTCATCCGAAGAGACCGACAGATGAAAGAGCGTCTTGCCACGCTGCGACAGGCCCTCGCTGAGGGTGAGTTAAGCGGTAAGCCTAGGCCGCTCAGCATGTCGGCTGTCAAGGCGGCTGGCCGTGACCGTATGAAGGTGGCTGATTAGTGCTTAAGCTGTGCATCACCCCTAAAGCGGAGTCGGATTTAATCGGAATTTGGGTGTATACCTGCGAAGCATGGGGGAGTGAACAGGCGGATAAATATTTGGATCAGCTGGAGGAGGGAATGGCAGCGCTGCTTGATCATCCCGCGCTGGGCGCGGATTATGCCCATGTTTCTCCTAGGTATCGCAGGTTGCAGGCTGAGCAGCACGCTGTTTTTTATCAGGTGCTTGAGTCGGGGGTGTTGGTTGTTCGTGTGCTGCACGAGGAAATGGATGCACCCGAAAGGCTTCTGGGTTAATAGAATGGCTAGCCCTAGGTTGAATATGGCATCTGGCGGCAATGGCTACCGGCCCCGCTGTTCCCACATATGTACTCGAATGGCGTCGATTATGGCTTCCAGGCTGGCCCGTACTCGTCGTTGCCA
>NZ_CAXBFW010000014.1:0-97965 GCF_963975215.1 uncultured Gilvimarinus sp.
GCCGCCTGTTTGGTGGTGGCAAACCCCGGGGTTAGTGTGCGCTATGCCGGGCTCGCGGGGGTGTTGTGTATTGTGTTGTTTGCGCTATTAGAGCTGTGGGGTGGCACCATTCACTTTAACCGTGTTTTTGGCGAGTATCAGCACTGGGTGTATGTGGCGAATGTGCTGTTTGGCGGCGGCGCTATGATGCTGGGAATTATGAGTGTGCGCGTGGTCAATGAGCACCAGCAGCAACAGCTTATTTCGCTGGCGACTCACGACCCGTTAACAGGTTTATTAAACCGCCGCTATATGACGGAGCATATGGAGCAGCTAAAAGCCCACGCTGATCGTGGGCAAGGCGGGTTTTGTGTGGCTCTGGCGGATGTCGATTACTTTAAGCGAGTTAATGATACCTATGGCCATGGTATTGGCGACCAGGTGTTGCAGTGCATAGCACTGCTATTAAAAGCGCGGTTGCGCAGTACTGATTTGCTGGCTCGCTGGGGCGGTGAGGAGCTACTGTTGGCCCTTAGCAATACCGATGGACCGCGAGCTCTGCTGTTAATGGATGCTCTGCGACAACGGGTCGCCGGCTCCAGCGCGATTAAGCCGCTGTGTGGCGGTATTACCTTAAGTTTTGGTATTGCCGGGTACCAGCAGGGCGAGTCCATACACGATTTGATCCGGCGGGCCGATATGGGCTTGTACCGGGCTAAAGCTCAGGGGCGTAATCAGGTGGTGTTTGAGGCGCTAGGTCCGCCTGCCGACGAATCCGGTTTATCTCTTTAAGCTTTTGGGACGCTGCTTTTATATTTCTATTAGAAATCAAAACCGGTACTGCATCACACCCTCATGCTACTGGTTTGTTTTGCGCAATTGGGCGTGATATTGCTGTCCCTGACAACGTTGTCCTACGGCTTATGCGATACCGCTTGTCGAGCTCCAGATTGCGCATGACGCGCTCTTGTCGGGCAGGAATCCCAGATACCTTGATTGCTGATTTGTTCCCTTGGTGAATCTTAGGGGGCAAAGAACAGCTTTATACGACGCAAAAAATGGGCTAACGCCATTGGTTGTGTCGTCAAAACAAAAATAGAGGGATAGACATGTATCATAAAAAATTACTTTCGCTTGCAGCGCTGTGCGCCGGCAGTGCGGCCATCAATGCCAGTGCACAGACGCTTAACTGCTCCGGACTGAACGATTGGAATGCGAGCACGGCCTATACCGGCGGCATGCAGGTACAGGATGCCGGCAGCGCCTACGAGGCCAATTGGTGGACGCGCGGTGATATTCCGGCTCAGCACTCAGGGCAGTACCAGCAGTGGACTTCTCTGGGGGTCTGTGACGATAGCGCTAGCTCCTCCAGCAGCTCTAGCGTGTCCAGCTCATCCTCCAGCAGCTCTTCATCGCTATCTTCCAGCTCGTCGTCGGTGCCCACTGGTAGCTGTGGCTCGCCGGGCTATGTGGCCGGCACCAGCTACAGTGGCGGGGATCTGGTTGAGAATCTCGGTAATGAATACCGCTGTGATGTTGCCGGTTGGTGTTCGTCCAATGCCGCTTGGGCGTACGAGCCCGGCGCCGGTGCCCACTGGCAGGACGCCTGGACGCTGGTGCAAAGCTGTGACGGCGGCTCTTCGAGTAGCTCGTCCAGCACTAGCAGTTCAAGCTCTAATAGCTCGTCATCCAGCTCGGTTCCCGGCGGCGGTTACACCGGTGACTTCCCCCGCCATGCACTGGTGGGTTATTGGCACAACTTTCAAAACCCGGCGGGCTGTCCGATTCCGCTGTCGCAAATCTCTGATGCCTGGGATGTGATTGATATCGCCTTTGCTGATAACGATCCGGCCAGCAATGGCACCGTGCACTTTAACCTGTTTGACGGTTCAGGCTCTAGCTGCGCCGGCTTAGACCCCGCGCAATTTAAGCAAGATATGGCGGCCATGCAGGCGCAGGGTAAGATTTTTGTACTGTCGCTAGGCGGTGCCGAAGGGACCATTACCCTGAACACCGATGCCGACGAAGCGAACTTTGTCAGCAGCTTGACCGACCTGATTAACGAGTGGGGTTTTGATGGCATCGATATCGATCTGGAAAGCGGCTCGCAGCTGTTGCACGGGACGCAAATTCAGGCGCGCTTACCCGGCGCTATACGCGCCATCGATACCAATGTAGGGGGCATGGCGCTAACCATGGCACCGGAGCATCCTTATGTGCAAGGTGGCCACACCGCCTATGGCGGTATCTGGGGCGCTTACCTGCCGATTATCGATCAAACCCGCGATTTGCTCGATCTGTTGCATGTGCAGCTGTACAACAATGGCGGCTTGCAAACGCCTTATGCGCCACAATCCTACCCGGCGGGCTCGGTGGATATGATGGTGGCCTCGGCGCGTATGCTGATCGAGGGCTTTCAGACCGCGGGTAATGTTTACTTTGAAGGGCTTGATCCGCAGCAGGTGTCACTGGGTTTGCCGTCTGGTCCCGCCTCGGCCGGCTCTGGCCAGGCCACTAACCAGGCGATTATGGATGCCCTCGACTGTATTACCCGGGGCACTCAGTGTGGCTCTATCGACGCCGGTGGTATCTACCCGGATTTTAGCGGGGTAATGACCTGGTCGATTAACTGGGATATTTACGACGGCTTTATTTTCTCGGGGCCCATTGGCGATAAGGTGGATAATCTACCTTAAGCCACCCTGGTTACTTTTCTCTCGTGGGCGGCTGTCAATCAGCCGCCTTTTTTGTGTTTGTTAAGTGGTGCTAAATTGCCGGTGATGCCATAGACAGCGCGCCTAAGCTGGGCGACAATCTCTCGATAATATAATTGTCTAGACGACTATAATGAGAGGCCATATGTTTTCACGATCCGCCCGCCCTGTAATTTTGTGCTTGTTTTTAACGCTGTTGGCCGTACCTGCCACATCGGCCGTGGTGGTCAGTGAGTTTGGCTCACTTGAAGACGGCCGAACCACCCGGTTGTACAGCCTTAGTAATGCCAGCGGCAGCCGCGCCGAGCTCACAGATTTAGGCGCTTTATTGGTCAGCCTGACGATGCCTGACCGCAACGGCGAGCACGCCGATGTGGTGCTGGGCTTTGATAACCCCCGACAATATTTGTCGGACAGCCCGTTCTTTGGCGCCACCATTGGCCGCTACGCTAATCGAATCGCGAAGGGCCGCTTTAAGTTAAACGGCAAAAGCTATCAGCTGGCCAATAACAACCCGCCCAATCACCTGCATGGCGGCACCGTCGGTTTTGACAAGCGCCTGTGGCAAGGCGAGGTGCTGGACGACTCGGATGAACCGGCGGTTCGATTTACCCTTTTAAGTAAAGCCGGCGACGAAGGGTATCCGGGAAGTTTACAGGTGGCTGTCACCTATCGTTTAACCCAAGACAACGCCTTGCAGATTGACTATCAGGCAACCGCAGATGCCGATACGGTGATCAACCTGACTCACCACAGTTACTTTAATTTATCCGGGCACGACTCGGGCGATATTCTTAAACATCAATTGGCGCTTAACGCTGATTTTTATACGCCAGTGGATGACACAGCCATACCCACTGGTGAGATTTTGTCGGTGCGCAATACCGTGTTTGATTTTACCCAGGCCAAAGCCATAGGGCGGGATATCAACGCCGACAATGCTATGCTCAAAGCAGCGCTTGGCTATGATCATAACTGGGTGTTGCGCCGTGGGGCGTTTAGCGGTGATGTGGCGTTGGCGGCCACGCTCACAGACCCTGCCAGTGGACGTGTTATGCAAGTGCTGACCACTGAGCCGGGCCTACAGGTATACACCGGTAATCACTTAAACGGTAAAACCTCCGCTAAAGATGGCGCGACCTATGGCAAGCACGCTGGTGTGGCGCTGGAGCCGCAACACTTCGCGGATTCCCCCAATCAGCCGCACTTTCCGCGCACTACCTTAAAAGCGGGTGATCGTTATTCTTCGCGCACGGTGTACCGGTTTTCGACGCTGTAGCGGTAGCCCGGTTATTTTAAAGGCAAATGTTTGTGGCGGCGTTCCGCCAGACGTTTGCCTTTGTCAGTGGTTTTGCGGTTAAGATGTGACATACAGGCGTCTTAGTGAGGCTGCTGGCGATAAATATAATAGTAAATGTCTGAAGGGTTGAGTCCATGGCTATAAGCACCATCGATGTAGGGGTATTCGTCGCCTACTGTGTATTTCTTTTGCTGCTGGCGTGGTGGGTATCACGCGAAAAGTCCGGCCACACCAAAAACAGCTCGGATTACTTTTTAGCGGGTAACGCTTTGCCCTGGTGGGCTATTGGCTCGTCGTTAGTGGCGGCTAATATATCGGCGGAGCAAATCATTGGTATGTCGGGCTCCGGTTATGCCATCGGCCTGGCGATTGCCTCTTACGAGTGGATGGCGGCAATCACGCTGATGGTTATCGGTAAATGGTTTTTGCCGATACTGCTAGAGAAAAAAATCTACACCATGCCGCAGTTTTTAGAGCAGCGCTTTGATAAGCGCGTGCAGCTGGTAATGGCATTCTTTTGGCTGGCGGTTTATACCTTTGTGAATTTAACGGCGGTGCTTTATTTGGGCGCACTGGCCATCAAAACCATCGTCGGTGTCGATATGCTGTACGGCATGTTGTTTTTGGCCGTGTTCTCGATGGCCTATTCATTGTACGGTGGTTTAAAGGCCGTAGCGCTTACCGATATCGTGCAAGTGACGCTACTGGTGTTAGGCGGCTTGCTGGTTAGCTATTTAGCGCTGGTCGAGGTTTCTGGTGGTGCAGGTTTTATTGCCGGGTTTCAGGTGTTGCTAGATAAAACGCCGGAGAGCTTTGATTTAATTCTCTCGCCCGAACACGAGGACTACATTAGCTTGCCAGGTATCTCGGTGCTCATCGGCGGTATGTGGATTATGAATCTTTCCTACTGGGGGTTTAATCAGTACATAACCCAGCGCACTTTGGCCGCTAAAAGTTTACGCGAGGCGCAAAAAGGGGTGGCTTTTGCCGCGTTTTTAAAGGTGTTAATGCCCGTGTTGGTGGTGTTGCCCGGTATTGCCGCCCTGGTGCTGGCGCCGGATTTAGAGCGCCCCGATATGGCCTACCCAGAGATGATGAAGCTGGTGCCCACCGGGCTTATGGGCCTGGCCTTTGCCGCGCTGGTTGCGGCCATTGCGTCGTCGCTTAGCTCTATGGCCAACAGTGTTTCCACGATTTTTACCATGGACATTTACCGCCAGCTGCACGGCGGAGTTAACTCTGAGAAAAAGCTGGTGATGATCGGCCGGGTAGCGGCTGTGACCGCTATGCTGGTTGCCATGATTATCGCCGAGCCGTTATTGGGCAAAATGGATCAGGCCTTTCAATATATTCAGGAGTTTACCGGCTTCTTTACCCCCGGTGTCGTGGCGATTTTTATTTTGGGCTTTTTTGTTAAACGGGCCAATGCTAACTCGGCACTGCTGGCTGCGGTTTCTTCGGTTGTGTTGTCGATCCTCGCGCGCTGGTTGTGGCCCGAGTTGCCGTTTATGGATCGTGTGGGTTTGATCTTTATCGTTTGTATGGCGCTAGGGTTAGCGGCTTGCTCTAAGAAAAACAGTGAAAAGGCCATTGACCTCAAGCAAGTGGACTTTTCGACCAGTGGCGGTTTTAAAATTGCCGCCGCTTGTATTGTGTTGATTTTAATCGCGCTTTACGCCACCTGGTGGTAAGCGTCATTAGTGAGCACAAAAAAGCCCGGCTGTGGATAACAGCCGGGCTTTTTTAGTGGCGCTAGAGCGCGGGGTTACATGCGCTCGCTGACCTCAATACCGAGCATGTCCAAACCGGTTGCCAGTGTGCGCGATACCGCGTGGCACAAACGCAGACGACTGGCGCGCAGCTCGGCTGGCACATCGGATTTTAAGATCGGGCAGGCCTCATAAAAGCGCATATAGAGGCTGGCCAGATCGTACAGGTAGGTGCACAACAAGTGCGGCATGGCATCCTGTGCGACTTGCTCTAATACTTCACCCAGTTGCAGTAACTTAATGGCCAGTGCTTTTTCCTGCTCGCTGCCCAACACGATGTTGCCCGTTAAATTGTCCGGGTCAATCTCGGCTTTGCGAAAAATACTTTGAATACGTGTGTAAGCGTACTGCAAGTAAGGCGCGGTATTGCCCTCAAAGCTGAGCATGGTGTCCCAGTTAAACACGTAATCGTTGGTTCGCGTTTTGGATAAATCCGCGTACTTAACGGCGCCGATACCCACTTTACGGGCGATGTCATTGGCGCCTTCCAGCTCGGGGTTTTTCTCGGTAATAACGGCCGCCGCGCGCTCTACGGCTTCGTCGAGTAGTGCCGATAATTTTACCGTGCCGCCCGAGCGGGTTTTAAAGGGCTTGCCGTCGGCGCCCATCATGGTGCCAAAGGCGTGATGCTCTAAGCTTACGTCGCTGTCGACAAAGCCGGCTTTGCGGGCCAGGGTAAACACCTGTTGCATATGCAGGGACTGGCGCGCATCGATAAAGTACAAAATGCGGTCGGCACCCAGCTGGCCAGCACGGTAGCGAATGGCAGCCAAATCGGTGGTGGCGTATAAAAAACCACCGCCTTTCTTTTGAATAATAACCGGCGAAGGGTTGCCTTCTTTATCGGCCAGCTCTTGCAAAAACACTACCTGGGCGCCCTGGTCTTCGACGGCCAGCCCTTGCGCTTGCAGCTCGTGCAGTAGCGGCGCTAAATCTTCGTTGTAAAAGCTCTCACCACACACGTCGGCGTCGGTTAGGGTGACGTTGAGCTTGCGGTAAATATCGGCGCTGTGCTCTAGCGATACTTGCTTAAATTGTTCCCACAGCTTTAATACATCGGCGTCGCCCGACTGCAGCTTAACCACATAGTTGCGGGCCTTATCGGCAAACGCCTCGTCGGCATCAAAGTGTGCTTTGGCCTGCTGGTAAAACACCTCTAAATCTTTTAGGGCCATGGCGGCGCTGGCGTCGGTTTGCAGGGTTTCTTCCAGCTCCGCGATCAGCATGCCAAATTGCGTGCCCCAATCGCCCACGTGGTTTTGCCGAATCACCTTGTGGCCCAGGCGGGCAAGAATACGCACCAGGGCATCGCCAATAATGCTCGAGCGCAAATGGCCTACGTGCATCTCTTTGGCGAGGTTGGGGGATGAGTAATCCACCACAATGGTTTTTGGCTCGGCGGCAGGGTTAATGGCCAGCGCCGGATCTTGCTCGGCATCGGCGACACACCCGGCCAGCCACTCGGGCTTTAAATGAATGTTGATAAAGCCAGGACCGGCGATCTCCAGCTTGTCGGCGATATCGTCCAGCTCAACCAGCTCGACAATTTTGGCCGCCAGCTCCCGTGGGTTGGTGCCCATTTTTTTGGCGGCACCCATAGCGCCGTTGGCCTGGTAGTCACCAAAGCCTGCTTTTTTGGCCGCGGCCACCATGGGGCGACACTCGATAGGGATGCCGGCCAACGTCATGGCGGTTTGGATTCGGGAGGTAAGCTGTTCGCGGATGTTCATAGTGCCTAAGTCTGTCATTGGGTGAGGCGCAATTGTACCGGTCAGGCGCGAGGGTGTCATCTGCCCAGAAGGCGCGGCAGCTCAGGTTGTGACTTGCACGGGTTTCGGCTTGGCGGCGGAGGGTCTACACTCAACGGGTAGCTTATAACCCAGGAGGTGAGAGTGAATCTGCCGCTGCAGCTGTGCGACCAAATTAAAGCCGAGTGTGTCCGCTCGGTATTAACCATTCAAATTAACCGTCCCGCGCAAAAAAATGCTCTGTCACTGGCGATGTATCAGTCGCTGGCCGATGTGTTGCGCTGGGCCGATACCGCTTCCGAGGTGCGCGTCGTGCGCATTACCGGAAGCGGCGATAGTTTTACCTCTGGCAATGATCTGGCCGATTTTATGTCGGCCCCGGAGCTGACCGAGGCCCACCCGGCGCGGCAATTTATGGGGGCGGTGATGGCACTGCAAAAGCCGCTGGTAGCCGAGGTGAACGGTGCGGCCGTGGGTATTGGCACCACGCTGTTGCTGCACTGCGACTTTGTTTACGCCAGCGAAGATGCGTTTTTTCAGCTGCCGTTTGTTAAGTTGGGCCTGTGCCCCGAGTTTGGTGCCAGCGCCTTACTGGCTCAACGCGTGGGCGTAGCCCGTGCGCGCGAGCTACTGCTGCTGGGCGATGCCATCGCCGCACCCGATGCTCACCGCTTTGGTTTAATTAATGAGGTGTACAGCGATGAACGCCTGTCGGGTGAAGTCGATTGGGTATGCCGCGAGCTGGCTAATCGTCCGCCCGAGGCGCTGGCGATTAGTAAAAAGCTATTGCGTGCCGGTGCCCAAATTGATCTGGAGGCGGTGGTTGAGGCCGAGCTTGCTGAGTTTGCTAAGTGCCTGTCGGGCGATGAGTGTCGCGCCGCCGTGCAAAAACTAATGTCTGCTGAGAAGGGGTAAGCCGTGTCGGTAACGATAGATTGTGCAGGAAAAACCGTATTAGTCGTGGGCGGTACCAGCGGTATTTGCCGGGGTATTGCCGAGCGCTACGCCAGCTGCGGCGCCAGTGTTTGTGTCATTAGCCGGTCACAGGACAAAATAGACGAGACCGTCGCAGCACTTAAAGCGCAAGGGGCGCAGGACGCCTGCGGCTACAGCGCCGATGTGCGCGATGGCGACGCCGTGCGCGAGGCGGTTAGCCAGCTAAACGCTCGGTGGGGCGCGCTCGATGTGGTGGTTTCGGGCGCGGCCGGTAATTTTCCGGCCCTGGCGCGGCAGTTATCGGATAACGGTTTTGGCGCGGTGGTGGATATTGACCTAAAAGGCACCTGGCATGTAATGAGTGCGGTTTACCCGCATTTGCGCAAGCCGGGTGCGTCCATTGTTAATATCTCGGCGCCGCAAGCGCAGCTGGCCATGGCCGGCCAAATTCATGTGTGCGCAGCTAAAGCCGGTGTCGATATGATCACCCGTACCCTCAGCATCGAGTGGGGCGGCGAGGGCGTGCGGGTTAACTCTATTATCCCGGGCCCCATTGAGGGCACCGAGGGGATGGACCGTTTAGCCCCGGGCGAGCAAATGCGCGATAAAATCCTGCAAACCGTGCCGCTGAAACGCATGGGGCGCCCGCGGGATATCGCCGATGCCTGCTTGTTTTTAAGCTCCGATTTGGCCGGCTTTATTACCGGCGCGGTGATTCCGGTGGATGGTGGTTGGCAGTTGGGTGGGGCGGCGTCTATTGGAACCGCATTGGGGAAAATGCTAGAAGATAAATAATACGAGGGGTACAGCACAAAGCCTACACCAGTGGGCTTTGTGTTACTTTCCGCTGGTGGTAAAGACGAATAATGACAATTAATTGGTTTTATACTGTATATCCCCGTGTTGTTGATGGGCTGCTTATCTTTGTTGCTTTGATCGCGATATTTTTTCTAGCTGTGCTAGTGAGTTTTTTGTAGAGCGTGACTCACAAAAAATGACCAGGCTTACAGTGGTTACGATGTTTGCATTTCTTTCTTCTACGTTGTTTTGGTCAGTTTTAGATCATTTTAAAAAGAAGACTATTGCTGAAGAAGTGTTTGAGCTTGTGAACTCGTCATCGACAAAAGTTTTTATCAACGGGTGCGTGGCTGACAAAGAATGGCTGGTAATGGCGCTGGAGAATATTTCCTTTATTAAGCTACATAGTGGTTCTAGCCCAGCCGAAAGCTACAGAGTAGTTCTGAAAGACGATAGGACAGAATTGGAGTTGAAGCTTGCCCGCGACTCGAGGCAGAAAGACATGTTTTGGGTTAGCCTTCCTAGAATTGAAGGAGGGTCACCTGGTGAGTTTTACTTGATCACAGAATTAGGTGGTTGGACAAGTGTATCGTGTAAGGAGAAAATGATACAAATTGAGGTTGAGCGTGCGCGGGACTTGCTAGGCGCCAGCGATGGGGGCAAAACTTTAAGTATGAGCGGCACTAATACGCATTAACGTTAATTCGCCCGATGTTATTTATTTTAGCGCTCGCCTAACAATCAAAGATACTAGCCACCAAAGCAACAATCCCAACACTATCCCAGCGGTATTAGCCGCAATATCGCGCACATCAAAGCTGCGCCAGGGCAGGGTGTATTGAATGCACTCGATGCCGGTGGAGAATAAAAACAACACTAAAAAGCGCCATGCTACCGAGCGTTTACCAAAGGCAAAGCCGATGGATATGCCCGCTACCACGTACCCGCTAAAGTGCATCAGTAAATCGTTAAAATCGCCCACCACGGCGCCCGGGTTTTTCGCCACACCAAAGCCAATGTAAATGGTCAGCATGACAAAAAACTGTGCGATGCAGAGTTTGCGCCACGCGGCGTAAAACGATGGCATTAGCGCAGCACCAGTAATGAGATACGCGTGCGGCAGATCATTGCAGTGGTGGTGGAGCCAACAATAAAGTGGCGAATACGCGAGTGGCCGTAGGCGCCCATAATCAGTAGGTCGACGCCTTGTTGCTCTTGGTAATCGGCCAGAGCTTTTTCCGGATCACCGGTGATGAGTGCGGCGGTGGTGTCGAAGCCCGCGGCCTGTAGCGTGGCCTGCGCCCGCTCAAGTGGCGCGCGGTTTTCGGCGGTATCGGTTGCCGCCATCACCAGGTGGCAGGGAATGCCTTTAAATAGCGGGCTGGCGGCTACCATGTCGACGCCTTTAAAGGCTGTCTCGCTACTGTCAAAGGCAATCATAAACCGCGTCGGCGCACTAAAACTTTGTTGTGCAATCAGTACCGGGCACTGCATAGCGCGAATGATGCCCTCAAGGTGACTGCCAATATGGCCGTGGGCGCTGGCGGTATCGGCGCCGCGCTTGCCCACTACCAGCATGCGCGTCTCTTGCTCCAGATCTTTTAACGCGTCCAGCAGCTCGCCATGGCGTTGGCGCGACTCGGGCTCGCTAATGCCGTTGCTGGCAACGCGCTCGCGGGCCGCTTGCAGCATCATTTTGCCCTGCTCCAAAGCGATTTTACTGCGCCGTTCATCCAGGCTGGCCAGCTCTTCGAGCAGAGCCTCTTGGGAGCCGAGGCCAATGGTGCCACTTAAGTTGGTGCCGCGGCTGGCGGGTAGCTCGTCGAGCACGTGTAACAAACTCAAAGGAGCGTCCATTTGGTTGGCCGACCAGGCAGCGTAATCACACACAGCCTGAGCGTATTGCGAGTCGTCGATACAGGCGATTACTTTATTGCGCATGCGGATCATCCTTTTTATCGTTAGTGGCCCATTAACTGATCGATGGCTTCGGGTTTGTCGTGCACCGCAAAACGATCAACCAAGGTTGCGCTGGCTTCATTCAGACCAACCAGCTCCACCTGTGTTCCCTCGCGGCGAAACTTGAGTACGACTTTGTCCAGCGAGCTGATGGCCGTAATGTCCCAAAAGTGAGCGCGGTGCAAATCGATGGTAACTTTATCGGCGGCCTCTTTGAAGTCGAAGCCGGCGATAAACTGCTCGGCCGAGGTAAAAAATACCTGGCCAATCACCTGATAGGTCCGATGCTCGCCGGCATCATCCATGGTGCTGCCAATGTATAAAATATCCCCCACTTTGCGGGCAAAAAATAGCGCGCTGAGTAACACCCCGAGCAATACACCCAATGCCAGGTTGTGGGTGGCTACCACTACGGCAACGGTGCTGACCATCACAATAGACGAGCTTTTGGGGTTGGTGCGCAGCGCCGCTACCGATGACCAGCTAAAGGTACCAATCGATACCATAATCATCACCGCGACCAGCGCGGCCATGGGAATACGGGCGACCCAGTCACCTAAAAACACCACCAAAATAAGCAAAAACACACCGGCCACTAAGGTGGATAAACGCGTACGGCCGCCGGATTTAACATTGATCACCGACTGGCCGATCATGGCGCAACCGGCCATACCGCCCAAAAAGCCCGAGGCGATGTTGGCGGTGCCCTGGCCGACACACTCGCGATTTTTGTTGCTCTCTGTGTCGGTTAAGTCATCCACAATGGTGGCGGTCATCATAGACTCAAGCAAGCCAACCACAGCCATGGTGATGGCGTAGGGGAAGATGATTTGCAGGGTCTCAAAGTTCAGCGGAATATCCGGCAACAAAAACACCGGCAAGCTATCGGGCAGCTCGCCCATGTCGCCTACCGTGCGCACATCGATACCAAAGTAAATCGCCACCACCGTTAGGCTGACAATACACACCAGCGGCGAGGGAATGGCGCGGGTTAGGTAAGGGAGTAGGTAAATAATACCGAGGCCCGCTGCTAACAGGGCAAATACCGGTAGGGTGGCGTTGCTGCCGGTAATTTCAGGCAGCTGGGCCAAAAAGATCAATATCGCCAGGGCGTTAACAAAGCCCGTGACCACCGAGCGGGAGACAAAGCGCATCAAGCCGCCGAGCTTAAACACCCCGGCGATGATCTGAAACACCCCGCACAAAACCGAGGCGGCTAACAAATATTGTAGGCCGTGCTCTTTTACCAAGGTGACCATCAGCAAGGCCATGGCGCCGGTAGCGGCGCTGATCATGGCGGGCCGGCCACCGGTAAAGGCGGTGACAAAGGCAATACAGAATGACGCGTACAAACCGACTTTGGGATCTACCCCGGCGATAATTGAAAACGCAATAGCTTCGGGGATAAGGGCGAGGGCGACGACGGTGCCCGAGAGCACATCGCCACGGACATTGCCAAGCCAGTGTTGGCGCAAATGGTTCATCATGTTTCTGGTATCCGTATCATCAGTACGGGTAGGCATTTATGCCCACAGCCGCACTGCTTAGTTTTTAATATGGGTTGGGCTAGCCCTGTGTGGGGCTAGAGCTCCAGAGTCGCTTGATCTGTGCAAGCGGGAACAGGGTGGATAAGGCTCGGACGCCTATGGCGGAGTGATCATCGGGTACATGGCAGCTGTTAGTCGATTCGGGTCAATGAGTAAGTGGCGCAGTGTAACGAAATCGGCGCTTTTTGTCCTTGGCGGGTAGAGATAGAGCCGCTTACATCGGTAAGGGGCCGTGGCAAAGCGCGTCGCCTGATGGTTAGCCGATTTTGTTGAGTAAATCTTGTGCGTGATACAAATCGGCCGGGGCATTGATATTGATAAAAGGGTCGCAGGGCTCGGAGGCAAACTCCACCACGGCGTGGGCGCGCTCGGCGATCCAGTGCTGCAGCCAGGGAATATCGCCGCCAGCGGTTAGAGTGGCGGTTAGCTCAGGCAGCAAGCAGCGGTGCCACAGGGCAAACACTGGCTGCATCCGTCCGCCGGAGCTTGCCACAATAATGGTGGTGGCGTCGGTGCGGGCCGCCTCGAGTTGGGTAACCATATCGGTGGGGAAAAACGGTGTGTCGCAGGCAAAGCTGGCCAGCCATTCATTCTCGCTGTCATGCTCTTGCATCCAGCTCATGGCGGCGTGAATACCGGCCATGGGCCCCGGGTTGTCGGCAAACACGTCGGGTATTACCGGCAGCTTGGTGCGGGCAAAGCGCAGCGAGTTGCCATTTGCGCTTAGCAGCAGCTGCTTGACCTGATGGTTGGAGCGCTCGACGCTGCGGGCCAGTAGGGTCTTGTCTCCTAGTGGCAGCAGGCATTTGTCGCCGCCACCCATGCGGCGGGCAAGGCCGCCAGCCAAGAGGACACCAACGGGTTTTGGAAGCTGACTCATGTCACCTCGAGTTTGTAGAAATAAGCGCCAATTATACGGAGACTCGGTGCCGGTGGATAGCCGCTTGTACCTGCGAATCCACACTTTGTCCAATCGTGTTCATTATAGAGCGGTAAGCCGGTGTTTGGTTCCGGGTGCCCATAACTTAATACTATGCACCCTATATTGGCAATTAATTTTCGCTAAAGGTTCGGCTTGTCTAGAATGGCTTCATGCAGTTGGTAGTCAAGCTTCTATACTCAATAGTGGGCGTGAAGCTCGATGAGTACCAGCGTGTTACAGACCTAGTTATAAGGATGATACAACCATGAGTAAAACGACCTTAACCACCTCTGCCGGAGCCCCCGTTACGGATGACAATAACAGTATCAGTGCTGGTGAGCGCGGGCCACTGACCTTTGATAATCATTACCTGTTTGAAAAGCTGGCGCACTTTAACCGTGAGAGAATCCCTGAACGTGTGGTTCACGCTCGCGGCACAGGTGCCTATGGAACCTTTACGCTGAGTAAGAGCTTAAAAGATCATACTATTGCCGACTTTTTACAGTCTGAGGGCGAGCAAACCGAGGTGTTTTTGCGCTTCTCGACCGTGGGTGGTGGGCAGGATTCCAGCGATTACGCTCGCGACCCTCGTGGTTTTGCCGTTAAGTTTTACACCAAGCAAGGCAATTTTGATGTGGTGGGCAATAATACCCCGGTGTTCTTTTTACGCGACCCGATTAAGTTTCCCGATTTTATTCACTCGCAAAAGAAAAACCCGCGCACGAACTTGCCCGACCCACAGGCAATATTTGAGTTTTGGGCCAATCACCCGCAGTCTCTGCATCAAATGACTATTTTGATGAGCGACCGGGGGATTCCTGCCAGCTATCGACATATGCATGGCTTTAGCTCGCACACCTTGAGTTTTTGGAATGCGCAGGGCGAGCGTGTGTGGGTGAAGTGGCACTTTAAATCCAATCAGGGCATTAAAACCCTAACTGACGACGAGGCCATGACACTCCCGGCGTTTGGTGCGCAGCAGGATTTGGTTGAGGCTATTGACCGCGGCGACTACCCAAGCTGGGCGGTTAAGCTGCAAATTATGACCGAGGAGCAGGCGGCGAGTTACCACATTAACCCGTTTGATTTGACCAAAATCTGGCCGCACAAAGATTTTCCGCTGCAGGAGGTGGGCACCTTAGAGCTTAACCGCAACGTCGAAAACTACTTTGCCGAGACGGAGCAGGCCGCTTTTGCCCCCAGCAACTTAGTGCCCGGCGTGGGCGCCTCGCCCGATAAAATGTTGCAGGCGCGGTTACTGGCCTATCAGGATGCGCATCGCTACCGCGTTGGGGTAAACCACAACCAGCTGCCGGTTAACAGCCCGCGCTGTCCGGTAAACAACTATCAGCGCGACGGCCAAATGGCGGGCTGCCCTTACCACAGCGGCAGTGTGCAAGGCTCCGGGGCCAATTTTTACCCCAATGATCGCGCTGCATCCGGGGCGCCCGATGTAAGTGATCACGTACCCGAGCCGCCACTGGCTTTGTCGGGTGCGGCAGCCACTCGCTACGATACCTCGGACGATGATCACTACACTCAGGCGGGTGATCTGTACCGCTTGATGAGTGACGATCAAAAGCGTCAGTTGGTGGGTAACATTGCCGGCGGCTTAAGCCAGGCGGATGCCTCGGTACAAGAGCGCATGGTGGCCTTAATAAGCCGTTGCGACGCCGACTATGGTGCCCAGGTTAAAGCGGCTATCGACGCCTAAGCTGTAGCGTTTTGGTGGCCATCTAAAATACCCGTCTCCTTGAGGCGGGTATTTTTTTGTCTGGCATGACACCGGTAAACTTTGCGTCGGCTCGGCGCGTATAATAAGGTCATGTTCACGCCCGATAAGCCTAGATAGGTAGCTAATGAATCAAGACCCAAAGCAGCAGCAAAAACTTGAGCAAATGCGTCGCGAGTATACCCGTGGCGGTTTGCGCCGACCTGACTTGTCGGCCGACCCACTGGAGCAGTTTCAGCGCTGGTTTGATGAGGCGGTGGCCGCTGGGCTCGGCGACCCCACGGCGATGGTGCTGGCAAGCGTGGCGCAAAATGGTCAACCATCGCAGCGCATAGTACTGCTTAAGCGCCTTGACGATCAGGGCTTTGTTTTTTACACCAATCGTGCCAGTCGCAAGGGTGGCGAGCTTGCGCACAATCCTTTGGCCAGCGTGTTGTTCCCCTGGCACCCGCTGGATCGCCAGGTAAAAGTGGCGGGTCGGGTTGAGGTGTTAGGGCAGGACGACGCCGAAGCCTACTTTGCATCCCGGCCCCGCGACAGTCAGTTGGCGGCCTTGGCGTCGGCGCAGAGCCAGGTAATTGAATCGCGCGACGCGCTAATGGCCGGGTTCGAATCACTTAAGCAGCGCTACGCCGAGCAGCCGATACCTTTGCCCGAGCACTGGGGTGGGTACCGTTTGGTGCCTACCGAGGTTGAGTTTTGGCAGGGCGGGGCCCATCGCCTGCACGATAGTTTTCGCTATCAGCGGCGGGATTCTGGCGAGTGGCATATTGATCGTCTCGCGCCCTAACGCGAACCACGAGAGGTTTTATGAGTTTACCCACGCACATTAATGCCCAAGCCATTGTCGAGCAGCAATTACAGAGGCAAACCATTGATTGCCCCCGCGCAGGGGCTGGCGAGGTACTGATTAAAGTAGAAGCGGCGGGTGTCAACCGGCCCGATGTGATGCAGCGTCAGGGGTTGTACCCGGCGCCGCAAGGGGCGTCGCCTTTGCCGGGGCTGGAGGTTGCCGGCACCGTGGTTGAGTGCGGTGCACACGTAAGCCGCTGGCAAAAGGGCGATCGCGTATGCGCGCTGGTCAATGGCGGCGGTTACGCCGAGTATTGTGTCGCCCCCGCCGGTCAGGTGTTGCCTATACCTAGCGGGTTCAGTGCGGTACAGGCGGCCGCTTTGCCCGAAACGTTTTTTACCGTTTGGCACAATGTGTTTCAGCGCGGTGCACTGCAGGCGGGCGAAACACTGTTGGTGCACGGCGGCACCAGTGGCATTGGTACTACCGCCATCATGCTGGCCAGAGCTTTTGGCGCCCGGGTAATGTGTACCGCCGGCAGCGATGAAAAGTGCCACGCCGCGCTGCAGTTGGGTGCCGATGTCGCTATTAATTATCGCACCGACGATTTTGTTGCGCGGGTAAAGGCAGCGGGCGGCGCCGATGTGATACTCGATATGGTGGGCGGTGATTATATCGCCCGCAATATTAAAGCGGCGGCACCCGATGGGCGCATTGTTAATATAGCTTTTTTATCGGGCAGTAAGGTCGAGCTGGACTTTACTCCGGTGATGCTCAAGCGTTTAACGCTAACCGGCTCGACCTTGCGGGCGCGCTCGGACGAAACCAAGGCGGCGTTAGCACAGGCGCTAGAGAATCAGGTTTGGCCACTGTTGAGCAATGGCCAAATAACGCCCTTAATTGCCGCCGAATTGCCGCTGGCCGAGGCGTCCGCCGCTCACGAGTTAATGGAGTCTAGCCAGCATATTGGTAAGATCGTGCTAACCCTATAAAAGCGGCTCTTACAAAAATAAGGAAGGTTCATGAGTCAGCCTGACTCCCGCCCCCTGGCGGGTATTCGCATAATCGAGTTTGGCCAGTTAATTGCCGGGCCTTTCGCCGGGTGTTTGTTGGCTTACTTTGGCGCCGAGGTGATTAAAGTCGAGCCGCCCGGTAAAGGCGACCCGATTCGCGGTTGGCGAGCGGTGGAAGACGGTACCTCGTTTTGGTGGCGCAGCATTGGCCGCAACAAAAAAAGCATCACACTCGATTTGAAAACCGAGCGTGGCCGCGAGCTGGCGATGCAGCTTATGGCGGGCGCCGATGTGGTAATTGAAAACTTTCGCCCAGGGGTGATGGAGGCCTGGGGGCTGGGGCCGGACGAGGCCAAGGCCGAAAACCCAGCGCTGGTGTACGCGCGCATTTCTGGCTACGGCCAAACCGGGCCCTATGCCGGTAAACCCGGCTTTGCCTCTGTGTGCGAAGGGTTTAGCGGTTTTCGCTACGTTAATGGTCACCCGGGCGAGGCGCCCGTTCGGCCCAATCTAAGCATTGGCGACTCGATTGCCGGGTTGCACGCCGCCTTTGGCATCGCGCTGGCACTGCTTGGGCGCCAACGTGATTCTGAGTCCGCCGGTCAGGTGGTAGACGTCGCCCTGTATGAATCCATGTTTAATTTAATGGAGGCCGTGGTGCCAGAATATTCCGGCGCCGGCATCGTGCGCGAGCCATCGGGCAGTACGGTAACGGGCATTGTACCCACCAATACCTATCGGTGTTTTGACGGTAAATATGTGGTGATTGGCGGCAATGGTGACTCGATTTTTCAGCGCCTTATGATGGCGGCGGGGCACCCGGAGATGGCCGCCGACCCACGCATGGCCAGCAATACCGGGCGTGTGGCCTGTGAAGAAGAAATTGACCGCGCGCTGGCGAGTTGGTGTGCCGGCCAAGACAGCGCCGATGTGTTGGCAACCCTAGAGTCGGCACGAGTGCCCGCCGGCCCCATCTACAATGTTGTCGATATGTTTAACGATGAGCACTTTAACGCCCGGGGCCTGTTTGAACGGGTAGAAATTAATGGTCGGCCACTGGATATTCCGGCGATGGTGCCAAAACTTGCGGCTACACCGGGGCGCACCGAGTGGCCCGGTGGTGAGGTTGGCAGCCATACTCACCAAGTGCTGCGAGACGTGTTGGGGGTATCGCCCGAGGCGTTAGAGCAGCTACAGCAGCAAGGTGTTATTTAAGCGAGCTGTGCGACGCCAGTGATTGCGCTATCGCTCAGGTGCTTTAGCGGCTTTTTTGTATTTTGCTCTATCTTAGCTTCCCTTTGATAAAAGCGCTTAAGTATTTGAAATTAGGTTGAAAATTCTAGCTCGCTAACCACTGACAATAATGCGGTAATGAGACATCGGTCGCAAACTCTTGACAACGTTGTCCAAGTCGAGGTAAAACAAGTATCTGAGTTTCACCGAATTTGTGATAGTTAATAACATTTCGGGTGTGCTTTTAAAGATAGCGTGCAGGTTGCGGTACCTCGCCTGAGTAGTTATGGGGCGATGCAGTGGCGGAAGAAAGACAGAGCTTGGACGCTGATTGATTAGATTTTGATAACAATACAATTCAATAGGGGTTAGGTGGCTATGCAATTTCATAAAAAACTATTAAGCATCGCAGTCTGTGCAGCGGCAAGTGGGGCAATGATGCCAACATTTGCGCAAGAGCAGGGTGCGGATTCTCCAGAACTGGTTGAGGAGGTCGTGGTACGCGGTATGCGCGTAAGTATCGAAAACGCGCAAGACATGAAGCGTTACGCCGATACCGTTAAAGACGTTATTACCGCTTCTGATATTGGCGCTCTGCCAGATAAAAGTGTGACCGAAGCGCTACAGCGTGTACCCGGTGTCACTATCGAGCGCTTTGCGTCATCCGATGATCCTAAGCACTACGCCGACGAAGGTACTGGTGTATTGGTGCGCGGTTTGGATCGCGTGCGCAGTGAAATCAATGGTCGCGATGCCTTTAGTGCCAATCCTTATGGTGGCCTAAGCTACGAAGACTTCCCAGCAGAGCTTTTATCGGCGGTAGAGGTGGTTAAAAACCAAACCTCCGACCTAATTTCCGGTGGTATCGCAGGTACCGTTAATCTGATTACCCGCAAGCCGTTTGACTCTGACGAGCGTTTGATCTCAGTAAACGGTAAAGCAAACTATGGCGATTTTCGTGAAGAGGTGACTCCATCATTCTCGGCACTGTTTTCTGACAGCTGGGACACCAGTGCCGGTAAGTTTGGCTTTTTGCTGGCCGGCTCTTACTCGGAGTTTAAAACCCGCGGCGATGGCGTAGGTTTGGGTAACTTCCACTCTCGCGGTGTTATTCCGTTTTCTTACGATCTTTGGGGTACTCCGGCTCCAGGTATTGTTGCTGAAGATTCGCTGGGTCGTCCAATGTACGACGGCCCTTGTGTGCCAAATGCCCAAGCTTGGGGTGATGGCTGTGGCGTTACTGCTAATGAGATCACTCAGGAAGAAGAGGATAATTACGTACCTCAGTATGAAGGTGGTCCGCTGCAAGGTCAGCCTGAAGGTGTTGCTTGGTACGCCCCCGCGCAATATCACATCAGCACCGCAGAGAACGATCGTGAGCGTCGGGGCTTTACCACCTCTTTGCAGTGGGCTAACAACGACGAAACGGTTCAGGTTACCTTAGAGCACATTAACTCGGAAGCATCGCTGGAGTGGAACGAGCGCCGTATTGGCCAGGCGGCTCAAGGCTTTAAGAGCTGGATGGCAGTGTCGCACGATTGGATCGGAGACGAAGAGAACGGCCGTCCTTTGACTGTTGATGACGAAGGCTTTTTAACATCAGGTATTGGCTTAGGCGTTCACCCCGAAGTGCCACTGTTTTACATTACGCGTTATAACTACAATGAAAATACTGTTGAAGATACCTCGCTTAATGTTCAGCTAACTCCCAACGATCGTTTAACGGTTGAATTGGATTACCAACACATCGATTCTGAGAAGCTGGTTCACAACTACAACATGAGTGGTCAAACTCGCGGTGATCAGGTTGGCAACTTGCTACCTGCTTACCTTGATTTGCGTGGCGACCGGCCTACCATCGAATTCTTGAGCGACACTGATTTTAAAGGCTTTATTGATGCCGATGCCGAAGTTCCGGTTCAGCCTGATGTGTTTATTGGCTCGGGGATGCAACAAGAGGAGCACAATACCGCCGTCGCTGACAGCTTCCAAATTGATGCCGAGTATGCGTTTGACGGTGTATTTACCGCGATTAAGGCGGGTGCCTATTACTCTGATAAAGATTTAACGGTGCGCGATACCGAATACGCCGGTTGGTCGCCCATATCGACTCCTTGGGTCGCCGATCAGCGCGTACAGTCTGCCGCAGCGAATCGTCCCGATTTGTACGACACACTGGATATGTCAGACTACTATGGTGGCGATGTTATCCAGGGCGACCTGCAAACATTCTTGTTTCCGCGTTTGGACCTAGTGAAAAACTACCCGCAAACTCTGGTACAGGCATGTGAAGACGGTTGGTCAACTGAAGGTGATTCCGCGGGTAATGCGGCCGATGGCAGTGGTGGTTGCGCTATTCCATACTCTCAGATGGAAGGCCGTATTGCACCGGGAAGCCCTTTTGGTGTGCAAGATGTGAATACCACTAACGAAGAGCGTACCGAGTTTTATGTACGCGGTGACTTTGCGTTTGATGATATGGCAATGCCCCTTAAGGGTAATGTCGGCCTGCGCTATGTAAGCTATCAACTAGAGTCCACTGGTTTCTTGGTGCTGCCTTCAGAGGCAAGCCGTGGTAGTGCGGCAACCGCTGAGTTTTTAGAGCAAGAATACAAAAGCATTTACGATCTCGCCAATGGCGAGTCTATGTTGAGCACCGTTGATGGTACGGACTACGATACAGTGCTACCAAGCTTAAACTTAAGCTTGGGTTTGACCGATGATGTAGTGCTGCGTTTTGGTGCGTCTAAAGGCTTGTATTTCCCCAACCTGATCGATACTCGTAACCGCGCTGTCGTCAGTCTTGATGTTGATTCTAGACTGCAGGACGAAAACTTACCGCAAGATGAGCAGACCAACCCTGTCGTTGGTATTGATAGCGTTGCGCTAAACGCTTCGGCTAGCAACCCCAATCTAGAGCCTGAAGAGTCCATTAACTTGGATTTAACCGCCGAGTGGTACTTTGCACCAGCGGGCTCATTGACGGTCGGTTTGTTCCACAAAGAGCTGGACGGTATTATTCGTAACCGTCAGTTTGACCTCGAGATTGAAAACGATGGGGTTACCAGTGTGGCTTCCGCCTACGGCCCCAATAATACCGACTCGGGTACTATTCAGGGTATGGAGTTCTCCTACTCGCAGTTTTACGACATGCTGCCGGGTGCTTGGAGTGGTTTAGGTTTACAGTTTAACTATACCTATATTGATCAAGATGGCTTGGAAGATCCTACTAGTGCCGTACCGCCTAGCACACGTTTTAACTCGGTAGGTGAGCAGATAGTGGATGAGCGCAACACCTTCCGTGTGTTTAGTGACTTGCCGTTACCTGGTTACTCAGAGGAGAATATGAACATTGTGGGCATGTATGAGTACGAGGATGTCTCGTTCCGCTTGGCCTACACTTGGCGCTCTGAGTACCTGTTGACCTTGCGTGAATCTGAAGATTTTGTCCCAACTTATGTTAAGGATCAGGGCATGATGGACGCTAGCTTCTATTACACTATTAACGATAATTGGAAGGTAGGTATCGAAGGTAGTAACTTGCTAGGCACCGAGACTGAAACCGAATATCAGTTGAATCAGGAAGGCGATAAAACGGATGCTCTTAGTTTTATGACTGATCGCATGTTCTCTCTGAGTCTTCGGGCAACTTTTTAATGTCTGTGTGAAAAGTTAACTGGAGGTTAAATTGAAAACGCGCTGCAACTATGCAGCGCGTTTTTTTTTGGAATGTTATGTGCGATTATAGTGGTTTGGTTGTGCCTTTGAATGAGTGCGTTTTATGGATAACACCTTGAAGTCAATTTGTATTGTGGGCGGTGGTACTACAGGCTGGATGGCTGCAAGTTTACTTTCCTCTGTTTTAAAAGGCAGTGATATAAGCATTACCGTTGTAGAGTCTCCAGATATTGCAAGTATTGGTGTTGGTGAGTCTACAGTGCCGTCGATAATGGACTTTTTGAGTGTTTGCCAGATTAACCCTAAAGAGTTTATTGAGGCCACCTCCGCTAGCTTCAAGTTAGGTATACGCTTCGATGACTGGCTTAAGCCAGGCCATAGCTATTTTCACCCCTTTGGTAAAGTGGGCCAGGAGGTCAATGGTTATGAATTTTATCAGGTCTGGTTAAAAACGCTTGCTGATGGACACTCAACCCGCTGGGTTGATCATTCTCCGTCCGCTATTATGGCTGAGAATCATCGCTTTATGTTGGGATCCGCTCAATATAAAATGCCTTTACCTCAGTACAACTACGCCCTTCATCTAGACGCTGTTTTAGTGGCGCGCTATCTTCGCGAGCTTTCTCAAGTTAGGGGAGTAAAACGAGTAGAGGCAACAGTTGATCAGGTTGTATTAGACGAACGCCAGTGTATTGATTCGCTAAAGCTTAATTCGGGAGCCGTTGTCACGGCCGATTTCTTTATCGATTGTACTGGTTTTAAAGGCTTGCTCATTGAGGAGGCGTTAAAAGTTGGCTATGAAAGCTGGGATAAATATTTGCCTTGTGATCGCGCTGTTGCGGTGCAAACAAAGAACTCCGAAAATCTGGCCCCTTATACAATATCTACCGCCCGTGAAGCCGGCTGGACTTGGAAGATCCCTTTGCAACACCGTACAGGTAATGGGTATGTTTTTTCCGGCCAGCATTGCTCTGATGATAAGGCTGTTGACGCTTTGCTCAGTGCTGTTGACGGCGATGTAATATCTGATCCAAAAGTAATACCTTTTGTCACTGGACGGCGAAAAAAAGTATGGCATAAGAACTGCTTGGCGTTGGGTCTCGCCTCTGGGTTTTTGGAGCCTCTAGAGTCGACGGCTATTCATCTTGTTTATCAATCATTGATTCACTTCATTCGTCACTTTCCTGATGCGGACTTTGATATTTGCCAAGAAGACCAGTTTAACAGCAAGGTAAATGCCGATTATCAAGAGGTTCGTGATTTTATTATATTGCATTACTGTACTAGCGATCGTGATGATACGGAGTTTTGGCAGTGGTGTAAGACAATGCCTGTGCCTGATTCGTTGCATGAGAAGATTGAGCTTTTTCGGGAGAGAGGGCAGCTGCAAGGAGGTAAAAATGATTTCTTTGGGAGTGATAGCTGGTATTCGATATTGGAGGGAATGAATGTTAGACCAAAAAAATATCACCCTTTAATGAACGCCTTTAATGATAAGGAGCTGGCGCAACTGCTTGAAGGGAGTTCGCAGAAAATGCATGATATAGTCTTGAGGATGCCGACGCATGGCGACTTTATCAAGAAAAACTGCTTTTCTAAGCCTTTTTCCTAAGAGATAAGCTTGTTAAAAAGAGGGTTGGTGAATTTCGCGATGCATATATTGAGGGTGATAAGAAATGACTGCTTATAAACAAATACCCGAGTATAAAAACATCCCAGAAGAGCAGTTTTTTAATGAAATAGTTCCCGCTCAGAAGCCTATAGTGATCCGTGATTTTGCCAAACATTGGCCAATAGTCGATGCGGCAAAAAGTGGGCCGAACGAGTTTGTGGGTTACCTTAATCGTTTTTATGCCGGTGGGAAAGCAAACATCGCACTTGGTCATCCTTGTATTAATGGACGATTCTTTTACACCGATGATATGCAGGGTGTTAATTTTATCCGTGGTGATGAAAGGTTGGACTTGTTTTTGTTCCGTTTACTGGAGCTGGCTGAAAAAGAGGTTTACCCTGCTGTATCCATACAAAATATCTCGCTATCTGACATATTGCCCGGCCTTAACAATGAAAATAAATCCAGTTTTTTTCCCGATGTCGAGCCACGACTGTGGCTGGGTAATGAAGGCACGGTAAGTACACACTACGATGGCTCTGATAATGTGGCTTGTGTCATAGCAGGGCGTAGGCGTTTCACTCTTTTCCCTCCTGAGCAGACCGCCAATTTGTATCCTGGTTCGCTTAATTTTACCCCAGCCGGGGCTCCTGTCAGCTTGGTTAATGTGCATGATCCAGATCTTGACCGCTATCCGCGCTTTAGAACAGCACTCAATCATGCTTACTCTGCTGAACTTGGCCCTGGTGACGCCATTTTTATGCCTATGCTGTGGTGGCACAATGTGGACTCGCTGGCCAAGGTGAATGGCTTGATGAACTATTGGTGGACCGGCTCCGGGGCTAAAGATGCTGCTAGCCCCACTCCGATTGACAGCTTAAGCATGGCGATACTGGCAATGCGGAAACTAACGCCTGCTCAGCGTAACTCATGGCGCTACCTGTTTGATCACTACCTGTTTAAACAGGGTGTCGACCCTGTCTCGTATATTCCAGAGCCGTGCCAGCATGTGCTTGGTGAGCTATCGCCTGAAGATGAAAGAAGTATTAAAGACTATTTAATAGAAAAGCTACAACAATAAAAAGCAATGGTCAGTCGACGGTTGTTTAAGTGAACGCCAAGTGAGTGGTTTATAAGTATGCAAGGTGAATCTAAAAAGCCAAAAAAAATCCTCATTGTGGGTGGCGGCACTGCCGGGTGGATGGCTGCTAACTTACTTATGTCTCGCTGGAATAATGTAGAGGTTTGTCTGTTAGAGTCCAGCGGTGTCGGTACTGTTGGAGTGGGTGAAGGAACAACCCCGCATCTTAAGTTATTTTTTGATGCATTGGGTGTGTCTGAGTCGGAGTGGATGCCTCGTTGTAATGCAACCTACAAAAATGGTATTTATTTTTCTGATTGGTCTTTTGTGCCCGGTCATAAAGAGTACTTTCACCCCTTTCCCGCGCAGGTTGATGACCTGACTGTGCCTATGTTTTTTCACAATATTAAAGCGCGTATGCAAGGGGATGAGGCGCAAGCCCACCCGGATCATTACTTTCTTGAATCTTATCTGACCCAAAACAATCTTGGGCCGTTGGCCGCAGAGTGTTTTCCGTTTTCTGTGGGTTACGGGTACCATTTTGATTCAGAACTTTTAGGGCAGTTTCTTGCAGAGAGGGCCATTGCTAAAGGGCTGGTTCGGCTCAATGGTACGGTAACGGAGGTAGTTCTTGACTCGGACGGTGCGCTAGCGTCGGTCAGGTTGGATGATGATAGTCTACTGGATGCCGATTTTTTTATTGATTGCTCGGGTTTTAGATCGTTACTGTTGCAGGGAGCATTGAAGGTTTCTTTTAAAAGTTACAAAGAGAACTTATTTAACGATGCCGCAGTCGTCCTTCCCACGGAAATATCAGATGTTATTACGCCGGCGACAAGATCCACGGCACTGTCAAATGGTTGGGCCTGGAAGATTCCGCTAACCAACCGTTATGGTAACGGGTATGTGTATAGTAGTGACTACATTAGCGCAGAGCAGGCCGAAACAGAATTGCGGCAGCACCTAAATATACCGGATGCTGATGTCACCGCCCGGCACTTAACCATGAAAGTCGGCCGGGCAGAAAAGCATTGGGAGAAAAACTGCTTGGCCGTTGGTTTGTCTCAAGGCTTTATAGAGCCGCTGGAAGCGACGGCCCTTGCGCTTACTTTTGATACGGTCATGTTGTTTATGCGGCATTATGAGGATGGGCACTTTACAAACAAATTTGAGCGTGAATTTAATGATGCTATAAACGTAAAGTTCGAGGCGGTGCGAGATTATATTGTGTGTCACTATAAGGCCAACCAAAGAGTTGATACCGAGTACTGGCGTGATAATGCCGCCAATACGAACTTGTCAGAGCGGCTGGGTGCAATTTTAAACTTGTGGGCCGGCAGTGAGACGTTTGCTCAAGACATGCGCGCGCAGAACCTGGACGTGGGTTATCAGGCCAAATCATGGGCCTGCTTATTGGCAGGTTATGGTGCCTTCCCCCGGCAGCGATCTAATAAAGCACAAGCTCGCGCTAGCTCTCAGGCTGATATGGAGCAATTGGCGGACTTTATTCGCCGGTGCGGCTTAAACTTTAGGGATCATAATGAGTTACTTGCTCACATGTTGTCTGAATGAGGGGGCGAGCGTTACAGCCTGCCGTGCAGGCCAGTTTTTTGGGGACGGTGGTCGTTAGCGGTAGGGATTGCCGGTGTAATTCGGTCGCAATCCCATTAAAATGGCGGTTTTGACCACAGAGCATTGCTATGCAAATCAGCCCCGGCCTCTACCGCCACTACAAAGGCGGGGAGTATTTTGTTTACCGTATCGCCACCCACAGCGAAACCCGCGAGCCTTTGGTGGTGTATCGCTGCCTGTATGGCGATTACTCGTGGTGGGTACGCCCCCTTGAGATGTTTACCGAGACGGTTGAGCGTGAGGGGCAGACGCTGTCGCGCTTTGCTTTTGTCGCGCCTATGAGCCTTATCGAGGCTGAGCGTCTCGCTCACGCTACCGACAGCCGTGTTGCACACCGCCCGGAAGATCTGCGTTGGATGCAGGAGGCTCAGGCGCTGGCCGAACAAGCGGCGGATAACGATGAAGTGCCTGTGGGGGCCGTGGTTGTGCGTGACGGCCTGGTTGTCGGGCGCGGTTACAACCGCCCCATTGGCGGGTGTGACCCAACCGCTCACGCCGAGATGATGGCGCTGCGTGAAGCAGCCCGCCAGTTAGGAAATTACCGCCTGAACGACTGCACGCTCTATGTGACCCTAGAGCCCTGTACCATGTGCGTGGGCGCCATGGTACACGCGCGAGTTGGGCGGTTGGTGTATGGCACCACCGAACCTAAAGCGGGTGTGGTCGAGAGTCAGGCGCAGCTGCTGGATGCGCCTTATTTTAACCACTCGGTACAGGTAACCGGCGGGGTAGGTCGCGAGGCTTGCCAGCAGCAGTTAAGCGCGTTCTTTAAGCGTCGCCGACACGAGCAAAAACAGCGGCGTCAGCAGAGTACTGACACCGACGGATAGACGGCTGTTACTGTGCGCTTTCGCGCTGCGCCACCGGTGCGATAGCGCGGGTGGCGCCGTTGCCCCGTATCGGGTTGCAGTTTTTGATACTGACTTTGCCCTGCAGCACGTTGCCTTTTGAGTATTCATTAAAATGGCACGTGTTGGTCTTGGGGTCGTAGTTCTCAATCCAGAGGTTTTCGTCCTTCCAGGTAGCGGCGATATGCTGCTGGCCATCCGGTACACTCACACTCATTACGCCGCCGTATTTTTTGACAAACACTTGCTCAAAGTGAAAGTAATAAGCGCCCCAGGCCACTAAAAACACCACGGCAGAGCTAATTAGCGCGGCTTTCCAGTAATTGTATTTGCCCAGGCCAATCAGCAGTGCCATAGCCAGTGCGATGACGGCGGCCCAATAAAGATAAGTGATCATGGTGTGACTCCGTTACGAACGACGATGGCTAAAGTGTCACGCTGCAAGGGTGCGCTGTCAAATATCTTTGCGGGGCGTGTTAAGGTTGGCTGCCGCCAGCCAGTGTGAGCAAGTATAAGAGGTTTACAAGACTGACATAGGCATAATGCCGTTGTCGTTGCGCTCGCTCTTTACCTTGCTTGGCTCGTCGGGGGTGTTGTCGGCGTTGGTTGCCATGGCTAACCGGCGCTGCTCTTGCTGGTCGTGCCAGGCGATAATGTCGCGAAACCGCAAAATATTATTGACGTACTGAACGGGCTCCCAGCCGCGGGCATAGCCGTGCTTTAACGTGCGGTAGTATTTGCGTTTGGCCAGCAGTGGCAGGTATTTTTCGACATCTTGCCATTTATCCGGGTCTCCGCCATGGCGCTGGGTTAATACCCGCGCGTCCTCTAGGTGGCCCATGCCTGTGTTGTAAGCGGCCAGCGCGAGCAGGGTGCGGTCTGGGTCCTGGATTCGCTCGGGTAAGCGGGTGTACAAATCTTTTAAGTAAGTGGCGCCGCCGCGCATGCTTTGCTCAGGGTCTAAGCGGTTTTTAACGCCCAGTTCTTTGGCGGTGGTGCGTGTTAGCATCATCAAGCCGCGTACCCCCGTGTGGGAGCGGGCCTCTGGATTCCAGTGCGATTCCTGATAGCTGATGGCAGCCAATAATTGCCAGCTAAGGTCAACTTCATCGGCGACTTGTTGCATTAGCGGTTGCCACTGCGGGAGCCGTTTTTCCAGGCGGTGGGTAAAAAGCAGAGCCCCGCCGGTGCTGACCGGGTCGTCGTTGCTGAAAAACTCGGTTGCCAGAGAGTCCAGCACCCCATTGTCATCGATTTGTGCCAAATAGGCCTGAGCCCGCTGATACAAACTGCGGTCGGCCCAGCGCGGAAAAGCCCAGCCCAGGGTTTCGGGCTCGCCCACATCAAACGCCAGTCTTGCCCGGGGGAAAGTCTGGGCATTAATGTGGTAGGCGTTAGAATCGACAATCGCGTAATCTACCTCACCGCGGTGCACCATCTCTAGTAGGTCAATCATCTCCAGGTTGGGTTCTTCACGCCAGCTTAGCTCGGGGTAGTCGGCTTTTAGCTGCTGTAAGCGCTCTACATGGGATGAGCCGGCAATCACCAGTAAGTCGCCCCCCAAGACGTCCTCGATGGACTGTGGCTTAGCGCCGCCGCGATTGTAGATAAGCTGTTGGGTGACCTCCAGGTAAGGCGAGGTAAACCGAACCTGCTGTTGCCGTTGTGGGGTGATTGTCAGTCCGGCGGCGGCGAGTTGGCCGTCGCCCTCGGCGACCATATCGAGCATGGCGCCCAGATGCTCCTGCTCGCGAATTTCCAGCGTGACGCCCAGAGAGTCGGCAAAGCCCTGTAGCAGCGCGTATTCAAAGCCTGTGGTGCCGTTGGGACCTTCGTAATAGGTAGTGGGGCCGTTGCGTGAGATGGCTACCAATGTGCCGCTGGCTAGCACTTGCTCCAGGGCTGTGGGGGGGCGACTGGCGACGAGGGCGCCACAGAGCGCAATCAAGAGTACGCCAAACAGCGTGCGCTTAAATGAAAAGCGCTGCGGCAGCTGCCGTGCGTATTGCCTGAGTTTGCTCATCACCATTAATACCTAACCTTGCCGTTACCGGCTTTTGGTCGGTGCTGCCAAAGGGGGAACCCTCTCTTCGGCAGCTCAGCCGCACAAATTTCGCGCGATTTTAACCATTATCACCCCGATGTACCACCGAAAACTTGTGAATAAAGGTTAGCTGGGCTGGTTGAATAATAGTCGATTGGCGGGTGGGCGTCCATCTGGCTGTGGGCGGCGGTTAACGGCTGGCGGCACTGTAATTGCTCATTTTTGCCGCTCGAATGCTGCCAAGGCTGATCAATTGCAGTACAATACCGGCCCTCTCAGTATCGCCTAAATCCGGCGTCTTCGGTGGTATCGGTTACGCCCGAGTCGAAGTGTCAGGCGGTAAGACGCTCAATCCAACCAACCCCGCAAGCTTGAGGTTGCAGCCTACTATGCTCATATTGCCCGGTGCCCCGGCACTTTCACCGTTTCGCTCACAAAAATTGCTTGCCAATTTACAGGCCGTTGCGCCCGGTATTACCTCGGTTGCCGCCGAGTTTACCCATTTTGCCGATCTCTCGGCGCCCCTGAGTGAACAGGACCAGCAAGTGCTGGCACAGCTGTTAACCTATGGCCCACGTATGGATGAGGTCTCTCACGAGGGTGAGCTGTTTTTGGTACTGCCGCGGTTGGGGACGATTTCGCCCTGGTCTTCTAAGGCCACCGATATTGCCCACAACAGTGGCCTGTTTGAGATAAACCGCTTAGAGCGGGGCATAAGCTACCACGTGCAGGGTGAGTTTGACGCTAGCGCACGCGAGGCGATTGCGGCCTTGCTGCACGATCGCATGGTGGAGTCGGTCTTCTCCAGCCTTGAAGCCGCCGGTGGCTTGTTTGATCACGCCGAGCCCGCGCCGCAAACCAGTGTCGATGTGATTGGCGGAGGCCGCGAAGCGCTGGTCGCTGCCAACAGCGAGCTGGGGCTGGCCCTGGCCGATGACGAAATCGATTACCTGGTGGAGAACTTTCAGGCGCTGGGTCGCAACCCGGTCGATGTCGAGTTGATGATGTTTGCCCAAGCCAACTCTGAGCACTGCCGCCATAAAATCTTTAACGCATCCTGGACGCTGGACGGTGAAGAGCAGCCGCTCAGCCTGTTTAAGATGATTAAAAACACCAACGAGTTGGGTGGCGAGAACGTATTGTCCGCTTACTCCGATAACGCCGCGGTTGTGGCCGGGCCCGAGGCCGGTCGTTTCTACCCCGACCCGGAGACCGGTGAGTATCGTTATTCGTCCGAGGCGATCAACCTGTTAATGAAGGTGGAAACTCACAACCACCCAACGGCTATCTCGCCGTTTTCTGGTGCCGGCACCGGTGCCGGTGGTGAGATTCGCGATGAGGGTGCGGTGGGCCGTGGTTCTAAGCCTAAAGTTGGCCTGACGGGCTTTGCCGTGTCTAACCTCAACATTCCCTCCTACCTTCAGCCTTGGGAGCAAGACTACGGCAAGCCAGATCGCATCTGCAGCGCGCTGAATATTATGCTTGAGGGCCCCATTGGTGGCGCGGCGTTTAATAACGAGTTTGGTCGCCCTAATATTTGTGGCTACTTTCGCACCTTTGAAGAAAACCACGACGGCGAGCGTCGCGGCTACCACAAGCCTATTATGCTGGCCGGTGGCTACGGCAACATCCGCACCGAGCACGTCGATAAGCCGCCGTTTCAGCCCGGCTGTAAGTTAGTGGTACTGGGTGGCCCGGCGATGTTGATCGGCCTGGGCGGTGGTGCCGCCTCCTCCATGGATTCGGGCAGCTCGTCCGCCGATTTAGACTTTGCCTCGGTACAGCGGCAAAACCCCGAGATCGAGCGCCGCTGCCAAGAGGTCATCGACCGCTGCTGGCAGCAAGGGACGCAAAACCCCATTGCCTTTATTCACGATGTGGGCGCCGGCGGTTTGTCTAACGCTTTCCCCGAGCTGGTAAAAGATGGCGGGTGCGGAGGTAAGTTTGAACTGCGCAACGTGCCCAACGACGAGCCCAGCATGAGCCCGCTGGCCATTTGGTGTAACGAGTCGCAAGAGCGCTACGTGCTGGCAATTGCCCCGCAAGATCTGGCCCGTTTTGAAGCCTTGTGCGAACGCGAGCGCTGTCCCTACGCGGTAGTGGGTGAAGCCACCAGCGAGCAGCACCTGTTGGTAAACGACACCCACTTTGACGCCAAGCCAGTGGATTTGCCCATGTCGCTGCTGTTTGGCAAAGCGCCTAAAATGCACCGCGAGGCGAGCCGTTACACGCCTACGACCGATTCATTTGCCACCGCCGACATCCACATCAATGAAGCCGCCGAGCGAGTGCTTACTCATCCGAGCGTGGCCAGCAAGAGCTTTTTGATTACTATTGGCGATCGCTCGGTAACCGGTCAGGTCGCGCGCGATCAGATGGTCGGCCCCTGGCAGGTGCCGGTCGCCGACTGCGCGATCACCACCGTCAGCTACGACTCCACCAAAGGTGAAGCCATGAGCATTGGCGAGCGCACTCCGGTTGCGCTGCTGGATGCGCCGGCCTCGGGTCGTATGGCGATTGGTGAAGCCTTGACCAACATCGCCTGCGCCCCTATTGGCGATATTAAAGACATTAAGTTATCGGCCAACTGGATGTGTGCCGCTGGCCACAAAGGCGAAGACGAAAAGCTCTACCGTACCGTCGAGGCGGTGGGCATGGAGTTGTGCCCAGCCCTTGGCTTGACCATCCCGGTCGGTAAAGACTCTATGTCGATGCGCACGGCCTGGCAGGACAACGGCAAAGAAAAAGCCGTCACCGCGCCTTTGTCGCTGGTTATCTCGGCGTTTACCCCAGTCACAGACGTGCGCTTGGCGGTAACCCCACAGCTGCGCACGGATAAGGGCGCCAGCGATTTATTGCTGGTCGATTTAGGGGCCGGCAAAAACCGTTTGGGCGGTTCGATTTTGGCGCAAACCTACAATAGCTTGGGCGACACCCCGGCCGATGTCGACGATGCAGCGCAGCTAAAAGGCTTTTTTGAAGCCACGCAAAAAGCTCTGGCCGAAGGCTGGTTACTGGCCTACCACGATCGCTCCGACGGCGGGTTGTTTGCCACACTTGCCGAAATGGCGTTTGCCGGTCACTGCGGTATCGATGTTGACATCGACGATTTGGGCGAGTGCCCGCTAACGGCTCTGTTTAATGAAGAGTTGGGCGCGGTAATGCAGGTCAAGCGCGAGCATACCGAGCAAGTTAAAGCACTGTATGCCGCGGCGGGCCTTGCGGCATGTACCCATAAAGTCGGCACGCTTAACGATGACGACTGGCTGCGTATCTCTCAGGCGGGCGAGCTGGTGTTTGATCAGTCGCGCGTTATTTTGCACAGCCTCTGGAGTGAAACCAGCTATCAAATGCAATCGCTACGCGACAACCCAGAGTGCGCGAAGCAAGAGTTTGACGCTTTGATGGCAAGTGACCCGGGCCTGTCGGTGGAGCTTAGCTTTGACCCCAGTGACGATGTTGCCGCGCCTTTTATTAACAGCGGCAGCAAACCGCGTATGGTGGTGCTGCGCGAGCAGGGCGTTAACGGGCACGTAGAAATGGCGGCGGCATTTGATCGCGCCGGCTTTAGCGCTGTAGACGTACACATGAGCGATTTGTTGGCTGGCCGGGTAAGCCTGGAAAACTTTAAAGGCTTGGTTAGCTGCGGTGGTTTCTCTTACGGTGACGTTCTGGGTGCCGGCGAAGGTTGGGCTAAGACTGTATTGTTTAACTCGCAAGTGCGCGATCAGTTTGAGCAATTCTTTCACCGCGACGATACCTTTAGCTTAGGTGTGTGTAACGGCTGTCAGATGATGTCTAACTTAAAAGATCTGATTCCCGGTGCCGATCACTGGCCGCGTTTTGTGCGTAACTTGTCCGAACAGTTTGAGGCGCGCTTCTCGCTGGTTAAGATTCAAGAGTCGCCCTCGGTATTGTTTAAAGGCATGGCCGGCTCACACTTACCAGTGGCGGTTGCCCATGGTGAAGGTCGCGCCGAGTTTGCCGATGGCTCGGCATTAAGCAGCTGTGACACCAGCGGCTTGGTGTCCATGCGTTATCTGGATAACAGCTTAAACGTTACCGAGACGTACCCGGCCAACCCCAACGGCTCGCCCAACGGTATTACCAGTGTGACCAGCCAAGACGGTCGTGCCACCATCATGATGCCGCACCCGGAGCGGGTGTTCCGCACCGTGAGCAACTCCTGGCACCCGGATGACTGGCAAGAAGACGGCGCCTGGTTGCGCTTGTTTAGAAATGCCCGTTTGTTTGTGGGCTAGTAAGCCATTGCAACATGCAATAAAAAAGGCGAACCGGTTGGTTCGCCTTTTTTATTGGCGTAAATCATGGGCAGTTGGGACAGTGAAGCCGACATTGAGGTGGGGTGATGCGTAAAGGTTTATGGGTTATTTGGGTTTTTGTACTGGCAGGCTGTGCCACCAACGACTTTAGCCATTTTGATGATTCTCCTTGGTTGATTGTGAGGCAAGATTCTGGAAATTGTTTCTCCCCTTGTAAGAGCTACCCCACCGGTTTGATTCTTGCTGTGTGGAGTAACGGCGATGTATTGCTGGCATCTGATGCGCAAAGTGCGGGGCAGGAGTATTTTTGGGCGAAACTGAGCCCGGAGCAAATGCTTAGGCTTCGCGACTTTTCATTGCCAATGGTAGGGGGCGATATCCTCACGATTGGATTCCACACGCCGACCAGGTCAATCTACCGATGGGATAACATAAATCACGTTTGGCAGGAGCAGTTGTACGATATTACTAACGAACCTGCAGATGGCTTGTTTAACGCGGTTTATTCTATTGTGTTGTCAGAGCCTGAGTTAATTCGCTGGGACGATATTTCTGCGGTTCGCAGGCAATCTATTCTCCCTGGTGCGCCTCGCCGTTAGTGCTTGATGCCCACGAGGGCCCGTAGACTACTGTAGGGCTGGTTGTGTGTGAGCCCTTAAGGCTCAATGTCATCGTCAGCGCGATCTGCGCGTAAATTTATTGTAATTAAAAAGAAGTTGTCGGGGTTTCTCCCGTTTTGGCGTTTAGTTAATGAGCACGGTAAAAAAGTGCCACTTAACATAACAATAGAATGCGGAGTTCACATTATGCAATACCCCAGAGGTTTCCAGTTGCTGGCGCGCAAAAAGCCGCTTGCAGTGTCTGTTTTTGCACTTTCTATCGGTCTTCCCTTGCTAAGCGCCCACGTAACGGCGCAAGACTCAGAGCCACCTTTGGAAGAGGTGACGGTAACGGGTATTCGCGGTAGTTTGGCGCAATCGCTTGATGTTAAACGCGATGCCACCTCTATTGTTGATGCTATTAGCTCAGAAGATATTGGTAAGTTTCCCGATAAAAACGTGGCTGATTCGCTGCAGCGAATTCCTGGTGTATCGGTCGATCGTATCTGGGGTGAAGGCCGGGATATTTTTGTTCGCGGCACCGATAGCACCCTAAACCGCACCTTAATGAACGGCCAAAATGTGTCGTCAGCTTATTGGTGGGCAAACGATAACCCAAGCCGTGGTTTTAATTACTCGATCCTGGCCTCGGAGTTGGTGTCTTCGCTTGAAGTGTACAAAAGCCCCGAAGCGCGCCATGATGAAGGCAGTATTGGCGGTATGGTTAACGTGCGTACTCGTCGCCCGATGGACTTAGACCCCTTGACCATTAATGTTTCCGCCGAGGGGGTTTACAGTGATTTACCCGACGAGTGGGACCCGCAATTCTCCGGTCTGGTGAGCTGGAAGAACGATGCCGAGACCTTCGGGGTGTTAGCGTCATTTAACAGTCAAACCCGTACCATGCGCCGCGATGGTTTAGAGGTGTTCCCTACTAACGACCTCTATACGGTTACCGATCAAAACGGTGCGACCTACGAGGATGTATACGTGCCTTGGGGCGGCGGCTCGGCTATTTTCAATCAAGACCGCGAGCGTGATACGGCTAATGTAACACTGCAATTTCGCCCCACGGATGCGTGGGATATTGCGCTTAACTACGTTAAGTCTGATATGGATATGGACAACTCCAACCAAAATTATTTGTTTTTGGTTGGTGGTTACAAGATCCCCAATGGTGATACTGTCACCGATCCGGTATTTATTCCCACAAGCGATGGTCGTCAGGCGTTGGTGGGGGGCACAATTGAGAACCCCAATAGCATCGGCGTTGCTGATGAGCCCATTGTGCGTGATGCGTTTGTTGAGTCAGAAGTATTGGATCTTGATGCCGAGTACGCGGGCGACGGTTGGCTGCTACACATGCAGGCTGGTAAAACCAGCGCCGAGGGCGGTAGTACCAAAGATCGTAATTACTGGTTTGAGGGCGACAGCCGCGAGACCATTAACTTTGGGCCTAACACCAATGAGTTTAGCTTTCCCGATGTTGACCCGCTGGATGGTAGCGCCATTCATTTGAATGCGGCCAACTTGCGCGATTGGGTCCGTATTATGGAGGATGACGAAACCTACGCTCAAGCTGATCTGGATTTTGAAGTGCAGTGGGGGTTTATAGAGTCTGTAAAAGTGGGGGCTAAATTCCGCGATCACACAATCGAAAACAATCGTGATGTGGGCGGCGTTGATACCAGCAACGCTGCGATCGCCGATCAGGTGGCGGCACTTAATGCCATTACCTTGGCTGACGTGTCGTCGGGGCCGAGCCCGGTACTGCATTCAGAAGCCGCTACTGCGGGCTCCTTGACCCAGTATGCGTTTATGGATATTGATTTGGCTGCGCAAAAAATCGATAGCATTCTCGATGCTGGCGCTATGACCTATTCACAAGATCAACGTGCCTATTACAAAATTAACGAGGAGATCACCGCCGGTTACGCACAGGCTGACTTTGCCGCAGGCAATTTGCGGGGTAATTTTGGCGTGCGAGTGGTGCAAACAGATCAAACGTCTAATGCTTACATCGATGGCACCTTAGGCGCTGTGAGTCGCAGCTACACAGATACCTTGCCAAGTGTGAACGTGATTTACGATTTGCGCGATGACATTATTCTGCGCGCCGCGGCTTCGCGCGCAATGGCCCGACCCACTTTTCAAAACTTAAGTTCTAATATTGTGATCAACGCCACCAGCGGCACAGCAACGGCGGGTAACCCTGAACTTGAACCGATCATGGCTGATCAGTTTGAATTTGGCGCCGAGTGGTACTTTGCTGAGGCGAGCTTATTGGCGGCAACTTACTTTAATAAAGACTTAAGTACTTTCGTTTTTACCGATACTCAGCCGGAACAGATTGATGGCGACACGATCAATGTTACGCGCCCCTACAATGCGCCGAATGGGGCAGATATTCAGGGCCTTGAGTTGCAGTATCAACAGGACCTGGGTTTAGGCTTTGGCTTTTTGGCTAACTACACCTGGACCGACGCTGAAGTTCCCGCCAATGAAGATGGGACTCAGTTAGAGTTGCCCGGCAACTCCGAGGATCAGTTCAATGCATCGGTGTACTACGAGAATGATGTTGTCAGCATGCGGGTGTCGTACAACATGCGCTCTGAATCTTACGGTGGCTTGACCTCGGGTTCGCAGTTGGCGACTGATAAGTATGATCAGTGGGATGCGACCGCAGACTGGACGTTGACAGATAACTTCACCGTGTTTGCTACAGCGGTCAACTTTACCAATGAGATTATTTATCAACGCACCACTGATGGGCTTCCGGTAGGGTTCTACGAAAATGGCCCCCGTTACAGTGTTGGCCTGCGTTATCGGTTTTAATTGGGAGTGTTAATGCAAGGATGCAAATTTCCATAGCCTACTTCGGTTTTTGTCGAAGTTATACCTCTACTTTGGCGCCTTCGGGCGCCTTTTTTTATGCATAGAAAAGACAGCTGACACTACCGGTACGCAGTGATTTTAGAGACGTTGTTAATTGTCATGGGATGAGCGGATATGCCGGTGAGTTACACCGGCATATCCGCGTAGGTAAGTTACTGTCCGGCCAATACGAGAACACGGTTATCGGTGGCGACAATGCGCGCCCCCAAGCTTTTTTCCAGGGCAAAGGTAAGGGCTTTGTCGTCTCCGACGTTAAATACACCGCTAATTCGCTGGTCGGCTAAGGTGTCCTCTACCAGCACAAATTGGCGTTTGGTGTAGCGGTTGTACTCGGCTAATGCATCGGCGAGCTGTTCGTTATCAAAATATAACTTACGGGCTTGCCAGGCGGTAACTCGCTCTAAGTCTATTGGGGTTGGGGTGAGTCTCTCAGTGCTTACGTTGGCGTGCCAAATGACGCCTTGCCCAGGCTGCAATCGAGTTCGGTTAGCGTCTTGCCAAAAGCGGCGCTGGGCCGAGACCTCGACGAGCCCTTGAGTCACGGCCACCTCGACGTTGTCGTGTTGTTTCTCGATGTTAAAAGCGGTACCAAGAGCGCGCACTTCGGTTCCGCCTACGTCTACCACAAAGGGGCGATCAGGGTTTTTAGCAACGGAAAAAAATGCTTCACCGCGCTCTAATACTAAAGAGCGCTGGCTGTGGGAGTAGGAAACCGCGAGTATCGAATTAGTGTTGAGCATAACCGATGAGCCGTCTTCTAAATGCACAACACGCTGTTCTCCTATATCGGTTTGGTAGCGCTGTCCTGAATCTACATCGGCCGTTAATACCAGCGTGGTCGCAAGCGTGACGCTGGCCGCTACTGAACCCCATATTCGCCAGTCGTGTAGAGCCATCCCGTGGGAAGCGGTATCGGCGGCGGGCGCGCCACCGTGTGTAAACTCGGCCTCGTTGGCGAGTGCACCGGTAAGCTCCCACGCCAGCTCGCACTGGGCGTAGGCTAGGGCGTTTTCTTGGTCTGCGGCGCGCCAACGCTCAAAGTCGCGACGCTCAGCGTCGGACAGGGATCCGGCCTGTACTCGGGCAAACCAACCTGCCGCCGTTTGTGGTTGCGCGTCGTGCTTGGCGCTGTTCATATCAAATCATCCAGTGTGTGCTGCAAGTGGGTTACGGCCTTTTTCATGTGTCGCTCAATACTGCGTGTGCTGAGCGACATTTTAGTCGCAATTTCGGGGTAGCTGTATTCGTGGAATCGGCTGAGGATAAAGACCTGCCGTGTGACCGGCTTTAACACTCTAAGAGCCTGTCGTATTCGCTCCAGCGATTGCTCCCATTGGGCGCCTTGTGATGGGGTCTGCTCGTCACTGTATAGCTCGCTTTCGTTCAACGGCTCGTGCCACTCGCCTTTGCGTCTTACGTGGCGCCGCAGGGCGTCTCGCACCAGGTTAGTGGCGGTAGTGTAAATATAGGCCCTGGCGTTCTCACTCAGTTTTTCCAGGCTATCTTGCTTGAGCAAGCGCACGTAGGTGTCTTGTAAAATGCCCTCGGTATCGCCGGCGCCGGCGGGCAATAAGCGCGTGATGTAGCCGTGCAGATCGGCGCGATACTCGCTGTAGAGCTTCTCTACATACTCGCGCTGCGTCCGGTCTAGCGATTCGGCGCCGTCACTTTTGACCAGTCTGAGGCTCACTTTGGATACCGCCATTAATGATGTCCGACCTGCGTTTGTATTGAGTGGTTCGCCGCTAAAGGCGCTGAATCCACTATCTCACAAGGTTAAACGACGGCCCCAACAAAAACCCGACAATTTTTTTAGTTTTTTTGTCAAAGGCTGTTGAAGCACTTATGGTCAAGTAAACCCTATTTTGCGAATCTTGTATTTTTGGGGTAAATAGCGCATGTTGCGCAATGCCGATGTAACAGTAACCAACACCGGGTAAAGGCAAATTACACAGAGCGATAACAAATCTAATGCGTGCTTCGGCCATTAAGCGTCTGTATCAATTAATAATAGCGTTTAAACGCCGGTGTTCGTGCGGGCTGCTAGCGTGTGGCTTGGTGTTTTTCGCCAGCACAGAGTCACTGGCCGAGCCAACTCTGGAATCCGCGCTATTTTACCAGAAAGTACAGTTTGATATTCCGGCCCAGCTATTGTCTCAGGCATTAAAGTCTTTTGCCGATCAGTCGGGTGTGCAGATTTTTTATCGCAGCGATATTTTACCTGTACTTAATACGCAGGCCATACAGCAAAGCTTAACGCCTGAGCAGGCGCTGGATCAGTTACTTTCTGGAACAGATTTGCGCTATAGCCTGGACGGGCGCAATACGTTGGTCATCCACCGGCTTGAGGGTGAACCGCGTGACAGCGCTGGCCCACAAGTGGTGCAGGCGCCATTGAAACAGGTCGTGATGGAGGAGACCTACGTCACCGGAGTGCGCAACTCGTTGCGTATCAACCTCGCGCTAAAGCGACAGGCCGCTAACATTATTGATGTGATCAGCTCCAGTGACATTGGCAAGTTTCCCGATCGCAATGTAGCCGATTCCCTGCAGCGGGTGGCGGGGGTTTCTGTCGACCGACTTTGGGGCGAGGGGCGGGATGTTAATATTCGCGGTACTGATAAAGACATTAATCGCACCTTACTTAACGGACAGCACGTTGCGTCGGCTTATTGGTGGGCTAACGATAACCTGAGCCGTGGGTTTAATTACTCCACCCTGGCCTCGCAATTAGTGCAATCGATCGAGGTGCATAAAACTCCCCGCGCTGACATTGACGAGGGCAGTATCGGCGGGACGGTGCTAGTGCGCACCCGCCGGCCGCTTTCTATGTCTGGGCCGATGTTCAGCGTAAGTATAGAAGAGCAGTACAGCGACTTGGCGCAAAGCTGGGCCCCGCAGGCCTCTGTACTCGGCAGTTGGAATAACCACGATCGCACGTGGGGTGTGCTGACGAGTGTAAACTGGCAAGAGCGGCAAAGTCGGCGCGACGGCCAAGAGACTTTCGCTGACAATACCCTTTATACCATTACTGAACCAGATGGCACCGTCACCGACAATGTCTATGCAATATGGGGCGGAGGCACGGCACTGTTAGAGCAAGACCGCGAGCACTTTACCGGCAATGTTACCTTGCAGTGGTCGCCCGATGAACACTGGGACACAGCGCTTAACGTGTTGCGCTCACAAATGGATATTGACAGCGTCAACCACAATTATTTGTTTGCGCCGGGCGGTTTTAAGCTGCGTCAAAGCCCACCAGCGGTGGTCGCTAACCCGGTGTATCGGCCCAGTGATGACGGCTACCTGAATTTGGCCGCCGGTACGCTTACCGGTGCCGATACAACGGGCGCCTTACTGGATGCTATCTACCGCCAGGGGTATATCGATACTGAAGTTGTCGATTGGGACACGAATTACAGCAATGGGCCTTGGCTGGTGCATTGGCAGCTGGGTCAAACGCAATCGTCTGGTGGCACCGATCACGATTACCTTTACCGCTTTTTGGGCGATACTCGCACTCGTTTTGCTTTAACGCCCGATAGTGTACAAGTGGAGTATTTGGATTTAGATCCTACTGACGCTAGCGCGTTAACTAAGTTTTCGGAAGATTCACGGGATCTGGTTCGCGATATGAATAACCGCGAAAATTACGCCCAGCTTGATCTTACCTATCAACCGCACGTCTCTTGGTTGGAGGCCGTAAAAACTGGGTTTAAATTGCGTGATCATACGGTGGTAAATCGCCAATCGATTGGCGAGATTGACACCACTTATGCAAGCTGGAATAGCCTGCGGCAAACCTCGCTGGCCGACGTATCACGTGGCCTGACGCCTGCGCTACTGCCGCATGTTGCAGGCGCTAGCAGTGTTACTCGCTACGCCCGCACTGACAACGCACAGCTGCAAGATATTCTGCTTACTCGTTACGATGCAGGCTTGCTGCGCTATCGGGAAGATACTGACGCCTACTATCGAATTGAGGAAGAATCCGCCGCTTATTATCTTAGTGCCGAGTTTAGTTGGTCCCATTGGCAAGCGAACCTCGGGCTGCGAGCCGTTGTGACTGAGCAGTACGCCAGCGGCTACCTGGATGACAATCTGCGCACCGTTAAACATCGCTATCACAACCTCTTGCCAAATTTAAATGTTCGTTATCAGCTGCGCGATAATTTAGTGCTGCGTGGGTCCGTGGCGCGGGTAATGGCGCGACCCAATTACGAGGATGTCTCTCCAGGCTTTATTATTGACCCTACGAGTGGCTCGGGGCTCGCGGGTAATCCGTTACTCGACCCTTATAGGGCCGATCAACTTGACGTTAGTGCCGAGTGGTATCGCACCGATACATCGCTGGTTTCCATTGCCGGCTTTTATAAAGAGTTTTCCAGTTTTGTCTACCCGATGACGGAGATTCGCGAAATCGGTGGCCGCAGCCTGAATATCACTCATCCGGCTAATACCCGGGGGGTTAGTATCCACGGCGCAGAACTTCGCTGGCAACAGGACATCGCGTGGGGTTTTGGCGTTCAATCTAACTACACGTACACCGACGCTGAAGTTCCCGCCCCAGCAGGGGGGGGCCCAATCGAGCTGCCAGGCAACTCCCGCGATCAGTTTAATGCCTCGGTATATTTCGAGGGTGATTGGCTCGATGCGCGGCTCTCTTACAACTATCGCTCCAGCTCTTACGGTGAGGTGCTGGCTGGCTCACAGACTCAGACGGCCTCCTACACCCAAATTGACGGCAGTGTGCATTGGCATTTAAACGATCGGGTGAGCTTATCTGTTGAAGGGGTAAATCTCACCAATGAGATTATTTATATTCGCAGTGCAAGCGGCATACCCCAAGGATTCTATGAAAATGGCCGCCGTATTCTGGTGGGCTTGCGCTATCACTGGGAGTGATAAGCCCGATGTTGCGCCGCCGCATTATGAGCGGCGGATTTAACCATAACCCTAGATAGAATGTATTCGCTATGATAAAAAACGAGTCAATGATTCCACTGGATGTGCAGCAACCTTTGATGCCTATCCTCCAGCGGTTAGGCCCAGCATGCTGGCGTTGCGTGATCTGGTTTTTTCGGTTGCCAACCGTATTGGCATCAGTAACCTGGACGAGTCGTTAAAATGGGGTGAGCCCAGTTATCTAGCCAAAGGTGGCAGTGCGATCAGAATGGACTGGAAGGCAAAAACGCCGAGCGAGTACTTTTTATTCTTTAATTGCCAAACCAAGCTGGTGGATACTTTTCGCGAGCTGTACGCACACGCATTGGTGTTTCAGGGCAATAGGGCGATTGTGTTGTCGCTTGATAAACCGTTGCCAGAGCATGAGGTTGCACATTGTGTAGCGCTGGCACTGCGCTACCAAAGCCTTAAGAGCTTGCCTTTACTGGGGGCATTGCCCGCGTAACTTCTTGTATTGTCTTAACGGTAGGTGTATTAGTTTTATTTGTGCAGGTTCTGGTTCTCTGGGTTTTAAGTGAATTCGCCCAGTTTCTACTTTAAAACGTAATATCACGTAATTATAAAGAAAAAAAGGTGATCTCTATGAAAGTGTTTTTGATGATGTTGATCTTATGTTTTGCCAGCAGTACGGTTTTTGCTCATGGTGGCGGGTGTCGTAAAAGCTCCCCTGTCGGGCAGTGTTGTCATAAAGATAATAAGGCTGGTGAGGTGCACTGCCACAAGAAAAAGTAGGCGAGATGCTTACGGTTACTGGTGCTGCAACAGTGAACGAAACAGGCTATGTGCTTTTGTTGCCCGTTCAAGGCTTTTACGAATCTAACAACGGCGTATTGCTCTTGATCGTGGTCGTTGGTTGGCTCATTGAATAGCTGCGCGCGGCCGCTGGAGCGTACGTAAACCTCCGTAAATAATGCTGTCTGGTTTCTTGTGTGTTGTAAGAATCTTCTATACTGCTGATATAACCGTGGCGTTAGCCGAAACCTTGCTGGAGAGTACTCGATGCCCATTCGCGATAATCAGATACGCTACGGTAGCGTAAGCCGTTTTTTTCACTGGTCGATGGTTGCCGCTATCCTGTGGCAATTTACCAGTGTTTTTGCGCATATTTTGCTGGAAGATACAGGTTTTGACGAGTTTATGTGGGGCACTCACAAAATGGTGGGCTTTTTAATTTTTGTGCTGGCACTGCTGCGGTTGCTGTGGGCTTTAAGTAATCTGGGTTCTCGGCCGCCCGAGTTGAGCCTTGCCTCGCGCTTGGGGCATATAGGTTTGTACGCTTTATTTCTCGGCGTACCGGCGGTGGCGCTACTGCGGCAATATGGCTCGGGGCGGGCGTTTGAGCCGTTTGGGCTTCCCATTTTTGCCGGTTTTGACTCGGGAAAAATCAGTTGGATGACAGACCTTGGCAGCCTGTTACACAGTAATCTTGGGTGGGTTTTGTTGCTGGCGATTGTCGGCCACGTCAGTATGGTTGTGTGGCATCGCCGTCAAAACGCGAAGCAAGATGTATTGCCAAGAATGTTGGGGTAGTTGTTGGAGTAGTTGTTGGTGTAGGTACCTGCCGCCATTTTCATGGACAACCAAACCAATAATAGAGGTTGCCCCTGTCCCCCCGACTTTTAAACGGAATGCGCGGGCACTGTTACTAACCGGTTTGGCGCAGTAATTTATGGCGCGGCGGGGCCAGATAAAACGCCAGCCGCTCGTTGAGGGCATTCTCACTGTACATCTGCTCAACGGTTTCTCGCGCCGCCAAACCCAGTCGTAGCCGTTCGTTGCTGTCATTGGCTAAACGTTTTAGCAGCGCCTTGGCCTCGTCGTTATTATCAAACAGCAAGCCATTGTGGCCGTGCTCAATCCAGTCGGCATAACCTCCGTGACGGTGGCACACCACTGGCAGGGCGCAAGCCATGGCTTCGATCACAACACGGCCAAAAGTCTCAACATGTGTGTCGGTTTGGTAATAAAAAATATCCAGGCTGCGTAAAAAATCGGCTGCATCCCGGGTGCCGGCTGCGGTTAAATGCACGGAGGGGTGATTAATATAAGGCGCTATACAGCGCGCGCCCTGAAGGTGCCACTCAATACCCTCATCGGCAAGTTCGCGATAAAGCGTCAGGTCGCGGGGGTGGTGTTTATCATTGGTGTCGCGGCTCATTCGGCCGATGCGCAACGCCCCCTCTGGGCGAATTGTTGCCGGAGTAAAACGATCCAGATGAATGGGCGATGGATGTATGGCGGCGGGCACACCGAGCAGGCGGCGCTGAAAATCGGAGATCATCACATACTCGGGCTTGGGCCAGCCCGGCGGCACCTTGGCTGTGTTTTCCAGAAGGTTGGGCAACATCGTGTTGTAGACGTAAATAAGGCGCTCGGGGGGCGCCGCCAAGCGTGGCCACAATTTGCCGCGCCAGTGGGTGCCGACAAAAATGTAAGTGCCGCCGCGAGGCATGTAGCCAGGTCCGGGGCGGGTACGCCGGGCGTTATTTTCGCCAATCAGTGTCGGACAGCCCTTGGACGATGCGGCCCAAAGACGGGTGCTGCTTTGCTGCGAGAGTAGCCGATATAACTGTAGGGTTTCTTGTTCGCTGCCGCCATGGGCTGAGTGAAAAGCGTTAAACAGGTGGATCATGGCGCACAGTGTCCTTGTGGTGGATATTGGTTTGTTCCTTCAAGGCCACACTGGCCTTATTTGAAGCGGTGCGAAGATACGGGGCAGAATAAAGCGTGTCAACCAATAACGAGTCAACTCATTGCGCGTAGTGGCTAAATACCCGCTTTAAAGCTTAGACGCATGCACACGTTAGCGGTGCTTAGTCACAATTTAATATATTTAGTTCAGAAATAAAAAAGGCCGATCCGCAGTGCGATCGGCCTTTTGGGTACTTAGTGATTGCGTATTACGGTTTAGGTTGCGCTAGCAAATTTTTGCTGGCGCGCCTCGGCAATGCGGCGCTCTTTGGCTTTATGTTTGCGATACCAAATGATCACACCGGTGATGCTCAGAGCCGCAACAACAACACCCATAATCGAAATTAAAATGCGCCCAGGTAAACCGAGTATGCGGCCGGAGTGCACGGGAAATTGCGCCTGGACAAAGATGTCGGCGGCGGTGCCTTCCCAGGGGACAAAGTCTCCCAGTACCTCGCCGGTATGACCATCAAAGAATATGGCCTCGTGACCGACGCCGCCGGTACCGTGGCTATCGCCGCCGGCAAAATACTCAACCCGATAAATACCCCAGTCGCGTGCGTACCAAATAGAGCCGACCGGTTGATCCCAGCCAATGGCGTCGGCCTCCTGGCGCGCTACCTGAGACACGTCGGCAAAGCTTAAGGTTGGGGTGATGGGGTTGTCATGATCGTTTGGGGCGCGCTCCTCCAGCGGCGACGGCGTAACATCCGAGATCGTCGACATAATCGGGAAGAATACCTCGCGATAGAGGTTGAGCGAGAACGCGGTAAAGGCGATCACAAATAACAGGCCCCAGGTCCACAACCCCAGAGCGCGGTGCAAATCAAAATTAAAGCGGATCGGCCCGGCGCTGCGGCGGATCTTCCAGGAGGGCGACCAGCGCTTCAGATAGCTGCGGCCATTTTCGCGTTTTTTACTGCTGCCGCCTTTGGGCAACGTGAGGTAAGCGCCGATAAAACAGTCAAAGGTCCAGATGAGCGCGATGACGCCCAGCAGCCAGATACCCCAGTGATCGATACCCCAAAATTCGGGAATGTGCAGGCTAAAGTGCAGCTTGTACAAAAACGACATAAAGGTTTCGCGGGTAATGGGCCAGACGGCGCCCCATTCACGTTTACCGATGATGTCGCCGCTGACTGGATCGACGTACACCTGGTTAAACTCGGATTTATACAGGTGGCCAGTCTCGGGGTTAACCCGGGGTTGCACCCAAAAATACTGCGAGTGTCCGGGCTCGGGGGCTAGCTCAAAGTAAGTGACTTCAACCTTGGGGAACTCGGCCTCGACTTTTTCGGCTAAGGCAAAGGCCGATAGTGGTTCGCCGGGTGTGTGGACTTCGTTAAGGTGCGGGTTAAGCCACTCATCGAGCTCGTGATCCCACGAGATGATAGCGCCGGTCAGGCCCGTGACGACAAGGAATGCCGCAATGGTAAGACCCATATAACGGTGCAGATGAAGCATTAAAGAACGCATAGTACTAAATCCAGGTTGATAACCGAGCGCCAAACAATAGCGCTGTATTATAAAGTAAAACACCCGCCATTAGTGGTGGCGGGTGAGGTTATTGCCATGTGCGGCGCTGTTTGTGCGCGCGAACCTCAGAAGCTCCAGCTCACTGAGGCCGATGCCTGCAGCGGCGCGCCGTAGTAAGCCTGAGTCCAATATAGGCTGTTCCAGTACTTCTCGTCGGTGAGGTTGCTGACGTTAAGCGCCAGTGAAACATCCTCGGTTAGCTGGTAGCGTGCAAACACGTCCAGCAACGCGTAGCTGCTTTGGCTCACCGGCACCCCGGCATCGGAGGTGGTTGATACGGTATCTTGCCAGTTAACGCTGGCGCCCACGACTAATGGCGGCAGCATGGGTAATTGATAAGCCGCCGCCAGCTTCACTAAGTTGCGCGGTACGTAAGTGCGTACTTCGGTGCCGGCGGTATCGGTGATGTCTACCCAGGTGTAACCAAAGCTCATATTGAGGTTGTCGGTTACGGCACCGCTTAGCTCCAGCTCGGCGCCTTCGCTGTCGTAGGTTTTACCCAGGTAAGTATTGACGCCATCCACGCGGCCTACGTATTCACCAAGGTTGCTTTGCTCCGACTGGAAAAAAGCCAGCGTACCGGTGGCCTGACCATCGTTGAGCTGCACTTTTAAACCGACTTCTGAGTTGTCGCCCTGGGCCACGCCCAGGGGTTGGAACTCGGGCGTGACAAACGATTGCGGGGTGAAAACCTCGCTGTAACTGGCATAGAGCGAAACGTTATCCAAAAATGCCCAGGTAAAACCGTAGTAGGGCACGGTCTCATCGGCGTAGGTATCGGCGCTCACCCCGTAGCTATAGCCGCCCTGAGTCACCTCCATTTGACGTGCGCCCAACAGCACCGAGAGCGAGTCGAGTAGTTTGAGGCGGGTGGCAAAGTACAGGGACTCGTGCTCTTGGTTGTCCTGACTGCCATCGGTGTAGGTATCGTAAACCTGCAAATCGGGGCGCGGCGTATTGCCCTCGGCCCAATCGCTGCCCAGTACCGGGTAGCCGTTGACGTGGTCGTAAAGTGACTGACCGACTAAATCAATATCGGCTTTGTTGTAGCCGAATACCAGATCGTGCTCCTGCCCGAGCAGCGCGAAGGTGCCGTTGACAAACACATCCAGTACTTTTTGTTTTTCATCAGCCCGATAACCGCTGGCGTAGCCCAGCAGGCCGATTTCGGTTTCTCGCTCGGGGGTTCCGTAAACGTAAAACAGCTCGGAGTCTTGCTCGATATCGTTTTGCGTGTAGTGCGCGTTAAGCGTCCAGTTTGCACCCAACTGCTGGCGCAACTCGACAAACGTTTGGCGGCGCTCAATGTCGCGAAAAGCCCAGTCCGGCGCGGTACTGGTACCTACGTCGTAATCGGTGGCGCTGCCGTCGGTGTAGTGCATGGGTAACGCGCCCGATAAGCTGCCGCGAATATCGTTTTGGTTTTGGCTGTAGCCCAGTGTTAGCAGGGTGCTGTCGGTAATGTCACCTTCGATAACACCGTAAAATACGCTGTTGTCGTTTTCATTGCGATCTAAGTAAGACTCGGCGTCGTCTTTGGCCATAACCAGCCGTGCCCGAATGCGATCGCTGATCGCGCCGGAAATATCCCCCTCCAGGCGGTAGCTGCTCTCGGGCCCGGCTTGCAGCGATAGGTAGCCGCCAAAATCGGCGGTGGGCCGCTTGCGAATGTAGTTAATCGTGGCCGATGGGTTGGCAAGGCCGGTAATTAAACCCGCCGCGCCTTTAACGACTTCAACCTGCTCAAACACCGCCGTATCTTGGTGGCCCTGCGAAAGGCCAGCGGAAAAAGGCACGCCGACGCCGTCATACTGAAAATTGACGATATCAAAGCCGCGGGCGGTGAAGTAAGTGCGGTCCGTTTCTACGCTCTCGACAGTCACCCCGGGCGTGTAGCGTAGCAAGTCGTTGATATTATCGAGCGCAAAGTCGTCGATCTGGGTGCGCGATATCACCGTAACGGTTTGCGGTGTCTCGTAAACCGAGAGATCAAGCTTGGTGGCGGTTGACGATTTTTCGGGCTCGCCGTAGACGTTAACGACCTCGATTTGCACGGGCTTGTCGTTGTTTTGGGCAATAACCGGCTGGGCGGCGCTGGCGGCCAGTAGGGCGGCCAGTGGCAAACGCTGAAGTTGGCGACGCATTCATACCTCTTTGGGGCGGCAGGACAGTAGGGTTGGCCATGAGACCGGTTTCAGGTGGGCGATGATATCAATGGATAAGCTAAATATCAATCGTTCTCATTTGTATTTTTGGGTGAGGTAGGCTCTGATCTCAATGGCCGCGCTTGTGCCGGTTGTAGCGTTGCCCAGTAATTGTCTGTAATCGACAGCCACCGGGCTAACCGGTTACTATCTGGTTTTTGGCTGGTTTTTGGCTGGTGCAAGCGCCTGCGGGCGATATGATCCGGTAGCCCCGCAAAGGGATGTCTGATCTTACCCGGTTACGGTGCACTGGATTATTGGTATGCGCTGCACGGGGTAGCCTTTTAAGCACCTGCGGCAAGGTATTGGAGAGCAGCACCATAGCAAGTTCCGGATTAACTCAGGGCACCCCTCGGTTTGACCTTAAAGCTCGCTACCTTGTGGCGGTGTGGCTGCTGTCGTTTGTGGTTGTGCCGGGGTATAGCCTGCTGGCCGGTTGGTTATACGCTTACGATGTGCCTTGGTATTGGTACGATCTGCTCTATTACGCTTGCTTTTACGGATTGCTTTGCATGATTGTGGCTATTCAGTGGCTGCGTGGGCAAAGCGCTTGTAAAACACTGTTTGCCCGCCCGGCCAAACGCAGCTGGACGCCTGCGTTGCTGCTAACAGCGCTGAGCTTTAGCTTTGCCACCGTGGCGTTTTACGGCGTCTTTATTCCGCTGTCCTATTGGCTGCCAGATTTTGTCCAATACTGGGTGATCGAGTTGCCCTGGCTGATTTACTTCACCCCGGAAGGCGAGTTTCCGCTTTTACCTAACCTGCTTAACCTGCTGTTTTTAGTTGTGATTCCGCCGCTGGTGGAGGAGTTTGTTTTTCGCGGTATTTTGCTGCATCGCTGGGCGCCTAAGTATGGTGTCTTGTGGGCGGTATTCGGGTCGTCGGTTATTTTTGGCGCGCTGCATACCGACCCTCTGGGGGCGGCGGTCTTTGGCGCTATCATGTGTTTTATCTACCTTAAATCAGGCAGCTTATGGGTGCCCATCGTTTGTCACGCGCTCAATAACCTTGTTTGCTGGCTGTGGGATGCCGCGGACTTGGCCCGTTTGGGGCTCGATTATGAGTACACCCTTAAGGCCTTTCGCGATGAATGGTCCTGGGCCTTGGTGGCTGCCGTGATAACCCTGGTGTTGTGGGCCCTGTACCGCAAGCACGGCTTTGCCAAAGGCCCCCTAAAGCTGCCAGCGAGTGCTTAAATTGCGCTGTGTGATTTTTAGGGCCGCCGCGGTTGGCTTTTGCGTTTGTGCTGGTACGTCGCCGCCGTTATCAGGCGCAAAAAACTTGGGCATTCCAGATGGCTCGGCGCCTCGCAGCGGGCGACGCAGCGCAAGCCATCGCGTACCGCGCTTAGCCGGCGGATAGTCTCGTCCAGCTCATCGGCTTTGCGGTTTAACCGCTCGCGATCAATCTGCGGCTGGCCGTCGGCGGCAAACATCGCTTTAATTTCGGCCAATGTAAGCCCCGCCTCGCGCCCGAGGGTAATAAGTCCGAGTGTCTGCAGCACGCTGGAGTGGTATTGGCGGCGCAGGCCATGGCGCCCTGCCGGGTGAATTAACCCTATGCTTTCGTAGTAGCGCAATGTCGATGCGGGTAAGCCCGTTTGCGATGCTACCGCTGCAATGTCCAACTCACTCATGAGTCTTGACCTCAAGTCAACTTTAAGTCGTATTCTAACCAAAACAACGATCTAGAGGTGGTTATGCATCAACAGATTTTGACTGTGGAGTTTATTTGGGCGGCGCTATGTCTGGGAGTTGGAGCCACCGCTCTTATTGATGTATGGGCTTTATTGCTACGCCGTGGTTGGGGCGTCGCCTCATTGGATTTCCGTTACCTGGGGCGCTGGCTTGGGCATTTGGGCGACGGCGTACTTGTCCATAACAATATTAAGCAGAGCGCGCCGGTTAAGGGCGAGCTGCTGACCGGGTGGGGGCTACATTACCTAATAGGCGTTGTATTTGCGGCAGTCCTGCTACTGGTTGCCGGGCCTGTGTGGTTAGCACGTCCCACAGTGGTGCCGGCGTTATTTTTTGGCGCAGTAACGGTCGTATTTCCCTATTTTATTTTGCAGCCATGTTTGGGGGCGGGGGTCGCTTCGCGACTTACGCCACACCCGCTTCGCGCCAGCTTAAAAAGCTTGCTTACCCATGTTTTATTTGGCATGGGGCTGTATGTTACCGCGTTGCTGTACTCTGGGGCCGGTTAAAAATCTTAAAAGGTTCATTTGGACGGCGGCGCGCTGGCGGGTAGTTGCTCGCCACAGTGTTTACAGTGTATCGCGTCAGCCTCGTGGCCGGCGCGGGTGCATTTGGGGCAGTTGCGGGAGACGCGCTCACGCTGCATCTCCTGGGCGAGCTCGGCGGTAAGAATGCCGGTGGGTACGGCAATTATTGAGTAGCCCGTTAACATGGCCAGCGCCGAGATGATTTGCCCCAATATTGTGTGCGGTACGATGTCGCCGTAGCCGACCGTGGTGATGGTCACAATGGTCCAGTAAATACTTTTAGGGATACTGGTAAAGCCATTCTCGGCCCCCTCGACCATATACATTAACGAGCCAAATACGGTAGATAGAATTAGCACCGAACCAAAAAATACTAAGATTTTTCGCCTTGCTAACATCATGGTGCGCGCCAGCAAATTGGCTTCGCCGAGGTAGCGTACCAGTTTGAGTATCCGAAAAATCCGCAGCACCCGCAACATCCGGATAATCAGAAGGTTGTTGGCGCCAGGAATAAAAAACGCAAGGTAAGAGGGCAGTATCGATAGTAAATCGACAATGCCGTAAAAGCTTTTCACGTACCGCCAGCGGTTTTCGCTGCAGTACAGGCGCACTAAGTACTCGGCGGTAAACAGTAAGGTAAACGTCCACTCGGTCGCCCTTAGCAAAGGGCGGTAATGAATGGCAATCCAGTCGACCGACTCGAGCATCAGCACTAAAACGCTGATGCAAATTGCCCAAATCAACAGCACATCAAAGCGCTGGCCCGCCGGCGTCTCCCAGCCAAAAATAATACGGTTGAGTTTTTCGCGCAGCGTCTCGTCGCGCGGGGGCGGGGCGGCTGGGTCGTTTGCTGACATTAAGACATCCTGTTGCGTTCCGGAACGGTTGTAAGCTACCCAGATTAAACCGAATTACACGGCAAATGCCAACCGCTTCGCGCTGGTACTGGCTATGGCGGAGATTAGCGCATGTCTACATGGGCTTTTCTGTTGCTGCAAGTGGCGTTATTGACAGCGCCGCAGGTTAAAAAGCCCTGTGCCAGCGGCTCAGAGCTTATTGATGGTGCTTGCCCCCGAGGTATTTAGGCTCATTCGCGGATCGCCCGTGTACTCCAGTGAAGACGCACCACTGACGTCGGCTGATAATTGTTGCCTGACCTGCACTTTAACAAACGAGGCACCGGACACATCGACACCCACTTGCTCACTGATAACGCTGCCGGCGTTGTAATGGCTGGCGCCGGATACATCGATAGACTGGGTGTGGACGACGCCCGCGTTGCTAACACTTGCGTGGGAGGCGCCGGAGATGTCCACGGACATGGTTTGCGCTTCAACGGCGGCAAAGGTAACGGTGACGGCGCCCGAGGCATCTAAGCCGAGCGTTTCGGCGGCCACCGCGCCTATGGTTATTTGGCTCGAGCCGCTTACATCCAGTGTCAGGTGCTCGGTTTCAATGCTGGCACTGTTAAGGCGAATATTGCCACTGGCGGCTATATGGGAGATCTGGGCAATGCTTATCTCAATCTCCACCTCGCTGCCGTTGTCGTTTTTAAACCAAGACCAAAACCCCAGGCCGCGATTACTGATCGAAACACTATCGCCATCGGTTTCAAACTCGACGTCTTCCAGCTCGCCTTTAATGACCCGAATAATCGCGGTGTTGTCGCTCGACTGGATTAGGGTGACCTGAGCGTCTCCTTTAAAACTAAGTTCACTGATACCCTCAAGCGAGAGCTGTTTGGTAGGCACTTCGGCGTAAACGGGAGAAAAAGCAAACATGGCTAGCAAAGAGGCGATAAACAGCAACGGTAACGGCGTGGCGGGGCGAAAGACAGAGTTCATGGCGATATCCTGATAAGTGATGGCTACGTTTTGTTGGCAGCGTTACACCAAAGACGCCGATTAAAGCAAAAAAGATGCAGATAAAACACAATTTACAAACGCTTGAGGTGCTTGTAGCTTAGTGGGCTCGTTTACTGCGTTAAAAGGCCTTGTCGAATGCACCCAGATCACCTGCAACAATTAGCGCACGCCAAGTATTTGCTTGAAACCCCGGCGGTGGCGGCGCGCCTATCAAATGCGCTGGGTACACCAATTGAAAAAGCGGTATCAATGTTGCCAAAACGCGCAAGCGACGTGATAACCAGCGCTACCCGTAAAGCACTAGACGCTGCATTAAAAGCGGCGTTAAAAGGTTTTAACGATCAGCGCAAGGCGCCCGCTAATAGGCTGCATCAATTAACCGTGGCGGCAAGTGGGGGGCTGGGCGGCGCGTTTGGCTTGCCGGCGCTTGCGCTTGAGTTGCCCGTCTCCACAACCCTGATGCTTCGCTCTATTGCCGATATCGCGCGCAGCGAGGGCGAGCAACTTACCGAGCGGGAGGCGCAACTGGCTTGTCTGGCGGTATTTGCCCTGGGTGGCCCGGGTGAGTCGGACGACGGCGCCGAGACTGGCTACTTTGGTATACGCGCCGCTATGGCAAAAGCCATGAGCGATGCGCTGGCCCATGTGGCACACCATGGTATGGCGCAACAAGGCGCGCCCGCGATGGTGCGGTTTATGGCACAAGTGGCAGCACGCTTCAGTATTCCGGTATCACAAAAAGTAGCGGCCCAATCCGTGCCGATTATCGGCGCACTGGGCGGCGCCACGGTCAACGCTTTGTTTATGGAGCACTTTCAAAAAATGGCGACCGGCCATTTTACGGTTCGCCGCCTGGAGCGACTGTACGGTGCGCGCGAGGTGCAGCGGCGCTATGCGCTGATTGCAATTTGATCGCCTGCGCGGCTCTGGCAAGCTCTGTGCTTTCTATTCGCTGTAGTTTGGTTAAATGTCTGTTAACGAGCGAGGAGAATACTATGCAAAAGTTTGCGACAGCGCATTGGGAAGGTGGCCTTAAAGATGGCAAAGGTCAGATATCCACCGAAAGTGGCGCGCTTAATGATCAGCCCTACGGTTTTAACACCCGCTTTGAAGATAAAGCGGGCTCAAATCCGGAAGAGCTTTTGGGCGCTGCCCACGCGGGTTGCTTTTCAATGGCTTTGTCTGGGCAGCTTGCCGAGGCGGGGCTTACGGCCGACAGCATCGACACCAAAGCCACGGTGTTGCTCGAAAAAGACGGCGATGGCTTTGTAATACCCGAAGTGCAGTTAAGCGTGAAGGCGAAAGTCCCCGGCGCCGACAAAACTGCCTTTGACAAGGCCGCCAACGCGGCCAAAGAGGGCTGCCCACTGTCTAAAGTGCTAAACGCCAAGGTTGTTATGTCAGCCGAGCTTGTCAGTTAACGCCCGGCCTAACGAGGGCCTTAATCGTGTTTAAAAAACCGCCTGATGGGCGGTTTTTTTTGTGTAAAACACACGCTCTTCTTGTAACTTTTACGCTGAATTTGGTCGGCTAGTGAGTAATAAAAAAATCGATGTGATGCGGTTAATGTTTACGGGCTTTGCGGGCGATAAAAATGTGAGCCAGTTGTGATAAAAATATTATTTTATGTTTTGGCACGGCCATTGCGATAGCTTTCGTACCATTGATTTGGCAACGTTAGTTTATTGGAGATAAACCATGGTTAAAAATATTTCATCAGCAGTTCTGTTTTGTGTTTGTTCTACAGCAGCGGTAGGGTCGCTTGCGCAATCGGATGGTGAAAGTGGCTGGCGTTTACAGCCCGAGTTTTCTGTAGGGGGTGGTTACGGTGTAACCGCCCTTAAAGATGAAGATTTTGATGAAGATGAGGCCGCTAAAAAAGCGTTTGCCTTGGTTAAGTTTAACGAGTATATCGGCCTTGAAACAGCGTATATCGATTTTGATGAAGCGCGTAATGACCGGGCCGAGTTTGATGCCACCGGGGTAACTCTGGGCTTAATTCTCGAGGCGCCTATTACTCAGATGTTCTCGGTATACGCCAAAGGTGGTCAGATGTGGTGGGACGCCGATGCAAGCCTTGATTTGGAGGTGGCCGAAGCCACTAACAGCTTTGATGGCGATGAAACCTTTTGGGGTGTCGGTACCAAGTTTCAGTTGACCGAGCATTTAGATTTAAAGCTGGAGTACGAGCGATTTAACTTTGAAGTGTCGCGCGATGAGATTGATGTGTTGCAAAACCGCGATGTGAATATGGATGTCGATTACGCCAGTGCCAATTTACAGTTTACGTTTTAACAGCGCCGGATAAGGCGACTACAGGCAGGCTGTTGAAAAACGTTTTCGAGATAGTCCGTACGAGGCGACATTTGGGCGAAAAGCGGAGCCTACAAGGATGTAGGCGTTAGAGCGACGCAGGAAGCCAAGGCCGAGGTTATGGGTTGCATATGCTTACGTTGAGCCCGGTTGTAACGCCGCAGTGACTACGCAGATGGTTTTCAACGACCAGCCAAACAATAGGTGCGGGAAACCGCACCTTGGTAAGTAATAGGGGGATACCGGCTCGTTGTGTAGAGCTTAGTAAAATACTATGAGGACAAGGCTATGAGTATCCAAATGAATTTTAGTGATCAACCGACAGGTTATTTTATGACGCGCACGCCCTTGGCTGTGGTGTTGTCCTGTTTGCTGGCGTCTGCGCCGCAGGCGTTGGCCGATGACGATGGTCCGACGGTCGTCGACGAAGAGGTGCGTACCAGTCAGGTGCTGCGTGCTCCCACCTTTGATCAGGTCGATGCCGACGGCAGTGGTGAGCTTAGTGCCGAAGAGTTGGCCAGCTACTACCAGCAACAGCTGGATAAAAATGGCTGGACCGACGAGCAGGTAGTCAGCCGCTACGACGCCAATGCTAGTGGTGGGCTAAATCCACCGGAATACGAGCAGTTACTAAGCACCATGCTCGATCAGCATATCGCCCAGATGAAAAACAGTGCGCAGCAACGGCAAATGAAAACCGAAACCGAGATGCAGGCTTCCGCCAGCGAGATGCGCACCACCAGCGATAACCCGATGCCGGGCAGCGATGACGCCCCACGAGGGTTTCAGGCCGGTGAGAGTGTCACCATAAGCGAGGCAAAGCAACTTCAGCCTGACCAGTTAGATGGCCTGGATGTCGTAAACCGCAACGGGGACGACATCGGTGAGGTTGAAAAAGTGATCACCGAGAACGGCCGGGTGACCGAGGTTGTTGTCAGCGTTGGCGGGTTACTGGGTATTGGCGATAAAGATGTATTAGTCGATGCCAATAATCTGCAGGTAACGGGTAATAAAGTGGTTTGGAATACGCCAATGGACAAAGAGGCCATTGATAACCTTCCCGAATACAAGGAAGGGGATAGATTGAGCTCCACCGGTTATTAGCCGCATGCACTTTTGTTTTTAAGAATACGTTGGATACGCCTCAGGCTGTATCCACGGCTAGCGCTAAAGCGGCCCCTATCGGGCCGCTTTTTTCTGGCAAACTCATGACTCTGGCTGTGCCTTACGCTACTATTGAGGCATGAGCCAAAACCATATTCAGCAGTTGCTGCGCCCCAATTCTGTCGCCGTCATCGGCGCGTCTAACCGACCTAATCGGCCGGGAAATGCGGTAATGCGTAATTTGTTGCGCGCCGAATTCTCCGGGCCCATTATGCCAGTTAACCCCAAGTACCAGTCGGTAAATGGGGTGCTGGCGTATCCCTCGATTGCTCAATTACCGGCGGTTCCCGACCTGGCTATTATTTGTACCCGGGCCGATCGCGTGCCGGCGGTTATTGACGAGTTGGGCGAAAAAGGCTGCCGCAACGCCATCGTCATAGCCGCCGGGTTGCATGTGTCGCAAGCGGACGGAAGCAGCTTACAGCAACAAATGCTCGATAACGCGCGTCACTGGCACATGCGCATTTTAGGCCCCAATAGTTTGGGCTTAATTGTTCCCGCTATCGGCCTGAACGCCAGCTACGCGCACATAGGGGCGTTGCCCGGTAAAATCGCGTTTGTCTCGCAGTCGTCCTCGGTGTGTACCACGATTCTCGACTGGGCCGAGCGCCGCCAGATTGGTTTTTCACACTTTATTGCGCTGGGCGATGCGGCCGATATCAACTACGCCGAGCTGCTGGATTTTTTGGGGCAAGATGGCAAAACCTCCGCAATATTGCTGTACGTCGAGTCGATTCGTCAGGGGCGGTTGTTTATGTCGGCCGCCCGCGCTGCCTCCAAAAACAAACCTATTTTGGTGATTAAAACCGGCCACGCACTAGAGAGCATTGAAACCGCCACCGACGCCCGGCGCGCTGATATTGGTGCCGACGGCGTTTACGATGCCGCGTTTCGCCGTGCCGGGATGTTGCGCGTAGGTGAGCTGCGCGAACTGTTTGCGGCGGTAGAGACGCTCGCCCACGGCAAGCCGATAAAAGGCGAGCGGCTGGCTATTTTAGCCAACGGTGTCGGCGCCAGCCTGATGGCGGTAGATACGCTGGTTAACAACGGCGGCCGACTCGAAGCGCTCTCGCAACAGACCCAAGATAAGCTGCGTGCGCTGGTGCCGCTGGGAGGCCATGCCAATAACCCGGTTAACTTGCTGGGCGACGCGTCCCCCGAGCTGTATCAAAACGCACTAGAGGTGTTATTGGACGCGCCGGAAGTCGATAACTTGCTGGTGCTACATAGCCCCTCGGCGCTGGTGAATGGCGACACCTACGCCGCCAAAGTTATTCAAACGGTTAAGCGCCGCAGCGGCAGAGTCCCCAATTTGTTGGTGGCGTGGATGGGCGAGAACGCCTCGCTTATTGCGCGCGAGCGGTTTTCCAAAGCGGGTATTGCCTCGTTTCGCACACCCGAGGGCGCCGTGGGTGCTTTTATGCACATGGTGCAGTATCGGCGCAACCAAAAGCTTTTAATGGAAACGCCCGAGTCGATACCCGCAGGCGTGCCGGACGATTATATCGCCGCGCGACAACTGCTAGAAAGTGCACAGCAGCAGGGGCTAAATTACCTCGACACTCACCAATCCACCGAGCTTTTAGCCGCCTACGGTATTCACACCCTGGCGACTTTGACGGCGAGCGACGCCACCGAGGCGGCCAGTCAGGCAGATAAACTGGGCTATCCCGTTGCGTTAAAAATAGTGTCGCGGGATATTCCGCATAAATCGGATGTGGGCGGTGTCGTGCTCAACCTACACTCGCCCGATGAAGTGACCTTAACCGCTGGCAATATGCTCGCGCGTGCGCGCGATACTTACCCCAACGCTGTGATTGAAGGCTTTACCTTACAGAATATGGCGCGTCGCGCCGGCGCCCATGAATTACGCATTGCGGTTAAAAACGATCCGGTGTTTGGCCCGGTTATTTTACTGGGCGAGGGCGGCAGCGAGCTGGACACCGAGCGCCACTCCGTGGTCGGCTTGCCGCCGTTAAATATGGCGCTGGCGCGCTACCTGGTGATTCAGGCATTGGCCGAAGGCAAGCTGCGCGACCGACAATTACAGCAGCCGCTCGACCGTCAGGCGCTGGCGGTACTGCTCACCAAAATTAATCAGATAATTATCGATAATCCCGCCATTACCGAGCTGGATATCAACCCGGTACTAGCCGCCGGCCCCGAACTTACCGTGGTGGACATCAATGTCACGCTCGGTGATCCACAAACCCGCAACCTTGTGATTCGCCCCTACCCAAAAGAGTTGGAGGAGTCGTACACCCTGGCATCGGGGCGGGAGGTTTTATTGCGGCCCATTCGGCCAGAAGATGAAGACACCCACCGCGAGTTTGATATGCAACTCACCGGGCTCGACCGCTACAACCGTTACTTTGCCGAGCTGCCAAAATTAGGCCACGAGCAGCTAGCCCGGCAAACGCAAATTGATTACGACCGCGAGATGGCGTTTATCGCCAGCGCCCAAAAAGACAATGGTGAGTGGGAAACACTGGGGGTGGCGCGGGTACTGATGGACCCGGAAAATATAGAAGGCGAGTTCGCCGTTATTGTGCGCGGCGACATGAAAGGCCAGGGGTTGGGTAAGCGCCTACTGAGTAAATTAATTGAATACAGCCGCCAGCGGGGCCTAAGCTACTTAACCGGCGAAACCATGCCGCAAAATCGCGGCATGGCCGGCCTTGCCAGAGCGTTGGGTTTTAGCGTTAAGTATCAGCGCGAGGAAGGGGTTGTGACGATGCGGTATGATTTTTTTGGATAACGGGTAACGGGTAACGGATGACGGGTGACGGAATACGAATGCATTGGTTGCTTACCCTCCCAAATAGCTCTGAGTTCGGCTGGCTTCACGGGTCCCAAAGGCGGCGCTTCGTCGTTGTACGTGAGTCTAAGGGTTGGTATCGAATGATTAACTTAAGGGAAACCCTTGAATACTGGGTGCGGCTGTGAGGTTTAAGAATGATATTTCTAAATAATTCAATAATTTAGTAGAGCTTGCACGGTAGAATAAAAAAGATTAAATTAAACTCTCACTTAACATTAGTCGCACTTCCCCCAGACAAGGAGCTGTCAAAATATGTCTATTTTCCCTCTACATTCAACGGCTTCTATATCCAGCTTCATCCAGTTTCTACTGGGGATAGGGTGCCAGCAAAAGTGCGACTGAGTCGCATGAATTAGCTGTTAGCTAAAAACGAGTCTTTATGAATATCGAGGTTTGCAAAAATCCAAGTTCGACCGACGTCGATTTGATAGCAACGGGACTCAAAGGCTTCAATAAAGAGTTCGGCACAGAGGATCACCATAATCGAATAGGAATCTTTGCCAGAGATGACTCTGGTCGATCTATTGGTGGTGCAGTATCTAGTTTCCAGTACACGAGCTGCTACTTACATCTGTTCTGGATCGAGGCGGATTCTCGAGGCAAAGGATTGGGTCGGGCCGTATATGAAGCGTTGACTCAGAAATGCAGGGAGCAAGGTGTCAAGGATATCTTCCTAGATACCTTCTCCTTTCAAAGCAGGGGCTTTTACGAGAGCCTAGGATTCGAGTGTGTCGGCTGTCTTCGTAACTATCCGAAGCAAGGAATCAGCAAGCTCTTTTACCATGCTACTATCAGCTAACAATCCAAGGCAGCGGGAAATATTTTGCTTCGCTGCGCTCAAAACGCAAAATATTCCCCTGCTTGGGGCGTTATCTTATGAAACGAATTTTATTGACATTGTCGCTAGCTAGCTTACTTCCAGGTATAGCCCTTGCCTCACAAGACCCCTGTCCAAAGGTTTCCGAAGAGACAATGAACGGGGTTTGGGAGGCTATTTATACGCGAGATACTGTAAGGGTATTTCGTTTGGAAATTAGCGAGGGAAGAAAGGTTATTTTGTCTCAGGGGCTGGCCCACGGAAACAGCTTTGTTGCGTACGGGGAGATTACTTTCGTTGAAAGTGGAAATTTTGAAATAAATCTTTACGATGATTCCGAGCCCTTGAAGGTAATAGATTCTGGAAAAGAGGTAACGCTTACTGGACATTCGCTTCTTAAAGGGAAAGGCAGAGTCTGCAAAACAGAAAATGGAAGCAATGGAGTGTTAAATGCCACCTTAGTAATGGAGCCGCATATTCTGACGCCAAGTACCTGGGAGATTAGATTTATTCAATATTCCGAAGGTACCCTTTCGAGTGCTGTTGGGAAAATGGCGAAAATTGCTGAAAAGGCATCAGCCGGAAAATGATAACTAGTTGCTCCAGTTGGCGGAGCGGCCTACGTTCTTTTTGTGCATTCGCTGAGCTCATTGTTGCACAAAAATCACTGCAACCGCTGCGCAACTGAGCAAGGCGTTAAAATTTAGGTCTAGATATGGAAGAAACGATTGGTTTTTTGGCTATATGGATAATAATAGAGCTATTTTTTTGGGGGTGCATCTACTTCACAGGTTTTGCGTTGGTGCTTTTAGCCTCTTTCGGAAAGTTGAAGCCTGACCTTCTCTCTCGATTGGAGTCTGGTCGTGTTTCAAAGAAGCAAAGCGGCTTTAAAGTGTTCGAGCGAGACGGGAAAAAATATTTAGGCGCGTGGGGTGTATGCGTCGTGGGATTGTTGTTTTGGATCGCTGTGCTAACGGCACTAATAGTGCTTTAGTAAATGTTATATAAAAAGCGTGCTTACCGTTTTCGGCTGGACGGTGAAAAGCGCGATTCTCGGGGCGCTCTGCTCAGTTATAACGTGGTAATGTTGGATTTTAGTTAAGTAATCCCCCGAGAGCGGCTCCTCTAAAGTCATTCGCCACTTCCCGAAGCGTGTGATTTATTCCACTGTCGGCCGAGGTAAAAATGAAGCTTTTCCAGACAAGTGAAACATGTTCAGATATATATAGTCTTTCTTCTCATTTGAAATCGAAAGGTATCGCTAACTGTATTACTGATGAAAATGTAAGGATGGTTGGGCGAAAGAGTTGCCTGTGGATTATCTCAGATAGGCAGTTTAGGCAGGCAATGTTGTTATATGAGAACGAAAACTATATTGTCGAGAATCCATTGAGTTTAGATGAGATGAAGAGTTTGGAAGCTGCATCTAAACAATATGCAATTAGTAAAATTAATTCAATGTCAAAAGTTTTGTTTGCTGGGTCACTAGCTATTCTAGCTCTGTTTTTTGGTGTCATGTACTTGACACATTATATTGTCAGTAAGTGACGTTCAATGCATCGCTCTAGTAATCAGTAAGACTGGAGTTCTGGGGGCGGCTCAATTTTAGCGTGATCGTGTTGGGTTTTAGTTTAGTTAAGAACCCTCAGGATCCTAAGTGAATTGGGCTAAAAATTCGAGCGCGAGGAAATCTGTGAGTAACAGGTTAAAGGATTTTATAAAAGTATCTTACTTATGGTCGGGTATTTTATTTGTGTCTTCGGTTTTCGGGCTTATAGGTAATTCGTCGGGGGCTGCGGCCGCAGTTTATCTGGCAGAGTTAGTTCTATCTATAGGAATGTGGAGGGCTACCGTTGGAATTCGGCATTCGGCTGTGGAAAAAATTAGGCTCTATAAAAATTTGTGTGGTATGGGGGCTGCTTGGGGAGGGTGGTTTATTGTTTGGTTTTACGTAGAGCATACTCTGAAAAATAATCCTGGGTTGGGGTCAACCATTTTCCATTTTTCTTTTATCTTGGTTGTTTCGGGGCCTTTTGTTGTGCTTTATCGATCTGCTAGCCGTCTCTTAGAAAATCAAGATTAAGGCGGTTTCAGACTCTTCAGCGTTAACTCCGGAGGCAACTTGCGCGACTAAAACGTAATCGTGTGGCGCTCTTGGTTGAGTTGGCCGCCTAGAGAGGCGGACGTTATGAGGCCAAGTATCTTATGAGAATTAAAGATTTTAACTTAAATCAACTGTTATTTTTTTCAGTTTTTCTATTTCCAGTATTAACATTGCTTCTAACGTTAACAGTTAATTATACAGGGTTGCCGTATGACACAGGCTGCGGAAGTTACGATGTAACGTTATCTGCTCTTGTGTCACTATTTATTGGCTTTTTGTTCTTTGTTGTTACTTGTCTTGTCTCATTCTTGCCAGTGAGTATGCCGAGAAAAGCACTAAATAGGCTTCGGCTACTGTTTGTCGTGGTTTTATTGTCATTAGTGGTTTTGATTAGCTATTGGGCAAACTGGTGCAAATAAGCCGTTTGTATTATCCATAACCAATAGATGCTGATGTAGACTTTATTGTACCCCGTACCACACTCACAATTTCGCCATCGCCTTAACATGCGCCACCACACTGCGCCCCAGCGCGGGTAAATCGTATCCACCTTCTAGCATCGAGACGATACCGCGACATTGCTCGTGCTCGTCTACATAGGCGCGCAGCTGTTCACTGACCCATTGGTAGTCTCGCTCGGTTAAGCTGATCGACGACATATCATCCAGTAAATGCGCATCAAAACCGGATGATACTAAAATAAGCTCGGGCGCGAAATCTTCCAGAGCCGGTAGCCAGCGGTCGTTAATGGCTTGCTGAAACTCCGGGCCTTTGGTGGTGGCCGGTAAGGGTACGTTGACGATGTTGGGGCGCTTTATATCAATGTCGGTGTCTGGATAAAACGGGTATTGAAAGCTGGAGCAAAACAGTACCCGGGGTTCATCGAGGAATATATCCTGTGTGCCGTTGCCGTGGTGCACATCAAAATCGACGATGGCAACGCGCTTTAGCCCGTAGGCGTCCAGCGCGTGGTAGGCGGCGACGGCAATATTGTTGTACAGGCAAAAGCCCATGGCGCGGGCGCGCTCGGCGTGATGGCCGGGCGGGCGTACATTGCAAAACACCACTTTGGTGGTGCCCTGCATGACTAAGTCGACGCCCTGGGCGCCGCTGCCGGCGGCGTAGCGTGCGGCCACTAAACTTTGCGCGCTTAAAAAGATGTCGTCGCCCAGGCTGACAATGCCCTCAGTAGGCAAGTGGGTGTTTAACCAGTGCAAATATTGTGGGTCGTGCACGCGCGCCAGTTGTGCGTCGGTTACCTCTAGGGCATCTCGCTCGCCCAGCACAAAATCCAGCCCGCTGCTAAGCAGTTGGTTGTGAATGGCCTCTAGCCGCGCGGGGCACTCGGGGTGGCCGTCGGGCATTAGGTGCTCCAGGCACACGGGGTGGCTGATAATGATGGCTGTCATAATTATTATTGTTGCACATTTTTATGCGTGTGGTTAGCGGCGTGGTTTAGGGGCCGCTAACCAAGCGTGAATGTTTAGAGCTTTAATTTTACGCCCGCCCGGGTGAGTAGGGCGGTGATGCCCATCATGACAAACGCAAAGGCTAACGACCAGGCGATACCCGCAAGGCCTGCGTCAAATATGGCAGGGCGATAGCTGACACCTGCAAGGCTAACGGCTGCAATTAATATCGAGGGCAATATATACACCAACAGCGGGTTTGCCGCTGCGGGGGCAAATAATTGGCACCAGCGAGTGTGGCCACGAACGTCAACTAGCCAGTAAGTAACCGAAAAAATGACACCGCAAAAGAAAATACTGAACAGCGCCCAGCTTGGTGTGGCCCAAATTTTTGAGATAGGTGAAACCTGCCAGCTGGCGAGCGCCAAAAGCCCGCTAACGATACTGAATGCCGCCACGCTGCGCAGTTTTAACGCGCTAAGCTGAGCGTTATAAAACAGTGTGGACAGCAGCGCGCCGGCCAACACGATAGCGGCGTGTGTGTGGTTGCGGTTGTTTTCAATCACAAAGCCAAGTGCCGCTGAATCGCTATTGATGGCCCCTAACAGAAAATACAGGCCGATAAAGGCGATAACCGCACCGGCTAAAATAGCGACGTGAGTGGTAGCACTCGTTGCGTTAAGAGCCAATAGGTAAACGGCGCTGGCCAGAAAATAAGCCCAGCCGATTAACCCCAAAATGCCCCACCACTGTGGTGACATACTACCGCCATCGCTGCTGCGGTAAAGGGCCCACAGCGTTATCAGCAGTGCCACGCCCAGTAGCCTTAGGGCGGTTGTGGCCAACCGGCTGGCCTGCTTGGGGTATTGGCACCAAATTAACAGCACGGCACCATACATCAGCAACGTCCACGCCGATATTGGTAGCGCCATGGCTGACTGGTTAAAACCGGCGGCGCTATTGACCATAAACACGCCGATAACAATTAAGCTCAAGCTGCGAATGAGTACGTGATTAAAAATTCCCGGTAAGGTGGCGCCCTTGTTTAACCGTGCCGCGGTGGCAAAGGGGATGGACATGCCCACAATAAACAAAAAGGCGGGGAAGACCAGATCGACAAACGTCATACCGTCGACATCGGCGGGTAAGTGCTTCATCCAGCCGGGCACATTGGTAACGCCCGCCAGCTCGTTGACAAACACCATGGTCAGAATTGTGATGCCGCGAAACACATCGATCGCTAGCACCCGACGGGCGGCAATAGCCAATTGGCTCATAAGAGTTCCTATCGTTTTAATAATGACTCAGGGGCAGAGAACACTTCGCTGTCTGCCCATTGGCGTGTGCGTATTGAACAAGGCTGGTGCGCAGCATCTAAAAAAGGGCCGAGTTAACGGCCCAACAGCTGCTCTAATTTTTGGTTTTCGGTCTCGATGTGTTTGTAAAAGTCGGTATCGCCCAGTAAAGAGGCGGCCGCTTCGTCAATAATAATGACCGCGTCCGGGTGCATTTGCAGCGCCGATGCCGGGCAGGCAGCGGTGAGCGGCCCTTCAACTGTGGCTTTAATGGCCTCGGCTTTGGCTTCGCCGGTGGCGAGCAGAACCGCTTTTTTCGACTCTAAAATAGTGCCGATGCCCATGGTGATGGACAGTTGCGGCTGGTACTCGTCGGGGCCAAAAAAGCGCGAGTTGTCATCGATGGTTTCTTTGGTGAGTGTTTTAATGCGCGTGCGCGAGGCCAGTGACGACGACGGCTCGTTAAAGCCAATATGACCGTTGCGACCAATGCCCAGCAGCTGCACGTCAATGCCACCGGCTTGTTTGATGTCTTGCTCGTACTGCTCGCAGGCGGCGCGTGGGTCTTTGGCGTTACCCGGCGGTACGCAGGTATTGGCTTTGTCGATGTCCACGTGATCGAAAAGGTTGATGTTCATAAAGTGGCGATAGCTTTGCGGGTGATCGTCGGCAAGGCCGAGATACTCGTCAAGGTTAAAGCTGCGGGTTTTGGCAAAGCTCACCTTGCCGGCCTGATTGCGGGCAATCAGCTCTTTGTAAAGTGCAACCGGGGTCGAGCCCGTTGCCAGGCCTAATACTGAGTCGGGCTTTAGCGCGAGCTGTTTGCTAAAAATATCGGCGCCGTAAGCGGCAACGGCGGCGGCATCTTTTAATATGACGACTTTCATTTTGACTCCACAGAGGTATGAGATTGATGCGCACCGGCAACCCAGGTGTTGCGCACGTTAAAATTGCTGTCAAAGTGCACCAGATCGGCGCGCAAGCCGGTGGCAATGTGGCCGAGCAGGTTGTCGAGCTGTAAATACTGCGCCGGGTAGAGCGAGGCCATGCGCAGGCACTCGCCCAGCTCGACGCCAACGTCCTGGTGGCAAATGCGCACGGCGTCGATCATGCCAATCGCGCTGCCGGCGAGCCGGCCCTCGGCATTTACCAATGCGCCGTCTTGTTCGTAAATAGTTTCGCCGTAGATCGTGAAGGATTTTTGTTCACTGCCTACGGTGGACATGGCATCGGTGACTAAATACAGCTTGCCTGTAGGCTTAGCGTTGCGTGCGGCACGTACTGCCCCGGGGTGAACATGATGGTTGTCGCAAATAATGGCGCACCAGGTTTCGTCACTGTCGAGTGCCGCGCCGACTACCCCGGGCTCGCGGCCGGTTAATGGGCGCATGGCGTTGTATAAGTGGGTAAAGCCGCTAATACCTTCTTTGACGCCGGCCATGACTTGCTCGTACTGGGCGTTGGTGTGGCCCGCGCAGACGATTAAACCGGCATCGACCAAGGTTTTAATCTGGCCCGGATGAGCGTGCTCGGGTGCCAGGGTAATCATGGTTTTAAAGTTGCCGTCGATTTCGGTTAACCACGCGGTATCGGCCGGTTCCATCTCGCGGATATAGCGGGCATTGTGCGCGCCGCGCTTTTCCATATCAAAAAACGGCCCCTCGATATGAATGCCCAGCACGCCGTGCATGCCCTGGGCTATCGCATCGCGCACGGCGCTAACGCCTGCCTGATGGGTGTCGCGGGTATCGCTAATCAGCGTTGGCAGCATGCTGGTCGTGCCCGAGGGGCGGTGACCATTAAGCATGGTCTGAAGCGCGCTTACGCTGGTATCATTGGTAAAGAACGCGCCCCCACCGCCGTTAACCTGCAGGTCGATAAAGCCTGGGGCGAGAATACCGCCGTCGAGATTAATAATTTCGCATAACTGGACAACGTTGTCATTTTCGGCCGTTAAAATCAGCGTTTCGCCGTCGATAATCAGTGCCTGATTGTCGATAAACTTGTCGCCTGTAAATATTTTGGCGCCTACAAGTGCTTGTTTCATAAAGATATTTACCTTTTTTGGTGGTAAACAATGGCGGCCTGCGCGCCACCTTAGGGCTTACTCTTTGCCCTATTATTGATCGTTTTAGGCTTGTGTTGCAATCCATAGCGATTATTTTTGCTCGGCCTTGTGCGTGGCGGGCACAAGCACTGTCAGATTGGTATGACCAGATGGGTTGACCAAAAAGGGTGTGGCGGCTAGACTGGCGCCATTAGCGCTTGGCCCAAACGGGCCGAGGCTCTGTTGTCATACACGGTATGCCAGAGTGTCAGATATCCACCAAGCCAGAGAGTCCTATCATGAAAATTGCACTGATGAACGAATTCAGCCAGGCCGGCAAAAACCCCATTATCCTTAAAGAGCTGGAAGACGTCTCGGCAGAGCAAGGTCACAGTGTCTTTAATGTGGGTATGTCGGGCGACAATGATCACCGCCTGACTTATATCCACCTGGGCATTATTGCCGGCTTGCTGCTTAACGCTAAAGCCGTTGATTTTGTGGTGAGCGGTTGCGGTACCGGGCAGGGCGCCTTGATGTCGTTGAACGCTTACCCCGGCGTATGCTGTGGTTACTGTATCGACCCGGCCGATGCCTATTTGTTTGCGCAAATTAATAACGGTAATGCGCTGGCGCTGCCTTTTGCCAAGGGCTTTGGCTGGGGCGCCGAGCTAAACGTGCGCTACATTTTTGAAAAGGCGTTTACCGGTGTAACAGGCCAGGGCTACCCGCCAGAGCGCCGCGAGTCGCAAGTGGCTAACGCCGGAATCTTAAACGGTATTAAAGAGGCGACCGGCAAGAGCTTTTTGGATGGCCTGCGGGCAATCGACCCCGAGCTTGTGAAAACCGCCGTTGGCGGCGAGCGCTTTCAGCAGTGCTTTTTTGACAACTGTCAGGACGCTGATATTGAAGCGTTTGTCCGCGAGGTGCTGGCCGCTTAATCCAAGCGTTACCGCCCACAAAAAAGCCCAGCTTATGCTGGGCTTTTTTGTGTCTCGGATACCACAGTTAATTAACCGTGGTTAATCACCATAACGTCTGTATCCAGGGCGTCGATCAAGCGCTCCGCGGTATTGCCGCGGCGGGTTTTTGTCATGCCGTTTTGGCCCAGAGTCCCCATCACTACCAGATCGGCGCTAATTTCTTCTGCGACTTTAGAGACCACGTCCGAAGTGTAACCATTATCGACGTGAATCCGCTCGGTGGGTACGCCCGTGTCGTTGGCCAGACGGCCACGGTCGGGGTAGTTAAGAGAGTCCATATAGCCGTTCACCACGTGCAGCTCGGCGTTGTACACCTCGCAAAAGTGGCGGGCAGCGGCCAGGATTTTCTCGTTGAGCTCGATTTGTACATCGCGCACAGCCTGAAAGTTAACGGCAGCCAGAATCTTTTTGCGCGCCGTGTGGGCGCTTGGGCGAATCAATACCACGGGGCAGGCGGCGCCTTTTAACAGCTCCCATTTAGACTCGGTAAAGAAGAAGCGACGGCTGGCGGTTTTGGCGTGCACCGGAATATAAATTAAGTTGGCATTGGCGCGCTTGGCCGACTGCATAATCGACTCTTGCCACTCAGATGACCAAGAAACTTCGATTAAGTGTTCCACACCGGCGTTGTTAAGGACACTGCGAATTTGTTCTTCAAACCAGCCTTGGTCGCGTACCAGGTTGGCGTTGTAGGCGCGCGTGTCTACCGCATCGCCATCGACGGCGACAAACACGTGGACAAAGGGCTTAACCTCTTGCAGTTGTGATGTCAGCGCGACACGCTCCAAAGCGACGTGTTGCTCGTCGTTGGGATCCACTACTACAAACATTATTTGCTGCTTGGACATGGGTTCTCCTACTGTTTCCCTTTGATCGTACCATTTGTTATTGATTATCGCGCATTACCCGCGCGTTGTCAGTGACCAAGCATAGCAAGTTGGTCGGCGCGTGAATAGCGGTGCACCTCCCAAGTTACGGTACAATGGCTAAGTTATGTTGACTATTTAGGAGTGGGCGTATGCCGCAATTGATTTCTACCGGTTTTGATGAGTTGAGCCTGGGCCAGGAAGAGAAGTTTGAGCGCACCTTAACCGCCGAGGTGATTCGTCAGTTTGCCCTTGTCAGCGGCGATGTAAACCCAGTGCATTTAGACGCTGAGTACGCCGCCGGCACGGTGTTTGGCGAGCCTATCGGTCACGGGATGTGGTTGGGCGCGCTGGTTTCGGCGGCTATTGCGACCCGGCTACCCGGGCCGGGCTCTGTGTATCGCGCCCAGCAGTTACAATTTAAGCAGCCCATTAAAGTGGGGGATACGGCGGTGGTGACCTTGACGGTTAAAGAGCTTAAGGCCCGCATGCGCCTGGTGGTGATCGACTGTAAAGTACACAATCAGGACGGTACATTACTGGCGCGCGGAGAGGCCGAGGTGATCGCACCGGCGGCTAGTGACCGCGTCGAGGCGCCGGAACTGTCAGAGCTTTAAATCTTAGGCTTCGGGTGGCAGCCAGCCGCCCAGCTCTTGCCAGCGATTAACGATCAGGCAAAACAGCTCGGCGGTTTTTTCGGCATCGTAGGCGGCCGAGTGCGCGGCGCTATTGCTAAACTCGATGCCGGCCAGCTGACAGGTTTTGGCCAGTACTGTGTGACCGAACGCCAGGCCCGATAATGTTGCGGTATCAAAGCACGAAAACGGATGAAAAGGGTTGCGCTTGATTTCGCAGCGGTTGATCGCGGCATTGATAAAGCCCAGATCGAAATGGGCGTTATGGCCCACCATCACCGCCCGGGTGCAGCCTTGCTCTTTTACCGCGCGTCTTACCCCTTGCAGCAGCTCGACCATGGCCATGGGCTCTGGGTCGGCAAAGCGATCGGGGCTGTCCAAATCAATTCCGGTAAAGTCCAGGGCCGACTGCTCAATATTGGCGCCATCAAACGGCTCGATATGGTAGGCGAGGGTTTGATCCGGCAACAACAGGCCGTTGTCGTCCATGGTTAGGGTGACCGCGGCCACCTCTAATAGCGCATCGCGGCCACTGTTAAAGCCCCCGGTTTCCACATCGACTACCACGGGTAAAAAACCGCGAAAGCGCTGGGCCATAGGCGAGCTGGTGTCTCGGTCAAACTCGGGGGGCGTGGGGTTCACTTGGTTTCCTTAAATATAGGCTCTGGTTTGTGTCATGATTAAAGCTCTGGTGCGCCAGGCACACCAGAGGTGTTTACTGGCTGGATTTGATTTGCCAGTTAAGGGTTTCACTGGCGCATAGTGGGACAATATTTTCATCTAAGTATGGCAGCGTGGCGGGTAGTTGCCACGGCTGTTTTACCAGCGTAATTGTCTCTTGGTTGCGCGGCAAACCATAAAAATCGGCGCCAAAGTGGCTGGCAAACCCTTCGAGCTTATCCAGCGCGCCGGCCGCGTCAAAGGCCTCGGCGTATAGCTCGATGGCACTGTAGGCCGTGTAGCTACCGGCGCAGCCACAGGCCGCCTCTTTTTTACTTTTGGCGTGTGGCGCCGAGTCGGTGCCTAAAAAGAACTTGGGGTTGCCACTGGTGGCGGCGGCCATTAACGCCTCTTGATGACTTTGGCGCTTTAGGATCGGTAGGCAGTAGTAGTGTGGCCGAATGCCGCCCGCCAGCATGTGGTTGCGATTGTAAAGCAAGTGGTGAGCGGTGATGGTCGCCCCCACGGTGGCGCGCGCGGCCTGTACAAACTCGGCGGCGTCGCGGGTGGTGATGTGCTCCAGCACGATTTTCAGCTCGGGAAAATCATCCACAACTTTGCTTAGCGAGCGCTCTAAAAAGGTTTTTTCCCGGTCAAAAATATCGATGCTCGAGTCGGTAACCTCGCCGTGGATCAGCAGGTACATCCCCTCTTTTTGCATGGCCTCCAGCGCCGGGTACAGGTGCGCAAGGTCGGTGACGCCCGAGTCGGAGTTGGTGGTAGCACCCGCCGGGTACAGCTTGCCGGCCACAACGCCCGCGGCGCGCGCGGCGCGAATATCTTCGGCACTGGTGTTGTCCGTTAGGTACAGCACCATGAGTGGTTCAAACTGACGGCCCTCGGGGGCATGGGCCATTATCCGCTCGCGGTAAGCCTGCGCTTGAGCGGCATTCATCACGGGCGGCACTAAATTGGGCATCACGATGGTGCGGGCAAATTGGCGTGCGGCATCGGCTACGGTGCGCTCGAGCGCAGCGCCATCGCGCAGGTGAATGTGCCAGTCGTCGGGGCGGGTAATTGTCAGTTCTTGAGTCATGGTGTGAGCTTTTGTCAGTAAAGGCTCGCATCCTAGCAAAAATGCCGCTAAAGCGCAGCCGTCTTGGGCCGATACCCCATACAGACCCTGTGGCGCTATGGCTGCGCAGGGGTAAATTTATCCGTGGGGGTGGCTGAGGTGATTGGTTAATGGTGTTGTGTAAAGCCCGACAGCGAGTTGCCTTGCTCGGTGCGCTTGTGGCGCTGGCGCCAGCGGCGCTGGCCATTACCTTTGAGGCGCCCATGGAGCTGAGCCGCTGGCAGGTAGATGCCAGTGCGTTTGCCTGCAAGCTCTATCAGCCGCTCAACCGCTATGGTGAGGCGGTATTTTTGCGCCGCGCCGGCGAGCCGCAGCGCTTTTATCTGCGTGAACAGAACCGTCAGTTTGCCGGGGGCGAAGCGCAGTTGTTGGCCCAGGCGCCGCGCTGGGAGGGCAGCGGGGTGCAGCGCCAGCTGGACTCGGTGCCGGTGGTGTCGGGCGACGAGCCTATTCGCATGGACTGGCGTGAATCTCAGCGCCTTATTGGCGAGCTGCAACAGGGGCAGCAACTCATGTTTGCCCATTACGCCTGGTACGAAGCGGCCACTCCGGTAAATGTTGTGCTGGAGCCCATTCGGTTTCGTTTGGCGTTTAAAGAGTTTCAGCAGTGCTTGAGTGGTTTGCTGCCAGTGAACTACGATCAGGTACGTCGCAGCAGTGTTGCGTTTGTTGGCGGGGCGCCGGAGTTTGAGCCCGATCAGCAGCCGCTGTTGGATAATATTATTCAGTATCTTCTGGCCGATGAGTATGTCACGACGGTAGTGATTGATGGCCATACCGATGGTCAGGGCTTGCGGGCCGATAATCTGGAGTTGTCTAAGCAGCGCGCCGAGTTTGTGGCGGCCTACCTGAAAGAGCGTGGCGTTAGCGAAGACCTTGTGCAGGTGCGTTGGCACGGGGAGCGTTACCCGATAGGCTCCAACCGCACGGCAGAGGGCCGCGCTGAGAACCGCCGGGTGACCTTGCGGATTGATCGGTTTGAGCCCAAGGCGCAAACGTTGGAGGCGCACCACCAAGAGCCTGTATCGGAGCCTGCCCAAGACGAATCCGATTCGTCGCAGTCGTAACTCGCCGTCTCCGTCCCCTGCTATTTCGCACGACTTTAATCCGGGTAATTTTTTAACGGCCCCGGAATCTTTGCCGCCTGTGTGTGTCCAAACGCCCGTAACTCACGCAAGCCGTGCCCGGCTAGGGTGTCGGTTGCTGATCGATTGCCTGTGGATGCAGGCAGCTCGCAATAGTAAGCACAGAGGTGATACGTAAATGCAGCAAGTAGTGTTAAATGCCCGCGCCCTGATGGGGGTACTGATGTTGTCTATGGTGGCGCTTACCGCCCGCGCGGCCGCATTGCCGGAGTTTACCGATTTAATTGAAAAGAGCGCGCCGGCGGTGGTGAAAATTACCACCAGTAAAACGGTTAGCAGCGGTGGTCCAAGCCTCGACCAACTGCAGGATCTGCCCGAGGCCTACCGCCATTTGTTTCCTCAGCCCAGCCCGCGCGAACGTCATGCGCAGTCTATGGGCTCTGGTTTTATCATCAGTCAAGACGGCTATATTCTGACCAATAACCATGTGGTGGATTCGGCCGATGAAATTAATGTGCGCTTGTTTGATAAGCGCGAACTGCTGGCCAAGGTAATTGGGGTCGATCCGCTGTCGGATTTGGCGCTGCTTAAAGTGGATGCTGAAGATCTCCCGACTCTGAGCCTGGCAACCAACGATGATTTAAAAGTCGGTCAGTGGGTGGTGGCGATTGGCTCGCCGTTTGGGCTGGATTACTCGGCCAGCGCCGGCATTGTCAGTGCCATGGGCCGCTCTATTCACGCTAACGACAGCCAGTACGTGCCTTTTATTCAAACCGATGTGGCAATTAACCCGGGTAATTCCGGCGGCCCATTGTTTAATTTAAAAGGTGAAGTGGTTGGGATTAACTCGCAAATTTACAGTCGCTCGGGTGGTTCAAACGGTTTGTCGTTTTCGATTCCCGCCGATGTTGCCTCCGAGGTTGTTGCGCAGCTGATGGACAAAGGCTCGGTGCAGCGCGGTTGGTTAGGCGTGGCCATTACCGATGTCAGCCGGGATGTGGCGATTTCGTTTGGCCTGTCAAAGCCTATCGGCGCGCTTGTTAATGATGTAGAGCCGGGCAGTCCGGCGGAAGAGGCCGGCATTAAGCCCAGCGATATTATCGTCGCCTTTGACGGTACCGAGGTGTTGGACTCGGGCGTGCTGCCACAATTGGTGGGCCGCATGGCACCGGGCAGTGAGCTTGAGCTAACGGTAATGCGCGGCGGCAAAAGAAAGACGCTGGATGTGACACTGGGCGAGCGTGAAAGCGACCCTGAGGCCGTGGCCAGTGTGGGCGGGCGCAATGGTGATGTTAGCGGCGTCGATCGCCTTGGGCTGAAACTTGAGGATTTATCCGAGCAGTACCGCGAGCGCTCGAATCTGGATGGTGGTGTCTTGGTGCGTCAGGTCGAGCCCAACTCGGCCGCGGCGGCCACGGGTTTGCGCCCCGGCGATGTGATTGTTCAGCTAGGCTACGATGAAGTGCAAAGCCTGGATGAGTACCGCGATTTGGTGAAGGAGCTGGATGAAGACAAGCTGGTGCCCATTCGCTTTTACCGCCGCGGTCAGTCGATGATTCGCACCATTAAAATCGAGACCGACGACTAATGATTGTTTGAATAAGTGGTGTAATTAAAAAGAGGCAGCTTAGGCTGCCTCTTTTTTTGTCTGCCGATCGCCGGTATGCCCTGTGGGCGAGCGTGGCTCTGGGTTATACTGCGCGCAACAATCGATGGTCGAATTGAGACGAGGTCAAAACGTGGAGCGCAATCGCTTATTTTGGGGTAGCCGGCGGGGTATGCTGGAGCTGGATTTAATTCTGCTGCCGTTTTTAGAGAATGTGTACCCGAGCCTGGAGCCCGAGGACAAGCTACGCTATCAGCAGCTGCTAGAATGCGAAGATCAGGATATGTTTGCCTGGCTGCTGCACCGCCACGAGCCCGAAAACCCCGAGCTGCAAAGGATTGTTCAAATTGTTCGCGATAACACCGGCATGCCCGACGACGCCTAACCGCCCCGCTTTACGGCGGGCTGAACCACTTATGTTGGTTGTCAGCCCGTCCCGCTACCTGCGTTATTTTTACCTTGCCACTTACGGCGCGCTAATACTTTTATTTCTTGGGTTAACAAGCTTGGGCGGTGGTTATGGCGCATTGGCGCTGGCGGTAAGTGGGCTGGTAAGCTTGCTGTTGTTAGCCCATTTGCGTTGGCAGCGCGCCCAGCATTGGCGTATCCAATACGACGCCGACGGCTGGTGGATAGGCCGGGTGGGCCGCGAGCTAACACCGGCCCGACTGGCCGGTGGAGTTAGGCTGTGGCGTGCGGTTGTATTTTTGAGCTTTGCCGATGAGCGCGGTTTGCATCACTTAGTGTTGTGCCCAGACAGCGCCCCCGCCGCCGATTTACGCCAGCTGCGGGTGTGGTTGGTTACCCATCGGAGCGTTTGCTAACAATAATGTCTTGCCCTGCAAAGTTGGTGGGCACCAGCATGGTGTCGCGCGCAATTGGGCTCTGCTCCGGGTGATCCAGCGAGTAGTGTAGGCCCCGGCTCTCTTTACGCTCCATGGCCGAGCGGATAATCAGCTCGGCTACTGTGGTTAAGTTGCGCAGCTCAATGAGATCGCCGCTGACCTTGTAGTTGCTGTAGTACTCGGCGATTTCTTTTTGCAGCAGTTTAATGCGGTGGGTGGCGCGCTCTAGCCTTTTGTGGGTGCGCACAATACCCACATAGTCCCACATAAAGCGTCGCAGCTCGTCCCAGTTGTGCGAGATCACCACGTCTTCGTCAGAGTTGGTGACCCGGCTTTCATCCCAGTTGGGCGAGCGGTCCGGCTCGTTTAAATCGGCCATTTTTAACAGAATATGCTCGGCCGCCGACTGAGCGTACACGATGCACTCCAGCAGCGAGTTAGAGGCCATGCGGTTGGCCCCGTGCAAGCCGGTAAAGGAGGTCTCGCCAATGGCGTATAGATTTTGCAAATCGGTTTGGCCGTTGCGATCGACCACCACGCCGCCACAGGTATAGTGGGCGGCCGGTACGACGGGTATCGGGTCGCGGGTGATGTCGATGCCGTATTCCAGACAGCGCGCCTTGACCGTGGGGAAGTGCTCGGCGATAAATGCCTCGGACTTGTGCGAGATGTCGAGATATACGCAGTCGCAGCCCAGGCGCTTGATCTCGTGGTCAATGGCGCGGGCGACGATGTCGCGTGGGGCGAGCTCGGCGCGCTCGTCAAAGCGCGGCATAAAGCGCTCGCCGTTGGGCAGCTTTAAATAGGCCCCTTCGCCGCGCAGGGCCTCGGTAATCAAAAAGGTCTTTGCCTTGGGGTGGTACAGGCAGGTGGGGTGAAACTGATTAAATTCCATGTTGGCCACCCGGCAACCGGCGCGCCACGCCATGGCGATACCGTCGCCACTGGCGCTGTCTGGGTTGCTGGTGTAGAGGTACACTTTGCTGGCGCCGCCGGTGGCTAACACCACAACCTTGGCCTGAAACACGTGCACATGGTCCGCTTTGCGCGATAGGGCATATGCGCCGCTGCAGCGCAGCTTGCGCGAGTCGGCATCGGCTTGGCTGATCAGGTTGAGCGCGACATGGTGCTCGTAAATCTCAATCGAGGGGTGGCTGCGCACCCGGTCAATAAGTGTGCTGTGCACCGCCTGACCGGTAGCATCGGCGCTGTGAATAATACGCCGGTGGCTGTGACCGCCCTCTTGGGTTAGGTGATAGCCACTGGAGTCTTGTTCGCGGGTAAAATTGACGCCCTGATTAATGAGCCATTTTATGGCGCCCCGGGAGCGCTCGACGGTAAAGCGCACGGCGTCTTCATGGCACAGGCCGGAGCCCGCTACCAAGGTGTCGGCCACGTGGGCATCCACCGAGTCCTGATCATCGAGGACGGCGGCAATACCGCCCTGGGCAAACCAGGTAGAGCCCTCGTTAATCGCGCTTTTGCTCAGTACCGCTACGCGGGCGTGATCGGCCAGTTGCAGTGCCAGCGTCAATCCCGCCGCGCCCGAGCCGATGATAAGCACATCGTGACTATAGTGTTGGTTCATAGTGTGGTCTTTGCTCCCAGAAGAGGGGCAGTATATCAAGGCTGCGGGGTTTTTGGGTGAGTGTATGGCCTGCCTCACAGCGCCGGCAGGGTAAGTCGTTAGTGTACGCAGTTATAAACACGTATAATCAACGCGGAACTTCTTATAGTGGCCTTTGGTCTATTGGGCACTAAATTCGACACTGCCGGATCCGTTTGAGGCAGTGCTATATAATGGCGACGTAACGGGCGCTATCGGCGTCGCACGACCAGGCCAAAGCCGGCATCGGTTTGGCGGGTTGATCTTGCGCACAGTTTTGTATGCCACTTCGCGCGAGCGGGGTGTTTTGGGGGTTAGACGATGACAGCGCAATCTGCGCCGGATACAGATCAACAGTTAGTCGAGCGCGTGCAAAAAGGCGATAAGCGCGCGTTTGATCTTCTGGTGGTGAAGTACCAACACAAGATATTTTCTATTATTGGTCGTTATATCCGTGACCACGCCGAGGTGCAGGACGTCGCTCAGGATGCGTTTATCAAGGCCTACCGTGCGCTGGGAAACTTTCGTGGCGAGAGTGCCTTTTATACCTGGTTGTACCGCATCGCGATCAATACGGCCAAAAACCATTTGGTGTCGCGCTCGCGCCGTCCGCCGTCGTCGGACGTGGAGGTGGACGATGCCGAGTACTATTCAGGCTCCGATTTATTAAAGGATGCCGACACGCCGGAAAGCAATCTTCTGTGCGATGAGATCAAAGCAGCCGTGGATGAAGCCATCTCGGGCTTGCCCGAGGATCTGCGCTCGGCGGTAACGCTGCGCGAGATGGAGGGGTTAAGCTACGAAGATATCGCCGCGATTATGGATTGCCCGGTGGGCACGGTGCGCTCGCGCATCTTCCGTGCGCGGGAGGCGATTGATAAGCGCATTGCCCCGCTGTTGGATCGGGCCGAATAAAAAATAGTGCGAACCTGAATCTTGGCTGAACCTTTTACCAAAAGCTGTGTCAGACACGGTAAGAAGGATGTAAATCTTTGTAATCTCGGCCGGCGTGGGGTATGTTTAGCATCCCTAATACGTTGTACTCGGCGAGCTTGGTTGTCACCCAATTGGCCCTTCGTTGGGCATATATATAGGTAAACGCGAGCATGACAGAGCAGTCTTTAGATACCCAGTTGGCGGAATCGTTATCGGCTCTATCGGATAACGAGGCGTCCGAGCTAGAACTAGCTCGAATTCTTAAAGCCAGCGAGGGCGACGCGCTCCGCGCTAAGTGGTCCCGCTATCAGGTAGCCCGTTCCGCCATGCGTGGCGACTTACCGTCTGAGCTGGCCCCGGCGGGCTTTGCCGACCGGTTAAGTGCCGCACTGGCGGACGAACAGGCTCCGCAAGTAGATTCCACGCAGGCTACATCTAGCAATCAAGGTTCTGGCCTGTCCCGTTGGTGGCTGGGCTTGGGCCGGGTAGCGGTAGCTGCGTCGGTAACAGGGGCCGTGGTTATCGGCGCCCAGCTTTATCAAGCCGGTGATGCAGATCCTGGTGTGAACACCATGACCGCCGGTGCCGAGCCAAAAACCATCAGTGCGCCCGATAACTCGCTGCCCATCGGCTACGGTGCTCCTGCACTGCCAGCGCAGCAAGTAAGTGCCGCCGTAGGTGGCTATCAGCCCCAGCGCACCCGACAGGTAGTGTTTGAGCCTCGTCGTGCGGATGTTAAAGTGTCTAACGAGCAAATTCGTGCTTATTTAAATCAGCTGGTCGAAGAGCACGCCGATCACGCCGCGGTTAATAGCGCTCAGGGTATGCTGCCTTATGCGCGAGTTCCTTTAATCGAAGAAGAGTAGTGTATGTCGCACCGTCGGTTCGCCGGCTTCGTGCTGTTACTGTTAAGCCCGCTAGGGTTTGCCCAGGTTCAGAACGAGAGCACCTCCCCAGAGCCGCCCCAGGCGGTAACTCCTAACAATGCAGAGGCAGTTTCTACCCGCGAGCTGCCTGACCAAGACGGCGATCCTGTGCCTGATGCCGGGCTTGATGCTGGCGCCCATCAGCTACCCTCGGTGCGCGAGCTGCTTGAGCGTATGTCCGAGCGCCAGCAAAGCCTGAATTATAAAGGCACCTTCACTTACCAAAACAATGCCGGCACCGAAAGCTTTCAGCTGCAACACTGGGTGGATGAAGGAACCGAGCACCAACGCCTGTACTATCTAAATGGCCCCGAGCGCGAAGCCGTGATGCGCCATACTGCTCAGTGTCAGACACTGGCCGAGCGTTTAATTGCCGGTAAGCTAGGTGGCCTGGCGGATAACTTTACCAGCCTTGACCGTCTGTACAGTTTCTCTGTGCGTGGCGTTGAGCGGGTGGCCGGGCGTTTAGCGACGGTTTTGCAAGTGGTGCCGCGCGACGCCTTCCGCTTTGGTTATTTGTTTAGTGTCGATCGTGAAACCGGATTGCTGTTAAAGACTTTGTTGGTGGATGAAAATCAGCGCGTGGTCGAGCAGTTTCAGTTTATCGATTTGCAAACTGGCCTTACGGCGGCGGACTTTGTCAGCGATCGCGAGGCCAGTATTACCCACAATGTAGACGCCGATGAGGTTTCCGGGTGCCAACAGCCATTGGCTGTTGCGCCATCTGAGTGGGCGTTGCATTGGTTGCCTGCCGGTTTTGCTTTTTCCGGTCAGCGGGTTGTGCACACCGATATGCATATGCTGATGTATACCGATGGCCTGTCGACCTTTTCGATTTTTCTCGATCCGGTTGAGGGCAAGCTTGTGATAGAGGGGCGTGCCCAACGTGGTGCCACCAATTTTTATATGCAGGGGCTGACCCGTGAGGGGCAGACCTATCAGGTTACGGTGGTAGGAGAAATTCCACTGGCGGTCGCCGAGAAAATGGCGCAGTCTATAGGTTCTTCTGATTCTAATCCGACGCTTCCCGGAGGCTAATCATGCTGATTGAAGCCGGTACTATTGTGGCTATTGAGCCAGACGGCCTGTGGGTTGAGACGATTCAGCGCTCGACCTGTGGCAGTTGTGCGGCGCAAAAAGGCTGCGGCCAAAGCTTATTGGCGAAGCTGGCCGGGCACACCAGTTATCTGTGGGTCTCTTTGGCCGGTCGTCGTGCGGATGATTACCGAATTGGCGAAGAGATTAAGCTAGGCGTGCCGGAAGAAGTAGTCGCCAATGGCTCACTGATTGTTTATTTTACGCCGCTGCTGAGTATGCTTGCGGCCACCATCGTTGCTCACTATGCGCACGCCGGTGAGGGTGGTACTGCGCTGGCGGCCATCGCCGGTTTAATTGTGGGTGGTGCGTTGGTGCGCTGGCATGCCTTTAAACACCGACACGACAGCCGTTTACAGCCGGTGTTGGTGGATGATCGTCAAATCGTACAGTTGGTGTAGTACGCCGCCCTTTGTGGCGCCCAGCTTACACGCCTAGTTACCTCAACAGGCCGGCTCGATACGCAGGTTTGACGGCCCCGAGCCCGGCAGTGTGACACCCGGCACCTGCTGCCATAATTTGCGGCTAAGCGCCTCCAGGTCTGTTGCCCCGTCCTTGCAAATCCATTGCACGATAGCATCTGATACATCTGGGTAGTGAATGGCTTCGGGCATCGGGAGCTTCAGCCACTGCTCAATTACGCCCCGCTCTAAGGGTGAGGCGATGGTGGCATAACCCAGTTGCTCCAGTGCCAACGCATTAGATTGTTGCTCCATTTGCCGCACTACCGGTTCGGCCAGAATTTTTTTGCCTAAGCCTAGCGCCTCGCTGGGCAGCTCAAAGCCCGCGCTGCAAATTACGCCTTCACAGCTGTGTAAATGATCCTGAAAGCCGCGGCGTGAAAACGGTCGCAGGTGCAGGTGGCCGCGATCAATCGGCTGCTCCAGCTTGTGATAAATATAGAAATCCACGCCCTGAATCGGCTCCAGCAACGCGACAATATCATCGAGCTCGGCGAACGGTAGATACACTAAAATTCGCCCCGGAACAACACTCACCGGGTGGCTTGATGGCTCCACAATCGGCGGCAGCAGCGGTTGATTAAAGTGATGCCAGTGAACCCCTATTGGTGTGCTACAGGGGGCAAAGCTGCGCATAAATAGGTCGGTAAACAAATTATTGGCCCGCTTGGGGATGGGCGATAAAAACGAACTCTGGTGCGATACCCCCAGGCTGCGTACACCGGCACGTTTGGCCGCCCAGGCACTCACCGGTTCAAAATCGCTAATCACTAAATCGTACTGCTGACAGTCGAGTGCGCGAGTGTCCCGGTATAGCTGCCACAAATCGCTTTTGAGCAGGGTTTTGGTCATGTTGACCTTGCCCTTATAGGTTTGCAGCGTCATTCCTTTAAACAGCTGATAGTCGCCGAAGGCGTCCATATCAAAAAAATCGTTGCGGGCTCTGCCAGAGAATAGCCAATCGACCTCGACCTGGTGTCGTGCAAATGCCCGGGCCATAGAGCGGGCGCGGGTTAAGTGACCGTTACCTGTGCCTTGTACGCCGTACAGAATTCTCACCCAACCACTCCCGTATACAGCAGGCCGCCCAAGATGGCGCAACCTGTACCCAAAAGGGCTCCGGCTAGTATGTCGGTGGGGAAGTGCACCCCTAACAATACCCGGGATACCCCTATTAAAGTTGCCATAACATACGCCGGAACGGCGAATAACGGGTAAAACGTCAGCACTAAAAAGGCAAATACAAACGCCGCGGCGGTGTGCCCGGAGGGAAAGCTAAATTGATCCGACGGGGTAAACCATCCCTCGTAGATATCAATGGCGGCGGCCGGTCGGTCGCGCTTGATCAGGTTTTTAAGCAGTAGGTACAGGCTGACATCAAGTAGATAACAGGTTAGCCCCATGTACAGGAATGTTTCACTGCGTGGTACATCGAAGGCTACTAAGCCCAGGGCTATCAAGGTGTACAGCGGGCCGTCGCCGCAGCGCGAAATCCAGCGCACGGTGCGCCGGTAGGGGAATTTTCTGGTTACGTGCAGCCAGACAAATGCGAGGGTATCGATCTGGTGGACTCTTTGCAAAAAAGCATTCATAGTTTCACCCGTTTTCGCTGATCTGTTTGGGTTGGCTAAGAGATACCACCGGACTGTGACGTTCGTGTGACACAGTGAAGGAGTTTTATTGCATGAATAAGCCCGGCAAGCGCGGTTTTACACGCTTGAAGCACGCCACCGTATACTCTCTGCAAGGTTTGGCCGCCGCTTGGCGGTATGAGGCGGCATTTCGGTTAGAAGTTGTATTAACCCTGTTAGGGCTGCCATTGGCATGGTGGCTGGCACAGACGCATATTGAGTTGATCTTACTGGTATCGAGCTTATTTTGGGTGCTGGTGGCCGAGCTGGTTAACTCGGCGGTTGAGGCCGTGGTCGACCGCACTGGCTCTGAGCTACACGAGCTGTCGGGCCGGGCTAAAGATATTGCCTCGGCGGTAGTGATGGTGAGTTTGGCGGTTTGTATCTTTGTTTGGGCCGTGATTGCCTGGCACCGCTTTATGGCCTGATTTATTCAGCGGCGCGCTTTTATGCATTGATCCACCTCGCTGTCATTTCTCCCACCGGCGATCTATGCTGTTGGAAGGGTATGACATTGCAACGTGGATGACTTATGAAGGATCTAATTAGTGCCGTTAGCGCCGTGCGCTGCGCGAGCGTTGTTATGGTTGCGGCCGCTGCGCTGTTTATGGTCGGCTGCAGTGATAACTCGGAACAACTTGCCAGCACCCCTCCACCGGCGGTTGCGGTATATGAGGTGCGCAGTAAGCCTGTGGGAACCTATCGCGAGTTTGTGGCCCGCACCGAAGCGTCAAAAAAAGTCGATTTAAAAGCGCGGGTTGAGGGTGAACTAATGGCCCGGCACTTTGTTGAAGGGGCGTTGGTGAATGCCGGGCAGTTGTTGTTTGAGATTGACGACGCCCCGTATTTGGCGGCGCTTCAGAGCGCCGAGGCCGAGCTTGAGCGGGCAACCAGCGAGGTCGACCGCACCGAGAAAGAGCTGGCGCGCGGTATTCAGCTGGCCCCCGATGGCTATTTAAGTCAGCAGGATCTCGATAAATTAAAAGCGGCCGCCAGTCAGGCTAAGTCCGCGTTAAAGGCCGCTGAATCGAGCCTTGAGAAAAACCGTATTAACCTCAGCTACACACGTGTGACCGCCCCATTTGCCGGGTTAGTTGGTAAGGCGCGATACAACGTGGGTGAAATCGTCGGCCCCTCCAGCGAGCCCCTGGCAAACCTGAGTGCCTCCGACCCTATCTTTGTCAATTTTCAGCTCGAAGAGAGTGCCTATATTTCGTATTTACAGCGACGTCAGGGAGGCAGCAATGCCGAGCTGGAATCGCCGGTTGATATAGCGCTGCGACTGCCTAACGGTGAGCTGTATGACGCCCCCGGCAAGCTCACTTTTGCCGATACAAAAATTGACCCCACCATGGGGGCCGTTAATTTACGCGCAGAGTTTGATAATAGCGAAGGCCTGATTGTCCCCGGTTTGTATGTCACGGTCTTGGCTGAGGGGCGTGAAAAGCAAACCCTGCCGGTAATCCCGCAGGCTGCCGTGCAGTCGGGGCAAGATGGCTATTCGGTGTTGGTGGTTGGCCGGGACAATAAAGTGGCGCAGCGAATAATCCAGCTGGGGCGTCGACTGGGACCTATGTGGGCGGTTTTGGGTGGTTTGGAGGCGGGCGAGCAAATTATTATCGACGGCCTGCAAAAAGTGCGCGCTGGTATTACCGTCGTGCCCACCCTGCGTGAAGTCGACCCTGTGACCGGCGCCATTACCGACGGACCTCAATAGCCGCAGCGAAGGAAGCCGCCATGATAAGCCGGACGTTTATTCATCGCCCCAAGTTTGCCTTTGTGATCTCTATCGTGATTACTTTGGTGGGGCTGCTTGCCCTTACCGTGTTGCCGGTTAATATGTACCCGCGGCTTACGCCACTTAAAGTTAAAGTGTCGGCCGTCTTTCCGGGGGCCAGCGCGCAAATTGTTGAAGAGTCGGTGTTGCGCCCGCTGGAAGAGAAAATCAACGGTGTCGAGGGAATGATATACATTGAATCGTCAGCCAATAATAATGGCTCGGCGACTATCACCATTACGTTTGCCACCGGTATCGATATTGATATGGCGCAGGTGAATGTGCAAAACCGGGTGGCGTTGGCCGAACCTTTTTTACCTGAAGAGGTGAACCGTCAGGGGGTGACCGTACGCAAGCAGGCCACCGATATGTTGCTCGGCATTAATTTGGTCGCCAAGCCCGGCTACGAGCACATGGATGGGTTGTACCTTAGTAACTACGCCACCAATAATTTAATCGAGCCTTTGGCCCGGGTGCCTGGTGTGGCCAGTGTCAATGTGATGGGCGATAAGTCGTATGCGATGCGCTTGTGGCTTAACCCCGATCGCATGAGTGCACTTAATATTACCGTCGGCGATGTGACCAATGCGTTGCGTGAGCAAAACCTGATTGTCGCGGCGGGCAAATTGGGGCAGAGCCCGGCCCCAAATACTCAGCAGTTTGAGTACAGCATTCAGGCGCAGGGGAGGCTGGTAAAGGTTAAGGATTTCGGCAATATTATTTTGCGTGCCGATGGCGACGGTGCCCTCGTGAGGGTTAAAGATATCGCGCGGGTTGAGCTGGGCTCAAAAAGTTACGGTACCGAGTCGCGGCTCAATAACCGCGAAACTGCCTTTACGGTTATCTATCAATTGCCTGAGGCCAATGCAACCTCGGTGGCAAAAAATGCCCGCCAGATGATGGCAGAGCTGGGCCGCGCTTTGCCGGATGGGCTTGAGTACGAGATTATTTTCGACTCGACGCGTTTTATTGAGCGCTCCATTAAAGAGGTCGTCATGACCCTCGTCCAGGCGGTTTTTTTAGTGATCGCTGTGGTGTTTGTGTTTTTACAAAATTGGCGCGCGACCTTAATTCCGTCAATTGCCATTCCCGTATCGTTGATTGGCACTTTCGCCTGCATGTTAGCGCTTGGCTACTCTATTAATACCATTACCTTGTTCGGGTTGGTGCTGGCTATTGGGGTAGTGGTAGACGATGCGATTATCGTGATTGAGAATGTCGAGCGCATCTTAAGCGAAGAGCGTTGCAGTGTGCGTGAGGCAACGTTAAAAAGTATGGGGCAGGTGACGGCCCCGATTATTGCCACCACATTGGTGTTACTGGCGGTGTTTGTGCCGGTGGGTTTTATGCCGGGTATTACCGGCGAATTATACAAACAATTCTCTGTGACCATTTCTTGTGCGGTTCTTATTTCATCCATTAATGCCTTAACGTTAAGTCCGGCATTGTGCGTGGTGCTGTTAAAGCCTGAAAACAAACCCATGGGTTTTATGAAGCCCCTGGAAAAGGGCTTGCAGACGTTGACGGCGGGGTATCAAAAAGTGGTGGGAGCCTTTTTGAAGCGCGCCGGGCGTACAGGGATTGCCGTGGTGTTGCTGTTTGTGGCACTGGGTTGGTTGGCGATAACGGTACCCGGAGGGTTTGTCCCCGAAGAAGATCAGGGCTACTTGTTTGTCGATGTTCAGTTGCCAGATGCCGCCTCAAGCAATCGCAGTGAACGGTTGCTGGAAAAAATTACCGAGATGACCCTGAAGCAACCCGGCGTGAGTGATTTTATCTCGATAGCCGGCTTTAGCCTGTTGGCCGGCGCCGGCTCTAATAATGGTTTTGGTATTGTTGTGTTAGATGACTGGGATGAGCGCACCGACCCGGGGCAAAGCATCAGGGCGTTACTGCAACAGTTGCAGGGCGTTTATTGGGCCATTCCCGAAGCGCGGGTTATGGTGTTTAATTTGCCGGCCATTCCGGGGCTCGGTGCGTCCAGTGGTTTTGAGTTTCAGCTGCAGGATACCGCTGGCCGCACCCCCGAGGAGTTGGCCCACGCGCTAAACGGGCTGGTGTATAAGGCCAATAGCGATGCCGAGCTCAATCAGGTATTTAGCACCTATCGCGCCAATGTACCGCAGTATTTTTTATCGGTCGATCGTAATAAAGCCAAGGCGCAGGGGGTGGCGATAGGGGATATCTTTACCACCTTGCAGGCCCATCTTGGGTCACTCTATGTGAATGACTTTAATCAGTTTTCGCGCACCTACCGGGTGATGCTCCAGGCCGATAGCCAGTATCGCTTAGCACCGGAGGATTTACGCCATTACTCTGTGCGCAACGCCGCCGGTGAGATGGTGCCTTTGATAACACTGGCAAGTTTGTCGCCGGTACAGGGCCCTACCAGTATTAGCCATTTTAATTTGTACCGCTCGGCCACGGTCAGTGGTGAAGCGGCTGCTGGGTTAAGTTCTGCTCAGGCGATTGCGGCGATGAGCCGTGTGGCTGAGTCATTGCCCGACGGCTTTTCTTATGAGTGGTCGGGGCAATCCCGTCAGGAGATTGAGGCGGGCAACTTAGCTCCAATGCTGTTTGCGTTGGCGCTGTTGTTTGTCTATTTGTTTTTGGTGGCCCTGTACGAGAGTTGGGCGATTCCACTCGCGGTACTACTGGCTGTACCTGTGTCACTGTTTGGTGCTTTTTTCACTCTGCAGCTGGCCGGGTTGGCTAACAATGTCTACGCCCAAATTGGTATGGTGCTACTGATTGGCATGTCGGCCAAGACGGCTATTTTGATTGTCGAGTTTGCCATGGAGCAGCGCCGCGAAGGCAAATCAATTTTTGACTCGGCTTATGTGGCCGCGCACTTACGGTTTCGGGCTGTGCTGATGACTGCGCTGTCATTTGTGCTCGGTGTGCTGCCTCTGATCTTTTCTTCGGGTGCCGGTGCCGGTGCCCGTATCTCTCTTGGCTTTACCGTGTTTGGCGGTATGCTGGCAGCCTCAGTACTGGGGCCATTGTTAATACCACTGTTTTACTGGGCGGTTCAGCATATACGCGAGCGCATCAGTGGCCCGGAAAAATCCGGCCAAGCCAGTGTTTAAATGAGCCAGAGTCATTTGGGGTTGCCCGGCCCCGCCACTTGATATGGCCCTAACGGCTTGTGCTGTAGATTTACAGTTCCTTACCTGTTGTGTGTGTAACTTCTCGTTCCCGCCCGTAGAATAGCTTTACTACTAATAATGCCCAGCAATAGTGGGTGTAGCCATGGAGTGCCTCTGTGCCCAATACGATGTCGATTGTTAAACGCTGCTACTTGCTGCTGGTTGTTGTCACCTTAGGGGGCATTGCCGGTTGCAGTGACGATGCTAAATTACAGCCCGGCCAAGGCGGTGCAAAAGCGCGCCCGGTTATTGCGGCAAAAGTCGCTGTCAGCGCCGAGCAAGTTAACGTTGAGGCGGTGGGCACTTCGCGGGCATTGCAGTCGGTTGCCATTCGTTCGCGCGCGGCAGGTCAGGTGACCGAGGTGAATATTAGCCCGGGGCAGCCGGTCGCCAAAGGCGAGGTGCTACTGCGTTTGGACGAGCGCGATGAGGCTTTGGCGCTGCGCAATGCCGAAGTGGAGCTGGCCGATGCCGAGCGTTTGCTCGCCCGCTACCGGCAGACTAAAGGCAGTGGCGCGGTCACTGAGTCGGCCCTGGACGATGCCGAAAGTACTGTGGCGCGGGCGCAAATTGCTGTCGATCGCGCCCGTGTTGATTTGGAATACCAAAAAGTGGTGGCCCCCTTTGCCGGCTACGTTGGCTTAAGCGATATCGATCCGGGTGCGTGGGTTGATACCGATACGGTCATTACCACGATCGACGATCGCAGTATCCTGTTAGTGACTTTTGAGTTACCTGAATTGCTATTGGGGCAAGTGCAGCCCGGTCAGGAAATAGCGCTGTCCACCTGGCGTACGGATTCGGTGGTGGCCAAAGGCAAAGTGGTGACTATCGATAGCCGGGTCGACGAGAGCGAGCGAACCTTTAAAGTCCGCGCTCATGTAAACAATAGTGCCGACCGGCTGCGCCCGGGCATGAGCTTTCGCATCGGCCTTACGTTAACCGGCAACGAGTACTTCCTGGTGCCGGAGGTATCCCTGCAGTGGGGCGCGCGCGGTTCATTTGTCTGGACCATTAAAGACGGTGTCGCGCAGCGGGAGCTGGCAACAATTGTGCAGCGCCGCGCCGGGCGGGTATTGGTCAGTGGCTCGTTGCAAGAGGGCAGCCTGGTCGTGCTCGAAGGTATCCAGATGGTTCGTGAGGGACAGCCGGTTACGGTGGCCGAGGTGCGCGAACTTGAGGTTCGGGAACAATCGCCCGAGTCACAGCCTGCGGGTCAGGCCCCGGATGCAGGCCGCGATGCTGCCGATGACTCTACCTCTGATAACGAGGTGAGCGGTGAGTAATACCCCCGAATCACTTCACAAAGAAGATCTGGCAAGCCTAAGTATTCGGCGCCCGATTTTAATTCTGGTACTTAACTTATTGATTGCTATTGCGGGCCTGGCGGCGGTAATGGCGGTTGAGGTGCGGGAGCTGCCGGACGTCGATCGGCCGGTCGTCTCGGTGCGGGGTGTTTACCCAGGCGCCTCGCCTGAAACCATGGACGCTGAGGTCACCAGCATCGTTGAAGGGGCGGTGGCCCGGGTGTCGGGGATACGCAATATTCGCTCCTCCAGCGAAGAGAATAATTTTCGCCTGCATGTCGAGTTTTCACCCGATGCCGATTTAAACAGTGCTGCCTCGGACGTGCGCGAAGCGGTGAGTCGGGTCGAGCGTGATTTACCTCCCGATATGGAGTCGTTGACCGTTGTTAAAGCCGACCCCGACGCTAACCCCATTATTAATTTAGCGCTGGTGAGCGAAAAACTGGATGAGTTGCAGTTGACGCGCCGCGCCGAGAAAGACCTGATCCCCGAGTTAGTCTCTATCGATGGCGTGGCCGACGTGGTTTTGTTTGGCCAGCGACAAAAGATATTGCGAGTGGTGATGGATCCTATCCGTTTGGCGAGCTTTGGTCTGGGGGTGACCGATGTCGCCGACGCTTTGCGCCAGGCGCCATTCGATGTGCCCTCGGGCAGTTTTCGTTCCGGCGATTTAGAGCTGCTGGTGCGCGCCGATGCGTCGGCGGTGACTGAGCGCGAGTTACAGGGCATTGTTATTGAAGGCACCACCCGCCTGGCGGATGTCGCCCAGGTGTTTTTTGCACCGGAAGATGCTGAATCTTATGTGCGGCTCGATGGTTTACCCGTCGTGGGTATGGGAGTGGTACGTCAGTCGCAGTCTAACACCTTGGATATTGCCGAGCGTGTGCACTTGGCAGTGGACCGTTTAAACGAGCGCTTCACCGATTTTGATTTAGTGGTTACCGAAGACAGCTCTAAGTTTATTAAAGGCTCCATGAGCGAAGTATTATTCAGCTTGCTGCTGACGGTCACTATTGTGATTATCACCATCTGGTTGTTTATTGGCTCGCTGCGGGTGACTTTGATTCCCAGTGTGGCCATCCCTGTGGCACTGATTGGTACGGTTGCCGCTATCTGGGCCATGGGTTTTTCCCTGAATATTCTGACGTTGCTCGCGTTAGTGTTGGCCACAGGTCTGGTGGTGGATGACGCTATTGTGGTGCTCGAGAATATCCAGCGTCGCCGTCATCAGGGGTTGGGTGCCCGGGCCGCCGCTGTGCTGGGTACCCGTCAGGTGTTTTTTGCGGTAATCGCCACCACCGCGGTGCTGGTGTCGGTGTTTGTGCCGGTGGCTATGCTGCCGAGTACGGCCGGGCGTTTATTTCGTGAGTTTGGTTTTGTGCTGGCGTTTGCCGTGGGTATCTCATCGTTTGTGGCGCTGTCGTTAGTGCCCGCGATGGCTGCGCGAATTGTGCCCGAACGCAACGATAAAGCGCACCCGGTGCGTGATCGTTTACAGCGTTTTGGCGGCCGTGTCGCCGATAAGTATTCGCGCGCGCTGGGCTTTGTGCTTAAACATAGCGTTATTGCCGCCGCCGTGGCACTGTTGGCGCTCGTGGGTTGCGGCTTGTTATACCAGTTTATCCCGCAAGAGCTGTTGCCCGAGGAAGATCGCGGCGTTATCTATGTCGATGCTACCGGCCCAGACGGCACCGGGCTTGAGTATACCGAGCGTCAGGTCAACGCCATGGAGGCTCGCGTTCAGCCGCTGCTCGACTCTGGTGAGGCGACTCAGCTGTTCTCGATTGTGGGGCGCTACGACCCCAACCGCGGCCGGGTGATTTTGCCTCTGGCGGACTGGGAAGCCCGCAGCCGCACTCAGCAAGAGATGATGGAGCAGCTACAGGGTCCGTTAAGTGAAATCCCGGGCGCGTTTGTTAGGGTGTCCAGTACCAACAGCCTCGGCTTGTGGAATGGGGGCGGTGGTGTCGATATCGCCCTGGTGGGCAGTGATTACGATGATATTTTTGTCGCCGCTGAACATTTTGCCCGGGCGATTGAAGAACAGTTGCCGCACCTGTCGCAGCCGGATATTCAGTTTCAGCCGACGCAACCGCAGTTGTCCGTTACCATTGACCGGCGCCGGGCGTCTGATTTAAATATTCCCCTGGAGAATATCTCTGCCACGCTGCGTGCCATGGTTGATGGCTATGATTTGGTAGATTTGAGTGTTGAAGACGAGGCAATCCCGATTATTCTGGAGTCCTCCGGCAACCAAATTAATGATCCGGGCGACTTGGTTAATTTGTTTGTCAGTACCCGGGACGGTCGCCTGCTGCCGCTCTCAACCGTTGTTACGTTAAGTGAACAAGCGGTTGCCGCCGAGCTGGACCGACATAAGCAACGCCGTGCGATTGAAATTGATATGAATCTCGACAGCGGCTATCCGCTACAGTCGGCGGTTAATGATTTGCGCGGCTTGGCCGAGCGCGAGCTGCCACCGGGTATTGGTATCATCTTTTTAGGCGAAGCCGAAACGCTGGACGAGACTGCGCACGAGGTCACCATGACGTATGTCATTGCGTTAGTGGTTGTGTTTTTGGTGTTGTGCGCGCAGTTTGAGAGTTTTACCAGCGCTTTGATTGTGATGATAACCGTGCCCTTTGGGATCGCGGCCGCGATCGTCGCTCTATTGTTAACTGGCACCAGTATTAATATTTACTCGCAAATTGGCCTGGTGATGTTGATTGGCTTGATGGCTAAAAATGGCATCTTGTTGGTGGAGTTCGCCGATCAGCTACGCGATCAGGGGCGCTCGGTGCTGCAGGCCGTGCAAACCGCCGCTGCGGTGCGCCTGCGCCCTATTGTTATGACGATGATGTCCACTGTGCTGGGCGGTTTGCCGCTGATACTAAGCGCCGGCCCGGGTGCCGAGGCACGGCGCGCCATTGGCTGGGTGGTGTTTGGCGGGCTGGGCTTAGCTGCAGTTTTCACCTTGTTTTTAACACCGGTAGTTTACTTATTGGTGGCGCGTTGGTCTAAGGCACGGGCAGAGGAGGGGCTAAAGTTGGAGTCAGAGCTGGATGCTGCCGCCGACATTCCTGACGATCACGGGGAGTACCGCTAAGCTTGCTTGCGGTACAATGCCCGCTGCATTTTGAGTGGAGTAACCCATGAACCCTGTACAAAACAGCATTGAGGCTACCTTGAACGAGGTGTTTGCCCCGGCGTATCTGGCCGTCGTTAACGAGAGCCATATGCACAGCGTGCCGCCCAACTCGGAAACCCACTTTAAAGTAACCTTGGTGAGTGAGGCGTTGGCCGGTAAACGTCAGGTGCAGCGCCATCAGCTGGTTTATGGTGCGTTGGCCGAGCAACTGAAAGGGCCAGTGCATGCGCTGGCGCTGCATACCTTTAGCCCCGATGAGTGGGCCCGAGAACAACAAGTGCCCGATTCGCCGCACTGTTTGGGTGGTGGCAAGCATTAACAACGCTAAATTTGCGCTAAATTTGTCCTGAATCAAAGCCGGGGCAAAAATACTGGCTGTACAAAAAACAAGCGGTTATAATGCCCGCGTTTTCAATTCGTCCGCTCCGGGCTTGCTTTTAGGTAAATGTTTTTCTTATGAATCAGTATGTTGTCGCTGCGTTGTACAAATTTGTTGAGCTTCCCGACTACGAGGCTATTAGCACCGGGCTAAAAGCCGAGTGCGATCGGTTGGGTATTAAAGGCACCTTGCTGTTGGCCGCCGAAGGCATTAACGGCACAGTGTCTGGTTCGCGCGCAGCGATTGACGCTTTACTGAGTTACCTGCACAGCGATTCGCGTTTTGCCGATCTTGAGCACAAAGAGTCGCTGTACGACGATCAGCCGTTTTACCGCATGAAGGTCAAGTTGAAAAAAGAGATCGTCACCATGGGGGTGGAGGGTATCGATCCTAAACAGATCGTGGGTACCTACGTAAAGCCCACCGAGTGGAATGCCCTGATCAGCGACCCCGAGGTGCTGGTGGTCGATACCCGCAATCATTACGAGTATGCCATTGGCAGTTTTGAGCGTGCAGTTGACCCCGAGACCGAAACGTTTCGCGAGTTCCCGGCCTATGTGAAAGAAAACCTCGACCCGGCGCAACACAAGAAAGTGGCTATGTTTTGCACCGGAGGCATTCGTTGCGAGAAAGCCACCGCCTATATGAAAGAGCAGGGCTTTGATGAGGTGTATCACCTGCAAGGCGGCATTTTAAAATATCTGGAAGACGTGCCCGCCGAAGAGAGCCTGTGGCGCGGTGAGTGCTTTGTATTTGATAATCGTGTGGCGGTTAATCACGATCTGGAGCGCGGCTCGTTTGATCAGTGCTACGGTTGTCGGCACCCCATTACCGAAGAGGAAATGGCATCAGAGCTTTACATGAAAGGCGTTTGTTGCCCGCGCTGTCACCACAGCTTAACCGATGAGCAGAAAACCCGGTTTGCCGAGCGGCAAAAGCAAATCGAGTTGGCAAACGCCCGCAATGAAGTTCATTTAGGGGCCGAGCCACCGGCACGCCAAAAGCGCAATGCGGGCTAATTGAAAGACGTACGAGGCCCCAAGTGCTTCAGGGCCGGACAAAAACTCTAGTGTGATTGTCGCGAAAATGTCACAATTGCCCGATACCCTCTTCCATCCCCCAGATGCACCCTGTCTCTGGTGGGGGTTTATCTGTAGCAGAATAGGTCAAGACAATGGACTTTGAATCCTGGGACGTGGACTTGGCGGCCGGTGAAGCGCGCCATGCATCCGGTTGTATCATCCGAGTTGAGGGCGATCCGCGCAACCCGTCGTCTGTCGACCCGAGTCACTTTCCCAAAACATTAAATTTTATCGATCAGGCCCGGCTGTTGCGCTGTGGTGTTGAGGCGTTAGCCAATGCCGCCGCTGAGGGAGGCTTTTCGGCGCCGCGCGAGCGCGACGACAGTGCCAGCGTTAAAGTCAAAAGTCGCACAGTGCGTGATCTGGAGCAAAAGGCTAAAATGTTTGCTGATAATCCGGATAAACCCAAGCGCGCCGTGCTGTCGTTGAAAAAGCGCGAGCCCGCCAGCGATTAAACCGCCAGCGATAACCCTGTGTATGAGCGCTTAAGTCAGCGAATAACCAACTGGCCGCGCAGTTGCAGGTTGGTTTTGTGTTGATCCAGAGTGCTGAGCATTTGGTCAAAGTCCTGCTCGGCGATATCCAGGCCATTGGTCACGATCACTTCCTGGCTGCCGTTGTAGACTAAACCGTTTAGCTCTGCGGTGACTTTATCGATAGCGGCAAATATGTTTTTGGTGGTCTCGGCATTGTAAAACACCCGCCCCTGTCCGGTTAGACGAAGGTAGTCGTCGCACTCGGTTAACCACTCTTTGCGTTGCTCCAGCATTTTGCGAATGTTATTCATGCCACCTTTGTGGCCTGTGGGCAAACGCTCGTTGCGGTATTTTTCCAGGCTGGCGTAGTCGCGCAGCAGAAAGTCGACACTGGTGGTTTCGCAAAACTTCGCGTTAAGGTAACTGGGAAACTCGACATTGTGCTCTTCCATGGCTTGCTGACGCTTGCAGTCCTCGTCGCACGCATTGACCTGATTGCCGAGCAGCGCGAAAAGCATCAAAACCGACGGTAGTAACAAGTTTTTCATAAGACGGCCTTTCTGTTTATCATTTTTGTTATGACGATCACACTTTTGGTATAAAGGAGATTGTTGCTTAGGTCAAGCCTTGTCGGCAAATCAGTGCGTTTTTATAGGGCATTGGTTTTATATTTTAGTCATCTATTCACTTTTGTTTTAAAGGCGGTCTTACGCGCCGAGGGCTTTGCCCACCAACTGCTGCAAGTGAGGCGCTAAGTCGATCTGCAAGGCGTGCTCATGGCCCTTCTCGGACATCTTGTTCCAGGTTTTGCGGATAATGTCGATCAGCTTTTCGTCGCTGTGCTTGGTGGCAAAGTCCTCCAGATAGTAGCGGATAAACACCAGACAAATCACATCTTCCAGCGCCTGTACTTCGGCATCCCGCTTTAGCTGTTTTTTTTGCAGCATGGTGGCCACCTGCTCGCAACTCGCGTCGCTGTAGCCGTGCTCGCGCATAATGGCGCTGGCGCGTTGGGCGTGATGCTGGCCCAGTGTTACCCGCCAGCGTTTGTAACCGGCGCGATCCATGGGGTAATCGGCCCGGGGAATAATCCAGCGTTCAATATGCTGTGCCCGCGCTGCCAGTTGCAGCTCGTCACTTGCTTCGGGGACAAATTGTGCAAGCTCGGCACTCATGCGTTGAGCGTAGAGTAGCTCTTTGGGGTGGGATTTTCCCTCCCGGTCTTGCTCTAGGTTGGGGTCTTTAGAGTTTGCGGCGTCGAACGCTTGCAGTGTGGCGGTTAATGGGTTGGTTTGGCCGGTCATGGTGTAATTCCTAACATTTAATCGGTTTGGGCGTAATGGTGAAGCAGCTCCGGGTCAGTCACTTTGAGCTGTTTGCCCGAGCTGTGCAAGACACCCAGTTTTTGTAATTGGCTAAAGGTGCGGCTCACGGTTTCGAGTGTCAGCCCTAAAAAATTAGCGATGTCGCCGCGGCTCATAGGCAAAGTGATGTCGGTGGCAGAAAACTGCTGGCGGTGCTGTCGGGTCGATAAGCCCAGCACAAACGTGGCGACCCGGGTTTGCGCCGAGGCGCTGCCCATCAGGCGTAATTGATGTTGCTCGTGAACAATTTCGCGGCTGAGCAGTTGCAGCAGGTTGCGCTGCAGCCCCGGCACCTGACTGCCAAGTTGCTCCAGCTGGTTGAAAGGCAACTTACACACCGAGCTGGTTTGCAGCACTTGAGCGCTATTGCTGTGGCGGTTTTCGGCCGGGCCGTCGAGCCCGGCAATGTCACCCGGCAGGTAAAATCCGGTTATTTGCTCGCGCCCTTTGCTGTCACACGTGTAGGTTTTAAGGGCGCCGGCACGCACGGCGTAAATAGCGGTAAAAGGGTCGCCGGCGCGATACAGCATCTCGCCCGCCTGCAGCGGCTGGCGGCGCTGGACAATGGCGTCGAGTTGATTGATGTCCTCAAGGCTTAGGCTTAAAGGCAGGCAAACGGACTTAAGTCGGCAATTGTTGCAATGTGAGCGCGAGCACAGCGCCTGTGCGGATCGAGCGAGGGAAGTGTGTCCCATACTGGCGCAACCTGATAGTCGTTTGAGGTGCCGCTATATTACGCCATCCGCGCGTGCGTTTTAACCCCGCGCGTTACAAGCTTTGTGCCTTTACAGCCACTAAATAGGCGGTTTATAGTAAGTTTCTCAAACTTGCAAAGATTAGCGTGTTTGAGCTTTCTATGGAGCATAATCCGGCCTGGGCCGGCAAAAGGTTATTGTTATGTCAAAAAGTACCGGTGTGGTTAAGTGGTTCAATGAGTCCAAAGGGTTTGGTTTTATTGAGGGCGAAGGTGGTCAGGATGTGTTTGTGCACTTCTCGGCGATCGTCGGCTCTGGCTTTAAAACCCTGACCGAAGGCCAAAAAGTTACCTTTGAAGTAACACAGGGGCAAAAAGGCCCACAGGCTGAAAATGTAACGCCCGAATAAGAAATACAGTATTCCTTAAAATAGCGCCCTTTATGGGCGCTTTTTTATGCCTGCCAAAATACCGTTAAGGTTTACTTAAGCGCTCTGTGTTTAGTTTGACTTGGTACAGCTCGGACCAGTGTTTGCCGGTTAGCCAGAAGCTATCGTCCCGGGCATCGTAGGCAATGCCGTTGGTGACGGCGTTAGGGTCCGGGTTGCGGGCTCGCTCGCGCTGCGCCAGCCTGGAAACGTCCACCACTGCCACGACTTGGCCATTTGTAGGGTCGATAGCAATAATGTCGTTGCTGAACCAGATGTTGGCCCAGATGAGCCCGTGAGCAAATTCCAGCTCATTAATACGCTTAACCGGGACGCCGCTGCGGGTGACTTGTAACCGCCTGTCGATGGCCAGTGTGGTGGGATCGTGAAAGTACAGAGTAGCGCTACCATCGGAGCGTATCAGGTGTTTGCCATTGTTGCTTAGGCCCCAGCCTTCACCCTGGTAGGTGCCGCGACTGAGAAGCTTGCCGCTGCTGAGGGCAAAGCGCCACAGGGTTTGCTCGCGCCAGCTAAGCAAATAGACGGTATCCCCGAGCACGGTAAGCCCCTCGGCAAAGTAGTTATTGGGCAGTACCTGTTGCCATGACGACTTAGCCTTTGGTGTTTGCGGTACCTTACTAAGTGGCCGGTTAACGAGTTTGGATTTACCGTATAGCCCGCTGCTTTGCAGTAATTGCCCCTGATGTATTTCTAGCCCCTGAGTAAAATAGCGTGAGTCTAAGGGCCGAGTTTGCAGTAAGGTATAGCTCAGCGTCGCGGGCTCAAGTGCATCGGCAAGTGCCGGCGGTACAAAGGCGAGCAACGCCAGTAGCAGATAAGGCCGGCGAGCGGGCCGGGATAAATTGTTTGCCCCGTGGCGATTGGCCATAATGGCCGACCTGGCTGTTATTAATAGTTTACTAAGGTTCACTTATGTCTCGCGTTCGTTCGTTTTTGGTACTCACTTTGCTGGGTGGTTTGGCGGTAGTGTTGCCAATGACCATTTTTGTGTTTTTACTGCACTGGCTGGCGGGTATTTTGGGCAAAGCCATCGACCCGCTCAGCCGCTGGTTGGCCAACTATATCACCGTCGGTGAACACAGTGCGGATGTGCTGAGTTTAGCGCTGGTGTTATCCGTGTGCTTTGCCATTGGGTTGTTGGTTAAAACGGGCGTAGGGCGCTGGATTCACAGTAAGCTGGATGCGTTGTTCTCTCGTTTAGCGCCGGGCTACAGCACCATTCGCGAGATGGTGACTCAGGTGATGGGCGGTGAGGGCAACGCCTCACTGCTTAACGGCAAGGTGTGCCGCGCTTATATTATGGGCGCTACCAGCCCGGTATCGGTTACCGGGATTGTGACTGCCGAGCACACATCGGGTGAGTACACCGTGTATGTGCCTACCGCGCCCATCCCCACTTCGGGGTTTGTCTACCATTTGCCGGCCGATTGCGTAGTTTTGCTGCCCGAGGTAACGGTCGAGGCCGCGATGCGCACGGTGGTTGCCTGTGGCAGTGGCTCGCAGATTATATTGCCGCAGCCGGCTAGCGCCCCCGAATAAGGTCCCGCAACGCAAAGCGCGCCGGATGCAGCGCGTGCGCAAGGTCGGCATCCAGTGGCGCGCCATCACGGTTAATAATATCGCACAATAACTGCGCGCTGATGGGGGCGTAAGCCAGGCCGCGTGAGCCGTGCCCACAATTGACATACAAACCGTCGTGGTAGCTCGGCTGTGTGTTGATTACGGCTTTGGCGTTGCGGCTTAACTCCGCAAAGTCGTGTTTGAGCGCTGCGTAATCCGGCACCGGGCCGACCACGGGTAGGTAATCGGGGGTGGTACACCGAAATGCCGCGCGCCCGTCTGTGATTTGCTCCACGCCCGGATCGCCAAACAGCTCTGTCACACTCTGCCCGAGCTCCGCCAGATGTTGCAGGTTGCGCTGGTGGTCTTCGCAGTTCACGGCGAGGTCGTGCTCCCCTAAATTAAAGGTTGCCCCCAGGCTGTGGCTACCCTTGTTGGCCGGTGCTAAATAGCCGTGGCTACACAGGGCGGTCTTGAGCTTTTGGCTGGCGCTAGTGGCCGCAAGAGCACTGATTTGACCGCGTATTGGTTTCAGCGGTAGCGGTTGCAACTGTGCCAGCTCGGCGCTGCGCTCGGCGCAGGCAACCACGGCAATGGTGGCGCTGGCAACGGTGTGGTCTTGCGCGGTTAGGGCGTGCCAGTGGCCCTCTTGTTGAGTTAACCGGGCGACAGTCTCGCCACAGCGCAATTGGATATTGGCATGATCGAGCAGCCAGCGACACACATAGCGCGGGTCGAGCCAGCCGCAGTTGGCAAAGTACAGGCCGGATTGTTCCAGTGCGATACCGCTGAGTGAGGTTGCCTCGGCGGCGCTAACGGCCTTTACTAACGTGTTCGGGTAGTGGAGCGCAGCCACAACCTGCTGTTGCGCGGCGGTTTGTTTTTCGGTGTCGGCCAGTTGCAGTAGCCCACAGCGTTTGCCAGCCTCGGGGTGATTCCGCCACAGGCTTTGATAGTGACGCTGGGCGTACATCAGCGCGTGCAAGTTAAACAGGGGCAAGGTTTCGCGCCGGTGGCTTAGGCGGGCGTACAGCAGGCCCTGCGCATTGCCCGAGCCGCCGCTGGCGGGAGAATCCTGCTCAATGACGGTTACCTTCCAGCCGGATTCGGCCAGTGCCCGCGCGCTATGACAGCCGGCTAACCCCGCACCGATGACCAGTGCCGTTTTCGGCCCCGCTGCATGGGTGGCGCGCTGTTGAAAACCTGCCGTGCGAGAGGGCGAGGTATTGGCCCCAGTTGGCTCCGCTCTGCTTGCCGTTATCATTTCTCGTTTGCGACCAAAGCCGGGTACTTTGCGGACCGTAAACCCCGCACTCAGCAAGCCGCGTTTTACCACGCCGGCCGCGCTAAAGGTGGCGGCGGTGGTGTGGCGACCCGATAGCGCGGCGATGCTGGCAAACAGTTCATCGCTCCACATGCCGGGATTTTTACTGGGGGCAAAACCGTCTAAAAGCCAGGCATCGACTCTGGGTTGTATATTGGCGTCGGGGCTCGCGTGATTGGGCCAAAGAAGCGAGTTAAAACCGGCGGCGGCTTCATCGAT
>NZ_CAXBFW010000015.1:0-94528 GCF_963975215.1 uncultured Gilvimarinus sp.
CGCTACCACGATTTAGAGGCCAGCGACACCCTCAGCCTGCGGGTTAACGAGACGCTAGTGCAACAGGGTAGCTGGCGCGATATGATTTGGCCCATACCCGAGATGGTTGCCGAGATCTCGCGTTACATCACATTAACGCCCGGAGATTTAATTTTTACGGGCACACCTGCCGGGGTCGGCCCGGTCAAGCCGGGAGACATCATGCATGCAGCACTCGATGGTTTTTGCCAGTTAGAGGTGTGTGTTGTAGCGCAAACGCGCCCTTAAAAGTCCGGCAGCGCGGGCAGGTAATTTTGCGCAAAGGTTTCCGGCGGTAGCGGCCGATCAAACAAATAGCCCTGAATCAAAATACCGTCGTACTGACTTAGCCACTGCGCCTGGGCGTCGGTCTCTACGCCTTCGGCAACAATAATCAGATTCATATTTTGGGCAATCGCAATAATCGATGCGACCATGGCCGCATCTTGCGGATCGATCGTGATATCGTCGATAAAGGATTTATCAATCTTCACTTTGTTAACGGGCAATCGCTTAAGATAGCTTAGCGAGCTGTAACCCGTACCAAAATCATCCAGTGAAAAGGTAATCCCCTCGTGTTGCAGTTTGCGCATTTTATCGACAACTTCATCGAGATTATGCAGCGCCGCACCTTCGGTAATTTCAAACTCAAGGCAACTGCCCGGCAGTTTGTATTTGCGCAAAACCGACAAGCACTTGCCCACAAAGTCGGCATCGTAAAGCTGCCGCTCGCTAATGTTAACCGAGACTCTTAACTCAGCCGGAAAGCGCCCAGCCTCTTTATACTGCCGCACAAATTGGCAGACATCATCTAACAGTTGCAAGCCTACCGGATTAATCATATCGGAGTTTTCTAAAAACCCTATAAACTCCGCCGGCTGCACTTGCCCGCGCAGCGGGTGCTGCCAGCGAATCAGTGCCTCGGCTCCCACTAAAGAGCGGGTGTGTAAATCGATTAACGGCTGTAGGTAAAAAACAAACTCGTGCTCCTGAAAGGATGCCCGAATATCAGACTCCAGTTGCAGTAAACGGTTGACCTCTTCTGCCATTTGCGGCTCAAACACCTGGCAGTTACCAATCGCACTGCGCTTGGCTTCATTTAACGCCGTATCCGCTTGCGATAACAATAGCTCAACAGAAACATCCCCCACCGGATAAAGTGCAATACCAATGGTTGCGTTAACGGAAAAGTCTTGATTACCTAACGTTACCGGCAGGCCAATCGTTTCTAAAAAGCGGCTCGCAACGTACTCGGCGCGGGCTCGCGCCTCCTCTATGCTTTCGGATATGTCCGGCATACTTAAAATAAATTCGTCCCCGCCAAGCCGGGCAAGTGTCTCGGGCTCGTGCACACGCTTAGCCATGCGCTGCGACAAATGCAGCAATAACTCATCGCCTAAAGAGTGCCCCATGGTGTCATTAATGCGCTTAAAATCGTTTAAATCAATCAGCAACACGGCACCGTATCGATTACCCGCTTTGCATTTGTGCAGATCTTCCTGCAGTTGCTCTAATATTTTATTGCGATTTGCCAACCCGGTGAGAGTGTCGCGATAGGCGAGATATTCCACGCGCTGTTCTGCCTCTACTAACTCGGTAATATCATTAAGCACCACAATAACGTACACAATATGGTCAGACACAAAAGGCACAAGCGACATCTGGGTTACGTGGTTTTCATTACGCATACCAGAAAAGTCTTGCTGGCGATTAAACAGAGGCGATTGTTTGCGAGACACCCGGGTGACCAATGATTTAATGTGCCCTGCCTCTTTTATGCCTGCCTCGCGCAACATGGCAAAGTAATTATTGCCTAAAACACCGCCAAAGTAGCGCTTAAAGGCCTGATTATAAAACAGCAGCTCGCCGTCACTATTAACCGCAAATACCTGATTGGGGCTGGCGTCTAAGATCAAACTCAACTGCTGCTGTTGATGCTGCAACTCGATATGCTTTTCATTAAAGTTTTTTAACAGGCGGTTGGCTGAATTAACGATATAGCCTAGTTCGTCTTGCTCGTGCTTGCGCAGATGGGGGATAGCATTGACCGGCACTTTGCTCTGATCCAACGCCGCAAAACGGGTAGCCAATGTGACTAACGGCCGGGTTAATAAAAAGTGATAAACCAGAACTAGCACCAGAGCGATACCAATATTGCGCGCCGTACCGGTAAGCAGCACTCGCCAGGCGCGCTGGTAAAACGGGCTCAGGGCCCGATCTTTATTCAATTCTAACAGCAGGGTGCCGGCGGGCGTGTCGGGATCGGCCTGTAAGACATACTCAAACGTTTCAGTTTCACCCACCAACAGCTGGGTCAACCATAATGTTTGACTGGCTTTTACCGGCTGGCGATATTCGGCCATTAGCTTGTGCTGATCGTCGTAGATCGCAATATGATTGAGAAAGTGATACTCACTTAACCCATCAACCACTTGCTCGGCCAGGCGCTCATCAAGTAAAAAAACCGCGCGCTGCGCCGCCGAGCGACTCACCCGACTAATTTCTTCTACGTTTTTGCGAATGTCTTGATAGTGTGTGCGAAAATCGAGATAAACCTGCAAGCTCGCAACCAACACCCCCAACACGACAACCACCAAAAAACTGGTGCGCGCCAATTTATAAGACAGTCGTTGCAAGAGTTCGATGGTCATAGATTGTATTGTGTTGTTTTTATTCGGCCAGCGGATCTTGTTTTACGCCCGGCAGCCAGGCCCAAAACAATGACAGAGTATGCGCCATGACACAAGAAATATGTCTCTGTGGGATCTGCTATGGCCGATAAAAGTCGCAGGCGCGCCCTTGGGCAAAGCCGCGATACACAAACACATTGCCAGCTCGGGGCTCGGCTAAGCGCTGAGACTCGCTCATCCCCTCCCAGGCACTGGTTACGTATAGATCACGATAATCCGGGCCGCCAAAAGCGACACAGCTCGGCTGCGACACCGGCAGGCTAACGCGGGTTAAAATATCACCGAGCGGGCTATAACACACCACCTCTCCGGCGCCCCAATGGGCACTCCAGAGGTTGCCATGGCTATCGGTACAGGCGCCATCGGGGTAGGCACCTTCGGGGGTTTCGACAAAAAGGCGGGGGTTGCTAAAGCGCCCTTGGGCCGAGAAGTCGTAGGCCGTAATTCGCCGGGTTGGCGAGTCGGCGTGATACACGGTAGCGCCGTCCGGGCTCCAGCACAGGCCGTTAGAAATTTGCAGGCCACTCAGCTCGCGGCGGCAGTCGGCGCGCCAACGGTACAGCGCCGAGCTAGCGTTATCGGGCTGTTGCTCGTTCATCGTGCCGGCCCAAAAGCGCCCGGCGGGGTCTACCCGGCCATCGTTAAAGCGCTGCCCGGCAAGCCCCTGCTCGGGCTTTGCATGCCACTGCAACTCAGAGCTGGCGGGCCAATAGCTGGCAATACCCGAGGCAAAGCTCACAATCAAACGGCCGGGATCACTGGTAAAACCGAAAGCCGTTAACCGCTCGGGCACACCAAAACGGGTTAACTGATTGCTGTGCGGGGTAAAGCGGTAGAGCGTGAGGCCGTGAATATCGGTCCACCACAGGCACTGCGCGCTGGGATGCCACAGCACACTTTCGCCCAACTCACAGCCAACGGCTAATTCATTGACTAACTGCACAACCAAACACTCTGCTCGTCAGCTTTACCGGTAGCAATCGTTTTGGGCCGGTACGCCGCACTAACGCGCCCGCCATACGGACTCTTACAGTCGCCCGCCATCAACCACAAACTTCTGCCCGGTAATCATGGAGGCGTCTTCTGAGGCTAAAAACAGTGCCATATTGGCTACATCCACGGGTTTTAAGCGGCGCTGCAAGCGCACGTTTTCCATCCATTTGGCCTCAGCCTCGGGGGTCAGCCACCTTCCAAGCTGTTTGTCGGTCGCCACCCAGCCCGGCACCAGCGCATTGACCCGAATGTTATCGCGGGCAAAATCGGAGGCCAGTGCGCGGGTAAGCCCCAGCAGGCCTGCCTTTGCGGTCACGTAGCTCGGCATTTCCGCCGGGCCGTAAAGTGCATTGATCGAGCTAAAGTTGATAATTGAGCCACCACCGCACTCGGCCATACCCGGGGCAATAGCCCGGGTGGCAAAGAAAGCCGCATCGAGGTTTACCGCCAGCGAGCTGTGCCAACTAGCGTCTTCCAGCGAGCGCGGGTCACAGCGTTTATCGTTCGCAACGTTGTTAATCAGCACATTAAAGGTGCCCAATTGCTGGCTCATCTCTCCAATGCTGGCGCGCAGCGCGGCGACGTCGGTAACGTCGCAGGCGCGAAAGCTCACAGCATCGGCGTAGAGCGCCGCGAGCCCGGCGCAGAGCTCAGAGCCCTCGTCAGCGGCTATATCCACAAACCCCACCTTAGCGCCCTGATACAAAAACGCCTCGACCATGCAGGCTCCAATACCGGTAGCGCCACCGGTAATAAATACCCGCTTGCCGCGAAGGCTTGGGTAGAGCGTTCGCTCTGTGGGTTGTGTCATGGTTTACCTCTAACGGCTTTGTGCGGAATTATCCGAAGCGGTGCAAAGTATAACGTTTTGCGCCCCAAAATGCTGCGCGTCATCCTCACCACTGTGCTCGCCCGCTAATGCGTCTATGCCCCGGCGCGAATAACACGGCAATTCAGCCCTCCCGGTTTTGCCCAACTCAACCTCCTGCCTTTCAATATTTGAGGTATATTGCAGCCCCGGGCGCTAGTGATGACTTACTCTCCTTGTACGGTGGCCACCAGCTTACGCGCGCCGCCGCGGTTGCGGTGCTCACACAAATAAATACCCTGCCAGGTGCCCAGGTTTAATCGGCCGGCGCTAATCGGCACGCTAACGCTGGCACCCAAAATACTGCTTTTTATGTGAGCGGGCATATCATCGTCGCCCTCGTAATCATGGCGATAATAGGGCGCCCGCTCGGGCACGAACTCGTTAAAATGGCTCTCAAGATCAATCTGGACGGTTGGATCGGCGTTCTCGTTGATGCTTAGGCTCGCGGAGGTATGCTGGATAAACAGGTGCAATAAGCCGCACTGAAGCTGACTAATATCGGGCAGTTGGCGCTCTACCTCGTCGGTAATCAAATGAAAGCCCCGCCCCCGTGGCGTCAGATTAAATTCGGTTTGCTGCCACATCACGTTTTCCCCGTTTCTGTTGTCACACTGCAAAAGTACATGAAAATATTATGACATTCGCGCTTGAATTTTACCGGTTTCGGGCGCATGTTTAACAAGAGGCTGGTAAAAAAACACCGCCTCTTTCTGCCGTATTATTAGCGGTACAGTTGTTAATAGTGCTTTTTTCAATGGTACAAGGAATCCAGTGTATGCAAATCCAACTTTCCGGTCACCATGTCGATATCACCGACGCCATTCGTGAATCTGTAAACACCAAATTTGCCAAAGTCAGCTCGCACTTTCCCCAACTGGAGTCTCTATCTGTGACCTTAACGGTCGAGCGCGCCTCCCAAAGTGTCGAGGTGACCACCCAGTATCTGGGCGCCGCCGTCGCGGTCCAGGCTGCAAGCCACGACATGTACGCCGCCATTGCTCAGGCCGCCAAAAAGCTTGAAGCCGCCTTGGCGCACCGCAAGGGCTCGGTTAAATCTAACCGCCACGAGAAACCCCAGCTCGAACAAGAGCCCATCGACGAGGCCTCGTAAGCCTCACCGCCACGGCGCTTTAGCCGTGGCGGCAAGCGCCGCCGTCCTGTTACAAAAATTTCACAGAAACGTCATCGAAGCTGATATTTAACGTCATTTTTCGCCTCTAACGTGTTGGCACTTAAACCGTGCTAATAACTATTGATTGAGGAGAACACAATGACGTTTCGGCTAAATGGTAAAGGAAAGCTGGCACTGGCAATGCTAAGTGTTATGGCGTTGGCCGCCTGTGATGGCGACGACGGTAGCGACGGCGCCACCGGCGCTCAGGGCCCGGCCGGCCCCGAAGGCCCGCAGGGCCCTGCGGGTGCCGACGGTAGTGATGGCTCAGACGGCAGCGGTGGCGGCGGCAACGCCAGCCTAATGACTCCCGGCCTGACCCGCCTGGCCACTGTGCCAGCGGGCGCCGAGGTTACCGGTGCTTTTGCCACCGAAGACGGCGACTTATTTTTTAACGTGCAGCACCCCGATAGCGCCAACAGCGCCACCGACGCCGACGGTAAAACCTTTAACCACGGCACGGTTGGGGTCTTAGCTGGCGTCAATATCAATCAACTGCCGAAACACTTGATCTCGGTCGGCGTGCCTGACACCGAGCAAGAGCGTCAGACCGTTCAGGTTGCCTACGGCGAGTATCAGGTCATCGCGCAAACCATGGATACCTTTGGCGGCGCTATGCCAGAGGGGCTGGGCACAGTTCTGGCCAGAGACAAATCGACGGTTGTCGCCTCCATCGACGACCCCGACTTTAACGGCTTTGTCCCCACCGGCGACAATCAGGGTTACCTGTTCACCAACTGGGAGTCAATTCCTGGTGGCATGAGCCGCTTAAAGCTCAACAAAAACGCCAGCACCGGTTATTGGTCGGTCGACAGCAATGACGTACAAATGCTCGATTTTGGCATTTACGGCACCATCGCCAATTGTTTTGGCTCGGTTTCCCCCTGGGGCACACCGCTCACCTCTGAGGAGTGGGGCAACCAGGGCGACAGCACCGAAGAGTGGAACGATCCTTCGTTGCAAACCAGCCGCGATGCGCTGGCCATGTACATCGACCCCACCGCCACCGACGCCGATGGCGCCTCGAGCTTCCCCAACACCTATCGCTATCACTACATCGTCGAGATCACCGAGCCCACCAGCGACACCCCCGTGCCGGTTAAGCATTACACGCTGGGTCGCTTTGAGCACGAAAACTCGATTGTGATGCCCGACCAAAAAACCGTTTACCTGTCACAGGATGACACCGACGGCGTCCTGTTTAAATTTGTCGCCGATACCGCCGCCGACCTTTCGTCGGGCACCTTGTACGGCGCCAAGCTCACCCAGGACGCGGGCAGCTTTGAACCACTGACCACAGGCTTTGACATTGAGTGGATCGAGCTGGCCCACAGCGACAACACCACCATCGACGGCTGGATCGCCGACTTTGACGACATCACCACCGACGACTTTGTCGAAGGTCAAAGTAACTACCTAACCGACACCGATGCCGAAGCATGGGCCGCAGGAGAAGCCAACTACCCAAGCGTTGCCAACGGTGGCGGCAGCACCACAGCGGGCATGGCGATGGACGATCGCATCGCGTTTTTGGAGTCACGCAAAGCCGCTCGCGCGAAAGGCGCCACCGCCGAATGGCGCAAGTTTGAAGGTATCTACGCCAATCAAAAACGCGCCCAGGAAGCGGTTGAAGGCACAGATTTAGTTGCCGGTGAAGATGTATCGCAAGCCTACGTTTACTTTGCCATTGCCGATATGGACAACGGCATGATTGACGACGAAGGTGATATGCAGCTGTCACCACGGGTAAAAGATTGTGGTGGTGTTTACCGTATGCCGCTGCTTAGCGGCGCCGACGCTTACAGCACCAACCGCATTGAGCCGGTGGTTATGGGTTCTACCTACCGCTCTACTCTGGACGGTGCGCTGCGCTGCGACGTAAACGCTTTGTCACAACCGGACAATGTGATTGTTCTGGACGACGGTCGCCTGATTATCGGCGAAGACGGCTTCCAGGAGAACAATACCATGTGGATGTACGACCCAAGCGTTAATGATTAATTGAACAACAATAATTGATTGTTACAGGAGCCGCACCGCGGCTCCTTTTTTCGTTTATGCGATAGCAATATCCAGTACCCATAGGCAACACCATGACCCGATTACTGACCCCCCTATTCTGTATTGTGGCTGCGCTGTTAACAGGCTGCGACAAAACCCCGCAAAGCCTGACCCAAACCGCCGACGCCGAGCCCGTGCACGCGCCCGAGGAGTACATAACTCACAATATTACCTATAACCCCGAGGCCGTTATTCCGCCCCAGTGCTATACCAAAACCGAGGGTAAAAATAACCCCTGTTATATTTGCCATCAAAGTTACAGCGATGACCGCTCGCGCCCCAACATCATGAACGATGGTTTTTTACAGGGCGCCTACGACTTTTCGGATATTGGCAACACCAACCGCTGGAGTAATTTATTTAAAAACCGCAGCGCAGAAATTAACGCCATCAGCGATGAGTTTATGCGTGACTATATCAATCAGGATAACTACTCTGCGCTGGCAGCCTGGTTTCAAACCGACGCCTGGAGCGGTCGCGCACCGGTTATTAAAAACCTCGCCGACGGCGCCGCCGCCTTTGATGAAAACGGCTTAGCGCGCGACGACAGCCGCTGGGTTGCCTTTAATTATAAACCCGTGCCCAGCACTTTTTGGCCCACCAACGGCTCGACCGATGATGTGATGATTCGGCTGCCCGATGCCTTTAGCGAAATCGACGGGCAGTATTCACGCGATGTGTACTTTGCCAACTTAACTCTGGTAGAAATGGCCATCGTCGATAAAGACCACTTGCCCAGTATTGCGCTAGATGAAGCCGCTAGCGGCATCGATTTTAATGCCGACGGGCAGTTAGACTCAGCCGTGCAATCCGTCGCACGTGCTACTCACTACTTTGGCGATGCCAAAGACATCAGCGTGGCCCACATGCTTTATCCCGAGGGCACCGAATTTTTGCACACAGTGCGCTATGTAGGCATCGACGCTAACGGCGGCATTACTAACGCCAAACGCATGAAAGAAGTGCGCTACATGCGCAAAGACACTTTTATGCCCAAAGAGCGCTTAGTAAACAGCTACTACCGCGAAGCCAAAGAAAAACATTTTGGCAACTTGCCCGCCGTGGTTAACCACAACGACCGCGGCATGAGCAACGGCATGGGCTGGCTACTGTGGGGCTTTATCGAAGATGCCGGCGGCGCCATGCGCAGACAAAATGATCAAGAACAATTTTTTTGCATGGGCTGCCACAAAACCATCGGCACCACCATCGACCAAACGTTTGCCTTTGCGCGCAAAAAACCGGGGGCCAGCGGCTGGGGTTATATCGATTTAAAGTCCCTTACCGATGCACCTAACATAGGCGAAACTCAGGGCGAGTACTTAACCTACCTGGAGCGCGTGGGCGGCGGCGATGAGTTTCGCCAAAACGCCGAAATGCTTGAACGTTGGTTTGACAAGCAAGGCACCGTTAAGCATGAAAAAGTTGCGGCGCAAGACACTCTGTACGATTTAATTACTCCGTCACCGGAGCGAGCGTTAGATTTAAACAAGGCCTATTACCGCATCGTGCAGGAGCAGAGCTTTTTGTTTGGGCGAGATGCAGTGCTGACCCCGGCCGATAATGTTTACCAAACCATCGACACGGCTATTGCACCGCTGGCTAGTGAACACCGCTACGGCTGGGATATTCGTTTAGATTGGGACTGATCTTCAAGGGGGCCATGCCCCCTCCTTTTACGCTGTTTGCCTATTTATCTCCCCGCCACGCACTGATTATCTGAATTAGATCTCACTCTTGTCAGGGTAAAATTGACAACGTTGTCTAACTCACCTATGGTCAAACCTGCCCTCACCCGGTGAAGGCCGCGCGTAGTCCACCTGACAATAACCTTAACTCGCGCAACTGTTTACCCATAACGCTATACATGACGATAACCGCAAAGATGTAGCTGAAAAAAGTCAGCGCAGAATCCATGTTTAGGCGCCCGCCCACCGTCTTTAAACTGTTGTATGGAAACGCGTAATAGCGGTGTGGTGAAAGCCCGCTCAAACCGAGCGGTATCACAATAAACCCTATGCACAGAAAGGACGTCACTATGAATACATTTAGCAAAATGGCGCTGTTTGTCATTGCCCTACTGGGGGCGCAGCAGGCGCTCGCGTACAACTGCTCAAGCGTACCGCAATATGCCGATGGCAGCTCATACGGCAATGGTGCGATCGTTAAAAACAACAACACCGCGTATCAATGTAGCGTCGGTGGTTGGTGCTCTGTCGGCGGGCCTTACGCGCCCGGAGACGGCTGGGCCTGGAGCAATGCCTGGAACGAGCTAGGCGCCTGTAATGGCGGTAGTAACTCCTCATCCAGCAGCTCTAGCTCTTCGTCTGTCAGTTCATCCAGCTCATCCTCCGCGGGCAACGGCACCTGTCCGCAATGGTCGTCATCGGCTGTGTATTACACCGGCGATGTCGTCATCTACAACGGCTCTTATTATATTGCCGAACACGATAACCCCGGCTACGACCCGACCATCAGCACCTGGTTCTGGAACCCCACCCAGTCTTGCCCCGGTGGTAACGGCAGCAGTAGTTCCTCGTCGGTACCCAGTGGCAACGGCTTCTCGGCAATTGTCAGCGAAGCGCAATTCAATCAGATGTTTCCCAACCGCAATACGTTTTATACCTACGCGGGCTTGGTAAACGCCGCCGCCACTTTCCCGGCGTTTGCCACCAGCGGCAACCTCACCACGAAAAAACGTGAGGCTGCCGCTGCACTGGCTAACTTCTCGCACGAAACCAGTGGTCTTTATTACATCAACGAGATTGCTCAGGGAACTTACTGCTCGGGTACCTCCACCGCCTGTGGTGTCTGCGCGCCGGGTAAAAAGTATTACGGCCGCGGCCCAATTCAGTTAAGTTGGAACTACAATTACTGCACCGCCGGTCAGGCGCTGGGTCTGGATTTATGGTCTAACCCCGATCAGGTTGCGCAAAACCCGACAACCGCATGGCGCACAGCGCTTTGGTTTTGGATGACCCAAAGCGGCGCAGGCTATCGCCCGGCGCATACCTCGATGGTTAACGGCAATGGCTTTGGCGAGACGATTCGCACCATTAACGGATCGCTTGAGTGTAATGGCGGTAACCCAGGGCAAGTGCAAAGCCGGATTAATACTTATCTCGACTTTACTCAGATACTGGGCACAACACCCGGCAATAATTTAGATTGCTAACACAGATCAAGTACCCGCCGCGCGCGGCGGGTACTTTTTATTGGTAGGTTTCTTACTGCTTATTTTTTGCGTCGCTCATTTTTTGCCGCAACTGGGTAATCACCGGCACAACCTCTGGGCGAATGTGGCGCCAGGCATAAAATGACTCAGCCGCTTGCCCCACTAACATCCCCAAGCCATCGGCTACCTTCGCCGCACCATGCTCCGTGGCCCAGCGCATAAAAATCGTCGGTTCGGCGGCGTACATCATGTCGTAACAAGCCGCGTCGGCTGCCAGTAAATCGTCCGGTAATGGTGGCAAGCTGCCATGCAAACTGGCCGAAGTGCCGTTGATGACCACATCAAACTGTTTGCCCGTTAATGCCTCCAGAGCGGATCCACACACCGAACCCAACTCGTGAAAATCCCGCGCCAGCTCTTCAGCTTTACTGGCGGTGCGATTGGCAATACATAACTCGCCGGGGTTTTGCGCCAACAAAGGCTCCAGCACGCCGCGCACCGCGCCACCGGCGCCCAGCACCAATACCCGCTTGCCCGACAACTCCCAACCCAGGTTAAGCATATCGTTAATCATGCCAATGCCGTCGGTGGTATCTCCGGTCACCGAGCCATCCATCTGGCGGGTCAATAAATTAACGGCCCCAGCGCGCTGGGCTCGTTCAGTTAAGACGGTCGCGTAGGCAAAAGCATCTTGCTTAAAAGGTGCGGTGATATTTAAGCCGTGGCCACCTTCTTTAAAAAAAGCATTGGCCGCGTTGGTAAACTCGCCCTCTTCTACCAACTGCTTGGTGTAAGTCATGTCCTCACCGGTTTGCTCGCAAAACTGACGATGAATCGCGGGGGACTTGCTCTGAACTATGGGGTTGCCGAATACGGCGTATGTATCACTCATGGGGTACCTATTGGTCAACGAGCGGCAAACCTACCAGAGAAAGTTTACCGAACGTTTACGCTGTTCAATTATTGTTATTAAAGCCAGTCGCGCGGCGGTAAGAATTCTTCCGTCAATCGCGCTTCGGCTGATTGTGGCTCGGGCTGCCAATCGTAATCCCAGCGCACCAGCGGCGGCAGGGACATTAAAATAGACTCGGTACGGCCACCGGTTTGCAAACCAAACAAAGTGCCGCGATCGTAAACCAAGTTAAACTCCACATAGCGGCCACGGCGATACAACTGAAACTGCCGCTCGCGCTCGCCAAAAGAAGTATCCTTGCGCCGGGACAAAATAGGCGCATAAGCCGGCAAATAACTATTGCCCACGGCCTGCATTAGGGCAAAGCTGTCACTAAAGCCCAGCTCGTTGACATCATCAAAAAATAAACCGCCCACGCCGCGCGCCTCATTGCGATGCTTTAAGTAAAAGTAGTCATCACACCAGGCTTTAAAGCGGGGGTAGACATCATCGCCAAAAGGCGCACAGGCGTTGCGGGCAGTTTGATGCCAATGCTTACAGTCGTCAACAAAGCCGTAGTAAGGTGTTAAATCGTAGCCGCCGCCAAACCACCATACAGGCGCTTCGCCGGGTTTTTCGGCGATAAAGAAGCGCACGTTAGCATGGCTGGTAGGCGCGTAAGGATTACGGGGGTGGATCACTAGCGAGACCCCCATCGCCTCAAACGAGCGGCCGGCGAGCTCGGGCCGGTGGGCTGTGGCCGAAGCCGGCATCTGGGTGCCGTGCACATGAGAGAAGTTAACACCGCCCTTTTCAATGACAGCGCCGTCGGCCAACACCCGCGAGCGGCCACCGCCACCCTCGGCCCGAACCCACTCATCCTGCTCAAACTGACCGCCATCGATATCGGCCAAACCGGCACAAATTTCATCCTGCAGCTGCAGCAGGTACTGCTTTACGGCGTGTTTGTCCGGGGCACTTGAATCTTGGCTCATGCTAGCTCCATCGCTGTGCGGACCCCTTTATCAGAGGCCGCAATACCTAATTGCGCGCCGGGCTATTAACCGGGCCGGTGTATTCTACCTGTTTGCAGGTCACGTATCTCGGACGGCTGAGTGCGCGCGCCAACCTGGCCGGGCGCAATTGCCTGAATCTGATCGCCAAAGTACTGCTGTACCTGAGCGCTGGTGCGGGCGGGCTCCTGGCCCTGAGGGTTCGCAGAGGTACTGACCAAAGGTCCCCCAAAAGCCAAACACAATGCCTTTGCAACCGGGTGATCGGTGACACGCAGGGCAACGGTTTCAAAGTCACCGGTTATCCAATCCGATGCTTGCCCGTGGTTAGGGACGAGCCAGGTTACCGGGCCCGGCCAACTGGCGACGAGCCGATCCCGATCAGATGCCTCAAGAGGCGCTAGCCAAGGCTCAATCTGTGCGAGGTTAGCGGCGATTAAAATCACGCCTTTCGCTTTGGCGCGCCGCTTAAGCGCCAGCAGACGCTCAATAGCCTGGGGGTTATTAGGGTCAGCCCCCAAACCCCACACAGCTTCTGTGGGGTAGGCGATGACGCCGCCGGTTTTTGCCGCCTGCGCCGCTGCTGCCACCTCGTGTATAACCGTCGGTTTACTCACAGACTTACTGACTCACTCGTTTTTTGCAGAGCCCGCTCCCATCCAAGTCGCAACAAATGGCTTACTCATGGGAAGTACTCCGCTGGAAAAGCGGGCAAATTTACAGTAACAGCCCTCTGCTGACAAGAATGTTGCGGGGTAATCGTACAAGTTTTGGCCACTTGTAGGCGCCAAATCAGACTCGCTTGATTTAGATCAATACGCTTTTTTACCGCGGGGGCATGATAAGGCTTAGGTTATACGCGTGAAGCGTCTCGCACCCAACCTCTCACCCAACCGTCGCCGCAGGAGACGAGCTTATGATTGACACCGTTTTATTACTGAGCCTTGCCACCGTGGCCGCTATTTTAGTTATGGCGGGTTATCTCGGCCATTACGCTTATCGGCATATTCAAGCGGACACCCGCGCTGCCGGCAACCGCGAACTACCGCTTGAACCCCGGCCTTAATGTGCGGCCCGCTCCTGCCACTTAGCAGCGACAAAAATAGCTGCCGCTCTGACTCACCAGGCCTTCAAGCTCCAGCGTCATGAGTTGCGCCGCCAGTGCGCCCGGCTCCAACCCGCTGCGCTGGCACAGGGTATCGAGACTGACGGGATCGTAGCCGATTAGCTCCAATAGCTTTCGGTCGGCGCTCGACATCGACGATACCGCAGGCGCGGGCACAAGCTGTTGCGACTTAAACGCCAGCGCGCCGCCAAGCTCTTCGACGATATCATCGGCCGACTCCACCAGCTTTGCCCCGCGTTTAATCAGTGCGTGGCAGCCCTTTGCCATAGGGTTATGAATCGAGCCCGGAATCGCAAACACCTCGCGCTCGTGCTCCAGCGCGTAGCGCGCGGTAATCAGCGAGCCACTTTTAACCGCGGCCTCGGCTACCAAAGTGCCGAGGCTTAAACCACTAATGATGCGATTGCGCCTCGGGAAGTTACTGGCCGTCGAGCCGGTTCCCAGCGGAAACTCCGACACCAGTGCCCCGCCGTTAGCGACGATCTCCGCCGCCAACTGCCGGTGTCGCGCCGGGTATACCCGATCGATGCCTGTGCCCAGCACTGCGATGGTCACACCACCGGCGTCCAGAGCACCGCGATGGGCGCAGGCATCTACCCCCAAGGCCAAACCGCTGGTAATGGCAAAGCCGCCGGCGGCCAAATAGCGGGCAAACTCGTGAGCATTATTGCGTCCGCCAGCACTGGGGTTGCGGGTGCCGACAATGGCCAGTTGCGGCAGCTCGATAGCATCCACCGCTCCTCTAACGTACAACAGCGCTGGCGCACAGGAGATTTGCGCCAATAAGCTCGGGTAGTCATCCTCGCCCCAGGCAATAGCGCGCACATCCGGATGCTCGTCGAGCCACGCGAGCTCATTGGCAACCGCGTCATGCCACTCGTGCTGAAGATCATCGCGCACCCGGCGCAGCAACTGTAGGCTCGAAGGTTCCAGCCAGTACTTAAGTGCGGCGGCATCGGCGCTATAAATCGCTGCGGTCGAGCCAAAGTGGCGATGCATATCGCAGTAGGTTGTCGCCCCGAGGCCGGGCAAGCGTAATAACGTAAGAAGTGAAGCGAGAGAGGTTTGACCATCCATAGTCACAGCATCCTTGCTATGGGGCGCCCCAGGGTTGGAGCGCCGCGTGTATCAAAAAGTATTAGGGGTTGCGCAGAGCATCGCCCACGGCCATGGGCCGGGTAGCTTCCATCACAATGGCAAAGCTGAGCTTGTCGAACGTGCTGAACACCATCGCCAGGCCGGCTCGCTCATCGGGCAGTTGAATGCGCTCGCCAGCGACCCGGTCATCCACCAGCTCGCCGCGCACATACACCTGAAACACGTTGCCCACCTGGACACCGTCGCGATCACCCTTACTGATAATCACAATGTCCATTTTACCAATTTTGGACACGCCACCTTCAACCGCCAGAATCTCGGCTTCGATAGGAAAGTCAGGGGCGCTGGGGTAAAAAATCGAGTCAACCGAACGCTCGCGGGCTGGCAACAGCACATCACCGGCGCGAATCTCTTCGTACGAGCGGGTGATCATCAGAGTACCCACCTCGCCCTGCACGTTATCGACCCGGGCACCGCCCACACCTAACGCGTGGATGCCTAACAACTCATCGGTTTCTTCATCGACAAATTTCTCGCCTTCGCGAAAGATGTTGTAGTTGTCGATTTCGTCATCAAAGGTGCCGCGTGCGTAGCCTACGTCACCTTTACCCACAATCAGGCGGCGCTCGGGGCCGGCCAGCATATAGGGTGAGCCCTCAATTTCGTCGGGCATGACAATGCGCGAGCGCGACAGATAGGTGGCGATTTTATCCAGCGGTACCGCCGGAATCGCCTCCTCTAATGGCATAACACGAATGGTGGGTTTCAGTTTAGCGTCGCCACCAGGTGCCATGCGCACGGTGCGATCTACCGTTAAGCGTGGCTGGCCATCGATATAAACCAGACGAACCACGTCACCGGGGAAAATAAGGTGCGGATTATCGATGTCAGGGTTGGCGTGCCAGATCTCGGGCCACATCCAGGGCGACTGCAAAAACATATCCGAGATGCCCCACAGTGTGTCGCCTTTCACAACGACATACTCATCCGGTGAATCAGACTTGAAGGCCGCCGATTCGGCCCAAGAATAGAGACTGGCGACCGACAACGACAGCGCCAGAACAGCAAAAATCATTTTTTTCATAGAAACCGATCCTGTTTTTGTTCGGCCCTGAGCGGTTTAGTCGTTATAATAGCTTACTGCACTTGGCGAAGCGAATCGCTAGGCGCATCTAACCTCAGGGTAATTCCTGTGCGATCATCATGTTAGCAGCGGTTGTTACCCTTTTACTAGAAGTTTGTCACAAAGCTTATGGCCCTATTAGAAATACTTGAGTTTCCCGACCCTCGTCTGCGCACCATCGCCAAGCCAGTCGAGACCGTCGACGACAGCGTACGCGAGTTAATCGACAATATGTTCGAGACCATGTACGCCTGCCCGGGTATCGGCCTCGCCGCCACCCAGGTTAACGTGCACCGGCGCATCGTGGTCATCGATATATCCGAGGATCAAAGCCAGCCACTGGTACTGATTAACCCTGAAGTCACGGTGCTGGGAGAAGATCAGGCCCCTTACGATGAGGGCTGCCTATCGGTGCCCGGCTTTTACGAAAGCGTCGACCGCCCCACTGAGGTCAAGGTGAACGCGCTCGACCGCGACGGTAACCCCTTCGAGTTAATACCCGACGGATTACTGGCCGTGTGTATTCAGCACGAGCTGGATCATTTAAACGGCAAGCTGTTTGTCGACTATATTTCTCAGATCAAACGCCAGCGCATTCGTAAAAAGCTCGAAAAACAACATCGCGCCCGCGCCTAACGGACGGCGAGCCGATAGTTTTATCGGCTCGCTATCAACCGTCTACCATTAAGGAACTCCATGACCGCACCGCTGCGCCTCATATTTGCCGGCACCCCAGAGTTCGCCGCCGCGCATCTGGACACTCTGCTCACCGGCCCCCATCAAGTGGTCGCCTGCTACACCCAGCCCGACCGCCCCGCCGGACGCGGCAAAAAGCTTAAACCCAGCCCGGTCAAAGAGCGCGCTTTAGCAGCGGAGATCCCCGTACACCAACCCCTAAGCTTAAAAGACGCCGACGCCCAGGCCCTGCTGGCCAGCTACAACGCCGACGTTATGGTAGTGGTTGCTTACGGATTATTGTTGCCCAAGGCGGTACTGGATACTCCTCGCCTGGGCTGCATCAATGTGCACGCCTCTTTATTGCCGCGCTGGCGCGGCGCGGCACCTATTCAGCGCGCCATTGAAGCGGGCGATGCCGAGTCCGGGGTGACCATAATGCAAATGGACGTCGGCCTGGACACCGGCGATATGCTCAATAAAGTACGCTGCGAGATAACCCCGGAGGAGACCGGCGGCAGCCTGCACGACAAATTGCAGGCCCTGGGCAGCCCGGCCCTGAACGACACGTTAGCGCAGCTGGCCAGTGGCACCGCCGTTGCCCAGGCGCAGGACGACGCGCTCAGCAATTACGCCCCCAAAATCACCAAGGCCGAGGCCGAGCTCGACTGGCACCAAAGTGCCGAGCACCTCGGGCAAAAAATTCGCGCTTTTAACCCGTTTCCGGTGGCGTTTTGCCGCCCGCAAAAAGCGCCCGATACCCGCATTAGAGTCTGGCAGGCGCATATCGGCCCGCAGACCGACGCGGCGCCCGGCACCATCGTCGCTATTGGCAGCGATTACCTGCGCGTTGCCTGCGGCACCGGCTCGCTGCAACTCACCCAGCTGCAGCTGCCCGGCAAGCGCGCGCTACCCGTAGCCGACCTACTGCGCGGCAACGCCAACTTATTCAGCGTCGGTGAAGGGTTTATGCAACCAGAGGCAACCCTTTGAAGCCCCGGGTTGCCGCCGCCCGTGCCCTCGCCGAGCTGCTGCGCGGCAAAGGTTCACTGTCCAGTGCCCTGCCAGTTTGGCAAAGCAAAGTTAGCGAGCCCGACCGCGCGCTGGTGCAGCAGCTTTGCTACGGCACTATGCGTTATTACCCCAGACTAAACGCCTACCTCGGGCAATTGCTCGATAAACCCCTGCGCAGTAAAGATAGCGACATCACCGCGCTACTCTTACTGGGTTTATACCAGCTGGAATACACCCGTATTCCCGATCACGCCGCCATCGGTGAAACCGTGGCTGTGGCGCGGGTGCTAAAAAAGCCCTGGGCAACTAAGCTGGTAAATGGTGTGCTGCGCCGCTTTCAGCGCGGCAGCGAGGTTTTACGTGAGACGCTGGCCAACAACCCAGAATTTACCAGCTCGCACCCGCGCTGGCTGCTGGACGCCTACACCCAGGCGTGGCCTGACAGCGTCGAGCAGATAATCGCCGCCAACAACGCCCACCCACCCTTTACCTTGCGGGTCGACCTCAACCAGTGCTCGCGCGAGGACTACCTCGCCCAGCTGGCTGCCGAATCGATCGCGGCGCAGCCCTGCCCGCACAGCGCGGCAGGCATTACCCTCGAGCAAGCCTGCAACCCCACCGGCTTACCCGGCTTTAACGCGGGCGTGCTAAGCGTGCAGGACGAAGCCGCACAGCTGGCCGCCCCGTTAATTGAGCTAGCACCCGGCCAGCGAGTGCTGGACGCTTGCGCCGCGCCGGGCGGCAAGACCGGCCATATGCTGCAGAGCCAACCGGCACTGGCCGAGATGGTGGCACTCGATTTAGAGCCGCGGCGCCTGAGCCGCGTCAGTGAAAACCTTACCCGTCTGCAGGTCACCGCCACCACCATTGCCGGCGACGGCACACGCCCGGATGATTGGTGGAATGGCGAGGCGTTTGACCGGATTTTGTTGGACGCGCCCTGCTCGGCCAGCGGGATTGTGCGGCGCCACAGCGACATCAAACTGTTGCGCTCCCCGGACGATATTGTCCGTTTAGCCGCCCTACAAGGTGAGCTGTTGGATGCCCTGTGGCCCACATTGGCCGAGGGCGGCATCTTGCTGTACGCCACTTGTTCGGCTTTACCGGCCGAAAACTGCGACGTTATTGCGGCCTTTTTGGCTCGCACAGAAAGCGCCCGCGAAGAGCCGATCGAAGCGGCCTGGGGGCATCGCCAAAGCCACGGCCGCCAACTACTGCCACAGCCGGACGGTCACGACGGCTTTTACTACGCCCGGCTGAGAAAAGCCGTCCCGGCGTAGCCAAGTGGCGTCTAAAAGCGGTAAAGTTTGCCTTGCGGCGCTCAGCCCGCACCAATCGTTACGGACAAACCTGGCAGGTTTATGAAAATTATTATTCTCGGTGCGGGGCAGGTGGGCGCAAGCTTGGCAGAAAACCTCGCCAGCGAATCGAACGACATCACCATTATTGATACCGACAACGCCCGCCTGCGCGAGCTGCGCGACCGACTGGATATTGGTGTCGTAACGGGTGCCGGCTCGCATCCGGACGTGTTAGTTCAGGCCGGCGTCGAAGACGCCGACATGCTGGTGGCGGTAACCAACAACGACGAGACCAACATGATCGCCTGCCAGGTGGCGCACAGTTTGTTTCGCACCCCCACTAAGATAGCCCGGGTGCGGGCCACCGCTTATCTCACTAACAACAAACTGTTTTGCAACGACGCCATCCCCATCGATGTGTTGATCAGCCCCGAGCAGCTGGTATCGGATTATATTTTTCGCCTGATCGAAACCCCGGGCGCCCTGCAAGTGCTGGATTTTGCCGAAGGTAAAGTGCAGTTGGTGGCGGTTAAGGCCTACCACGGCGGCCCGTTAATCGGTCAGGAGCTGCGCTTTTTGCGCGAGCATATGCCCTCGGTGGACACCCGGGTGGCGGCTATTTACCGCCGCGGGCGGGCGATTATGCCCACCGGCTCCACCGTAATCGAAGCCGACGATGAAGTGTTTTTTCTGGCCGGTAAAAACGATATTCGCGCCGTTATCAGTGAGCTGCGCCGCATGGAGACCGCCTACAAGCGTATTATTATCGCCGGCGGTGGCAATATCGGTATGCGGCTCGCGCGCAAACTCGAGGGCCGCTATAACGTGCGGGTCATCGAGCACAACAAACATCGCGCCGAACATTTATCCGAGCACCTCGAGCGCGCCATTGTGTTGGAAGGCAGCGCCTCGGACCAGGATCTTTTGCGCGACGAGAATATCGAAGACACCGATGTGTTTTTAGCCCTGACCAACGACGACGAAGCCAACATCATGTCATCGATGCTGGCCAAACGACTGGGCGCGCGCAAGGTTATGGCGCTGATTAACAACCCGGCTTACGTCGACTTAGTGCAGGGCGGCGACATCGATATTGCCATCTCGCCACAGACCACCACCATCGGCAGCCTGCTGACACACGTGCGCCGCGGCGACATGGTAAGTGTGTACTCACTAAGGCGTGGGGCGGCAGAGGCCATAGAGCTTATCGCTCATGGCGACAAAAACTCGTCCAAGGTAGTCGGCCGCGCACTAGAGGACATCGACCTACCTCAGGGCGCCAATATTGGCGCCATCGTGCGCGAGACGGAATCGGGCAGTGAAGTCATCATCGCCCACGACGATGTGGTGGTAGAGTCGGGGGATCACGTCATTGTGTTTCTGCTCAACAAAAAGCATATTCGCGATATCGAAAAGCTCTTTCAGGTTGGCTTCACGTTTTTCTAACGGGCGCAGGTACATGACTCAAACTCCACAGCAAACCATCACCGTTACGGCGGAGCCGCTATGCACTTTGCGGTAATTGCGCGCGTACTGGGCGTATTGCTGATGATATTCAGCTTGACGCTGTTGCTGCCCATTGTGGTGAGCCTGTGGTTTAACGACCACAACTATATGACCTTTCTGTGGGGCTTTGCTGTCGCCTTCAGCGCCGGTATGGCCATCTGGCTACCGGTTTATCGCTCTAAGGCTGACTTGCGCACCCGCGATGGCTTTTTGATTACCGCCCTATTCTGGCTGGTACTGGCCACCTTTGGGGCCGTGCCGCTGTATTTTTCCGATGGTTTAAGCCTGTCCCTGACGGACGCTTTTTTTGAGTCGGTATCCGGCTTAACCACCACCGGGGCCACGGTGATTACCGGGCTCGATACCCTGCCACCGTCTATTTTGTTTTACCGCCAACAACTGCAGTGGTTTGGCGGTATCGGTATTATTGTTATCGCCGTGGCTATTTTGCCCATGCTGGGTATCGGCGGCATGCAGCTGTATCGCGCCGAGGTGCCGGGGCCGGTAAAAGATAACAAACTGACCCCCCGCATCACCGAAACCGCCAAAGCCCTGTTTACCATATACCTGGTGTTTACGTTTTCTTGTACTCTGGCCTACAAAGTGGCGGGAATGAACTGGTTTGAGGCCATTTGCCACGCGTTTTCAACGGTGGCCAACGGTGGCTTCTCGACCCACGATGCCAGTATTTTGCACTTTGAGTCACCGGCGATCATGATGATTTGCTCGGTCTTTATGTTGCTCGCCGGGATCAACTTCGCCCTGCACTTTTTTGTCTGGCGCGAAAAATCCATCATTCACTATATCGCTGATGCAGAGTTGAAGTTTTATATAACCTGGATCGTCATCGGCTCGGTCATCACGGTAGCCTATCTCGCCAGCTCAAAGACGTTCTCATTCCACGACAGTTTTTATTTGGGCATTTTCAACTTTGTCTCCACCATGACCACCGCCGGCTTTGCCAGCAACTACTCGAGCTTTCCAAGCTTTTTGCCCTACCTGCTGTTTTTGTTTGCCTTTTTGGGCGGTTGCGCCGGCTCTACCGGCGGCGGCATGAAAAACATCCGGGTACTGCTGCTGTACAAACAGGGCATGCGGGAGATCCACCGGCTGATTCACCCCAACGCGGTTATCTCGGTAAAAGTGGGCAAAATCACCGTTCCCGACCGGGTTATTGAGGCCGTGTGGGGCTTTTTTGTCATGTACGTGGTGTCGTTTGCCGCGATGTTTTTGATGCTTATTGCCACCGGGCTGGATTTGCGCACGGCCTTTTCGGCCGTCGGTGCCTGTATTACCAATCTGGGCCCCGGTATGGGCGAGGTTGCCGCTCACTATGGCGATATTAACAGCCCCGCAAAATGGGTTTTGTGCTTTGCCATGCTGCTCGGCCGGCTGGAGGTATTTACTCTGCTGGTACTGCTTACACCCGCCTTTTGGCGCCGGTAAACATCGACCGCCAAAAAGCCCGCGCCTTCGTACGATAACAATAATGTAGGTACTAACCGATGCGTCATCTTCTGCCACTGCTCACAACATCATTGTTAACCCTACTGTGTGCGGGCGCTTACGCAGCACCCACAACGGCCGAGCCACCGCCGAACATTGTGATTATTTTTGCCGACGATCTCGGTTACGCCGATGTTGAAGGCTTTGGCAGCTCGCCCTGGAAAACACCCCACCTAAAACAAATGGCCGAGCAGGGCAGCAAACTCACCAGCTTTTATGTCGCTCAACCTGTGTGCTCGGCCTCGCGCGCTGCCTTGTTAACCGGCAGCTACCCCAACCGCGTCGGTGTTGCCGGCGCCTTTATGCCCGACAGTGGCAAAGGCCTGGCGCCGGCCGAAACCACCATGGCCGAGGTGCTTAAAAGCCGCGGCTATCGCACCGGAATTTTTGGCAAGTGGCATTTAGGCGATGCACCAGAGTTCTCCCCCAACCGCCAGGGGTTTGATGAGTTTTACGGCATTTTGCACTCCAACGACATGTGGCCACACCACCCACTGCAAGGCAGTGTTTTTAACTTCGATCCGTTAACGCTGTATCACAACACGCAAGCCGTGCGGGTACTCGACGATCAAAGCAACCTCACCCAAGAGCTCACCGACAAAAGCATCGACTTTATCGCGCAAAACCGCTCGCAGCCGTTTTTTTTATATCTGGCGCACCCGCAGCCCCATGTTCCGCTGTTTACCTCCGATGCCTATCGCGGTAAAAGCGGCAAAGGTTTGTACGCCGACGTTATCATGGAGTTAGACGCCTCGGTTGGCGCCATTTTGGGTGCGCTGCAGAAACACCAGCTGGACGACAATACCCTGGTAATTTTTACCTCGGATAACGGCCCCTGGCTGTCTTACGGCGACCACGCCGGTGTTGCCCTGCCCTACCGCGAGGGCAAAGGCACCAGCTTTGAAGGCGGGGTACGCGAGCCGTTCATCGCCCGCTGGCCCGGCCAAATTCCGGCGGGCACCGTAAGCAATACGCCGTTAATGGCAATTGATTTACTGCCCACCATTGCCAATTTGGCGGGCGCCGCACTGCCCCAAGCCCCCATTGACGGCAAAGATGCCTGGGCTGTGATTACCGGGGAGCAGTCCGAGCCGGTGCAACAAGCTTACTTTTTCTATTACCGGGACAACGAACTGCAGGCGGTACGCTATGGCCCATGGAAGCTCTATTACCCCCACGCTTACCAGACGTTAGCCGGCCAACCCCCAGGCCAGGGTGGTGAGCCGGCCAATTACACCTCGGCCAGTGTCAAAGAGATTCAACTCTACAATGTCGAGCGCGACCCGAGCGAGCAGCTCAATCTGGCCAATAAACGCCCCGATGTGGTCGACACCATTAAAGCCTTAACAGCGCCCATGCGCGCCGAGCTGGGCGACTCACTTACCGGCGTTAACGGCACGGGCAACCGGCCCATTGGCACCAGCGGTAAAAATCACGACTAACTATTAAGACCGAAAAACAAATATGAAAAAGCTATCACACCCATAACTATAGATAATTTTAATAAATAACATAAAGCTCATAGTATAGATCTCGTTCCCAGCAACAACGCTGACATTCTTAACGAGGAGATACCATGAGCGGTTATATCAACAGCCAACTGAAACCTTTTAACGCCAAAGCCTATGTCAACGGCGACTTTATCGACATTAGCGATAAAGACGTACTGGGTAAATGGGGCGTGTTTTTCTTTTACCCCGCCGACTTTACCTTTGTCTGCCCAACCGAGCTGAGTGATCTGGCCGACAACTACGAGACCTTTAAGCAGATGGGCGTAGAGGTTTACTCAGTCTCTACCGACACCCACTTTACCCACAAAGCCTGGCACGATTCATCGGATGCCATCGGTACCATTCAATACCCCATGATTGGCGACCCGACCGGCACCCTGACCCGCAACTTTGGTGTGATGATCGAAGAAGAAGGCATCGCCGATCGCGGTACTTTTGTGGTCGACCCCGAAGGTCGAGTGCAGATCGTTGAAATTACCGCCGGCGGCATCGGCCGCGACGCCAGCGAGCTGCTGCGCAAAATCAAAGCGGCACAGTACATCGCCGCCAACCCAGGTGAAGTGTGCCCGGCCAAGTGGAAGGAAGGCGCCGAGACCTTGACGCCATCGCTGGACTTGATCGGCAAGATCTAAGCTCAGCACACATCGGGTAACCGGCACTGGGCCAGTTGCCCGCATACCTACCGCAACAACGTAAACCCGAATTATTACAGGACACACCGATGTTAGACGCCAATGTAAAACAACAACTGGATACCTATTTACAAAATATCGTCAAACCGATTGAGCTCAGTGTCTCCAGTGATAACTCAAGCAAAGCACAAGAGCTGGGCACGCTGGCAAGCGAAATCGCCGCACTGTCTGGCAAAATTACGGTCAAAGAGCAGGCTGCGACACGCAGCCCAAGTTTATCCATTGCCCCCGCCGGCGAAACGCCCCGGGTACAGTTTGCCGGCATCCCCATGGGCCACGAGTTCACCTCTTTGGTACTGGCACTGCTGCAAGCCGGTGGCCATCCGTCTAAAGCGGATCCAGACATTCTGCAACAAATTCGCGAACTCGAAGGCGACTACCACTTCGAGACCTATATTTCGCTGTCGTGCCAGAACTGCCCCGACGTTGTTCAGGCGCTGAACCTAATGGCCAACCTCAACCCCAACATCAGCCATGTGATGATTGATGGCGCGCTGTTTCAAAGCGAGGTCGATGAGCGTCAGGTGATGGCGGTTCCCTCCGTTTATCTAAACGGTGAGCACTTTGGTCAGGGCCGCATGAGCCTGACCGAGATTGTGCAAAAACTCGATAGCGGCAGCGCCGAGAAAAAAGCGGCGCAACTTAACAACAAAGACCCCTACGATTTACTGGTCGTAGGCGGCGGCCCCGCTGGCGCAGCGGCTGCTATTTACGCCGCGCGCAAGGGTATTCGCACCGGCTTGCTCGCCGAACGCTTTGGCGGGCAAGTGATGGACACGATGGGCATCGAAAATTTTATTTCTGTGCCCTATACCGAAGGCCCTAAACTCGCCGCCAGTCTGGAGCAACACGTTAAAGAATACGGCGTAGACATTATTACCGAGCAGCGCGCCGCCAGTATTACTCGTCGCGAGCAAATAGAGTTGCAATTGCAAAGCGGCGCCACATTAAGCAGCCGCTCTGTGGTGTTAGCCACCGGTGCGCGCTGGCGCGAGCTGGGTGTGCCCGGCGAGCAAGAGTATCGCACTCGCGGGGTTGCTTACTGCCCACACTGTGACGGCCCGTTTTTTAAAGGCAAGCACGTGGCCGTTATCGGCGGCGGCAACTCGGGCATTGAGGCGGCCATCGATTTGGCCGGTATTGTCGAACATGTCACCGTACTCGAGTTTGGCGATACCCTGCGCGCCGATGAGGTACTGCAACGCAAAGCCCGGTCGATGGCCAATATCACCATCATCAGCAGCGCCCAAACCACCGAAATTATCGGTGATGGCAACAAGGTGACCGGACTTAACTATATCGATCGCGCGCAACCCGATAACGGCGTGAACACCATTGCGCTTGCCGGGGTATTTGTCCAGATTGGTTTAGTCCCCAACACCGAGTGGCTGCAGGAGAGTGACATTGCATTAAACCGTCAGGGCGAAATTCACATCGACGCCAAAGGTGCTACCTCCATGCCCGGCGTATTTGCCGCCGGAGATGTAACCACCGTCCCCTACAAGCAAATTGTTATTTCGATGGGGGCCGGTGCTACCGCCGCACTGGGCGCGTTTGACCATTTAATTCGCGAATCCGTCGAGGACGAAGCACCCGCGCTTGTCGCCAACGGTTAACTGAACGCACCCGCCCTCCAAAGCGGCTAAATGGACGTAGCCGCGCAAATAAAACTTAATACGCCAAAAAGCGATAATACGCGCACAGTTTTTCGCATTAATAATCTTTTTTGTACTTTTTTACGCCACAAAACCACTTTCGGCTTTTACTCCGCCGATATCGGTCTATTATTCATAAAAACGTCTTAGCCCGTTATTAAACTGTGCTACGTTAATTAAAACTCTGTTTTAGTAAATGCCCGGTAAAGACCACTTTATGGATAACCACCCCAATCGCTCAGCGAGGTTAGCCCCTGCGCTGTATAAGACCTGTGAAGCCCTGTTGTGGGGTGTCGGGCTATTGCTATTGGGCTACAGTATTTTTTCTGTAACCGGTCGCAGTTACGCGGCCGACCGGGATGTGACGCAATTTTTAGCGTCGGCCCAGAGCCACCGGCAACCCGATACAACAACCCTTACTGTGGCGCAAACCGACAACACAACTGAGCTACTAAAAGCCGGGCCCACAGCCAGCGAGCCAATGGCACTACCGGATGAACTGGACACTAGCCTGTGGAGCAAAACTCGCATCGAGCAATACCAACAGGTTAAAGACGATGGCGACGCGGCAATTGCGGTGCTACAAATAGACAAACTGAATATTTCCGCACCGGTATACGTCGGCGCCAATGACCATAATCTTAACCGCGGGATTTCTTGGTTGAATAAAACCGCTCCGCTTAACGGCACCGGGAATGCCGCCCTTGCCGGTCACCGCGACAGCTTTTTTCGCGGCTTAAAAGACGTGGCCGTGGGCGATAAAATTAAAGTGACTACATTAGAGGGGCCGCGCGAATACACGGTTAGTCATTTGCAAATTGTCGATCCATCCCACGTAGAAGTTTTAGCTCCGACAAAACATACACAGATTACACTGATAACCTGTTACCCGTTTTACTTTGTTGGAAGTGCGCCGCAACGGTTTATTGTTACGGCCACGGAAGACTCTTTGGCGCAACTACATTAAGGAAAATACTATGAAGACATCTACCATCATCAAGACCACAGTTTTAGGAGTTGCTATTGCGGCCAGTTCATCGGCTATGGCAAAGGAGTGTTCAGAAGTAACCTGGAAGCCCGGCGTTCTTGCCGAGTACCCTGAAATTGCCCAGGCTTGTCAGGGTATCCACGAGCGCAATGGCAAAGAGTATGTTGAGCTAGACGCAAAATTTGTTCGCTCAGTGGGCGATCAGGTGCGCATCAAGTTTTTGCATCAGGACGGTGAGTACGGCGAAACCTTCCAAACTAAAAACTTACCACGCGACTTTAAAATCGACCTAGATGGCCGCGAGCGCAGTATTCACGACCTAACCCGCGATTCAACCATGCAGGTATATATCCCAACCGATCGCTTTGCGTTGGTTTCCGATTTGGACGATAGCGAAGAGTTAGAACGTGTTGAAGAGCCAGCACCAGCCTACACGGCTTTGCCTTCTACTGCCTCAGGTTTGCCTCTGGTGGCGCTGCTTGGCAGCTTAGCTTGCTCGCTCGGTCTGGCACTTACCGCTATTCGCCGTCGCAAGGCTAAAGCGTAATTATGCTCTCGGGTGGCTGCTCGGGCAGCCACCCGGCTTTTGTATTCCCGCCGGCCCATACGTTTTTGCGGCTTAACGACTATCTGGGGAAACCACAATGGCCTTTCATCACAATATTAACTACCTGGAATTTCCCTCAGCAAACTTAAGGTTAAGCAAAGCCTTTTTTCAATCAGTGTTCAATTGGCGATTTACCGATTACGGTGACGAGTACACCGCTTTTAGCAACGACGCTATAGAGGGTGGAATTTATTTATCTAAGCTGCAAAGCAACACCGATTATGGCGCTGCGCTTATTGTATTTTTTAGCGAAAACCTGGAACAGTCGCGCACCGTTATTAGCGAGGCCGGTGGCACCATCAAGCAAGATATATTCAGCTTTCCCGGCGGCCGCCGATTTCACTTTACCGAGCCCGGCGGCAGCGAATTTGCTATTTGGTCTGAGTCTTGATTAAAGTCCCGCCAAAGATAAAAGTCCCCGTCGTTATTCGGGCTCTTATTATCGCTTTGTGCTGTTGTGCCTGTGAGCCACCGTCTGCCGCGCATGCCACCGACAACGATTCGCTTTATCAGGCTTGGCAACAGCAACTTAGTAATATTCAGCTAAGCGGTAGCGGAATCGTGACAAAAATACTGAGAGACGACGTCAAAGGCTCTCGTCACCAGCGCTTTATTCTTAAGGTAAATGCGCAGCAAACCATTCTGGTTGCTCACAATATTGATTTAGCGCCCCGCATACCCAACCTGCGCGAAGGTGATACGGTCGAGTTTTACGGCGAATACGAGTGGAACGCCAAAGGCGGGGTACTGCACTGGACCCACAAAGCCCCACATAACCGTCACCCTCACGGCTGGTTGCGCCACCAGGATAAACAGTATTGGTAAAAACAAAACACTCATAAGCGTCGCTTGGCACAATTGTTGTTAGCTTTATGGTTATTAATCGTTTGCACACGCGGCAACCGACACTGTTAACCAATAGCGGCAACCCATGCACTTACATGCTCATCAGGTAAAAACGTTCGCCAAATGGCTGGGGCTCAGCTTGATTGCGCTCCTCCTCATTTTATACATACTCGCGCCATTTATTATCAAACACTACTTAAACTACCGTGTTTTAAACGATATGGGGGCCTACAGCGGCCATGTTGCCGATGTCGATTTAGGCTTAATTGACGGCGAATACCAGCTTAAAGATATGGTGATTAAGCGCAACCACCCCCGCAATCCGGTGGATTTTTTTACCGTAGAAACCTTCGCTATCGCGTTAAGCTGGGAGGGGTTGCGCAATGGCGAAATTCTCACCCGTGTAAAATTGACAAAACCCGAGCTAACTTTTCTCGATGCCAAGCAAAAAGAGGATAAACAAACCGGTGAAGGCACCAACTGGCTCAGTGTGTTTGAAGAAATCTTACCCGTGACGCTGCACAAATTGGTGCTACGCGATGGCATTATCCGTTTTCAAAACCTGGATACCACCCCCACCGTTAACATCGCTATCGAAGAAATTGATGCCGAACTCACTAACTTGACCAATGTAAAAGACGCCAACGGCCGACGCGTAGCCAGTGCCTCACTAACCGGGCAACTGTTTGGCGACAGCCCACTAACGGCAAAGGCCGACTTTGACCCGTTTGATTTTAACGACTTTGAATTTGCCGCCGATGCTAAAAATGTTCGTATCAACCGGCTTAACGACTTTGCACGTGCCTACGCCAACATCGATTTTAAATCGGGTCACGGGCAGATATTTTTCGAATTAAGTGCTCGTAATCGTGAGCTGGATGGCTACCTTAAACCGCTGTTTCAGGATGTAAACATTGCCAGCTGGTCACAAGATGTCGAGCAGCAAGGCGACAACCCTTTACAGTTGCTGTGGGAAGCGGGCTGGGGTTTGCTCAGCGCCATTTTTACCAACCTCGAGAGCAATAAGCTCGGTACGCAAATTGATATTAGTGGCTCGCTGGAAGACACCGACATCAGCTCCTGGCAAGCGGTAGCAGGGGTAGTACACAACGCGTTTATTGATGCGTTACACTCTCGCTACGAGAACATCACCCCATTAACCTCAGAGCCTGAAGCTGATGCTAAAGAAGCTGAAGAACAAGGCGAGTCGCCGGACAATAAATAATCGGTGCTATAAAATTAAAGTAATGTTTCTGCCGCAAAGCGCTCTTGAACATAATTAACCCGGCTAAGCGCATCGGGGAAGTGTTTTTCTTTTAATGTTTCAACATGACGCAAACGAGGCAGCAGGCCACGCCCATTGGCAACCTGTATTGCCAATCCGGGCCTGGCATTAAGCTCTAACAGCTCGGGGCCCCGGTTCGCATCCAGCACTATGTCAGCGCCGATATAACCCAACCCCGTCATGTCGTAGCAGCGCGATGCCAACATCAACATGCCGTGCCAATCGGCAATATTAATATCGCTTAAATCGCGCTGGGTATCCGGATGCTGGTACACCGGCCGGCCAAACTGTACCGCGTTTAAGCTTCGCCCAGAGGCCAGGTCTATACCAACCCCAACCGCCCCCTGGTGTAAATTGGCTTTACCATCGGAGGCACGTGTCGCCAGGCGCAGCATCGCCATTACCGGAAAACCGCGAAACACCACGATCCGAATATCGGGCACGCCTTCAAAAGAAAAGTCCTTAAAACAATCATCGAACTCAATGAGATCTTCGATAAGCACTTCGTCGTTTGCGCCGCCCAAAGAATAGAGCCCGGCGAGAGTGTTGCTTAGGTGGCGACGGATATCTTCCAGGGTAATAACCGCACCAGAGGATTTTACAAAATTATCGCCATCGCGGCCGGTAATTACCCAAATACCTTTACCACCCGACCCTTTCGCCGGCTTAATGGCAAACCCATTGAGGCTTTTTAATAAATTACCCACATGGGCGATTTGATGCTGCTCCCGAATCGTAAAGCGCAACTGTGGCGTCGCCACCTGATATTCTTCGGCCAATAATTTTGTTTTTAATTTATTGTCTACCAAGGGGTACAGGCGGCGATCATTGTAACGGCCAATAAAATCGCGGTTGCGGCAGTTCATGCCCAACATGCCTAAACGCTTAAGTTTAAAAGGGCTAATCAACATTAGTCATCAGCCCGCATCGATTGAAAGCGATACAGCTCGGATAACTTGTAACCGGTGTACTGGCCCATCACCAAAATCAGCGCAAGTATCACTAGATTAAGCTCGGGGAAGTTAAAGCTTAAATGGTTAATCACCCCAACACTCATCAGCAAGTAAGCCAGCACCGCCACCAATAAACTACCACTACCCTGAGTTAATACTTCGCGCACGCCCTCTTCTTCCCAAAGGATGCTCATACGTTCGATGGTCCAGGCAATAATAATCATAGGGAAGAATGTGACGGTGATACCGGCATTAAAGCCCAGCCGGTAACCCACTAACGACAAAACCCCGATAAGAAAAATAACCAGCACAATAAGCGCCGCAATACGGGCCACCAACAGCAAGTTGAGATATGACAAATAACTGCGCAACAACAACCCCAGCCCGACAATAAGGATAAAGCTGATTAGCCCGGGCACCAGCGTGGTTTGTAAAAACGCCAATGAAATCAAAATAGGCATAAAGGTGCCCGCGGTTTTAAGCCCGACCACCACCCGCATAAACACCACAACCAACGCACCCAGCGGCAACAAGAACAACAGCTTAAACATGCTCTGCTCTTCAATCGGCAGGCTGTACACACCCAGCAGGCTAAAAATATTATCGCTAAACTGTGTGTTAGAGAGCGCCATGGCGGGAACGGTTTGGCGGATCATAGAAAAGCTAAGGCGCGAATTTTCGCCGCCGATCACATCCAACTGTGCCGCCTCACCACGCGACCACAAAAGTAAGTTTTCTGGCAGTCCCTGCTCGCCGGTCTCGGCGTTAATCACAACCCAGCCATCCTCGGTGTAAACCTCAACCATCGGTGTCAGGCTTTGGCGACGGCGGGCGTCCTCAAGGTACAAACCCATCACGGTGCGCGCGGCAACGCCCGACTGGTTCAGCAGGTTTACCAACAGATCGGCACGGCCGGGCGCAGCCGCTAATAACAGCTCGGCATTTTGATCGGGCGAGCTAGAGTTGAGCAGTTTGAGAATTTCCCGGGCCGTGCTGGCCGGTGTGGTCGAGCGCGATAACGCACCGCGCAACAACTCCCGCGCAGCAGTCGCCTGTGGTTCATCCCAAAAAACCTCGCTAACCTCAGGGGCCATTTGCGCAGACTCAGGCGCCTCTACGGCACTGCGCGTTGCCGGTAAATACTGCGCGTTGTAATACAGGGTTTGATAACCTGCGGCGTTGCGCCGAGTCCACTCGGCGCGACGGTTATTGTTATCATCGAGTACGGCAAAACCGTAGCCAGACGACGCGGCTTGCTCGCGAATCAAACGAAACCCTGGGGTCACATCGGGCAAATCTAACCGTACTGTCGTTTCACCACCCTGAGCAAAAAAATCTATTCTTGCTTCAATTAACCACACGGGTTTTTGTTCGCCCGGCATTAACGGCACATCGGTTTCCACGTGGCGCAGCCAGGCGGTGCCAAACCCGGCTACCAATAGCGCCAGTATCATTAAATAGAACGGCAAGCGCTGCATTTTCATTGGCTATCACCTTGTTCGTCGCGCACCGGTGCCAGGTTTTCGCGGCTAACGTCCACGATCATGACATCACGCAGGGCGAGCCGGCCCAGCAATACCGGATAATCGGTCGCGCTTCGATCCATTAAGATAAACTCGCCTTGTTGCGATACCCGCCCTAACGTAAAACGCGCCGAGATCACCGGCCGCTTTTTCGCGTCGCCGTTGGCGACCGGCACACTTGCCATACGCGTCAGTTTGCGCTCGATTTGTTGTGGCTCGCCAGTCTCCGGCGCTATGGTGAAGCGCACCCACTCTTCACTATTGCGCTCAAAGGCCTGGATGTCGCGCGCGTCCAGCACGGCCGTCGCAATGCCGGTATCAATACGCGCCGGCAAAGTCACGCCAAATGCCTCAAAGCGCACTTGCTCGACAGCACCCACCAACTGCTTGGCCGCCGCGTCGCGGGGCTCTCGCGGCGCGCTGTTCTGTGGCGAGGCAATATACCTAACTTCCGGGCACTGTGGCGGTGGTGATGGGGGCGGTGTTTGCTGGGCTGCCAATTGCTGCAGCACCTCATCCACACGGCCGGCTAACTGCTGCTGTTGCTGCAACAACTGCTGATGGTTTTGTTCAGCCGCTACCGCACATTGGTTGAGCATGTCGAACTGTTCGGTTTGCACAACACGGTAATCGCTGGCGCAGCCCGCTAACAATACGGCAGCTACACACAACACTAGCAAGAAACGTCGATACATCTTATTGACCTGTACAATGAAAGCGAGTCATACCCACTATTTTTAATCCAGGGTCTGTCGTGCCAGTTAAATACGCCTGCAGGCTCCAGCCATTCGGTTTTTTAGCCACAACAGCCCCTAATAAGGCTCTCCCTGTTCACGTCCTTTGAACCTTTTATACTCCCACTGATACTGCGCCGGCGCGGTAGACACAGCCCGCGCCACACTGGTGTTCAATCCTGCCACCGACTCCCGGGCATCAATGCTGTAGATCTGCTCGTCGCAACGACTGATAAACACCTCAAAACCGCCTTTAACCGGTAGGGCGTAGGTAAGCAGAACCTCGCAACCGGTGCGCTGAATAAGGTTGTGCACCAGCGTCATAGTCAGTGCCGATTCGCCGCAAAACGGCGCCTCTATACCACCATTCCCGGGATCGGGTACTTGATCGGGTAGGATCCCCGCCAGCTGACCGGCCCGCAGCGTTTTAATTAAGGTGGCCACACCGCGAGCGTTGGTGGGCGCCAGGCTGGTACGCGGCCGGTGCCGAACTTGCTGCAAATAGCGGTGTAACACCTCGCCCTTGGGTGGCTGGTACAAAATGGCCAGGTGCTCATACAATGTCATTATCGCCGGCACGACTTCCCAATTGCCCAAATGAGGGGTCAGTATGATGACACCGCATTTGCGCTCCAGTGCCTCGCGCAGCAGCTCGCCGCCGTGGGTGGCTTTTACCTTGCGCCGAACCCAGGCATCCGAGCGGCGCCAGACCACCGGTATCTCAAACGCCTGACGACCAGCCTCAAGCACGCTTTGACGCGCCAACTCCCGGCGCTCGGCATCGCTTAAAGCACCGTAACACAGCGCCAGATTGGTTTTGGTTACCTCAGCGGCGCGCGAGCCCGTGCACCACATCAGCCACCCCACACAAATACCCAGAGCGCGGGCCACACAAAGTGGCAAGCTACCCACCAGCTTTAATACGATCAATAACACCGTGTCTTTCAAGCGCCGTAACCCCACAGCAGTAAAAATCGTGGTGAAGCTTACCGGAAACTGAGCAAAAACGAAAAGCTCTGACACCTACTTCCGCGCACAATGCCGTCACTTTCCCTGCCAATTTGCGCCCAATACCCCGTACTTTGGTCTTGCACCATACCAATAGGCCAGTACTGACGCTATAATTCGCCCCTTTGCGTGGTTCCAACGATCTCGCTGGCTGTTACCACACACACAATAGCCACCGTCACCACGCGATCTACATGCACTTGCCCGGAGGCAAAACACCGTGTCCGAACGACCAAAAGCTGATGTTAGTACGTTTCAGGGGCTGATCCTCGCCCTGCAAGAATACTGGGCCCGCCAGGGCTGCGTTGTTCTGCAACCGCTGGATATGGAAGTGGGCGCCGGGACTTTTCACCCAGCCACTTTTTTGCGCGCCATCGGCCCCGAAACCTGGAACAGCGCCTACGTTCAACCCTGTCGCCGTCCCACCGATGGCCGCTACGGTGAAAACCCCAACCGCCTGCAGCACTACTATCAATTTCAGGTAGTACTCAAACCCTCACCGGACAATATTCAGGATTTGTATCTGGAGTCGCTGCGCGAGCTGGGTATCGATACCAGCGTGCACGATGTTCGCTTCGTCGAGGACAACTGGGAGTCCCCTACATTGGGCGCCTGGGGCTTGGGCTGGGAGGTTTGGCTCAATGGCATGGAAGTCACTCAGTTTACCTACTTTCAGCAAGTGGGCGGTATCGAGTGCTACCCGGTCACCGGTGAAATCACCTATGGTCTGGAGCGGATTGCCATGTACCTGCAGGGCGTCGACTCGATCTTTGATCTGACCTGGACCATCAGCCCGGACGGCAACAAGGTGACCTACGGCGATGTCTTCCACCAAAACGAAGTAGAGATGTCGGCCTACAACTTTGAGCACGCCGACGTCGAGTTCTTGTTTCACACCTTTGATGTGTGCGAGCGCGAAAGCCAGCGATTGGTCGAAGCCGGCCTGGCACTGCCCGCCTACGAGATGGTCATGAAGGCCTCACACGCCTTTAACTTACTGGACGCCCGTCACGCCATTTCAGTGACCGAGCGCCAGCGTTTTATCCTGCGTGTGCGCACCCTGGCGCGCGCCGTGGCACAGGCCTATTTTGACGCCCGCAAAACCCTGGGCTTTCCGCTCGCACCGGCCAATTTGCGCGCGGAGTTGTTAGCCGGGGAGGAGAAATAACATGTCCCGTGATTTTTTATTGGAACTGGGCACCGAAGAGTTGCCACCCACCGCACTAAAGAACCTACTGGCGGCACTGGCCGCTGGTGTTAAAGCCGGGCTGGACGACGCCGGATTGCCCTACAGCGCCATTAACAGCTACGCCTCGCCAAGGCGTCTCGCTCTGGTTGTCGAGCAGTTAGCCGAGGCCACCCCGGTGCGTCAGGTGACCAACTGGGGGCCACCGGCTCAGGTGGCGTTTGATGCCGACGGCAAACCCACCCGTGCGGCCGAGGCGTTCGCCAAAAAGAACGGCATTGCCATCGACGAGCTAACCACCGAGAACGACGGCAAAGCCGATAAGCTAGTAGCGCACCAAGAGGCAGGCGGCGAACCCACCACCGATTTACTCGCCGGTATCGTGCAAGAGGCGCTGGCCAAGCTGCCTATTCCCAAGCGCATGCGCTGGGGCGCCAAGCGCACTGAATTTGTTCGCCCGGCCCACTGGCTGGTGATGCTGTTTGGCGATGACGTGGTCGAGGCTGAAGTGTTAGGCCTGAGCGGTGGCCGGGACAGCCGCGGCCACCGCTTTCACCACAACCAAGTCATTAGCATCGATTCGCCCGGCAATTACGTCGAGATTATGAAAGCCGCCTACGTGCAGGTAGATATGGCCGCGCGGCGGGCGCTGATCATCGATCAGGTCAACCGCGAAGCCGCGGCCATTGATGGCACGGCGGTTATCGACGAAGACCTGCTGGATGAAGTTACCGCCCTGGTGGAGTGGCCGGTGGCGCTCACCGGCCGCTTTGAAGAGCGCTTTTTGCAAGTGCCGGCCGAGGCTTTGATCTCCTCCATGGCCGAGCACCAAAAGTACTTCCACGTGGTGGATAACAACGGCCAGTTAAAGCCCTATTTTATAACGGTTGCCAATATCGAGTCGCAGGACCCCACGCAAGTCATCGATGGTAACGAGCGCGTTATTCGGCCACGCCTATCGGACGCCGCCTTCTTTTTTGAGACCGACAAAAAGCACACACTGGCATCACAGCGTAAGCGCCTGGGCTCGATTGTGTTTCAGGCCAAGCTGGGCAGCATTTTAGATAAGACCGACCGCATTGCCGCGCTAGCGGCCAGCATTGCCACAGACATTGGCGCCGACGCCGCCAAAGCCAAACGCGCCGGCGAACTCTCTAAGGCCGATCTTGTTACCGAGATGGTGCTGGAGTTTGACAAAATGCAGGGCATTGCCGGTTACTACTACGCCCTTAACGACGGCGAAGACCCGGAAGTCGCCAGCGCCTTAAAAGAGCAATACCTACCCAAATACGCCGGCGACGAGCTGCCCGACACCCAGACGGGCACCCTGATCGCTCTGGCAGACCGCCTCGACACCATCGTCGGTATTTTCGGTATCGGGCAAAAGCCTACCGGCTCTAAAGACCCGTTCGCCTTGCGCCGTGCCAGCCTCGGGGCGCTGCGCTTGATGGTCGAAAAAGACATCAACCTCGATCTGCGCGAGCTGCTTAAACGTGCCGCGACCGGCCATGGCGACAACATCAAAGACGCCGCCAGTACCGTCGAAGAGTCGCTGGCCTATATGCTGGAGCGCTTTCGCGCCTGGTACGAAGAAGACCAAATTGCCACCGAAGTTTATCTCGCGGTTGCCGCCAAAAAGCTCAGCCACCCGGTAGACATTAACACCCGGGTACTGGCCGTAGACGCTTTTGCGCAACTGCCCGAGGCCCAGGCGCTGGCCGCCGCCAATAAGCGGGTATCCAATATCCTAAGCAAGCTTGAGGAGGCACCGGCGAGCGAGGTCAATACCAAGCTGCTGGCCGAGCCCGCCGAGCAACAGTTGGCCGAAGCCGTAGCCGACAAAGCGCAGCGGGTAGCCCCCTTGTTTGCCGAGCGACGCTACGCCGATGCTCTGGCGGAGCTGGCCACTTTGCGCGCTGCGGTGGATACCTTCTTTGATGATGTTATGGTGATGGCCGACGACCAGGCGCTTAGAAACAACCGCTTGGCGCTGCTCGCGCAACTGCGTGGGTTATTTTTACAGGTAGCGGACATCTCAGCACTCGCACCGGCAAAAGGGTAATAGCATGAAACTGGTGATTCTCGATCGCGATGGCGTCATCAATCAAGACACCGGTAACTATGTTCGCAGTGCGGACGAGTGGGTTGCCCTACCCGGTAGCATTGCCGCCATAGCCCGCCTGTATAAGGCGGGCTACACGGTAGTGGTCGCCACTAATCAGTCCGGGTTGGCGCGCGGCTATTTTGATTTAGATGATCTTGAAGCCATGCACGCCAAGCTCACCCAGTTGGTGGAGGCCGAAGGCGCCGAGCTGGGGGCCATTTTTTACTGCCCGCACGGCCCCGACGACAATTGCAAATGTCGCAAGCCTCTGCCCGGGTTAGTGGATGCCATCGAGGCCGAGTTCAATACCAGTGCCGAGGGCGTCGCTTTTATCGGCGATAGCTTGCGAGACCTAGAAACCGGCCTCGCGAAAGGCTGCCGCTTAATTCTGGTCGAAACCGGCAACGGCATTGCCACCCGCGCCCAACTCGATCAGAGCGACGGCGATAACCCGGAGTATAGTCTCTCGGGCCAAACGGTAACCCTGGTCGCCGATCTGGCCGCCGCGGCTGAGTTAATTATTGAATAGGATGTCTGATGTTGCTGTACCTGCGCACCCTACTGTTTAACACCGGCTACTACGGCTCTGGCATTATCGCCGGCACAATCAGCGTTATACTCTGGCCTGTTTTACCCTACCCTTTGCGCTGGCGCGCGGTCACCCTGTGGAATCGATTTGTCATGTGGTGGTTAAAAGTCTGCTGCAACATACGCATTAAGGTAATCGACCAGCGCCGCCGCAAAGACCACCCCGTGGTGATTATGGCTAAGCACCAAAGCACCTGGGAGACCCTATTTTTGCAGTATCAGCTGGCGCCGGTCAGTATTATTTTAAAGAAAGAGTTATTGCGCATTCCGTTTTTTGGCTGGGGGCTGGCCTCCATGCGCCCGATCGCCATCGATCGCCGCAACCGCTTACAGGCGCTAAAAGACGTTAAAACAAAAAGTATTGAACGCCTGGAACAAGGCATTAGTGTACTGGTGTTTCCCGAGGGCACACGCATGAAGTTAGGCACGGTTGGCAACTATGCCCGCAGTGGCGCCGACATCGCCTGCGCCACCGGCCGCCCCGTTGTACCCATAGCGCATAACGCCGCCGAGTGCTGGCCGCACAAACATTTTTTAAAATATCCGGGTGAAATTTCTGTCGTAATCGGCGATGCCATCGCCACCGAGGGACGCGACCGTAAAACCCTCACCGAAGAGGTAAAAACCTGGATCGAGAGTCAAATCGAACAGCTGCCGCTGGGCCGGGATGATGGTATCTACGCCCCGTGGCAACGCGAGAAAAACCGATCCACTACAGTGTCGGACTCCCCTCGGGCGGAATAGCTTTCTTTTGCCAGTTTGGGTAATCCGTTTGCAGTAAACCCCGCGCCCAACTGCCGTACCACGCTTTGTTTGCTGCCAGCGAGCTGGCAACATAGGGCGCAACCGGGCGCCCACTGGCTCTGTCCACCAACGGCCGGCTGGTATCGACTGTGTAGTACTCGGCCCACACCGGCTGACGCGGCAATGCCGCGCGAGAATATTTAGGCGCCCACGCCGGCCGTTTAGCCGCTGTGCGCAATTGCGCCTGCTGTAAGGTATTGCGGCTAAACCAGTCGACGGCCCCCGTCACCGCCCGAATAACCTCGGCGGGCGGCCGCTCTATCTGCATAAAGTATCGGGTGATAGCCACACTCACTTCAGGGTCGAGCGCCACCACCGCTTGCTTATTAACCGCGGCGGGCTGTGAAGTTTTTAAATCGTACGCCGACGCCCAGATACTGGCCCGGCTATCGTGTGCCTGTTGCAGCCGCAATAATAATTGATCACCTTTGCGCACACTGTCTGCAGCTTGCCGGCGCACATCAAATGGCACATAGCCGTAGGGCATTTCGCCGGCGGCTACCCGGCGCAAAAAGCGTAGCGCATTAATGGTGGCGCGCGTGTTTATGGTTGCCTCGTCGCCCTCGATAACCTGTGCCTGCTGCGGCCAACCACCATTGTACAGCTGGGTTGCCATAACCAGACGGAAGGCCTTTTTAGCGCTGTCACGATAGCGGACATCGCCCGTCTGTAAATACACATGCGATAAGTAAAAAATTTGCGGAAAGATATTGGCGTTGGCAAAACTCGCATCGCGCGCGTTTTGATCTTTTAAAAACTGTAGACGCTGATCACCGCTAAGCTTGCGAAACGGGTTGATATTCGCCGGCCAGCCGCCACTGTTGCGCTGCATCAGCAACAGGTTGTTGGCAATTGCAAGGACTTGCTCCTGACTGTAGAGATCGACCGTTTCACCGGGGTGGGTTCGCTGCCAAAACTCAAGCACCCGCTCAAACCCATCGGTCGCCACAGGGCGATACACCGGAGGCTGATGGCTACATGCGCCGAGAATCAGTAACAGGATAAGTGCACTAGTGCGAATGTGAATCAAAGCTGCGCTCAATAGGGTTAGCATAGCAATTGGTCGTAAGGTTGCGCGCTATTGTAACCTAACCCACGCTTCCACGGGCAGATTGTAAACTCTAATCCGGACGTGGCTGATCGATCACCGAGCAGTTACGCCCCAACTCTTTAGCTTTGTACAAGAGTTCATCGGCTCGTTGCAGGCTTTGCTCAAAGGTCTCGTCGGGGCGCCACTGCACCGCTCCCACACTGGTGCTCACCACGAGCGGCGGGTGGGTAGCGCCGTACTCTTGCGCAAAAATCCGGGTGCGTATTTTTTCCGCTAGGCCGTAAATCTCCCGGGGCTCGATATTTTCAACCACAACCAAAAACTCTTCGCCCCCCCAACGCGCCACAAGGTCACCCGAGCGGGTATTCTCAGTGAGGGTCGTCGCCACCTGGATCAGCACTTTATCGCCCTGGTCGTGGCCGCGCCGATCGTTGATTCGTTTAAAGTGGTCGATATCCAGTAACAGTATTGCCACCGGCACTGCGCCATCGCGTACCAGCCCCTCAAGCGATAACTCCAGCCCATGGCGGTTAAGCAGGCCGGTGAGTTTGTCGCGCTGAGCCATATCCTTTAAATTTTCCGCCTGATAGCGCAGCTGTTGGTGGCGTGATTTAAGCCACTGGTAGCGTCTTTCACTGCCCTTTGCCTGGCTGGCATAGTAAGCCGATTGCAGCAATACAAAACCAAACCCAATCACCAGCCAGATACCAATCACCAATTGATACCACAGCTCTGCCGAAATCCAGGGGCCCTGCAAGCGTATCTGGCTAATTTCAAGCTCGTGATCACCCGCCGGCAGATCACTGCCCAGATTAGCACCGATAAGGGTAATGTTATTAAATTCGGGTTTGGTATATTCGCGTTGCACATCCCGGGCCTCAAGCCACCAGTCGGCTACCCGAAACTCATCTAAACCAATCACCAGCTCTGGCGCGATATCTTCGGCCCGTACGTTAAACATGATGTACTGTGCGCTATTGCCATCTTCTGGTGTGCTGTACGCGGGGTTGTAGTTGCGCATAAAAATCGACAGGCGGGGGTTAGCCGAGTTAACCACCATGGTAATGCTCAGCTGGACGTAGTCAGAAATGTTGATGCCGCGAGTAAAGTCGTCACTCAGCGCCAAATTAAAGCCACAATATAACGAGGGCTTGCTCGCATCGCGGGTACAACGCAATGCGTTTTTGTCAAAGTCCACCCACTCGACCCGGGTTCCACCGCCCGCATCGCTATCGGCGTAAATAAACCGGGTAGCGTCGGCATCGGGTAACAGGTTAAGGGTTCGTAACGGAATATATTGATGGCCGAAGAGCGCGGCCAAGGTCAGAAATAGCGAGGCGAGCAATAGCCAGCGGGGTAACGTTAGAGGTACACGTTGTGGACTCACAAATAAAGCATCCCCTGTTTGAATAACCGTTTACCCAACCTAACGGCCAATCAGCGGCTGATTATAAGCATCGCTTTACTATCGTTTTAATAAAGCAATGCCAGTAGGCCAATAAACCATGCGTCTCATTTTTATAGCGCTGCGAGGCTTTAGGTTGCCCCGCAGCTATTACTTAATTTACGCTAACTAAGCCGATTTTGCCACCAGTGAAGCTGCCGCAGCACCCGCAACAGAGCGGTTCACACCATTGATCAAGGCTTTAATGGCAGCCGCCACAATACTGCCGTCGCGGCCCACACCAAATACTGGCTCGCTTGAGCCAAAACGCAGCTCAATGTAGCTCACCGCATCACCTTTAGCGCCGCCGCCGCTGATGGCGTGCTCGTGATAGTCAATAACGCTGATAGGCTCGTCAAGCAACGGCTGTAATGCCGCCACGGCGGCCGCTACCGGGCCACTACCCTGCCCCAGCAAACGCTGAGCTTGCCCGGCGACACTCACCTCCAGCGCCATAGACACTTCGTCATCGCGGCTGTGTTGCTCGTTGTGGCAATAAGCCACGGGCGTATTTACCTGCAGGTACTCGCGCTCGAACAGGGCAAAAATATCGCCACTGGACACCTCTTTTCCGGTCTTGTCAGAGTGCGCTTGCACAGTTCGGCTAAACTCAATTTGTAAGCGCCGCGGAATATCCAGACCGTATTCCTGAGCCAACAAAAAGCTCACCCCGCCTTTGCCCGATTGGCTATTAACCCGCACCACCGACTCATAGGAGCGGCCGAGATCCGCCGGATCAATGGGCAAGTAAGGCACCCGCCAGTAATCACCCTCCTGACGCTGAGCAAAACCTTTTTTAATGGCATCCTGATGGGAGCCCGAAAAAGCGGTAAACACCAGCTCCCCGGCATAGGGGTGACGTGGATGAACCGGCAACTGGTTGCACTGCTCGACCAGCTGACGCACCTGATCGATCTGGCCAAAATTCAGGCCCGGATCGACACCCTGAGTGTAAAGATTAAGCGCCAGGGTCACCAGGTCGACATTGCCGGTGCGCTCACCATTACCAAACAAACAGCCCTCTACCCGGTCCGCACCGGCCATTACTGCCAACTCGGCGGCGGCAACGGCGGTGCCGCGGTCGTTGTGCGGGTGCACGCTCAATACAATACTGTCGCGCCGCGCTAAATGGCGGTGCATCCACTCAATTTGGTCGGCGTAGGTGTTGGGCGTCGACATTTCTACGGTGGCCGGCAAGTTGACGATCATTTTACGCTCGGGAGTTGGCTGCCAAATGGCCGAGACCGCATCCACCACCTCTTTGGCAAAGGGCAGCTCGGTGCCGGAAAACACCTCGGGCGAGTACTGATAAACCCACTCGGTATCCCGGTAGCGAGCTGTCGCCTCTTGCACCCATCGTGTACCTTGCTCGGCAATAGCCTTTACCCCAGCCTGGTCTGTGCGATACACGATCTCACGAAAATCTGGCGCCGTTGGGTTGTACATATGGACGATGGCACGCCGTGCACCAGTTAACGATTCCACGGTGCGATCAATCAACTCCTGACGCGCCTGAGTTAACACCTCGATGGTGACATCGTCGGGAATATGGTTATCTTCAATCAGCATCCTAACTAAATCGAAGTCGGTCTGAGATGCCGAGGGAAAGCCCACCTCGATCTCTTTAAAACCCATCTCAACCAACGCCTTAAAAAACTTAAGTTTTGTCGCCACCGACATAGGGTCAATCAGCGCCTGGTTGCCATCGCGCAGATCGGTACTCATCCACACCGGAGGGGCACTGATGGCGTTATTCGGCCACTGACGATCAGACAGGGCGACCGGCGCAAATGCGCGATATTTGGTAGAGGGCTGCTTTAACATGGTGTTCTCCGGCGATAAGGATAGATTTTGGTAGCTGACGTTTACACGATTGTAGGGATCGCCCACGTTGCTCTGGCGTCGGGCTTGTGGCCTTTTAGCAACTGGCTTGTGGCCATTTGTTGCTTTCGCTACCGATAGACACAGTGTAGCCACAAGCAAGCAGCAGATGATTGCCAAAATAACGTTATATTTACATTTATTAGCATATTATTGCGCTATAGTGGACACTCAAAGAATTTTAATAGGAATGTGTTTGTGGTCACGCAACTCGACAGATATGACGGAATGATTCTCGAGCGCCTGCAGCGAGACGGTCGGATATCCAACCAAGAGCTAGCCGACGCTATTAGCCTGTCGCCATCGCCTTGCCTGCGCCGGGTGCGACAACTAGAAGAAGACGGCTTAATCGACGGTTATGTGGCGCTGCTTAACGCCCGCAAACTGGGCCTAAACCTCACGGCGCTTATTCAGATCAGTATGGATCGACACACCCCTGAGCGGTTTGAAAATTTTGAAAACACCATTGCCGCCTACCCCGAGGTACTGGAGTGCCACCTGATCACCGGTCAATCGGCAGATTATCAAATAAAGGTAATTGTTGCGGACATGGACGCTTTTCAACAATTTTTGCTCAACAAGCTAACGCGAATTGACGGGGTGACCGGTGTACAATCGTCGTTTGTACTTAAATCACCCATACGTTCCACCGCTCTGCCTATTTCGCACAAAGCCTAAACACACAGAGATAATAATTGAGGCTACTATGACCCGCTTTACCCGACTGCTCGCCCTACCTTTACTGTTAATCGGAGCCTACAGCAGCGCTGCAACATCATCTACGACCAGCAACGCGTCGGCCGAGCCGGTACTTAACCGTATCAGTTACACCAGCCAAGCCGACCAAAAAGAGCGGGACTTTTTTGTCTACCTACCTGAAGGCTATGCCACCCAGCCCGACAAAGAGTGGCCCGTTATGCTGTTTTTACACGGCAACGGCGAGCGCGGTAACGGCAAAGAAGATCTCGGTTATGTCTTGATACACGGCCCCCTGTACGAAGCCTGGATCCAGAAAAAAGATTTGCCCTTTATTATTGTTTCGCCGCAACTGCATATGTTTGGTATGGATAAACGCGGCATTAGCTACATCGACAACCGCTCACCCAGCCAAATTCCTCAGCGTCTTGAGCAGGGCACACCGCCTCGTGCCCCTTACTTCGCCACCCCACAACCTATGACCGGAGTCCCGTCTCAGGTAGACATGAGCCTGATACCGCCATTGTTGCCGGAGGGCTGGGATAAAGTAGAAGAAGATTTACTGCATATTCTCGACACCGTGCAGAATAACTTTCGCACCGATAAAAGCCGGCTGTACTTAACGGGAATGAGCTATGGTGGCTTTGGCACCTGGTGGTTTGCCAGTCAGCACCCTACCCTGTTTGCCGCCATCGCTCCGGTAGTCGGCTGGGGCCACCCATCCTATATAGCGCCTATCGCTAAACACCAAATTCCGGTTTGGCAGTTTGCCGGCGGACGCGACCACACAGTTCCCATTCAGTACTTTTACCCCGGATTAAACCGCCTGGAGCAGTTAGGTCACACCCACGTGCGCTTTACCACCCATGAAGACATGGGCCACGACGCCTGGCGCAGGGTGTACGGCAGTGATGACTTTTACCAATGGCTATTATCCCACCGCCGTTAATACCGGCGACAAACCCGGCACGGAAGCCAGCTTTCCCTCTCCCGCCGCGCGGCCTCACTGGCCCTTATTACCACTGTAAAAGGAGGAAAAAAGCGCTATATTAAGCCTATGATCTGGCGATGCTTATGTTTTCACTTACTTAATCGGCTAAGTGCCCTATGAAGCTGGAAAACTTAACACACAATCCAGCCGCAAAATGGGCACTCTCTATGTGTGTGGCTCTTTTACTGGCCGCCGCCACAACCGAAATTATGCTCGAGCGCCATTTCAATGAATCGGCCATCAGCGACAAACAACAACAGGTTACCCAACAGCTAAATGCCCACGCCGCAGAGCTATCCGGCGCCATCAATAATAATTTATCCCTGATTAGCGGCCTGGCCGCTCATATCGGGCTGTTTCCCAACCTCTCTCAAGCTGAATTTGAAGATTACGCCGCAACGATATTTCGCCAGGAGCCGCTACTTAAAAGCTTGGCGGCCGCGCCCAACTTAGTGATTCGCTATCTTTATCCCGCCACCGACAAAAGAGAAATAATCGGCCTTAATTACCGCGATGTACCAGAGCAGATGACGGTTATCAAAGAGCTTAATCAGCGAGGCAAACTTCACCTCGCCGGGCCGCTTATGTTGGTTCAGGGGGAAGAAGCCGTGATTGGTCGGGTCGGGGTATTTACCCGCGAAGATGCGTTTTGGGGCATCGTCTCAGCGCCCATGAAAACCGCCGATCTTTATCAAGCGGCCGGGCTATTGGATGACAACCTCACCATTGAGATCGCGATTCGCGGACGCAACGCAACAGGCCCCGGCGGCGAGGTGTTTTTTGGCAGCGAAGAGGTATTTAACGATCCGCGCAGCATAGTCACCTCCATTAACGTCGGCCCGGGAAGCTGGCAATTGGCGGGCCGCCCAACCATAGGGTGGGAAAAGAACAATGTGGTATGGGTACTGCGCGGCGCCTTTATTATTATCGCTCTGCTTCTGCTTGTTGCCATCGTATCGCGCTACCGACAATTTCGTCGCGACGCGCACTATCAGCGCACACTGCAAAAAAGTGAAGCCCTGCTGCGAGAAGTGGGCAAGCTCGCCCTGGTGGGCGGCTGGCAATTAAGCCCGGTTAAAGATCAATTGATTATCTCACTATGGAGCGAGCAAACCGCTAAAGTTTTACGGATGGAGTACCACTCGACTCCGCCCACATTACCACAATTACTGACTCGCTTTGAGGCCAATCAAGCCAAAACCCTAAGCGCAGCAGTGACCGGAGCCAGCCTTGGCACCCCCTTTGATATCGAGTTAAATTTTATTTGCCCAAAAGAAGGTAAGTGCTGGGTAAGAATAATCGGTAAGCCTCTTGAAGACACCGCCCCACCCTATTCAGTACTTGGCTCTATGCAGGATATTACCGAGCGAAAACGCTTCACTGAAAAAATCCAACAACAAGCTATCTACGATCAACTTACCGGATTACCCAACCGGCTTTTGTTTCAAAACAGGCTAAGTAAAGCTATTGCCAAATCTCAGCGTGACCACACCCGTTTAGCAATTTTGTTTATCGACCTCGATAACTTTAAGCCGGTCAACGACAACCTGGGGCACGCTGTCGGCGATAAGCTTTTAAAAAATGTTGGCGGACGAATTAAAGCCTGCGTTCGGGCAACCGACACCGTAGCACGATACAGCGGCGATGAATTTATTGTTGTATTGCACGATATTCAGGACGCTAAAATTGCCGTGTCTATTGCAGAGCAGATTATTAAAGCGGTAAGCCAATCCTACAGCATTGACGCGAATCATGTTTTTTGCGGGGCCAGTGTGGGGATATCCATGTATCCGGACGATGGAGACACCGTGGAGTCACTGGTATCAAAAGCCGATCAGGCCATGTACGGCGTAAAACGATCGGGCCGAAACGGCTGGCAATTTTTTACTAAAAACATGCAGATTATTTCCGAAAAGCGCCATCTGCTAAGTACCCAACTGGTCACCGCCATCGATAACCATGAATTTAGCGTTTACTATCAACCGATTGTCGATCTAACCGAAAACCGAGTGTATAAATGTGAAGCTTTGGTTCGCTGGTTTAGAAACGGCCAACAGATTCCAACAGATGAATTTATTACCTTGGCCGAAGAAACTGGCCGCATTAATGAAATCGATCGATTTGTATTAGCCACAGCCAGTGAGCAGCTTAGTAGTCTCTCAAAACAACTAAATTGCAATATTGCTTTATCCATTAATGTTTCACCCCGGGTGTTTTCCAGCAAAGATGATTCACTGGACCGCTGGCTGGCACTTATAACGCGCGCTGCAGCTGAACTTGACATCACGGTAGAAATTACAGAACGGCTTTTAATTGAAGAGTCCGATCGCATTATGTGGGTGCTGACCAAACTAAAAACACTAGGAATCACGATTGCTATCGACGACTTTGGTACCGGGTATTCGTCGTTGAGCTATTTAACGAAATTCCCCATCGATATTATTAAAATAGATCAGTCGTTTATTAAAAAGCTGGGAATCGACAAAACGCCCGAAGCCTTGACCGAAACTATGATTGGTTTGTCTCATAAGCTTAACCTGGAGGTGGTGGCCGAAGGCGTTGAAACGCTCGAGCAACTTAACTATTTACGCCTCTGGCAATGCGACTTTGGACAGGGGTATTACTTCAGTAAGCCACTCCCGATAGAGGCATTTACGACGCTTATTACGCAACAAAAAAATACCCCACCTTAACGCTTGGCTGCATTATTACAGCATATAGTCACATAGACCCCCTTATTGCACGGCGTTAACGCGTAATCATTCGTGCTGTAACGCACAGTGATAATATTAAATACCAAAAAGTATTGATTATTTTGGTACTTAATATAACCTCTTCAGCAAAAAATATTGTCGCCTTGATAGATGCATACGCCATAAATTAATTCTGACAGCACGTCAGTAAAAATAATAAACGGAGTTATGCATGCACCTGATTAAGCTATTGCAACTTGGACTCATTTTGACTTTAAGTCTTGCGGCATTTGCCAATGCCGGCACGGCCATAGAACAACGTATTATCGATGAAGCCTTAACCCCCTTATTTGGCCCACATCGGGCAACGACATCCACCGGTAAGGTAATACCCGAGCACCGCTTCGACAACGCCCAGGTGTGTGCCGCGTGTCACAGCGATATCTATAAAGAGTGGAACTCATCGATGATGTCACACAGTTGGGATGACCCTATCTATCGTGCTCTGCTCAGTCGCGCGAGCAAGGCAAGTGGCGGCGAGCTTGATAATTTTTGCACCGGTTGTCACACGCCTACTGGTTTACTTACCGGGCAAGTTACCCGAGCCGATAACCAATCGCCACCGGATATCAATAACCCTGTAACCGATCTACCCGGAGTCGATTGCGAGAGTTGCCACAATATCAACGCCATCAGCGGTATCGATAACGGCGCCTATGTGCTCAACGATGCGGGTGAGCAGCGCATTAAATACGGCCCGCGGCGCGATGCACAATCGCCCTACCACGAAACCGCTTATTCACCACTGCATACTGAATCGCAGATGTGCGCCACCTGCCACAATGTCACACACCCACTAAACGGCGTCCCGGTTGAGCGCACCTACGATGAGTGGTACGAAAGCCCCTATCGGGCGGCCGGTATCAGTTGTCAGGACTGCCACATGAAGCCCGTAAAAGGGAAAAGCGCTATTATGGGGCCGGAACGCAGCGACCGGGCTACCCACTGGTTTGCAGGCGGCAACACGACCCTACTGGAACACTTTGGTCACACCGATAACGCCAAACGTGCCCGTGCTTTACTGCAATCTAGTGCCACCATCGAACTTGTCGATACGCCCAAGCGTATACAACCTGGGGCGCTAGCAAAGATAACCCTAAAAGTGACAAACACCGGTGCCGGACACAAACTACCCACAGGCTTTCCCGAAGGGCGCGAGGTGTGGGTGGATTTCCAGCTAAAAGATGGCAGCGGCAAAACCTTTTATCGCTCAGGTGCGATAAAAGACGGCAAAACCGAGCCCGGAACAAAAAACTTTATGGTTCGCATGGGCGATAAAAATGGTAAGAAAGTAGAGGTTGAGGTCTGGCGTATCACCCACATCATGTCCGACAATCGCATATTGCCCAAAGGCCATGAGTTAGTCGATTACCACATCCAAATACCAAACGACATCAAAGGCCCGGTATCGATTTCTGCCGATGTAAACTATTGGCCGTTTTCTCAGGCCTTCGCCGACGAACTATTGGGTAAAAATGCATTAGAGGTAAAGGTAGAGACGATTACATCGCTTAACGCCAACATACCCCTGCAACGCGAGCCATCGCCGCTGGCTCTAAAAAACGGCGAAGCAAACCACTAGCCAGCTGATGGCGTGCTTATCCAGCAGCGCCGCGCGCCAGCCCCTGTGTGCACTCTTTGCACCGGGGCTGCGCAATCCAAACTTAACACGCGCAACGTAATCGATCGGTTTTTATCCGCCATTTTTATCCCGCTATACATGATACAATTTAGCGGTAATTCGGTGAGGTTAAACACGACCATGATGACAACTCTCTACTTCAATCTAAACGATGTGATTTTGGTTCTCTCCATCGGTTTAAGTATCGTACTCGCGTTGTCGCAACCTCTGTTTTCTACCCGCAATCAACTCTCAAAGTATCTTCTGGCAAGCTTCTTTACCGCCATTGCCATCTCAGACATCGGGATTCTTCTGGTATGGAATTTACACCTTCCAACCACCGAATTGATCGATGATATAACGCCTTATTTCTACGCCACCTTTATGCTTCTTAAAGGACCAATACTGGTCTTGTATGTATCCAGCATTACTCAGGAGAACTTTTCACTGCAGCGAGAGCATCTTGCTCACCTTCTGCCGTCTATAGGCGTTTTCATTCTTATTATGGCGTTTCAGATCGATACGCCGTTATTACGGCTAGATACATTCGGCATATCCAGCACCACCTATCGCGCCATCGATACCGTTTGGTGGTTGGTAAAGATTATTCCGCTGCTTTACTTTACCTACGGATTCTTTATTGTTCGCAACTATCATAAAACCGTACTTACCCAAAACTCTGCCGTCAACGAACGGGCTATTATCTGGCTCTACCTGCTAACCATTGCCTATATCGGGGCGGGTATTTGGTCGGTTATGTTAAGTGTATTGGCGGTGCTCTATCGGCTTCCTTTTGGGGTGACCGATAACTATATAAATTTTTGCCTGCTCGTTTCTTTGTATTATTTTAGTGTTTCATTTTCTCAGTCAATTACAACGGCTAAAGTAGAACGCAAAAAAAATGATAGCCAAACAGAGAGCCTGGATAATATTACCGGTAAAATTATGGCCGGTATAAAGGAAGACAAACTCTACCTAAAGTCGAATATAAACGTAGAACAGTTTTCAGAGAGTATCGGCCTGCCTTATCGCGAGGTATCGTTTGCCATAAACCGCGTATTTGGTACAAACTTTTTTGAGTTTATTAATACCTACCGAGTAGAAGAAGCGAAGCGCTATCTGGCCGATGAGCGCCATTTGGATATGTCGGTGATGGATATTCTGCTGGAGTCCGGTTTTAACAGTAAGTCTTCTTTTCAGCGGTTTTTTAAACGACTGACCGGCGACTCACCCACCGAGTATCGCAAAAAAATGATCAGCCAATCGAATTAACCGGTTAGCCATAAACACCCGCTTTTGCTAAAACAGCTTTTACCTCAGTTAAGCACTCCTCGTAGTGCCGCCACCGCCCTACCGAATTGGTGTTGATCTTACTGCGCACCTGAACAGAGCTGGCGGTTGCCACGGGCTGAGCGTTTTTTTCAACCTGCAAATAGCATGGATCCCACGGTATCGCGCAAAAATCAAACAGCTTCTCGGCCTCTTCGGCCGGATTATTCACTAGGTTTTCGTAGTTGACGATGTAGAACCGATCGCCGTAATGCGATTTAAATCTATCTATAATGCGCTTAAAATTAACATAATAAGTCGCGGTATCCAGCAAGCTTAATGAGTAGCCGTTGGCAGAGTCATCAAAGCTAAATAGCTGCTTAAAATTACCCACAATGGTGTCTAGCGGGTGCCTGTCTAAACAAATAACCACGGCATCGTTCAGGGAGGATAATATCTGCGGTGTATAGAGTACATTTAACGGCAGCTTATCGATCAGCACGTCAGCATCCCGATAAAGATAAGCGACTGCTTCCCGATACAACAACCCCACTTGCCGATATTGGCTCTGCGTTAACGCACGGGTTGTTGCGGTCGATAAAAAATCGGGGCCAGAGTTCCCGGTTACTTTTTTCACAGCAGAAACAAAGTCGTAGAGCTCTCCGCCGGTTGCAACATCAGCGGCAGATGACAAAATTCGCTCTACTAACGTCGTACCCGTGCGCGGCATGCCAGCAACAAAAATATGCCGCGGTTTACCCGTTTTTTTCGCTACCGTTTGCGCGGGTGCGCCGGCAATGTGCTTTAGTATGGCTATATTGCTGTCAATGGATGCTTTAAAAAGGGCGTGCTTTTGCTTTTTACCGCTTCTGAGAGCCTCCATCGATGCCTTATAATCGCCAGACTCTTCCATTTTTTTTGCGATCGCATGGGCGAGATACAGCTTATTATCAGCATCAGACGCCGATGTGAACAGGTCCTGCAAAAAGGTTACCGACACACCCTGATTATATCGACTTCCGAGCGAAACCAATGCAGCGTAGGCTTTATAGTAATCCGGGCTTAACGCGATAGCCCGCTCAAACGCCTGCTTCGATTTTTCAAACTCACCAAAGTATTTATAGCAAACACCAAGATTAAACCAGTTTGATGCTTGACTCCCATCCAGTGCTACTAGTTTTTCAAACCAGTGACACGCATGCCTGTATAAAGACAATTGGTTGTAGCAAGAGGCGATCACGTCTATTAGTTCGAGCTCTTTGATACTATCAAGATCAAGCTGATCCAGAAACGAAATAGCCTGCGTTTTTTCTCCCACCAATGTCAGCGCACGACATAAATAAACCACATAGTATTGGTTTGTGCCGTTCAGCTGAATACAGCTTTTCAGCAACTCAACTTCTTTTAAAAAGTTTTTATACTTGTGGGCGATATAGCTTAATAAGTAGTAAGCTTCGGCGTTGCGGGAATCGAGCGTCAGTGCCTGCCCCAATAAACTGTAAGCCTGCTCATCACGCCCTTGTTGCAGGGCATCTTTTGCGTTTGATAGTAAGCGCTCGATTTCCACAGTAATACCTTTATTGCCTTACAACTATAGATTAGTTTACAACTATAGCGATAGGCCCGTCGCACGACTGGTTTGGCCACCTAGCCTGGAGCGAAACAAAGCCCGGGAATCAAACTCTACAGATGATTTCGTCACTTTATTCCAGTGTTGTCCACCATCAATGCTGGATTCAACCTCAAGGCCCGGCAATTCAGTGTTGATAAAAACCTGGCCAGATATTTTCTTTAACCCTGGCGGCGGTAAGTAAAAATTAACGCCCATACGGCTTAACTTGGGTAACTCTTTAAACACCAGAGACGATACAAAGCCCTCCCAGTCGCCCGCAAAACTATTGTCGTCTTCTTCGCTCTCCCACGCGGCCTTGTGCCAAGCCCGCTCAGCAAGCGCCAAAAGCCGTGGAAACACCATTGCCTCCATTTGCGACTGGCTGCGTACCACCTCAGTCCACAACTGACCCTGCAACCCTAGAATTCTCTCGGGGTTATCCAATCCAACGTGAACTTTATCCACCAGCTTATCGAGGTTTTCGATGGGGTTTCCGGTAAATGTCATCCGCGCATTGGCATAGAGATCGCCCGGCATAAACGAGAACACTTTTTTCAGATCGGTGTATCGCGCCGCCCAGTGATAACCATCTTCATAGGGGTTTGGCTGATGTGGGTGATCGAAGTACAAGTGCGTTGCTGATGACAAAACCACATCGTAGCCTGCATTTGCCAATACGTAAGCACGATCAGCAATGCCGTATTCCCAGATATTATCCCATGCATTGGCAATAACTTGCTTATTGGCAATATTATCGCGGGGAAAAGGGTTATTTTTATCGTACATCAACCCATCTTCCCAGCCAACCAAACTCAATCCGCGCTCGGCGGTAATGTCACCAAAACGCTTAACAAAGTAAGGTTTTAAATCATCCACTCCGGCTATGCCATTTGCCTCACTATTAATAAGCGCATTACAGATCGGCGATTTTTCCCAGGAGCCTTTGCCAACCTCGTCTCCCCCCATATGGAACACAGATAACTTGGTGCCAGCTTTACGGTGCATGGTTTGCAGCTCGTATACAACTTTTTCAATAAAGCGGTAACTTGACTCCATACAAACATTGACGGAGTTGTCGCTGTAGCTCTGTACCGTTAGATATTCAGATTTGTCATTGGGGTCGGATAACAGAAATTCGGCGGCCGCCTCATCCTTGCCCTGTTGCTTGAGCTTACGATACCGAGCTTTCATTGCCACAACAGCCGCACGGGAATGACCGGGCATGTCAATCTCGGGAATCACCTCAATATGACGATCATTGGCAAAGCGGACGATCTCTATATAATCATCAACGCTCAGATAACCACTTCCCGGATTGTCTTTGTCGGGCCCGCTTCCTAGTTGCGTTAGCAAGCAGCTATTTTCTTTTAGATCAAAACAACGATTTGAGCCGACTTCTGTTAACTCTTCTAAGCCCGGAATTTGAATGCGCCAGCCTTCGTCGTCAGTCACATGAAGGTGTAATTTATTGAGCTTGTAGCGCCCCATTTGCTCTAACAGCGTTAAGATCGCATCTTTACCGTGAAAGTTTCTCGCGATATCGTAATGCATACCTCGCCACGAATAACGCGGCGAATCAAATACGCGCACCGCCGGGATCTTTATCGAGCTACTCTGCTCGGTAAAAGGTACCAAGCTAAGCAGGCTTTGTACGCCGTAGAATATCCCTGTGGTATCGGCCGCACGAATATCAATATTGTTGTTCTTAACGTTGAGTTCGTAGCCGTTTTCTTCGGTTATTTTACCATCAATGATAAGGCGAATTTTTTTATCACCCGATTCGTTATTTTCTATGGGAAGTACAACACCCAAGAACTCTAACGATCTTACCAGGTAGCGTGCTTCAAACCCAAGGCCACCGGCTTGATACACGGACCAATCCGCATCAATACTCGCCTCACCTCTGCTGCTATGCACTTCACGGGGGGTGGGCACTATGTGGGTTTGCGATTTATTGAGTGGATTGGTTTTGTTCAACTCATAACGCTTCTCGGCATCGAACACCGCAAAGTTATCTCGTGCCGGTTGGTCAAAGCGCAAGTACTGCTCGGGCTTTAGCAACGGGTAGGTGTAATCGGCAGGGTTGCTGGTATGGGTACTGGCGAATACATAGCTATTGCCATTGTCGTCCACCATAAAAGCATTGGGAACAATATAGCTGTAGGTTGCAATATGCCCCCTCGCCTCAAACTCCACCTTAATTTTTTCGCCTGGCGGTAATCCCGCGAAGTTTTTTGTGGGTGTTATTTTGTACAGATCCCCCTGCACCCTCTCAATATTCACTTGATCAGATTTAGTGTCGGTAATTCGTCGCACATAGTGAATGTACATTGTCCAGGATTTATTACTGGCCTTTAGATCAACACTTGAAAGATTGTTAATTTCAAAAAAAGCACTGAATTTTCCATCGTCTTCAAAATTACTGATGACGCCATACTTAAACTCCGCCTGCTCCGTAAACTCCTGAAAGTCTACAGCCAACACTGATGCAGAGGTGAAGAGTGCCACGATAAAGGCAAATATAGTTTTCATATTAATCTCTAGCCAAAGAGTGTGATGTGACAGAGGCTCACTTAACCGCTGAGCCTCTGTTAGTTGTTCGATAACAGGTATCCGTGTTATTGCCGGAATCTCAGATGACAGGGTCGCCGTAAACTTCAATTTCTTCCATTGAATAGCCCCACTGTGGCAGCGCTTTTTGCGCTCCCAGAACACGAATATAACGAGCGTTAGTACCCTGGTACTGAAAACTGTTATAAAGGTTTTGGTTGGCGCTAATGCTCGATATCTCAGACCAACCAGCACCATCCAAAGAAACCAATATTTGATAGTTCAACGCATACGCAGCATCCCAAATGATGTCTATCTGAGACAGGCTGAATACCCCACCAAGATCAACCTGAACCCACTGATCACCTTGATACTCACTGGCCCAACGACTGTTGCTCGTCACACCATCAACGACTTTGCCCGGCTCGTATCCTGCTGCGATATAAGACGACGCAATCACCGGCTTACCTAACGCCAGATTAGTGGTAGAAGCTGCACAAGTTGGATCTTTAGATACACTAGCTGACTGCGAAACCTGGCTCGTTGGGTTGCTTGTGTCGTAGCTCACAACCCTTGCGCTGTAGCTCCCGTATTGCTCCGTGCCAATCGAAGTAATAGATAACACCGAGCTATCGGCATTTTGATAAGAGCCGCCATTCGTGAGGCACACACCATCTTTGAACCAACCAATATCTTTTGCTACAGCAGAGCTGGTTACCGTCAAATCGACTGAATCACCATTGCACACCTCAGCTCCTGTAGGGTTAGAGGTTATATGATTGACCGCGGTGCTATTAATATCTGCAAAGTAGTTGTACAAAAACCATGTACTACCCATAACCTCTAGATTTTGCTGCCATTGCTCGCCGAGTTGCTGATATTCACTCAGCCATGTTTTAAACGGCTGATCAATGGAGTGAGTTTCAAGCCAGGGGCCCATAAAGTAACCGGTTGGATCACCGGTGTTTTCGGGGCCTTCGTTAGAGAATATCGGTGCTATTTTTACGCTGCTGTTACCAGAGGCTAAATATTCCAGACGGTCTAAACCATAGTTGATAATATTCAGATCATTTTGACGGTAATAATGTACCAGTACCCGATCTACCGCGTCTGCTAGGCTCGCGCCCTCTTGCTCTGTTATCCAGCCAATATAGATTTCCGTTTCAAGGTTGTGTTGTGTAGCAACGGTGGAGAAATAGCTCAGTATATTTAGCGTATTCTGAAAGGACGCTGCCCTATCACTGCCGTGCCAAAACTCGTACTCGAGATTGAGAACATCAATTCTCTCTTCGTTTGACCGGTTGCTGTTGTAATTGACAATTTCATCCGCTGACGCTGCCGCCCCTAGTGCGGCAGCGACTTGCTGTACGCCAAAATAGTTTTTCGCTCTTGATATCAGGTTAGCAAGGTCGTCTTCCCGGCCCTGAACATTACTCATACCTTCTAAGTTGTAGAAAATTAGGTAGTTGATGCCATTGTTCCTGGCAAAGGTTAGCAACTCTGTTTCTTTGTTGAAGTTTCCTAGAATGCCGCTGCTGCCATTTCCCAACGCAACATACATCCCATTAATATCGACGCAATTTCCACCGACAAAAGCCGATGTTTGTTCAGCTTTGGAGGGAAAAGAAATAAGCGCGAAGATTACCAGTAGCAATGGCCCGGAAAGCCTACCAAATAGCTTCACTGTGTATACCTCATTCGATTTTAATTAAAAAAGACCCGGTAAAAACCGGGTCAAAGCGAGGATAAAGCGTTAGAAATTAGCTCGAACGCCAACGGTATAAAGAGCGCCGGTATCTTCGTAGCCAACAAACTGGTTCTCGTAGCGGCCGTATTTATTCACGGTTTCACCGGTTATGTTAATGCCCTCAACAAACAGTGTTAGCACATCGGTTAAATCGTAATTGACACTAAAATCCAGAGTACCGTAATCATCGTAATGAACCGGCTCGTTGGCAGGGCCGTTAAACACTAACCCAAGAAATGAAGTTCTGTAGTTGTAAGCGATTCGTCCTTCAAAATTACCCTGGCCGTAGAAAACCGAAAGGTTTCCGGTATCGCTTAAACCTGGCAGTGCAAACTGCTCGGCATCCGAGGCCTCACTTAACGACGCGCTGCTGTTAACAAACGTATAGTTGGCCGTAATACCCAAACCACTATCAAACAAATGCGTTACGTTAATCTCGGCACCTTCAATCTTGGCCGTTTTGCTGTTTTGTGGCCGCGTTACCATAAACTCACGCCAAGACGGATCTTCGACTTCGATACCCGGAATCGTCTCCGGGCTTGAGTAGCGCACAATAAAGTCTTTAATGTCTTTTTGGTAAAGTGCCAACGACAGAATATTCGAATCACCATAGTAGTACTCAAACGATACATCGTAGTTCGTCGACTTATATGGCTTCAGGTTGGGGTTGCCCCCCATCGCAGTACGGGTAGAAACTGTTGTGGTTTGGTAGGTTGTGTAAGGCGCCAGCGCCGATAAGGTTGGGCGCGTTAAGGTCTCACTTAGGGCCGCACGAATGTAGAATTCCGGGGTAACCTCAAGGGTCGCGTTGATCGACGGCAACCAGTTGTCGTAGTCGCTGTCGATTGTCACGGCAGTGCCCGCCGCATCGGCGTAGTTTTGTACTAGCCAGGGCGAAGGTGGTTCACCTGGCAATGTGCTCTCACGCTCAAGTGACTCAAGAACCTGTGTTGTACCATCGGACTCAACATCGGTGGCGCTATAACGCACACCACCCGATAGGTACAAGGGCATCGAGAACAACTCAGTATCGATATCTACCTCTAAGTAAGCCGAGGTGACACTCTCTTCAATTTGATAGGAGTCGTTCGAACGAACGGCATCCCAACTGCTGTTGTTAGCCAAAAAGGCTTCTTTTGAAGCAATACCGGTGGGTGTGTTGGCCTGTGTCCGGCCGTCGATGTTTTCCGCCATCCACTCCCGGTAAGCTTCCGGATTAATCATATAAACATCAGCGTTAAGCCCGCCGAAATTATCCCCAGAGTGCATAACACCCTCTACGATACTGTCGTAGTCAATTTCCTGCCGGGTGGCCAAACCATGGTACATACGACGGATTAATTCGGGGGTTGCCCAGTACTCGGTTTGTTTGTCCGAGACGGTTTTATTAACACCAAACTTTACCGCGCTGATGCTGCTATTGCCTGGCTCCCAGGTAAAATCCAACTGATACTCATCGTTAACGCCTTTGTTATAAATACCGTCGTTCGATGTGATTCGCGCCCGCAGATCTTGCATGTTCTGACTGCCCATCTCGGGCCGGATCGCCTCTTCATCTTTATACTGGTAGCTTGGAATACCACCATTGGAGGTGAGGATATATCCGGGGCGATCTAAAAACTCGAGAATGTACATACGGTCTAAGCCGCGGTTATCGAGTTCAGCCTCTGAGCGAGATATATCCGCCACCATAGAGAACTCATCGGTGATAAACCACTCGGCGTTAAAACCGCCAATAACCGACTCGGTGGGACGCTCAGTGGTGGTTAACAGGTGCGCATAACCACTGATCTCGTAGCCATCGTCGTAGCCATGATTGATCACATTGTAAAAGCCGTTTTCGTCCACCTGATTAACATCGGACAAGGTGGGCGCCCACATGTACGAGCCTGTGGAATACTCTTTGGTAGAGGTATCGTAATCCGAGTAGATAACGTCAGCGGTTAAGGTCAGGTTGTCTGTGGGGCGCGCCTGAAACACCAGGTTGCCGCCAACTCTTTTGCGGGTCTCCTCGGTGGTGCCGGCATAAAGGCTTTGAATCCGGTAGGTGTCTTGCTCCAGGCCATCACCGGAATAGGCGTAGCCTCCCCCCCAACCCTGACTCGGATCGGTAAATGTTAAAAAGGGCTCCAGGGTGGTTTTGGTTATAAATTCGTTCTCGACGGTGTATTTTGCCGCCGATCGCTCTTGATACGTCATAGACGCCAGTACGCCAAACATTCCGTCGTTAAAGGTATCGCTGATGATAAACGAGCCTTGTGGGCTCACATCTTCGCTATTTTCTTCGTACATACCTTTTAAGGTACCGGCGAACTTAAAGCCGTCGTAATCCAGCGGTCTGGCGGTCACAATATTGATCGTACCGCCCAAACCACCCTCTTTTAGAGTTGGCGCCGACGTTTTAAAGACATCCACCGCACTAACCAACTCAGAGGCCAGGGTGTCAAAGCTAAAGGCACGCTCTTCGTTCTCGGTAGCCGGCGAACGACCGTTCACCATAACCCCGGTAAAGTCAGGGCCAAGGCCACGAATACTGACAAAACGACCTTCACCGCCTTCGCGATCAATGGCAACACCCGGAACTCGCTGCAAGGAGTCTGCGACATTGTTATCGGGAAACTTGCCTAAATCTTCGGCCGAGATGCTGTCCGAGATCAGCATTTCATTGCGTTTGCGGTCAATGCTTCGCTCGATACTACCGGCAATACCGGTAACCACAACCTCTTCTATCAGGTCGCTATCAAGTGCGGTTGATTCTTGTGCAAATGCCGCCGTGCTATACGCCGTTAGAGTGCCGACAATCGCTAAGGATAATTTGGATCGTTTTAACATCAGGATATTCTCCCCCAAGGTAACTTACGGTTAGGCCCTTTTAAGTGGTCGATGTTGTTATATGTCCACACGCTAAGTCACGTGCAGGCAGGACAATGTGCTCTTTGTTCGGTTCGACCTGTTATCCCGATAGTTAAACGATCCACCTTTCGGGTCGACCCAGCTTCGCAATACGCTCAATTTGACCCGGGTCACTTTGCGAAAAAAAGTGACCACAATCCTAACATTATGATTTTAAAAGGTATTTTATAATTTCTGCGCAAGTCGCTTAATAACGATAAAAATTGATTTAAGCGATAGGCTTGCGCCAGATCAGAGCGAATCTCTAAAACGCCACCGTTTATTTTGGCCAACAAGTTTTATTAACCTGCAAAACAATCAACATTAATCAGACAATCGCCACAGAGCGCAAAAATATGTAACCGATTACATAACTGTAAGATAACCCAAGTAATGGGCGTAAAAAAGCCGATACCGCACTACTGGCAATATCGGCTTTGACTATTTATGACCCCAAGGGCATCAACCTGAGCGGTATAACCGTTGGCGTTTTAACCTGACTATTACACGTCCAGGTTGGCAACGGCTAGTGCGTTTGACTCAATAAATTCACGGCGGGGCTCAACATGGTCCCCCATCAAAGTAGTAAAGATTTGATCGGCACCAATGGCGTCGGCAATATTTACCTTCAGCATACGCCGGGTTTCAGGGTTCATTGTGGTCTCCCACAATTGCTCCGGGTTCATCTCACCAAGGCCTTTGTAGCGCTGAATAGAGTAACCACGGGTTGCCTCTTTCATCAGCCACTCAAGCGCTTGCTGAAAACTCTCCACCTCTTGAGTTTTCTCGCCGCGCTGTACGTAAGCGCCCTCTTCAATTAAGCTTTCGAGCTTTTCGCCCAGCGCGATAATCGAACGATATTCACCGGAGGCAAAGAACTCGTGGTTGAATGGGTATTCCGCTGCCACGCCGTGCTCGATGATCTCGATATGCGGCAAAAACAGGTGGCGCTCGTCGTCTTCGCGCACACTGATTTCGTAGCGGTCACTGCCCGCGCGATGAGAGTTAACAAAGTGGCTTGCTAACAGCTCACACCAGTTTTCCATATGCGCCTGATCACCCAATTGATCGGCATTGAGCGATGGCAGGTGAATCATCTGCTCCAGTACGTCGCTAGGGTATAAACGCGACAGTCGATCTATCGTGTCCATGACCGTACGAAACTCGCGAACCAACGCCTCCAGCGCTTCGCCACTAACGCCTGGCGCATTCGCATTAACATGCAGGCTGGCGTTTTCCAACGCGGCTTGAGTAAGAAACTCTGTACGTGCCGCTTCATCCTTCAGGTATTGCTCCTGCTTGCCTTTAGCGATTTTGTACAGAGGCGGCTGGGCAATATACACGTGGCCGCGCTCGATAAGCTCGCGCATCTGACGGAAGAAGAAGGTCAGCAACAAGGTGCGGATGTGCGAGCCATCCACATCGGCATCCGTCATGATAATAATGCTGTGATAGCGCAGTTTTTCCGGGTCAAACTCGCTTTTACCAATACCACAACCCAGCGCGGTTATCAGGGTGCCCACCTCCGCCGACGAGAGCATTTTATCGAAGCGCGCTTTCTCGACGTTCAGAATCTTACCCTTAAGCGGCAAAATAGCCTGAGTTTTACGGGCGCGCCCCTGCTTGGCAGAGCCACCGGCTGAGTCACCCTCCACTAAGTAGAGTTCGGACAGCGCGGGGTCTTTCTCCTGGCAGTCGGCAAGCTTGCCGGGTAACCCGGCAATGTCCAACGCGCCCTTGCGGCGTGTCATCTCACGGGCTTTACGGGCCGCTTCACGGGCGCGGGCGGCATCAATCATTTTACCCACGATGGCCTTGGCCTCTTGCGGGCTCTCGAGCAAAAAGTCGGTAAAGTTCTGCGTCATTTCTTGCTCAACCGCGGTTTTCACCTCGGATGACACCAGCTTATCTTTGGTCTGAGACGAGAATTTTGGGTCTGGCACCTTAACCGAGATAATCGCCGTTAACCCTTCGCGGGCATCGTCACCGGTGGTGCTCACTTTGGCCTTCTGGGCTAACCCTTCACGCTCAATATAAGTGTTCATACTGCGGGTTAGCGCCGCCCGAAACCCCGCCAAATGGGTGCCACCATCGCGCTGAGGGATATTATTGGTGTAGCAAAAGAGGTTCTCCTGGAAGGAGTCATTCCACTGCAACGCCACCTCTACGGCAATCCCGTCATCGCGCGTGGTATTAAAATGCACAACCTTGTTGATAGGGGTTTTATTAACGTTAAGGTGCTCGACAAAGGCCCGTAAACCACCCTCATACTCGTAAACCTCTTCTTTACCGCTGCGCTCATCTTTAAGCACAATGCGCACACCAGAGTTAAGAAATGACAACTCGCGCAAGCGCTTTGCCAACAACTCAAAATGGAATTCAATGTTGGTAAAGGTATCGGCGGAAGGCTTAAAGTGAATCTCGGTACCTGTTGTGCTGGTATCGCCCACAACCTCCAGCGGCTCTTGAGGCACGCCATGACGGTAAACCTGCTCGTGCACCTTGCCACCACGGCGAATGGTGAGCTTTAACTCTGCAGACAAAGCGTTAACCACGGAGACACCCACGCCGTGCAAGCCGCCAGAGACCTTGTAGGTGTTGTCATCAAACTTACCACCGGCGTGCAGTACTGTAAGAATTACCTCGGCGGCCGAGACGCCCTCTTCGTGCATCTCCGTGGGAATACCGCGGCCATTATCGGAGACAGACACGGATTCGTCGGGGTGGATGACCACATTGATCTCAGAGCAGTGACCTGCCAGAGCTTCATCGATAGAGTTATCCACCACCTCAAAGACCATATGGTGCAGACCGGTGCCGTCATCGGTATCACCAATGTACATGCCTGGCCGCTTACGTACGGCATCCAGACCTTTAAGAACTTTAATACTGGACGAATCATAATTGGGGATATCGTCTGACATAGGTCTTACACTCCGGGTTTATTCGTTTAGCCGGCGCTATACCTGCGCGAGCTTGATTATTCCTATCCTAAAATCTCGCCGTGTTCCACGTGGAACAGTTTGATGTCTCGTTCTGGCTTATTCTGCCAAGGTGCCAATAAGGCCTCTTGCTCTACTCCGGTGACAAAAACCTGAGTATTTAAACGATCCAGCCAGTCCACCAACAACTGACGGTGCTGCTCATCCAGCTCTGCCGGCAGATCGTCCACCAGATAAATGCACTGACGGCCGGTGAGCTTAGCAAAGACAACCCCTTGAGTTATCTTCATGGCGCAAACCAAAAGCTTTTGTTGACCACGGGAGAGTACATCTGCCGCTGCATGGCCCTTGATGCGAATCCTGATATCGCCTCGATGAATACCGGCGCCGGTGTACCCCAAGCGACTGTCCCGCTCAAGCGTATCGGCCAGCACATCAGAGTAGGATTTATCTTTATCCCACCCTCGATACAGGCTTAGAGTCAAACCATCAGCCATAACAAACTCGTCTATCAACTGATGAAACACTTCGCTAAAGGCGGCAAACGCCTTCGCACGCATCTGCGAGATCTGCTCACTTACAGCGATAAGCTCTCGCTCCCACACGCGCAGCTCAGAGCCCTCTATTCTATCACGGCGGAGGATACTATTCCGTTGTTTTAAACAACGCTGTGAAGCCTTCCAGGCGCTAAAGAAGCCTGGTTCCACGTGGAACACCAACCAATCGAGAAATTGCCGGCGAACACTGGGGCTCCCCTCTAGCAATAAGAAAGCATCGGCGTTAATCACCTGTAACGGTAGCAAGGCGGCTAACTCTGCCAACGATGATACCGGCTGCCCATGCGCCTTAAAGGCAGAATCGCCAATGCGTGAGCGAGACACGCCCAGCGGGATCTCACCACTCACGTCAGCCACGCGGCCAAAAACCGTCATATCCGGCTGCAGCTCGTTAATTAAGGCTTTGATTTTGGGGCCGCGAAACGAGCGACCAAGGGATAAGACGTGGATAGCCTCAAGAATAGAGGTCTTCCCCGAGCCATTTTGACCATAGATAAGGTTAACGTCTAAGGATGGCTGAATATCGACCGAGGTAAGATTACGTAGATTCTGGACAACCAGCCGCTTGAGGGACATACAGAAAGGAAAGTATTAAATGACAAATGCGCCCTTACAGGCGCATTGGCATAACAACGTAAAGCGAATCACCATCGTCGACAGGCTCTTCCAGCAAGGCGCTGCTGTTGGCATCAGACAGGGTGATTTTAATGGTGTCGCTGTCGATCACATTAGCAACATCCGTTAGGTAGCTAACATTAAAGCCTACTTCGAGCGAGTTGCCGCTGTAGTCTACCGTCAACTGCTCTTCCGCCTCTTCCTGCTCTGGGTTGTTGGCCACAATGGTTAACTGGCCATCCTCCAGCAGTAAGCGCACACCACGGTATTTTTCATTGGATAGAATCGCAGTACGGGAAAATGCTTGTTTTAACTCGGTGCGGGAGCCAAATACTATCTTATCGCCACCGCGTGGCAATACCCGCTCGTAGTCTGGAAACTTACCGTCGACCAATTTAGAGGTAAAAGTGTAGTCCTCCGAGGTAACCCGCACGTGGTTGGCGCTTAAGGTAATATCAACCAGGTCCTCAACATCCCCCATTAAACGGGACAACTCCAGCACACCTTTACGCGGTAAAATCGCCTGGATAGTATCAGCGGTATTAACGCCCACCGCCCGGGTACACATAGCCATGCGGTGCCCGTCGGTGGCCACCACACGCAGCTGATCTTGTTTAACTTCCCAGAGCATGCCGTTTAAATAATAACGTACGTCCTGTTGCGCCATGGCAAAGGCCGTGCGCTCAATCAGGCGTTTCACCTCACGCTGCTGACAACTAAACTGTAAGTCACTAGGCCCATCTTCGACATTGGGAAAGTCTGTGGCCGGCAAGGTCGACAAGGTAAAACGGCTGCGGCCGCTTTTAAGAAGGATTCTACCCTCCTCTTCAGCCAGCTCTATATCGGCATCGTCGGGCAAAGACCGCACGATATCCACAAACTTGCGCGCCGGTACGGTAATCTCGCCATCGATACCCGGGCTTTCCAGCTCAACCCGACCGACAATTTCCACCTCGAGGTCGGTGCCTGTCAGCGACAGACGGCTTCCCTCTAACACCAGCAAAACATTGGATAAAACTGGTAATGTCTGGCGGCGTTCCACCACACCTGATACCAGTTGCAGGGGTTTTAATAAAGCCTCGCGGGATACGACAAGTTTCATGTGCTGGTCTCTTCGTCTGGTCCATTTTGCTGAATAACTGGCAACCTAGAGTCAATCTGGTCGCTCCTTGGGTGCCCGTAACTATACCTAACAGGTTGGTAATTAGGTGGTTAGCGAGCGCAACAGATTTTTTAAGTCTTCGCGAATATCCGCGTCTTCTTCTTCTAACTCTTTAATTTTTCGGCAAGCGTGCAATACGGTTGTGTGGTCACGGCCACCAAAGGCATCGCCAATTTCCGGCAAGCTGTGGTTGGTCAGTTGCTTTGCCAGTGACATTGCCACCTGGCGAGGGCGAGCTACCGACCGCGAGCGACGCTTAGAGAGCATGTCGCCAATTTTAATTTTGTAATACTCACCAACCACACGCTGAATATTCTCGATACTGACTTGCTTGTCCTGCAGTGCCAGCAGGTCTTTCAGGGCCTCACGCACCAATTCAACATCGATTGGCCGACCCGTGAAGTGAGCACTTGCTATCACCCTTTTAAGTGCGCCTTCTAGCTCCCTTACGTTCGAGCGAATACGCTGAGCAATAAAGAAAGCCGCATCATGGGGTAAGTCTACCGCCACCTGTGCCGCTTTTTTCATCAAAATTGCCACACGCATCTCAAGCTCTGGTGGCTCTACCGCAACGGTCAGGCCCCAACCAAAACGAGACTTAAGGCGCTCCTCCAACCCATTGATTTCTTTCGGGTAGCGGTCACAGGTCAGAATAATCTGTTGCCCACCTTCTAACAAGGAGTTAAAGGTATGAAAGAACTCCTCCTGCGAGCGCTCTTTACCGGCAAAAAATTGGATGTCATCAATTAACAGCGCATCCACCGAGCGGTAGTAGCGTTTAAAGTCATTAATCGCGTTTAACTGTAGCGCTTTTACCATGTCGGCCACAAAGCGCTCTGAGTGTAGATAAATGACCTTAGCGTTGGGGTTTTTATTGATTAAGGCATTACCCACAGCCTGCATCAAGTGGGTTTTACCCAACCCCACGCCACCGTAAATAAACAGTGGGTTGTAGGCGCCGCCTGGGTTTTCTGATACCTGACGTGCCGCCGCTAACCCCAACTGGTTAGACTTACCCTCAACAAAGCTATTAAAGGTAAAGCCGCGATTGAGGTTATCTTTATGCTTTAACCCGCCCTCTACGCCTGAGCTCATCTCTGGAGCGGGCGCTGGAGCCGGTTTGGGGGCTGGGGCAGGCGCAGCGGGCCGCTCGCTGCTAGCACCGACACTCGATGTATGCGACTGCCTTACAGGGGCCGCTGGGCCAGGCGCTGGGCGACTGGTGCGAGGGGCTGTTCTGGCACCCACACCCACTTCAATCGCAAACTCCGGGCCGTCCTGATAGTGCTTGGCAAGCTCGGTAATACGCTCTAAAAACTTCTCACATACCCAATCGCAGACAAAGCGGTTGGGCGCCAACAGGCGAAGTAGACCCGCATCGGCCTCCTCATCGATTTTGAGTGGGCGTATCCAGGTATTAAATTGCTGTGAGGGAAGCTCCTCACGCAAACTGGACACACAATAATTCCACACCGAATGCGGCAAAACACGACCCCCAACAAGCCAATTTATTAAAAATAAACGAAAGCCGGGTAGTGTACCGCCCACACTAAAAGTTATCCACATACCGGGTTGATTATTTTTAGCCAACTGCCAAAAACTTTATTTATACTCAATAGATGATTGATAAAAAAAGCAAAAAAAGCTTCAGGCCGCGAACTCACTCCCCTACCGGCAACCAACCCACCTGTGAATAAACCTGTGGGTAAACTATTTATAAGCTGACCACAAGCTATGCAAACTTACAAACGAACATAAAATAAGCGATTTATCCGGATAACGATTGATTTAAGCTCTGGATTTATATAGAATCGCGCCTCTTTTCGCACCCAGTGTGAGTAATTGAACAAGGTAATCGGTAGGTTAGCCCCATGAAAAGAACATTTCAGCCCAGCGTATTGAAGCGCGCACGCGCTCACGGTTTCCGCTCTCGTATGGCCACCAAAAACGGTCGTGCTGTATTAGCCCGCCGTCGTGCCAAAGGCCGTAAAAGCTTAGCAGTTTAAGCTTTTCGCTACGCGTGTGACCGTAAAGGGCACCGCTATAGCTTCTTTGTAAGAGCGCTTTTTGTCTCTTACGAAGGTCTATAGCGGTGCCCTTTGCTGTTTCTGCCTATCTACTTTTAACGCCCGAGGCAATCACCTGTGAGCAGCTACGCTTTCCCCAAAGCCCTGCGACTACTAAAGTCCGCTGACTTTCAGGCGGTGTTTGCCAATGCTCCTTTTCGTGCCTCCCATCAGCACCTTTTAATCCTCTCGCGCACCAATGGCTTCGATCACGCCCGTCTGGGGCTAATTATCGCTAAAAAGAACATCCGTTTAGCGGTGGGTCGCAACCGCGTTAAGCGCCAGATTCGCGAAAGTTTTCGTAAGCACCAGCAACAATTGCACGGCTTAGATGTTATTGTACTGGCTCGCCGGGGGCTGGATGAGTGCGACAACAGCGCGATTGAAAAAATGCTAAGTAAGCAATGGCAGCGCATCGCGCGTAAGCGGGACCAGGCGGCGGCAAAGCCGCAGGAGCAAACTCCGTGAGCTGGCTCGCGATCAAGCTTATTCACGCCTATCGCTACCTATTAAGCCCTTGGGTGGGCAATCAGTGTCGCTTTTATCCCACCTGCTCACACTATAGTGAGGAGGCTATTAATCGATTTGGCTTTATTAAAGGGGTTTATTTAACTCTGTGCCGACTTTTAAAATGTCACCCGTGGCACTCAGGCGGCTTCGACCCTGTACCTGACAACAAACTAACTCAATCGCAGACGACAAATGGCAAACATTAAGATGGACTGGCAAAAGAACCTGTTACTCGCGGCAATGGCGGCCGTGGTTATTATGCTCATTATGCGCTGGGACGACTTCGAGCAATCCCGCCCCCAAGCCGAACCAGCGGTAGCTACCAGTAATAGTTCGGGTAGCGCTATTCCCGGTGCGCCAGACGCCAGCGCTGGGGACGTACCCACGCTAGCATCGGCGGACGATCAGTCGCCCAGCAAGCCTGCCGCGCCAAGCCAGCAATCAATCACCGTAGTTACCGACTCTCTCGAGGTCAGCATTAACACCCTCGGCGGTGATATTACCCGGGTAGCTCTGCCGCGCCACTATGCGCATATCGATACCCCCGATCAGCCATTTGTGCTTATCCACAGCAACACCAACAAGACTTACAGCGTACAAAGTGGGTTGGTGGGCCAAAACGGTACCGATAGCGCCAAAGGTCGCCCCACATTTACCTCGGATGCGTCTCATTATGAATTGCCCGAGGGGCAAGACTCGCTGGCGGTAGACCTTACCTTTGCGCAAGATGGCGCCACTATCACCAAGCGCTTTACTTTTCATCGGGGCGAATACCGCGTCGATGTCGATTACCTGATTAACAACACCAGCGATGCTCCCTGGCAAGCGAGTGTGTACGGACAAATTAAACGCGACAGCCACGAGCCCGACTCAGATACCGGTATTGGCATGAAGCCATTTGTCGGCGCCGCGCTTACCACCAATGACGAGCGCTACAAAAAGTTCGACTTTGATGACCTGCAAGAAAAAACCTTTACCACCCAAATTGAAGGTGGCTGGGTGTCGATGGTGCAACACTACTTTATCAGTGCCTGGATCCCCAACGCCGAGTCGCAAAACAACTTCTTTTTGCGCCAGCAAGGCAACAATGACGTTTACCTGTTGGGCTTTACCAGCGAAGCGGTCACTGTACCGGCAAACAGCCAGGGTAAAATACACTCGCAGTTTTACGCCGGCCCCAAAGACACCACCAAACTTGAAGAGATTGCCCCCTACTTAGACCTCACCGTCGATTACGGCTGGCTGTGGTGGATGGCCAAGCCTTTGTTCAGTGTACTGGACTATATTCACAGCTTAATCGGCAATTGGGGCCTATCAATTATTGCCCTGACAATTATTATTAAAGCAATCTTCTTTAAGCTAAGTGCCACCAGCTACCGGTCTATGGCGCGGATGCGCAAACTCGCCCCCAAAATGAAAGAGCTAAAAGAGCGCTATGGCGACGACCGGCAAAAAATGTCGCAAGAGACCATGAAGCTCTACAAAACCGAAAAAGTGAACCCGTTAGGCGGTTGTTTACCCATGCTGGTACAGATGCCCGTGTTCCTCGCCCTGTACTGGGTACTCATGGAATCGGTTGAGCTGCGCCACACACCCTTTTTATGGATCCCAGATTTATCCGTTAAAGACCCGATCTTTGTTTTGCCGCTGCTGATGGGTTTCACCATGTGGCTCACCATGCGTTTAAGCCCGACGCCGCCGGACCCAATGCAAGCCAAGATCATGCAGTTTATGCCGGTCGTGTTTACCGCTATGTTCCTGTGGTTCCCGGCGGGCTTAGTACTTTACTGGGTAACCAACAACACTCTGTCGTTCTTGCAACAAATGTACATCACTAAACAGATCGACAAAGCGGACGCCGCGACCAACTAACCATGTACGTCAGTAACGACACGATTGCCGCCATCGCCACTGCCCCCGGGCGTGGCGGTGTCGGTATTATCCGGGTATCAGGCCCCGATGCGGCCGATATCGCCCAGGCCGTCACCGGCCAAACACTGTCCCCGCGCTACGCTCACTACTTACCTTTTACAGACACCCAGGCACGCGAGATAGACCAGGGCATTGCCCTCTACTTCCCCGGCCCCCACTCGTTTACCGGCGAAGATGTACTCGAGCTACAAGGCCACGGTGGCCCCGTGGTACTGGGGTTATTGCTGGAGGCGGTTAAGCACCACGGTGCCCGCATGGCAAGGCCTGGCGAATTCTCCGAGCGGGCGTTTTTAAACGATAAGCTCGATCTGGCTCAGGCGGAGGCCATTGCCGACCTGATCGAAGCCAGCTCCGAGCAAGCCGCACGCAACGCGCTAAGCTCCCTGCAGGGGGTGTTTTCCGATCAGGTGCACGCCTTAGTAGAGTCGCTGATTGCACTGCGCATATACGTAGAGGCCGCCATCGACTTCCCGGAAGAGGAAATCGACTTTCTCAGCGACGGCAAGGTTCAGAGTGACTTAAACGCTATTATCCACGAGTTGGACGCTCTGATTATTCGGGCAAAACAGGGGCAGCTGGTGCGCGATGGTATGCGGGTGGTGATCGCCGGCAAACCCAACGCCGGTAAATCCAGCTTGCTAAACGCGTTGGTCGAACGCGAAAGCGCCATTGTTACCGATATTGCCGGCACCACCCGGGATGTACTTAAAGAACATATTCATATCGACGGTATGCCACTGCATATCATCGATACCGCGGGGCTAAGAGAGGCCTCAGACGCGGTAGAGAAAATCGGTATCGAGCGGGCCTGGGCCGAAATCGATCAGGCCGACCGAATTATCTTACTCATCGACGCCCAAGAGGCGATCGAGCACCCCGACTGGCAACCGGAAAACGTCTGGCCCGAGTTTACCGAGCGCTTGCAGCACTCAGATAAAGTCAGTGTGGTATACAACAAGGTCGATTTAGTCAACGCCCCGGAGCTGCCACCGGCTAGTGTGCAAATCAGCGCCAAGACCGGTGTGGGTATCGACGCCTTAAAAGCACACCTTAAATCCTGCATGGGCTACCAAAGCACCACTGAAGGCACCTTTACCGCGCGCCAGCGCCACCTGGATGCCTTGGCTGCTGCCGCTAACTGCCTAACCCAGGGTGCCGAGCAGCTAGCCCTGCACGCCGCCGGCGAGCTACTGGCCGAGGATTTACGCGATGCGCAAAACCAGCTGTCAGAAATCACCGGGGAATTCACCCCGGATGACCTGCTGGGGCGAATCTTTTCGTCTTTTTGTATCGGGAAGTGAACCTCATTCTGAAGCGGTAAATCCCCGTGAAACCTATCAAAACATATCAAAATAACTTGTTGTTTTGTAAGGGGAATATTCGATTTTGCCTCAAAAACCTTTTTCCCGCGTTTTCTTCTAATTTGCTCCGTTTCACTATAAATTGATCCCAATTTGCTCCAAGGTTAGAATCTGGGAGCAATGGGATCAAGATTGGAGCAAACATGAAAGTATCTGTTAACAAGCGGAACCCCAACTCGAAGGGGCTTCAGGAGCTTCGCCTGGTGTACTACTACGGTGTGGTCGAAGGAAAGGATGGCAAGAAGAGACCTAAGCGGGATTACGAGCCTCTTAGGCTGTACGTGTATCACAATCCCAAGACTCAAGCTGAGCGGCAGCACAACAAGGAGATGATGCGTCAGGCAGAAGCAGCAAGGTCTGCGCGTCTCGTTGAGTCACATGCCAATAAATTCCAGCTTGAAGACCGCGTGAAACTAGCTTCAAGCTTCTTTGACTACTATGACCAATTAACCTCGACCAAAGAATCCGGAAGCGCATCTAATTATTCAATCTGGATCTCGGCAGGTAAGCACCTCAGAAACTACCACGGCAGAGCTGAACTCACCTTTGAGGAGATTGATAAGCCGTTCCTGGAAGGGTTCCGCAAGTACCTACTGGAGGAAAAGCTCACCAAATCGAAGACCCGGCTCGCCAAAAATACTGCATCGAGCTACTTCAATAAAGTCCGGGCTGCTCTGAATGAAGCATATCGAGAGGGCATGATCAGGGACAACCCGGTTCAACGGGTGAAAAGTGTCAAGGCAGAAAACACTAAGCGAACCTACCTCTCTCTGGATGAGGTTCGTGCGCTGACAAAAGCAGAGTGTCGCTACGATGTCCTGAAACGCGCTTTTTTGTTCAGTTGCACTACCGGTCTCCGCTGGAGTGACATCAATAAACTCACATGGCGTGAAATTGAGGAGTTTGAGCCCGGCCACTATCGAATCATTTTTGACCAGCAAAAGCTCAAGAACGGTGGGAACTCCCTTGTGTATCTGGACCTTCCAGACTCGGCTGTAAAGCTGTTGGATATAGATCAAAAGGGCGAACCAGACGACCGAGTTTTCGTCGGCCTCAAGTACAATAGCTACTTCAACGTGGCGCTGCTGCAATGGGCAATGAGAGCTGGGATAACAAAACACGTTACTTTCCACGCTGGACGACACACTTTCGCCGTTGCGCAGCTCAACCGGGGAGTAGACATATACTCACTCTCTAGGCTTCTTGGACACAGTGAATTACGTACTACCGAAATATACGCCGACATTCTTGAGAGTCGCCGCGTAACGGCCATGAGAAGCTTTCCAGACATATTCAAAGAGCGTGAAAGTGAGGACAATAGATGCTCCCGCTGTGGGCAGGCAGTCCCCATGGCTATCGCTTAGGCGCTTTACGTCTAGGACGGCGAGAGTTCTTCATAAACTGCTCAACGTCGTTCTGCACATCCTTCTGAGATTTGATGCGGTTGGCCTCAACCCAATCCAAAAGGTCCGAGCGTTTAATCAATACACGATTCCCCCCCGGCTTTGTAAAGCTGATTCTTTTCTCATGAGTCAGCTTGTAGATATAGCTCCGCTTTGAACCGATCAAAGCTGCCGCCTCATCGACAGTAAGATACTCCTTTCCAGAAGGAGGGAGGTTCACGTTACTGGTGTCGTTCGACGCTGTTCCCGAAACGAAATCAGCCAAAATTTTTTTGATTTCCGCCAATTCATTCATCACACACGATAACTGTTCTGCTTCAGACATCATTCACCCACATTGTCTTTGATTCGCTTTGATGGGTTTATGATGAAGGAGAGAGGTGCGAAACGACGGGTCTGCTTTTGCCCATTTTGGGCGGTTTGAGCCGAATTGAGAAACTTTTCTGGAAAGTGCCTACATCAATGCAATTTGCTGGCTTTCCACATTTCCCCTGTCACCAATAGTTGTAAATTATTATTTGTTTAAAACTACTTGAAAAGAACTACTTGCAGACTTTCCATGCAACGAACTTTTTAATTAAAATCAATCGGTTATGGGTTAATCATTCCTTCCAAGCGTGGCGCTAGTGTCGTAAAGGTGTGGCGCTAGTGACGTAGCTGGCGTGGCGCTAGTGTCGTGGATAACTTGCGAAAACCTGCTAGCCCCCTTGATTTCACAGGCCTGGCTACTGTGTGGCGCTAGTGACGTGGATAACATCAGTTATGAACAGGGTTATCCACCAAGGGGCGAATTCGACTTAACCCGAATGCCGTCCGTAGTAGCTGTAATTATCATAATTACCGTAATCGAAGTAGGCTAACTAGGACTTTGAATGAGGAGACGCGAACGAAGAAGGATTCGCCCCGAGGCTTTTGTTCACCTAGGGGCGATATGAGGATTCGTCTTGGTAATTATCAGTTTATCGCTTTGAAATAGCGTGCTGTTGAAAATCTCATGATGGAAAATAGACGCTAATATAGCGGCATTTTCCAGCTTTCGGCGGAAGTCTCTCCGCTCCTTCGTTTCACTGCTGAACTGAAGCTTCAGAGCATCAAGCGGGATTTCAATTTGCTTTCTGCGCGACATCGAGTGGACTCGCCAATTCCACCAACAGTAGAAATCGATGGCGAGCGGGTTTTTAGTCAAAGCTTTGATCGCGTGGGCGGAAACTGGCACAGCATTGCTCAAAATGCTTTGATAGAACTCTTCATCTAGACGGATCGTTGATGACCAACTCGAATTTTTACCAGGGCGCATTGAGATAAGCGCCTTACGGGATACAAGCACATTCTCAATTTCTACCCCGTTTCCCAGCGCTCTCTCTATCTGAAAGGTAGAGCGAGCCAAACGATTGACCTGTTCAAGCAGTAGAGCTGCATATCGACCACTATTGCTTAGTCCAAGACTTTTCAGGAATTGGCTTTGGCTTGTATCAATAGCAAGCTCAGGGCTTTTCTGTCGCTTGGCTTGTGTGGTTAACCATGCCAATAAAAGCCTTACCAGTCCCCCTGCGGGAACACGCTCGCTGGACAATACCGACACTTTGACATTGCCATTGGTGCGCTGAAACAGGTTTTTATCAGTATTGGCCGCAGGCAATGGACTAAGCTGACAAAACAGCTGCGGCATGAACCATGTTTCAGGGTTCAGCTCTTGATTTTCTGCCTGCTCAATAAGACTTTGATGGTAGGCAGTAAAGGGCTTGCCTCCCATCAATCCACCTTCCGACGCTCAAGCCAATCCTCTACGTCAGCGCGCTTCCAGCGTACCGCTTTTGTAGTTACAGCAATGGGTTTTGGAAAATCAGCGTTCTTATCTGCCCGAATGCGGCTCAGCGTCGGATTTGAAATGCGTAAAAGTCGTTGAACATCACGTACCGTTAAAAGCACGTCCGACTCAACGTGATGCTCTCGATCTTTCTTTTGGGATTTCATAAAAATAGCTCCTTTGATTTCTCTAGGAGCTATTTTCGGTTTAACTACCTTTAACCGAAGAACGCGCTTTTTACCATTTTGGGCGCATAAGGCAGTTTTTCAGTATTTTTATCGTTAGGTTCCTGGCCCGCCCGGATTCACTTCTATTTTGTCCATTGCCTCCCGACGCTTTGCATCCACGTCTATGTCATCAACGCGATCCATTGCACGCTGATCAGCAGGCAAACGGTCCCCGTCGATATTGAAAACACTGCCAGAGCCTGTGAGGGCGTCCATAGATATATTGGATCCATTGGGAAACTGACCGTTCTGCTGGAGAATGGCAAGCCACTCATCCAGATCGACCGCATCCCAGTTTATTTGAGCGATCTGCTCAAAGGGAATGCCTCCACAACTCGGATTCTTAGGGGTTCCGAAGTCCTGACCAAACTGAGGCCGCACCTGTTCCTGGATGATTCGAGACAGTGGTGAGTTGAAGCAGCAATACGCTTTACGCTTCTCGATGCAGGCTCCGAGAACCTCTTCCTTACAGTATGAGCCGACGTAAGTGCAGCTATCCGTCGCCCGTTTGGTGTTCATTTCCAGCTCTTCCTGTTCGCAGGCATAGACCATTTGAATTACGGCCACAGCGACCACATACACCGTGTAGACCGTCATCGCCGCACCCAGCATGGAAGCGGCTTGGTTCGCCATTTCCGTCATTGCCTCCTCAGCCGCTCTATCTGCCGTAGCAGTGGCTGCCGCCTCGGTCGCGCCATCCTGGGCCAAATTACCCATCACGTCCTGCAACATACCCTTAGCCTGCTCTTTCAGCTTTTCTATGAGCTGGTTCTTCAGCTCCTCGATAGGCGACCAGATCTCTTCGACGGCACCAGAGATGTTATCCATGTAGTTCGTGAAAGGCTGGGACACTTCCGTCCAAGCGTTCATGACTGGCTCACGAAGGGTTTGGTACGAGCTTTTGATGATGTTGGTATCCTCAAGCGCCAATACCGCACCATCAAGCTTCGGAACCTGGCGAATCATCATTAGGTAATCAGCCATGCTCACGTTAGAGGGTTTCTCGCAGCAGTCCGAAACGCCGCCAACGGCAATCTTGCATTCCCCCGCTTCACCACCGAAGGCGGTGCAAGTCACGTTCTCTTCACCAGTTGCGTTGCCATCTTCATCCTGGCCGGTGCAGCTCATGTCCTGAGTCATAAACTGAGCAGCGTTCAGCAACGCTGAGGCTTTGGCGAAGTTCGCGGTTTGGTCAGTAGATTGTGTCGGGTCAAGGCAATCGTCTCCCATACAACGGATGGCCCCGCCGCATTGGTACTCGGTTTTTTTCTCAACAGTGTCGATGTCCACACTGCTTCCGCAGTCCCACGTCTCTTCTTTGACATAGCACACGCCAGAGTTACCCTGAGCACCACCAACACACTCCGAGCTGATAAAGCCGCACTGAGGGTTTTCTTCGTACTGCTGGCACGTATTTAGGTTGCCACCTTCGTTGACTGGGCACTGCTCCTCACCGTTGACATCGGTGTAGCACTCCATATCCCCTTTGTAGAAATCGAAGTCGGCATCTACAGCGACTTTCTTGCAAAGGTTGGGGATACCGGGGATGGGAGAAGGCTTCAGGCTGTCCTCGCAGATTTTGATGCCATTGGTGTAGGTGCAGCCTTCCGCGTCACGCGGGTCGTCCACGCAGGTCAGACTCCCTTCTGCAAAACCATCCACCACGCCAGTAGCAGATTCGATGCAGCTATCCGGTGACCACTCATCTTTGATTATGGCTTTAGAGGGGTCGTACTTAATACGGATCTTCCCGAAGCCTTCACCCTCACCCGAGACGGATACGCGAATTTTGAAGCGAATCACCGAGTCTTCAGGGGCGTTCCGGAAGTAGCTGGTCAGATCCAGATTAGGGTTCTCGTCCCAGCTTGTACTCAATTCACACGCACCGGCGGCTGTCTCAGGCGGGAAATTGTTATTGGGTCCAGACCAAACCTTTACTTCTTCACCAGGCTCACCAATCCATATCTGCATGTAGTCATCCCACTTGGCACGGATCAACGTGGCCTGAGTAATGGCAGCAGGATTGACGACTTTGATTTCCGTGAATTCCTCGTAAATCGAGCAGCTACCACTCCAGTAGTTGTCCCCCACCTTGCCGATCCACACGTCAGAACATCCACCACCAGCTCCATCACATGGGGAAATGTTGTATGGACCGTTATGATGCTTCACCACTGCTGCTTCATAGTCGTGAATAACTTCACAGGTTGCACTTTTGTCGGTCACACGGTCGCAGGTTTCGTACTCTGGGTTGTGTACCGACATGGTAATTTCGTCGAAGGTTGTTTCGGCGGAACAATCGCCGAAGCCTTCAGCAATCACATCAATGTTTTCGTATGTGGCGTTGGTGAGCCCCAACATCGGGTCGGAACTGAAATCCGGGCGACTTTGATTTGAGGAGTCCACCAGAACTTTATACGCGGCACCTGAGATAGAGGGGGTGTCGCTGTAGGCATCTTCCCAGAGGGAGTCCTTTGCCTCGCTACCGGTTTCGCCCATTCCCTCTTCCGAGTCATAGATTCCCTGAAGCTGATCGAGGTCAGGGGCTATGCCATCAGAGAAATATTCGTTCTGGACGGAGGTGTTGGAAGGGTTGCTACCTGGGTACAGGCTTTGAACGCTGAATTGGATGCCGCCCTGGTACTGTAGATTGCCATTTTCGTCCTTGGTGGGCACAGTGATTTGCCCGTTCTGGACCTTGGCTGGAGTGTTTTTGGCTTCGTTACCAAGCTCCATACCCAGATTCTGGCCTTCGCGACCGAGCTGACTTAAAAAGTCCTGGCTATCAACTTCAGGTGACTCTTGAGCCACGCCGTGAAGGGGCATCAGAGTCGTGGTGACAGTTAAAAGGTAGGCAATGGCTCTCATCAAGCCTGGTGAATTTCGCATATTGACCTCTCCGAAAATCTTTTCGAGAGATCATATCGAGCATCCGGCCCTCCCAGCGGATGTGTAATTTACCGTTTTGGGCGCATAGCGTTAAATTGCCCAAATTTTCTTTCACATGTGAAAGTTTTTCAAAGTTGGCGAAAGGTAGCTCAAGCTGGCTCAGCGAAGACTTCAACCGCTGGCATCTCCGCACCTTTCGCATTCAGTGGCTGAAAACAGTGCGGGCAGTGTATTCCCGTCGCCTGATTCACAGAGGTGAAAAAGTCACACCCGCAGTCGCAACAATGCTCAAACATCGCGTCCCCAGAGCGCATCTCCGACGCCAAGCACCAGGCATCAGAAATCGTAAACATCTCGAATGCTTCCTTACCTATTGGCGAGATGACAGGGGCAATCTCACTGATTGCTGCACGATACATCCGGTATGCACGATCCAGCGCAGAAATGCAGGTTGAGGACTCAACGAATGTCCCGCCCATTTGTCGATAAAATCCCATCAGAAGCGAAGCGTGGAGCTTGGAAAGCTGATTAGTTACCAAGGAAGCGCCACTTTTGATGGTATTGGAGGTCCTGTTTTTGCCGACCTCCAACCCATCATCTTCCAGATCTCGGTAAATCCTGCGTACCTGTTTATCTGTCAATCCAGTCTCCAGGATGATAATGCGAGTCACGTATCCCATGAGAGCCATCTCACGTGCTTGAACCCACAGGTGCAACGGGTTATTACGGGTATTCATACGTTGCCTCCCACCGACAGGCTCTGCTGATACTTTATGAAGAACGCCTGTCTACGCTTACGAAGGTCTGCTGAAGGCAACAGACCTTCGACAATCTCCGGCCCAAATCGCAGAGTGCAGGCTGTACAAATTTCTGTTACCAGTTGACGGATCTGATTATCGGTTGCCTCAGCCACAGCCTTCGCCAGTGAATGGCTGACACCAAATGCGGTTGCGGCCATTGGAGCGTCCCGGCGAGCCAAGTTTCTGAGCGTCAGCCAGTACGTCACATCAAACTCTCGCTCCACACCCTCCATTCCAGCAAATCCAGGTGGAATAGCGCGTTCGTACTCAGCAGATAGGAAGTTAGACACTTCCGGTTCCGGTGTGTGTAACTGAAAGCTTAAAACTACGCCTGAAGCCAACTTGGACAATTGGTGAGGTGGCGTGGCAGCCAAGGCCACCACTGTGCTTTGCGGTAGTGAAAACTGCTCTCTGGCTACACTCGGAGCATGGCGGCAGAGAGTTGCCAGCAGGTTCCAAAGGGTGAGATCCAACTCAAACACATTTTGATCCGGGCGCTGCTCAGTAATCTGAGCAGCCTGGTTATCCAGATCGGACATTGAAATTATAGGTGACATTGTTACGCCTCCTCTGTGAATCGCTTCTTGTAAGACGTTGGCAGATACAGAGTAAGTGCAACCCCACCGGCAACAGACAGTGCAAAATAGGCTAAATCATCTGAAGTCAGCAACTGTCCTATACAAAAATAGATGAACCCTACGAGAACGAACCAAAGGCATTTTTCAGCAAACATAACTACTCCTCAATAATTAAAGCAAAGCATTGCAAAACATATCAATATAAATACCACGAGATCCGGGATATGCAAGGGGTTTTACTGTGTTTTTTTACAGTATCATTTTATGGTTCTATGAACGGAATATTGAGCGACTTGCATTTATAGAGAGCAGAGGTAGGATTTAACTTAGGATAATTTTCATCGGAAAATAGGCTATGAAACTATTAATCTTCGTCCTTCTAACTTTGTTCGTTAGTTACAAAATTGCTGGCATCGGCGGCTTGATATTATCGCTCGTTCCGCTCGCGTTAATTTTGAGCTTTACTGTTAGCAGAAGGAACGCACAATCAGGTTGCAACGTACATTCATCGCAGCAGGATCGTTCGTCAGTTTGGGATGACAGCCAAATAGACAGGATTCCGTTCACATCGCCAGATGGTTCAGGACCACAATTTGAAAAATGGGACGGTCAACCTTGGACAGGCCAATAGAAGAGAGCTGGATGAAACCAGCTCTCTAAGGTAAGTTATCGAGTTAACAAAATTTCAATCCCCTTTCCCGCTAATCGCCTAGTGTCATATCTCCGCCCGATTGGTAACCGAACGCTTAGAGCTGCAATCTTCATTTCGAACGCCCTTACACCTGCTTTCTTCGCCAGCTTTTCAAGCAGAGCATTAGTCAGAATGATCGAGCGCATATTTTCTCTATGAGCGTATATTCGCATCCTCATCTTCTCCCCGCAGGGTGCCATGAATTCGCCCGCTTCCGCGTGTCCAATAATCTTATCAATCACTGCCACAGCTTCTCTTTTCATGAAACGCTCCTTTACTCTCCATTCTGTACAGCCATATAGCGGCTTACTGGCATCAGATAACCCCCGGCCTGCTCGCGCCCGGCACCCGCAGAAGCCTCAATAATGTCTGCTGCTTTGTTTGCCAGATCGGCGTCACCGCCGAACTCACTTTGAAGTTGCTGCCTGTATTCAGCTTCACGCCCGTCACTTGCTCCCAGTAGCGACGACGCAAACAGTTGCGCACCGGCTTCAGACTGAAGGCCATGCTCATTAACAGCCGTTTGGGCTGCCATCTCACGGAACTCGTCACCATATTGCTCAACAAAACGCTGTGCGTGCTCCGCACCTTCCTCTGATGCACTGGCAAACGCTGCCGCAAAGAACATCCCACGTTCCCTAATGGACATGTCTTTAGCAGCTTCCGACAAATCACTTTCTCCAGTAATCCACTCTTTGGCCGCTGTGTATCCGCTGACCCCGGCACCGATAATCGAACGCCCCAGATCTGCGGCTCCAGTCGCGATATGACCCGCTACGCCGTACTCATCCTGGATGTACTGATCGCCACGGTTTGAATCAGCGATAAACTGGTCGCGCTCTTGGGGAGTCATGGCCGCGAGGTGCTCCATCGAACCTGCAAAATCATCCGAGAAACCGCCTGCTCCAGCACTAACCCCACCAACTACTTGGTCGAAGAATCGGCCAATACCCTCGGTAGTAGAGAAGATACTCGCCGAGCTAGATGGCTCGACTTCAGACGCCATAATTTGACTTCTCAGAGCACCGAGCCGCTCTCCCCGGTAGTCGTCTCTGTTTTCAGAGTCTGCCGCTTCTACGTGGCTTAGGTTTTGGTTATGACGCTGAAGCACTGCGCTCTCCCCAGGCACACCTGCCCTGGCCTGATTTTTTTGTTCTTTCGACATGCTCTGAGGTTCTTGAAGCTCTCGCGCACCTATACCATGCGTTATCGCTGGAGAGCTTTCCAAAAGATCTTGCTGTGCATTGGAATCTTTCACGGTTGTCGCGCTGCCCGTAGCACTTGCGATGGTTTCGGCAGCAATAGCCTGTTCCGATGCTTTACCAGAATTAAGAAGCGCATAGAGCTGACCGCCTGCGGTTGCTCTTGCTGAATCCATTCCCAACGCTTCATAAAACTGGGATTTTTCAGCCGCAAGTTGGCGTGTTTCGGGTGAAGCCATCCGCATCCCATCTCTTAGCTGTGAATGAGCTTCAGGACTGCTGGTTACTGTCTCCGCCAGGGCCCTCATATCCATTGCACTCGTCGTTCCAATGCTCGATTGAGCGCTGGCGAGACGCTGATAAGTATTTTGTGCTGTTAAGGCTTGGGTCGCAGATTCAGAAAACTGCTCACGCTGCTCCTCTCCAAGAGAGTTCGTAAAGCGCTGACCACTCTGCGTATTGACCTGACGAGCTATATCCCTAGTCAAAGCTGCTGAATCGCTGTCAGTGAAACCAACATTCTTGGCAAGCCGGTCCATATCGCCTGTAAGCTGCTGACGTTGATCGGTGGAGGTAGAAGTTGCCGAACCAGAAATTCCTCCTTTGACATCGACTGGTGCTGCCTTCGCTATTGCCATTCCAGCAGGGCCAGCCAACAGGGCTCCCGCAACCTGCCCGGCATCAACATTCGCACTGGCTTGCATACCAATCGCCCCAGCAATGGCATCTGTATGGCTCTCATTCAAACCATATTGTCGAGCGTAATCCTGAGCTTGGCCGTAAATCGCCTGTGCATGTGAAGAGTCAGATGCACGAAGGGATTGCCCAAGCCCTTGTAAACGGGCATAGCTCTGTTCAGCAGAGGCCCCGGAGAAAACAGAATTAGAAAGCTGGGATGCAAACGACTGTGTTGCTTGGGCAGACGATGCCTGGGAGGAACTAACCGCACTACTGAGCATGCTACCGACGTTCACCTTATCCACCATGCTCTCAGAACCGGTAAGTTGAAGCCCTCGGAAGTCATCAAATTGAGATTTCGGCATCATGTCCAACGCCGCTGAGGGCTTAATGGCGTCGGGAGTAGAGATTTTCTCGTTGATATGATCACCGCCATTCAAACGGCCTGCGAGGGAAGTCATTGCGTACGTGGAGCCGGTTACAACAAACAGAGTAATCACTGGAGTGGCCGCAGCCAACATGCCTCCCGTTGCAAGCCAATTAGATGTTATTTGGTATGCCTCGCTTATCCCGTGGAAAGTAGAAAACGGATCGTTCTCCAGGGCACTCAACGCACCTGTAGCGGACATATGAATATAGAGGTTAATGATTGACAACACCGGCATCCAGAGCTGAATCCATGCGAGTGTCACCAAATACTTTCCGACCAAGCCGATACCGAACCGGCCCATCAACATAAAGAATGCAGCCAGAGGTGTTACGGCATAAACGAAACCCTCGAAAAACGTCATCATCGGGCGAACGATAGTCATAAACATTGATTGTTCAGCAGCCCATTGAGTATTCCTTTGCTGAATAGCTTGGTTCAGCATAATTGCCGACGAGTAATCCCGCATATCCTGATACTTTCCCTGGGCAGCATCTTCATATATCGGTTTAAGCACGGTTGTTAGTATGTAGTCCTGAGCATTAGATCCCGTCATACCAAGACTCGCTAATGCATCATAAAGGCGATTTGACACACCGACTCCAGCGACATCGCCACTAGCGTCTCTCATTCCTCGCTCGATGGCTTCATGAACCAAATAGTTGCCTTTAACTTCATTCAGTGCGTTGCTAAGCGCGACAAACCCTTCAGAACAAGTGTAATCCTGGGGAGAGCCACCAAGATAAAGCCGAGTTCCATATAAGTCTGATTCAAAACGAAGTGCTTGCATTGCAGGGGCGGTAAATAAGTCTTGAATTGACGCTTGATGCAAATCAATTTTTGTTAGCGTGCATTCTCGTATGTAGTTGTGAATTGAAAGCTCGACGTTGACACCCTCTCCACCAACAGCGTTATCCATTGCTTTAAATACAACCGGGTTAACGGCAGCATCTTGAAGCTGATTTATCAGGTGAAGGGAGTCAGCAAATCGATTCTGTGTCGAACCCGGTGAAATAAATGAATACCCCTGCTCGAATAGGCTTGTAACTGAGTACCCGACATTTGAGACAACAGAACCAACCGCTGCTGGCCCCACTGGGACATTATCAACGACCCGAACTTCGCCAGAGTACGCATCTTCAATAAGGACAGTCGTGGATGGTCCAAATGCCATAGCATAGAAAATCCATGCCACCAAAATAGTGCCAATCTGTATTTCCTTGGCTCCATTCATAATCGATTGGAAGAAAACTATTAAGACACCGATAAGCAGCCCTACCGATGCCATCTGTGTGAAATCGCCAGTTCCCGTGATCATGGAAACAGCTATCAAGACCTGCTCCAAGAATGCCGAATCACCGACAGAGTGTATGGTCCACATTGGGAAATCTCCTGTTAAAAACTCCCCCTCATACTAAATACTCCTATCACTAGACCACGCACGTGTTCTTGCCCATTTTGGGCGCAAAGCCAAATTTAGGGTAAGTTTGTACCGTCAGTACAAACCATTGTTTTTTATGGATTAACCAAAGTTTTTGGGTTGCGTTTTCTTAAAGTCGTGAGACACTTTTTAAAGATAACGGAGGATAAACCCATGAAACGATACATCGCGACAGCTTCTGCTGCTGTAGTTCTATCACTGGCAGGTTGTGCAACCACCGGGTCATCCGACCCCGCAACCTATCAACCGGAGAAATCCCGTGCGTACAACCTCGCTCAGGCCGGGGGTATCACTGAAGCGCGGGATACAGAGAGAAAACACCTTTCAGAGAACGAGCTTTACAAGGTCGCTTCCAATGCCGATATCCTCATGTGGGATCGAGGAGCAAATTGGAGCGGGGGAGAAGCACTGGGAGCCAGCCTCTTGTTTGCAGCCCTGGAGCCAACGTCGAACTTTGCGAAAGACTCTTTGTTCGGCTGGATGCCTTCCAGCATGGCCACAGATGCCGTTCAGGCCCGTGCGAAGATGTCAGAAGTGACTACCTCCGCAATGAAAAAGGCCCTCGGTAGCCTTGGCTATACATATGAAGCCACGCTAGAGAACTACGACCAAAAAGCAGTGTTTGGGGGCGGAAGCGCTTTTCTGTTCAGTCAGATAACTATTATTGACGCAAATCAGGGATGCCCCTCGCCAGATTCTGTCGATCACTACTCAAAGACATGCTATCTCTCTTCTCAGATCATAGAGCCAAGTCAAGGATTTGAACCTGCGTTCCTGGGAGGTGGTCAGGCCTGGTCGTTCACAACTGAAGGTGTGAAAGCCTCATCTGTAAAACTGAATGTCCCGGAAGGGGTGACCCTGGACAGTGTATCTATCATCGGCGCGATCAGCGCGAATCTGCCCGATTGGGCCTATATGTTTGCCCCTCAAACCGATGAAACTCCTCCCATGGTCGTAAACAAGGGGAAACCCTTGTACTTTGTGGAACCGGTGGAGAGTATCGAAAAGAGCTGATCGAAAACGAGTGATTGGAGGGAGGGCTATGGCAAGAAATCTCAAAGAGATTATTCAGAGCGAGGATCCAAAGATAGTTTCTGCCGCGAAGAGAAAGGCAGAGAAGATCCTCCAGTCAATAGATGACACAACGGGTACGGTAGCCACCAAGAAAAGAAGTAACTCTCGGCTGGTCAGGAAATCAAAAAGGGGCCAGTGATCTGGCCCCTTTCACTATCGAGGAGCATACCCGCAATCGGCCAGACCCCTTTGCAGAGATGCTAACGCATCCTTCATCAGATACGCCTCATCATCGTTAACAGCATTACTCCTTAATTCTTGCCAACCAATTCGCTTTACAAGCTGTGCTAAAGCCAAAGCCTGCGCATCGGAAAGCTCAGTAAGGACGGATACTGTGTTATCCATAAGGACCTCCTATGGGAAGGAGGGAAGCCCCCAAGGGCGTCCCCAGGGGCTTCATTAATTCACCGCGCCGTAGTGCGACTTCGCGTAGGCAAGATCGAGCGTAAAGGTAATCTCAATCCGGTCCACAACGAGATCGAATTTACGGGCGTGTTCCATCAGATTAGACCGGAACACTGATTCGGCGTCGTCATGCGACGTTGCGTTAACCGTTTCAGCGACCAGCTCACCTTTTCCGTTGTCGTAACAGACGTCGGTGTAGTACACACGTCCGCACACATCGAACTGGTGATTCTCTGGTTGATTTTGAATTTGTCCCAGCATGTCTATTCTCCAAAAATAAAAAGCCGGGACTTCGCCCTACCGGGCTTAGTACCCGGCTGGGTGGTTTAATACTTACCGAGGACCGGCAAGTGATTTGTTGCAGTGGAGCGCAGGTCGAATGACCTCACCATCAATGATGCGGCCAGTAATGAATCCGACAGGAGGATTCTGCTCTGATCGCTCCGGTTCAATAACGTCCCCGGATAATGGCGACGCGTTTTGACTGACGACCCGTACGGGCCGCGCTTTGAACATTGATCGAACGATGACGTTGAGAGCACGGGCTACCACTGAAGCGCCAAACGCGATAACGCCAACCGTTACAATCATGACCAAAACGAATGTGGAAAAATACATATAGAGCTCCAAACAATAGTTGATTGAAAGGGGCTCACCCGTTACCGGGAAGCCCCGGTTACGGGTTTAAATGATTTATCGGGAACGCGAGAACCAATCAGAAACTGGCTCAAACTTGTCGCCCGACTTCATTATCTCGATGAAGTCATCCTCGTTGTCACATCGGGCCAAACCGAAATAGCTTTTCGTAAATCGGCCATCAAGGCACCGAAGGACCGTGAAGTGGAGATTTCCTTTTGACTCACAGTGAGCCATGACAATCCCTCTGCGTTGATACACATGGGAATCATTCAAAGGAAGCACCAAGCCGTTGACTTCGAGTTTTTTCATCTTGCACCTCAAATAGTTTTGAGGGGTCTCCCAGTACAGGGATACCCCTGTCTGGGATGATGGTTAAACTTGCTGTTTGTTTGAGGAGGCCAGCTACCTCTCTATTTCCGGCGGTTCCGGAAATTGAAGATAGGTTATCGGACAATGGCCGTGAGGCACGAAGCTACTTTTTCCCTTTTTGGGCGCAAAGAGGTTTTTTGTCTACTTGGGCCTGGGAGGTTCGCCTGGTCTGCCTAACAGCTCCCATAGAAGTCTGAAGGCATAGAAATGATCCCGTAGGGTTGTACTGCTCAGATGGCTCTGCCGCGCATAGTACCTGTGGATATGTGCTCTACCCACCTGATTAGGCTGGCTTACGCCTTGCTCATGGGCCGCAATATCTGACAGTGCAGCAATCAGCCGTTTCACCATCGCCCGTCTGGCTGTCTTGCCACCATGGCGAACATACACATGTGCTCGCTCTCTTACCCATTTTTCCATCGCTTACCCCAAGTATGAGTTTGTAACGTCAATACGCCCGTGTCCCAGCTCCCGCGCTATCTCAGCACGAATCTCCTGATCCAGTGTCTTGGCCTGGGCGACCGAGATCCCCAGTTCCTTGGACAGGTATTCATGATGAGCCCGACCGTGGGCCACACCAGCGCGGATAGGGCTATCGGCCCCCATGAGGACCCTGTAGCGCTCCTGAGCATAGTGGTGGCGCTCACCATGGAAGTTCACCGGCTGACGACCAATCTCCCGATATGCCTCTTGCCGAAATTCTCTATATGTCTGGTTGCCTGGGATCATACTGCGGCCATCCTGGATGGCCGCAGCTCTCTGAAGAGCGGTTATCTGAGCATTAGAGGTAATCGGCACCATACGCTGGCGACCACCTTTGGTTCCGTCCTTGATGGCAACAACCCCTTCTTTCTCTGCCTGTTTCAGCGCCCGAGTCGCATCAAGCTTGGCCGACTCCTCGAATCGCAGGCCAAAGTTGCGCTGCACCTCCAGCAGCGCTCCCAGCCGTTCTGAGACAGCCCCTATAGCTGCCTGGTGGGCCGCTTCCGAAACGCTCCGGTCGCTCGATGCGATTCCTGAACGCTTGGGAAGCCCGCCCTCCGCGACAGGCGCTACTCTGACTTGTCGGTCGCCACGAGCAATCTCCATCACCCGGTTTACTGCCGACAGGTAGTTCTGGGCAGTGGAAGGAGAAATCTCGCCACGCTCAAACCTATCGTTCAGATGGGCCGCGTAGGCCACCAGATGGGCCTTCTCGATGTCCCGCATGTCCTTTATGCCCTGTTCTGTCTTGATCCAGGATGAAAAAACGCTCCAACGGTCATGGATCGTTGCAATTGAAGCAAAGCTTCTCATCCCCTCTTTGAGCGCGTTGAGGCCCGCCCGCGTCATATCACGGCTCTTAAGGCCATAGTTTCTGGCATCCGGATTGGATCGTTCTGAGCGCATAGTGCTATTCCTTCTTGTTCTGGTTCTGGCCTGCCCGAAAATCATTGGTAAGTGATAAACGCGATTTTTTTAATCAGCTTCGCGTGCTGAGGCCAAATCAGGGTTCTTGCCCTGGCAAAGGGTGGATAAACCGAGCACCCACGGTCATTTACATACGATCAACACTGCTATGGAGCGGGCTGCTCTCGCCACTGGCTGGTCTGTTCCGTTGGAACAAACTGCCAGCAGCTCCGGCTGGTGAAGTCGCTTTTCTTGGAAAGTTAGCGCGTAGCGCTCGCCGCCTTGCGCGGCTGTGTTCGCGCACATTCGTGCGCGGGGCGAAAGCCTTGAGCCATTGAGGCACAAGGCTTTCGGCGGGGTTTGCTACCCCGTCTCTGTTTTCGCCGTTGGCGACAGAGACGGGGAGGGGCATGGTGCAAGCTCGGCATACGCCAGGCTCACATGGTTGAGGCAGAGGTGGTCCTCTGGAATTTGGCTGCTCATGATCGAGTGCCAGGTACGCCACAAATTCAAGAGAACAGTAGCGAGGAGGGGCATTTGCCAACTGCAAGCAGCGGCAACGATGACGATCTAGCGTCAGGGGTTCACGAATGGGGATGAAGTTCATCAGGGGTTCCTCCGAAGGGTTACAGACGGAGGAATGCCCATACGGGGGACAGTCCCCCAGAGGGTTGGTTAGATAAAGGCAAGCGCCTTGTTTACATAAACTGCTGTTTTCGGCCAGCTACCATTTACGTCATTAATATTAATAGGTTTTTTGGATCGGTCAAGCCCCAAAAGAAGGTCTCGTAAAAGGCTGTTATGAGACCCATTTCGCCTCATTCCTACATTACCCACCGTTCAAACGGTGCTTGAGTCTCACAAAGTCGCTTTTTGAGACCCTACCTGAACGGAAATCACTATTAAAAAGCTGGTTACGAACAAATGGGACTCCTAACATTGCTTTACGAGACCCAATGAATTCAACTGGTTAAGTATTGAGCAGCAACGAGGATGTGATTCTTAGGGGGGTAGAGGTGAGAAGCTCAATAGTGAAGACTTAACTACAAGGGCTACTTTCTTGCTCGCTTCACCAATTGTTTGATTTCTTTAATTTGGGAATCCGTCTGGGCGAAAATATGCTCGTTCGCCCTGAACGCCATTTGAGTGTTAAGAGAAATAGCTTGTTCGTGAGTTATGGATACCTTTCCTGGTGGGTACTGGTTCGAATTATTTACCATGTAGGCGTACCTAGGAGATATTGGGTAAAACGCATCCATAAATTCGGGCGGCGTTCTTCCATGAGAACTTTTGATCGACTCATGAACATTAATGATAGGGTTATCAGAAGTGATGAATGGTTCAGATGTATTATTCTCTAGCAGAACATGTTTGTCTTGATGACGGGTAGCCGTTAAATTCGCTCCTATATTCATTCCAAACATATAGCTCAGAAACCACCAATTTTTGTTCATCAAATGTTGGTATTTCTCGAATGAATAAGGAGGATTGGGGTAGCTCTTAAACGTTTCTTCATCTACCGCAAAGCCAAAAGCTTTATCCTTAAATGACTTTGTCCGGGTCATTTGCATTGCAAAAAACTGGGTAAATTTCACTCTATTTTCTGATGAATCAAATACCGAAAAATCACCTTGATTCATTCTTTTCAGTATTTCAACGGACTCTGACTCATGGGCTCCGTGAAGGTTTTCCAAAGCATTGTGCTGAAACTCAATGAGTTTTTGTCTCACAATTTCAGGAGGCGTTACTTTTTGAGAAAGTTTGTATGCGCGAGAAGCATTATAAAAGTCTTTTAGATAACTATCATGAATTTCCCTCAGTTCTTCCGGGCTTGCTGAGGAAAACCTTCTAATAAATACAATGTCCTCATCGTCCAAAAAGTTTATCTTGTAAAAATCCCGCTCGGCAGCTAGACCGTAAACGCTGTCATAAGCGATGTTGCCCTTCTTTGTCGTATAGTAAACATTCTTACCATCAACTGACCAATGCTTGAGATAGTACGCCCAAACATGATGGTGCTTCCTTTTTAACTGCGACTGTTTATTCATTAAGTTTGGAGTTTCAAAATAAATCTCAACCGCCTTTGGGGCGACGGTCGAGCTTGGTATTCACCCAGCGCTCTAATCGATCTGCGTTGACGTAGAGGATGCCACAAAGGAATAGAATAAATCCGATAAAGCCTAGTGCTGTATACATGGTTACTGTGAGATCAATCATATATCCCCCAAATCAAAGTAAGATTTTTTCATGTTAAAGAGAATTCGGATAATGTGTGAGATTCACCATCCTTGAGTTCAATAATGTTAGTAGGCTCTGAACAAAACCAAGCATATGTACCCCACGCCAACTCCGACATAGCTTTCTTGAATGCTGGTGCGGAGCGATCCTGGAAGGCAGTAACAAAAGCTAAATGCTCAGGGCTAAATCCCGCTTCCACCGCAATCTCAGTTAATTTCTTTTTACGGACAGAATTTACTGGGCCATCAGAGGCTACGATCTCAATGAATACGAAAAGCATATCGCTGCCATCTGTCTTGGTTCCCAAATCAACCAATATGACATCCGGTAGTGTCTTTGATGGATCGATCTTCAGTTTCAACCTACTGGCGAGATCAATTCCAACTTTTTCACCGGACTGTGATAACCACAATACAGCAGGATTCTTGAGGAACTTAGGCGCAAAATCCTCGATAACACATTTTCCAATTACACCAGAAGGCCCTGACTCAAGGGTTACCACACCGGCGTTGGGTAACGTAGCTGTGATGGTATCGGAGTTGGCCGCAGCCGCGTTCGCTCCTAACAATCTTATCCGGCTGAGTGCCGCCGGATTGAGGTGTGCTTTCTGCCAAGCAAGAATCGCATCCTCCAAATACTGGCCGACTAAGCTCTCATCAAAAAGAGCCGCAAATTTTTGAGTCATCGCATATTTTGGTAGTGGCGTAGTGACTGGCAAACCAGCTCTCTCCAAAACCGCCCCCAAAGCAATGAACCCATACCGTATAGTCTCATCCCTGACGGGCTCTCGCGAGTTCGGAGCGTACCAAGTGTTAGCTGGCCGTTCCTTCTTGCTGGAGAGAGCCTGTTCGACCCAAGCGTTGCGCTCCTCGTCCGACAGCAGCACTGCCTGCTCATCCGACATGTCAGTAACTTGGCTCGGACGAATCCAGCGCTCCTGTCCGTCAATCGCTCCTGCATAGAACATTACATAAAGCGTGCGGGCCGCCATTTCGCGGGTAACGTAGTTACGATTTTCTGTCCCATCTGGGAAGATCTGTGGCAATCGCTCAGCGATTACCTCCAGTTTTGGTACTTTCGGCCAGCTCAACTTTGTTCTCTCCATACAGTTTGGCTACACATTTCTCAATCGTGAGTCTATCAGAACCGGCCAAAATGATCTTCTGCAGCTTTGTCAAGCCTTCAATCGTGGGTAGAGGAACCGACATCAGCTCATAGGCAGAGACTGCAACACTGCCGCTTATACAGCGATATATGCGGTCGAAGACCTCTGAGTTGAGGAGAGCGTTAATCGTTTCGACAGTCACTTCTCTGATCAGACCGTCGGAGTAAACAATATTCAAATGATTCTCAACTACAACGCCGTTGTTTCGGTCGATAAAGTCTTGGGGGATGACTGCGCCCAAAACCCGACGACTCTGTTCTTTTGATGTAGTTCTCTGGACTAAAACACATGACTCCCGTGTAATAAGGTGTTGTTGGTTGTTCTTCACCTCGATATAGGGAACATGATTCCGTTTCACTGCTGAGAATTTAAAGCCTTGAGCTGTAACTGACTCGGCCCATATCAACGGTAACGAATTTTTCGTCTTTTCTGATTTAAGCTGAGCTTTATGCCGATTCCAAACCAACTTTCCAGTGGATACAACATATCCAAGGTCAGGAAGCCGTGTTTGCATCTTCTTAATACGGTTAAGTAAAGCTGCGTCTTTTGATACCCTGGGAATTAGCCAAGGCCCATCGCCCTTAACAATACCCACTTTACCAATGTGCTCTACTTTAGCTTCATTAAGCCCTTGCGGGACGAGAAGTGATACTTTAGAGGGGCCACGTCGCGCTCCCTTCTTAAAGGTCGTCAGTAATGTTTCCTGGAGCACGTCATCAAACACTCCTTCTCGGTTAGAAATGAAGTCGAAAGCTCGTGGTGCCGCTTCAGTAAGTAACAATTCTCGTAGCGCCTTGAAATACTGACCGCCCAGAAATGATGTTGGCGTGAGGTAGGCGATGACTCCATCTTCCTTAGCGGTTCTCAATGCAAGGTCAGTAAACAAGCCATAAAGATTGGCGTGACCGAACAATGAACGTGCGTATTTATCTCTTAAACCTGTATCAAGCGTAACTTTCCCATATGGGGGATTGCCAATCACCAAATCAAATTTTGTCGATGACTCATATGCAAGTGCGTCACCAACAGTTATTACGTCTTTTGGTAACCTCTTCCGGGCCTTAATGCACAAATCAATGAGCACCGATTCAAGAAGAACATGCGTCATCCAGGCGGCAAAGGGGTCTATCTCCACCCCCTTCAATCGCTTACCTATCTGCCGAATCTTCCATTCTGCTGACGTGCTTTTCGATTTTTCAAGCATTCGTGTTGCTACAGGAGCTAAGAATGCTCCACCACCACAGGCTGGATCTATTATGGACGCTTTACTGAAATCAACCCCAGCATCTTCGGATAAATCAAGTAGACGGGAAACTAAAGGAGGCGGCGTATAGTAAGCTCCCAGCTTTGAGCGGAAAGCCACTGGTAACATCGCTGTGTAGATTGAGCCAATCAAAAATCCCGCATCAATATCGGGAAACTGAGCGATTACTCGCCCTGTGCTTTTTGCAACGTCTTCAGCATCTGACGCAACATCAGCGAGAAATGTATCACGGGGAACTGGAAAAATTTTAAGCTTAGAGCCGTGGCGCGAATTAACCTCACTCCAATACGAAGTCACCAGAACGGCGCAATATGATCGAGCTACAGCCAGACGATGCTCATCATCGGAGACGGAGCTGGCATACCCCCGTGCCATGCTTTTACAAGCATCATACCTGACAAGGGGCTCTTCCGATTCGCTTAAAATATCCTGAAAGTGATACGCATTCATGCCTTCGTACCCTCGCGGTCAGGTTTAACTACCCCGACCCTGTTGTAAATAGTTGTTCTAGAGACTCCAAATCGCTTGGCAATATCAGAGACGGGTATATTTGGATCCTTGAGTAGAGCTTTAATCTCGCGAATATCTTTCTGTTTCAGCTTTGGTTTACGTCCACCAAGTCGGCCACGCGCCCGCGCAGCCCTTAATCCAGCTCGTGTTCTCTCGCTGATTAGGTTTCTCTCAAATTCAGCAAGTGCAGCAAATACGTGAAAAACCAGCTTGCCAGAGGCACTTGTCGTTTCGATCTTTTCTTGAAGACTCTCAAATCCGATTTTCTGTTCTTCCAGGGTCGTCACGAGTTTGACCAAATCACCCAAGCTTCGTCCCAGGCGGTCCAGTCTCCAAACAACCAACGTGTCGCCTGAACGCAGAGCTTTCAGGCAAGCCTCAAGCTCCGGCCTTTCAGTGTTCTTCCCACTGGCTTTGTCTTCATAGATGACCTGGCAGCCCACTTTCTCCAAAGCATCCCTTTGGAGGTGCAGGTTTTGATCATCCGTTGAAACGCGGGCATAGCCAATACGTTGATTCATGTACAATTAATTTACATAGAAAAATATACGGGTATTTTAACAGATGACACGCCAAGAATCCATGCGAAATGGCACCCCCCTCAAGGTGTTCACAAAACGGTGGTTTTTTGGACATAAACAATAACGGGTTTACTTAATTATCGAACTTCGATATCGTATTTCGACTATTTAGATTGTCAGAGCGAGACACAGTTATGAACATACCCGACACGACTACCGGCGATCGCAGCCCTTGGGTTATCTTCTTAATTTTCCTCAGGTTGGGCTTGACTTCTTTCGGTGGTCCAATTGCCCACTTGGGCTATTTCCGTGATGAATTCGTTACGCGGCGACGTTGGTTGACCGAGCTTAGCTATGCTGATCTAGTTGCTCTCTGTCAATTTCTGCCTGGACCGGCGAGCAGCCAGGTCGGTATCGCCCTCGGGCTATCTCGCTCCGGCTATGCCGGAGCGCTGGCCGCATGGTCAGGCTTCACGCTTCCTTCAGCGATTGCCCTAATCCTGTTTGCTCTAGGCATCAGTAGTTACGGTGATGTGATGCCATCTGGTGTGCTTCATGGGTTGAAGGTGGTAGCCGTAGCCGTAGTCGCACAAGCCGTATGGGGTATGGCCCGCAACCTCTGTCCAGACGCCCCGCGCATCACAATCATGTCTGCGGCAACATGTTTTGTGCTTTTGGTGCCATCGGCTTGGGGTCAGATTGGAGTCATCGTAATGGCAGCAATCTTTGGTCTGTTGTTTTTCAAACCTCAGAATGAAGCTGTACATGACTCCTTGCCAATTGCCATCCGGCGTCGAGTAGGAGTGTTTTGGCTGATGCTTTTCTTTGCGTTGCTGATGGGCTTGCCCTTGTTATCAGTTATATTTCCTAATCAGACTCTATCAATGGTGGATGCCTTTTATCGTGCTGGCTCGCTGGTCTTTGGTGGTGGGCATGTCGTACTGCCGTTATTGCAAGCCGAGGTAGTTCCATCCGGCTGGGTTTCCAATGACGCTTTTCTAGCAGGATATGGTGCTGCGCAGGCAGTACCTGGTCCTCTGTTTACCTTTTCGGCGTTTCTTGGAGCTTCTATGAACGAAGCTCCATCCGGCTGGTTAGGTGGCTTGATCTGCCTTCTAGCGATCTTCACGCCGTCCTTCTTACTGATAATGGGAGCTTTGCCATTCTGGGAACGCCTACGTGGCAATACTCAAATGCGAGCGGCGCTGTGTGGCGTGAATGCAGCTGTGGTTGGCCTTCTGCTAGCCGCCCTTTATAAACCTGTATGGATAAGTGCGGTTAACGCGCCTCAAGACTTTGGCTTGGCCCTGATCGCACTGGTTGCCTTAATGTTTTGGAAGCTGCCACCCTGGCTAGTAGTCGTAGGGAGCGGCGTCGTAGGTGGCTTTTTGGCTACGTTTTTATGAGGTTCGGAAAATGACCGATAAAGATCTTTACGGTGGACTGATTCGTTTACATATTCTGCATCACGCAGCCGAAGAGCCCATCTTTGGGCTTGGCATCATCGAAGAGCTGCGCGGTCATGGTTATGAGATCAGCGCGGGGACTCTTTATCCGATGTTGCATAGGCTAGAGAAAAAGGGCTATCTCACCTCTCACCATGAACGCACAGGCAGCCGTGACCGGCGGTTATATGAAATCACCGAACAGGGTCGTGTTGCGCTTACTGACGCCAAAGCGAAGGTGAAGGAGCTCTTTGGAGAGTTGATTGAAGGACGTTAGATATAAGCTTGGTTACTGAACAAAGAACATTACCGTAGAAGAACCATAAAATTATTGGTTGCCATGAAGTATCATGAGTAACATGGAAATCAATGGGTTACATGAGTAAAGCTGGTAAATATTGATCCGCATTTACTCCGCAAAACCATTAAGCTATTGATTTACAGTATCTTTTCACATTCTGTATCGGAAAATAACCCCGGAACAAGCAACATCACCCCGCGCCTATGTAAGCCGCCGCCCACACTAAGGGTTAAAGCAACTTAGTGGCGATACGCTGAAAGAACTCGCCGGAAAAGCTCAGCCCAACGGCGGTCACCTTGCCCACCACCTGAGTTTTATCGACAAAGCCCCAATAGCGCGAGTCGTAACTGTTGTTGCGGTGATCGCCCATCACAAAATACTGTCCCTCCGGGACTTGTATCTCACCCTCGATCGTTCGCAACCCACCCTCACCGCTTAGCTTAATCTGGTGGGGCTTCATGCCGCCCGACTCCTGCAGCAAATCACCTGACAGTGCCGTTTGCTCGAGCTTCTTACCGTTTATCCAAAGCTCGGCTCCCCGAATCCTCAGCCGGTCACCGGGAACCCCCACCACCCGCTTCACCAAACACTTGTCGGTGTGAGTGGGGTAAAAGGTAATAATGTCGCCCCGCTCGGGCTCACCAAAGCTAAATAGCCGGCTGGACGTAAAGGGAATGGATGGGCCATAACTTAATT